>CALSQF010000006.1 GCA_943788425.1 uncultured Planktomarina sp.
TGATTTGATCTCTCCCAGTTTCACAACGAGCCGCGGCCGATCTTCACGCCAACACAACGACATCATCCGCGCAACACTGCAAACAGTCGTCGCGTGCAGCAAGCAGAAATGCTTTTTGGACATACAGAGGATATATATCTGGACCTATTTCTACTCTGGCTTTTCTGCGCTGATAGCGGTCAACTCAAGACTATAGAATCCGACTATCCCATAAGATCTGAAAAAGGAGCGTGGCCTATGGACGGCAATCTGCAAAATGATTTGAGTGACGTTGTCGCCAACGACAAAGCCCATGTTTGGCATCACTTGATCCAACATAAAATGTTCGAAACCGCTGACCCCAATATCATTGTTGAGGGCAAAGGCATGCGGGTTTGGAATCAAGCCGGCAAGGAGCATCTGGATGCGGTCTCCGGCGGGGTTTGGACCGTCAACGTCGGCTACGGCCGCGAGAGCATCGCCGATGCCGTGCGCGATCAATTGGTCAAGATGAACTTTTTTGCCGGCTCCGCTGGCTCGATTCCCTGCGGCCAATTTTGCCAAACGCTTGATCGAAAAAATGCCAGGCATGAGCCGGGCCTATTTCTCAAACTCAGGATCGGAGGCCAATGAAAAAGGCTTCAAGATGATCCGGCAAATCGCGCATAAGAAATATGGTGGCAAGAAAAATAAAATTCTGTACCGCGAACGCGATTATCACGGCACCACCATTGCGACTTTGGCGGCCGGTGGCCAGCATGAGCGCAGCGCCCAATATGGCCCCTTTCCTGAGGGTTTCATTTCCGTGCCGCATTGCCTTGAATATCGCGAAGCGGCGCAAGACAACCTCGGACAAGGCGAAAGCTACGGGCTACGCGCAGCAAATGCGATTGAAGATGTCATCCTGCGCGAAGGTCCCGACACCGTTGGCGGTTTGATCCTTGAACCAATCACAGCAGGTGGCGGCGTTATTGTGCCCCCCGAAGGCTACTGGCCACGGGTGCAGGAAATCTGCAAAAAATATGATGTCTTATTGATGATCGACGAAGTTGTTTGCGGCCTTGGGCGCACAGGCACCTGGTTTGGATATCAACATTACGACATCCAGCCAGATATCGTCACAATGGCCAAGGGCGTTGCTTCAGGCTATGCGGCCATCTCATTGACCGTCACCACGGAAGAGGTGTTCGAGCAATTCAAAGATGCCAGCGATCACATGGGATATTTCCGCGATATCTCCACCTTCGGCGGATGCACCGCAGGCCCGGCAGCAGCGCTGGAAAACATGCGCATCATTGAGGATGAAAACCTTCTTGAAAATTGCACAGCCCGCGGAGCGCAATTGATTGCTAATCTCGAAGCCTTGGCTGAGAAACACAGCATCATTGGCGATGTCCGTGGTAAAGGCTTGTTCTGCGGCGCAGAGCTGGTGACGAACCGCGAAACCCGCGAACCGGCACCGGAAGCAAAAGTGCAGGCGGTGGTCAAAGACTGCATGGCGCAGGGCGTCATCATCGGCGCGACAAACCGCTCCTTGCCAGGGTTTCAACAACACTCTGTGCCTGTCACCGGCGCTGATTTGTACGGCCGAAGATATCGACCTCATCACCGATGCAATAGATCAGGCCTTAAGCCGAGTCTTTGGCTAATCCTCCCAAAGCCTGACTAAAAAGGCAGGGCCTGTCCCTGCCTTTTTTATACCCACCAAATATTTCCAAACATGCCACCACTTCTAGACCTTGCGCCCCTACAGAAAACTCGGCATCAATAGATCCAAAAGTCATATAGGTTTAGGTCCAAAATGGCGATTTCTGAAGAGACTTTCTTTTTGCCGCCCGATGCGGAAGGCACCCTGCAAAACCAAATCCAACAGCTGGTCGCCGAAGCGATTCTCAGCGGAAGGTTTCGGGCCGGAGAGAAAATGCCCTCAAGCCGAAAATTGGCAGCCCATTTGGGGGTGAGTCGGATCACCGTGACCCTCGCCTATACCGAACTTCTGGCCGATGACTATCTCACAAGCCGCGGTCGCTCCGGTTATTATATCAGCTCAAATGCACCGCAGCCGCCGAAATTTCCCATCATGCCTCGTGAAGACAAAGTCGATTGGGTGCGCGCCATTGGTCAAAAATTTTCCGGCGGGGTGACACTGATGAAACCCTCCGATTGGGGCAGTTACAAATATCCCTTCATCTACGGTCAAGCCGATGAAACTCTGTTTGATCGGTCGAATTGGCGGCTCTGTGCACTTCAAGCTTTGGGCTCAAAAGACTACGATGCGCTGACCAGTGATTACTTCGATCGGGATGATCCAAAGTTGATCGAATTTATCCTGCGCCACACGCTGCCGCGGCGGGGAATCAGAGCAGAGCCAGATGAGGTTTTGGTCACCATGGGGGCGCAAAATGCGCTTTGGTTGACCGCGAATGTCCTGCTGAACCAAAGGCGAACAGCTGCATTGGAAAACCCCTGCTACCCATCCTTGCGCGATATTTTAACCCAATCACGCTGCCAAGTTGCCAGCGTTGAGGTGGATGCGGGAGGTTTGCGGCCAGACGCCTTGCCGTCTAATGTCGATGTGGTTTTCACCACCCCTTCCCACCAATGCCCGACCGCCACCACAATGCCACTGGAGCGCCGCCGAACACTTCTGGCGCGCGCGGCAGAGCAAGATTTCTTGATTGTTGAGGACGACTATGAGTTTGAGATGTCCTTTCTTAAGGCCCCGTCTCCAGCGCTGAAATCTTTGGACCGTGAGGGGCGGGTGATCTATGTTGGCAGCTTCTCTAAATCGCTGTTTCCCGGGTTGCGGCTTGGCTATCTGGTCGGGTCCAAGCCATTTATTCGCGAGGCACGGGCGCTGCGCTCAACAGTGTTGCGTCATCCGCCCGGCCATATTCAACGCACGGCGGCCTATTTTCTATCGCTTGGTCATTACGACGCGCTGATCCGCCGGATGGGCGCTGAATTTCATGCGCGGCGCTTGGCTATGGAGGAGGCATTCTCCCAAAATGGCCTTACCGTCGCTGGGCAAGGTGCCTTTGGCGGCAGCTCCTTTTGGATGCGTGCCCCGGCGCAGGTTGATACGGAGCAGGTTGCCGAGAGGCTGCGCAGCAAAGGCGTGTTGATCGAACCGGGTCGGCCGTTTTTTACCCAAGAAGATGCGCCAAAAAATTATTATCGCTTGGCCTATAGCTCGCTTCCCGTTCGGAAAATTGCCGAAGGGGTGGCGCTTATTGCCAGCGAGATGCATCCGTGATGCAAGCGGCCTCAGCAGCCTTAGCTTTGCCGCCAGAGCACCTTGCACTACTCGGTTTGATTTGCTTCATTGCCGGTCTTGTGCGCGGCTTTTCAGGCTTTGCACTTTCCGCCATGGTCATGGCATCGGGTGCCTTGATCCTGCCGCCTGTGCAACTGATTCCCGTCTGTTGGTGGCTTGAGATGACCGCCTCGCTTTTCATGCTACGCGGCGGTTGGCGCGAGGCCAATCGCAAGGTCGCTCTGGGTCTGGCGGTTGGCTCAACCATCGGCGTGCCTTTCGGTCTGGCCCTGACCACTCAGGTCGATCCGGAAACCTCAAAGCTGATCGCGCTTGCGGTCATCGCCAGTCTCGCCGCCTTGCAACTTGCCCGGGTGCAATTGCGCTTTTTGGCCAGCAATTGGGGGCTTTACGGATCGGGCTGGATGGCGGGCGTGGCCACGGGGCTGGCCAGTGTTGGCGGCATGGTTGTGGCGCTCTACGTTTTGGCGCAAAATGCTCCACCGCGTGAAATGCGCGCCTCTTTGGTGTTATTTTTGTTTCTGGGCAGTGTCACGACGGCGCTTAGCCTGCTGGCTTTTGGACTAATGGACCGAACCGCCATAGCCCGCGGGTTGGCCATGGCTGGGCCCGCGGCTCTTGGGGTTATCTTGGGACAACTGTCCTTCGCACCAAGGTGGGAGCATCTTTACAAACCGTTTTGCCTTCTGCTTTTACTGGCGCTGGCCGGTTGGGGCATCCTGCGGATGATCTTTGAAATTTAACACCCCCAAGCGGCGCGCCCTATCGAATGCGGATTTCACTGGCCGCATCAAACAGGCGAGCAGAGGCGGGATCAAGGATCAACCCCACCGTGTCCCCTTCCGTTGAGCGTGTTTCGCCGCGCTCCTCGACGACAATTTTCTCGCCAGTCGCGCCCTTCAAATAGGCGTAGGAGACGCCACCAAGGCTTTCGGTCATCTCGATGCGATGGGTCCTGCCCTTTGGGTCAAGAGTCAAATGCTCTGGACGTAGACCAATTTCAACAGCCGTCCCATCAGCCGGCAGGGTGACGGGCAGATCCACGGCGGTCTCTAGGCCCGGCACATCGACCGCACCGTTTTTTACCACTGCTGAAAGGAAATTCATTGCCGGACTGCCGATGAAACCTGCTACAAATTTATTGTCCGGATCACGATAAAGGTCCATTGGTGCGCCGACCTGCTCAATCACCCCGCCCCGTAGAACGACGATCTTATCCGCGAGTGTCATGGCCTCAACCTGATCATGGGTGACATAGATCATGGTCGCGCCGATTTCCTTATGCAGTCTTGCGATCTCCACGCGCATCTCAACCCGCAGTTCCGCGTCAAGATTCGACAAAGGTTCATCGAACAAAAATACCTCCGGCCCGCGCACAATGGCCCGGCCGATCGATACGCGCTGCCGCTGCCCGCCCGAGAGCGCCGCGGGCTTTCGCTTGAGGTAATCATCAAGTTTCAAAATCCGGCTGGCTTCAGCGACCTTTTGCGCAATCTCATGCTTTGGATGGCCATTCATGCGCAGGCCAAACCCCATGTTTTCCTGCACGGTCATATGCGGATAGAGTGCATAGGTTTGGAATACCATCGCCACGCCACGCCGCGCTGGGTCTTCGCGGGTGACATCGCGTGTGCCAATAGAAATGGCGCCGCCCGTGGTGTCCTCGAGCCCAGCCACCATCCGCAGCAAAGTGGATTTTCCGCAGCCAGACGGGCCGACAAATACACAAAACTCGCCGTCTTTGATCTCAAGATCAATCCCATGTATGACCTGAACTTCGCCATATTTTTTGGTGATATTAGATAGAGTTACACCGGACATTTATCTCGTCTCCCAATCGGTCAGCTCCATATCGGAACCTGCCATAATTCTGCTTGGGCCCCAATGGAATTTGCGGTGTCACGCAAAGCGGGCCAATGTTTATTCAATTCATCAATGCCATATCGGTTGGTGGAGGTGGCAATGGACAAAGCGCCAACAACCTGCTCCTGCCCGTTCAAAATCGGGCAGGCTATGGAAATGATTCCAAGTTGGTGCTCTTCGCGGTCATAGGCCACCCGCGCGTCACGGATGGTCAACAATTCCGCCGCCAGAGTTTTCTGATTTCGGTGGGTATTGGGGGTATAAGCAACAAAAGATTGTTCTTCCAAGGCGCGTTTTTGTGCGCGCTCTGGCATGAATGCCAAGATCACTTTCCCGACGCCTGTGCAATATCCCGGTGCTATTTTTCCAGCCTGCGCCAAAGTATCAAATTTGTCAGTCGCTTTGTATTTGTCGACAAATAGAACATGCCCATTGTCGATTTGCGCCAAGTGAATCGCCTCACCGATCTCCTCCGCCAAAGCCTCAATAAATGGGCGGGCGACGGAGGCAAGGGAGCTGTGCCGCCAAGCCGCGTGAGCCAAACGTACCAGCCGAAGCCCCATGGAATAGGTTTGGCGTTCAGCATCAAAGGCCAGCATCCCCTGATTGGTTAGGGTTTGCACGAATCTATAAAGCGTGGGCTTTGGAAAGGGGCTATTGGCCAATAACTCAGAAAACCTCACCGGGCGTTCAAAAGAAGCCACTTGATCCAAGACCTGCATCGCCTTGCCAACCGTTCCATCTGAATGCGGTGCATCATACATTTATAGTGTCAGTCCCAATATTTGCCCAATTCACTTCATTTGAAAATCAACGCCGGGCCAGGAAAATTTTCTGACGCCAACGCCGACGAATTTGTTGACAAGCATATGCGAGTCACGATTAAAATATCAATATGTAAAACCGAGTTTCATTATTTGAAACAAAAATGCGGAAACACTAGGGAGGATACCATGCGTTCCATTTTGAAAGCGACAGCTGTGTCGCTCGCAACACTCGTTGCACTGGCCGGGCCTGCATCTGCAGAATTGACTGGCAACCTAAAGATCAATCTCGATACGTCGAACCCTGCACCACGTGCAACAATGGAAGCTTTAATTGCAAAATTCCAAGCTGCACATCCGGCATTAAACATTACAACTAATGTGATTGATCGTGAGGCCTACAAAACGCAAATACGTAATTTTCTATCAGCCGATGCGCCTGACGTCCTAACATGGTACGCCGCCAACAGGATGAGGCCCTATGTTGAGGCTGGCTTGTTAGAAGATGTATCGGACATGTGGGCTGATGGTACAGACATTGCTAACGAATTAGCATCTACAAAAGGTGCGCTGACAGTTGACGGCAAACAATGGGGCGTCCCTTATACGTACTATCAATGGGGCATCTATTATAGAAAAGATATCTATGAAGAACTAGGCCTCTCAGAGCCTGCTAACTTTGATGATATGCTGTCAAACTGTGAAGCAATGATTGCATCTGGGCGCAAATGTTACACCATAGGAAATAAATGGCTTTGGACCGGAGCTGGATGGTTTGACTACATCAATTTACGGACCAACGGATTTAACTTCCATATGCAAATGGCTGCCGGCGAAATTGAATGGACCGATCCACGAGTTCGTGAAACATTCGCCAACTGGGGTAAATTAATTCGCATGGGCGCGTTCATTGACGACAATCAGAATAAAGACTGGCAGCAGTCACTACCGTTTATAATTGATGGTTCCGCTGGGGCCATTTTAATGGGCAACTTTGCAGTTTCACCGTTACGTGAAGGTGGATTGACCGACGATCAATTAGACTTTCATCAATTTCCGGCAATCACTGCTGGTGTTGCGATGGCAGAAGATGCTCCAACAGATACATTTCATATTGCTGCCAATGCCAAAAATAAAGATAACGCCCGAGCTTTCTTAGCATATATTGTTTCTGCTGATGCTCAAACTGAAATGAATAATGGCGCTAATTTGGGACAGCTGCCGGTTAATTCCAAAGCGTCTGTGGATGATGATAAATTCCTAAATAAAGGCTTTGAAATGCTGTCTTCAAACAGTCCGGGAGGCGTAGCACAGTTCTTTGACCGTGACTTCCCAGCAGAAATGGCGCAAGCTGCCATGGAGGGTTTCCAAGAATTCATGATTTATCCAGATAACCTGGACGATATCCTTGACCGCATCGAAGGCGTACGAAAAGAAGTTTACTAAGTTCAAACACGGGAGCTAATTTTCAACTCACCGAATATCGGATGCGCAGGGCAACCTGCGCATCCGCCCCTAGTATCACTAACGACAAGCGGCTTCCGTTTGTCTTTTCTGATTTCTTAGACCTTCACTTCCCGCGGAAGGCGACTCGATGAACACAACATTGGTCAAACAGAACTGGTACAAGCGAAATGAAATCGCGATCACGCCATGGCTGTTTTTGGTGCCAGGGCTCATTATGTTTGCAATTTACGTAGTCTTCCCAATTTTTCAAAGCTTTCGTATCTCCTTATTCAAATGGGATGGCCTTGGATCATTAGCGACACATGGCGAATATATTGGGATGGCAAATTATGAAAAGCTTCTGACCCGAGATCGCTCTTTCAACATTTCGCTTTGGAACAATCTTAAATGGCTGGTTTTTTATCTAGCCTCAATTCCAGCCGGACTATTTATCGCATTATTCCTCAATCAAACCGTGCGCGGCATTCGACTTTATAAATCCTTGTTTTTCTTTCCATTCGTAATCTCTCAAATCGTTGTTGGCTTGGTTTTTACGTGGTTTTATGATCCACAATACGGGCTATTCAACGGGATCATTGGCTTTGTCGGCTTTAAGCCACTAAATGTTTTGGGTGATCCTACCTTATCGACCTACGGGGTCATAGCAGCTGGGCTTTGGCCACAGACGGCATATTGCATGATCCTTTATCTAACCGGCCTCAACTCCCTTGACCCCGAACAAACCGAAGCGGCTCGTTTGGACGGTGCCAAAGGCATTAGGATGCTTTGGCACGTTATCTTGCCGCAACTACGCCCCGCCACGTTCATTGCCTTTGTGGTGACAGTGATCGGCTCGCTTCGCTCATTTGACCTGATCTCAATCATGACTAATGGTGGCCCGTTCGGGTCATCGCGAGTGCTCAGTTTTTACATGTTTGAAAAGTCCCTTTCAGAATACGGTTTCAAAATGGGCTATGGCGCCGCGATTGCGGTGATCCTATTTCTAATAATGATGGTATTCATTGGCTACTTTTTGTGGCGCATGTACCAAGATGAGAAAGCCACTAACGGATGAAATCCATTTTTGCAGCTTTGGAGCTATAACGGATGTTTCCGAAACCCATCGAAAAATCATCACGCACTTGGCAGCTTGGTTATCAGGCCCTACTACCCACCGTGATGTTACTATGGCTGGCCCCCTTACTAGCCGTGGCGCTCTTTTCGATCCGGCCAGACTCAGATTTTTTAGTTGGCAATTATTGGGGCTGGCCATCATCCTTTGAGATGACCAAAAACTACGGCATGGTGTTTGGCTCCGCAATGCCGCGCTACATAATGAATTCTTTTCTGATAACTATTCCGACAGTAATAGGAGCGGTAGCGCTCAGCTGTATGACCGGCTTTGCACTGGGCGTTTACAAATTCCGCGGAAATTTGCTGATCTTTTTCATGTTCATTGCCGGTAATTTCGTGCCCTTTCAAATCCTCATGGTACCCGTGCGCGACCTGACACTTGATATCGGGTTATATAATACCAAAACAGGGCTCGTTTTATTTCACATCGCGTTTCAAACTGGATTTTGCACCCTCTTCATGCGCAATTTCATCAAAGCGCTGCCCCATGAGCTGATCGAAGCGGCTCGGGTCGAGGGCATCGCTGAGTGGCGGATATTCTGGTTCGTGGTCCTGCCGCTGATGAAGCCCGCGATTGCTGCGCTGTCGGTTTTGATCTTCACCTTCATCTGGAATGATTATTTCTGGGCAATTGTGCTGACCCAGGGCGAAAACGCCCAGCCCGTCACCGCTGGGATTACCAGCTTTAACGCGCAGTTTCGCGCTATGTATCATCTGATGAGCGCGGGCTCGATTGTTGCAGCGCTGCCGCCGGTCTTGATGTTCTTCCTTATGCAAAAACATTTCATTGCCGGCCTAACACTCGGCGCGGTCAAGTAACCTACACCCGAGCCGCCAAGGAGCACGCTATGTCACAGTTTTGGCGCTTAGATGGGCCCGTTCAAACCTTGATTCTCGCGGCTGAACAGGAGAGGCTGCCGCAGGTCATCTACTGGGGGGCGCCCCTGCCCGCATCCGAGGATTGCGCCGCGCTCGCCGCCGCCCATGCGATGGACATCACCGGCGGTATGCTCGACGCCAATCCGGAGCTGTCCATCTGCCCAGAGGCAAGCCAGACCTTTCCCGGCCAACCGGGTCTCATTTGCCGCGATGCACAAGGACGCGTTCTGCGCCCAAATTTTCGCTTTTCACAGGAGCTGACGCAGGACAACAGCCTATGCCTCACCTATGCGGACAAGGAATTGGGCCTAACCTATGAGGCGCATTTTGAACTGACGGCCAGCTCAAACATGCTCACCTGCTGGAGCCGCTTGACGGCGATGCAGCCACTTATGGTAAACTGGCTGGCCGCACCGGTATTTCCCGCAACACAGTTGAGCGATGCGATGATAGGCTTTTCCGGGCGTTGGATTGGCGAGTTTCAAACCCACACAATCCCTTGGCGCCCCGGCATTCACAAGCGCGAGAGCCGCACCGGCCGCAGCGGGCATGAACATTTCCCTGGCCTCATCCTTCCAGAAGTTGGCGCGCGCAATACCACGGGCCGGGCTTATGGGTTTCACTATGGATGGTCAGGCGGACATCAAATGATCGCCGAAGAACTGCCCGATGGACGCCGGCAAATCCAATTTGGCCATGCCTGCGACAGCCACAACGGTCTGTCCCAAAGTTTTGAAACGGCAAAGCTCTATGCTGTATTTTCCGATAAGGGACTCAATGGCTGCGGGACCGCCTTTCAAAGGCACCTGCGCGATCATATCCTGACGTTCCCCGAAGCCTCCCTGCCGCGTCCAGTGCATTATAATTGCTGGGAAGCCATCTATTTTGACCATGATCTTGACAGTCTCAAAGACATCGCAACCCGCGCCAAAAGGCTGGGTGCAGAGCGGTTTGTGCTAGATGATGGATGGTTTGGTCGTCGCGATGATGACAGCTCGTCCCTGGGCGATTGGCAGATTGATCCGCGTAAATATCCCAACGGTCTGGATCCGCTCGATTGATCACGTCACATCTCTAGGGCATGCAATTCGGTCTTTGGGTTGAGCCGGAAATGGTGAACCCTGACAGCGACCTCTTTCGTGCCCATCGCGATTGGATCTTGGGGCCGAAAGACCAATTGCTTGGACGCCAACAAATGGTGCTCGACCTCGCGCGCAAGGAGGTCATCACCTATCTTTATGACTGCATCTCCACCCTGCTTGAGACCTATAATATTAGCTACTTGAAATGGGATCACAATCGGATCCTGCCTCTGTGCGATGTGGCACAAACCGAAGGCATCTATGTGCTTTTGACCCGCTTGCGCGCCGCGTTTCCACATGTGGAGATTGAAAGCTGCGCTTCTGGCGGCGGGCGCATTGACTTTGGCATATTACAGCATTGTCAGCGGGTCTGGCTGTCGGACAGCAATGACGCGCTTGAGCGCAGCCACATTCAACATGGCGCCGCGCTGTTTTTACCCTCCCTGGTAACCGGTAGCCACGTTGGTCCACGCCTCTGTCACACCTCAGGCCGAGTCTTTGATATGCGTTACCGCGCTTGGGTTGCGGCGCAGAGACATATGGGCTTTGAAATGGATCCTCGCGAGCTGGAGCCGCAAGAGGCGCAGGTACTCACCGAGGTGACCCAATGGTACAAAGACAATCGCGACTGGCTGGCCACAGCGGATATCTTGCGGTTAGATACCGCCGATCCCTCGGTTCTGGGAGAGATGCAGCTCGCGGCGGATGGGTCGCGCTTTGTGGTGTTTTCCAATCAACTGGACAGCGCGCAGCAAATTCTGCCCCGCCCGCTGTGCTTGACCGCGCTTGATCCGGAAGCCCGCTATAGCTTGCGGCTGCGCAACCGCGATGAGGCCTCAAACCTATCACGCGGAGCGCCCCTGCTCAAATCGCAAGACCTGCAAGCCTCTGGAGTTTGGTTGATGACCCATGGCTTGCATTTGCCCTATGCCATGCCCGGTTCAATATGGGTTGTTGAAGGGCGCAAACTCTGACTTTATTCTCACAAGACACACAGACCGCCGCAAGGAGATCCCACATGCCCAGCGTCCAGTTTAGCGATCTTAAACAGGCCTCCATCTACATCACCGGCGGCGGATCTGGCATTGGCGCGGCCATCACTGAGGGATTTGTCGCCCAAGGCGCCAAAGTCGCCTTCATTGGAAGATCTGACGCCACGGCTTTCGCCAACGATCTGGCTGAAAAATACGACAACCCACCGCTGTTCATTCAAGGGGACATCACCGACACCGGTGCGCTCCAATCCAGCATGGCACAGGCCAAAGACGCGCACGGCCATATCACCTGCCTGATCAACAATGCGGCCAATGATGCGCGGCACAGCACGGCAGATGTCACAGAAGATTTTTGGGACCAGATGGTGCAAATCAATCTTAAAGCCTACTTCTTTGCCTGCCAAACGGCCCTACCGCAGATGCAAGCCGCCGGCTTTGGCTCAATCATAAATTTCAGCTCTATCAGCTATATGATGGGAAATGCAGGCTATCCCATTTACACCGCCTGCAATTCCGCGATCAACGGAATGACCCGCAGCCTCGCACGGGAATTTGGACCCGACAAAATTCGCGTCAATGCTTTGGCACCGGGTTGGGTTCTGACGCAAAAGCAAAAAGATCTCTGGGTCACAGAAGAAGGGTTGGCGGCCCATGTGGCACGACAGTGCCTCAACGAAACCTTAGAGCCAGAGGATATCGTCGGAGGCTGCCTGTTTCTCGCCTCTCAATCCTCGAAAATGATGACCGGCCAAGCCTTGGTTATCGATGGCGGCGTGGTTACCACAGGATGACGATGACAGCCGATTGGATCGCCGTAGATTGGGGCACAAGCACGCTGCGGGCTTGGGCGATGAGCCAGGATGGGCAAGATTTAGCCACCGCCTCAAGCACAGACGGCATGGGGCAGTTGGCCTCAGCAGAGTTTGAACCTGCATTGTTGCGACTTGTGGAGCCTTGGCTTGAAGTGTCCAAGCCAACCCCCGTCATCGCCTGCGGCATGGTCGGCGCCAAACAAGGTTGGGTCGAAGCGACCTATGCCCCCACCCCCTGCAAGCCTCAATCACGGTTCACCACGGCCCCAACCAGTGATCCAAGGCTCAACGTGCATATCATCGCCGGCGTCAGCCAATCCGAACCAGCCGATGTCATGCGCGGCGAAGAAACGCAAATAGCTGGGTTCCAGCGTCTAAATCCAAAATGGGATGGGGTCATTTGCCTGCCGGGCACCCATACCAAATGGGTGCAAATGAGCGCGGGCGAGATCGTGAGTTTTCAGACATTTATGACCGGCGAAATTTTCGCCCTTCTCTGTACCTCCTCGGTTCTGCGCCACTCTGTCGTCGGCGAAACCTGGGAGGACGACGCTTTCCTGACGGCTGTGGACGAGGCCATGTCCAGACCGGAAGCCTTAGCGGCGCGGCTGTTTGGGATCCGGGCCCAGGATCTTCTACATGGTCTCCCCCCCGCCTCTGCCCGCGCGCGCGTTTCGGGCCTCTTGGTCGGCGCGGAATTGGCCGCCGCGAAACCCTATTGGATCGGACAATCAATTGCCATGATTGGCGCGCAAGCGCTCTGCGATGGTTATGCAGCAGCGCTTTCAGCGCAGCATGTGCCCGTAATTCGCACCGATACCAGCCAAATGACCCTAGCCGGGCTCAAAGCAGCCTATGCCACTTGGAAGGAAACCCCATGACCCGTCCCATCATCGCCATTTTGCGCGGGGTTAAGCCGGAGGAGGTCTTAGCGATTGCAGATGCAATTTTGCAGGCCGGCATTGAAAAAATCGAAGTCCCGCTGAATTCTCCCTCCCCCCTTATCAGTATCGAAGCTCTGGCCAAGGCCTATGGCGCTGATGCCTTGATTGGGGCCGGAACAGTGCTGGCACCCCAAGAGGTCACGCAGGTGGATCAAGCCGGGGGCCGTTTGGTGGTGTCTCCAAATTGCGATGTAGAGGTCATAAGTGCCGCGGTCGCCGCCGGTCTTCAAAGTTGGCCCGGGATCTTTACCCCGAGCGAGGCATTAACTGCTCTCAAAGCGGGGGCAACGGGCCTGAAGCTATTTCCAGGCGACATGGCGCAGCCGCGCGGTCTAAAGGCAATGCGGGCAATTTTACCGGCCGGCACGCAAGTCTATGCGGTGGGCGGCGCTCAGCCAGATAATTTTTCCGATTGGATTGCCGCCAGTGCCGATGGCTTTGGCCTTGGTTCGGCCATATACAAACCAGGTGACACGCCACAGATTGTTCAACAAAAGGCGCGCGCCATTGTCGCCGCATTCGATGCCGCATGGTAAGCGTTTTCGACACCCGCCCTTGCAGCCTGGGCGAGGGTCCGCTCTGGCATCCTTTGCGCGGCGAACTCTTCTGGTTTGACATCAACGCCCATCAATTGCTCAGCAAAACCGCCGTTTGCCAATTTGATGAATATGTCTCGGCCGCCGGTTGGATCAGCAAGGATGAGTTGCTCGTCGCCTCTGAAAGTCAGCTGTTTCGCTTCCATCTTGGCGATCACACTCAAACGAAAATTTGCGACCTCGAAGCAAACAATCCCATTACACGGTCCAATGATGGGCGCTGTGATCCCCAGGGTGGGTTTTGGATTGGCACAATGGGTAAGAAAGCAGAGGCGAAGGCCGGCGCGATTTACCGATATTACCAAGGTAATTTGGTACAGTTGTTCCCTGAGATTACCATTCCCAATGCCATATGTTTTGCTCCAGATGGGCATACCGCCTATTTCACCGACACCCCGCTCCGGCAAATTCTTGCGGTGGATCTGGATGCGGATGGCTGGCCATGCAGCGCGCCGCGCGTGGCGGTCGACCTGACCGGAACGACCGACAATCCAGACGGTGCCGTTGTGGATGCGCAGGGCAATATTTGGAACGCGCAATGGGGCGCGGCGCGTCTGGCCTGTTACAGCCCACAGGGCGTCTTGTTGCAGACCCTCGAAATTGGTGCCGCGCATGCCACATGCCCCGCCTTTGCGGGAGCCAGCGGCCAAATTTTTTGTACCAGCGCAACGGAAGGCATCGCGCCGGAGGCTCTGACTGGGCATGATGGCCAAACCTTTGTTGCCGAAGTCTCCGCCATCGGACAGCTTGAACATCAGGTCATTTTGTGAGGTCCCAATGAAACGCAGCCTCGGAGTTTGTTATTATCCAGAACATTGGCCCGAAGAGATTTGGGATCGCGATGCGCAATCGATGGCTGAAACCGGTCTAACCTGGGTGCGGATTGGTGAATTTTCTTGGTCGCGCCTTGAGTCGCAGCCGGGACAGTTTGACTGGGGTTGGCTGGACCGCGCAATTGCGGCTTTGGGAAAAGCGGGCCTCAAGGTCATCTTAGGCACACCCACCGCCACCCCGCCCCGCTGGATGCTGGACAAACATCCAGACATGCTGGCCCATGGCAGCAACGGCGAGATCCGCAAATTTGGCTCGCGGCGCCACTATTGTTTTAGCCATGCCGCCTACCGAGAAGAGGCCCGGCGTATCACCCGCCTGATGGCCGAACGCTATGGCGCAAACCCGATCATTGCGGCATGGCAGACTGACAATGAGTATGATTGTCACGATACTGCCATCAGCTATTCGACTCATGCCAAACACGCCTTTCAAGACTGGTGCGCCCAGCGCTATCAATCTCCACAAGCGCTCAATGCAGCCTGGGGAAATGTATTTTGGTCTATGGAGTATGACAGTTTCGATCAGTTGGATTTGCCCAATCAAACCGTCACCGAACCAAACCCCAGCCATGTCTTGGCCTTTCGCAGGTTCTCATCCGATCAGGTTGTGATGTTCAATCGCGTACAATGTGACGAAATTCGCAAATATTCGGATCGTCCCATCATTCATAATTTCATGGGCCGTATCACCGCCTTTGATCATTATGACCTGGGTGCAGATTTGGATATATCGTCCTGGGACAGCTACCCTATGGGGTTTTTGCTGGACCGCGTTGGAGCCGATGAAACTGCGCAAGCGCATTATCTGCGCCAAGGTGATCCAGACTTTCAAGCCTTCCATCATGATCTGTACCGCGCCACCTCCGCTGGGCGCTGGTGGGTGATGGAGCAACAGCCCGGCCCGGTCAACTGGGCTCCATGGAACCCCGCTCCCCTACCGGGCATGCCCCGCCTTTGGGCGTGGGAGGCTTTTGCCCATGGCGCAGAAACCGTGTGCTATTTCCGCTGGCGGCAAGCGCCATTCGCGCAAGAACAAATGCACGCAGGCTTGTTGCGCCCTGACCGCAGTCCCGCCCCGGCCCTGGCCGAGGCCGCCCAGGTCGCCGCAGAGTTGGCAGAGGTGCCATATGTTGGCACGGCAACAGCCCCGGTTGCGCTGGTTTTTGACTATGACAGCGCCTACGCTTGGGAAAGCCAGCCCCAAGGCGCAGATTTCGATTATTTCCAGCTGGTGTTTGACTGTTATCGGGCTTTACGGCGGGCCGGCCTCTCGGTGGATGTCGTGCCCAAATCCGTCGATCCCAGCGCCTATAAAATCACCTTCGCCCCGGGCCTGTTGACCATACCAGAAAGCCTGCGTGGCGGTTTGGTTGTGGCGGGCCCTCGGGCCGGATCCAAAACCGAAGAGCTGACCATCCCCGAGGGTCTTGGCCCCGATATTACCGACCTTTCCACAAAGGTCACCTTCGTGGAAAGCCTTCCACCTTTTGCACCAATGGCCCTGGACGGGGGTGGGGCATTTATAAAATGGCGTGAAGCCATTGAAACCACGGATACCGTGATCTTGCGCCTTGAAGAGGGCGCCCCCGCAGCTGTGCGCAATGCGCAGATGATCTACATTGCCGGATGGCCCGACGCGGCAGGCTGGCGGCGAATTCTGGAAATGCTGACAGAGCAAGCCGGACTTGAGCTGATGGATTTACCGCCAGATTTGCGCCTGCGGGAAACAGACAGCCATAGGTTTTGGTTTAACTACGGGCCGCGCAGCGTGACCTTCCATGGGATGACCCTGCCAGCGGCAGGTGTGCTTTGGGAGTCCAAATAATGCGACCCGAAACTTTTGGACAGGTGGCCGATGGGCGCTATGTGCAAAAACTCACCCTGCGCTCTGAACAGCTCACCGTCACGATCCTGACCCTCGGCGCTGTGATCAATGATGTTCGGCTGACCGGCGTGCCCTGGCCCCTGACCCTCGGCAGTCCTGATGTGGCGGGCTACGAGGGGAAATTAAGCAGCTTTGGCTCCTTCATGGGACCTGTCATAAATCGGATTAAAGGCTGTACCGCCAAGATTGACGGAAAGACCTACAGGTTTGAAAAGCACCATTCTGGCAATTTGACCCAGCATTCCGGAAGCACCGGCATGCATCGGCAGATTTGGAGTATTGCCGAGTATGGATCAGACTATGTCGTGCTAAGGTTGCACTTGCCGGATGGATTGGGCGGCTTTCCTGGGAACCGCGAGATCACGCTGCGCTATGAGATTGAGCAGGCCAGCCTGCGCATGACCGCCAAGGCCACCAGTGATGCACCGACCCCCTTCAACCCCGCCAATCATTCCTATTGGTCCTTGGACTCAAAGCCGGGCTATGGTGGGCAAACGCTTCAAATTGCCGCCGATCACTACAGCGAACCAGATGCAGAGTTGATGCCTACGGGACGTATCTTGCCTGTGGACGACGGCCCCAATGATTTCCGCGCCGGACGCACCTTGGCAGGCGACGCACGCGACTTTTATGATCTCAACCTCTGTCTTGGCGCCACAAAAGCCCCGCTGCGCCCGATTGCGACCTTGACCGGGCGGGAAGGGGTTTGCATGGAGATGGCCACAACCGAATGCGGGCTGCAGCTTTATGATGGAGGCACAATCGAAGGGCGCGATTATCCGACCCATCACGGCGCGCCCTATGGGCCCTATGCCGCGCCGGCGCTCGAGGCACAAAGCTGGCCAGGTTCATTGGACCAAAGTCATTTTCCCGATATTATATTGCGCCCCGGAACTCCCTATCACCAAGTCACAAGCTGGACCTTCTCCAACAAGCGGATAGGGTAGGTGTGAAGTTGAAAAGGGCTGATTCATGACTGACATCCTCATCCATCCCCTAACTCAAGACGCTTTCGCCCCCTATGGTGATATTCTGGCGCTGAAATCCGCGCCCGATAAGCTCATCAATCAAGGGCTTTGCGGCCGGCATCATGATTTGGCATTGATGGATTTCGGAGCGGACGGCCGAGCAGGTCTCAGCTTATTTGACGCCACACCGCGCAGCCTCCCCTATATTTTGGAACTGGTGGAGCGGCATCCAGAAGGCTCACAGGCCTTTATCCCCATGACTGAAAATCCTTTTTTGGTGATAGTGGCTCCAGATGAAAACGGCATTCCTGGTCGCCCCTTGGCCTTTCGCACAGAGGCTGGACAGGGAATCAACTTTCACCGCAATATCTGGCATGGTGTGTTAACCCCCCTGTTCGCCCCCGGACTATTTGCCGTCGTGGATCGGATAGGCAACAGCGCTAATTTAGAAGAATACTGGTATGAAATACCCTTCACAGTCTCAGGAGATGTGACATGAAAGACATTCAAGAGCTCAAAGACTTGAACGCACGGCAGATATGGCACCCGATGGGTCATCCGGGTGATTTGCAAGCCAATGCCCCGACCATCATTGACCGTGCCGAAGGCGTGCGCATCACTGACATTGATGGCCACGAAACAATTGACGCCGTCGGAGGTCTCTGGTGCGCCAATCTGGGCTATTCCAACGACGTGGTAAAACAGGCAATCTCAGACCAATTGTCCAAGCTTCCCTATTATTCTGCCTTCGCCGGCACCAGCAACGCTCCTGCGATTGAAGCGGCGGAGACGGTGGTGAATTTCTTCAAACCAGATGGTATGGCACGGGCATTTTTCACCTCTGGCGGCTCTGACTCGGTGGAAACCGCCTTGCGGTTATCGCGCCAATATCATCGCTTGCGCGGTCAACCACAGCGGATCAAATTTCTCAGCCTCAAGAAAGGCTATCACGGCACGCATTTTGGCGGCGCCTCTGTAAATGGCAATGCTCGGTTCAGGACGGCCTATGAGCCCTTGCTACCGGGCTGTTATCACCTGCCCTCACCCTACAGCTATCGCAATCCATTCAATGAGAGCGATCCGGCCAAATTGGCGCAATTGGTGGCTCAAGCCATGGAAGATGAAATCTTGTTCCAAGATCCTTCCACGATTGCCGCTTTCATTCTGGAGCCGATCCAGGGCGCAGGCGGGGTGATCGTCTATCATGAGAGCTTCATGAGATTGGCGCGGGATATTTGCGACAAATATGGCATCTTGATGATCTCAGATGAGGTGATCACTGGCTTCGGTCGTACCGGCGATTGGTCTGGCGCGCGTCATTGGGGCGTGCAACCTGACATGATGACCACAGCCAAGGGCATTACGTCCGCCTATTTCCCTGTTGGAGCCACTTTATTGAATGCCAAAGTGGCAGAGACCTTTGAAAGCGATCAATCCGGTGAGGGTGGAATTTTTCATGGCTATACCTACTCGGCTCACCCTGTGGGCATGGCGGCGGTTAATGCCTGTTTGAGCGAGACGGTGCGGCTGAACCTAAAGAGCAATGCCGCAGCCCGGGGCACCCAGCTCCATAACGGATTGAAAACCCTGCAAGAGGAATTTGACATTATCGGCGATGTGCGCGGCGGACATGGGTTGATGGCCGCGGTTGAGTTGGTCTCTGATCGGGATGCAAAAACTCCAATGGACATGCCCAGCCTCAAACGCGCCCATAAAGCCTGCTATCAATCTGGCACGATGGTGCGTATGGGCGGCAACAATCTTTTGATGTCCCCACCCCTGACGCTAACAGAGGCAGATGTGTCAAAAATCTTGGATGATCTTCGCGTTGGTCTCAAAGCCATCTAAACGGTCAGCGGGACGGTTTGAACGCCGTCCCGCATCGGGCAAAATTTCGACATCATCGCAAGCGAATGTGATACTTTGGCGGCATGTCTTTCGGAAGGGTATTGCATAATTCAATACCTTAACGGTTGCCCCTGCGCTTAAGCTTTGCCCCAACCGCCACCCCCAGGGGTTGCCAATCCGAAAATGGACCCTGCTGGCAGATCAATCTCATCGTTTCCTTGCAACGCGATCTGCCGACCATCCGGCAATTCCGCCCAATTTTCACCGGTGACGCCCGTACCACCTCCCGCGGCTCCAAACGGCGGGACGGTCCGGTGAGAGCATAGGGTTGTCACTGTCACATCCGTTAAAAACTCCAAGCGCCGCAGGGCCCCGTGCCCACCGTGATACGCGCCAGCGCCCCCCGATCCCCGCCGAATGGCAAAGCTTCGCAAGCGCACAGGAAAACGGCCTTCCAAAATCTCAGGATCCGTCATTTTCGTGTTGGTCATATGAGTTTGCACCGCATCACAGCCGTGAAATCCCGGCCCAGCGCCCGTGCCGCCAGCAATGGTTTCATAATTTTGAAACTCCGCATTGCCCCAGACAAAATTATTCATAGTGCCTTGGCTGCCAGCCATAATGCCCAGCGCCCCAATGAGGGCGTTGCAGGCCGCTTGACTGACTTCTGTGTTGCCTGCAATCACCGCAGCCGGATAGGCCGGGTTGAGCATGGAATTTTCTGGCACGATAATATCCAGCGGCTTGAGACAGCCCTCATTTAGCGGGATATTTTTTCCAACCATCATACGGAATACATACAGCACCACCGCCCGTGAAACCGCAAAAGGCGCGTTGTAATTGCCTGGATGCTGCGCACTGGTGCCCGTGAAATCGACGCAGGCCCGACCAGAGGCATGATCAATTTTTACGGAGACTTTGATCTGTTGGCCGGTGTCCATAGGATAGACAAAGCTTCCGTCCTTTAGATCCGCGATCACTGCGCGTACACTCTGCTCCGCATTGTCCTGCACATGCCGCATATAGGCCGTGACTGCCGCCGCCCCATAGCTGTCTACCATGCGCAACAATTCGCGCCGTCCCGTTTCATTGGCGGCAATCTGCGCTTTGAGATCGGCCATATTTTGCAAAATATTGCGACAGGGGTATCTGCCCGACGACAAAACGTCGATGGCCGCGCTTTCGCATAGGGTTCCAGCGCGGACCAATTGCACATTGTCAATCAGAACCCCCTCTTCCTCGATATGCTGGCTGTCGGGGGGCGCGGATCCTGGCGTGCGGCCGCCGATATCCGCATGATGCCCACGCGAACCGAGCCAATAGGCCGGTTTGCCCGCAACAAAAACGGGCGTGACAACGGTGACATCTGGCAAATGCGTGCCACCATTGTAAGGGGAGTTCAGCATAAAGGCATCGCCCTCTGCAATCGACGGGTTTTGCTGCATGACTGTTTTGATGCTGTCCGACATGGAGCCCAAATGCACCGGCACATGCGGCGCATTGGCTACCAAATCCCCTTGCCCGTCAAAAATGGCACAGGAAAAATCAAACCGCTCTTTGATATTTACCGACCAGCTTGTGTTGGCCAATGTTGCGCCCATTTGGTCCGCAATAGACATAAAGCGGTTTGACATCACCTCCAGAAGGATCGGATCTGCCTTCGTGCTGGCCAGATCGCGTGGCCTACGGGCAATATGCTCCAAGATCAAATTTCCCAGCGCGTCTTGCCGCGCTTGCCAGCCCGGCTCGACCACATTGGTTCCGGTGGGTTCAATGATTATGGCCGGACCCGAGATCACCTGATCGTTCCGCAAAAGGCCGCGATCATAGACTTGGGTCTCATGCCAGGTTTTGCGGTACAGCGTGCTTTCACCAACAGGCACGCCGGCACCAAAATTCTGGGATGGGGTTGCCGCATGCGTCATCTCGCCAATAGCCTCAACACTGAGCATCTCATATTGCAGCTTGCGATCGGGCGAGGCAAAGCCAAAGCGCGCCATATGCGCGGCCTCAAAGTCCTCAACCATTTTTTGTTGCCCGCCGTAGGCGACGCCCAAAGATTGATGAGATCCCTCGTAGCGCAGATGCGCAGTGATTTCGAGCCGCGGGTCAGTGATGCCCTGACTAAGCAATTCCGCCCGTGCGGCCTCTTGCAATATTGCCAACCGCGCCGACACCTGATCGGCGTCCGATAGATCGCAATCTAACTGCCCTTCTCGCAGACAGCGCACATCAGCCAGCCCCATGCCATAGGCGGAGAGGACACCGGCAAAAGGATGGACCATCACCCGCGACATGCCCAGGGCTTCGGCCACCAAACAGGCATGCTGCCCTCCCGCCCCACCAAAGCTCTGAAGCGTATAGGACGTGATGTCATGGCCGCGCTCGACGCTAATTTTCTTGATCGCATTGGCCATATTCTGCACGGCAATATCCAAAAAGCCCTGCGCCATATCTTCTGTCGTCCCCTCCAAACCATGCTGTGCCGCCAAGGCTTCGATTCTTGCGACAGCCGCCTGCGCATCCAAGGGCAATGTGCCGGATGCACCAAAAACAGCGGGAAAATAATCCGCAGAAAGCGCGCCCAAGATCACATTGCAATCCGTGACAGTTAAAGGCCCACCGCGGCGGTAGCTGGCCGGGCCAGGATCAGCGCCGGCACTTTCCGGTCCCACTTGGAACCGGCCATCGCGGTAGCTACAAATTGAGCCACCACCGGCCGCCACCGTATGGATATCCATCATCGGTGCCCGCATGCGCACACCGGCCACTTCGGTCTCAAAACTGCGCTCAAATTTGCCGGCAAAATGACTAACATCGGTGGAGGTGCCGCCCATGTCAAAGCCAATCAGCTGATCAAACCCTGCTTGTTGGCCGGTTTGCACCATGCCGACAATGCCGCCTGCGGGACCAGATAGAATGGCATCTTTGCCTTGGAACTTTTGCGCATCGGTCAGCCCGCCGTTCGACTGCATAAACATCAATGCTTTGCAATTTCCACCGACATTCAATGCCCCCGCCACCTGATCCACATAGCGCCGCAAGATTGGAGACAGATATGCGTCCACCACGGTGGTATCACCGCGCCCAACCAACTTTGCCAGGCCAGACACCTCATGAGAGGTCGAAACTTGTGAAAAGCCAAGCTCGGCGGCCAGTCGTGCCAATTGCTGCTCATGAACAGGATTCAGATAGGCATGCAGCAGCGCAATTGCGATGGACTGCACCCCCGCCGCACGGGCCGCTTCCATATCGGCGCGGGCGCGGGAAAGCTCCAAGGACGTGAGAACTCTACCCGCTGCATCCAGGCGCTCTGAAACCTCTACAACGGTGTCATAGAGCAGTTCTGGTCGCGAAATTTGCATGGCAAATAAATCGGGGCGGGTCTGATACCCGATTTCAAGTAGATCACCAAAGCCCTCGGTGATCATCAAAAGCACTCTTGCGCCCTTACGTTCCAACAAGGCATTGGTGGCCACAGTTGTGCCCATCTTCACCGCCGCAATATCAGCCGCCTCCAGATCTGTATCGGCGAGTATATGGCGGATTCCAGCGACAGCCGCATCTTTATATTGCTCTGGGTTTTCGGACAAAAGCTTGTGACTATGAAGCGCACCGCTGGGATCTTGTGCCACGATATCCGTGAACGTGCCCCCGCGATCGACCCAAAATTCCCATGCCATTGTCTGCTCCTCCTGTCTGTTTTGCACAAAGGCTGCAAACGCCGGTGGGGTCAAGAGGAGGATACCTAAAATGCAGCCGTTTGCTTTTCACATAAATTGTTCACAATCGAATTCCGGCAATAAGATTTCATTAATTTTTACCTGTGAGAAAGCCCAAAAGCGCATTTCGGAGACCAGTCGTGGGAAGCTTTCAGTATAACGGGGCAATTTCAGGATCCATCCTGAACACCCCGCTTGGGGATGCGCGATTTTAGGAACATAACGGGCAGATTACCCTGGCTAGCGATGGTGGGCAGGGCGTTGTGACTCTCACAGCCGCCCTGGCCCACAGCGCCCCAGTTTCTGCCTATGCGCCATCGCAAAATGTCACCCTTGGCGGGCGGACGATCACAATTTCAGATCGAGATTTAGCCGCAGTTTTGACCAGCAGATCCGACAGTTCTTTAAGCCTTCATTCGGGCAACACAGGTCGATATTCAGACCGCCTTGAAGCGATGCACATGCAAACCGACAGCACCAGCCTTGTCGTGCTCGCAGACAGCACGGGCAATGGGCTGGCCACGTTTCAAGTCGCCAGGGACGGGACAATGGTGGAGCAAACCAACTGGCCACCCAGCAAGCCGCATTCACCGATCAAATTTCCGCGCTGAGCGTTGTGA
The DNA here is from genome assembly GCA_943788425.1 of uncultured Planktomarina sp. Lineage (GTDB taxonomy): Bacteria > Pseudomonadota > Alphaproteobacteria > Rhodobacterales > Rhodobacteraceae > Planktomarina. Next base: position 23,648 of record CALSQF010000006.1, read on the forward strand.
CCCGGGGGAGCGACAGCTTCCTTCTAGCCGCCTCCGCCAGCAATTATAGCATCACCGCCTATGCGGTCTCATCCAACGGCACGCTGTCGCCCGCCTCCACTCTGGGCGCACAACAATTTCTGCCCATTGCCACACCGCAGGATATGGCCACCGTGTCATTCCAAGGACAAAGCTATGTTGTGCTGGCCAGTGCGGGCATAGGATCGCTAACCGTCCTGACACTGGATTCTTCGGGGATCTTATCTCCAGTGGATCAGGTCACAGACAGCCTCAATACGCGGTTCCAGGGGGCGCAAATACTGGAGACCTTCACCCATCAAGGAGGTGCCTATGTCATTGCAGCTGGGCAAGACAACGGCCTGTCATTGCTCCGGTTTTTGGACGATGGGCAGCTTGTCCACCTGGACACCATCGCAGATCAACTCAACATGCCGATCAGCAGCATTGCGTATATCTATGTCGACATCATTGGAGGCGATGTTCAGCTGTTCACAGTCTCTGGCTCAGAGGCCGGCATAGGTCACTTCACCCTCAACCTCAGCACAACCGCCAGCGCACAGGCCGATGTTTTGTTTGCCAAGAATGCCGGGCAAGCCCTCAATGGCGGCGGCGGAGATGACCTACTGCGCGACGGGGCGGGAATGGATCAGCTGACAGGCGGAACTGGAGCGGACACATTCATGCTCGTGGGGGATGGCGCCACCGATCGCATCACCGATTTTGAGCTGGGGCAGGATCGCTTGGACCTGTCCCATTGGAGCGGCTTCACCCATGTTCAACAATTGACAGTGACCAGCACAGCGACCGGTGCAATATTAAATTTCAGCAATGAACAGCTGGTAGTGGAGAGCGCCGATGGCCGAAGCCTGTCAGCCACAGATTTCACCAACGCAAATGTCATCGCCCTGCAGCAAACAGATCTTAGCGCCACCCTTGCGGCCGATACAAATTTTACGATCTCGCACCAAGCACTCGTCACCTCCCTGACAGGCCAACAAAATTGGATGGTTCAAACCCACGCGTCTGCGGCGGTAAATTCCGCGCAGCAAGTGGCAGGCCAAACTGTGGCCGCAGCCAGCACCGACAGCTTTGTTTTGCCGCGCAAGGCGTTCCGCTTGCCACCGAGCTTGAGGCCACCATTGACACAGTTGCACTGCATGCCATCCAGGAGCGGGTCGATGATGGCACTGGACGAGCACCCACCGCTAATCCCTCTCAAACAACCCTGATCAGCGCCGCCGCTGAATTTCGCATTACCAATTATGGCGCGACAGACACCGATGAGTTTTTGTTTCTCCAAAGCTAAAGATCAATGGTACGGATCCTAAATCGCGGCGCGGATTGCGCGAATATTTTCACCATATGGTGCAGGATTTGACACGGAGCCACCTTTGAATACAGCCGACCCTGCCACCAAGACATCCGCCCCGGCACGAACCAAACCTGGCGCGGTCAGAGGTGTCACACCGCCGTCAATCTCAATATGAATGGGCCGATCACCAATCATAGCCCGCAATTGCGCCACTTTGCTTTCCAATGGAATAAACGACTGCCCTCCAAAACCAGGGTTCACAGTCATCACACAGACCAAATCCGTAATATCGAGCAAATGCTCAACCGCGCTGGCCGGCGTGCCAGGATTAAGCGCCACCCCGGCCTTTGCGCCATTGGCGCGGATCGCTTGCAGGCTGCGGTGAATATGCGCCCCAGCTTCGACATGGGCGGTAATGACATCCGCACCGGCCGCAGCAAATGCTTCGATGTAGGGATCAACCGGGGTAATCATCAAATGCACATCCATCACCGTTTTGATATGCGGCCGGATTGCGGCGCAGGTCGCGGGGCCAAATGTGATATTTGGCACAAAATGCCCATCCATGACGTCAACATGAATCCAATCGGCACCTTCCGCTTCAACACAGCGAATTTCTTTTCCAAAATTGGCAAAATCGGCAGAAAGGATTGAGGGGGCAATTTTTACGGATCGGTCGAAAGACATGGGCTTACCTTTATATCGTTTCGCAGCAATTATCGTGGCAGGCGGCAATTGTCACGCGCTAGAATGCTTGAAATGCGGTGCAATCCCATGCACACAGGTTCTATGGGACACACGACACCGACAGTAACACAATTGCCTCTTACGCTCGAGCCTCGCAATCCGGGATTGCCCCTTGATTTGGATTGGGCACTTTCCGTTCAGGCCAATACCTCCGCCATTGAAAGGCGCTGCGCCAGCCTGCCCGGACGGCGCTCTGTCAAAAAAGATCATCAAGCCGCTTGGCTCGCGCGCGCCATCAGCTGCATTGATCTCACCACCCTGTCAGGCGATGACACTGCGGGCCGGGTCAAACGCCTCTGCGTCAAAGCCCGCCAGCCGGTACGGCAAGATATTTTGCAACAGATCGGCTTGCCACATCTGACCACCGGAGCGGTCTGTGTTTACCATGATATGATTGAGACCGCAGTGACCGCATTACAGGGCAGCGGCATTCCCGTAGCAGCCGTCAGTACAGGCTTCCCCGCGGGCCTATCACCGCTGCATCTTCGAATTGAGGAAATCCGCGAAAGCGTAACAGCTGGTGCCTCTGAAATTGATATCGTCATCTCTCGGCGGCATGTTTTGACGCAAAATTGGCAAGCACTCTACGATGAAATGGCAGCATTCAGATCTGCCTGCGGCGATGCGCATGTGAAAGCAATTCTCGCGACCGGTGAGCTTGGCAGCCTGCGCAATGTCGGGCGTGCCAGTTTAATCTGCATGATGGCCGGAGCCGATTTCATCAAAACCTCGACCGGTAAAGAAAGCGTCAATGCAACCCTGCCGGTGACGTTGGTCATGCTACGCGCGATCCGTGCCTATTATAATCGCACAGGATTTCGTGTCGGCTATAAACCAGCGGGCGGAATATCGAAGGCAAAAGATGCCATTACCTATCTGGCTTTGATCAAGGAAGAACTGGGCGACCGCTGGTTACGCCCTGATCTGTTTCGGTTTGGCGCCTCCTCGCTGCTGGGTGATATCGAACGGCAACTCGAACATCATCTCACTGGCGGATATTCTGCCAATCACCGCCACCCGATTGGATAATCCGATGAGTATAGAAACAATTTTTGACACAATGGAGTATGGCACAGCCCCTGAAGATCGCAGCGTGGCGCTTCGGTGGATTGCCGATCGCGGCGGCCTTTTGGGCCCTTATGTCAATGGCGCCTTCTCCCCCGGGAGAGATGATCTCGCGATCTGCAATCCTGCCACGGGCGAGAAGCTTGCAGGAATTAGCCTTTGTACAAAAGATGAGGTGACAGAGGCGGTGCGAAGCGCCAGAGCCGCACAACCAGGCTGGCAAACCGCAGGAGGACCAGCCCGCGCGCGCGTGCTTTATGCGCTCGCACGTTTGATGCAAAAACACGCAAGATTGCTCGCCGTGATGGAATCTTTGGACAATGGCAAACCCATCCGTGAAAGCCGGGATATTGATATTCCCCTGGCCATTCGACATTTTTACCATCACGCAGGCCACGCACAATTGATGCCCTCGGCCCTTTCCGATCGCGTAGCTTTAGGCGTCTGTGGACAAATTATCCCATGGAATTTTCCGCTGCTCATGCTCGCGTGGAAAATCGCTCCCGCTTTGGCGATGGGCAATACAGTTGTCCTTAAGCCCGCCGAATATACGCCAATGACAGCCATGATCTTTGCCGATCTTTGCAGCCAGGCCGGCGTGCCCCCGGGTGTGGTGAATATCGTGACAGGGGACGGCAGCACAGGTGCCGCGCTGGTCGATGCGAATGTGGACAAAATCGCCTTCACCGGCTCAACCTCAGTCGGACGGCAAATTCAAAAAGCAACCGCTGGGAGCGGCAAATCCCTCACCCTCGAATTGGGCGGGAAATCACCCTATATCGTCTTTGATGATGCCGATATCGACAGCGCCATCGAAGGGCTCGTAGATGCAATTTGGTTTAACCAAGGCCAAGTATGCTGCGCCGGATCACGCCTGCTTGTTCATGAAGCCATTGCGGATGATTTTCACAATCGCCTCAAAACCCGCATGGACAAATTAAGGATCGGCGACCCACTGGACAAATCTATAGATGTGGGCGCAATTGTTGATCCTATTCAGCTGCGACAAATCGGTAAGCTGGTGGAGGGCAGTACAGCTGGGCAGACCTATCATGCGCAAACGCCAGTACCGGAGGGCTGTTTTTACCCGCCCACTTTGATCACCGGTTTGCATCCAGCCGACAGGCTTATGCAGGAAGAGATATTTGGCCCTGTATTGGTCTCGACCACCTTTCGCACCCCGGCGGAGGCTGTGGAAATTGCCAATAACACCAAATACGGCTTGGCAGCGACGCTCTGGACGGAAAACATCAATCTTGCGCTCGAGATCGCGCCCAAGCTCGTCGCCGGTGTGGTCTGGGTCAATGCAACAAACCTATTTGACGCTGCGGCCGGTTTTGGCGGCACGCGCGAAAGTGGCTTTGGCCGGGAAGGCGGCTGGGAAGGTTTACAAGCCTATAGCAAGCCAGCCAATCCCTTGGCCGAACCAACCCACATCACAGCGTTCACCGGGCAAGGCGCCGCTGCAGAGGATATCGACCGAACCGCGAAACTTTTTATCGGCGGCAAACAAGCCCGACCAGATGGGGGCTATAGCCAAGCGATTTTTAGTCCCAAAGGGAAATTGCTCGGCCATGCGCCCATCGCGAATCGCAAGGACATCCGCAACGCGGTGCAAGCACAATTGGCATGCAGCTGGGGCAAAACAACCGGTCACTTGCGGGCACAGATTCTCTATTACATCGCTGAAAATCTTGCCGCCCAAGCCAATAGGTTTGCGGAGTGCTTGGATGCCATGACGGGCTTGAGCGCAGGCGCTGAGGAAGTGCAGGTTGCGGTCGATATCTTGTTCACCTATGCAGCTTGGGCCGATAAATTTGAAGGTCAGGCCAAATCTGTACCAATGCGCGCTGTCGCTCTGGCCATGCGTGAACCCGTGGGGGCGATTGCCGCTCTTTGTTCAGATCAAAATCCACTTCTGGGCTTGGTCACACCCATGGCCGCGGCACTCAGCACTGGCAACTCAATAACCCTCTGCGCCAGCGCGCCTTTTCCCTTGGCAGCGACCGATTTCTACCACATCCTAGAAGCATCCGACGTGCCGGCAGGGGCTGTGAACATCCTCACAGGCCCCCAGGCCGACCTGGCACCTCATCTGGGCGCGCATATGGGGCTGGAAACTGTGTGGTGCTTGTCTGGGGCACCGCGCACTGAAGCGGTGCAAGCGCGCGCCAGCAGTAATATCAAACGCGTTTGGCAAGGGGCGGCACAAGACGATCACGCGAGTTGGCTTGATGCCGGCACCGAGATCAAAACTATCTGGATCCCCTACGGCGAGTGACGCTGCATTATTTGCGGCGAAACCACCCTCTGACGCGGCCAGAGGTCTCCTCAGCGGCTGCATCAATCCGGTCAATGACGGGATCCACGCGCCGCGCCCAAAACCCGCGAACGCGCACATAGATCGCCCAACTCAAAGCCGCCAACACAAGCAAAAACACAATATTAAACCACGGGATCAACCGTACATCCGGCCCAGAAATGGGCTTGAGACTCACGGCATTGGGGTAGATCGACCAAAACGTGTTGCGCCACCCATAGTGCCGCAAAATATACCATTCCGGGGCCTCTTTGTTGGAGACGGCATCTTCCGCTTCGGCTTGGAGGTTCGAGCTGTCAAACTTGAAATAGGGCGGCCAGTTAAAGCCCGTGTCCTCGTTGCGATACACGCTGACTTTGCCATTGGCTCGGACCGCGTTAATCAACCTCAAATCACGGTTCTGAGTTTGTGCCTCACCACTCTGCGCTGCCGCATAAAACATACCAGTCCAGCCCGATAAATCTTTGCGCAAAATTTCTGTGCCTGTAATGCGCACAATATCGCGTTGGGGCAAATTATAATGAAACGCTGCAAGGACCAGCAGAGCCAGTAGCACTTTCAAAATCCATCTAATTTTGGCCAGCATCCAACAGCTCCTTTAAAGGGTGTCTCACCTTTGATCTATATAGGGGTTCAATTTGCCAACCAGAAGCCCCTGTCCATGATTTCCTCTGCGCCCTTATCCTTTGTGCCGGATTTTTAGCGCCGTAATGACATAGCAAATCACCAAAACCGGCAACCAAACAGCGCCAGTTGCGGCGGTCCAAATCGCGCCGGAGAGAGCTGTTTCTTGCCAAGGAGCTGGGACAAGTGAGGTGATCCAAAGGCAATGCCACAGGAAAACCACGCTGAAAGCCCAAGCAACAGCCACGGCCACTTCCCGCCAAAATTCCCGAAACCCCTGCGGATCTCGCCGCCCCGCGCGGAACCCAAGATACAGAGCCACAAGCACGGGAAAAGGTAAGGCAAACAAAAAAACCATCAGAGTATTAAAACCTGTTGTGAGCTTTTACGCGCTGAGTAATACGCCCAAGAGGAAGGGTGTAAAGCATCAACGCTGGGAAATTGTGCCGCAATCTGTTCACTGGCACTCCTATGGGAGGATTTATATTGCCAATGCCCGAGCAGTTGCGCATCTTGAAGCGATCACGGGGGAGGCAAACATGCGACTTCACGGAAAAACCGCCATTGTTACGGGAGCGGGCTCAGGGTTTGGAGCAGGCATTGCTGAAAAATTTGCTGCCGAAGGTGCAACAGTGATGGTCGCCGATATTAATCTGAATGCTGCGCAAACCATCGCAGAACCAATTGGAGCAGTGGCGCAGCATGTTGATGTCTCTCGCGACAGCTCCGTCGCCGAGATGATCGGTGCGGCACAGGCCCTTTCGGGCCGGATTGATATTTTGGTCAACAATGCAGGCGTCACCCATTTACCACAGGCGATGGATCACGTCAGCGAAGAAGAATTCGATCAGGTCTTCGCCGTGAATGCAAAATCCGTATTCTTGACCGCTCGCCATCTTGTACCGCTGCTCAAGCGCCAAAGGTCTGGCGCCATCTTGAACATTGCCTCGACCGCCGGCGTTTCGCCCAGACCAAATTTGAATTGGTATAATGCCTCAAAAGGCTGGATGATCACCGCGACCAAAGCTATGGCCGTTGAGCTGGCGCCATTTAACATTCGGGTCAATGCGCTCAACCCTGTGGCCGGTGAAACACCATTGCTCGCCAGTTTCATGGGAGAAGACACGCCAGAAATGCGGGCAAAATTTCTCGCGACTATTCCACTTGGGCGTTTTTCAACACCGCAGGATATGGGACATGCCGCTAGCTTTCTGTGCTCCGATGAAGCCAGTATGATCACTGGCGTGGCGCTAGAAGTGGACGGTGGGCGCTGCATTTGATCCCGGCCAGTTCCCTAGGCCAAACGGCAGATATTTATGCCGGGCGCTTTGCCAACCAGCAACAAGTATTCGCGCATTTGCGCGGCGCAGCCGGCCCGGCGTTTATTCCAGATCGTGTTGAAGTGATTTGCAATGAAAACCCAGAACCCAGGTTGGAGCATTGGTTCTCGCATGGCGATAGCGCATCCATTGAGGACCGTTTGGGCCTCAACACCACTTGCGTCATCATCTTTGAACATGCGCAAGCTGAGCTGGACACAGCTGGAACAGATCGCTTGACCTATCTTGGCTCCTTTGTGGCTTTGCGCCACAGACCCTAAGAGGCCGGTCCCAGCATTGCTTCAAGCAACTCACTTTCGGGATTTTCCAGCCCAGAGATGATATCAAAATGGTGTTTTCCCGGCTCAATGGTCAGGCTCGACTGCCAATTTTTGGCCAAAAGTTGCGCTTGCTCTAAAAACGCCGGCCGCTCATCCGCGCCAACCCAAACATGCGTGCGCACCCCTTTCGGAGCCCTGTGCAAGGCTGGACTTTCCACCTTGGCAATATCCTCGGTCAAACCCAGTGGTCCGTTCATTTCCGTCTGCATTAGCGGCCGCAAATCGGCGACCGGCGATATCGGCACAATGGTCTGGATCCGCGTGCGAGTCTCGCAAGACAAGCCGCTGTCGCCTTGTCCCATGCGCGCCACCGAGTGCCCCCCGGCAGAGTGACCCGCCAAAACAATCGGGCCCGGGATGCGGCGGGCAATCTGATTGATGGCCAGGGACACCGACTGTGTAATCTGAGGGATCGATGCACCCGGAGCTAAGGGGTAACTGGGCAAGGCCACCGCCCAATCCCGCGAGCAGGCGCCTTGCGCCAGATGAGAAAAATCTCGCCGTCCGAATCGCAGCCAATAGCCACCATGCACGAAGATCATCAGACCAACCGGGCGTCCTGCGGGAAAAAATAAGTCAAAGACTTGATTTGGATGCGCCCCATAGGGCTGGTTCAACTGAGCCCGGCCCAGCGTGTGCTCGGCGTCGCGATAGCTGCTTGCAGTTTCATCCCAATAGGTTAAAAACCTGTCCGCATCGGGAATATAGGCGGCATTCGCATAGGCATCATCAAGGGTCAAGTCGCTTCTCCTCTGGACAAATAACCGATCAAATGGTCTCACATCTTTAACCAAGGGAGGCCAAAATGCTTGATACATCCACAGATCTAAAATCCATGCTCTCAGATCCCAGCTTGCTGCAAACGCAAGCCTTCATCAACAACCAATGGGTTGATGGGGAAAATGGCGCAACCTTTGCTGTTTCCAACCCCGCGCGCGGTGATGTCATCGCACAGGTTGCGGACCTATCGCGTGCTGATTTGGCAAGGGCGATTGACGGCGCTGAGGCCGCACAAAAGAAATGGGCCGCGCAAACCGCAAAAGAACGCTGCAATATCCTGCGCAGCTGGTATAATTTGATGATGGAACATCAGTCTGATTTGGCAATGATCCTCACAGCTGAAATGGGCAAACCCCTTGCCGAAGCCATGGGAGAAATTGCCTATGGTGCATCCTTCGTTGAGTTTTTTGCCGAAGAAGCCAAGCGCAACTATGGTGAAACCATTCCAGGTCATCAGGCTGACAAAAGGATCACCGTCATAAAGCAGCCCATAGGCGTGGCAGCTTCGATCACGCCTTGGAATTTTCCAAATGCGATGATTACCCGCAAAGCGGCACCGGCTTTGGCCGCCGGCTGCGCATTCGTCGCCCGCCCCTCGGAATTGACCCCACTGTCGGCTTTGGCCCTCGGTGTTTTGGCGGAACGTGCGGGCTTGCCAGCGGGAATATTGCAAATTGTGCCCTCCAATGACGCATCCGCTTCGGGCAAGGAATTTTGTGAAAATACGAAAGTGCGCAAACTCACCTTCACCGGCTCTACTCGCGTTGGACGCATTCTCTTGGGCCAAGCGGCTGAGCAGGTGAAAAAATGTTCCATGGAGCTGGGCGGCAATGCACCCTTTATCGTCTTTGATGATGCAGATCTTGATGAAGCGGTCATCGGTGCCATGGCTTGTAAGTTCCGCAACAATGGTCAGACCTGTGTCTGTGCCAATCGGATTTATGTGCAAGCGGGCGTCTATGAAGAATTCACCAAACGCTTCAAAGTGGCGGTTGAAGCGATGAAAGTAGGTGATGGGTTTGCAGGTGCCGACCTTGGTCCGCTGATCTCCAAGCCAGCTCTGGCCAAGGTTCAGGATCATATCGCTGATGCGCTGTCCAAGGGCGCGGTCGTGGCGACCGGGGGAAAACCGCATGATCTGGGTGGCACCTTCTTTGAGCCGACTATCTTAACCGGTGTGACGCAAGACATGGCTGTAAGCAAAGAAGAGACATTCGGCCCCATGGCGCCTTTATTCAAATTTGAAAATGAAGATGATGTGATTGCCATGGCCAATGATACGATTTTCGGCCTGGCCGCCTATTTCTATGCCAAAGATTTGAGCCGCGTGTATAAGGTCGCCGAAGCGCTAGAATATGGCATTATCGGCGTAAATACAGGCATCATCTCGACTGAGGTCGCGCCCTTTGGCGGCGTTAAACAATCCGGTCTGGGCCGTGAGGGCAGCCATCATGGCATGGATGAATACCTTGAGCTAAAATATATCTGCATGTCGGTCTAGGAGCGCCACTTAAACGAAAAGGCAGGGACAGCCCTGCCTTTTTTGTTCAGCCCTTTGATCGTATCACGCCGGGCTGGCTTCTACCTGCAACGGGGATTTCGATTGAATTTGGATGCGCCGCGGTTTGAGTGCCTCCGGCACCTCACGGATCAATTCAATATGCAGCATGCCATCCTCATAACTGGCGCCAACCGCACGGACATGGTCGGCAAGATGAAACTGCCGCTCAAAGGCGCGTGTGGCAATGCCACGATGCAAATAGGTTCTTTTATCTTCGGCTTTCGGCTTTTGAGCCGACACGTTTAAGGTGTTTTCCTTCACTTCAATTTCCAGATCCGCCTCTGAAAATCCAGCAGCCGCAATGGAAATGCGATACCCATCTTCTCCAGTTTTTTCGATATTATAGGGCGGGTAGCTCGATTGTCCGCCCTCATGGGTCGACACACGGTCGAGCAGGTCAGCAATTTGATCAAAGCCAATACTGGCACGGTAAAGCGGTGCAAAGTCAAACGAACGCATAGGAGTATCCTTTCAAAAGCGAGTCCAATTCGGCCACCCCATTTGGGCATGGCCATATAAGTTCCAGATCCCCATTCGGGCGATCTCCATTATAGGTGGGAAGCGGGACGGTACAGTTCAAGAGGCATCCGTGCATCGTATAGGAAAAACCGGAGGCCTGCGGATCTCGCAGGTAACTCACAAAGCAAGCGGCGATGAGGGCTATGTAATATATTCCGATGTCGGTCGAGGCGGGGGGCTTCAACTTGATCCACAGTCCATGCAGACAACGGCAAAGTTGTCTGTACCAGAAGTAGTCGCGCTGTTGATCAGCGTCTCGGCCATGCGCGCGGCGGGCAACTTTCACCATTGCAGGATATTTCAGATATGGGGGAAATGGCGCCCGACCTGCTTTCTGCTTTAAAGACTGCATTTATTCAACGTCAGTTCATTCGCTTTAACTACCAAGACGCACGCGGTCAGAAAACGCAACGTGAGGTTGAGCCCCAAGTTATGTTGATCTTACCTCCCTTATGGTACCTGGTCGGCTGGGATCCAGCGCGGGGTGACTTTCGCCATTTCAGAATGGACAGAATCGATGCGCTAGAGGCGTTGCCAGGCAATCACTTTCGCCGTCGTCATATCCCGTTCGAGGAAGATGTCTGTCCGTATAGCGAAATGCTCAATCGATCTGCAATGCTACGAACATAGTCATTCGTCGCGCCCGGATCAGGCCCCTGTTCGAGCCGTATAGGCGCGGCAGAGTTTTTCCGATAAGGACCTTACTGGTAATTAGGAAGACCCCAAGACGAAACACGAAAATAGTCTGGAACTCGGAACCAGTCTAAACGTCACATTCGCTAATCGGGACCCGTGATATGCCGCCCTCAAAAGATCAAGATGAGACGCTTTATTTCACGTCCAGAAACAACGCAAGATAGGCAGCCCCCTGCTCATGGCCGCAAAAAATTCGCGCCGCGGGACGCCAGGGTCACCAATTTTTCACCTGCCGCCGCGCCAAGAGAGATCGGCTCTCCGGCATGTGTGGATTTGGCAGAAATGACAGAGATTATCATTGGCGCGCCAAGGTCTAAGCGAAACACCGGTGCGCCAGAGGAGCCATAGTCCACCTCACAGCCAAATACTTGGGCCTTCTCTTTGCGCCCTAAGATGGTGCAACCTTGGTGCACCTTCGGTTCCTGACTGCGATCGTGAGCGTAAGATACCACCGCAACGCGCGCGCCACGAGTCGGCATCTGTGCGACTGAAAAGGGGATGATATCAGGATGGGTGATGGGTGTGCGCAACCGCAGGATGGCCAAATCACTCGCCACCCGCTTGAGCCCCTCTTGCTCGGTAAAGGAAAAATCTGGATGCACCTTCACTGCCGCGATCTTGCGATAGGATTCGGCCTGCCCATCCTGCCAGCCTGCGCGAAATTCTAGATCATCGGCGTCCACAGGGGCTCCGGATTGCGCATCATAGACGCAATGCGCGGCGGTCAAGACATGCATTTCTCCGATCAATGTCGCAGTGCAAAACCCGCCACCGGTCACATTCAGCCGCCCCACCGCCAGCCATTGCCTGTCCATATCTGTCGACGAGGCGGTATTTGCGACCATCACCCCCTGAAAGATACCGACAATAAGACACATCTGCTTTAAGAAATATTGCATCCTACCTCTATCGCATCCTCAGCTCTTGTTGAAAAACCAATCCCCACCCGCTCTTGGCAGTTTTGTGACATTGGCGCTACATCACGCCTGAATATAACCTGAAAAGACTATATGCCGAACCCGGAGCACCAAAGAAATCTCCAATTTGCGCAAATACACCAATTACCGCAGGATTGGCACGTGACCGGCTGCCGGTTGGCCCGATAAGGCGCGCGGCTCAGGGCCACCCGTGGCCCAATCAAGCAATTCTACCGTATGCATAATCGGAATTGCCGTGCCACTGCCAATTTGCATCATACAGCCAAGATTTCCCGCCGAGATAACATCCGGGGTCTTGGCTTCCAGAGTTTCAATTTTACGCGCCTTGAGTTGACCAGAAATCTCGGGCTGCATCAAATTATAGGTGCCAGCAGAGCCACAGCACAGATGGCTGTTTTCCGGCTCTAAAACCTTATATCCTACGCGACGCAATAGGTCTTTTGGATAGGTCTTAATCTGCTGCCCATGTTGCAAAGAGCAGGCCGCATGATAGGCGACCCTCAGACCTTGGTCTGGTCGTTTTGGCAAGTCGAGCTCCATCAAGACTTCGCTCACATCACGCGCCAATTGCGCCACACGCGCCGCTTTTTCCTCCAACGGGTCGCCGGCAAACATATGTCCATAATCTTTCACAGTCGTGCCACAGCCTGACGTGTTGATCACCACCGCGTCCAATCCACGCGCTGAGTCTTCCGCAGCAAAGGCTTCGATATTCACCGCCGCGGTGCGATGGCTTTCGCCCACCTTGCCCATATGATGTGTGAGGGCGCCGCAACAACCTTGCTTGAGGACGACCACTTCCGCACCATGCCGGGTGAGGAGCCGAATGGTCGCGTCGTTGATATCGGTGTTCAAAGCCCGCTGCGCACAGCCTGTCATCAGAGCCACCCGCAGTTTCAACTGGCCCTGGGCTGGAAAAATTTGTGCGTCGTCATTGGGGCTGGGTGCAGGAATTTGCCTTGGCGCCATGTCGAGCATGGCTTTCAGCCGAGGATCGGGCATCAAATGACGCAAGGGTCGTGCAATTTTTGCGCCCAAGAGCGCCAGTCGAAAACGGTTTGGATAGGGCAAAACACGCGCCAGGACCCACCGCAACACACGATCCGGCGTGCTGCGCTGGTAGGTTTGCTCGATATAGGCCCGCGCATGATCTACCAGATGCATATAGTTCACACCCGAGGGGCATGTGGTCATACAGGCCAAACACGACAGGCAGCGATCAATATGTTTGACTGTCTTTTCATCCGGAGTCCGCTGATTTTCCAGCATGTCCTTAATGAGATAGATCCGGCCGCGTGGGCTGTCTAACTCATCACCCAGCACTTGATATGTGGGACAAGTCGCCGTGCAGAAGCCGCAATGAATACAGCTGCGCAGAATATCATTGGTCCGTTTGACCTGCGGATCTAAGAGCTGCGTTTCGGTGAAATGTGTTTGCATCAGCTCATTCGCTCCGGGTTCAAGATTCCGCGCGGATCAAATGTTTTGCGCAGAGATTGCGAGACGCGCTCAATTGCGCGTTCTGGCGGTTGGAAGTGGCACAGATCTTGATCGCGCAAAAGACCCGAAGTCATGAGTGTCGCATGGCCTCTCAGCTGGGCCACATGCCTCTGCAATGTTTGATGCAAGGCCAGCCCCGCCTGTACATCAGACATTTGTGCCGCCTCCAGCCCAAGCCAAATCAACCCGCCACCCCAATCCAATTGACAGTGAAACCCACGATCTTGTTGCAGGTTTTGCATCAGCTCAAGGACGCTCAAACTGTCGGTGGGACGCACTGAAATACGCCATACAGTGTCCAAATCTGCCCAAGCAGTCAGGTCTTTCACCTCAGCCCAAGGATCAACGACCGCATCAACCGCGCCAAATTTCGCTAAGCATTGGGTCAATTCAGACGCGCGGTATTGAACCGAGGTCTCAAATCCTTCGATCCGGATCAAACTGTCAAAGCCACCATTTTTCGCCTGCACGGTTGCAGCGCCACTGACATCAAATGGCGTACCCAGCGCCGCCGACATGGAGGCGACCGCATCCGCCCAGGTGGTGACATGAACTTTCAATGTGGTCTGGGTCTCGCTCACAGGCAGGACCTTCAACGCCACCTCAGTGAGAACCCCAAGCGTGCCCCAAGAGCCGGACATTAATTTCACCAGATCATAGCCGGTGACATTCTTCATCACCCGGCCACCATTGCTCAGCACTTGGCCAGTCCCATCGACAAACGTCACGCCCAGCGCAAAATCACGCGCCGCACCCACTTGAATGCGGCGCGGGCCCGAGACATTGGCAGCGATCACCCCTCCCAAGGTTGGTTGCCCAGATGTTCCCAAAATCGCACGGTGATCCATAGGCTCAAAGGCAAGCCGCTGTTTCTCCGCCGCCAAAACCGCCTCAATCTCCTCAATAGATGTACCCGTTTTCGCCACGAGGGTCATCGCGCCAGGTTCATAAAGGGTGATCCCCTGCATGCGACGGGTGCTGAGGGCTTGTGCCGGTGCGATGCGGCCAATTGGACGCGTCCCGCCCCCCATGATCCGCAATGGACCCGCAGCCTCTCGGAGCATGTCCGAAAGGGCCGCCTCATCTGCAGGGTAAAGCATATCACTCATGACGCCCGCCGCGATTGAGACACCGACAGGGGGAAGACCTTGGAAGGGTTTAGAAGCCAACCAGGGTCAAATACATCTTTGACCGCCATTTGGATCTCCAAATCTTCTGCACTGTATTGGGTCTCCATCAAATCGCGTTTTTCAATACCCACGCCGTGCTCACCTGTTAGACAGCCGCCCACTTCAACACAGAGTCGCAAGACATCTGCCCCCATTGATTCACAGAGCTCAAGATCGCCCTCTTTATTGGCGTTGAACATAATGAGCGGGTGCATATTGCCATCACCCGCATGGAACACATTGCCGACCCGCAACCCATACTGATCCGACAGCTCTTTGATCCGACGCAGAACTTCTGGCAGGGCAGAAACCGGAATGGTTCCATCCAAACACATATAGTCGGCAACTTGACCCACAGCACCAAAAGCGGATTTTCGGCCCAACCAAATCGCCGCGCTTTCGGCGGCAGATTGGCTTTGCCGCAGCTCTACCGGATTGTGTTTTTTTGCGATCCTGCTGATGCGGTCAAGTTGGTCTTGAATTTCTGCCTCGGATCCTTCGACCTCCACAATCAACAGCGCCTCGCAGTCCGGATATCCGGCCTTAGCGAAATTCTCACAAATTTCAATGATTGGGCGGTCCATAAATTCAATCGCAACAGGCAACACACCAGCTTTTATAATATCGGCCACACAGGCGCCTGCCACTTCATTACTGTCAAAAGCGATCATCACCGGGCGCGCACCCTCCGGTTTGGGTAAGATCCGCAATGTGGCCTCTGTAACCACGCCAAGCTGGCCCTCTGACCCACAGATCACACCGAGAATATCAAGCCCAGGGGCATCCAGGTAGCCGCCGCCGACCTCAATGATCTCACCATCCATCATCACCAGGGTCACGCCCATAAGATTGTTGGTCGTCACCCCATATTTCAAGCAATGCGCCCCACCGGAGTTCATCGCAATATTGCCCGCGATGGCGCAGGCCAACTGACTGGAGGGATCTGGAGCATAAAAGAAGTCTTCTTCTTCCACAGCGCCAGACACGCTGAGATTGGTTCGTCCGCTTTGCACCCGGATCAGGCGATTATCATAGTCCGTTTCCAGCACCTTATTCATTTTTGCAACGCCTAGGATCACACAGTCTGCAGTCGGCAATGCGCCCCCCGCCAAAGATGTTCCCGAACCCCGAGGCACAACCGGCACGCCTTCGCGGTGGCAAATCTTCAAAACATCTGAGACTTCCTGCGTGGTCGCAGGCAAGACTGCGATCATCGGTGGGCAGCGGTATGCGGTGAGCGCATCGCATTCATAAGCCCGAGTTTCCGAAGGGTCATCGATCACCGCATCATAGGGCAAAACAGCGCGCAAAGCCGCAGCAACCTTCGCCTTTTTCGACAGGATTTCCGCGTTTGGTTGTGGCATTTCCATATTTAACCCTCCAATTGGTAAATAAATATAACCAATTTTGGGGGATCGCAAGGGCAAAACCTCTGTTACACTGGCCCCATGATATTTGGCGTGATCCTCTCGCAACTCACCACTTTAGATCTCTTTGTCGTCGGATTTGGCCTGCTCGCAGCCTTTCTAATCGGCCATGTGATCGAAAACCCACCCAAGTCACGCGCTTCTGTCACCGCCTTAATGTCCTATTATCGACGCACTTGGATGCTGAATTTCGTCGATCGCGATCCGCGTATTTTTGATTCGCAAATGCTTGCATCACTGCGCCAGAGCACAGCGTTTTTCGGCTCTACAGCTTTGATCGCCATTGGTGGGCTTTTGGCAATTATGGGCACGCCAGACCGTCTGCTGGAGTTTACCCATGCCCTCACTCAATCGCAGGAAGCAACTGCGCTCAAATTGCAATTCAAATTGGCCTTTGCCGCTCTGTTTTTGGTGCATGCCTTTTTGAAATTTGTTTGGTCCAGTCGCCTATTTGGATATTGCGCCGTCTTGATGGCCGCTGTGCCGAATGATCCAAATCATCCCCAAGCGATACCACGCGCCATCATGGCTGGAGAGATCAATATTCGCGCAGCTCTAAGCTTTAACCGCGGGCTGCGCGCTATGTATTTTGCACTTGCATCTCTGGCCTGGCTAGCTGGCGCCCCTGTCTTGCTTGCAGCCTTTGTGATTACCCTTTGGATGCTCTGGAACCGTGAATTTTCCTCCCGGGCCAGCGCACTTTTGAAAACTGGGATCACGGAGACCGACAGGTCATTTACCCCAGCGCCCTTCGCGCAACCACCCGGTCAAAAGCCCCAGACCGGCAAAAATGAGATAGACCCAAGCGGGTAAGAATTGCCCGATCTCGACCCCCTGCACGACATAGGCCTCGCGCGAGACCAGCCCGATCCACCCGCGCCCATGGGACGGGCGTCCATTACGAATGTTGCGAAACTTTGGCAGACCCTGAGATAGGGCCAAAGCACCACCATTGGTTTTCGCCAAAATGGGCGCCATCACCCGATCGGTCGCAATGGTCTGAACAAACTCCCGCGGCGCTGCTGGACCCAGCGCGGCCACGATTTCCAAATCCCCAGAGCCCAAACGATAAAGTCCTAAATCTTCACTGACAATTTCTGCCTCATACCGACCAGGTGCCACGGGTTGCAAAGCTATGGTTAGCTGCTTGCCGTTTGGCTTTGTAATTTCAAGTGGCGCAAGCGGACCCTCCGTCAAGCTGCGCCGCGTCACCAGCAGCCCGCTCTCCATTGGTTGCGCCAGAAGCGCCTCCTCTTCAAGGTCCGGCTCTTTCATCGACCAATGGGCCACGCGGCGCAGCAATTCCGCCTGTGGCCCGCCCCCTTCATAGCCACGATCCCAAAGCCACGCATGATCCGAGGCCAAAAGCGCAACTCGCCCTTCACCAACGCGGTCCACAATCAGCAAAGGCGACTCGCCGCGTCCCGTCATCAGCACCTGACCTGAGGTCGTCTCAACCTCAATCTGCCGCAACCAGCGCCCCCAGCCTGTATCTGGCGCAAAACGCTCTAGGCTCTCACTGACCGGATGTTTGAGACCAAATTCTGTCACGTTTGGCATGATCGGTTCCTCAAAAACCCGAGAGGTCGGGCGGCCGGGCAGTATGGCTCCAAGTGGCGATCGATAAAGACTATTGGCCCCCGCATAGTCAGGTCCGGCCGTCACCAAAACAGCGCCACCTTGGCGGACGTAATTGGCAATTGACTCGAAATACTCCGTTGGCAACAAGCCACGGCGTTTGTAACGATCAAAAACAATCAGATCGAATTCGCCAATTTTCTCGAGAAATAATTCACGGGTTGGGAAGGCAATTAAAGACAATTCCGCCACCGGCACCCCATCTCGCTTTTCCGGTGGGCGCAAAATGGTGAAATGCACCAAATCGACATTACTGTCCGACTTTAAAAGATTGCGCCATGTGCGCTCGCCCGGATGCGGCACCCCCGAGACCAGCAAAACACGAAGCCGGTCGCGCAGTGCATTGATCTGCACAACCGCCGCATTGTTGCGATCGGTCAACTCACCGCTCCTATCTGGCGTAGAAAACTGCAAAATATTTATGCCGCCATGGCCCAGTGACACATCCACCTCGACTTCGCGGTTCACTGGAATTTGATATCGCTGCTCTGGTCCACCATCCACCGACAGGATGAGATCTGCGAAAGCCGCTTGTGGCGCGGCCCCTTGATCCTCGACCAAAAGCGTCAGGGTGATAGGTTCGCCCAAAATCGCAAAACCTGGTGCATTTTTAACCACGAGTCGACGATCCCAATCGCGCGGTTGACCCGTGAGCAACAAATGCAGAGGGGCCGGCAGCTTTGGGGCAAACTCCGTATCGTGAATCTGCCCATCTGAGATCACAATCGCTCCAGCAATGCGGTCACGCGCGGTTTCAGATAGGGCCTGCGCCAAAGCGGACATGACTTCCGAGCCACCTGGCCCCGCTGCATCTTCCACCTCCACCAGTCGCATCTCTGTCCCGGGCCGATCCGCAAGCTGCTGGGTGACATGCGCCAAAGCCGCCTGCGTTTGCGCTGCGCGATCCGACAGCATCTGACTCGAAGAGCGGTCTACAACCACGATGACAATATCCGCTTTCGCTTGGCGCTCTTCGGTTTTCAGGGATGGATTGAGCAATGCCAAAAACACACAGACCACAGCAAAGCCGCGATAGGGCCAGCCAGTCAGTCGCCGAAATACCGCAAATACCAAAACTGCGAGCACAACCAGCGCCAAAGCTCCCATCAGCCAGAATGGTAGAAGCGGATCAAAAATCACTGCATCCAGCCTCATTCGCCCAACCTCCGAAGAAGTTCAGGGACATGGACTTGGTCGGATTTATAGTTGCCCGTCAAAACATGCATGATCAGATTGACCCCAAACCGAAGGGCAATCTCGCGCTGCCGCTCTCCAGCCCGGCCACGACCCACAGGCAAAAGAGGCGCTTCGGCTTCATCCACGGCCCATGCAGCCGCCCAATCATTGCCGCCAATTACAACTGGGGTGACCCCATCATTGAGGTTGCGAAACGGCATGCCTTCCACTTGCACACTTGCGTTTTGTGGCGCTTCTACCCAAATTTCCCGACTCGCGTACCGGCCTGGGAAATCTTGAAGCAGATAAAAACTGCGCGTCAGCACATGATCCGGCACGATCGGCGCCAAAGGTGGCAAATTCAGCCCCGCAGCCAGTTGTTGCAGCACACGGCCTTCCTTAGTCGTCTGGCCAACCCGCGCAATGTCACCATCCCTTGTATCAAATAAGATCATCCCGCCGCCTTTGAGGTAGCGGTTCAATTTGCGCAGCTCCTCAGAAGACAAAGGCTGCTGCCCCAAGGTGATCGGCCAATAGAGAAACGGAAAGAACGACAATTCATCACGCGCCAGAGACAACCCCATTGGCGCGGCCGGCTCGATGGAGGTGCGCTGAAAAAGCGCCTGTGACAACCCAAGCAAACCGGCGCGGGAAATCTCATCCTGCCGTGCATCCTGAGTTTCAATATAAGCCAAAACCACAGCACGACTGGCGGCTATCGCTTGGGCCGGCGGCGTTTGTGCTGATGCGCTCTCGGGAGAAATATTTATGAGAAGCGCTCCAAAGATTGCCCCTAAGACATCACCACGCAGCCGGCCAGATATCCACAGCGCTGCCATAACATCTGCGGCCAGCAAACCCAAAGCCAACGCCAAAAACCAAGCGCCCAGACGATGCGAGCGCGGTTGATTTTGCCCCAACAGCCGCACCTCGTCCGGCCAAAGCGCTGGCGAAAATTGGCTATCGTCTGAGAGGATATTGCGCGCCCAACGGCGGTCATTTCCTTGATACAGGCCGGCGGGGGTCTGTGGAGAGATCGCTGCCAGTGCCAACTCAGCGCCTGCAATACCGGCACGATCATCAACCTGCATCAATTTACCGGCGCCATCTAACTGCTCGACCAATTGCCAGGTGCTGCCCGCTAAAGAATCCGGTTCGAAATTTGCAGCATTCCCGACAACGGACAAACGCTCCAACATGGCGACAAAGAGCCCTGAAATCGGTAAGTTTGACCATTCTGTATTGGCAGTCACGTGAAATAAAACGACCTGCCCTTGCCCAAGCTGCCTTCGGGTCACCAATGGGGTGCCATCGCTCAGGCGCGCGATCACATGGGGCGCCAAATCCGGCCCGGGCTCGGCCAATACCTGCGCCGTGACCGTGACCTCATCCGGCGTCGGCAAACCATAAAACGGCGTATCAACCTCAAAGCTCTGTAGGGTTTTCGGAGCGCCCCAAGACATGGCCCCGCCCACCGTTCGCCCACCAGCCCGCAGTTTGACCGGTAACAGCGGATCACGCGCTTGCGCCTCAAATTGAGCGGCTGCCAAACGCGGTCCGGCAAAGCGCACCAAGGTGCCCCCCTCAGCCACCCAATCCACCAGGGCCTCTTTCGAGGCAATCTTGGCGACATCCGCTAAAATAATCGCATCAGGATTGGCCAAAACCACGTCATCTAATGTACCTTCGATCCACTCTGCAACAGGAGACAAAGCTTGGGTCAAATAGTGATCAGGGGCAAAAAGGATCAGACTTTCACGATCGGATGTCTCCCCGGTCAGAATAGCAATTTCTGGACGTCGAATGCGATCATCGGTCAAACGCACCGCTGCCGCAGATTTATGGGTCACAACTGCAAGCCGCGAAATTCGGTTGCGCATCTCCAAGGGCAAGTCCACTGCTGTGGTCGCACGCAACGCCTGCGCTGCAAATTTTATATCAGCTCTTTGCAAACGGCGTTCCACGCCAGAGGGATCCAACCCGAGGATATCAACCTCAACCACCTGCGCCTGTCCGGCGGTCATCCGCACAGCCGCAATCTCTATCCCCTGTGCCGTAGTACGCAGCGGCAGCAGACCTAGGGGGCTGCTGCGGCTCATCGCGACCTCTACCGATCCATGGCGCAGCAATTCTCGGGCCAATTGGGTCCGGCCAGACCAATCGAGCGGTGAGGCCAGCCAATGGGTGTCAAAATCACCCAAAGGCTCAAACTGGCCTTGCCAGTTCTCCTTCGGCAACCAAGCGTTCGGCTCAGCAGCCTTAATGGCCGGAGCCACTTCCGAAGCTGCCGAAAACACCAGATCATCCAGTGACGCCGTGAGCTGCAAAAACGCCACGGGACGCCCTTGGTTGCGCGACTGCTGCACCACCTCCAGTGCCTTGCGTTGCTGCGCCGCCCAATCGCTGGCATCTGCCCAGCTTCCCTCGAGGATCACAAGAAGCTTTGACAGGCTTTGCCCCTTCGGTGCCGGGTTCACAATTGGACCGGCCAGGCCTACAATTAAACAGGCCATCACTAAGGCCCGCAACAGTAAAAGCCACCACGGGGTTTTATCCGACTGGACGTCCTCATCCTTCAACCCCAATAGCAGTGCCACGCCGGGAAAAACCCGTCGAATTGGTGCTGGCGGTACAGCCCGAAGCAGGATCCACAACAGCGGCAGGGCTAGAAGCCCCAAAAGCAACCAAGGCGCCGCAAACCCGATCGTAGAAAACAGCGTCATCGGCGGCCTTCCAAGGCCTGATAGAGATCCAACAAGGCGCCGCTTGCCGCTTGATCTGTACTGTGCATTAAAAATTGCCAGCTCAGGCTCTGCGCCAAATTTTCAAGCTGCGCCTTGCGCTCTTCTAAAGCCTCAAAATATGAGCTGCGAAGATCATCGGCCTTCTGGCTCTCATGGCGCAAACTGCCGGCCATGCTCTCAAATAGGGTGCGCCCTTGAAAGGGAAAGTGAAGCTCTTGAGGATCTAACACCATCAGCAACACACCCTGCACTTGTTGACCGGCGGCCCGTCTCACCATTTCACGGAGCGCTGCCAAATCACCGAAAAAATCAGAGGCCAAAACCGCCAAACTATTCGGCATCAAACCCTCAATATTCGGTCTGCCAAAATCACGCGACGCAGGGCGCGCCATCGCCTGTGCAAGGGCAGAAATCTGCGCACGGCCGGTTTGCGGCGGCAATACCCCATCACTGGTGCCGACGCGCTCACCAGCCTGATTGAGGAGAATTGCCAGAGCTAAAGCGATGATCGCAGCCCTGTGCAGCTTACTTTCTTGCTGACTAGAGAATTGCATCGCGGCAGAATTATCGACCCAAAATTGCACCGCCTGCGCCGCCTGCCACTCGTTTTCGCGCACAAATTGCTCATCTGCGCGCGCAGATCTCCGCCAGTCGATCGCGCGCAATGCATCGCCGGCCTGTGCGGCGCGGTACTGCCAAAAGACATCCCCCGGCCCAGCGCGCCGCCGGCCGTGCCCGCCCAATGAAAAATTTTGAGCAAGCCTCTGCGCCTCTGCCAAGAGCTGTGGCCAATCAGACGTCAGTTCTAAGGCCGCGTTTAAGGGCAAGTTTGGATTCAAGTCTCCGCCTTCTTTTCTAAGATCATCTGGGTGACAGCTCCAATCAGCTCAAGCTGAGTGATGCCGCCTGCCCGAGCGCCGAATCCCAATGCCATACGGTGATTGAGCACCGCAGGCGCAAGATCAGAGACATCTAGAGCTGAGGGTGCATAGGCCCCGCGCAACAAAGCACGCGCGCGCACAGCCAGCATCAAAGCCTGCGCCGCACGCGGCCCCGGCCCCCAGCGCATGTTCTCCCGAACCTGCGCCGGCGCTGTTAGATCTTCCGGTCGGAATGCGCGCACCAGATCCAAGATCAATTCCACAATCGCCTCGCCCACCGGCATGCGGCGGATCAAGGCCTGCGCCGCCAGCAGCTGACCCGGATCAAAGACCGCAGACACCTCCGCCTCCTGCGCGCCTGTGGTCGCCAAAAGAATGTCTCGCTCCGTTGATCTGTCCGGGTAAGGCACTTGGATTTCCAACAAAAACCGATCGAGTTGCGCCTCAGGCAAAGGATAGGTTCCTTCCTGTTCAATCGGGTTTTGAGTTGCCAGCACATGAAAGGGCACACCCAGCGGCCGATCTTGCCCCGCAACCGTCACCGATTTTTCCTGCATGGCTTGAAGCAGCGCCGATTGCGTGCGCGGACTGGCGCGGTTAATTTCATCAGCCATCAACAATTGACAAAACACTGGCCCCTGGACAAAACGAAATTGCCGCGTGCCATCGGATGCGGTCTCTAGGACCTCTGAGCCCAATATATCAGCAGGCATTAGATCGGGGGTGAATTGCACCCGATTGCCGCGCAGTCCCATAACTGTGGACAGCGCCTCAACCAAGCGGGTTTTCCCAACCCCTGGCAGGCCCACCAAAACCCCATGCCCGCCACATAGTAATGTTATGAGCACCAAATCCACCACCCGCTCCTGTCCAATGAAAACCCCGCGGATCATCTCTCGGGCCTCTGTCAGCCTGTGCCCTAGATCTTGAATTTGTGGAACAAGCGTTTCAGCCTGGGTCATAAGATTGCCTCGCAATAATTTCTATGTGGTATATATCTAGCCTAGCTTAAGAAAAAGAGATGACAACTGATATGAGCGGACAAAATATTGTGACCCCATCGGCGGAAAACATCGCCGCCAGCGTCTCAGCCGCAACCCGGGGCAAAGGCTTGCCGCCAGTGCACCTTTGGAACCCGCCATTTTGCGGTGACCTAGACATCCGAGTTGCCCGGGATGGCACCTGGTTCTACCTTGGTACGCCCATTGGTCGACCAGCGCTTGTGAAGCTGTTTTCATCGATTTTGAAAAGAGAGGCGGGGAAATATTACCTCGTGACCCCAGTTGAAAAAGTGGGCATTCAAGTGGATGACGCCCCCTTTGTTGCCGTGGATGTGGATCATCGCGACGGCGATTTGCATTTCACCACACAGGTCGGCGACACAATGATCGCTGGCCCTAATCACCCGATCCGCGTGGAGCGCGATGCCAAAACCGGCGAGCCCTCCCCCTATGTTCTGGTGCGCAGCAATCTCGAAGCCTTAATTGATCGCAAGAGCTTCTATCGCTTGGTCGACCTAGGCTCGCATGACACATGGGGGGGTGAGAGCTGGTTCGGGCTGCGGTCGCAATCCACATTCTTCCCGATAATCCCGTCGCGGGAGTTAAATAATTAATATAAAAAATATTTCTCTGTCAGACTGTCAATTTCTTGTACTCCCCTGGCATGAGATCCTCCAAACGCCAATCGCCAATTTGCGCGCGGATGAGGCGTAGGCAGGGGTGCCCTACGGCTGCGGTCATGCGGCGAATTTGGCGATTTTTGCCCTCGCGTATGACCATCTCTATCCAGCTGTCCGGCACCGATTTGCGCACCCGAATAGGCGGATTGCGTGGCCAGAGGCCCATCGGCTCTTCTATCAGTCGCGCTTTGGCCGCTTGAGTGACACCATCTTTCAAACGCACCCCGCGCCGTAGGCTTTGCAAGGCGTCTTCTTGCGGCGCGCCCTCAACCTGTACCCAATAGGTTTTTGCCATTTTGTGTTTTGGATCGGCAATCTGGGCCTGCAATTTACCGTCATCGGTTAAGAGCAACAGACCCTCGCTGTCCCGATCCAATCGACCAGCAGGGTAGACATGCGAAACCGGGACATAGTGCGATAGAGTCTCACGCCCACTGGCCTCGAGGCTTCGATCGGTGAATTGTGACAAGACATTGAACGGCTTGTTGAACAGGATCAGCACCTGAGCGCCTGTTCCAAATCGGCGCATAGATCCTGCGCATCCTCAATACCGATAGATAAGCGCAGGAGCTGTTCAGGAATGCCCGTATCAGGTTCAATCGTGTGCCTATGTTCCACAAGGCTTTCCACCCCGCCCAAAGAAGTGGCGCGGTGAAATAAATTCAATCGACCTGCGACCCGAAGAGCATCCGTAGCTCCACCCTTCACGCAAAAAGACAAGAGCGAGCCAAACCCACCTGTCATTTGTCGCTTGGCCACCTTATGCCCTTCGAAATTGAGCAGGCCAGGATAAAATACGCGCTCCACTGCGTCGTGGCTTTGCAAAAATTCTGCCACAGCCTGGGCATTTTGGGACATGCGCTCGACGCGCAAAGGCAGAGTGCGGATCGAACGAATAAGCAACCAAGCCTCAAAACTGCCGATCACCGCGCCCGCATCATGACGATCTATGGCGATCGCTTGCCAATGCGGATCGGCAGGTACATTGGTCGCCAAAACTCCGGCCAAGACATCCGAATGGCCATTGATCCCTTTGGTCGCCGAATGCATGACAATATCCGCCCCAAAATCCAAGGCGCGGGTCAAAATTGGGGTTGCGGCCGTGGCATCAACCACCAATCGCCCGCCCGCCGCATGGGTGGCCTCGGCGACGCGCGTGATATCTGTTGTCCGCAGCCATGGGTTTGAAGGCGTCTCAACAAACACTAAATCCGGCTGGTGATGCACGCAGACACTTTGCGCCTGCCCAATATCGCTCAAATCCGCCTCAATCAGCGTCACAGACCGGCGGGCACAAAACTCCCGCAACCACTTCGTTGTGCCCCAATAAATCTGCGACTGCACCAAGACTGTCGCACCACTTGGCACAGCACGAAACACCGCCGCAATCGCGGCCATACCATTGGGAAACAATAATGCGGCCTCGGCGTTATCAAGCTGCGCCAAAAGTGCTTCGGCAATACGGCCCACATCGTTGTCATCACGGGCATAGATATTACCTGTGGGATGCAGCTGATAGCTGCGGTCCCTTGCGAAGGTGGTACTGGGCTGAATGGGCGGGACCACCCCGCCGCTGGCCGCGTCAATATAACCGCCCGCCTGTGCCGCAATGGTCGCTACTGATAGGCCGCGTTTCGCCATAAATTTCCTCCTTTTGCCTCAAACTCTAATGCGCGACGGCCCAGTTTGGCCCAGATCCGGCTTCAACAATCAAAGGCACATCCAGCTTGACCACGGGCAAGCTGGCCCGTTCCATCACTTGCTTAGCAACGTCGATAAGCTCCTGGACAGCACAATCTTCAACTTCAAACAGCAATTCGTCGTGTACTTGCAACAACATTTTGGCCGGTAGATGCGCAATCGCCTCGGGCATGCGCACCATCGCACGGCGGATGACATCTGCCGCAGTGCCTTGGATCGGCGCATTGATTGCGGCGCGTTTGGCAAAACCAGCATGCGGGCCTTTGGCGCCAATTTCCGGCGTATGAATGCGGCGCCCAAACAACGTTTGCACATAGCCGTGCTCTTTGGCGAAAGCTACGGTCTCGTCCATATAGGTCCGAATGCCCGGGAAACGTTCAAAATAGGTATCGATGAACGCCTGAGCCTCTGCCCGCGGAATGCGCAGATTGCGCGCAAGGCCAAAGCCAGAAATACCATAGATCACCCCAAAATTAATAGCTTTTGCTCTGCGGCGCACATCAGATGTCATCTGATCAAGCGGCACATCAAACATCTGACTTGCTGTCAGCGCGTGAATATCAATCCCATCGGCAAAGGCCTGTTTCAGACTTGAAATATCGGCAATATGGGCCAGGATGCGCAGCTCGATTTGTGAATAATCGAGGGCAACCAATGTTTTGCCTGCCTCCGCCACAAAAGCCTCGCGAATTTTGCGGCCTTCTTCTGTCCGAATGGGGATATTTTGCAAATTGGGATCAGTTGAGGCCAAACGCCCGGTGCTTGCGCCCGCGATCGAATAAGATGTGTGCACGCGGCCAGTCTCAGGATGAATATGGTCTTGCAGCGCGTCGGTATAGGTGGACTTCAGCTTGCTCAATTGACGCCAGTCTAAAACCCGCCCGGGCAATTCATGTTCCGTCGCTAAATCTTCTAACACATCGACCCCGGTGGCATAGGCGCCGGTTTTGCCCTTCTTGCCGCCCGGGAGCGCCAGTTCATCAAAGAGCACTTCGCCAAGCTGCTTAGGGGATCCGACATTAAAGCTCCGCCCTGCCATCTGGTGAATTTCAGCCTCAAGACCCGCCATCTTTTGTGCGAAACCATTTGACATACGGCTCAAGACATCTCGGTCCACTTTGATCCCCTGCATCTCCATATCCACCAGTACCGGCACGAGAGGGCGCTCAAGGCTTTCATAGACCGATGTCACCCGATTAAGATGCAAACGCGGTTTGAGATAGTGCCAGAGGCGCAGGGTGATATCGGCATCTTCTGCCGCGTAGCGGCTGGCCTCATCAATTGAAACGCGATCAAAGGTTATCGCGGACTTCCCACTGCCCAGAAGTGTTTTGATCGAGATCGGCGCATGATCGAGATAACGCGCGCTCAAGAGATCCATCCCATGATTGTGCAAGCCACCATTTTGTGCGTAGCTCATCAACATTGTGTCATCGATCGGCGCCACTTGAATGCCCACTCGCGCCAAAATCTTGGCGTCATATTTCATATTCTGACCGATTTTCAGAATGGTGGAATCTTCCAGCATCGGTTTGAGCATGGCCAAAGCCGTGTCGTGATCCATCTGGCCCTCGGCCAAAGCATCCGTGCCAAAAAGATCATCAGATTGACCCGCGCGATGCGTGAGCGGCAAATAGGCCGCCTCACCGGCCTCAACACATAATGAGACCCCGACCAAATCCGCGCGCATTTCATTCAAACCGGTCGTTTCCGTATCCACGGCTACATAGCCGCGGGCATAAATGCGATCAATCCAAGCTTGCAGAGCCACCGCGTCTCGAATGGTCTCATATTTGCTTGCATCAAAGGCCACCGCAGCCGGGGCCTCAATCGCTGCCTGCTGCACTTCTGGCTCGGCAATAGTTGGGGCTTCAACCCCCAGCTTTTCAGACAACCTTTTGCTGAGGGTGCGAAATTCCATCTCTGCAACAAAGGCCATAAGTTCCCTTGGGTCTGGATCTCGCACCTCCAGGTCTTCGATAGAGAAATCCAGCTCCATGTTGCAATCCAACTGAACCAACTGTTTGGACAGTTCAATCTGCGGCCGATTGTCCATCAGACTTTCGCGGCGCTTGGGCTGTTTGATCTCGCCAGCGCGGTCCAGAAGCTCTTCCAAAGAGCCATATTCGTTGATCAGCAAAGCTGCGGTTTTAATGCCAATGCCGGGCGCTCCGGGCACATTGTCAACGCTGTCGCCTGCCAAAGCTTGTACATCAACCACACGCTCCGGGGCGACACCAAATTTCTCAACAACACCGTCGCGATCAATCACCTTGTTTTTCATAGCATCCAGCATCACAACACCGCCACCGACCAACTGCATCAAATCCTTGTCAGAGCTGATAATGGTACACGCGCCCCCCGCTTCACGGGCGCGGCATGCCAAAGTTGCGATGATGTCATCCGCTTCAAACCCTTCGACCTCTTTACATGCCACATTGAAAGCCCGTGTTGCGGCGCGGGTGAGCGGAAATTGTGGGATCAAATCTTCCGGCGTGGCAGATCGGTTCGCCTTATACAGATCATACATATCATTGCGAAATGTCTTGCCAGAATGATCAAAGATCACGGCGACATGAGTGGGCGCATCGGGGCCAGTGTTGTTTTCCACATATCTTTGCAACATGTTGCAAAATCCAGCCACTGCGCCCACCGGCAAACCATCTGATTTGCGCGTCAGCGGCGGCAAAGCGTGATAGGCGCGAAAGATGAAGGCTGACCCGTCGATCAGATGCAAATGATGTCCTTTTCCGAATGCCATAATGATGCTATCCTTGGATCATTGATTAAGACTGTTTGTGGCATGAAAAATTTATACCTGCCAGTGCTACTGGCCTTGAGTTGTACATTTGCATCCGCCTCGGTGCCGGTTCCTGACGAAAACTGCTTCGATATCCCTGACAGCCGCGACAGTTGCTCGCCGCTTCTGGCTTGTTTTGGCAATAGCGGTAAATATTTTGCAGGTCGGGCTTTGGGCCGGGATGAAGGAACCCTGGCCGGCGTAATCAATTTTGGGGCGATCTGCACGGGCACATGGGTCTCTCGCAATTTTATCGGAACGGGCTAAGCCAATTTCGAGTGCGACAATGGCCATTGGGGCAAGGTAATTTTTTACTATCGCGACGATGTGAGCGGCAAAGTCAAAGGATATGGCCTCACCAATCACGGCGTGAGCATCCACGCTTGGTCCGGCCATTATATCCAAGATTTCCTTAATGAAAAGAGTGGTCAGGTGGAAATTCCGCTGAGTTAGGACAGTTTAGATCTGTCCTTCAAAATCCTTATGCACCATTTTTGCATCACAATAGGGGCATTCAACCCACCCATGCTCATTGGGTATCTGCAACCAAACGCGCGGGTGCCCCAAGGCGCCCTCACCACCGTCACAGGCCACACGATAAGCCTCTACAATTTTTGTCTCAGGTGCTTGAGTTGTCATTTTTTTGCCTTCTGGTTGCTGTTGGGACTTGCTGCGCATATGTCGCTGGATAAGATACCAAAACACGCGCAACCCACAAGCACTTTGAAAGGCCGAATATGTCACAAAATGCGATTGAGCTGCGCGGTTTGAAGAAAACCTATGCCGCAACCAAAAAAACTGAGGCCAAGACGGCGCTCTCAGGCATTGATTTGGATATTCCGCGGGGCGCCATCTTCGGGCTCTTGGGACCCAATGGCGCGGGGAAATCGACCTTGATCAATATTCTCGCCGGATTGGTGAAAAAATCCGCGGGCTCAGTCAATATCTGGGGCTTTGATCAAGATGAGAATCCGCGACAATCGCGCGCCTCGATTGGGGTTATGCCGCAAGAATTGAACCTCGACCCGTTCTTCACGCCCGGAGCCTCGCTAGATATGCAGGCCGGCTTATACGGCGTGCCCAAAGCTCTGCGCAAAACCGATGAAATTCTACGGTTGATCGGATTGGAGGACAAAGCCAATGCCTATGCGCGCAGTCTTTCAGGTGGCATGCGCCGACGATTGCTTTTGGGCAAAGCGCTCGTCCATGGTCCACAGATCTTGGTGCTCGATGAGCCCACAGCGGGGGTGGATATCGGCCTGCGCCAGATGCTCTGGGACAATGTGCGCCAGCTCAATGCGGACGGCATGACTGTGATTCTCACCACCCATTACCTCGAAGAAGCTCAAGAAATGTGCGATCAAATCGCCATTATTCACGAGGGCGCGCTGCGCGCATTGGACACCACAGCCAACCTTCTGTCAAAACTTGACACAAAAACCTTAGTTGTTGAGAGTGAACCGCCCGTGGATATCAGTCTGCCTGCCGGGGTGACACAAAGCCAGCGGGCCGATGGCACCTTGGCCTTCACGTATAGCCGCAGTTCCATTTCTCCCGGTGAAATTTTAGATGCGCTACGCCTTGCGGGCGTCAAGATTTTGGACATCCAAACCGAACAGCCCGACTTGCAAGACGTCTTTTTGGACATCACCAAATAGGCCGGTACCCGCTAGGCTTCGCGCAACATCCGCCCAAGCGGCCGACCGGCGACGAGATGCACATGCAAATGCGGCACCTCCTGCACCCCATTGCGTCCTGAATTGGCCAAGAGACGATAGCCATCGCCTCCGGTGCCAGGATCAACCTTCAAGGCCGTTGCTACCTGACCAACTGCACGGGTGAAATCAACAATCTCCTCTGCACTGGCGGAATTGGCAAAATGGTCAAAACAGACGTAAGCTCCTTTGGGAATTACCAAAACATGCTCCGGCGCTTGTGCCTGAATATCGCGAAACGCTAGGCTGTGTTCGGTCTCTAGTACGGTAGTGTTGGGAATTTCCCCACGTAAAATCTTAGCGAAGATATTTTGATTGTCATACTCATACGCCATCAACAGGCTCCTAATCCGAAAACAAATGGTCCAATGCCAGTATGGCACGAGCCTTTTCGATAGAGATACTCAAAAATTCTGCCAATGGCACGGCATTTTCCACAAGCGCCACCTCTTCGTAGATCTGATAAC
Organism: uncultured Planktomarina sp.; assembly: GCA_943788425.1. Lineage (GTDB taxonomy): Bacteria > Pseudomonadota > Alphaproteobacteria > Rhodobacterales > Rhodobacteraceae > Planktomarina. Next base: position 54,769 of record CALSQF010000006.1, read on the forward strand.
TTTGCGGGAATTGCGCATCGATAATTTGGTGGTGCTCATGCAAAACATCTTGGCCCAGGGTCGGCAACAGGCGCTGCGTGACTTCCTTGGGGGAGCCTTCGACGATAAATCCTGTACGCTGCACATGACCAATCAAATAGGTCTCATTAAATTGGCACATCATCAACATAGCTCTGAAGATCCCACCAATAAAATGCCCATCGGCGAGATTAATCTTGATGAAATTCACGCAAAATTGAGCGAAACCTAAAGGCGGGTCTAAATAATACCCTGCTTTTTGAGCATCTGTGCGATCGAAGTAGCAGGGCGCGGACCGATGTGTCCGATCACCTCTCCTGCGGCAATACCACCGATTTTGCCGCAGGTCTCAAGATCAAGCCCTTGGGCCACCCCATATAGAAAGCCAGCGGCAAATTGATCGCCTGCACCTGTGGCGTCAACTGGGATCACTGGGACAACCGGCACATCCCAGCGCGCATCCGCCTGGCATATCGAGACACCCTGTTCCGAGCGCGTGCACACCACCAAATCACAATCTGCAGCCCCCATTTTGAGCGCTTTTGCCAAGTCATCCGTTTGATACAGCGACTTCAGCTCTTCTTCGTTGCATAAGAAAAAATCCAATGGGCCCAACACCAAAGCGCGAAAGTCATCACGATGCCGATCCACACAAAAGGGGTCGGACAGTGAAATTCCAGCGCGCGCACCAGATTGCCGTGCCAACGATGCGGCCTTGCGAAACGCCTCCTTGCCGGGCTCCTTGTCAAAGAGATATCCCTCAAAGAATAGTATTCCACAGTCAGTGATCACCTCGTCAGGCACATCTTCTGGTCCAACATCTGATGAAATTCCAAGATAGGTGTTCATTGAACGCTCACCATCAGGTGACACGAAAATCATTGACCGCGACGTCGGAAGCACCGCATTGCGCACCGGCGGGTTTGGAAAGTCCGTGCCTTCTGTTTGCATTGCCAAAGCGTAGGAATGACCCAAGTCATCATCGGCAACCCGTCCGATAAAAGCCGTACGAAGACCCAAAGATCCAAGCCCTGCAATCGTATTGGCCACAGATCCACCGGGCGTTTCTGTCCGGCTCTCCATCGCTGCGAAGAGCGCTTCAGCGCGCGGACGGTCAACCAGCTGCATGATGCCCTTTTCAACCCCGTTTTCGGCCAAAAATTCGTCACTGCTGATCGCAATAACGTCCGATACGGCATTTCCGATACCAACCACCTGATAGGCTTTTCTCACTGATTTTTCTCCTCAAATTGGCATAAATCACTGATAATGCAGGCGCGGCATTTGGGATTTCGCGCGACACAAATATATCGCCCATGCAATATCAACCAATGATGTGCGTGCAACTGAAAATCCGCAGGCACATTGTCTTCAATCGCCCGTTCAACCTGATCAACCGTTTTGCCCGGCGCAATGCCCGCACGATTTCCCACCCGGAAAATATGCGTATCCACCGCCTGTGCCGGCTGCTGCCACCACATATTCAATACGACATTTGCAGTTTTACGTCCAACCCCTGGTAGGCTTTGCAAGGCGGCCCGTGAATTGGGCACCTCGCCCCCAAACTTTTCCACCAAAATCTGCGCCATCTTCATCACATTGCGGGCTTTGGTCTTATAAAGGCCAATGGTCTTGATATGGGCGATCAACCCCTCTTCACCGAGATCCAGCATTTTTTGCGGCGTATCTACGATTTTGAACAGCGCCTCTGTGGCTTTGTTGACGCCCTTATCTGTCGCCTGCGCCGAAAGAGCCACGGCCACCACGAGCGTATAGGCGTTCACATGATTGAGCTCACCCTTTGGTTCAGCTTCGCTGTTTTCAAACCGCGAGAAGATTTCGCGCATAACCGGATAGGGGAGTTGTTTTGCCATGGCAGATCTATATGAAAAATTTGAGCAAAACTAAACCAAAATTTCTTGGCTTGTTTTTGCACATCGTCCGCAATTCATGAGCGAAGCCTTGCCGCCACACAATTCAGTGAATTGCGCAAAGATGGAAACTGGCGCATAACAAGACGCTGCAAGAAATTGACCTGGTTTGAGGAACCCATCATGAAAATTTTATCTTCTGCACTCGCCGGATCCGCATTGGTTGTTCTCACAGGATGCGTCACGCCAGAGAGCGCGGCCATTAACAAGCCAGGTGATAACACCACCGCAGGCACGATCATGGGCGGCATGATTGGGGCCATCGCTGGCATGGAGATGTCGAGCAAAAATGATCGCAAAAAGGGGACAATTATTGGTGCCATTGTCGGCGCGACGGCCGGTAATGCAATTGGTCAAACTCTGGATCAACAAGCGGCTGATTTGCGCCGGGATCTGAACAATGATCAAGTCGATGTCACAAACACTGGGTCCGAGCTCATCGTTACGATGCCACAGGACATTCTATTTGCCTTGGATAGCGCCGCTGTGCGCAGTGACTTGCGCCGCGACTTGGGCGTTGTGGCGGGCAATTTACAGGCCTATCCAGATTCCGCCATCTTGATTGAAGGTCATACGGACAGCACCGGAAGCGCCAACTACAACCAAGTACTGTCGCAACGTCGTGCAAATGCAGTGGCGGACGTCTTAATGAGCAATGGTGTGCCACCCGTACGCTTGCGCACATTTGGGCGCGGCGAGGGTGAACCCGTGGCCAGCAATCTCTCTGCCACTGGCCGTGCCCAGAACCGCCGAGTGGAAATTGTAATCCGACCAAACCTGTAACCTTGCCTCAAATCACGCGGCTGCGCGCCGCCGCCTGGCTGAAGTAACGCAACGCCGCTTCTCGAGATGACGGTTGCGTTCCGTAGACTGGTCATATAATTTGACCAATCTATGGGGGATGCATGCCGTTTCAAAGAGTTGACTCAGAAAAATTGTCAAAATCCGTTGTTCGGCAAGTAGAACAGCTAATTCTGCGCGGCATTTTGCGTCCAGGCGAGCGCTTGCCCTCAGAGCGAGAACTTGCGGAAAAGCTGGCTGTATCGCGCCCCTCGCTTCGGGAGGCCCTGAGTGAGTTACAGCAAGCTGGGCTTCTTACGGCGCGCGCAGGCGCAGGAATTTTTGTGGCAGAGGTTTTAGGCTCTGCTTTTTCCCCGGCCCTCATGCGGTTGTTTTCAACCCATGATGAAGCGGTTTACGACTATCTGGCATTTCGCAAAGATTTGGAGGGCCTGGCCGCAGAACGAGCCGCCCGAATCGGATCTGATACGGACCTCAAGGTCATCAACACCATTTACAATAAAATGGAGGCGGCACAATCCAAGCGCTCTACGGACGAAGAGGCGCGATTGGATGCTCAGTTTCACATGTCGATCTGCGAAGCGGGGCATAATGTGGTGATGCTACATATGATGCGCTCAATGTATGATCTGCTCCAGACCGGGGTATTTTACAATCGCAAGGCAACATTTCGACAAAAAAGTGGCCGGTCGCAACTGCTGGAACAACATGGTGCAATCAATGATGCGATCCAATCACGCAACCCAGATACAGCAAGGCAAGCGGTGCATTTACACTTGGATTTCGTCGGTGGAGTTTTGAAAGAACAGGAGCGCGCCAACAAAAATGAGGAGATCGCCAAGCTGCGCTTTTCTCATGCGTTAGACCGGCCCTAAGATCCCGTTTGGAGATCACCTTTCCCAAAAATGCACTCGACGCAGATGCGGCGCGGCACAAATAAGCCCAAGGTTCGCACCTCGGACTTATTCTCAATTCACATAACCAGCTAGTGTAGCTTTGAACCAACCTGTTCAATAGCATCGTCAATTAAACCATTGCCATCTGCCACAGTCATTTGATTTTCGATGATGCTGCGAGCTGCAGCCACGGCCACAATTATTGCTTCATCACGCACATCTTTGATCGCTGAGGCTTCTGCGGATGCAATCTGCTCCTCCGCAGCAACCATGCGGCGCGCAACAGAGTTTTTGATGTCAGCCTTGGCCTGCTCAGCCGCCGTAGCAGCCTCGACGCGCGCGGCCTCCACAATCCGGTCGGCTTGCGCTTGGACTTCAGCTTGCTTTTTCTCGTAAGAGGCCAGCAGCGCCCTCGCCGCTTCATGCAGAGAACGGGCTTCTTCCAACTCTGAGCGAATGCCGTCCGCACGGGCGTCCAGAATCTCACCAAGCATTTTCGGCACACCAAAATACAGAACCAACGCCACAAAGCCAGCAAACGCCAAAGTGACCACGAAATCGGTATTATGGAGTGAGAAGAATGCTCCACTGGCGGCAAGCGCCGGTGAGGCCAAAACTGTCACTATTAGGACTAAAAGATATCTCATGTCTTAGCCTTTCATCCGTTCAATCACGGCGGCTGTTACGGTTTTGGCATCTGCCTTACCGCCCAGCGCGGCAACGATTTCTTTTGTTGTTGCTTTGGCGACAATCTTAACATTTGCTTTCGCCGAGTCGCGAATTTCAGCCAGTTCTGCTGCCGCTTCTTTTGTCCGAGCAGAGATCTGAGCATCGGCCTTGGCTAATTCTTCGTCTAGCTGACCCTGAATTTCAGCACGCATTAAGACGTTAATATTCTGAGCCTCAGCACGTGCATCGCCAAGAGCTTTTTCATAGGCCTCTTCAGCCGCAAGCGCTTGGCTCTTCAAGTCTTCCGCTTCAGCCAGATCATTCGTGATCGTACCGGCACGATCTGCCAAAGCACCACCGATACGCGGCAGGGCAATGCGCGACAAGATGAAGTAGATCACAACAAGCGTTATGACCAACCAAAAGATTTGGTTCGAGAAGGTCGAAAAATCCAGCTGTGGCATGCCTACCTTTGCAGCACCGCCCACGGCTTGACCCGCATCTGTTGTCTGTGTTGCCATATCAATTCCTCCAATACCTGAGGGCGAACTAGGGCTTCAATGAGGCCCCAGAACCTTAAGGAAAGGATGGCTTATACTGCGAACATCAGCAGCAAAGCGACGAGGAATGAGAAAATCCCCAAGGCTTCTGCAAACGCAATGCCAATGAACATCGTTGCAGTTTGGCCGCCAGCGGCAGAAGGGTTGCGCAGTGCGCCTGATATAAAGTTGCCCACAACATGGCCAACACCAACGGCTGCGCCGCCCATGCCAGTACATGCCAAGCCAGCACCAATGTAAGCACCCATTTGTACGATATCGCCAGTCATTTCATAGTCTCCTTGATTTCATTTATAATAGATAAGTTGAAGCTCGTAACTTAGTGATGCGGATGCAATGCATCCCGCAAATACACACAGGTCAGAATTGCAAATACATATGCCTGGATGAAGGAAACGAGCACTTCTAGGGCATATATAGCTGTGATCGCGAGAATCGACAGCGGTGTCACTACCAGTCCAATACCCGTCGAAATAAGAATCAGAGGCGCAAACGCTGCGAACACTTTAATAACAGCGTGACCCGCCATCATGTTGCCAGCTAAACGAATAGAGTGGCTTACGGGGCGCACGAAGTACGAAATCACCTCGATCAGCGCCAAGATTGGGCGTAACACAAGTGGGGCAGATGAAATCCAAAACACGCTCAAAAAGCTAAAACCATTTTTTACAAACCCCAGGATGGTAACCGCTAGGAATACTGCCATAGCCATTACGGCTGTTACCGCAATGTGACTTGTGGTGGTGAACGCCATCGGAAGGAGGCCGAGGAAGTTAGCAACAACAATGAACATGAAAAGTGTCATAATGTATGGAAAGTAGACAACGCCGTCTTTGCCGGTCACGTCTTCAACCATCTTGTAAATAAACCCATATGCCAACTCTGCAATTGACTGACTACGTGTTGGAACCAAAGCCCGGCCGCGGGCTCCCAAAACCAAAATTGCAAAGATTACCAGAATTGAGACGCCCATCCATAGTGTCACGTTGGTGATCGTAAACCATTCCACCGGGCCCGCACCAAACAATGGTGTTACCTGAAATTGATCCATCGGATGAAATACGAGGCCTGCTTCTGCTTCGCCATGTGTTTCTGTTGCCAAGGTCTCAGCCCTCTTTTTCGTCTGCGGCTCGCGCCATGTGCATTTTTTGAACTTCCTGGGCCGTGCGCATCATCGTGCGCACACCGGCCACAAAGCCCAAAACTATAAACAAGACCAGGAAAATTGGCAGTGTGCCAAACAGCCTATCCAAGCCATACCCAATCCCAAATCCAATGACGATTCCAGCCACCAATTCTATCACCATACGCCAGGCCATATTGGCCATTGTATGATGCTCCTCTTTGGCAGGTTTTGGCGCCGTCGTAGCCTTCATCCTCGCAATGCGATTTTCGAGCTCAGTGAGCTTCTGCGGATCTGGCGTCGGCACATAAAACTCCCGTCCAAGAGTGATGCGAGGGGGATAGTCGCCTCTGCACGGAGAGTCAATTCCAGTTTGCATGCAAGTACTCGACCTAACTAATTGTTTTTAAATTATTTTAAATAATTGCACTCCCGTCATCGATCATGAGTCATAGCCAATCACCTCAAATAACGTCAAAAGGGATATTCAACCATTCGGTTGACGATCGGATCGCGTTGGGTATCAGTAAGGATATGGCCAGCTCTCTTGATCTCATCTTTTCCGCCCTCTCAGACCCAACGAGGCGAGAAATCCTCACCTTGCTGCTGGAAGATGACATGGCTGTGACCGATGTAGCGGAACCTTTTGAGATGTCTTTGGCGGCGATCTCCAAGCATTTAGCTGTACTAACCAACGCCAGACTGATCCAACAAGAACGCCGCGGCCGAGTAAAATGGTGCAAACTAGATCCCTATGCCATGCAGGCCGCCGGGGCTTGGATGCAAGGCTTCGGTCACTTTGAACCGCTCGATCTAGATGGGTTGGAAGCCTACATAAAAAAGAACCTCCAGAACTCGTAATCCCTACAGCCTCTATTCGCATCCTAAGTGCCCATGGCAAGAATTAAAAGGCCGCTGGTGACCCAGGCAGGATTCGAACCTGCAACCTGCCCCTTAGGAGGGGGCTGCTCTATCCAGTTGAGCCACTGAGCCACGCAACCCTAGTGCCAAAAATATCTTGGGAAATCCAGTGCCTGAATTGTAGAAGTTTTGGCTTATTCAGGCCGGGTGCATACTAGGCTTGGACATTCCGCATTGGCTTGGGTAACGTTTTGGAAGTTAAATATGGATCAAAACATGAGTCAACAAAAGCGCCCTCTGACCCTCCGAGATGTGTCCGAAGTTTCAGGTGTATCAGAGATGACGGTGAGCCGCGTGTTGCGCAATCGAGGCGATGTCTCGGCCGCGACGCGGGAGAAAGTGTTAAACGCAACCAAAACCCTGGGCTATGTGCCAAATAAAATTGCTGGGGCCTTGGCCTCTCAGCGGGTGAATTTAGTGGCGGTAATTATTCCGTCTTTGTCAAACATGGTTTTCCCCGAAGTGATGACCGGCATATCCGATGCGCTGGATGACACACCCTTGCAACCTGTTGTTGGCGTGACCAATTATCTACCCGAACGTGAAGAAAAAGTCCTCTATGAAATGCTCTCTTGGCGCCCCTCCGGCGTGATCATTGCAGGGCTGGAGCAATCAGAGACGTCACGCGCGATGCTCATAAACTCCGGTATTCCAGTGGTGCAAATCATGGATATTGACGGCGAACCCATTGATGCCATGGTCGGTATTTCCCACCGGCGCGCCGGGCGCAAAATGGCAGAAGCGATTTTAAAGTCTGGGTACCAAAATATCGGGTTCATGGGCACACAAATGCCGCTCGATCATCGGGCCCGCAAGCGTTTTGAAGGCTTCACCCAGGCCTTAGGCAAACAGGGTGTCGAGATTATGGATCAGGAGTTTTACACCGGCGGTTCAGCATTGGCCAAAGGCCGCGAAATGACCGCCGCAATGATGGAACGCTCCCCAGAATTGGATTTTATGTATTATTCCAATGATATGATTGGTGCAGGTGGGCTTTTGCATCTGCGCGAACAAGGTATAAATGTTCCCGAACAGATGGGTTTGGCGGGGTTCAACAAAGTCGAACTGATTGACGGCCTGCCGCAGAAATTGGCCACGATGGACAGCTGTCGTTTTGAGATCGGTCAAATGGCAGCCAAAATTATTGCGGCGCGCAACGATCCTTCGCTGGAACCTATGAGCAATGTGATCGAGCTATCACCGAAGATCGCCTATGGTGACACCCTACGACGCAAATAGTTAAGGTGGGTTGGGGAAAATCACCGGGCGATCGCCAGCCTGCCATTCGGGGTATTTTGTCATGATGCTGACAAAACGGTCCGACGCCAAAAATCTGGACAGCCAGCGCTGCAGGTTTGGCCAGGGTTGGGCATCAAACCTGCTGCGGTCACTATTGGCAAATTGACGTATGAATGGCACAATTGCCATATCGGCCAGGGTGCATGTTGCGCCAAAAATCCAATCTGAGCTGGCAATTTGCGAATTTAAATCCAACAAAAATTCCGCCGCCCGTCCGCGCTCTTGTTCAGGATCTAGATCGGGATAGCGCACGGCATATTTCGTATGATCCAACGCGGTTTTGAACGGCCCGTCACAGCGCGCAATCCACTCATATCCCGCCTCCGGCATGACCAGCCAGCTTTCTGGATCTGATTGATCCAAAGCCCAAAGCATTACCTCAAGGCTTTCCTCAATCACCACAGAGGGCGTCACCAAAACAGGCACGGTGCCCTTCGGAGAGCTGGCGAGGAATTCTGGCGCCTTCTCCCGTAACACGATCTCCCGCAGCTCCACCGTTAAGCCAGACGCCAAAATCGCCACCCGAGCACGCATAGCATAGGGACAGCGCCGAAAGCTGTATAAAACTGGCGACGACGCATCCAAGCTCACGCGGCGCGCCCAAGCAATTGCGTGCCAGAAGTTGCTGTGATCTCTGCAGAAACAATCTGACCTTCCGGTTGAGCCTGATCAAAAGTCACTTCCGCAAATTGTTGTGTGCGACCCATCGTAGGACTCTCCATCAACACGCTGTGAATTTGCCCGATCTGCGCCACAAGATGGCGCTCAACCTGCGCCTCTCCTGCCTGGCGCAGGCGGGCGGCGCGGTCTTTGATGGCGCGACCATTCACCTGCGGCATGCGGGCGGCAGGCGTGCCATTGCGCACAGAATAGGGAAAGACGTGTAGCCACGTCAGGTTGCAATCCCGCACCAGCGCCAAGGAATTCTCAAAATGGGCTTCGGTCTCCGTCGGAAACCCCGCAATAATATCCGCGCCAAATGTCATCTCAGGGCGCAGGCACAGCGCCTCCTCAGTGAACCGAATGGCATCGTCGCGTAAATGTCGGCGTTTCATGCGCTTCAAAATGAGATCGTCGCCGTGCTGCAAGGACAGATGCAAATGCGGCATCAAACGCGGCTCTGTGGCAATGGCCTGCATCAATGCAGGGTCCACTTCAATGGAATCAATCGAGCTAATCCGCAGGCGGGGCAAATCTGGAACCAGTTTTAGGATCCGAAGCACCAAATCCCCCAAGCGCGGGGTCGCTGGCAGATCTGCGCCCCAACTGGTCATATCCACACCCGTTAGAACAATTTCCGCATAGCCGCGATCCACCAATCTTTTGATTTGATCCACCACAACCCCGGCCGGCACAGAGCGCGAGTTGCCGCGACCAAATGGGATTATGCAAAAGGTACAGCGGTGATCACAGCCATTTTGCACTTGCACATAAGCGCGGCTGCGGGTTCCAAAGCCGTCGATCAAATGGCCAGCTGTTTCGGTAACGGACATGATGTCATCCACCTGCACCGGCTCCGTGCCATACTCTCCCGCCAAGCCGGCCCAAGTTGCAGGCTGCATTTTTTCCATATTGCCCAGCACAGCATCCACTTCGGACATCTGCGCAAAACTCTCAGGCTCAGTCTGCGCAGCGCAGCCTGTGACAATCAATTTTGCTTGCGGGTGTGTGCGGCGCAGCTTGCGTATATCTTGCTTGGCTTTACGCACCGCTTCCGCAGTCACGGCACAGGTATTTACCACAACCGTATCAGTGAGTCCCGATTGACTCACCAGCTCTTTCATCGCCTCGGTTTCATACATGTTTAATCGGCAGCCATGATTTGAAAAGACTGGCACATTCATTGGAGGCTCTCCAAAAACTGCACGGTCAGCACGCCATCAAACACATGCATAGTTGCGCCTGTCATCCAAACACCATCGTCGCACCAATCGATGTCAATCAAACCACCGTCAAGCTGAATTTCAACCCGCCGCCCAGTGAGGCCCAAACGCGCCGCCGCGACCGCTGTGGCGCAAGATGACGAGCCAGAGGCCAAAGTCACCCCCACACCGCGCTCCCAGACCCGCATTCTCAGACGGTTCTCTCCGGCAACATGGGCAAATTGCACATTGGTGCGTTCAGGAAACAACGGATCATGTTCAAACCTTGGCCCCAACTGCTCCAAATCTACTGCATCCGCATCTTCAACAAAAAACGTGCAATGCGGGTTGCCCATGCCAGTTGCCGTCGGCTGGCCGTCAAGCGGTAAGTGCAAAGTCTCCATTTCCCGCGCCAACGGCACCTCATCCCATGCAAGCAAAGGCTGGCCCATATTGACGCTGACCAAAGCGCCCTCCTGACGCGCATGCAAGATGCCGCGCTCCGTAATCAAAGAGAGAGTCTGCCGCCCCAAACGCTGCATCTCATATTGCGCGACGCAGCGCGTGGCATTTCCGCAAGCACCCGCTGTCGAGCCATCGGCGTTGAAAAAGGTCAAGGCGACATCCGTCTGCGGCGAATCACTTATCACCGCCAGCTGGTCAAACCCCACACCCAGATGTCGATTGCCCAATCCGCGGGCAATTTCTGGCGAGATCAGTGGCCCATGCCCGCGCGAATCGACAATAACAAAGTCATTGCCGAGCCCATGCATCTTCTTAAAGGAAATCTGCTGCGTCATGATGGCCATATATCGGTGTAATTAAAAGGAATCCAGTAATAGATCATAATAGCCCTTGACCCCGCCCTCTACCCTTTCTAGACACCGCCGCAGTGGGCCCTTAGCTCAGCCGGTAGAGCAACTGACTTTTAATCAGTAGGTCGATGGTTCGAACCCATCAGGGCTCACCACTCGTACAAAGGTTTAGGCTTAGCGGCCTAAGCCTTTTGTTTTTCCAACCAGACATTCAGCTAGATCAAGCCGCGCGGTTCAACGCCCAATCACGCGTCACGGGCCTGCATCTGCGCGCCTATTTCCGCCACGCATGTGCATACCTGCGAAACCAATGCAATCGGTGTGATTTGACGTCCTATGCGCCTCCTCGCCTCACCAGCGCGCCCGCATGCGCAATCCGTCCAAGTGGATGCAGAGCTGCGGACCTTGTGGAATGCGCACGAACCCCGTGCACGCGAGGCCCAAGCAGCTCAAACGCGTGCAGCTGTATATACCGAATGCCGCCGTTTGGGATGCAACCTTGCCAATACGCGATGCCGCTACAAAAAAGAGCGACGCCGAAGCGCCGCTCTCTCTATGGGTAAGTAGGTTTCGCTTAGAATGCGATTCAAACCGATAGCTGTCAGATCGTTATTCTCACCAGCTTTGTCATGCATTGCTGCGAATGCAGATGCGCCACCACCAAGATCGTAGTCAAGGATGAATGTTGTGGCATCTGTTTCGTCAGTTGCGAAGGATGCTGAAGTGGCACCAGCTGCGTATGCAACAGAGAAGTCCCACTCGTCACCGCAGGAACCGGCAGTGCCTGGACGGATTGATGTGTAGCCATCAGTGATGCCGCCCATTACGTATGACAGACCAAGTGTGTTGTCATCTTCGGAACCGTCTGCTTTTGACTCGTCCTCAACGGAGGCTTTCAGCGTCAAGTCACCCATTGCGTAGGATGCAGAGATCTTTGATGCAGAACCGCCGTTATCATCGTTGTCTGTGCCAGTAGCTGTCAACGCTACACCAGCAAAAGTACCACTGAGTGAGTAGGAGTTAGTAAAGTTTTCTTGGTCGGTTGTTGCTGCAACAGCAATACCTTGTACTGTACCAAACAGTTTCATGTCTTCTTGCTGAGTGTCGTCAAACAAAATGCTGTCGCGGCCCTCATACATCTTGGCCAATTTGTATTGCGCCTCGACATCTCCTTGAGACGCCGCCTTTTGATGCCATGCCAGTGTCTTTGCAGGGTGTTACATGACACTCTGACCATGCTGATAAACACGGGCAAACATGCTTGGAGAGACTGCCGCACCCATGGTTTCACCCGGCTCAATATCCTGCGCATAGGCCATGGGTACGCAGGCCAACTAAAGGCACATCACTGCTGAAATTTGGTTGAACCGTCACATAGCATCCATCAAAGTAAATATTAATCAATTATTTACATCCAAACCCAATGAGGTGAGGGAGGGAATTGTTAATCCAATATTAACTTGACGGGAAATGCGATCAACGAAACTCAATGGAATTGAGCCGTAAAAGTTACTTTATGGTTAATGCGGAAAGGCGCCCGCAGGCGCCTCCCCCAGGGTCCTAAGCCTTGGCACGGGCGCCGGTTGGATCATAAAGCGGCTTCATCGACGCTTCCGCGACAACCCGCGTTCCAGCGACGTCGATTTCATAACTGGAGGCCAAAACTTCAGCCACGCTCTCACCGGCACAGGGCACATATCCCAAGCCAATTGCGCCACCGAGGTGATGACCATAATTGCCAGATGACAGGTAACCTACAATCTCACCATCCCGCAGCACCGGCTCATTGTGGTACAAAAGCGGCTCTGGATCGGTCAGTTTGAACTGTACCATGCGCGCATTCAGTCCCGCTTCCTTCTTGCGCAGCACCGCATCACGACCGATGAACTCAGCTTTGTCCATCTTCACCGCAAAGCCCAATCCAGCCTCTAGAACATGGTCCTCGCAAGTGATGTCATGGCCAAAATGTCGAAAACCTTTTTCGATACGGCAGCTGTCCATCATATGCATGCCGCAAAGTTTTGCATTCATTTCTTGCCCAGCCTGCCACAGTGTTTCAAAAGCATGGCCCGCCATATCTGTGCTGACGTAAACCTCCCAGCCCAACTCGCCCACATAGGTGACCCGATGCACCCGTGCCAGCCCCATGCCCAGCTCAATTTCTTGCGCCGTCCCAAAGGGATTGTTGGCATTGCTGAAATCATTGGGAGAAACCCGCTCTAATAACTTGCGAGCATTTGGTCCCATGACAGCCAAGACACCTTCACCCGCCGTGACATCAGTTATCACAACATTAAACGCCCCTTTGTGGCGCATCATCCAGGTCTGATCGGCCAGACGGGTCGCAGCCGGGGTAACCACCAGATAACAAGCTTCAGACAAACGGGTGACGGTCACGTCGGCCTCTATCCCCGCCCGATCATTCAAAAATTGCGTGTAAACAATCTTGCCCTGGGGCACATCATATTGACCACCACCAATGTAATTCATGAAGGCACAAGCATCCGGCCCTTCCACGCGAATTTTGCCAAACGAGGACATATCATAAAGCCCAAGATTGTTGCGCACCGCCTTATGTTCGGCTGCGATATTATCAAAGAAATTTTGCCTCTTCCAACTGTAGGCATAGCTGGCATCTTGCCCAGGATTGGCAAACCAATTCGCCCTCTCCCACCCGGCCAATTCACCAAAGACAGCGCCGTTTTCCTTGAGATGATGATGAAACGGCGTACGCCGCACACCGCGGGCTGTCTTTTTTTGTAGATAAGGGAAGTGATCGGCGTAAAGTAAGCCAAGCGTTTCCTTCGAGCGTTCAAACAAATAATGTTTGTTGCCCTGAAACGGTTGCATCCGACCGATGTCTACATCCCCGAGATCAAAGGGTTTTTGACCGTCTTCCATCCATTGCGCCAGAGCCTGCCCCGCACCGCCGGCGGATTGAATACCAACAGAATTGAAGCCGGCAGCCACCCAAACATTATCCATCTCCGGCGCCAAGCCAAGATGATAGGCGTCATCGGGGGTAAAACTCTCCGGTCCGTTGAAAAACGTGTGGATTCCCGCAGAACCCAGCATCGGCATGCGCGACACTGCTTTTTCCAAAATTGGCTCAAAATGGTCGAAATCTTCCGGCAATTGATCAAATTCAAAATCAACCGGAATGCCTTCGATGGCCCAAGGCTTTGAAACGGGCTCAAAAGCTCCAAGGAGCATTTTTCCAGCATCTTCTTTATAGTAGGCACATTCATCTGGAACCCGCAGCACAGGCATTTGGCTCAGTCCTTCAATGGCCTCACTGACGATATAAAAATGCTCACAGGCCTGGAGCGGAACATTAATGCTCAGCATCCGCCCAACCTCATGGCCCCACATGCCGCCACAGTTGATTACATTCTCGCAGTCGATCGCGCCACTCTCGCCATTTTGATTTTCCCACTGTAAAGAGGTGATCCGCCGCCCCTCGCGTGTCACGCCCATGGCTTTGGTTTGCTCAAACAACTGCGCACCCATCTGCCGCGCGCCTTTGGCCAGAGCCAGCGCGATATTGGCCGGATCGCCCTGTCCATCCAGTGGCAACCAAACTCCGCCCGTCACCCCATCAATATTAAGATGTTCATATTTTGCTTTGACCTCAGCTGGGCTGATCTCTTCCACATCCACCCCGAAGGCCCGTGCCATAGCCGCTTGACGATAGATTTCCTCCCGGCGCTCTTTGGTCAGAGCCACGGTAATCGAGCCGCAACGTTTGAAGCCCGTTGCAACGCCGATCTCCGCTTCCAAATTGCCATACAGCTCTTGGCTATACTTCGCCAATTTCGTCATATTCGCCGTCGCGCGCAGCTGGGCAATCAAGCCCGCGGCATGCCAAGTTGTACCAGATGTCAATTGCTTGCGCTCTAGCAAGACAACATCTTTCCAGCCCAATTTGGCCAAATGATACGCCAATGAGCAGCCAATAACACCGCCACCTATAATGACCGCGCGCGCTTTTGTCGGAACCTGAGCCATATCCATCTCCTATGGAACTTAAACTTATGTGCTAAATGACCCCTAGGGGTACATCTTCGCGTATTTTTCTTTGTAAAGCGCAATCATGTCCGCCTCCGTCACCCCGTCATCATAGGGCGGGGTAGAGAGGGGTTTGACCTCGTTCACCTTGATCACAACAATGGCCCGTATGCGCGCGGATAAATCGCCCCAGAGCGTGTGCCACTTGGGAAAAATCTCCTCAAAATCTGCACTGCCCCGTCGCAAAATTTGCGTGACGCCACGCATCCGCCAGCCTTTGCGGCAAAAACTATCAACAAAATTCACCTCCACCTCAGGACTGTGGCCAATGTTGCTGATGGTGCCGGGCGAGCGAATTTCGGCAAAGGCAATCTTGTGCTCATCCAAAACAACAAAGGTTCCTTTTGGCGAAACAGACGGCCGCCCCCCCGATGTCACAGAGGCGACAAACCCCAATCGCACCTGTTCAATACAGGCCACCGCTGAAGCGTTCAGCATCGTCTTAATCTCCCAGTTCCTGTGCGAGAAGCGCAATATGCGCCGGACCCACCTCACAACAACCGCCAATAATTTCCGCCCCGCTTTTGGCCCAATCGCGCGCAAAGGCGAGATACTTCGCCGGGCCTAAATCGGTTCGAAATTTCAGCAGATCCACCGTCGCATGGATCGAATTGAACTCCTGGTGAATACCCGTGAACCCATTGGCATAAGCGCCCAGATTAAACCCGTGACCGGCCAAGAGAGGCAGGCCCTGCGACACCGCCTCGGGCAGAGAGCAATTGATCAAAACTGCGGCCGGATTAAACGCCTTGAGCATCGCAATCGCATCGGTCAAAGGTTCCCCAGACCGCAGCTTGGTGCCATCACTGTCATCCACAGAGAGGGAGACATAAATCGGTTTGCCCGTCACCCCCGCGCCCATCAGCCCCCCACGCGCTTGATCTACTGACGCCATAGTTTCCAGAATGTGAAAATCTACATAATCCGCATGAAGCCGTGCAATATCTGCATATATCTCAGCAGCCTGCTCGGCGGGTGGCGCCTTGTCTGGTTGATAGGAAAAGCCAATCGGACCGATTGAACCGGCCACCTTTCCAGATCCATGGGCATCTCTTGCCGCCACAGCCAATTCACAAGCCAAGACTGTCATAGGCCGCAGTTTATCAGCCAAACCTTTGCTCTCCAGCCGGTCTGGCAGAACAGAATAGGTGTTGGTGGTGGCTACCTGCGCACCAGCTGCAAAATATTCATCATGCACGGCACGCACCATGTCAGGAGTGTCGAGCAAGGCCTGCATGGACCACAAATCCGTGGCCTTTCCGGCGCGTTTCACCAATTCTTGGCCCAAACCGCCATCGAGAATTATCATCACATCTGCTCCCTATCAGCTGCGCAAACGCGCATTGTCTGGATCCCAAAGCGGTTGATCCTCCTGCACCACGGCTTTGCAGCGTTGGCCGAAAATTTCTACCTCCACTTCCGTTCCCGGCACGGCCAAATCAGGGCGCAGCATGGCCAGGGCGATGGATTTGCCAACACGGTGGCCAAAATCACCCGAGGTGGTTTCACCCACCACCGTGCCACCCTGCCAAATTGTTGACATATATGGCGCATCATAAGCGCCCGCCTCAACGATCAGCATGGCAAAGGCTTTCTTGCGCCCTTGTTGCTTTTCGTTCCGCAAAGCAGCCTTGCCGGGAAAGTCTTGCGGCTTGTCCAATTTGACAAATCGCTCAAGTCCCGCTTCCAAAAGGCTGTAATCTGTCGACAGATCGCCTTTCCAAGCACGGTACCCTTTTTCGATCCGCAGGCTGTTGAGCGCATACATGCCAAAGGGTTTGGCGCCGGCCGCAATTACAGCATCATAAAGCGCTGGGATTTTAGCGTTTTGCGCATGAATTTCCCAGCCAAGTTCACCGGCAAAAGAGACCCGCAGAAGCGCGCAATCCTGCCTGGCCACCTGTGCCGCTTGATGCGTCAACCACCCCAAAGACAGATCCGCATCGGTCCCCATTTTGGTTAAAACCTCGCGGGCTTTGGGACCTGTGACAATCAAAGTTGAAAAGTCTTTGGTATGGTCCACCAGCTCCAAACCAGCCGGCAGATCTGACTTGAGCACATCATAATCGTGCCATTGCGCGCTGGCGGCGGTAATCAATGTGAAATGCTCCTCGGCGTGACGCACAACTGACATCTCTGTCAAAATCCGGCCGCGGTTATCGGCAAAATAAGCCAGGTTCATACGGCCAATCTTTGGCAGTCCGCCGGTGATTTTACCGCGCAAATATTCTGCGGCGCCGTCGCCCGTGAGGTTGAAACGGCTGAAGCCGGGCAAATCCAACACGCCGCAATGATCGCGCACGGCCTCGACCTCTTGGCGAATACGTTCGGCCCATGGGCCCTCACGTTCCCAAGTCTGGGTCGCCTCATGGGCGGTGTCATCTCCCGGCTGCGCAAACCAATTGGCCCGCTCCCAGCCGTTATAAGCCCCCATTACGCCACCGGCCGCACGCACCTTATCATGAACAGGTGAGAGTTTCTTGTCCCGTCCTGCGGGCCATTCGTGATGCGGGAAATGCATGGCATATTCATGACCATAAACTTCCATGGCCTTGCGGTCACAATAGTCTTGATCTGTGTAATCGGTATAGCGGCGCGGATCGACCGCCCACATATCCCATTCGGTTTCCCCTTCGGTGATCCATTCCGCCAAGACTTTACCGGCCCCGCCGCCTTGGGTGATGCCAAATGTAAAGACGCAGCCTTCATAAGCGTTCTTCACACCGGGCATAGGCCCGATGAGCGGAAGCCCGTCGGGCGCATAGGGAATTGGGCCATTGATCACCCGACCAACGCCTTGAGAGCCCAAAATCGGAACCCGCGCCATCGCGTCTTCGATATACCACTCCAAACGTTCCAGATCGTCAGGATAGAGCTGGAAGCTGAAATCCTCTGGCATCGGGTCTTCGGACGTCACCCAATGGGCTTTGCAATTGCGCTCATAGGGACCAAGGTTCAACCCGTGTTTATCCTGCCGCAAGTAATAGGAAGAATCCACATCCCGTAAGAGGGGCACTTTGCGGCCATTGGCCTCTGTCCATTCCTTCAATTCAGGAATTTCTTCAGTTAAAAAATATTGATGGCTCATCACCGTCATGGGAACGGTCCGACCGCCGTAGGGTTTGAACCATTCACCCACGCGCTGCGCATAATAACCGGCACAATTGACCACTTTTTCGCAGCGGATATCACCCTTGTCCGTATGGACAATCCATTCATCTCCCACCTGCGTGACCCCAGTTGCCGGGCAAAACCGCTGAATACTGGCGCCCATATCTCGCGCCCCTTTGGCCAGTGCTTGAGTGAGCTGGGCGGGGTCAATATCACCGTCATCGGGATCCCATAGCCCGCCTGCCAGATCATGCGTCTCCAAAAAGGGATAGGCATCTTTCATATCTGAAACGGACATCATCTCGATGTCCAAGCCCTGATACCGGCCCATTGTGCGCGCGCGCTCAAATTCCAGCATCCGGTTTTTGTCGTGAGCCAGTCGAATAGAGCCCGTGACATGATAATTCATCGGGTAATCCACCTCTTCGGCCAAACCAGCATAGAGACCCAGAGAATAGCGCTGCATATTCATAATCGCCCAGCTGGTCGAGAAGGACGGGCAATTGCCCGCCGCATGCCAAGTTGAACCGGCGGTCAGCTCATTTTTCTCCAGCAAGACACAATCGGTCCACCCGGCTTTAGCCAAATGATACAGGGTCGACACGCCAACAACGCCGCCCCCAATAATGACAACCCTTGCCGTGGTTGGAAAATCACTCATTTTGGTCTCCCTCAGTCAATGATCAAACGGGCTGCCAGCCCGCCGAGTAAAATTGCAGATATTTTGTTCAGAACGCCAGCGCGCGCGCCCAGCGCCGCCGCGAAATAGCCAGACCCGCCACCAAGGCAGAGCGTGAACAACGCCCCATTCACCAAAAATATTGTTCCAAGGATCAAGATCTGCACCCATATGGGGCCAACGGCGGGGTCAGTGAATTGCGGAATGAAGGCAAAGATAAAAAGTGCGGTTTTCGGGTTCGATACATTGATGAAAAACCCACGCCGCGCCGCCTGCCAAACACCACGGCTGCCGCGCGCCCGCACCACTACGTCGCTGCTTCGCCAAGCCTGCAGTGCCATCCAAGCCAGATAGGCCGCACCTAAGATGCGGATGGCATCATAGGCCGCAGGATGCGCCAATAATAAAGCTGACAGCCCAGCGGCCGCTGCTAAAATATGCACCACAACACCAAGATTCACACCGAGTGCCGCTGCCACGCCAATGCGCGGACCGCCGGAAAGACCACTGGACATAATGAACAGAAAATCTGCTCCTGGCGTGAGGTTTAAGATCAAGCCAGCAATCACAAATCCGGTGATCAGCGCAGGCTCAAATCCCCAAAGGATCTCCCACATCATTGCGAAGCCTCCCTCATGCCGTGCTTCGCATCGAACTGGCGCCGAGCAAAAGCCCGTAGGCGATAAAGCAAACCGCCAGCCCGCGCCGCAGCGAGACATTGAAGACTTTGGCCATGGCCGATTTTCCGAAAGCGGCACCCAAAGCTGTATAGCCCGTATAGGACAACGCAGTCAGCCCCAGAGCCGTCGGCATAATCACCACCATTTGATCCCAAATTGGCACATCCGGCTGAACAAATTGACTGAATGCGGCTAAATATCCGGCCACCGACTTTGCGTTGATCGTCGCAATGGCCAATGCCCGCCCATATATGGAACCTGGCGCTGGATTGAGCTTGGGCGGTGTTCCGGCCATTAGCCAACCGCGAATGCCAAGAAAAATCAAAACAGCCGCGCCGATCAACTTGGCCAGGGAAAAGGCTGTGGGGGATGCCAAGAGCAGCGCGGTGATGCCATAAGCCGATAAGATCAAGAACGCAGTCGCTTGAGTCAAAATCGCCAAAACGGCCCAAAGACCTCGGCGCAGGCCGTAGCTCATGCCGTTGCTGATGCAATTGACTGCATTTGGGCCAGGGGTTGTCACGAAAACCACCCAAAATCCTGCAAATATGATCCAGCCCTGAAATGTCATCAATACACCGGTGGCGCGATCACCCAGATCACCTGGCAGGGTTTGTCGGTTGGATTTTCCCAGCGGAAAAATTCGCCTTTGATACGAAAACTGTCACCCGGCGCCAAAAGGTAGTCTGCATCGCCAATCCAAAGTTTCAATTGTCCAGAAAGAATATATCCCACTTCCTGAGTGGGGCGGGCGACAGCAGGGTATAGCTTTGCCCCAGGTTCAAATGTGGAATGAAGCATCTCAAAATCATCGGTTAAATCGGGTGAAAGCAGCTCTTCGACCAACCCAGCTTCCCGGCTGCCAATAGGGCGCCTGCTGTTTTTACGCACCACATAGCCAGCCTCATCTGCAGGCGCGGGACCAGACCCAAACAAAGACGAGATCGACACATCCAAGGCCCGGGCCAAATCACGCAGATCATTAATCGCAGGCTCAGACATATCTCGCTCAACTTGGCTCAACCACCCCACCGAGCGCCCAAGCGTTTGCGCCAGCTCCGCAAGGGTCAATCCCCGCGCCTTACGCAGCGCCCGAATATCGGCCCCAAGGGTGTTTAGATCTGTCTGTCCTTGCAGCATCGCGTGAAATTTTCCGACATTTTTTCATTTCCAAGCTTATCGTTGGCAGAAGCCGTGAAAAAAAGCAACAAATTTTCACCGGTAACTATCTGCTAAAAACCGAGGCAAGAATAGCCTCCAAAGCCTGCGCATCTTCTTGGGAAAAAGCATCTGGTTGATCGCTGTCGATATCTAATACAGCTATCACATCACCCGCGCCGTTAAACACAGGCAAAACCAACTCAGATCGGGTCGAGCTGGCGCAGGCAATATGGCCCTCAAAGGCCTCCACATCCGGCACCAATTGCGTGGTTTTCAAGCGCGCTGCTGCGCCACAAACCCCACGTGAGAACGGAATTTGCAAACACCCATGCCCGCCTTGATAGGGACCAATCTTGAGCATCTCCGGTCCAGTTACACGATAAAATCCCGTCCAATCAAAGCGGTCATCACTGTGATGCAGCTCACAGACCACACTGGCCATAAGAGCGATTGTATCGTCCTCGCCAGCACAAAGGCTCGCGATGGTTTTTCTCAACTCTTCATAATTCACCCGAGCCATATCCGCAGCCTTTATACGCGTTCAATGGCAATGGCAGTGCCCTCGCCCCCGCCGATGCAAATCGCCGCAACACCGCGCTTGAGATCATGCCGTTCCAAGGCGTTCAACAAGGTCACCAAAATTCGTGCGCCAGAAGCGCCAATGGGATGGCCCAGGGCGCAAGCGCCACCATAAACATTTACAACATCCGGGCTAAGTTCCATTTCATGCATGAAGGCCATGGGCACCACAGCAAAGGCCTCGTTGACCTCCCACAAATCCACATCCGCAACAGCCCAGCCGAGGCGATCTAAAAGTTTTCGGGCCGCAGGAACCGGTGCGGTGGTGAACCAACCGGGTGCTTGTGCATGGCTGGCGTGCCCCATGATGCGCGCGCGCGGCCTGTAGCCCTTTGCCGCGAGGCCAGAGGCATTGGCCAAAACTAGAGCCGCCGCCCCATCCGAAATCGACGAAGAATTGGCCGCTGTCACTGTGCCGCCCTCCCGGAACGCGGGTTTTAAATGTGGAATTTTATCTGGCCGGGCATTGCCGGGTTGCTCATCCATGACAACCTCAACCGTCGCTTTGCGTCCCACCAATGTCACCGGTGCAATTTCGGCTGCAGCGGCGCCGCTGGCCTGCGCCGCCAAGGCACGCTCAAGGGAGCGCAGTGCATAGGCATCTTGCGCGGCACGGGAGAACTGAAAATGCATCGCACAATCCTCAGCGAAGGTGCCCATCAAGCGCCCTTTGTCATAGGCATCCTCGAGACCGTCCAGAAACATGCTGTCTTGCACCTGCCCATGGCCGAGCCGCGCGCCACCGCGCATTTTTGGCAGAAGATATGGCGCTTGGGTCATGCTCTCCATTCCGCCTGTAACCATCGCCTGACCGTGGCCCAAAGCCAATTGATCATACCCCATCATGGTGGCTTTCATGCCCGAGCCGCACATTTTATTAATCGTGGTTGCAGGCACATCTTCGCCCAGCCCTGCAGCAAACCCCGCTTGCCGAGCTGGCGCTTGGCCCTGCCCACCCGGCAGGACGCAGCCCATCAGCACTTCATTCACATCATCCGGTGCAACATCGCCGGCTGCAAGCGCCGCTGCGATCGCAACACCGCCCAACTGACTCGCAGGTGCATCGGCCAAAGCCCCCTGCATCCCACCCATCGGCGTACGGGCCGCTCCTACGATATAAACATCTTCCATGACGCGCCTCTTTTTAACATTTTCCACCTACTTATGACGCGGCCAGCACCTTGGGAGCAAGGCTTTGCATCAGAAAATCACAAACCTGACGCAGCCCCCTCGCCTCCGCCGCATTATCCGCTATATTCGAATGAGCTCAATCTAAAAGGCTCAACTGCACATGCGCGATTTTCACCTTCCCGGCCGGTCGGCCGTCTTTGCAACCAATGGCATGGTCGCAACCTCTCACCCTTTGGCCGCCGCCACTGCGATTGATATTTTAAAAGCGGGTGGCAACGCAGCGGATGCGGCGATTGCAGCGGCGGTTTTGTTGGGCATCTGTGAGCCGCAAATGACCGGTATTGGCGGCGATATGTTCGCCCTGGTCCAAAAGGATCCAGCCTCTGAGGTTGTCGCCCTCAACGGATCTGGACGCGCGCCGCTGGCTGCAAATGCAGCTGCCTTGCGCGATGCAGGGCACGGCACGGTCCCACTGCACAGCGTCGATGCGGTGACGATACCCGGCGCAATGGACGGATTTTGCACCCTAGCAAAAGATTTCGGCGCCCTGCCCCTAAAAGAGACCCTCGCGCCTGCTATTCATTATGCCCGTGCAGGCGTGCCCGTTGCCCCAAAAGTTGCCTTTGACTGGGCCCAAAACACGCAGGCGCTGCAAGGATCCGCGCGCGACACATATCTAACCGCTGGCGCAGCGCCAAAACTTGGGCAACTCTTCGCCGCGCCTGGGCAAGTGGAGGTTCTCGAGCGGGTGGCTGCAGAAGGCCGCGATGGGTTTTATACCGGCGCAGTTGCCGAAGATATGCAAGCCAGCCTGCGCGCGGCAGGAGGGTGTCACAGTCTTGAGGATTTTGCCGCTACCAAATCCACCTATGGCACACCGCTGCGCGCCTCTTATAAGGGTGTTGAAATGCTTGAGCATCCCGCCAATGGTCAGGGCGCAACCGCCCTATTGATGCTCAATATGATGAAACATTTTGACATCGCCGCAATGGCACCTTTCGGGACAGAACGGGCGCATATCGAAGCCGAAATCTCCAAGCTGGCCTATGATGCGCGCAATCGCTTTATTGCCGATGGCGATTATGCCAGCCGCGTTGATCATATGATGGCCCCCGAAACCGCCGCGCAGCTCGCCAGATTAATCGACCCCAACCGCGCCATGGCAAATCCGCATGGGCTGTCCGAAGCGATCCATAAAGATACGATTTACATTACCGTCGTCGACAAAAACCGGATGGCCGTTTCATTGATCTACTCAATCTTCCATGCCTTTGGATCCGGAATTGCCTCAGACAGATTTGGAATCTTATTTCAAAATCGCGGAGCGGGCTTCTCGCTTGCCGCCGGCCACCCCAATGAGCTGGCCGGCGGCAAGCGCCCTATGCACACGATCATCCCCGGCATGCTGGCCGAAGGCGGGCGTATCACTATGCCCTTTGGAGTGATGGGCGGCTCCTATCAATCCAACGGCCATGCTCGTTTCCTGTCAAACATGGTAGATTTCAACTTGGACCCACAAGAGGCGATCGATGCACCCCGCTGCTTTTCAGACGCAGGCACGATGAAAGTCGAGCGCGGATATGGGCCGCAGGTCGCTCAAGAGCTGTCCGATATGGGCCATAAGGTCGAAATACCCGACGGGCCAATTGGCGGCGCTCAGGCAATTTTAATTGGTGCAGACGGCGTCCTGCAAGGCGCATCTGACCCCCGCAAGGACGGATGCGCCTTGGGCTATTAATTCAACTGAAACTGTAAAGGATAGGCGCCGTTCTCAAAAGGGCCAAAAATATCCTCAATATCAGGGTGATCCACTGGGTCCCCCGATATATCCGCCACAAGATTTTGTTCGGAAACATAGGCAATATAATAGCTTTGATCGTTCTCGGCCAACAAGTGGTAATAGGGTTGATCCTTCACCGGCCGCGCCTCTTCCGGAATGGCTGCATACCATTCGTCCGTATTGGAAAACTCTGGATCCACATCGAAAACGACCCCGCGAAACGGGTGTTTTTTATGCCGGACGATTTGGCCCAAATGATATTTCGCTTCAGCTTGCAAAGGTCACCTATGGTTTGAACCTTCTTTTACGCGGATTTGGATCCAAATGTCTATGCGATCACGCAGAATTGATACCCATGCGTGCCATAATTTCGCAATCAGACGAATGGCTGCCAAAACCGTGGCACCATTGCAAAATTCCCGGAATGACGCTATTAATAAACGCAAAAGCTGGCCAAATTAACAAAAAGTGACCGCACCCATGAGCAGTATTCTTCGCAGCCTCGTTCTGATCACCCTTCTGGCGGGGTGTTCTTTTTCTGGTGGCAATTCAAATCCGCCACGGAATCTAGACAATGCCTGCTCGATATTAGATCAGCGCCGCAGCTTCCTGCCGGCCTTTCGTGCGGCCAAACGCAAATATGGCGTGCCAATTTCGACGCAAATGGCGATAATTTGGCAAGAAAGCAAATTCAAAGCTAATGCCAGAACACCAAAGAAATATATACTCTGGGTCATTCCAGCCGGTCGTCAAAGCTCGGCCTATGGCTATGCGCAGGCGCTAGATGGAACTTGGAAAGAATATAAGAAAAGCGCAGGCCGCTGGGGCGCCAGCCGCACCAATATCCGTGATGCTGCAGATTTCATGGGCTGGTATATGGCGCAAAGCCGCCGATCTCTGGGCATTCCGATGTCCGACACGCGCAACCAATATCTCGCCTACCACGAAGGCCGGACCGGTTATCGCCGCGGATCATACAAATCCAAACGCTGGCTGATTAATATCGCAAATGGCCTCAACCGCCGGGCGGCGATGTATAAGAGGCAATTGATCAGCTGCGGTAAGGGATAGCAGCCGGATTTGCCAACAGGTCGTAAGATCAAAAGAGCCTGTAACTTGGATCGCAAAATTTCGATTTGAGCGGAGCATCTGCGCCCAAACCTAGTGTTGCCCGGTGATGCCACTGGCCTGGGAATATCTGCAATATGATTTTATTATGCAGAGGTCCTTTGCAAGCTATTGTCCTAAGGCATTGAGTCACCCGCGACACACCTCAATCGCTGCGTTTTTGCATCTCGTGTTGGATGTTGAACAACATATTCGACAGCCTCCCGCCTTGGGTCAAACTGTCTAAAACGATATGGGTTCGGCCGCCAGAATTGTCTTGCACGACCCATTGGCGCAGCTGCACTGGCTTGGCGGTGAAAATCAGTTGGATGAAACCATAATCAGGGTTTTCCGGATCCTGCAGCGTCACAGCGGTTTGCGACTCGGCCTCGAAATGCGCGACCACCATATCACGTTGCGCCAAATCCACCGTCCGCTCCAAAACCAGGCTCAGCGGTGAGTGGCGCAGCGGAAACCGCAGTGGCTCATCGCGGGATTTGGGATCAAAGACCGCCACCTGTCCGCCGCCAACCACAACCAAAGTTGCCTCTGGCGGGTCATATTCAAAACGAATGCGTCCAGGTCGCCGAATGAACAACCGCCCCGTAGAGGTTTCTCCCGTATCCGTGACCTGTGAAAACTGTGCCTCTGCCGTGGTCATGGCATTAAAATACGACGATATTTCGTTGAGGCTGATTTTTTCAGCTGCAACTGGCGTGGCGAAAATGATATAAAGGGCGGTGATGGGTCTCATTTCACAATCCTAGCCTGTTTTCCAAAAGGCGTGAAGCCCGCCCGCATCACGATTGCCTCACCGCATCACGTGCTCAATGGTGCTCTGGCATCAAGATTTCCCTTTTGCCCACATGATTTGCGGCGCTAACCAACCCGTTCTCTTCCATCTGCTCGACAAGCCGCGCAGCTTTGTTATAGCCAATCGCCAATTTTCGCTGGATGTAGCTGGTGGAACATTTGCGATCTTTCGCGACGATTTGGACGGCGGTGTCATAGAGCGCATCTTCTGAATCCGTATTGCCGCCAAGCCCTAGCACCGCATCAATATCACTCTCGGTCCCCTCGCTCGGACCCTCCAGAACTCCAGAAAGGTAATCTGGTGGGCCGAAGGTTTTGAGATGATTGACCACATCTTCCACTTCTTCATCGGAACAGAAGGGTCCATGCACGCGCGTGACTTTGCCGCCACCAGCCATGTAAAGCATATCGCCCATGCCCAAAAGCTGCTCGGCGCCCATTTCACCCAAAATGGTTCGGCTGTCGACCTTTGAGGTCACTTGAAAGGAGATCCGCGTTGGGAAGTTGGCTTTGATTGTCCCGGTGATCACATCCACAGAAGGACGCTGTGTGGCCATGATAATATGAATGCCTGAGGCCCGCGCCATCTGTGCCAAACGTTGGATACAGGCTTCAATCTCCTTGCCCGCCACCATCATCAAATCCGCCATCTCATCGACCACAACAACGATATAGGGCAGCGTTTCTGGTTTGAATTTTTCGGTCTCAAACAGCGGCTCGCCCGTGCCTTCGTCAAAGCCTGTTTGCACCGTGCGGCTGAACATTTCACCCTTGGCCTGAGCATCTTTAACGCGGCTGTTGTAGCCATCGATATTGCGCACGCCCATTTTCGACATCTTGCGATACCGCTCTTCCATCTCCCCGACAGTCCATTTCAACGCCACCACCGCCTTTTTAGGATCGGTGACAACTGGGCTGAGGAGATGAGGAATGCCGTCATAGACGCTGAGTTCCAGCATTTTCGGATCAATCATGATCATCCGGCATTCTTCTGGCGTCAAACGATAGAGCAAAGATAGGATCATCGTGTTAATCGCAACAGATTTTCCCGAACCCGTGGTCCCAGCAATCAGCAAATGGGGCATTTTCGCGAGGTTTGCCACAATTGGCTCACCGCCGATGTCTTTGCCAAGCGCGAGAGGTAGACGCATATTCGCATCCCCAAAATCACGCGCAGACAAAATTTCACGCAGAACACACATCTCGCGGCTCTCATTGGGCAGCTCAATCCCGATCACCGAACGGCCTGGCACTGTGCTCACCCGCGCAGAGAGTGCGGACATAGAGCGCGCGATATCATCCGACAGACCTATCACCCGGCTTGCTTTCAACCCGGGTGCTGGCTCCAATTCATACATCGTCACCACCGGCCCGGGGCGCACGCTGACGATCTCACCTTTGACGCCGTAATCATCCAACACGCTTTCCAACATGCGCGCATTGCTCTCCAGAGCATCGTCACTCAAGACATGCCGCTCAACCGAGGATGGGCTCATCAACAGACTCAGAGGCGGTTTTTCATAGGTTTGATCTGGGGTCTTGGGTTCCAGATTCAATGTTGGCTGTGCTTCGGCAATCGCTTGGCTGGACGGTTTGATTGGTCGTCGCACGCCGTGTTGCACCACTTGCTTATGCGAAGCGGTGAGCGGGGGTTCAGCTACATAGTCAGATTGCATCGGGGCCGCAGGATGCACCTCAAAAACCTCAGCCTGATCTTCCATGAAGGGTGCTTCTGGCGCAGGGTGCTGCAAGATTATCGGCTCGGGACCCGTGGGACGACCGGGTTTGGCGGTGACAATTGGAGTTTGGCCCTGTGCTGCCATAGCCACTTGCGGATCGCGCGCACGAATGGCCTCAACGATTTTTCCTCGAATACGATCCTGAATCGGATCCTCTGCCTCACCCAAGGGGCCCGGCAAAACTGGCGCTATCAGAGATTGCGCCGGCTTCGGCTCAACCCCGCGCTTCAGAACCCGCGCAAAAAGTGATTTCGGCTGGGGCTGTCCTGGTAGAGCAAGATCCAAAGGAGCGTTCGGCATCGCGGGATTGGCTCTGTTCACAGATGCAACGCGCGCTGTTTCACTTAGTGACATAGGACCCATATTCGGATCGCTGCGTTCAGCAGTGCGGCGCTCTTGACGGCTGCGCATGACGGTCCAGCCACGCACCAAAACGTAAATCAAACCCAAGATAAGCCGGCTGCCCAGCAAGCTGGTAACGCGAAAAAAGGTTTTTATCTCACAGAAGATTAACCCGGTCACATAGCCGCCCAGGATCAAAACCAAAGTTCCCAACACAAGAGCCAAAATATTTGCGCCCAAAGTCACCGATCCCGGTAGAAATTGCAAAATCATGAAGAGAACCGTGTCACCGAACAAGCCGCCCATCGAAAAACTGTGTGACCAACTGCTGATCGGTGTAAGCGTTGCCGCGTAAAGGGCACAAAGTGCCCAAAAAATTGGCGCATAGACCAAACGCATCAGCATACGTTCCGCACCAATATGCGCGATCAGCCTTAGACCCCATGCTGCAAATGTCAGAGGAATGCCCCAACTGCCGAGCCCCATGATCTTGATCAAGGGCGCCGCGACAATGGCACCAATCTGCCCAAACCAATTTTTAATCTCTGGGCCACCGGCCGAAATCCAGGCCGAATCCTCAGGTGCATAGCTCGCCAAGGCCAGGGCAAAGGCCACGCCCGCCGCCAAAACAATCAGCCCGAGCGCTTCAACGCCCCGTCTTTCTAAGAAAGCCTGTGTCGCTGCGTCCAAAAACGGATCGCGTCCGCGGGTTGGATAAGCCATAT
Source organism: uncultured Planktomarina sp. (assembly GCA_943788425.1). GTDB lineage: Bacteria > Pseudomonadota > Alphaproteobacteria > Rhodobacterales > Rhodobacteraceae > Planktomarina. Next base: position 83,579 of record CALSQF010000006.1, read on the forward strand.
GTACCTCAACATCATTTATATAAGCAGTCGCGCAAAATAGTTAATCCGCGCTGCATTTCTTCTTTTGGAGCCACCAAAGCGACCCGAATATAGCCGGACCCAGGGTTCTGCTCATTTGCGATTTGCCCCAGATATGATCCTGGTAGCACCCGCAACCCCGTTTCGGTCCAAAGTTTCAATGCAGCGGCTTCGTCATCTTCGACGGGCAGCCACAAGAAAAACCCGGCTTGTGGCGAATTATAGGACTTAATTCCAGCAAAAATGCGATCCGCCACCTCAAATTTGCCACAATATAGTTGCCGGTTGGCAACAACATGATCTTCGTCTGACCATACCTTAGCAGAAACATCCTGGATAGGTCCAGCCACCGGGCAGCCAGCATAGGCGCGCAACTGTTTGATCTGTGAAATATTTTTAAATCCCGACGCTACAAAGCCCGAGCGCAGCCCCGGAAGGTTCGAGCGTTTCGACAAGGAATGAAAAGCAACCACCCGTTCAGGATCTGCCCCCATTTGCGCCGCCACCTGCAAAGCACCGGGCGGTGGGGCGGTTCTGTAGATCTCGCTATAACACTCATCGGCAAAAATCTTGAAATCATAAGTTTCCGCCAGCGTGAGCAATCGAGTCCAATAGGCCTTCGAGGCGACAACCCCTTGCGGATTAGAGGGTGAGCAAAGAAAAAAGACAGACGTTTGGTTAAGATCGTCGGGCGTCAATGCATCCAAATCCGGCAAAAATCCACTTTCTGCCCGCGCTGGCAAATACATCGATTGCGCGCCGATCGCCATAGCCGCCACCGTATAGACCTGATAAAATGGATTTGGAATCAATATTTTGGATCCCGTCTGACCCAGGGCCACGACCCCATTAAACAAACCTTCACGTGTGCCATTGAGCACCATAACTTGGCTGTCCATATCCAAATCAATTGCGTAACGACGCCGCAGAAATCCCGTGATTGCCTCACGCAATTCTGGCGTGCCATTATTGTCGGGATAGCTGTTGAACCCCTCCATCGCCTCAACCAATGCCGGTACAACCCAATCGGGGAATTTATGTTTTGGCTCGCCGATGGTCATATTGATGACCGGACCACCCGGCGCCTGGCCATCCAACAGATTGCGCAGACGGGGCCAAGTGGCGGTCGGCAAAGCATCAAAACGGGTGGGCATCATAAAGTGTCTCCTCTTGCGCTCAGGCGTAAGGCAGCCAGACGATCACTGCAAACCAAAACCATCGCTAAGCCAATGCATTTTCCACCGCAGCGCCCAATCTAAGGAGATGGTGCTCTTGCAGAGGCGGACAAACCATCATGAGACCGCATGACGGAACGCCCGTCGGAAGCGTCAAAGCGCAAGCGCCCATGAGATTTCCAATGCGGGTGTTGCGCAGAGCCAGAAGGTTTTCTGCCACATAATAATCATGATCCCGTCCCAATCTTTCCATATTCGGCGGCAGGATCGGTGAGCTGGGCATCAAAACTGCGTCAAACTCTCGGGTTGCCGTGTAATAATCTTCGCGCAGCCTGTCTAATTTTTGCCAAGCAGCAACATAATCTGGCGCTGAAACATCCGCTCCGCCACGAAACCGCATCAAGATCTCTTCATACATAAGGTCTGGATTGGCTTCTATTGTGTCTTTCCAAGCGCCATAAGCTTCAGCCGCGAATAGAACTCCTGAAAGTGCCAAAGCCTCTTGCACCTGCGGAATTTCAATCCGCTCAACCATAGCACCCATCGAGCGCAGACGATCTATCGCCATGTCGAAAGCGGCGCGCGGTTCCGGGCGCAGCGCATCTAAAGCCACCGTGTCACAGATCGCGAAGCGCCGCCTCTCCAACGTGCTGTTGGTCAGATCCGCAGCCTCGCTGCCCTCCAGAACCGCAAGCGCCAAAGCCGAATCCTCAACCGAACGGCACAGCGGCCCAACCGTGTCAAAACGCGCGCAAAGCGGAACCACCCCCTCCAAAGATAGGCGCCCACTCGTGGTTTTCAAACCTACCAAATCATTCCAAGCCGCCGGGATTCTTACGGAGCCTCCAGTGTCAGATCCGATCGCCAAGGGTGCCAAGCCAAAGGCAACAGACGCCGCCGCCCCAGAAGACGATCCACCTGACACAGCGTCATGATCATTCACACAAGGCGGAGTCGCTGTTCTGGGATTATAACCCAAACCAGAGAAGGCCAATTCGGACAGATGCGTTTTCCCGAGGCAGACCAGCCCCAACTCCGTCGCGCAGCGCAGCACCTCGCAATCTGTGGACGGCATACGGTTTTTGAGCAAAACACTGCCGGCTTCAGTCGCCACATTTGCGCTGTCAAACAGATCTTTCCAAGAGACCGGAACCCCATCGAGCGCAGACTTCCGTTGACCCAGTCGCACCCGCTCAGACGCCGCCTGCGCCTCTGCCAAAGCTCGGTCACGCGTCACCGTAGTGTAAATCCGCGATGTGAAGGGATGGGCATCAATCGCATCAAGATAGGTCTGCGCCAGATCAACGGGGTCGATATCCCCCTTAGCAATTGCGCGGCCCAATGCTGCGGCACTCATGTTTAACCATCGTTGCATCTCTGATCCTCCTGCTTCAACGTCAGGCTAACGATGTCGCACCCCCTCGACAATATCCCTTTGCTGCCCCATGTCTTATCCATGGATTATGACGTTATCATCGCGGGCGGCGGGCTCAACGGCCTCACTTTGGCTTTGGCCCTAGACAGTGCTGGCATCGCAACCGTGGTGATCGACGCATTTGCGCCGCAAGAGAGTCTCAGCCCAAAATTTGATGGGCGGTCATATGCGCTGTCCGCCGCCAGTCAGAAAATGCTCGACGCGCTGGGACTGTGGGAGGATCTGGCACATCACGCCGAGCCTATGCTGGAAATAAAGGTCAGCGATGGCGCCGCCGGCGGAACCCCTTCGCCCTTTGTCATGCAATTTGGCGATGAAGATTTCAGTCTAGGTCCGATGGGATTCATGGTGGAAGATCGACACCTGCGTGTGCGTTTGGCTCAGGCCGTGAAAGCGTCTAACGTGACCCTGCGGAGTGGGCAGACCATCACCAATCAGACCATCCACTCCACTCATGTCACCGTGGTGATTGACGGGCATCGCCCGATCACAGCTGCAGTTTTGGTCGGTGCAGACGGGCGCAACTCACGCACCGCCCATACGGCGGGTCTGACGCGCACAGGATGGGATTATAACCAATCCTCTTTGGTATGTGCCATCTCCCATGAGAAACCACATCACGGGATTGCCCATCAATATTTCATGCCCTCCGGCCCCTTGGCTATTCTGCCCCTGACACAAAATCGCAGTGGCATTGTCTGGACGGAGCAGCAGCAAGTCGCGCAAAACATTCACAGCCTCAGTGATGCGGATTATCTTGACATCCTACGCCCAAGGTTTGGCGACTTTCTCGGTAAGATTTCTCTTGCGGGCAGCCGGTATATTTACCCGCTTTCACTATCCACAACCCATCGCATGATCGCCCCTCGGGTTGCTCTTGTTGGCGATGCTGCCCATGCAGTGCATCCGATTGCCGGGCAAGGGCTCAATTCTGGCTTTAAAGATGTCGCCGCTTTGGCAGAGGTGCTTTGCGACACCAAGCGGCGGGGTCAGGATCTCGGCATCCAGACCACGCTTGCGGAATACCAAAAATGGCGCGGGTTTGATAATGCCCTGCTGTGCGCGGCAACCAACAGCTTCAACAGATTATTTTCCAACAACAACCCGCTGCTTCGCGGGATCCGGGATCTTGGCATGGGGCTCATCAATGCCGCGCCTAAATTGCGAAAGAATTTTGTTGCCACCGCCGCAGGAGCCGCGGGAAATCCACCACGTTTACTGCGCGGTGAGCCGCTTTAGGGGCTAGGCTTCATCTACTTCGCGGGCTTCGCTGACCAACATGATCGGGATACCTTCGCGAATTGGATAGGCCAAATGTGCAGATTTTGAAATCAGTTCCTGAGCGCCTGCATCATAGATCAACGGCCCACCTGTTTGAGGACAAATCAATGCCTCCAACATTTTTCCATCAATGTCACTCATTGTAAGAAATCCTCATCCGCTCCACCCCGCAGGGCAAATTCAAGCAATGTTGTTAAGGTTTCTCGCCGGGTGCTGAGGCTCGGCGCTTCAAGCAAGGCTTGCTTGTCCTCGGGTTCAAACGGGCAAAGCATGGACAAAGAGTTTATCAGCAACTCATCATCGGCCTCCTGCATCGTGTCCCAATCGGTCGAGAGCTGCCGATCGTCAAAATAGCGTTTCAACGCGCCCATGAAGCTAGCTCTATCGAAGTTTTCGTCCCGTTCAATCTTGCCCAAGTCGCGCTCAAAACTGGCCCAAGACACATGGCATCGACGGTATGGGGTAAAACCTTCCACCTCATCTTTAATCCGAAATCGGCTCATGCCCGAGAGCGTGACCATATAGCGGCCATCTTCAGTTTCCGAAAACTGGTTGAGCCGCCCAGCGCAGCCGATTGAATGCAGCCGTGTCTCGCCATCTCGTGCCTGATAGGGCTGAACCATGCCGATCAATCGGCTTGAGGTTTTCATACAATCCTCAATCATGCTGAGAAAACGTGGCTCGAAGATATGCAATGGCAGCTTGGCACGCGGCAACAGCAGCGCCCCCGGCAAGGGAAAAACGGGGATCACGTCCGGCATATCGAATTTAAATGTCATGATGTTTAGCTAGCTCGGCTTGGGCATCATGCAAATATTAAAGACGATAGTTTACGACGCCCATTCAAAACAATGGGATCATTTGCTGGTAAAGCATCAAAAACGGTGAAAAGTTGGGTTTTCGCTGCTGCCTCATTCCATTCGCGATCTCTGCGAAACAGCTCCAAAAGGTGATCGACCGCCGCCTGCGCATCACCCTTCGCGTGGAGCGCGATGGCCAAGTCAAACCTTGCTTGATGATTGTCACCCTCTGCCTCAACAGCAGCTTGCAATTCCCCCAAAGGCCCCGCTCCTGAGGCTTGCTTCGCCAGCGCCAATTGCGCGTATATCGCCTCAAGATCTGGTGCATTGCTGATGGCTGCGGGAGCGCCGTTCAGGGTCGCTTCTGCTTGCTCCAAATCACCCTGCGCCAGATAGCATTGCGCCAAGCCAGCGTAAGCGCCCACAGTCGATGGCTCTTGTTCCAATATCGCAGCAAAGGTTTGCGCCGCATCTTGGATATCACCATCAGCCAACATCTCTTGAGCTGCGTTCAGAGCATCTTCAAGCCCACCATCCGGAGCACCATTGCCCATAGCGGAAACGCGTTCGACAAAGGCTTGGATTTCCGATCCGGGCACCGCTCCTTGAAACCCGTCAACTGGTTTTCCCTGCCAAAATGCATAGACGGTTGGAATGGATTGGATTTGCAACTGACCTGCAATAGGCTGGTTTTCATCCACATTCAGCTTCACCATCTTCACCGCGCCCTTCGCCGCAGTGACCGCCGCTTCCAAAGCCGGGCCCAGAGTTTTGCAAGGCCCGCACCATGGCGCCCAGAAGTCCACTATCACCGGCACGGACTGCGATGTCTCGATCACATCTTGCATAAAGCTCTGTTCTGATCCGTCTTTTATCAACGTATCGGCTTCGGTTGTCGTGGCGGCCGTGTTCAGTTCCAACATGGTAAATTCCTTTTAAGTTAGGCTCTATATGAGTGTCTTAATGGCGTTTGCCAAGAGCCCTTACAAATCAAAGCTGGCAAAAACAGGCGCATGATCGGACGGTTTCTCCCACCCCCGTGCCGCACGCAGCACCCGACTGGAATGTGCCGAGGCCGAAATATCTGATGTGGCCCAAACATGGTCCAAACGGCGCCCTTTGTCCGCTGCATCCCAATCTTTTGCGCGATATGACCACCAACTATAGAGCAAGCCGTTAGGAATATCCTGCCGGGTCACGTCCACCCAATCGCCTGCAGACATCACATCATTGAGGTGCTCTACCTCGATCGGTGTATGGCTGACGATTTTGAGCAATTTTTTGTGATCCCAAACATCGTCTTCACGGGGCGCAATATTCAAATCTCCCACCAAGATCGACCGCTGTGGTTTTTCCGCCGCAAAAATATCTCGCAACTCAGTGAGGTAATCGAGTTTTTGTCCGAATTTCTCATTTGTCTCCCGATCCGGCACATCGCCGCCAGCGGGTACATAGTGATTGTGGATGGTCACCCCATTGGGCAAACGGCCTGCCACATGCCGGGCGTGGCCCAATTGCGCCAGATCCAAACCCCCCGCATCCTCGAGCGGAAATTTGGACAAGATTGCCACGCCATTATATCCCTTTTGACCCCGCGCCACCATGTGAGGATACCCCAAATTCGCAAAACCTGCAGTTGGGATTAACTCAACGGGGCTTTTGCACTCTTGTAAGCATAAGACATCAGGGGCCTCATCGCGGAGCAATTGCAAAACAATCGCCTCGCGTAGGCGCACCGAATTAATATTCCATGTGGCGAGGGTGAAGGACATGCGCACAGCTCCGTTCCAATTTGATCCCAATTACTTATAGAGCATGACACCCGGCAACCAACCCGTTTTTGTCAAAAACTTTTGAGGAATGGCACATCATATCGAAAGGGCGTATTCGAATACTATGACACAATTGCCAACATATGACTATGAACGCATCCTTCAGGAGCAAGGCTGCCAGTGGATTGCCGGTGTAGATGAGGTCGGGCGCGGCCCGATCAGTGGTCCTGTCTTTGCAGCCGCTGTTATTTTGGACCCCAAACATATCCCAATAGGGTTGAACGACAGCAAAAAACTCTCGGCCAAAAAACGCGATGCTTTGCTGGAAAGCATTCTGGCCCATGCGGATGTTTCAGTGGCCAGCGCCTCAGAACGTGAGATCGAACAGATCAATATTCTGCGCGCTGCGCATCTGGCAATGGAACGTGCGGTGGCAGGGTTGAGGCAAACACCAGATCATGTTCTGGTAGATGGCAATATCATTCCACGCAATCTTGAGCTCCCCGCCACGGCTTTGGTCAAAGGGGACTCTTTATCAGTGTCTATCGCAGCTGCTTCAATTGTGGCAAAAATTAGGCGTGATATGGTCATGTGTGATTTAGCGCAACAGTTTCCCGGTTATGGTTGGGAAAAAAATGCCGGATACCCGACAGCACAGCATCTAAAAGCCCTCCAAGATTTCGGGGTGACCCCACACCATAGACGAACCTTCAAACCAGTACACAATATCTTGTATCAAGGAAAAATTTAAGCTGCTGATAAGAAAAAGAAATTGACGCCGATTCGTTCCTGACTCATCCTACACCCAACCAACGAGTGCGAAAATGCACCATGGACAGAGGCAGAAAAATGAATCAAAAACCGAATGAAACGGCAGTCGATGGGCTGCCGATGAACGCAATTATCGATGGCGACTGCATCGATGTCATGAACTCACTCCCGGAAAACAGCGTCGATCTAATCTTCGCAGATCCGCCCTATAATTTGCAGCTCAAATCAGATCTGCACCGTCCGGATAACTCCAAGGTTGATGCGGTCGACGATTACTGGGATCAATTCGACAGCTTTGCAGCTTATGACAGGTTCACCCGCGACTGGCTGAAAGCGGCAAGACGAATTCTAAAGCCCAATGGCTCAATTTGGGTGATTGGAAGTTATCACAATATTTTCCGGGTTGGCACAGCCTTGCAAGATGCAGGCTATTGGATCTTGAATGATGTGATCTGGCGCAAGTCCAACCCCATGCCAAACTTCCGCGGCAAACGCTTTACCAACGCGCATGAAACCATGATCTGGGCCTCTAAAGCTGAAGGGTCAAAATATACCTTCAACTATGAGGCGCTCAAAGCCATGAATGAAGGCATTCAAATGCGCAGCGATTGGGTGCTGCCGATTTGTAATGGGCATGAGCGGCTTAAGGATGAAAACGGTGACAAAGCCCATCCAACACAAAAACCGGAAAGCTTGCTGCATCGGGTTCTGCTCGGGGCGACTAACCCCGGCGATGTGGTGCTCGATCCATTCTTTGGCACCGGGACAACGGGGGCTGTGGCCAAAATGCTGGGCCGTGACTTTATTGGAATAGAACGCGAAGAGGCTTACCGAAAAGTGGCCCAAAAGCGCATTGACAACGTGCGCAAATACGACAGCGATGCCCTGGCGGTCAGCGTATCCAAACGCGCAGAACCTCGGGTCGCTTTTGGCCAGCTCGTCGAGCGCGGTATGTTGCGGCCGGGTGAAGTGCTCACCAGCCCACGCGGCAAAGAGGCCAAAGTGCGCGCCGATGGCACCTTGGTCAGCGGCGAGGCTGCTGGCTCCATCCATCAAGTGGGCGCGGTGCTGGAAAATGCACCATCCTGCAACGGTTGGTCCTATTGGAATTTCCGTCGCGACGGCAAAACGGTCTCAATAGATCTGCTGCGCCAGCAAATTCGCTCGGAAATGCGTCAACGCCCCAATTAACCCAATATCAAAACAAAAGTTTCGCCTGTGCTTGCATATCTATACCAAGCGGCACCTTATGCCCCGCCGGTCTGGTGGGGCATTTTTTATCGCAGCAAAGGGTTTGCGGCCTTGTTATTTGGGGTCCAATCCGCATTCTCCGGATAATACATCTTGCGCCAGCGCCGCACCTGAGGGTTCATAAACCGGCGAAATCGCCAAGAAAACATCGCCATCATGGCCATGATAGGATAGCCAAACGCCAGTTGCGGTACCGCCTAAGACGGGTAGGTTTGCAACAAGGGATAGGGGCGATCTGGTTTGTAATGATGGTCAGAATGACGCTGCAGATTGATCAACAACCAATTGGACGCCTGATGCGCCGCATTCCATGAATGCCGCGGCAAGACATGCTCATAGACGCCGTCGTCCAAATGTTTGCGCGTCAATCCGGAATGCTCAACATAGTTGATCAATTCCAGCTGCTAGACTGCAACAAAAGCCGGAAAAGCAAAGAGCAGCCACCCTGCAAAACCGCCAATGCGAAAAGCCAAAACTACAAAGCCAGCCTGCAATACAACATATCGCAACAGCGAATTCTTTGGATAGAAAAACCCGTGCTCGGCACGGCGCAGCATGGCCCGCTCCATGCGTATTGCAGAAAAAAGCACTGCGTCAGGACCCTGGGAAAGAACTTGTAAAAACTCTCGTTATAGCGTGCGGTGACCGGGTCCCGCGGGGTTCCGACATACCGATGATGCACCAGCAAATGCTCGCTGCGAAAATGCGAATCAAGCACCATCGCCAAAAGCACATCTGCCATCCCGCGCTCAACCGCAGTTTTTTGATGTATCATTTCATGGCTATAGTTGATGCCAATCGTACCAGACATCACACCCAAGCTATAAAATAGCCCTAATTGCTCCCAAAAATTCAAGTGACCCGATTGCAATACGTAAATCAATAAACCAAAAATGGTGACAAATTGGAAAGGTGCCCAAAGCAAAGTGGCCCATCGGTAGCCTGCCAAAGCCGAGACATTTGTTGCTGGATCTTCATTGGCGATAGACAGTCCAAACGCCAAATCAAGCAGCTAAAACAAATACCAAGCCACCAGCGGGGTCAACAAAACCCAACAGTCGCCCCAAATTGCGCTCAACCAGATCAGCGGGAACAGCAAATAGGACACCCAAAAGGGTAAAACCTTGCGCCATTGCCCAATCTCAGGCATCCGGCTCAGATCAGCCATTGTTCAATCCTTTAAATATGCGGCGCATGATCGCCCTCAATCCGAAAAATATAGAACCACCACGGGGCTCAAAATATATTACCAGCAAAACGCGGCCCTGAATGATGCCACTTTGAAAATTTATGACCAAAATCAGACAAATGTTTGCGGATCGACCTGACAAGGCCGGCTAGATCTCTGCAGCTGCCATGCTCCAAATCTTGCGCATCACCGTGGGAAGGTCTGCGGGACGGAAGTCCTGAGCGGCAATAAATGTTTGATTGGTTTGGTGGGCCTCAACCTCGGCCACCATAACCAACAGACGCAGATGAAAATGCGTAAACGTATGGCGCACCTCGCCCGGAACCTCGACCCAGTTCGCCTGTATCGGCGGGATCGCATCTGTCAGAGTTTCACGCCAGTCACTCCCCGGCCAGCCCAGCATACCACCCAACAAGCCGCGCTCTGGACGCCGCTCCAGGAGCACAGCCCCATCGCTGCGCCGAGCGACATAAGCGGTCCCAAAGCGCGTGGGTTTTTTCAACTTTGGTAATTTCCACGGCAGGTCCGCCGCAGTACCAGCTTTACGCGCAGCGCAAATACTATGCCATGGGCAAAGGGCGCATCGTGGTGATTTCGGCGTGCAGATCGTAGCGCCCAAATCCATCACCGCTTGCGCATAGTCGCCAGGCCGCGCCTGGGGCGTCAGGCTTGCAGCAAGTGACGTTAGCGCGCCCTTCGATTTTGGCAGGGGCGCATGGAGATCAAACAATCGCGCCATGACCCGCTCAACATTGCCATCCACCACCGTTTCTGCGTGGTCAAATGCGATCGCAGCAATGGCGGCACTGGTGTAGGGGCCGATACCCGGCAGGTTTTGCAAAGCTGCACGATCTGCCGGAAACTTTCCACCATGCTCAGCCACAATAACGCGGGCGCATTTCAACAAATTGCGCGCTCGCGCATAATAGCCAAGCCCTGCCCAAGCCGCCATCACCTCGTCATCTTCAGCAGCAGCCAAATCCACCACCGTCGGCCATGTCTTTGTGAACTTCAGGAAATAAGCTTTTACCGCCGCCACGGTGGTTTGCTGCAACATGATTTCAGAGAGCCAAATACGATAAGGATCTGGCTGCTGCCCAGCCGCGCGCGCTGACGGGCTGACACGCCAAGGCAACTCCCGCGCGTGGGCATCATACCAGGTCAAAAGCTCGGTTGAGTTCATGTGATCACGCAAGTTTGAGTATCTTTCTACAAAAGTGGTGGCGTTGCCTCCAGCTTCAGGTAAAATAGGGTAAATCAGAAAGGGTCAGCAAAATCGATGCAAAAAAACGCAAGCAGATCTAAAAAACGCGGCGCTGGCTTTCGGCGCACCTCTGCTTTGCTCGAGCAAAAACTTCGAAATGCTGGGGAAACGCGTGGCTTTGCGATCACGCGGCTGCTTACCCACTGGTCTGAGATCGTCGGGGCGCCTGTTGCGGATATCTGCACACCCGTGAAGGTCAGCTACGCCCAAAAGGGATTTGGTGCGACATTGGTTGTTCTCACCACCGGCCCTCAGGCGCAGATGATCGCGATGCAATTGCCACAGCTTCGCGAAAAGGTGAATGCCTGCTATGGCTACAACGCGATTTCACGCATCCGCATCACCCAAACAGCCCCCGTCGGATTTTCCGATGGTAAGGCCCTGTTTGGGACCCAGCCCAAAAGCACCACCCCAGCACCCTGCCCCGCCGCAGCTCAAAAAGCCAAGACCATTGCGTGCGAGATCAAAGACGACGGCCTAAGAGCAGCTCTGGCAGCCTTCGGCGAAAACATTATGAAACATGAAAAGAGATCTTGAGATGAAAAAGACTTATGCAATCGGATTGGTATTTGTACTCGCCTTGGGCATCGGAGCTTACATGGTGCAAGCGCCCGCGCCCTCGGGACCAACGGCCCCAGGTTTTGGGGCCGCCAATGCCACACAAGCCGGTGAAATTGACACTTCCTCTATTCTTGAGATGACACTCGGAGCCAAAGACGCGCCAATTCAGATGACAGAATATGCCAGCTATACCTGCCCCCATTGCCGCACCTTCCACAAGGATGTGTTTCAAAAACTCAAAACTGACTATATCGACACAGGCAAACTCCAATTTACCTATCGTGAGATCTATTTTGATCGCTATGGCCTATGGGGTTCGATCATCGCGCGCTGCGGCGGGGCAGATAAGTTTTTTGCCATCACCGATCTTTTATATACCAAGCAATCCGAATGGACCAAAGGCACGCCGGCGGAAATTGCTGAGAATTTGCGCCGCATTGGCCTCACCGCAGGCCTCTCGCAAGAAGATGTTCAGAGTTGCTTTGCCGATGGTGAAAAAGCACAAAAACTCGTGGCGTGGTATGAGGCCAACCGGGCCGCAGATGAAATATCTTCCACCCCATCCTTCATTATCAATGGCGTGAAATATTCGAATATGCCCTACCCGGAATTGCAACAAATTCTGGATGCTCAATAAACGTCAAAGTTCAAGATTGATGAGTTTTTCATCGATCTTGGACCAGTCTTTTAACTCAAGCCGCACGGGCAGGGCCAAAACATTTCTTTGATGTTGAGCAGGCAATCTGGCCGCATCTTTTTCCGTGCACACCAACTGTGCATTCAGCTCCCGCGCCTTTGCGACCAGCCGCTTCATCAAGGGCAGCGACAGCGGTTCGTGATCCGACAAGGCTTCACAGCCCAAAATATTGGCGCCAAGATCGCGCAGGGTGGTGAAGAATTTTTCTGGGTGGGCAATCCCGGCAAAGGCAAAAACCGGCAGCCCCTGCCAAGGCATGCCTGTCAACAAAGGTTTGATCTGGCCCTCAACCCTTAAATGCGCATGGTCTGGGCCCAGAGCCGTAAATCGCCGCTGCGCGGCCGCCTCTCCAATTGACAGGCACAGATCAGCACGCGCCAAACCTTTGGCCAGCGGCTCTCTCAAAGGGCCAGCCGGTATACAAAACCCGTTACCAAATCCAAGGGCAGCATCGACAACAACGATTGAAAAATCTTTGCGCACAGAGGGATCTTGGAAACCATCATCCATCAAAATCACATCTGGCTTTTGTGCCAAAGCTAGGGCCAAACCCTCGACTCTTTTGCGAGCCACAACCACAGGACAAAAGGCGGAAATCAACAAGGGTTCGTCACCCACTTCCGCCGCACCATGTGTTTTAGGATCCACCAAAATTGGCACAGCGACAGTGGCGCCATAGCCGCGCGATAAGGCAACAACCTGCCGGCCACGCTTCTTGAGGTGCTCGGCCAATGCAATAACCACGGGCGTCTTCCCCGTGCCTCCAGCATTGATATTTCCGACGCAAATTACCGAGCAGGGCGCATCAAGCGCCTGCGATGCACGGCTTTGCCGCCAAGCCGTTGCCGCGCCATAGAGGCGACCCAATGGCCAAAGGCCATAGGCCATGACCCCTGGCGGTTGATGCCAAAACTGCGGCGTGCGTATCATTGTGCCGCCTCCCCAAGGCCAAGTTTTTGCAAGGTGATCTCCACCAACCGATCCGTTACCTCTGCCCCTTCTGAGACAACCTCCCACCCCGCAGCGGCCATCTCAGCGCATTGGTCAGGTTCCATCAGCGCCGCCACGCGCTGGCTCAAATCTTGTGAAGTCTCCAAAGGCTGCGTCGCTCCGGCCTCCCGTAAGCGATTATAGGCATGTTGATTTTGGCCAATTTCGGACCCGTGCACAACCGCACTCCCTAGAGCGGCCGCAACCATCGGATTGGGTACATCGCCGCTCGTCAGACTTCCGCCCATATACGCGAGCGCCGCCAGTCGATACCAAAGGCCTGTGTCTTCACCCGATTCCGAGAGAAAGACTTGCGTCCGCGTTTCTGGCTCACCCTCTTCAGCCCGCGCATGTGTGGTCAATCCCAACTCAGCACAAAGAGCCAAGCAATCTTCAGTGCCTAACGGATCGAGCAAATCTAAAATCAACAGCATGCGATGCGCCTTACGCTGGGCTTGCATAAAGGCATCTATCACGACGCGCATTTCCTGATGGGGCACCCGATGCGCAAACCATACAGGCCGCCCCGCCAAAATTTCACCAATACGGTCCCGTTCACCCTCATCACAGCCCGACACCACGACACCACCAAGAAGTGATCCCAAAACCTCTATATTCTGAGCGGGCAAGCCAAGATTTCTGAGGCTTCCCGTAGACTCGCTTGAGGTGACAAAAGCATAGAATACAGTTTTCAAAGTCTGCCGCGCGATCGTCTTGCGCCAAAGCCAGGTGCGGCTCCACAGGGGTCGGGTTTCTGCGTTGATTAAGAGAGTCGGAATTGAGCGGCGATGGTTTAACCCAAACAATGCAGAGGCAACGCTGGCCTGCGCCCAAAGACACAAATCAGGCGAGGTCTTCGACAACCAAGCCAAACCCGCCTGAGCATCCGCCTCATCCAAAACCACCACATCCGGTGCAAAAGCACCCTCCGAGTCTGGGGCCGTCAGGACGTAAGATAGTGTTGGATCGCTCAATTGCGCGCGCATCAACACCTCACGAATTGCATCTACCGCCGCCGGTGTATTTGCGTGGGCCCATACCAGCGGGCGGTCTGTTCTGGCCTCTGTCGTCATATCCGCCCCTAGGTTAGACCCGCCATAAGGCCAGAGTGAATATCTCGATTACTCGCCACCATTCCGTTCAGCTGTGCCGCCGCGCTGTTAAAAAGGGGCGCCGCTCCAGTTTGATCTGTGGCCAGCCCCCCCGCCTCATTCACAATCAAACTGCCAGCCGCGACATCCCATTCCCATGTCGGCCGTAAAGTCAGCATGCCGTCGAAGGCTCCATTGGCCACCAAGCACAACCGATAGGCCAAAGAAGAGCGGAAACTGCGTTTTAAATCCGGAAAACCACCGGGCCAAAATTCAGGGTCAAAATTTGATTTAGCAGATAATATATCGGCCCCTTGGGTCTCAGCGCGCAGCGACACAGAGATAGGCGCGCCGTTCAGATAGGCGCCTGCGCCCAAACTTGCACAAAACATCATGTCCAACACCGGCAGATAGACCGCCGCCGCTTGAACTTGCCCAGCTTTGGCGACGGCCAAAGAATGCGACCAATGTTCTGTCCCGGCAATAAACGCCCGCGTGCCATCTATCGGATCAACAATAAACACCTTTTCTTTATGCAATCTTTCTACACCATCTTCAGTTTCTTCAGACAGCCAGCCATATTCGGGGCGTTCCAAGCACAACGCCGCAGACAGCATTTTATCAACTGCGAGATCCGCCTCTGTCACCGGGCCCGCATTATCAGATTTGTCCCATATCTCAGGATCTTTTTGAAAAAATCCCATGGCTATATCCCCGGCAGCACGGGCCGCTTGGGTTATGAGTTCAAGATCATTCACCAGCGATAGCCATTGATGGAACCAATAAGGACGGCACAACCCGCGACAGATGCACCCGTCCATCATTGGCAGGAACAATATTTTGCAGCATCTCCCGCAAATTTCCCGCGATGGTGCATTCATTGACCGGGTAGGCAATCTCACCATTTTCCACCCAAAAACCTGAGGCACCACGCGAGTAATCTCCAGTCGTGGCATTAATCGACGCGCCGATCAAAGAGGTCAACAAAAGGCCCGTGCCCATATCGCGGATCAAATCTTCTCGACTTTGCGGGCCTGGCGTCAGCGTTACATTTCCCACCCCCGGCGCGGGCGGCCCGGAGGGGCCACGCATAGCGGACCCAGTGCTTTGCAGCCCCAATTGCGCGGCCGTGGACAAATCAAGCGTCCATTGTTGCAAGATCCCATCTGCCACAATCGCTCGCTCCGCAACTGGCAAGCCTTCCCCATCAAAAGGGCGCGAGCCAGCGGTGCGTTTGCGATATGGGTTTTCCAGCAACGAGGTCCCCTGCGGCAAAACCAAACTGTGCATGTCATGTTGCAGCCAACTTGCGCCGCGCGCGACGGCCGATCCATTGCTCGCAGCAAGAAGATGCCCAATCAAACCACTGGAAATACGTTCGTCATAAAGAACTGGGAAAACGCCCGTGGGGGGTTTGCGCGCGCCTTGGCGCGCCACGGCCCGTTCACCGGCACAGCGACCAACCTCGGAGGCCGCACGCAAATCTGCGCGAAAAATCCGAGAATCGCCATCATAATCGCGTTCCATCTCTGAGCCAGTGCCCGCAATGGCGACACAAGAAAACCCGTGATCTGTGCGCGCATAACCCCCGCTAAATCCATTCGACATGCAAAGGTGAATGCGCCGCGCGCCAAAGGCCGCCCCTGCCGATTGGCATTGCATTACGCCCGAAACCGCTCGGGCTGCCGCCTCCGCTTCGAGCGCCGTCGCCTGCAATTGTGCCGCCGATGGCTCCTCTTCTGGATCGGACAGCTCCAGAGACTCCACGTCCCAATTACGGGCCAGCTGGTCAGCGCTGGCCTGACGCAAGTAAGCATCATCCGGCGCATGGCGTGCCATTTCAACAGCGCGCTGGGCCATAAGCTCTATGGCCTCCGCGCTGATATCAGAGGCCGAAACACAGGCCTGGCGTGCACCCAGCATGACCCGCAATCCGATATCAATCCCCTCTGAGCGCTCGGCCTGCTCAAGCTCGCCGCCGCGCACTTCAATGGAGTGCGATACCCCATCAACCACCATGGCATCGCAGGCATCCGCCCCGGCGCGTTTCGCGGCATCCAGCAGTTGTTGACCAAGGTCGACCAAAGATTTTTTCATTCTATGTCCTTTTCTGCTCCCTTGCTAACCAGCAATCGTCGGCCCTACAAGTCAGCGCGATTTTAGAGCGCCACATCGGCGGATAAAATGCAACTTTGCCCACAATGCGGCAGTCTGGACTTGAATGAACGCCGTAACCGCGTATCAATTCGCGAGACATCTCGCAGGCCTATTCCTGCGAAGGACTTGAAGGAAAAAATGATGACAAAAATCGGTCTCTTAGGCGCAGGGCGCATTGGCCAGGTTCATGCCCGTGCCGTATCATCGGTGCCCAACGCACAGTTGGTCGCAGTTGCCGACCCCATGCCCGCAGCCGCAGAAGCGTTGCGCGACACCTATGGCTGCGACATTCGTACGATTGAGCAAATCAAGGACTCGGCTGATATTGACGCGGTAATCATCTGCACCCCAACCGACACCCATGCAGATTTGATCGAGGATTTTGCCCGCGCCGGCAAAGCGATTTTTTGTGAAAAACCAGTCGATTTGAATCTGGCGCGCGTCAAGGCCTGCCTGAAAGTTGTGGATGAGACAAAAACTACTTTGATGGTTGGATTTCAAAGACGCTTTGATCCAGACTTTCAAGCTCTGCGCGCTGTAATTGATGCAGGCCAAATTGGCGCGGTCGAGATGGTCACATTGATCAGCCGCGATCCTGGCGCACCACCCTATGAGTACATCGAACACTCAGGCGGCATCTTTCGAGATATGATGATCCATGATTTTGATGTGGCACGCTGGATGCTCGGCGAGGAGATCGAAACGGTGCAGGCGGCCGGCTCTGTGCTGACCGATCCTGAAATTGGCAATCGCGGCGATTTTGACAGCGCAAATGCTATTTTGCGCACGGCCAGCGGCAAACAATGCACCATCAGCAACTCACGCCGCGCCACTTTTGGGTATGATCAGCGCATCGAAGTGCATGGATCGGACGGCTCCGTATCGGCTGACAACCATCATCAGTCGCGCGTCACCGTCGCCAATGGCACAGGCTATACCCGTCCGCCGCTGCTCGATTTTTTCATGACCCGCTATATCGCGGCATATGCGGCGGAGATCGAGCATTTCGTAGGCTGTTTAAATTCAGGGCAGCCACCTCGCACCAGCGGCTATGACGGGCTGATGTCTCTTGCCTTAGCAGAGGCGGCTTTGGAATCGGCACGCACGGGCCAGGCGGTACGGCCAGCAGATCTTTTGCGCCGCAGTTGAGCAAACGCACAGCCGCTCAGCGGATAACCCCCTTTTTGAAAGGTTAATGAAATGAAACTGATTATGGCCGAAGCCTCTCCCTTTGCACGGAAAGTCCGGGTGTTGTTGCGCGAAACCAACAAGCTCAAAGATGTAGAAGAGATCAGCATCGCGACCTCCCCTTTTCAAGTCAATGAACAGGCCAAGGCCACCAATCCAACCGGGCGTATCCCCTCTTTGACTCGTGCCGATGGGCCTGCGCTCTATGACAGCCGCGTGATCACACGCTATTTGGACGCAAAAGCCGCCTCTGGAATGTATCCAGAGGCCAGGCTTTGGGATGTGCTCACCGTTGAGGCTACGGGCGATTCGATGATGGATAGTGCGGTGAGTATTTCCTATGAACTGCGCTTGCGTCCGCAAGAGAAGGTCAGCACCGAATGGACCGATGCCCAATGGGCAAAAGTCATGGGCGGTTGCGATGCCTTGCAAAGCCAATGGATGGACCTGTTGAACGGCCCGCTCACCATGGCGCATATCAGCATTGCTTGCGCGCTGGGTTATCTAGATCTGCGGCATGACGCACGCAATTGGCGGCAAGGACATGACGCGCTTGCGGCTTGGTTTGCTGATTTCTCAAAACGCCCTAGCTTTCTGGAGACAAATCTCGACGGATAAACCTAGCCGCTACCGGGGCGGCACAGTGCAAATGTTACAAAAATGCGGCAAATTTGCACCTTGTAGACTGCGCCCGAATGTCCGCTGGACGCGGCGCTGTCCCTGAGCTAGGAACCGGATCGAGCGACCCTGCTTTTGCGGGGTCCGAGTCTTTGAGCCAGTCCTGACTGGCATTTAACTTGGAGGAACCTCGTGGCGCATACAGATGAACACGAAGGCACCCGTAGAGATTTTCTCTACTACGCGACGGCAGGTGCAGGCGCAGTAGCAGCGGGTGCAGCGGTTTGGCCTTTGGTCGACCAGATGAACCCCTCAGCGGATGTTTTGGCCTTGGCCGCGATCCGCGTAGATGTAGCCGACGTTGAACCGGGTACACAAATCACCGTTCTGTGGCAGGGCAAGCCAGTCTTCATTCGCCGTCGTACAGAGAGCGAAATTGAAGCGGCTCGGGCCGTTGATATGGGCGATTTGATTGACGGCAATGACCGCAATGACAACAAACCAGATCTTCCTGCGACCGATGAAAACCGCGCGCTCGACGAAAACGGCGAATGGTTGGTCATGCTGGGCGTTTGCACCCACTTGGGTTGCGTGCCCTTGGGCGATGGCGCCGGTGAATTTGGCGGTTGGTTCTGCCCCTGTCACGGATCACATTACGATACAGCTGGCCGAATTCGCAAAGGCCCAGCTCCAGAAAACCTATTGGTTCCAGTGGCCCGTTTCGACGGAGAAACAGAACTGGTTATCGGCAAGGAGAACGCATAATGGGCGGTATTCCACACGATCATTACGAACCAAAGTCCAAGGCCACAAAAGCGATTAATTCGCGTCTGCCAATCATCGGACTTTTGTATGACACATTGATGATCCCCACTCCAAAGAATTTGAACTGGATGTGGATTTGGGGCATTGTTTTGACCTTCTGTCTGGCCATGCAAATTGTCACAGGCGTTGTACTGGTGATGCACTACACCCCGCATGTCGATCTGGCCTTTGCGTCGATTGAGCACATCATGCGCGACGTGAACGGCGGCCATATGATTCGCTATTTCCACATGAACGGCGCGTCTTTGTTCTTCATTGCTGTCTATGCCCACATGTTCCGCGGTCTCTACTACGGCAGCTATAAAGCCCCGCGTGAAATCACATGGATCATTGGTATGCTGATCTATCTGTTGATGATGGCGACAGGCTTTTTGGGATATGTTTTGCCTTGGGGTCAAATGTCCTTCCATGGGACCGCTGTGATCACCGGCCTGTTTGGTGCGATCCCCTTCATTGGTGAGCCGCTGCAAACCTGGCTCTTGGGCGCCAGCGCCGTAGGCCAACCGGCGTTGAACCGCTTCTTCAGCCTGCACTACCTCCTGCCATTTTTGATTGCAGGTCTTGTAATCGTACACATCTGGGCCTTTCACACCACAGGCAACAACAACCCAACAGGTGTAGAAGTGCGCCGAGGTTCGAAAGCAGAAGCTGCAAAAGACACGTTGCCATTCTGGCCCTATTTCGTGGTAAAGGATCTCTTTGCCCTGGGCCTTATCATGACCGTGTTCATGGCGATTGTTGGCTTCATGCCAAACTATCTTGGCCACCCTGACAACTACATCGAAGCCAACGCATTGGTGACACCGGCTCATATTGTGCCTGAATGGTACTACCTTCCATTCTACGCCATTTTGCGTGCCTTCACATCGGAAGTATGGGTCGTTCAGATCGCAAGCTTCGTAACAGGCGGCATCATTGACGCGAAATTCTTCGGCGTTCTGGCCATGTTCGGTGCGATTGCCGTTATGGCACTTGCACCATGGTTGGATACTTCAAGTGTGCGCTCTGGTCGGTATCGCCCCATGTTCAAATGGTGGTTTGGCATCCTTGTTGCAGACTTCATCTTCTTGATGTGGCTCGGTGCGCGTCCAGCGGAAGAACCCTATGCCACTTTCTCGTTGATTGGCGCGACTTATTGGTTTGCATATTTCCTTGTTATCTTGCCCCTGCTCGGCGTGCTTGAGAAACCCTCGACACCGCCTGCAACCATCGAAGATGACTTTAATGCCAAACACGGCGCGGTCGGTGCAGCAGATGCTGCCCAACCGGCAGAGTGAGAAGGGAACGAAATATGTTCAAGAAACTCACAACTGGTCTCACACTGGCTTTGCTCCTCGCCACTGGCGGGGTGCACGCTGCTGGAGGTGAAGGCTATGTTAAAGACCACGCATTCTCTTTTGAAGGTCCGTTTGGTTCCTACGATCAAGAACAATTGCGGCGCGGATTGAAAATCTACACGGAAGTCTGTTCCTCTTGCCACGGCATGAAGTTCGTTCCCATTCGCTCTCTGGGCGATGAGGGCGGACCGCATCTCAGCAAGGAAGAAGTGCGAGCCTACGCCTCTGACTTTATCGAAGTTTGGGATCAAGATCTAAACGATGGGGAAGGCGATTACCGCGAGGCCGTTCCAGCCGATCACTTCCCAAAGGGCGGCAATGCCAATGCGCCCGATCTGTCTTTGATGGCCAAAGCCCGCGCAGGCTTTCACGGGCCAGCAGGCACAGGCATCAACCAGTTGGTTAAAGGTATGGGCGGCGCAGAGTATATTATGTCTTTGCTCACCGGCTATACCGGAAATGAAAAAACGTCCGCAGGCGTGACGCTTTATGAAAACACCGCTTACCCAGGTGGTTGGATTTCCATGGGTCCACCATTGGAAGACGAGCTTGTTGAATTCGAAGATGGCCACATGAACGATCTTCAGCATCTCTCTGAAGATATCTCGGCCTTCCTGATGTGGACAGCTGAGCCAAAACTCAACGACCGGAAACGTGCCGGAACGGTTGGGGTTTTGATCTTGGGCTTTTTGACCCTGCTGCTATATCTGGCCAATAAGCAGCTCTGGCGCCCCATAAAATATAGAAAAGACTAAGTCTTTTTCCAAAATATAACGCGCCCCCGAGGGGGCGCGTTTTTTTATGGGCTCAAGGTGCCCGCCGCCCCAGATAGGCCTGCAAGGCCACTGGAGGCTCGTGAAACAGGGGGCCGATTGGCGCAGGCGCATCTGCGTGACCATCGGCAACCAAAATGGCGTATTCTGCAAAGCTCATTGCGTCTTGCGGATCATGGGTGACCATCAATGTGGTGACACCAGCCTGCTGCACAATCTGACGCGTGATCTCTAGCATTTCATCCTTCAGCGCCGGACCCAGCGCTGCAAAAGGTTCATCCAGCAGCAAAAGTGGACGTTGACGCAACAACACCCGCGCCAATCCCGCTCGACCTTGCTGGCCGCCTGAGAGGTCACGCGGATAGGCCGTCGCCTTGTCACTCAGCCCCACCTGATCCAGCGCGGCTAAAGCCTGTGCCTTCTGAGATACCGAAAGACGCATATCAGGCCGCAAGCCGATGGCCACATTGTCCAGAACCGTGAGGTGGGGAAAGAGATTATGATCTTGAAACAATATGCTGAGCGGCCGTTCACCGGGGTGATCTGGCATGGGCTGACCGTTCCAAAGCACCTGCCCGACACGCGGTGCAAGAAACCCTGCGATCGCGTTAAGTAATGACGATTTACCCCCACCAGAGGGACCAATCACCGCCACCCGATCCCCCGCTGCAATTTTGAAATCCGCCCTAAGAGAAAATCCGCCCTGCTGAACAGCCAACCTATCCAAATGCAGCATGCCGGCGCCCTCCACGATCAAACATCCAGAACAAAAATAAACTCTGCACGACAAGAACCACCGCGGTCGCGGCGGCCTGGTCCATACGATAAGCGCCCATTAAGCGATAAAGCATCAACGGTAAGGTTTGCAAATCAGGATCCGCAAAAAGCGCAATCACACCAAGATCTCCCATTGAGAGCGCCGCAGCGAGACCAGCCGAAAACCCAATCGGGCGACGCAGGCGAGGCCCTAAAATCCGTTTCGCCCAGATCCAGCGGCCCATTCCAAGGCTCATACGCAAATGGAGGTAGTCGCCATAAGTCTCTTGAACCGCAGGCATCAATACGCGCAGAGCGAAGGGCAAAGCCATCATTGCATTGACCGAAGCCGTGATCGGCAGGGCAAAAGCCATTGGTTGCGCGTAAGGGAAAATCAACACGAAAAGACCAGTTCCCACCACCAGCGGACTGCTGGCCAGGCCCAAAATTCCCGTAGCCTCCGCCAAGCTGCGCGCCAGTGCGCCCCGGCGTGCAAAGGCCAGCGACAGAGACAGCGCCATCGCAAGACAGAGGGCAGTTGATATAATAGCGATGGTCAAAGATGTTACGCTGGCCGCAAGAATTTGCGGCGGCAATTCAAGCAAATGCCGCAGCCCCCGAAATAGAACGGCCCCAAGCGGCAGCACCAAGAACGCTGCAGCGATTGAAATCCAAAATCCATCCCATAACCTATGCCGCCACCCATCCAATCGTTGCAGAACCCGATCAAGCCCAAGGCCATTGGTTTGCGGCAAGGGTACGAGAAAGGCCAGAAGTGACACGGTACCACAAATTAAAAATTGGACCAGCGCGAGACTGGCCGCTTTTCCCAAATCAAAATCCAAGCGAAAAGCCTGATAAATGGCCAGCTCTATGGTCGTCCCCCTTGGGCCGCCTCCGACCGCGAGCGCGACAACAAAACTGGTAAGGCATAGCAAGAACACAAGCAGAAATGCCCCTGGAACCGTGGAACGCAGCATCGGACCTTCGATTAATCGAAAATAAGCCCATGGCGCGGCACTAAGACTTTCAGCAACTCTAAATCGCTCTGCGGGGATTGCCATCCAAGCCTGCAGCAAGAGCCGCGTCACCAAAGGCAAATTGAAAAAGACATGGGCCAGGATCACGCCTGGTGCGCCATAAACGGACAGTTTTGCAAAGCCAGCCCAGTCCAATGCAGCGCTAATCCATCCTGCGCGGCCAAAAACTGCCAAAAGACCCAGAACGCCGACGATCACAGGCAGAATAAAGGGCGCGCCTAAGAGAGTGATCAGAGCTTGGCGGCCAGGGAAACTTTGCCGAGCCAAGGCCCGCGCAACTGGGATCGCCATTGCTATGCTCAATGATGCCGAAAGGCTCGCTTGCCACAGGGTGAATTTTATGGCCGACCAATCGGCGCTGTTCAACACACCAAGCCCGCGCCCTTGCAGGCCGACAACCAAGGCTGTGCCAAGGGAAAAGATGAGCAGGGCAATCAAGGCTGCCCCACCAACAACACTGCGTAGCATTATTGCGAGAGTGCGCTCTGCCATTCATCCAAAGCCGCGCTGCGCTGCGCTGCGGCCTGCTCAGGTGAAAGAATCAAAGACTGCTCGGCACTCAATGCCTGAGGAAAGCCATCGGGCAATCCATTCTTAGGCGTAACTGCTGGGAACATCCAATTAGTGGTGGGAATGATGCTTTGAAAATCATCAGAAACCATAAATTTCAGGAATTGATCCGCCAAAGCGTTTTGATCTGTCGTCGCAAGTTTCCCAGCCACTTCAATTTGCATATAATGGCCTTCGTCAAACAAAGCAAAAGTTTTGGAAGAATCCTCTTCGGCAATCAGATGATAGGCGGGCGATGTGGTATAGGAGAGTACCAAATCCGCTTCTCCTTCCAAGAACATGCCATAGGCTTCAGACCAACCTGCTGTCACTGTCACAATATTGTCTGAAAGATCAGCCCAGATATCCGCCGCCTCATCACCGTAAGCAGTCTTGATCCAAAGGAGGAGCCCTAAACCCGGTGTGGACGACCGAGGATCTTGGATCACGATTTTCAAATCACTCGCGGCCAGGGCGCGAAAATTTGTCGGAGCGGTCAGATCTGTGTTGTGAACAAAAGCAAAATATCCCCAGTCGAATGGCGCAAAATACGTATCGCTCCACCCACCGGGCACCGCATAGTTTGCAGACAGTGAAATCGGTGAAAACAAGTCCGTTTCCGCGGCTGCAGCTGTGAGGTTTGTATCCAAGCCCAAAACGATATCAGCCTCAGTGCGGGAGCCCTCAAGCCTGAGGCGCGATAACAACGCCGCCCCATCGCCGGCGCCAATCATCTGCAAGTCGCAGCCACATTTGGCCTCAAAAGCAGATTCAACCGCCGGGCCGGGACCCCAATCTGATACAAAGCTGTCATAGGTATAGACCGTCAATACAGGCGTTTCGGCAACAGCCGCGCTTGCTAAAAACAGTCCTGCGAAAAGGGAAGTCACTTTCATTTTTATCTCCATATCGCCGAACGGGGTCAGGGATTGGAGACGTCCAAACCTTCCCTCCGCCGGTGCTAGCCGGTTCAGGTTCTACGGGTTCGCTTACGCATCTCAGCCCATAAGGGCGCCCCGAGGTAGATACTGGATAGTCTTGGAGAAAGGATTTTACAATCCCTACCAGCACAAAAGCCCCCGACAGTTATCCGGCTGTGGGGGAGCATTAGCGCGAAATAAAGAATGTAATCTATTTCTTCCTCAGCCGCTCACCCTCAGCGCGACAGAGGGCATCCGCCTCTTCGACATGCATTGCATGTGGCATGTGAATTACACGATCAAAAATAACAGTGTTACGGTCGTATAGTTGGCAGACGACCTCACCTTTGTCGGTTTTCAAAGTCACAGGCTCAGTTTCAAACGATGCAAGTGTGCAACCTGACACAAGCGCCAGTGTTGCTCCCAGTAAGCTCAAGCTCAAAAATTTATTCATCACAATTCTCTTTCATCTAATGTTACGGCCTGCTCATTTGGAACCACCCAAACCACCGTCCGTTGAAAAATTTTTCAAATTACAAAAAGGCACTTTATAACAGAACTAATTTTTACTGTTTATTAACGTTTAATCGTTACATTCGAGGCGATCAAATCCAACGCTTTGCGTAGATTTTAGCCGCATTTCAATCGTCTTCGGAAGATCATCACCTTCAAAGGTGATGCATACTGTTGCAAATTTTCGACATATACCGTCGCCTCCACGAGGATTTTTCCCGTTCGGCGGGTGGATATGTAGTTTCACTGCAAAATCATGCACCACAGAAACCTAATAATGATCTGATTAATTGCAATTATTATTCTTGTTATTCAATTTTGAGTAGAATTTTTTGTATTTTCAACTGTTTTGAGAGTACCGCAGACCCATCATTGCCAAAACCCCGGCAGGATCGCTCAAATTATCCCTGCTTAATCACACCTTCTATGTGAATGGCGCGCGCTATTGGCCTTGCTCCACAAGACACGCGACGATATTGCAGGGTCAAAGGAGATGCACCATGAGCTTAAACAGTTTTGGACATTTGTTTCGTGTCACGACCTGGGGTGAAAGCCATGGCCCGGCCCTTGGAGCAACGGTGGATGGCTGCCCTCCCGGCGTTCCGATCGATGAAGCTATGATTCAGCAATGGCTCGACAAGCGCAAACCGGGACAAAATAAATACACCACACAGCGGCGAGAAGCCGATCAGGTGAAAATTTTATCTGGCGTCTTTGAAGGCAGAACAACTGGCACGCCCGTGCAATTGATGATCGAGAATACCGATCAGCGTTCCAAAGACTACAGCGATATCATGGATAAGTTTCGCCCAGGTCATGCCGATATTACCTATTGGCAGAAATACGGAATTCGCGATTACCGCGGTGGTGGACGCAGTTCTGCACGTGAGACCGCAGCACGGGTGGCCGCGGGTGGATTGGCACGCGAAGCCATCAAGTTGCTGGCGCCGTCGCTCAAAATTACCGGCTTCATGTGTCAGATGGGGCCCCATAAAATCAATCGTGACCTGTTTGATGCGTCGCAGATTGACCGAAATCCATTCTGGACTCCAGATCCGCAGGCCGCTCAAGATTGGGGCACCTATCTAGACGATTTGCGCAAATCCGGCAGTTCCGTCGGCGCAGTTATAGAAGTGATCGCCTCAGGAGTTCCAGCCGGGCTTGGCGCGCCAATTTACGCCAAGCTCGATACAGATTTGGCCGCAGCGATGATGAGCATCAACGCTGTCAAAGCAGTGGAAATTGGCGATGGAATGGCCGCAGCGGAACTAACCGGTGAAGCCAATGCTGATGAAATTTCAATGGGACCGGACGGGCCAGTTTACAACTCGAACCATGCAGGTGGGGTCTTGGGTGGCATTAGCACGGGCCAAGACGTGGTGGTGCGCTTTGCTGTTAAACCCACATCCTCCATCCTGACGACCCGAAAAACAATCACAAAATCTGGCGAAAATACAGAAATCATCACCAAGGGCCGCCATGATCCCTGTGTGGGCATAAGAGCAGTGCCTGTTGGCGAATCAATGATGGCCTGCGTGCTTTTGGATCACCTGTTGTTGCACCGCGGCCATGTCGGCGTCAATCAAGGTGAGATCGGCAAGTAGAGGCTGTGTTACGGACGCTCTGTCACTGTGAAAGTCAGGTCTAAACGACCAGATTTCTCGAAAATCAAAGTGGCCTTGATCGTGTCGCCAACGCCCCACGCCTCTTTAAGCCCCATGAACATGACATGATAACCCCCAGGGGCGAAGTTGAGTTGTCCCTGCGTTGGAACCTCCACGCGCATTTGGTGTTCCATCGTCATGACGCCATCTTTCATCATGGACTTGTGGAGCATTACCTTTGGGTAATCTGCTTCAACGCCCACAAGCGCATCCTCTGCGCCTGTATTGGATAAGATGAAATATCCTGCGCCACTACGGCCAGTGGTCGGATATGAGACGGCGTTTGTGACCGTCAGATCACCTGTTTGATAACTCTGTGCAGAAACAGACCCGCATATCAAAATTAATGCCGTGATTAAAAATTTCATTTCGCAACTCCAGTTCATATGCACCTTCCTAAGCACATCTCCACACAACCCAAGGGTTTAGAATGTCGCAGCCGCGTGATATCGGGCTATCATGACTCAAATTCCTTCACAGGCAGAGATTCTCGAATGGATCCGCGCGCACCCCGAAAAGTCCTCGAAACGAGATATCGCCAAAGCGTTTGGAATTAAAGGTGCTGCGCGCATTGATCTCAAACAAATGCTGAAAGAATTACAGACCGAAGGCCACATCATGCAAAGGCGGCGGCGGTTTAATGATTCCAATAGTTTACCCCCTGTTTCAGTCCTGCAAATGCTGTGCCCCGATGGGCAAGGCGATATGTTCGCCGTGCCGCTGGAATGGGAAGGCACAGGCCATGTGCCCAAAATCCTCATGCGTAGCCGTCAAGGAGAGCCGGCTTTGGGACAGGGTGATCGCCTTTTGGCACGGCTTACCCCCGTGCCTGATGAGGACAGCCATCAATATACTGGCCAATTGATTCGCGCGATTGGAACCAATCCCAAACGCCTCTTAGGTATTTTCCGTCTCACAGCAGAAGGCGGGCGCATTGTTGCGATTGATAAGGGCGACGGGAAAGAATGGCTTGTCGCGGCAGATGCAACGGGTGAGGCAAAAGATGGAGAATTGGTCGAAGCCGAACAGTCCGGTCCAAAGGGCCGCCTAGGCCCGCCGCGCGCACGCGTGGTCGAGCGGCTCGGAGATCCTTCCGCTCCCAAAGCGATATCGCTGATTGCCATTCATCAACATGGAATTCCAGACGCCTTTCCCGATGCGGTTATGGCACAGGCGGATGCCGCAAAACCCGCAACATCAAAAGGCCGCGTTGATCTCACAGATTTACCTTTGATCACCATCGACCCGGCCGATGCGCGAGACCATGATGATGCCTGCTGCGCTCTGTTGGATGAAGATCCCAAGAACCCTGGAGGCTTCTTGCTGTGGGTCGCCATCGCCGATGTCGCGCATTATATAACAGCCGGATCCGCCTTGGATGCGGAAGCCCGCAAGCGCGGCAATTCTACCTACTTCCCAGACCGCGTTGTCCCCATGCTGCCAGACCGGCTGTCCGGTGATCTGTGCTCGCTACATGAAGGGGTCAAAAGGCCCTGTATTGCGGTCGAAATGAAACTCTCGTCAACAGGCGAAAAACTGTCACATCGGTTTGTTCGGGGGGTGATGCGATCGCCAGCATCGCTGTCCTATGAGGAGGCTCAAGCCGCCGTAGATGGAGATCCCTCCGAACGCGCCGCACCTTTGGTTGACGCTGTGCTTAGGCCCCTATTTGCAGCTTAT
This sequence comes from uncultured Planktomarina sp., assembly GCA_943788425.1. Taxonomy (GTDB): domain Bacteria; phylum Pseudomonadota; class Alphaproteobacteria; order Rhodobacterales; family Rhodobacteraceae; genus Planktomarina. Next base: position 111,894 of record CALSQF010000006.1, read on the forward strand.
GCAGCTCTAAAACAGGCGCGCGAAGCCCGCCAACCACTGGATCTGGATCTGCCTGAACGCAAAATAATTCTATCAGACAGCGGCAAGGTTGCTTCAGTTAATTTCTCGGAACGCTTAGACGCCCACCGCTTGATCGAGGAATGTATGGTGCTGGCGAATGTGGCCGCAGCTGAAACTTTGATTGCCAAACAACAGCCGCTTTTGTTCCGTGTTCACGAAGAACCAAGCCCCGAAAAATTAGACTCCCTGCGCGAAACTGCAAAATCTGTGGGGCTGGTTCTGGCCAAGGGTCAAGTATTGCAAACGCGGCATCTTAATCAATTATTAAAGGCTGCCACCGGAAAAGATGAAGCAGAGTTAATTAATCTTTCAACATTACGTTCCATGACTCAAGCCTACTATAGTTCACAAAACATGTCGCACTTCGGATTGGCGCTTCAGAATTATGCACATTTTACATCGCCCATACGGCGCTATGCGGATCTTTTGCTGCACCGTGCCTTGGTATCAGCCCATGGGTGGGCGTCAGATGGCCTGTCACCGCAGGATGTCGAAATGCTAGACGAGACCGCCAAACACATCAGCGAAACAGAGCGACGCTCAATGCTCGCAGAGCGCGACACTTCAGACCGCTATTTGGCCAGTTTCATGTCAGAGCGTGTCGGAAATGAATTCAGTGGGCGCATTTCAGGAATCGCACGATTTGGGATATTTGTGAAACTTGATGAAACAGGTGCAGATGGATTGGTGCCTATGCGCGCCTTGGGGCGGGAATATTTCGAACATGATGCTGACAGCCAAACCCTGCGCGGTACGGACAGCGGCACGATCATCAGCCTTGGTCAACGTGTGGTTGTGCGATTGGCCGAAACCACCCCAACCACTGGGGGTATTTTGCTTGAACTTTTACAACTTGAAGATTCAAAGTTGCAAACACGGCCGAGACAACGCAAAACTGCGTCGGCCAACAACCGGCGGGGGCCCAAGAAGGGCAAATCCAGAAAGGTTACCAGAAAACGGCAATGACGTTTGAAAGCTGGAAATCTGACTTTTTGAGTCGCGCCGCAGCTTATGGTGTTTCACCTGCAATATTGACTGAGGTTTCGCCCTATTTGACCACTGCGCAGAATAGCGCACAGGCTGATATGCGCCAACCCGAAGCCCGCAAAACCCTGCAACGCTATATCGAGTTAACCGTCAGCCCCGCGCGCATTGCACAGGGCCAAGCAGCCTTGCAAAAACATGTAGAGGTTTTTGACCAAATTGAGGCGGACTATCAGGTGGATCGCCATGTGGTTGCCGCAATTTGGGGATTAGAAAGCAATTACGGCAGCATTCGCGGAGATGTGCCCGTCATTTCAGCCTTGGCAACTTTGGCGGCACAAGGCCGCCGAGCCGCCATGTTCGAAGCACAGCTTTTGGCCGCCTTCGAAATTGTCACCCGGGGCATAAAATCACCCGATCAAATGCTGGGCAGCTGGGCCGGAGCCATGGGCCACACACAATTCATGCCCAAATCTTACATTGATTTCGCCGTTTCTGCCAGAAATGGCCAGCCAGATATTTGGGCAGAGGATCCCGCAGATGCGCTGGTCTCAACGGCGCATTTCCTCGTCTGCCATGGCTGGAAGGCAGATGTGCCTTGGGGTACGGTTGTCCAGCTTCCAGAGCCGGCGGATTTGCACATGCTGCGCCATCTGTCGCCGCGCTCACGAGACGCCTGGGCGCACCTAGGTGTGCGCTTTATGAACGAAGACCAGCGCACCTATGACTCCAAGCTGATTTTGCCCGGCGGGGTTAACAGTCTTGCTTTTGTGGTTTCTGAGAATTTCAATGCCTTTATAGGCTATAACAATGCACAAAGCTATGCGATTGCCCTCGGGCATTTGTCGGACCGCCTTCAAGGCGCGCCGGCGTTGCAGTTTCCGCCCGGCGGCGATGCCCGCGGCCTCACGCAAGCCGAGATGAAATTCATCCAATCCCGCTTGACGACATTGGGATTTGATACCATCGGCGCAGATGGTTTCACCGGACCAAATACGGAAATCGCCATTGAGGCCTATCAAGCCTCACAACATCTGCCAGTGGATGGGTTTGCTAGCCTATCGCTGCTCAAGCGCCTGCAATCAGCCTAGCAAGGCAATCTTATTTTGTTAACTGCACCTGCTCCGGCCAGACAGCCATCCGCGTTTTTTGCCCCATAAACTCCAGCAGCAGCCAAATGCGCTGTTCGGCATCAATCTTTTCAATGGTCGCAACATATTCTGCAAAGGGTCAACTCATAACTTGGAGCTCATCCCCCGGCGCAAATTGATCTGGCGGCAAGACTCTGCCCTGAGTGTCACAGCGCGCCATGAGGCCAGCGATAAGATCTGGCGGCAGGGCCTTAGGCTGGCCATCGAAGCTAACCAACCGCGCTACACCGACAGTTGAATTAATCTTAGGCCATGGCGCGGTGTCCAAGGCAAAAGACACAAACATATAGCCGGGAAAAAGAGGGCGCCTCTGCTGAACAAATTTTGTTGAATGCCGCTGGGTGACATCTTGCACTGGCAGAAAAGTCTTAAACCCTTGACGATGTAGATTACGCAAAGCTAGGCGATGAGAATTTGGTTTATATTGTAATAAGAACGAATGTTTAGTGCTCATATAAGGCACTCCAAATATATCGTTCGTTAAAATAAATTATCAAATGCCTTAAGGCCAAAAATGACCCTGTCACAGGAAAGGTAAATCCATCGACCCACACCCGCAACAAATATTTTCTATTTCAGATACCTATCTGACTAACGGGAGATGAAAGTCTGAATGGGCGGGCCTGTGCTTCACAATCAGATCTGGTTTTTGATCTTCCGACGCGCCCAAGACGGTCGGTGCCGCCGGACTTTGCCCCATGCCAGGCGTCAGGCGGTGGCGAATTAAGGCCACGGGATGCACGCGCAGGGTTAGGCGCATAGAAACATAATCTTCCACCACCTCCTCCCCCTCTGTCATCTGCGGCAGATAGGCTGGATCCTCTGCAATGCTTTCCCCTTCAAGGTCTTGCGCAAAGAGCGGTAAAGGGCGTTCTGCGGTGAGTGCCTTGGCGGCCCAAAGCGCCTCGCGGCGCGACAACCCAAGGCTGTGAAACGCGTCCGCTTCCGCCAAGGCTTGGATCATTTTTGGACTCACACCGGCTTTACGCCAAACCGCTTCCACGTCCTGATACCCATTGCCGCGCGCGGCCGTCAGCCATGCAACATCTTCCTCACGCATTGCTTGAATTTGCCGAAACCCAAGCCGCAGGGCCAAGCCGCCAGTGCCATCGGGCTCCATCACATTGTCCCAATAGCTGGCATTGACGCAAGTGGGGCGCAGCTGCACCCCATGGGCGCGGGCATCACGGACAATCTGTGCCGGCGCATAAAACCCCATGGGCTGCGCATTCAACAAAGCACAGGCAAAAATGCCCGGATGATGATATTTAAGCCAACTGGACGCATAGACCAAAAGCGCAAAACTTGCGGCATGGCTTTCAGGAAATCCATAGGCGCCGAAGCCTTCAATTTGCGAAAAACAGCGTGCGGCAAAATTCTCGTCATAGCCATTGCGCTGCATGCCGTTCATGAAGAGTGTTTTAAATTCACTGACATTGCCATGCTTTTTAAACGTCGCCAAAGATCGCCGCAGACGATCGGCTTGCTCTGGCGTGAAGCCCGCTCCCACGATTGCAATTTGCATGGCCTGTTCTTGAAATAAAGGTACGCCGAGAGTTTTGCCCAAAACCGCGCCCAAGGCATCAGAGGGAAAGCTCACCGGTTCCTCACCATTGCGGCGGCGAATATAGGGATGCACCATGTCCCCTTGAATGGGGCCCGGACGAATGATCGCCACCTCTATAACCAGATCATAAAAACAGCGCGGGCGCATGCGCGGTAAGAAATTCATTTGCGCCCGGCTTTCCACTTGAAATACGCCCAGGCTGTCCGCTCGACATAGCATATCATAGACCGCTGGATCCTCAGGAGGCAGGGTGGCCAATGTGTATTCCACACCGTAATGCGCCAAAATCAAATCAAAGGACTTACGAATGCAAGTCAACATGCCCAAGGCAAGAACATCCACCTTTAAGATGCCCAGACTGTCGATATCATCCTTGTCCCAGCAAATGACCGTACGCCCTTCCATACTGGCGTTCTCGATCGGCACCAACTCATCCAGCCGGCCATCTGTGATGATAAAGCCCCCGACATGTTGAGACAAATGCCGTGGGAAGCCAATCACCTCATAGATCAAAGCCATCGTTTGGCGCAAACGCGGATTTCTGGCATCCAGACCGATCTCAGCCATACGCTCCGCCTCCAAGCCTTTAGTAGAAAAAAACCCCCAAAGCTGCGAAGATAAGGCACCGATGGTATCTTCCGATAGGCCCATAGCGCGCCCCACCTCACGGATCGCCCGCTTGCCCCGGTAATGGACCACCGTAGCGCAAAGGCCCGCGCGGTGACGACCATAGCGCTCATAAATATGTTGGATCACCTCTTCGCGGCGCTCATGCTCAAAATCTACGTCGATATCGGGTGGCTCATTGCGCGCCTCTGAGACAAAACGCTCAAACACCATCGTCCCAATCTCCGGGCTGACCGAGGTGACACCTAAGCAATAGCACACGACCGAGTTGGCCGCAGATCCACGCCCTTGGCACAAAATACCCCGGCTGCGGGCAAAGGCGACTATGTCATGTACAGTCAAGAAATAAGGTTCATAATTGAGCTTGGCGATCAGCTGCAACTCATGTTCGATGATCTTTTTTACCCGCGCAGTGGCACCACTTGGGTAGCGCCATGCGAGCCCCTCATAGGCCAAACGGCGTAACCGATCACTGGGGTTTTCTCCTGTGCTTAATTCCGAAGGATATTCATACCGCAACGCATCCAAAGAAAATGTAAGCTGCTCTAGAACCTCTGCCGTTTTGTGCAATGCCTCTGGATAGGCTTGAAACAGGATGGCGGCCTCCTCAGGAGAGCGCAGACGTTGCTCTGCATTGACCTGCGCCGACCGACCCAAAGCATCCACCCGCACCCCAAGACGAATGGCGGTGAGCGTATCGGTCAAGCGGCGTCGCGCGCCATGATGCATGATGGGGGTGGCAGAGGCCACCAGTGGTAAGGAGTATCGCTGCGCCAGTGCAGCGATGCGGGCAAAATTCACCTCATCTTGCCCATCATAACAAGGGTATAAGAGCAGCATCACATCTTCAGCAAAGCGGCGCGTCAACCTCCAAAGATGTGACACCCATGAGGGCGCGCCGGGCTGCACCTCTAAGGCAGGTGGCGCGTGCATCAAAATCAGCTGATCACTGCCAAATTCCAACAGGTCATCAAATTCTAAGTCGCAACCGCCTTTGTCCGCTCGCAAACGCCCACGGGAAATCAAACGACACAGCTGCCCCCAGCCCACACGCGTTTTGGGCAAAAGCGTTGCGGACAGACCCTCCCGTAGGACAATCTTAGCCGCCGGCAGCAAACGTGGTGTATTGTAAATATGCGCCGAAGCGCTGCGCCGGAAGCCTGGCGGCGCAGGCGGGCCAATCAACCCAATGGTGCGGTCAAACTCTTGCCGCTCAGCCACCTGCCGAGCAATCTCCCGCGCTCGAGTATGTGCCCGCACGATGCCCGCCACAGAATTTACATCTGCGATAGCCACCGCCGACAACCCCAAGAACGCTGCACGATCCATATATTCCTCCGGGTGCGAGCCTCCGGTCAAAAAGGTGAAATTCGAACAGGCTTGCAGCTCCGCCCAAGCCAGACGGCGATGTGGAAAAGGAAGGACATCAGAACAGGACATAAGACCAGACTCAGCAACAGACTCCCATATGTTCACATTTTGTTCTCATTTGCAATTCCTATGCTCCCAGCCAAGCAGTCAAAGTTCTTTACGCGGCGGCACGTCCAAAAAAGCCTCTCTACTTTCACCAGATTTACTTTAGACTGGATGAAATGGAGGACAAAATGACAGATATCGTAATTCTTGGTGGCGCACGCACAGCTATTGGCACTTTTGGCGGCAGCCTCGCGGGTGTCAGCCCAATTGATCTAGGGGCAATCGCGGCCAAAGCCGCGCTCACCCGCGCAGAGGTTGCAGCCGAGCAAATCGGCCATGTCGCCTTTGGTCATGTCATCAACACCGAACCGCGCGATATGTATCTGTCCCGGGTCGCCGCCATGGAGGCTGGCATCTCTGACCAAACGCCGGCCATGAACGTCAATCGCCTTTGCGGATCGGGTCTGCAGGCCATCGTCTCTGTGGCGCAATCCTTGATGCTTGGCGATGCAGATTTTGGACTGGCTGGCGGCGCAGAGAATATGAGCCGCGCACCCTATATCATGCAGGCACAGCGTTGGGGCCAGAAGATGGGGGATGTCAAAACACTCGACATGATGCTTGGCGCATTGCACTGCCCCTTTGGCACAGGCCACATGGGAATCACCGCCGAAAATGTTGCACAAGAACATGCCATCACCCGCGCCGATCAAGATGCCTTTGCTTTAGAAAGCCAGAACCGCGCCGCAGCGGCGATTGCAGACGGGCGCTTTGTCGACCAAATCACCCCCGTGCCGATCAAAGTCAAACGCGATATGGTGGATTTCATCACCGATGAACATCCCAAAGCCACCAGCGCAGAGGTTTTAGCCGGACTGCGGACGGTCTTCCAAAAGGAGGGAACCGTCACTGCTGGAAATGCCTCGGGCATAAATGACGGAGCTGCCGCAATTGTCTTGGCGCGCGCTGACGCAGCCGAACGCGCCGGCCTCACTCCAAAATTCCGCCTGCTCGGCTATGGTCACGCCGGTGTGCGGCCGGAAGTGATGGGCATTGGGCCGGTGCCTGCGGTGGAAAACCTGATGGCGAAAACCGGATTGACCATCCATGATTTTGACGTTGTTGAAAGCAATGAAGCCTTCGCGGCACAGGCTGTCGCGGTTAATCGTGGCCTTGGCTTGGACCCTGCACGGGTCAATCCGAACGGCGGTGCAATTGCTCTGGGTCACCCAGTCGGGGCGACGGGCGCCATCATCATGGTGAAGCTCATAGCCGAATTGGAACGCAGCGGCGGCTCAAAGGGCCTCGCCACGATGTGCATCGGCGGCGGCCAAGGGATCGCCGTGGCAATTGAGCGGATTTAGAACCCAACACGGGGTGCCCCTGACAACAGCGGCGCCCCTCAAAAATCGAAACGTAGAACTCCTACTTGCTGCCGATACTGTACAAATAAGCGTAAATATTGCGCGCGTCTTCTTCCTTCCGCACTTTAAAGCTCATTTTCGCCCGAGCTTTTTTATCGTCGAGAAATACCTTTAAAAAATCCTTTGGATCTTGGACATAGGCCGAAAATGTCTCTTCTGTCCAAATCAAACCCAGCTCTGCGCCGGCCTTCAACAAAGATTTTCCGTAACGGTAGCCCGGTACGGCACCTGCTGTTGCACCGGCGATATTATACAGGTTTGGGCCAGATTTACTGTTGCGCCCCGCCAGCTTTTCGCCAGCATCCGTCACAACCACATGACAGGCAACACATTGCTTGTTAAAGGCCACCTCGCCTGCGGATGCATCACCAGAGGCGCTGTGACCATCCGCCAAAGCCCCAGAGGCCAGAACCCCTGCGAATAATACAAAAATAAGCCTGTTCATATCATTCTCCCTTGAATTTCATGACGATCAAAACGGCGATTTAAAAACTGCACTTTAGGCGGCCACATGGGACACAGCGCATTGTTTCCACAGCTCAGACAGGGCCGCGACCAAGTGATCCACATCAGCATCACTGTGCAAAGGCGAGGGTGTAAACCGCAGACGCTCAGTGCCTCTTGGAACGGTCGGGTAATTAATAGGCTGAACATAGATGCCGAAGCTATCCATCAAATAATCGGCCAGCATTTTGGTTTTTACAGCATCTTTGATCATCACCGGCACGATATGGCTGTCATTTGCCAAATGTGGAATCCCGGCTTTATCCAGCCCAGCGCGCAGGCGCGCCACTTGTGCCCGTTGACCCATCCGCTCTACGGAGCTGGTTTTGAGATGCGCAATAGAGGTGCGCGCCGCGGCTGCAACCGCAGGAGGCAAGGCCGTGGTAAAAATGAATCCCGAGCCAAAAGACCGGATAAAATCACACATCGCTTCTGAGCCGGTGATATAGCCACCAACACAGCCAAAGGCTTTGCCTAGGGTGCCCTCAATGATGTCGATACGATGCGGCAAGCCTTCACGCTCACTGATGCCACCGCCACGCGGGCCATACATGCCAACCGCATGAACCTCATCAAGATAGGTGAGCGCCCCGTGTTTTTCACAAACATCCAAAATCGCGGCAATCGGTGCAATATCCCCATCCATAGAGTAGACGCTTTCAAAAGCGACAATCTTCGGCCGGTCTGCGCAAGCGGTCAACTTACGGTCGAGGTCTTCTACATCATTATGTGCCCAAATCATTTTTTCGGCTTTAGAATGACGAATGCCTTCAATCATCGACGCGTGGTTTTCGCTGTCTGACAAAATCACCGCATTGGGGATTTTGGCACCCAGCGTGGCCAATGTTGTCCAATTGGACACATAGCCAGAGGTGAACAAAAGCGCGGCCTCTTTGCCGTGCAAATCCGCCAGCTCAGCCTCAAGCAGCAAGTGGTCGTGATTGGTTCCGCTTATATTGCGCGTGCCACCTGCGCCTGTACCGCAGCGCCCGACAGCCTCTTGCATCGCGGCAATCACCGCAGGATGCTGGCCCATGCCCAAATAATCGTTGGAACACCAAACCGTAACATCCCGAGTACCGCCCTCAAAATGATTGGTGGCCTGAGGAAACTTACCGGTTTTCCGTTCAAGATCGGCGAAATACCGATAATTGCCATCCTGTTTCAGCTGCTCAAGTTGATTTTTGAAAAAGTGATCGAACGACATGGCGTATTCTTTCTGCTGATCCAGTTCACGCAGGGGCGGATGACAAGGCCGCTGGGTCTGCTCAATTTGCTATATAGCCTAGGCGCTTCATGTTTCTGTACCTTTAGGCAAGTTTTGATCAAATTGCCCGCGACATTTCCGCCCCCGTGATATGAAATTCAGAGCTTTTGAACACAATAGGCAACAAAGCCGCCCTGTCACCGCTTTTGCAGAGGCATATTTCGCCCTATTGGGTGCGCAACACCTAAGGGCAGAATGAATGGACATATTGATTCCCGCATGGATAGACGGTCAGTTGCAGCCAGTTGAAAAGCTGCAAACCCATCTGCGCGGATTGAAGCATAAAGCAGTGTCTGTTTTTGTGATGCGGAGTGCGGAGACATTGCTGCAACGCCGCGCCATGAGCAAATATCACACCCCCCGGCCTTTGAGCCAATGCCTGCTGCACAAATCCGGAATGGGGCGAAGCTGGTTTGACTGCGCCCAGCGCCGGCTTGAAGAAGAATTAGGGCTGGCGGACCAAATCCCTGTGTACCGCGGCACGGTAGAATATCGCGCTGATGTGGGCGGCGGTATGATTGAGCATGAGGTGGTGGAAATTTTTACGCTGCAAGTCACCCAGATCAACATTCACCCCAATCCCGAAGAGTTGATGGATCATCGCTGGTAAAATCTAAAGGATCTCACCCATGAGATTGCAGCGCAGCCCGAGGTTTTTACCCCATGGCTAAAAATCTACCTCAGCCAACATGCGAAAGCCATATTTGGCGCCTAGGCGGGATAATCACGCAGGAAGACCGGTTTTTCTGGCGTGGATTGCTCAGGTTGATAGGCATATCCACCCAAATCAAACTCCACGATTTGCGCAGGATCTGACAATCGGTTCTGGACAATAAATCGCGCCATCGCCCCGCGGGCTTTCTTGGCGTAGAAGCTCACAATCTTCGCCTTACCCTCTTTCAGCTCCAGAAATTGCGGCGTGATGATCGGCAGATGCAGCGCCGAGACATCCACAGCACGAAAGTATTCTTGGCTGGCACAGTTGACCAGCGCCTGCGCACCGGTCGCCTTGGCCTGTGCGTTTAACGCCTTTGACAACTCCTGCCCCCAATAGGCATAAAGAGATCCGCCGCGATCCGTTTTCAGGCGGCTGCCCATTTCAAGCCGGTAGGCTTGGATTTGATCCAAAGGCCGCAAAACACCGTAAAGCCCAGAGAAAATGCGCAGATGCTCCTGTGCCCACCGCATATCATCCTCGCTGAAGCTCGCCGCTTCCATGCCTTGGTAAGTGTCTCCCGCAAAGGCCAAAGCGGCGGGACGCAAAGCTTCATCCGCTGGCTTGTCCGCAAAGGCCACAAAGCGCTTGTGGTTCAGCCGCGCAAGATTTTCGCTGATCGACATCAGCTTTTGCAACTGAGGCACCGAAAGATCCCGCGCCGTTTTCGCCAAGTTGAAGGCATCAGCAGAAAAATCTGGTGTGGTGACATCTGAGCGCGGCGCCTCTGACCAGTCCAGCTTTTTCGCCGGTGAAATACAAACCAACATCGTGTCTCTCTCCTTTGAACCCTTAACCTAGAGCAGTCTAGGCAGACTGCAAGATTTCTAAAAAGGCCAAGCCAAAACGTTCAGTGCGGGCGGGCGTCATTCCGGAAATTTGCGCCAATTGTTCTAATGAGCTTGGTCGCCTTTGTGCGATCATACGCAGGGTTGCGGTCGAACAGCTCAACGGTTTTTCCCCATCAAAGGCCCCACGGGCCAATTCCAATTGCCGCTCTAGCAGCTGATCAAAAAGCTCCCCCTCTGGGCGCCCGGCCATTTTGCGCCGTGCCGGGTGGACTGGGGGCTGCTCTCCTATGATCACCGATAGAAAGGCCTGCCCATAGCTTTCCAATTTCTTCGCCCCCACACCACCAATTGAGGCCATTTGATCCAAGTTCTGCGGACGGCGTTCTGCCATTTCAATGAGGGTTTTATCATTAAAAACAATATAGGCCGGGACTTTCTGTTGTTCGGCCAAAGCGCGCCTCTTGGCTTTAAGCGCGGATAAAAGTGGGGCATCTTCCTCTGACACCAAGGATTTGACCGCGGGACGCCGTTCTTGACCTGCGGCGGTGATGCTGTCCTTGCGCAACTGAATTCGAGCCTCCCCCTTCAATAGGGGCCGGGCGTTCTGGGTGAACCGCAAACCCCCATGGCGCTCTGGGTCTGGGCGGATAAGATCAAACCCCATCATCTGCCGAAAAATCACCTGCCATTGCGCCTTGCTGATGGCCTTTCCAACCCCAAAGGTCGGCAATTCATGATGGGCGCGTTGCCGTACTTTATCAGTGGCATTGCCGCGCAATATATCAATCAAATGACCTGTCCCAAACCATTCTCCGGTGCGCAAAATGGCCGATAGCGCCATGCGCACCGGTTCTGTTCCGTCAAAAACTTCAGGCGGCGCATCGCAAAGATCACAATTGCCGCAGTTCGATACTGTTTCGCCAAAATAGGTTAGCAATGCAGATCGGCGGCAACTCAACGCCTCTGCCAAACCCAACAAAGCATTGAGCCGCGCATGATCTGCCATTTTACGATCCGCAGGTGCCAGCCCTTCATCAATTTGCGCACGGCGCAGGCGAATGTCATCTGCACCAAAGAGGGTCAAAGTCTCAGCCGGCGCGCCATCACGCCCACCTCGGCCAATTTCTTGATAATAGGACTCAATGGATTTGGGCAAATCCGCATGGGCCACCCAACGGATATCCGGCTTATCCACCCCCATACCAAAGGCGACAGTGGCCACAACGATGAGGCCATCTTCTTGCTGAAACCGTGTTTCGACAATTCGGCGATCTTCGGCATCCATACCGCCGTGATAAAAACAGGCCGAATGCCCCGCCTCGCACAGCGCTTGTGCCAGGGTTTCCGTCTTGGCCCGCGTGCCGCAATAGACAATGCCTGACTGCCCCTTTCGGACCGCTGCAAAAGCAAGAATTTGTTTGCGCGGTTTATCCTTAGCGGCGAAAGCCAAATAGATATTGGGGCGATCAAACCCATGTAAAAAGCTTGCCGGGGCCTGCCCATCAAACAGCTTGTTGACGATTTCTGCTTGGGTTTCTTCATCGGCTGTAGCGGTGAAGGCGGCGAGCGGGACATTCAGTGCCCGGCGCAACTCGCCAATCCGCAGATAATCCGGGCGAAAGTCATGGCCCCATTGCGAGACACAATGCGCCTCATCCACCGCGATCATCGACACGCCAACCCGCCGCAACATCCCCAAAGACGATCCGGCCGCCAGCCGCTCTGGAGCGATATACAAAAGTTTGAGGGTGCCTTGCTCCAACCCTTCCCAAACCGCATCTGTCTCCTCGGGCGTATTACCAGAGGTTAGAGCCCCCGCTCCGACCCCGGCGGCCTGCAAAGCGCGGACTTGGTCGCGCATCAAAGCAATCAGTGGCGAGATCACCACCGTCACCCCGTCGCGCATCAAGGCGGGCAACTGAAAACACAAGGACTTCCCACCCCCAGTGGGCATTATAGCCAGTACATTTTGCCCTTCCGTAACCGCACGCACAATCTCCTCCTGACCGGGACGAAAGGCATCGAATCCGAAGACATCCCTCAGAAGGGTGGTATAGGGCATAACAGGTCCGATGGGTCAGCGGCCGTAATAGGCCAAAGTATATTGCAAAGCGGCTACGATCAGCAGCGCGATCAAAGGCGTCAAATCAAGCCCGCCCATATTTGGCAGGAACTGCCGAATACGGCCATAGATCGGATCTAAAAGACGGTTCAACCCCGACCAAATCTGCGCAACAATGGGCTGATAAAGGTTCAAAACATTGAAAGCGATCAACCAACTCATGATCAAATGGGCAATGATAAAGAACCAAATGACGTTCAAAACCATGTAAGGTATCGCGAAAATAGGAGCCATGTGAAACCTCGACAGAATACGTTTGCTTTTACCTAAGCGCTTCGGCCCCCATCGGCAAGTCGCTTGACAGATCGGGTTCAAAATCATGGGTTGACCTGCGGGCCTGCGCGCTCTTTTGTGACCAAAATTTGGAAAGCCTTCTATGTACCCTTTCGTCCGTCTCGCTTGGCAATTTTTCATTCACCGCAAGACGGGCTCGCTTGCCATTGGACAAACCCACTATAGCACGCATTACTGCCTGCCTTGGGACTTGGATCTTTGGCGCGAACTCAACAATGGCCGCACCCTGTCGATCTATGACATGGGCCGCCTGCCCATGGCGCGTCGCTCTGGCTTATTAGCGATTTTGAAACGAAAGGGCTGGGGCCTCACCATAGCCGGCAGCTCCGTACGCTACCGCAAGCGCATCCGTGTGTTTGACAAAATCGAAATGCGCAGCCGCGCCCTTTGTGCCGATGCGCGGTTTATGTATCTGGAGCAAAGCATGTGGGTGAAGGGAACCTGTGCCGGGCACGCGCTTTATCGCACCGCGGTGACCAATGCCGATGGAATCGTGCCTATTGAAAACCTGCGGGCAGAACTGAACCCAAACACGCCCCTGCCTCCAATTCCCGAATGGGTCGCCGCATGGATCACTGCAGAGGACCTACGCCCCTGGCCACCGATGCAGGACACCCATTAGGAAACCCTTGCTTTGGCCATTTCTCTCAGCCAAACTTGAAGCATTATTAGGGGCGCCATATGTCGAAATCAACAACAGAGCAGGCCATTTTAGTCAAACGCGTGCGCGGCTGGATGATGTTCGACTGGGCCACGCAACCCTTTTACACCCTTGGTTTGACATTCATCTTTGGGCCCTATTTTGCCGGTGTTGCCGCAGAGCATTACCTGTCCAGCGGATTGGATCCCACCAGCGCCAAAGCCAACGCGCAATCAATATGGTCTTGGGGTCAGGCTTTGGCCGGCTTTGTCGTTGCGATCATAGGCATTCTTGCCGGTGCCTATGCCGATAGTACCGGCCGGCGGATGCCTTGGATTTGGGCCTCCTCATTGGTCTTTGTAATCTGCTCTTGGATGCTCTGGTACATGGTGCCAGATGGATCTGCGATGTGGTCCTCTTTAATCTTCTTCTCCATCGCCTTCATCGCCGCTGAGCTCGCGCTTGTATTCACCAATGCCATTCTCCCCAGCCTAGGAGACAGGCGGGAGGTCGGAAAAATCTCAGGCAGTGGCGCCGCACTGGGCTATGCCGGCGGTATCATCAGCCTATTTATCATGCTGTTTTTCTTTTTTGACGAAGGCGGCAAGACCTTTCTGATCGGCTTGGATCCCGGCTTCGGGTGGTTGGATGCCCAAAGCCGCGAAGGCACGCGGGCGGTCGGCCCCTTGATCACGATTTGGTTCGTCATTTTTATGCTGCCATTTTTCCTTTGGGTGCAAGAAAGCAAGGCCCCCAATCGCCAGGGCGGGTTGCAACGATCGCTTGCGGACTTAAAAGACACGCTCAAGAGCATGGTTAAACGGCCTAGCCTCTTTGCCTTCATGGGCGCGCAAATGTTCTATCGCGACGCCCTCAACGGGCTTTATGCCTTTGGTGGGGTTTATGCGGTTTTGGTCCTGAGCTGGGGGCAAACGCAGCTTGGTGTTTTTGGAATACTCGGCGGATTATCCGCTGCAATTGTCACCTGGATTTCGGGAAAATTTGATCGGAAGCTGGGGCCGTTGCCCGTGATTTACTTTCACATCTATGTGCTGATCTTTGTCTCACTTTGCATCATTGGCATGTCCAGAGACAGCTTCTTTGGTCTGGCCTTGCCGGAAGGCTCCGCACTGCCCGATATCATTTTCTACATCTGCGGTGCGGCCATTGGTGGCTCCGGCGGAGGGATTTATGCCGCCAGCCGCTCCATGATGGTGCGCCACACCAATCCTGACCGTCCAACCGAAGCCTTTGGCCTATTTGCCCTCGCCGGAAAGGCCACCGCCTTTTTGGCACCGCTTCTTATCGGTTTATTTACCTACTTGCTTAACGATGCCCGCCTAGGCTTTGCTCCCGTTGTGGGACTGTTCGTCTTAGGGATGCTTTTGCTGCGCTGGGTGAACCCAAATGGAGATCAATAGACGTGAGACCGATTGTCGTCAGATATTTTTTTGCACTGGTGCTCTTCGCAGCCTGCCTGCCCTTTGCGCTTCAAGCACAAACGCAATCTGACCGTCCGCAAGCGCGGACAGATCGGGCTATGACCGTGGCTGCAAAAACCCTTTTCGGTGCGGCTGAGATCGGATCAAAACATGCATCCGAATCCTTTGGAAGCTACGCTAAGGGCTGTTTGGCCGGCGGGGCCGCTCTGCCAGAAACTGGCCCCACATGGCAGGCCATGCGCCTATCACGAAACCGAAATTGGGGACAGCCTATCACGATTGACTACCTACAAGATCTCTCGCGCAAAGTGGCCCAAAACACGTCTTGGTCGGGTCTTTACATTGGAGATATTTCTCAACCACGCGGTGGGCCGATGCTGTCAGGCCATGCCAGTCACCAAATTGGCCTAGACGCGGATATATGGCTACGGCCAAAAACGGATCGCGTTTTAACCCGGGCAGAACGGGAAGAGATTTCCTCTATATCCATGCGTCGAGCCTCTGGCGCTTATACGAATGACCGCTGGACAAAAGACCATGAAACAGTTCTCAAATTGGCCGCCTCAGATCCACGGGTGGCGCGCATATTTATTTTCCCAGGCGCCAAGGTCGCCATGTGCAAATCAGCGACAGGCGACCGCAGCTGGCTGCGCAAAATTCGTCCTTGGTACGGGCATCACTATCATTTCCACGTCCGCCTAAAATGCCCAGAAGGCCAAGAGGATTGCATCAACCAGGCCCCGCCACCGCCCGGCGATGGCTGCAAGGAGGCGGCCGGATGGGTCAAACGTATCTTGAATCCCCCCCCACCTAACCCGAATGCCAAGCCGCGCAAACCTAAGCCGCCGATCACCTTGGCCAAATTGCCCCAACAATGCAGCGCGGTTTTGTCAAACCTCTGAGGGCCCGCTGTACGGAAATCGCTTGCAATATGTCCTATGGGCTCGTATCCGAACACGTCAAATCTGACCAAGTCGCCGCTACCTTGGCTAAAAAACGGAATAAAACATGAAAACTCTCTATCTCCCTGGCATTCTTGCCATGGCTGCCGTCGTTGTGGCCTCCAACATCCTGGTTCAGTTCCTTCTTGGAGACTGGCTGACCTGGGGTGCATTCACCTATCCCATCGCCTTTCTCGTCACCGATGTGATGAACCGCGTCTACGGTGTTGCTGCCGCGCGCCGTGTGGTCTTTGCCGGCTTTGCCGTTGGTATTCTTTGTTCACTCATTGGCACGCAAGTCATGCTGCAAGGGGATGGCTATAGTTTCCCAGCGGTCACACTGCGCGTGGCTTTGGGATCTGGCACCGCCTTTCTGGTGGCTCAGTTGCTGGATGTTCAAATCTTCGACCGCTTGCGGCATGGCACATGGTGGCGGGCCCCTCTGGCCTCAACGCTGATCGGCAGTGCTGTGGACACCTTCCTCTTTTTCAGCATCGCTTTCTCCGCCCTCTTTAATGGACTGGAAACCAGCAATATTCCAGACTGGGCACAGGGTGCTGTGCCGCTGCTCGGCGCGGGTATGGAGTTGCCACTTTGGGCCTCGCTGGCCGTTGCAGATTGGCTTGTGAAACTGTCCTTAGCTCTCATCGCTTTGGTGCCGTTCCGATTCTTGGTGCTATATCTTGTGGGACGTACAGCAAAAAATCATTGACTTTGTGTCTCTCTCTGGCAAGCTGTGGACAAATGTAACAGCTGAAAGGAGGTGATCCAGTGTCAAGAAAGGTATTGGAGAATGGAGTCGTAACAGGTTTGGAGGCGAATTTCTGAGGCAACCCTTGGAGTTTTAACGCCAAGCTTGGGCAAACGGTCCTAAACGACCCGCCCTCCGCACAACTTTCGAAGGGCCGTCCTGTCTGGGCGGCCCTTTTCCTTTGTGGCATAGTAGCCCCATGTTGCAAATCAATGACGAAATAATGATTCACGATTGGGAGCTGACCGAAAGTTTCACCCGTGCGCAGGGACCTGGAGGACAGAACGTCAATAAAGTGTCGACCGCCGTCGAATTGCGCTTCGAAGCGGCCCGCAGCCCAAACCTCCCGGGCCCGGTAAAAACCCGACTCAAAAAATTGGCTGGCCGCAAGTGGACCTCCAATGGCGCCATAATTTTTCGCGTCGAAGACACCCGCTCACAGGCACGCAACCGAGAGATTGCAAAAGAGCGCTTGAAAGAGCTGATCCTTCAGGCTTTGATACGGCCAAAGCGCCGGATCGCCACACGCCCCACACTCGGATCGCAAAAACGCCGACTGGCAGGAAAAGTTCAGCGCGGCGTGGTCAAATCTCTGCGCGGAAAGGTGAAAGATGTCGAGTGATCTCGCGGCGCGGCGTGCCGCAGTTTTGGGGCCAAATGTGCCTACTTTTTATGAAACCCCAGTGCATTTGGTCAAAGGTGACGGTGTTTGGGTGTGGGATGCAGACGGGCGTAAATACCTCGATTGTTATAACAACGTGCCGCATGTCGGCCACTGTCATCCCCATGTCGTCTCAGCCATCGCCGCACAGGCCGCACAGCTGAACACCCATACCCGCTATTTGCACGCGGGAATTGTGGAGTATTGCGAGCGGCTCACCGCCAAATTTCAAACGCAATTGGATCAGGTCATCATGGTGTGCAGCGGATCAGAGGCCAATGACATTGCCCTGCGCATGGCCCAAGCTGTGACCGGGAAAACTGGCATCATCGCCACAGATAATACCTACCACGGCAATACGATGGCCGTGTCACAGCTCTCGTCGCGCAAGCCCCCCATCGGCGGCTATGCCAACCATATCCGCCGTATCCCTGCGCCGGACACCCTGCGCCCGGTTGGTGGTACTGCCGACGATCAGGCCACGGCTTTTGCACGGGAGCTGCAAACTGCCATTGATGATCTTGAGGCCTCAGGCCACGGGTTTTCGGGTTTTCTATTTTGCCCGACCTTCGCCAATGAAGGCCTGCCAGATTTGCCGCAGAATTTTATGAAGCCCGCCGAGCAAGTGGTCAAAGCCGCCGGAGGGCTGTTGATCGCAGATGAGGTTCAGCCCGGGTTTGGCAGAGGCGGCGAGACGTGGTGGGGCCATGAATGGCTTGGTATATCACCTGATGTTGTGACATTGGGCAAACCAATGGCCAATGGGCATCCGGTTGCAGCAGTGGTCGCACGCCGGACAGTCATGGCTGAATTTCGCAACGCCTTTGGCTATTTCAACACCTTTGGTGGCAATCCAGTAAGCTGCGCCGCGGCTGCGGCCACTTTGGACGTCATTGAACAGGACAATTTGGTAAATCACGCCAAAAACGTCGGTGCTGTTTTTTTGCGCGAGCTGCACTCTATTGACCACCCCAGCATCGCCAGCCGGCGCGGACGTGGTTTGTTTTTCGCTTTGGAATTGGAAACGGATGGTGCTGCAGATGAATCCTTGGCCGCCTATGTCGTCGAATATGCACGCAATCATGGCCTGTTGATGGGGCGCTCGGGGCGCAATCGCAATATTTTGAAACTGCGCCCGCCCATGCCCTTTTCCGATGAGAATGTTGCCATGGCCTGTGACATCCTAAAGGCCGCCTTCAAAGCATGAATGATTTTCCAGAAATCGCCGCCAAATGGGGCGCGAATGGTCAGATAGAGTTGATCGCCGAGCGGGAAAACGCAGTGTATAAGATCCTGCGCGACGGCACACCGATGGCGCTGCGCCTGCATCGGGCGGGATATCAAAGTGAAGCGGCAATCTTGTCAGAATTGCGCTGGACGCTGCGGCTGGCGGAGGCGGGTTTTGCCTGCCCCAAACCCCTCGCGCAGACGGATGGATCCTTATTGGCAAAGTTGGCCGATGGACGCTTTGTCTCTGTGATTACCTGGGTGGAGGGCGCGCCAATTGGGGCTATGGACACCCTCGTTGATACGGATGTCACCGCCCATTGTGATCTTTATCACCAATTGGGCCGTCTCTTAGCTCAGCTGCATGAGACCAGCGATCGCATAAAAACCGACGATCTCACACGCGCCGCCTGGGATCTGCCGGGCCTGCTGGGAAAATTCCCCTTTTGGGGTCGATTTTGGGACAATCCCTCGCTGTCAGCCAGTGAAAAAAAGTTCATGGTTTATACCCGACAGACCGCTCACGCCCATTTAAGCGCCATGAAGGGCGCGGATTTTGGCTTGATTCATGCGGATGCCTTGCAAGAAAATGTCTTTCAAACAAAGTCAGGGCTGACGCTGATTGATTTTGACGACGCGGGATTTGGCTATCGCGGATACGATCTCGGGGTCTGCCTGTCGCAACATTACACCACAGGACATTTGAACGATCTGATCGCCGCCGTTGCAGAGGGCTATGGAACACTCCGCAAAGCCCCATCGATAGATGATATCAAATTTTTCCTTATGTTGCGTGGGCTTGCCTCTTGCGGATGGGTGATTGCGCGGCAGCCGAAAAAAAGCCCTGTCCAAAGGCGCTATGCAGAACGCGCGCTGCATTTGGCACATCAATGGCTGACAACCGCTTAAACGATGACGCTTTGCGGGTTTTGACGTCCAACTTCGAACACCCGTTTGTAGCGAGCAATTTCATCTGCTGGACCCATCGCCTTGTTGGGATTGTCGGACAATTTGACCGTGGGTTTGCCATTGGCTGACACCGCTTTGCAGACCAAAGAGAAGGGCTTCAACGCATCATTTGGCACCAAACCACGAAAATCATTGGTCAGCAGCGTACCCCAACCAAAAGAGACTCTGACCCGTCCAGCGAACAATCGATGCAGCTCGGCGATCTTCTCCACGTCCAAACCATCAGAAAAAATCAGCAGTTTTTGACTGGGATCTTCATTGCGGCTTTTCCACCATTTAATCGCATGTTCTGCTCCTTGAATAGGATCACCAGAATCGATGCGCATGCCCGTCCATGTGGCCAGCCAATCAGGCGCATTGTCTAAAAACCCTTCCGTGCCATAGGTATCTGGCAAGATGATCCGCAGGTTTCCATCGTGCTCCTCATGCCAATCAGATAGAACGTCATAGGGGGCCCGGCGCAAGGCTTGATCATCGGAGGCCAGCGCAGAATAGATCATAGGCAACTCATGCGCATTAGTCCCAATCGCCGCCAAGTCCCGATTTTTCGCAATCAAACAATTAGATGTACCAATAAATTTGTCTCCCAATCCTTCGGTCATGGCCTGCACAGCCCAATCTTGCCATAAAAAGGAATGTCGTCTGCGCGTGCCAAAATCCGCAAGGCGCAAGTCCTCAATGTCGCGCAGTGTCTCAATTTTTTCCCAGAGCTTAGCCATGGCCCGCGCATAGAGAATTTGAAGCTCAAAGCGGCGCATGTCACGCAGCACCGCGCGGCCGCGCAGCTCCATAAGAACCGCCAAAGCAGGAATTTCCCACAACATCACCTCGGGCCAACTGCCTTGAAACGTCAGCTCATATTGCCCATCACGTTTCTCAAGGTGATAGTCAGGCAATCTAAGCGCCTCGAACCAATCCATAAACTCGGGCGTAAACATCTGGCGTTTGCCATAGAATGTATTTCCGCGCATCCATGTGCTTTCGCCACGCGACAGGGACAAAGAGCGTACATGATCCAACTGTTCGCGCAGCTCTCCCTCATCAATCAATTCTGCCAAGCGAATATCGCTTGACCGATTGATCAAGCTAAAGGTCACCTCCGTTTTTGGGTGATTGCGGAGCACCGATTGGCACATCAACAATTTATAGAAATCATTGTCGATTAACGACCGCACGATAGGGTCGATTTTCCATTTGTGATTCCACACTCGGGTGGCAATATCTACCATTACAAAAGGCTCACTTTCGCTGCCACCATGTCGCGCCGTGCTTGGTCCAGCGATCCGCCCATATCAATGGCGCGGCATAGGGCGGTGTCGACGCTGACCGCAAAGCCCAGCCGCGCCGCATCGAGCGCTGAATAAGCGACGCAATAATCCGTCGCCAATCCAACGAAGGTCACATCCCGAACCCCGCGGGTCGTCAAATATCCTTCAAGCCCGGTCGCTGTGCTACGGTCGTTTTCAAAAAAAGCAGAATAACTGTCGATGCCTGGCCGATAGCCCTTGCGCAGAATCAAATCTGCCCGATCCGTGGCCAAATCTTTGTGAAAGGCTGAACCAAAACTGCCCTGCACGCAGTGATCTGGCCAAAGCACTTGGGGGCCATAGGGCATTTCAATGCTGGAAAACACATCGGCCTTATGGGAGCTGGCAAAGGAGGAATGGCCCGCAGGGTGCCAATCTTGGGTGAAGATCACCGCGTCAAAATCAGCCATGCGGTTGTTAATTTGCGCTACAATCTCATCACCGCCGGCAACCGCCAAAGCGCCACCCGGACAAAAGTCGTTTTGAACATCAACCACAATCAGTGCACGCATTTGGATCCCCTATCCAAGCTTCGCGCACAGAGGTAATGATCCGCGCCCATAAGGTCAATGTTATCAAAGCACCCATAAAGCGGTAGCGGAGCTTTGGCTATGTATCTTGCAGCAAAGATGACTTCAGATTATGACGCAGATCATGTTTACAGTCTCCGCTCTTTATCACTTCACCCGCTTTGACGATCCGGGCGCTCTGCGCGCGCCGATGGTGTCGCTTTGTGAGCATGAAGGCATCAAAGGCACAATTCTGCTCGCCAAAGAAGGAATTAACGGCACAGTCGCAGGCCCAAAACAGGGGGTTGCACGTCTTTGGGCGCATATCGCCGCGCTGCCTGGCTGTTCGAATTTTGAACATAAAGAAAGCACAGCCAGCATCATGCCCTTCAAGCGCATGAAAGTCCGCTTGAAAAAAGAGATTGTCTCAATGGGCCAACCCAATGTCGATCCGCGCGCGGGTACAGGCCACTATGTCGATCCTCATGAGTGGAACGCGCTGATTGCCGCACCGGATGTCGCGGTGATTGATACGCGCAACGATTATGAGGTGGGCATCGGCACGTTTGAAGGGGCGATTGATCCCAAGACCAAAACCTTCCGTGAATTTCCCCAGTGGTGGGCTGAAAACAAACATCGTTTTCACCACAAAAAGATTGCCATGTTTTGCACCGGCGGCATTCGTTGTGAAAAATCTACTAATTTTTTGCTCGGTGAAGGGGTTGAGGAGGTCTATCACCTCAAGGGTGGAATCTTAAAATACCTTGAAGAGATGCCGCAAGAAGAGAGCACCTGGCGCGGTGAATGTTTCGTCTTCGACAATCGCGTGTCCGTCGGTCACGGCTTGGTCGAGGGCAGTTTTGATCAATGCTATGCCTGCCGCAGACCGATCACAGAGCCGGATAAAAATCGTGTCGAATATATCAAAGGCGTGCAGTGCCACCAATGTGTAGACGAATATTCCGATGAGGACCGTGCACGTTTTGGTGAGCGCCAAAGGCAAATTGATGCCGCCGCAAAATAGGGCCGCCTCACTGAGATTTGATCCAAGCTCCAAGCCGCGCAAGATGCGGTGCATGGGCTTTGCCATTGGCTTCTGCCCGATCTGCGGCTTTTAACATCGCGTATAGACCGCGCACCGCCATCCACCTCAAAGGCTCACGCTCCCAAGCTCGAACCGCGCGGTTGACCCACGGCAATTCGGTCAAAGCCGTAGGCTCTGATAGCACCAAGTCACGCAGCGTGCGCCCAGCGAGATTCGCCGAGGTCAAACCAACCCCCACATATCCGCCCGCCCAACCAATCTTGGTCTCAGGATCCAAGCCAACAGTGGCGCACCAATCCCGTGGAACGCCCAAGACCCCCTGCCAAGCATGGGCCAAGGGAACATGGGCCGCCGCAGGAAACAAACGCGCAAGAATCCCCCGCAATTCTGAAATTGTGCCCGCGGTGGGTCGGCCATCGCTTTGAATTTTGGAATTCAAAAGATAGGGCAGCCCACGGCCTCCAACCGCGATACGCCCATCTGCTGTGCGCTGGCAGTAGCAATAGGCATGCGCCATATCTCCAATCAGCTCCGCACCCGACCAACCGATGTCCCGCCACAGCTCTAAGGGCAAAGGTTCCGTCACAATTTGAGCGGAGTTGAGAGGCAGCCAACCCCGCTCATATCCAGGCAATTGGGCGCTATAGCCTTCGGTTGCTTTCAAGACCACCGCGCAGGCCACTCGGCCCTGATGGGTTATGACCTGACCTTTGGAAATTTCATGGGCCTGGGTCGCTTCGTAAATTGTAACTCCTAATCGCGCCACTGCATCAGCCAATCCGCGCACCAATTTGGCCGGCTGTACCCGTGCCACACCAGAGGTCACAAGCGCGCCCCTGGCGCTTGGAATGGCAATCCGCGCACGCAATTGCGCTTCACTTTCAAGCGAGCTGCGATGATCACCCCAGTGGTGCAACCGCTTCAACTCAGGTGCAAGACGCTGAAATTGATGCGCATTCGTGGCAATGGCCAATTCCTGTGTGCGGTGGATATCAGCATTGATGCCTTCCATCTCAGCCGCGGCAATGACCTCATCAACAGTTCCATGAAACGCCTCTACCATGGCCTTGACCTGCTCGGCCGTACCGCTGCTCAGATATTTTTCATGATCCCAAGCGAAATTGCCCGATAACCAACCGCCATTGCGACCAGAGGCGCCAAACCCGGCAAACTGCTCTTCAACAATAACAATGGTCAAAGTCGGGTTGGCTTTTTTAAGATAATAAGCTGCCCAAAGCCCGGTAAAACCCGCGCCAATGATGCAAATATCTGCGCTTACAGATCGGTCTAATGCTGGGCGCGGCTTTGGTAGCCCGCCCAGCTCCTGATACCAAAAGGAAACGCCGCCGCGTTGCATTGCCCCATGCACTCCCCGTTTGGTCAGTTTTAGAAATCCAAGTTTGACACATTTAGCGCATTATTTTGGATGAATTCTCGACGCGGTTCCACCACATCGCCCATCAGCTTGGTAAACAGATCATCCGCTTCTGCGACATCATCAATACGCACTTGCAACAAGGTTCGCGCATCTGGATCCAATGTAGTTTCCCAAAGCTGATCTGGGTTCATTTCACCCAAGCCCTTATAGCGTTGCAGCGATAGCCCCTTTTCACCCTCTTCCAAAATCGCGCTCAACAGCGTGAGAGGGCCATTAATCACCTGCACCCGATCTTTGCGCACCAATGTGCAAGTACCGCTATAGGTATCTTGCAAGCTTTGCGTCAAAAGCCCGGTGCGGCGCGCTTCGCCTGACCGGAGCATTGCGCCATCAAGATTGCGCACCTCTTCCACGCCGCGCAAAATCCGCGCCAAGCGCATGCCTCGGTCCTGTGTCGGACGGCCTTGCCAACCCCGCTCATATTCCAAAGCAATCAGATCCAGCCGGCGCGCTACTACATCGGCCATGCCTTGCAAGTCACGATCCACCGCTCCAGGAACGAAGGCCCCTGCGATTGCCGCTTGCTCCAAAATGTGACGCGGGTAATGGGTGGGAAATGCGTCAACAATACGCTTCAACTGACGCGCTTCTTCCACAACACGCATCAAATCAGTTCCAATAATTTCTTCACCATTACTCAACCGCAGTAAAGCACCTTCAATACCCTGTTCGATCAAGTATTCATCCAGCGCCGGCTGGTCTTTAAGATAAACTTCAGAGCGCCCGCGGCTCACCTTAAACAATGGCGGTTGCGCGATATAAAGATAGCCACCTTCAATCAATTCTGGCATTTGGCGGAAAAAGAATGTCAGCAAGAGCGTGCGGATATGCGCACCATCCACATCGGCATCTGTCATGATCACAATTTTATGGTATCGCAGCTTTTCAATATTGAATTCATCGCGACCAATGCCTGTGCCCAGCGCCATGACCAAATTGCCAATTTCTTGACTGCTTAGCATCCGGTCAAACCGCGCGCGCTCCACGTTCAAAATTTTCCCGCGCAGGGGCAAAACCGCTTGGGTCATACGGTCACGCCCCGTTTGGGCAGAACCGCCAGCGCTATCGCCTTCGACTAAGAAGACTTCAGTTTTTGAGGGATCTTTTTCCGAGCAATCTTTGAGCTTTCCTGCCAAGAAGTTCACATCCATCGCAGTCTTGCGCCGGGTGAGGTCGCGGGCCTTGCGGGCCGCTTCACGCGCCATCGCAGCCTCAACAATCTTGCCAACAATAACCTTCGCCTGTGCTGGGTTTTCCTCGAACCATTCAGCCAGTTTTTCGCCCACCAACCCCTCAACAGCCGGGCGCACTTCTGAGCTGACCAATTTATCTTTGGTCTGGCTGGAAAATTTGGGATCGGGTGCTTTGACAGATAATACGCAGGTCAAACCCTCGCGCGCGTCATCGCCTGTGAAGCTGATTTTCTCTTTTTTGGCGATGCCGCTTGATTGAGCGTAGTTATTTATTGTTCGGGTCAAAGCCCCTCTGAAGCCCGCCATATGGGTGCCGCCGTCACGCTGTGGGATATTATTGGTGAAGGGCAGTACATTTTCGTGATAGGTGTCATTCCACCACATCGCCACTTCGACGCCGATATCATCGCGAGTGCCTTTGACATAAATCGGCTCCTCCATGATTGAGGATTTGGAGCGGTCAAGATATTTCACAAATTCGCGCACACCGCCGTCATAATACAGCTCACTGCGCAGAGGTACGGCTGGGCGCAGGTCTTCAAGAATAATCCGCACACCTGAATTCAAAAACGCCAATTCACGCAGGCGCTTTTCCAGTACCTCAAATTTATAGTCAAGATTGGAGAACGTCTCTGTTGACGCCAGGAAACGTACTTCCGTGCCTGTCCGATCGCCGCAATCGCCTACAACTTTTAAATGTTCTGCTGTGTCACCATGCTCGAACCGCGCGACATGCTCTTTGCCTTCGCGCCAAATGCGTAGCTCAAGCCATACCGACAGGGCATTAACAACTGAAACCCCGACACCGTGCAAACCGCCAGAAACCTTGTAGGAATTGCTGTCAAATTTACCACCCGCGTGTAGCTGGGTCATAATCACCTCAGCAGCGGAAACACCCTCTTCTTCGTGAATTCCAACCGGAATCCCGCGACCGTTATCCGCGACGGAAACCGAGCCATCAGCATTGATCCGCACCAAAACATGGTCCGCATGACCAGCCAGCGCCTCATCGATGCCATTGTCTACAACCTCGTAAACCATATGATGCAAACCGGAGCCGTCATCAGTGTCACCGATATACATTCCTGGCCGTTTGCGAACAGCCTCTAAGCCCCTAAGAACCTTAATGGATTCTGCGCCGTATTCTTCAATATTCACAGATTGCTCAGACATCCCGATACCCTTTGTTGAGTTACACAACAACTAGCGGAATTCGATATGAATGTCACGCAAATGGCACAACAGATTGTGGTTCAGGTTGTGATTTTTTAAGGCACCACCCCGGATGCCATCTTTTGCAAAAAACCGCGTGTTCTGGGGGGCTACGCAAAGGGGATAACGATCCCGACAGCGATTAAAAGACCTCCTGATATGCGGTTAATCCGCCGAACCGCCTCAGGTGTTTGCAGCAAATCACACGCATGATTTACAAAGCCAGCAATGGTCAAATTCCCCAAGAGCGGAGTAAGGATAGAGACCACAACAATGGCCAATACATCCCATGCCCCTACCTCAGTCAGGTCAAAAAAGCCCGGCAGAACGCCCATATAAAACAAAATGGCCTTTGGGTTGCCTAGTATCACCACCACACCTGCGATAAAGCCCGCCCACATGCCCGGTCGCGTCAGCCGCTGGTCACCGCTCAAAGCAACGTCGGCCTTGAGCATCAACAGTGCGCCCATTGTAAGGAAGACCGCAGCCGCGACATAGCGCAAGATGGTCATGATGCCCGCAATTTCATTGACCACCCAGCTCACGCCAAGGATGGCCAAAATTGGCCAAACCGCATCGCCAATCGCCACGCCCAAGGCCAAAGGCCAAGCCGCTTGAAAGCCGCCCGACATTGCGCGGGCCAAAAGTGCGACCCAAACCGGACCGGGCGTAATAAATAAAATAAATACAGCAATGGCGTAAAGAGCCAGATCAGAAAAATCCAATGTCATTTTAGATCCACTTTTGATTTTCCCTCAACCTCTGTCACCAATAGATGCTGCGCCCTTTCACCAAGTTGTTCAAACAATTCAGGCCCAGTACCACTCATCCAAGCCTGAGCACCCAGTGCGCAAATTTCATCATAGAGCGCTGCTCTGCGGGCAGCGTCCAAATGTGCTGCCACCTCATCCAAAAGTAGGATCGGCGGTAAACCCGTTTGTTGTTTCAGCGCGCGGCCGTTGGCAAGGATTAGCGAAATCAAAAGTGCCTTTTGCTCGCCTGTGGAGCTGTCTTTTGCGGGAACATCTTTTGCCGCAAAGACACCGAACAGGTCATCGCGGTGCGGACCCACCAAACTGCGACCTGCGGCCAGATCGCGGCTGCGATAGTCAGCCAGAAATTGAGTAAGATCATCACTATTGTCTGAAAAATCTATGTTTTCAGAATTGGTCAGGGTCAAATGCGCAGTTGGGAAGGCTGTTTCTGCCTGATCTTGCGCCGCCTGGATATACGCCAGAGCCTCCTCCCGTGCCTTTCTGATCTTCACACCAGTGGCGGCCATTTGCCCCTCAATGGCCCTATACCAATGGGCATCAGCGACTCGTTCTTTCAGCAGACGATTGCGTTCACGCATGGCTTTTTCATAAAGAAGCACCTGCTCGCCGTGGTTTGGGTCGAAGGAGAGAGACATACGATCTAAAAACCGACGGCGCCCCTCGGCACCTTCAATCCAAATACGATCCATTGCGGGGATCAACCATAAGACACGCGCAACGCGCCCCAGCATGACCTGAGTGGCCGTTTTACCATCAATCCGCAGCTGGCGCGCCGCGCCATTTTGCGACCAGGTCTCAATCTCATGCAGACGATCCTGCCTGCGTAAAACTGCCGAGATCTTCCAGCCAAGCGCCTCTGGACGGCGGGTCATGTCTTCCGCACTCGACCGCCGCACACCACGTCCGGGCGAAAGCAGGGATAATGCCTCTAAAATATTGGTCTTGCCGGCCCCATTTGCTCCGTAAATCGCAACTGGCCGCAGGTCGCATTCGATCTGCACTACATGATGCGACCGAAAATGCGATAGGCTTAAAGATTCAACAGCAAGATTGGGCATCTGCGCCCTTCAACTTCACGCCAGCTTAAACGCGCATGGGCATAACGACATAAATGGCCGATGTGTCATTGCCCTCACGCATCAAGGTTGGATCCGCTGAAGTGTTAAATAGGAACACCGCATTTTCCCGATCAACCTGACTGGCAATTTCGAGCAGATATTTCGCGTTAAAGCCAATTTCCAATTTTTCATCACCATAGGCGACGGCCAATTCTTCTTCGGCGGCACCGCTGTCTGGCGCATTAACCGACAGGATCAGGCGGTCTTCATCCAGTGCCAATTTCACAGCACGCGATCGCTCAGAAGAAACGGTAGCCACGCGGTCAACTGCCTTGGCAAATTCGGCCGCATCCACTTCCAATTTCCGCGTATTGCCCGCAGGGATCACGCGTGTGTAATCTGGGAAGGTGCCATCAATCACTTTTGAGGTCAGCGTCACATTTGGCGTCGCAAAGCGCACTTTGGTTTCCGAAACTGAAACGGCAATCTGTGCGTCATCATCATCGAGCAATTTGCGCATTTCACCAACAGTTTTGCGCGGCACAATCACACCAGGCATGTCTCCGGCACCCGTCGGCAGATCCGCATCAATCCGCGCCAATCGGTGACCGTCGGTGGCGACACAGCGGAGCTTTTGACCGCCATCGCCCTCAGCCACATGTATGTAAACACCGTTCAAATAATAACGGGTCTCTTCAGTGGAAATCGCAAATTTTGATTTGTCAAAGAGCCGGCGCAGGGTCATCGCAGAAGCGGTAAAATTGGAGGCATATTCGGACGTAGCCATAACCGGGAAATCTTCCTTCGGTAGAGTCGTCAAAGAAAAATTGGATCGGCCTGCTTCAACAGTCAAACGGCCAGAGGCTCCGTCATCGGTCAAAGTCACCAAAGCCCCATCAGGCAATTTTCGCACAATCTCATGCAACGTCACCGCAGAGACCGTGCTGGCCCCTGCGCGCTCCACCATGGCTGTCACACGATCTACAACCTCAATGTCCAAATCTGTCGCACGAAACGACGCATGCTCTCCGCTTGCCTCAATCAATACATTTGCCAAGATTGGAATTGTATTCCGACGCTCTACAACGGACTGAGCTTGGGACACAGCCTTCAACAAAGATGCGCGTTCAATAGACAGTTTCATTGCCGTTCTCCGTCACGTATTTTAAGATAAACCGTAAAGAGTTTTCCACAGGACACAAGGGTGTGTTAACGGGTTTAACCCTTAAAGGTTTTGAAAAGAAGCTATGCCTCCAGTGAACGCCGCAACAGGTCCAGATCGTCGGACATTTGACTGTCTTGGTTGCGTAAATCCTCGATTTTCCGCACCCCATGCATCACCGTCGTATGGTCGCGACCACCAAATCTGCGGCCGATTTCTGGCAATGAACGGCTGGTCAACTGCTTGCACAGATACATGGCAACCTGGCGCGGCCGCGCAAAACTGCGCAGGCGCTTTGGTCCTAGCATATCTGACAGGCGGATATTATAGTGGTCGCTCACTTTACGCTGAATTTCCTCAACCGTAACCTTGCGGTCAGAAGCACGCAAAATATCAGAGAGACAATCTTGGGTAAGCTCAACCGTTATTTCACGCCCAACCAGTGAGGCAAAGGCAAAGAGCCGGGTCAAAGCCCCCTCGAGAACGCGTACATTGGTTGAAATGCGATGTGCTAAAAATTCCACAACTTCTTGACGCACTTCAATGCCCGGATAGCTGGACTGATACAACTCAATTTTAGACTGCAAAATGCCAAGGCGCAGCTCATAAGTGGTGGGATGTAAATCCACCACCAACCCACATTGCAAACGGCTGGCGATGCGATCTTCTAACTGTTTTATCTCACCTGGGGCGCGGTCAGCGGAAATGATAATTTGCTTGTTTTGATCCACCAAGGCATTGAACGTGTGGAAAAATTCCTCTTGAGTGCTGTCTTTTCCACCAATGAATTGCACATCATCCACCATTAAAACATCAACCGAGCGGAACAGCTCTTTGAAATCCATCATCTTGCGCTCGCGCAAAGCCTGCACGAATCGATACATGAATTGTTCAGCAGAGAGATACATCACATTGATATCGGGGCGATTCGACTGAAGCTCCCAAGCAATTGAATGCATCAAATGGGTTTTTCCCAAGCCTACGCCACCATATAAAAACAGAGGATTAAAGGTGACTGGTCCCGCTTCCGCAACACGTTTCGCTGCTGCATGAGCCAACTCATTGGGCTTGCCCACAACAAAATTTTCAAACACGAAACGTTGGTCGAGCTTTGCACCTTGTATTTCGCGCGGCTTCACTGGCTCTGCGATAGCAGGGGACGGCTGGCGCGCGACTGGCGCTTGTTCCGAATGTCCCACGGAAAACGTCGCACGGGTAACCTCAAACCCAGATTCACGCATTTGATAGAGGATTTGATCTTCGAAATGCTGGCGCACGTAATTACCAAAAAAACTGGTCGGCACAAAAAATTCTGCTGCACCGTCCGATTCGCCCATGAACTGTAGGGGCTCAATCCATGATTTGTAGTTGTTGTTCCCGAGAGACCTGCGCAAGCGATCCGCGGCAATATCCCAAAACTCTAGTGCCATACGATTCACTTAATCCCAATACAAACGACCACTCGTCCGGTCTACCTTCAACGCGCCCAATGACAACGTCGCTCTAATTTCTTTATCACTGACCACCCACCAGGCAGACAAACGTTCCGAAAAATAGCGTCCATGACCCATAAAATGGATTTATCATGTTGTATAATCCCAAGGTCATGTCGCCGTGCAGCAGTGGCAATCTCTTGGGACAGATATCCCCCGGAGCACTCAAAGTGACTCGCTAAGACATTTTTATCCCTCGGCCAAGTGACTCTGCAACAGATCTTAATTCTTGACTCGGTATTTTTTGAAAAAGAATCTCTTACTATCTATGGTTGTTATAATTTAGTCTTAAAAAATATAAATTTTACCGCTACTTAAACGAAAAAGGGCGCGGGAATTATCCCACGCCCAAAATTCATGAATTTGTAACAATTATTAAGACAAGCCCTTAACCCGTGAGGCCAAGCGCGAAACTTTTCGCGATGCTGTATTTTTGTGGAAGATGCCTTTTGTAACACCGCGCATCAGCTCAGGCTGTGCGGCTCGCAGAGCTTCAGTTGCCGTGGCTTTGTCGCCGGACGCAATCGCTTCTTCAACAGCGCGCAGGAATGTACGGATACGAGATTTGCGGGCTTTGTTGACCGCTGTGCGGCGCTCAATTTGACGTGCGCGCTTCTTTGATTGTGGTGAATTTGCCATGTTCAGGTCCTAACTTAATCTTGTGCCACACGTATCACCGCTAGGCCCAAACCGTATGGACCGGATTATCTAAAGCCAAGCGGGCCACACGCGCATTTTCTGAGGCGGTCTATATCCGCTTTCTATGGAGATGCAAAGCAATTTTACCTATTTATCGCGAAATTGCGGCTCTCTTTTCTCGACAAAGGCCGCCATACCCTCTTTTTGGTCTTCTGTTGCAAACATCGAATGAAACACGCGCCGTTCAAACAATAGGCCTTCCGCCAATGTGGTCTCAAAGGACCTGTTCACCGCATCCTTTGCCGCCTTAATCGAGACTTGCGATTTTTCAGCAATTTTTCCAGCAACCTCCAGGGCCACTTCCATCAATTTTTTCACCGGCACCACACGGCTGACCAACCCTGAGCGCTCCGCTTCCGCGGCATCCATAAAACGCCCGGTCAAATGCATATCCATAGCTTTGGATTTTCCAACCGATCGGGTCAAGCGCTGCGTTCCACCGATACCTGCGATGACGCCAAGATTGATTTCTGGCTGTCCAAATTTCGCGTTGTCAGCGCAAATGATAAAGTCACAAAGCATCGCCAGTTCGCAACCACCGCCCAAGGCATAGCCTGCCACGGCTGCAATTGTTGGCTTCCGAGCCTCTTGCAACGGGCCCATACTCGCGCCGAATAGATCATCGGACACAACGTCCACAAAACTCTTCTCTGCCATCTCAGTGATATCAGCACCGGCCGCAAAGGCTTTCTCCGATCCGGTTATCACCATGCAACGGACTTTGTCGTTCGCTTCCGCCTGGCGCACCGCATCGCCAAGTTCTGCCACCAATTGGCTATTCAGCGCATTCAATGCCGATGGGCGGTTCAATTTGATGACGCAGATATGCTCTGCAATCTCTACGATGATGGTCTCATAAGCCATGGTGTTCCCAGCATTGCCCCTATCAGACGTTAAAGCCTATCACGTTCGCCACCTATTTCAAGCTATCTCTGACAGGTTGGACAATAGAAGCTAGAGCGCCCCGATTGGCTCACCCGCGCAATTATGCCGCCGCATCCCACATGCTTGCAGGACTGGGATTCTCGGTCGTAAACGTGGAAACTGTGTTGAAAATAACCCAGCTCTCCCCCTGTTTGACGATAATCCTTAAGACTAGAGCCACCGGCTTCAATCGCCTCTTCCAAAACTGTCCGAATGATTGGCACCAAAGTACCCACCTGCATTTTGGACAGGTTCTTGGCCTTACGCATGGGCGAAATTTTGGCCCGAAAGAGCACTTCGCAGACATAAATATTGCCCAAACCCGCGATGAGTCGCTGGTCCAAAAGTGCCGTCTTAATCGGCGTATTGCGCCCCTCGAGTGCTGCGGCCAAATAAGAGTCGTCCAGATGGTTACTCAATGGCTCCGGTCCAAGGCTGGCCAGCATCTTATGCGTTTCAACCACCGCGGTCGGTGCAAGATCCATCGCGCCGAAACGCCTGGCGTCGTTGAAGGTCACCCGTGTATCATTTTCCATATGAAAGACCACATGATCATGTTTTTCAGGCGCGGGATGCTCTTGATAAAACTCGCCAATTTGCTGGCCCGAAACCAACATTCGACCAGACATCCCGAGATGCACAATCAAAGTCTCCTGTGTATCCAAGTCCAATAGGATATATTTTGAACGCCGCCAAAGCCGCAGGACTCGCGCTCCAGTAAGGCGTTGCGCCATATTGGGCGGGAAGGGCCATCGCAAATCGGGCCGGTTCACCTCAGCACAAATGATTTTTTGGTCTTGCATCGCTGGTTGCAGGCCGCGGCGGACGGTCTCAACCTCTGGTAATTCGGGCATCTCGCGCTTCCTTCTGGTACATCACATTGTATCAGCCGTCCTGCGTATTATAAGGGGGGTGAAGTTACAAAAGGCCTGTTCCATGCAAGACACCGGTGAAGACACAACCCATTTTGGTTTTGAAACCGTTCCAGAGGCCGAAAAAGCCGGCAAGGTGCAGGGTGTTTTCACCTCCGTAGCCAGCAAATACGACGTTATGAATGACGTTATGAGTGTTGGCATACACCGCATCTGGAAAGAAGCGATGATGGATTGGCTGGCTCCAAGAGCTGGGCAAAAACTTCTCGATGTCGCCGGTGGCACTGGGGACATAAGCTTCAAATTCCTCAAGCGTGCGGGGTCTGGCCATTCCACAGTGCTGGATATCACTGAAAATATGCTCACCGAAGGGCGCAAACGTGCTGAAACTGCACAAATGGTCGATAATTTGGATTGGGTTGTTGGAGACGCCATGGCCCTGCCCTTTGCCGATAACAGCTTTGATATCTACACAATAAGTTTTGGCATTCGGAACGTAACACGGCCGCAAGAAGCCTTAAATGAGGCCTACCGCGTCCTGCGTACCGGAGGCCGGTTGATGGTTTTAGAATTTAATCAAATACCCGTGCCTTTGGCGCAGAAGGCCTATGATCTCTATTCCTTCAATGTCATTCCACGCATGGGCCAGATGATCGCCAATGACCGCGCCAGCTACCAATATCTTGTCGAATCGATTCGCAAATTTCCCGATCAAGAGACATTTTTGAGCATGGTACAGCAGGCAGGGTTTGAAAATACCAGCTATCGCAACCTATCGCTCGGTATCGCAGCCTTGCATTCCGGATGGAAAATTTAGATGCGCGGTCCGCATAATATTTTTCGCCTGATCCGCACCGGCGCAACATTTGAGCGCACAGGGGCGATGAATGTGATCCTCAACGCCTATCAAGCTCCTGTCGGTCTGCGCTTGACCGCAAAAATTCTTGGTTGGCCATTTCAGTGGTTGGGTTACAAGGGTGATCCTGCAATGCCCCCGGTCACGCGCGCGCTGACCGCTTTGGGTCCAGCCTATATCAAATTCGGGCAAATCCTATCGACCCGCCCCGATGTGGTCGGTGATGAGTTGGCCGCACAATTGCGCGTGCTGCAAGATAAATTGCCACCCTTCCCGATCGAAGAAGCGCAGACAATGATCGAGGCTGAGCTTGAGCGACCTTTGACATCCATCTTTCAAGACTTTAGCGCGCCTGTGGCCGCCGCCTCTATTGCGCAGGTCCACCGCGCAAAGCTCGCCGTCGATGGTGCAGATGTCGCCGTAAAAGTCTTACGCCCCGGCATTGAACGCGCCTTTCGCAAGGATATTGATGCGTTTTATTTCGCAGCCCGAATGGTTGAAATTCTGGCACCCGGCGCGCGCCGTCTGCGTCCACTCGATGTGATCGCGCATTTCGAAGGCGTGGTTCTCGGTGAGTTGGACCTTCGGCTGGAAAGTAGTGCCGCGGGAGAATTTGCCGCCAACACCGAATCCGATGAAGGATTCCAATTGCCTCATATCAATTGGAGCCTGTCAGGCAAAAACGTCATGACTATGGATTGGGCTGAGGGAATCTCTGCCGGAGACAATGCCGCCCTTGATGCGGCCGGACATGACAGGCGGCAAATTGGCGAGCGGATTTTGCAATTGTTTTTGTCACACGCGCTGCGCGATGGCTTTTTTCACGCCGATTTACATCAGGGAAATATTAAGATCGCCGCCAATGGCGATGTGATTGCCTATGATTTTGGCATTATGGGCCGCATTGATGAATATACCCGGCGGGTCTACGCAGAAATTCTATTTGGCTTTATTCGCCGCGATTACAAACGTGTGGCGGAGGTGCATTTTGAAGCTGGATATGTGCCCGCTGATAAGGATGTCGATGAATTTGCCCGCGCCCTCCGGGCGGTTGGGGAACCCATTTTTGGCATGGATGCCACGCAGATCAGCATGGGACGTGTCTTAACCTACTTATTTGATGTTACAGAACAATTTGGTATGGAGACCAGAACGGAGCTCATCTTGCTGCAACGTACGATGGTTGTTGTTGAGGGGGTTGCACGCAGCTTGCATCCTCAGATTAATATTTGGGAAGTCGCCAAACCCATTGTCGAAGATTACATTAAACGAAGCATTGGGCCGAAAGCCTTGATAAAAGACCTGCTTAAAACGGCCCGCGTCCTGTCGCGCTTCGGACCAAAACTTCCTCAGCTTGCGGAAGCGGCCTTGATCCGCACCTACAACACCGCACAACCGACTGTGCAAAAGCCAGGGATGAAAAAGCGGTGGCTCGTGCTTGCCTTGCTCGTGGGAGGCGGCGGCGGTTGGCTTGCCGCACATTTTATTTAAATTTTTATAACATTTAGACTAAACATCTTTTTACCGGTAATTCGGAACTATACATCAAGGCTGATATCCGCCTTGCTTCAATCTAAGACCGCAGCGATTTGAGAGGAAACTTTATGACGCGACACCTATTTGGAACGGACGGTGTCCGCGGCACGGCAAATACCTATCCCATGACTGCCGAAACCGCTCTGCGGCTTGCGGCGGCGGCTGGGCGGTTTTTTCGGCGTGACGCCTCTCCAGGCCATCGTGTTGTGATTGGCAAGGATACACGCAGATCAGGCTATATGATTGAAAACGCGCTCACCGCTGGATTTTTATCAACCGGCATGGATGTGGTTCTATTGGGACCAGTTCCCACACCTGCCGTCGGCATGCTCACCCATTCCATGCGCGCAGATGTCGGTGTGATGATCACCGCCAGTCATAATCCGCATCACGACAATGGTATCAAATTTTTCGGTCCAGATGGTTATAAGCTGTCAGACGCCGCCGAAATGGAAATTGAAGCCTTATTTGCAGGTGATGTGGATCTCTGCTTGCCAGAAAACATTGGGCGGGCCAGTCGCATCGACAGCGCAATTGGGCGGTATGTCGAAGCCGCAAAGGCAACCTTTCCAACGGGCAAGCGGTTAGACGGTTTGAAAGTTGTGATTGATTGCGCCAATGGCGCCGGATATCGCACCGCCCCTGAGGTGCTTTGGGAACTTGGCGCGGAGGTCATCGCCATTGGCGTGCAACCCAATGGCTATAACATCAACAAAGGCGTGGGGTCGACTGCGCCAAAAGCGGCCGTTAATGCCGTGTTACAGCATGGTGCCGACATTGGGATCTGTCTGGACGGTGATGCAGACCGAATCGCCATTATTGACGAAAAAGGCCAGGTCGCCGATGGAGATCAGCTCATGGGGTTGATCGCCGCGCGCTGGGCTAAAAGCGGAAAGCTACGCGGCGGCGCTTTGGTCGCCACCGTGATGTCTAATTTGGGCCTCGAGCGCTGGCTGGGCGACCAGGGAATTGATCTGCGCCGTACTGATGTGGGCGATCGTTATGTGGTGGATGCCATGCGCCAGGGCGGATTCAATCTTGGCGGTGAACAATCAGGCCATATCGTGATGAGTGATTACGCCACTACCGGCGATGGGCTTTTGGCTGGATTACAATTTCTGGCCGCTATGGTCGAAACAAGCCAACGGGCCAGCGAACTTGCCAACGTCTTCGCACCCTGCCCACAAGTGCTGAAGAATGTCCGGTTTTCCGCAGGTAGGGCACCCTTGGAGGTTGCTTCTGTGCAGTCGGCTATCCAGGATGCGGAAGCCTCTTTGCTGGGCAAAGGACGTCTGCTCATTCGCAAATCCGGCACCGAGCCGCTGATCCGCGTGATGGTGGAGGCAGAAGATGAATCCCTGCTCAACGCGGTTGCAGAGACCGTATCGCAAGCCGTGAAAGACGCCGCATAGAGCAACAATCGCCTCCATGCGCGAAACGTTTAACATTTATTATCGCGCCCGCACGCTCTGGATAGAGCTCAATTAACTCTTTGCGAGATGATTGCTGAAATGTCATCTTGCAAAGGGTCTTGAACCATGTCCACTATCTCACCCAATCTCTACTTGCCCTATATCTTACAAAACTAAGCGCAAAAGCATGTCACCCATAATGAGGGCATGCGCCTGCTGGATGGGGTGGTACAGCTCAGTGTTCTCAGCCGGGCCCACCCCCCCACAAGCCCCGTTGCGGGGGATCGCTATATTCTGCCAAGCATCTGCAGCCGGCGATGTTTGAGCCGCACGTCATAATGATCGGTAAGACCGTCTAGACCTGTGACATTCCAGCCCTCTTGCAACAGTAATTCCGCTAGATAAAATCCAATGAAATCGGCAGAACCGGTGATATATGCATGGCGCATTGAAGCCCCTTAATCATAAAAATGTGGTGCGGGGCGAAGACCCCAAAAATTAACAAATTCAAAGACCACCCATTCGGGCCGTTCTGTGGTACAGGATTTAATACATTGAAGTCACACGCGTCAATGTTGGCAATCAACGCGCGACGGCGTTCTGCGCGTAGCTATTCGGCTGACAACCCCGTCCCGTTACAGTTTGCCGTGGCAATGTTTGAATTTTTTGCCAGATCCACAAGGGCAGGCCTCATTGCGTCCCGGATTGCCCCAAGTGGCCCGATCATTCTCATCGAAAGCACCGGGCGCGGTCGGAGTGACATCCATTGATTGCGCCGCCGCAGCGATGGCGGCTTGTTGCCGGGCCATTTCTTCCATTATCGCCTTTTGCTCTTCGGCCGAGCGCATACGCACATGTGTCAAGAGCTGGGTCACCCGCTCACGCAAACCGTCGAGCAGATTCTGGAACAATTGGAAGGCTTCGGATTTATACTCGTTGAGCGGATCGCGCTGCGCATAGCTGCGAAACCCAACCACAGACCGCAGATGCTCCAGCGTCAGCAAATGCTCGCGCCATTTGCCATCAATCGTCTCTAGCAAAATTTGCTTTTCAATCATCCGCATGTTCTCAGGTCCAAACTCAACCGCCTTGCGGGCCATGAAATCATCGCTAAAGTCTTCGAGCTTTTCACGGATCGTGTCATCATCGACACCCTCTTGCGCGGCCCACTCCACCACTGGCGCATCAACCCCTAAGTTCTCTACAAGAGCAGCTTGCAGACCCTCTACATCCCACTGATCTGCATAGGATTTTGGTGGCATAAATTGCGTCACCAAATCATCGATTACCTGGTGGCGCATATCCTGTGTGATTTCTGCCAAATCATCAGCTTCCATGATCTCGCGACGTTGGCCAAAAATCACCTTACGTTGATCGTTCATCACATCATCGAATTTCAAAAGCTGTTTGCGGATGTCAAAGTTGCGACCTTCTACTTTCGCCTGCGCGCGTTCTAGAGATTTATTGACCCAAGGGTGCACAATCGCCTCACCCTCTTTCATACCCAAAGTATTAAGCACTTTTTCCAAACGCTCCGATCCAAAAATCCGCATCAAATCATCATCCAATGACAGAAAAAAGGAACTACGACCTGGATCACCTTGCCGGCCAGATCGACCACGCAATTGGTTATCAATGCGGCGCGATTCATGCCGTTCGGTAGCCAAAACATAAAGGCCACCAGCTTCTTTTACCGCCTGCTCGTCGCTGGCATGTTCCTCTTCAATCTGGCTGCGAATATCATCGGGGTTCGCCTTAGGGTCCGCGGCAATGGCCTCCATAATGGTGAACTCAACATTGCCCCCCAATTTGATGTCTGTGCCTCGCCCGGCCATATTGGTCGCAATCGTGACGGCGCCCAGCTTACCTGCATCAGCGACGATCTTGGCCTCTTGCTCATGCTGACGCGCATTCAAAACATTGTGAGTGATGCCAGCAGCAGTCAACAATTCTGACAGCAGCTCGGACTTCTCAATTGAGGTGGTGCCGACCAGAACAGGTTGCTTTTTCTCATAAGCCACCTTGATGGCATCCACGACAGCGTTGTATTTTTCACCAGCAGTTCGGTAGACTTGATCATCCTCATCGGCCCGTGCAACCGCACGATTGGTCGGAACCTCGACAACACCTAAACCATAAATTTCGTGAAATTCATCAGCCTCGGTCAAGGCTGTTCCGGTCATGCCGCCCAATTTATCATACAGGCGGAAATAGTTTTGAAAGGTGACCGAAGCCAAAGTGACATTTTCGGCCTGAATGGTGCACCCTTCCTTGGCTTCAATGGCCTGATGCAATCCATCAGAGAGGCGTCGACCCGCCATCATTCGGCCGGTAAACTCGTCAATCAACACAACTTCATCGTCCCGCACTATGTATTCTTTATCACGAATAAAGAGCTTATGCGCCCGCAGCCCTTGGTTAACATGGTGCACAATCGTGGTGCTTTCCGGGTCATAAAGCGATTGACCGTCCGGTAGAATGCCCTTGCCGCTAAGCACCTCTTCCAACCATTCGTTACCTTCATCGGTGAAGGTCACATTTTTAGTCTTTTCGTCCAACGTATAATGGATCTCCAAAACATCTGGGATCAGCTGATCAATGGTTTTGTATAGCTCCGAGCGATCCTGCGACGGACCAGAAATAATCAGCGGCGTGCGCGCCTCATCAATTAGTATCGAGTCCACCTCATCAACAATCGCGAA
This sequence comes from uncultured Planktomarina sp., assembly GCA_943788425.1. Classification (GTDB taxonomy): domain Bacteria; phylum Pseudomonadota; class Alphaproteobacteria; order Rhodobacterales; family Rhodobacteraceae; genus Planktomarina. The sequence continues at coordinate 151,641 of CALSQF010000006.1, forward strand.
ATTGTGGGAGCGCTGATGCATTTGGCTCAATTCGGCCTTCATATTGTCGCGCAGATAATCAAACCCAAGCTCATTATTCGTCGCATAGGTGACATCACAAGCATAGGCCACCGCTTTTTCATCATCGGGCTGCTGAGGGTAAACAACCCCTGTCGTCAGGCCCAAAGCCAAATAGACTTTCGACATCCACTCCGCATCGCGGCGCGCCAAATAGTCGTTGACCGTAACGATATGCACGCCCTTACCCGTCAAAGCATTGAGATAGGCCGGGAAAGTGGCCACCAAGGTTTTGCCCTCACCAGTTTTCATTTCTGCGATATTGCCTTGATGCAAGAATATGCCGCCCATCAGCTGTACATCAAAGGCTCGCAGACCCAAGGCGCGCTTAGCGGCCTCGCGGCAATTAGCAAAGGCCTCTGGCAGCAGGATGTCCAAATCCTCACCAGATGTGGCACGCGCGCGCAGCTCAGCCGTCTTGGCCACGAGACCCTCATCATTGAGAGCCTCAAATTCAGGTTCAAGCGCGTTGATTTTCTCGATCAACGGCCGGGTCGCTTTGACCTTACGATCATTTGGTGTGCCAAAAAAATTTTTGGCAAGTGTTCCTAGGCCCAGCATATTTGCCCCGCATGGTTATTCAAATCAAAAGAGGGATTTGCTTGCCCACCGCGCCACCGCAGCTTATGAAAAGCCAAAGGCATGTGCAGAGTTGAGCCGGCCCCCTCAGGGCCACCCAAACGATGTATGGGTCTCGCATTACAGTGTCAACGGCACGGGTGATTCCGTGTGCTTTAAAGGATAAAACAATGGCGAAATTAAACAAAATTTTCCACAGCATGGCTCTAATCTTATTCTTTTCGACAGGCGTGGCCGCACAAGAGCCTAAATTAACCACTGTGGTCGCCACCGTAAACGGCACAGAGTTGACACTCGCCCATGTGCTCGACATCAAACGCCAGCTTCCAGATCAATATAAAAACCTCGAAGACAGCGTATTGTTTAATGGAATAATCGAACAATTGGTTCAGCAACAACTTTTGGCCAGTTCCGTTGAGACACCGCCAAGCTGGCTGCCCACGGCGATGGAAAATCAAGAGCGCAACCTGCTGTCAACAACTGTGATTGAGGCCGTTCGCGCAGGTGCGCTGAGTGAGGCGGCCCTGCAATCTGCCTATGACGCCAAATTTCCTGCCGGTGCAGGCGAAGAAGAATATCAGGCCGCGCATATTTTGCTCAAGACTGAGGACAAAGCACGGGAACTGTTAACACTTTTGGAAGAGGGCGCCGATTTTGCAACGCTCGCCCAAGAACATTCAACCGGCCCCTCCGGTCCGCGCGGTGGTGATTTGGGCTGGTTTGGTAAGGGTCAAATGGTGCCGCCCTTTGAGAATGCAGTACTCAACATGGAGCCGGGCAGCTATGCCGGCCCAGTGCAAACGCAATTTGGCTATCATCTCATCTTGTTGAGAGATCGCCGCGTTATGGCCCCCCCAAGTCTAGAGGAGATGCGTGGGGAGCTGGAAGTTGAGCTGCAAAATGCCGCTGTGGAGGCACATCTGCGCAGCTTAATGGATGGCACGGATGTCACCCTGTCAAGCGATGGTATTGATCCCTCTGTGCTGTCAACCTTGGATCAATGACACCATGACAAAGATATCACCTCTGGCCCCCGCTAAATTTCCAGAGCTGCCGATCATTGATGGGGTGCAATTTGCCACCGCCTCGGCTGGGGTGAAATACCCTGGGCGGACAGATGTCATGCTGGCCGCCATCGCGCCAGGAGCCACCATCGCCGGCGTCTTCACCCGCTCCGCCACCCGCGCAGCCAGCATATTGAATTGTCAGAAAAAAATAGGTGGTGATATGTCGAAAGGGGCGGCAATACTTGTTAACTCCGGCAATGCAAACGCGTTTACAGGTGCGGCCGGCAAAGCCTCGGTTGACCGAATCTGTTCCGCTGTCGCCGATCGGCTAAACATTCCAGCTGAAGCGGTTTTCACCTCCTCAACCGGTGTGATTGGTGAGGTTTTGCCAGATCAAAAAATCACAGATTGCCTAGATCAATTAACAAGCTCTCTTAGCCCAGCGACGCAGGAAGACGCCGCGCGCGCCATTATGACAACCGATACCTTTCCCAAAGGTGCGTCAAGAACATTGCAAATCAATGGACGGCCCGTCACGATAAGCGGCTTTGCCAAGGGTTCCGGTATGATCGCCCCGGATATGGCAACTATGTTGGTCTATATCTTCACAGATGCAAAAATTTCACAGCCAAATCTGCAAACCATGCTTGGAAATTTGACCAATCAAACTTTCAATTGCATTACTGTCGATAGTGACACGTCAACCTCTGACGCGCTCATCTGTGCTGCGACCGGAACGTCGGGTGTATATATAACTCAGAACCACGATTTCACTGAAGGGTTGAAACAGGTCATGCTGGATCTCGCCCATCAAGTGGTCCAGGACGGCGAAGGCGCAACAAAATTCCTCACAGTTGAAGTCACCGGCGCCCGCAGCGAAGCGGATGCGCGCAAAGTAGCTATGTCTATTGCAAATTCTCCCTTGGTCAAAACGGCGGTTGCGGGAGAAGATCCAAACTGGGGCCGCATTGTCATGGCTGTTGGGAAATCTGGCGCCGCGGCTGACCGTGACCGGCTCTCCATTTGGTTTGGGCCGCACCTTGTGGCCGAAAATGGTTGGGTTGCCTCCAGCTACAGAGAAGAAGCCGGCGCCAGCTATATGCAGCAAGCCAAACTTCATATTCGCACAGATCTGGGCGTCGGCACAGCGCAAGCCACTGTTTGGACATGCGATTTAACGCATGGCTATATTGAGATCAATGCGGACTATCGCTCATGAAAACGGTGCTTGTCTCTGCGGTTGCGCTAATCGATTCAGATGGTCGCGTGCTTCTAGCACAGCGTCCTGAAGGAAAAGCCATGGCCGGACTTTGGGAATTTCCCGGCGGCAAGGTCGAAGCAGGAGAAACGCCAGAGTCCGCCTTAATCCGCGAATTAGAAGAGGAACTGGGTATTAATACCTGGCAAAGCTGCCTCGCCCCGCTGACATTTGCCAGCCATGCCTATGAGGATTTTCACCTTTTAATGCCGCTATTTGCCTGCCGTAAGTGGCAAGGCATTCCGCAACCTCAGGAGAAGCAGTCCCTAAATTGGGTCCGCAAACAAGACCTTAGATCTTATCCCATGCCTGCTGCAGATCTACCCTTGATTCCAATACTTTACGATTGGCTCTAATTATATCTGAAGTCTTAGTAACTTTTACATAATTTGACGCTACCTTGTCCCCAAGAAGTCTGGAGACAGGTGCAATGCATCAAATTGACATCCGCAAAGATCAAACAGTCGTGAAAACGATTATTCTGGGCTCGCGGATTCTGGCTCGGGGGATTTACAAAGGCGAAACTGCCAAGGGTACAATTCAAATCAAAATCAAGCAAAAATTATATGAGGGGCAACCCGTTTCATAGCGCAAAAAATGGCGCCCAACAGAGGCGCCATTTTCTACATCTTTAAAATTAAGCCAACTTACGTTCAACTTCTTCGCGTTCAAAAATTTCGATCACATCATTTGGTCTGATGTCATCATAATTTTCAAAGGCCATACCACACTCTTGACCCGATTGCACCTCAGGCACCTCGTCTTTGAAGCGCTTCAGTGTTTTCAGCGTGCCTTCATGAATAACGACATTATCGCGCAGCAAGCGGACCCCGGCGGATCGGCGTGCCACCCCTTCAGTAACCAAACAACCGGCAACTTTACCGACGCCCGACACTTTGAACACTTCCTTAATATTGGCGTAGCCAATGAATGTTTCACGAATTTCGGCGCTCAATAGACCAGACGCCGCCGCTTTCACATCATCAACCAAATCATAAATCACTGAATAATAGCGAACCTCAACGCCTTTTTGGTTGGCTGTATTCCGCGCTGAGGTATTTGCCCGCACGTTAAAGCCAAACACCGGCGCCCCCGAGGCTTCGGCCAGTCCAATATCTGTTTCTGTGATCGCACCGACACCAGAGTGCAGAACCCGCACCCGAACTTCATCATTGCCAATTTTCGCCATAGCCTGAACAATAGCTTCCGCAGAGCCCTGAACGTCGGCCTTCAAAAGAATTGGCAGCTCGCTGATGTCCTCATTGGCCTTCGCATTGGCCATGAGCTGTTCCAAAGTTGTCGCTGCACCCAAGGCGGCACGTTTATCTTTGGCCGCCTGTGCACGGTATTCTGCAATTTCACGCGCCTGTGCTTCGGTTTCAACCACATTCAAAACGTCACCCGCTTCGGGTGTGCCATTCAGGCCAAGAACTTCAACAGGTGTTGATGGGCCAGCGGTTTTGATCCGCTCTCCAGAGTCGCTGATCAAGGCGCGCACTTTGCCCCATTGTTCCCCAACCACGAAAATATCGCCAAGTTTCAATGTCCCGTTTTGCACCAAAACAGTGGCAACTGGTCCACGACCAACATCCAACTGCGCTTCAATGACAGCGCCAGAGGCCGAACGGTTTGGATTGGCTTTCAGCTCCAAAATTTCAGATTGCAAAGCAATTGCTTCCAGCAATTGATCCAAGCCTTGGCCCGTTATCGCAGATACCTCCACGTCCTGGACCTCACCGGACATTTGCTCCACGATCACCTCATGTTGCAAAAGATCGGTCCGCACTTTCTGAGGATCCGCTGCAGGTCGGTCAATTTTGTTGATGGCCACAATCATCGGCACATTGGCCGCCTTTGCATGCGCAATCGCCTCAATCGTTTGGGGCATCACAGCGTCATCTGCTGCAACAACCAAGATGACAATATCTGTGACCTGCGCCCCACGCGAGCGCATCGACGTAAAAGCCGCGTGGCCCGGTGTGTCGAGAAAGGTCAAAAGATCGCCGTTCTGCTCAACTTGATAAGCACCGATATGTTGAGTAATGCCGCCGGCTTCACCAGAGACAACCCGCGCATTGCGGATCGCATCCAAAAGCGAAGTCTTACCGTGGTCAACATGGCCCATCACCGTGATGATCGGAGCGCGTGGCTTGAGATCTTCAGGGCTATCAACCACTTGGTCAATCACATCCTCAACATCCGCATCAGAAACGCGCACAATTTTATGACCAAACTCTTCCACGATCAGCTCAGCTGTGTCTTGGTCGATGGTTTGGTTCTGTGTCACCATCATGCCCATTTGCATCAAGGATTTCACAACATCAGCGACCCGCTCGGCCATGCGGTTGGCCAGCTCTTGTACCATAATCGCGTCAGGCACTTGCACATCGCGGATAATCTTCTCGCGCTCAACAGCCCCACCCATCGCTTTTTGACGGGCGCGCTCTTGCTTACGTTTCATGGATGCCATAGATCGATGCCGCCCATCATTTCCGGCGCTGGCCTGATTAACAGTCAGCTTGCCAGAGCGGCGATTGCCCTCCCGGCCTTTGTTACGGCTTGGACGCGCAGGTTCCTCACGGCGCACAGGCTCAGCGACTTTGCTACGCACAACGCCAGTTTTTGCAGCCCGCTCTTCGGGTGTTGGCGGTGGTGCAGCCGCAAGCAATGCTGCTGCCTCTGCTTCGCGCTTTTTCTCTGCTTCGACCGCGGTTTTTGCCTGCGCCCGCTCTTCGCGTTCACGCAGTTCGCGCTCTTTTGCTTCCTGTTCTTCGCGGCGGCGATTGCGCTCAGCCTCCCGCTCGGTTTCTTCTTGAGCGCGCCGTTCTGAATCTTCTGTCTCCCGCGCTTTCGCGGCTTGCACAGCTTTTAAACGACGCTCCATTTCCGCATCAGAAATTCCAGCTGGCCGACGCGCCGGATCGCTGCCACGCACAGCTCCAGGAGCGGCGGGTTTTGCGGCGCCCGGCTTGGGTACGACAACGCGTTTACGCTTGGTTTCCACCACAACATTTTTGGTCCGGCCGTGACTGAAACTTTGTTTCACATTTCCTGAACGTGACCCGCCCATCAAACCGAGTGTTTTTTTTCCGTCGTCGCTCATAAAGCTCTATTGTCCTTTTCAGTGGGCTATTGCCCTATGCCACCTTGGTGGCTTCTCGTAATCCGCGCAATCTTGCGGCCTCATGTACTACACGTTCGCTAAGTTTGCCACCGGAGAGTGCGCAGTGTATCGCATGCCCGCGCCCAAATGCCAAACCCAATTCCTGCGCCGTTAAACACCCAAAAAATCGTCCACCCTCTGGGGTCCATAATTTATCTTTACCGCGAGCGGATCCATCACTGGCTTGCAGCAAAACTTTAGCCCGGCCCTCGGCCAACCACCCTTTTACCTTCTCGAAGCCTGTCACAGCTTTGCCAGCCTTTCGAGCAATGGATACAAGATCTACCACCCGGCGCGCCAGCTGGCGATCAATCTGCGCAATCAGATCTTCCGGCACGCTCACCTGCGCTTTAGCACCGCGCGCAAAAACCTTGCGCTTTACTGCCTCTTCCAAAATATGCAGGTTCGCCGTGACATAGTAGCCCCTACCGGGTAATTTTTCCAGTATATCCGGCACAACCACCCCATCAGGACTGGTCACAAAGCGAATTAAACCCGCTTTCGGACCAGAATCCTGACTGACCAAGCACTTGCGCTCGGTCAGATTTTCTGGAGTATATGCACCGCTGTGGCTCATTCAGCTTACCTGTTCCGCATTGTCTTGTGGGTCCTCCGACTCCTCATCGAGCAATTCTTCTGGATCCACCCAGCCCAGCATAATCCGAGCTGTCATGACCATGTTTTGCGCCTCAGCCAAATCCACATCGAATTTTTCGAGCACGCCGTCATCTTTGACCCGCTCACCTTCAACAGTGGTCCACCCACCTGCCAATTCCCAGTCAGCGCAAGTCGCAAAATCTTCCAAGGTTTTCACTCCATCATCAGCCAAGGCCTCGATCATGTGTGGCGTTAAGCCTTCGAAATTCACCAGGCTGTCTTCGACACCCAACTCTCGAGCGCGGGCCATTGCGCGGGTGTTTTCGGCTTCAATCACGTCACGAGCACGCGCTTGCAGCTCACTTGCCGTGGCTTCATCCACGCCATCAATGACCAAAAGCTCATCAAGTTCCACATAGGCCACCTCTTCAAGGCTGGTGAACCCTTCAGACACCAGAAGCTGTGCAAAGAATTCGTCCAAATCCAGACTGTCGATAAAGAGTTTGGTGCGCACTTCAAATTCGGCCTGACGACGCTTGGATTCTTCTTCCTCTGTCATGATGTCGATATCGAGGCTGGTCAGCTGGCTGGCCAAACGCACGTTTTGGCCACGACGTCCAATGGCCAGGCTCAGCTGCTCATCTGGCACAACAACGACAATCTTGCCAGCTTCTTCATCCAGAACCACTTTGGTCACTTCCGCAGGTTGCAAAGCATTCACCAAGAATGTGGGTTGATCTTCATTCCAAGGGATAATATCAATTTTTTCCCCTTGCAGCTCATTCACAACCGCTTGCACCCGGCTGCCGCGCATCCCCACGCAGGCACCGACAGGATCAATGGAGCCGTCATAAGAAATCACGGCAATTTTAGCGCGCGATCCTGGATCACGGGCCACAGCTTTGATCTCAATGATGCCATCATAAATTTCTGGCACCTCCATTTTAAACAGTTCCGCCATGAATTCTGGTGCAGTCCGTGACAAGAAGATCTGCGGGCCGCGCTGCTCACGGCGCACTTCCTTGATGTACACGCGAATACGATCGTTGGGACGATAGCTTTCACGGCCAATTTTTTCGTTGCGACGCAACACAGCTTCACCGCGGCCAATATCAACAATTACGTTGCCATATTCTTCACGCTTCACCAGACCATTGATAATCGTACCAGCCCGATCCTTGAATTCTTCATATTGACGATCCCGCTCAGCTTCGCGGACTTTTTGCAAAATAACCTGCTTGGCAGATTGTGCGGCGATGCGGCCCATCTCAACTGGAGGAACTTCTTCAATATACTGCTGTCCCACTTCTGGGCTCTCCATATGTTGCTTGGCTTGCTCGACTGTGAACTCCGCCTGGTAATTTTCCAACAATTCGTCTTCCACAACAGTGCGCACACGGGTGAAGGTCGCCCGGCCAGTTTTGCGGTCGATAGAAACGCGGATATCCATTTCTGCGCCGTAGCGAGACTTTGCCGCCCGCGCTAAAGATTCTTCCATCGCCTCAATCACCAGCCCAGGATCAATCATTTTTTCACGAGCAACAGCTTCGGCGGTTTGTAGCAACTCAAGCTGGTTTGCAGATGTAATGGCCATTAGTCTTCCTCTCCATCAACGATGGTTTGCACTTCATCATATTGTGTTTCATCAATTTGACCCGCGTCTTTGCGACCTTTGAGAACCGCGCGTATCAAATCATCCGTCAAGATCAGCTTGGCATCAGCCAGCCAGTCAAATTTGAGACCAATCGTCCCCTCTTCAACGGTGATCAAAACCTCGTCCCCATCGGTGCCCGCCAACTCGCCCTTAAAACGGCGACGACCGTCAATCAACTGTTCGGTTTCAATCTTGGCCACATAGCCAATCCATTGGTCAAAATCTTTCAAGCGAGTCAAAGGACGATCAATGCCAGGGCTTGAAATTTCAAGCGTGTAGGCTTCAATAATCGGATCTTCGACATCCATCAAAGCGGAAACTGCTGTGCTGATCTCAGCGCAGCCATCCACTTCCATCGTACCATCAGGCTTTTGCGCCATGATTTGCAACGTCGGGGTATTGCCGCTCATCAAGCGTAAACGCACCACTTCATAGCCCAAACCCTCAATCATCGGGTTCAGGATCGTAAGCAGTCGCTGGTCCATTGCAGCCTTGGCAATTAGATCTGTCATAGATACCTTTCAGGCACAAAAAAACGGGCGCGCGGCCCGTGATGTTTTCCGGTGGAATTTCGGGGGTGGAAGCCGAAACGCCGCTATTTGTCTCCATTACAGAGTTTACCAAGCGGTTTCAATCCCAGAAGAGCGATTCTTTCAAAAGGTTCTCTAACACAGCAGCACCGCCGCTCACACAACCGATTTCCTCATCGCAGGTGAAACAAAAAAGGCCCCGGAAAATCCGAGGCCTTTGATCAATAAAACCCTAAGGTCTTACGCAAACCACCAGCGCTCTGTGAGTCGGCTGGAGTCCATTTGCCAGATGTTGCCAATATCAGGACCATGGGCCAATTTCGTAGAGGCCGCATCCACAGTATTTGCAAACATTGGAATAACAGTTCCACCCTCTTGAGAACATATCAACTGCATTTCAGCATATTGCTCACGCCGTTTATTGCTATCAAGCTCAGCTCGGGCGGTTAACAATAATTCCTGAAAACGAGCGTTCTCCCAGTGTGTGTCATTCCAAGGCACCCCACTCTCATAGGCCGTTGAGAACATCCAATCTTCCGTTGCACGGCCAGACCAATAGCAAGCACACCAGCCCTTTTTCAGCCAAACGTTAGACCAGTAGCCATCAGCTGGCTCTTGCACCACATTGATATTAATGCCGGCACTTTTGGCAGACGCTTGATACAATTGCGATGCATCAACCGCACCAGTAAAAGCCGCATCTGAGGCGGAAAGTTCTACATTTAACTCCGTCAAACCAGCCTCTTTCAAGTGAAACTTTGCCTTATCGAGATCAAGCTCAATTTGGGGAATTTCTGTAGCAAGGTATTGGTTCGCAGGACCGATTGGATGATCGTTACCTACCATACCATGACCCTGCAGAATTTTATCGACCATTTCTTGACGATTAATCCCGTATTTCAGCGCCTTCCGAACGTTAATGTCATTAAATGGTGCCTGATTGGTTAACATTGGGAATGTGTATTGCATATTCCCCGTCACTTCAAAAATCTCAATGTTTGGATTAGCACGCAACAATGGCTCGGTCTTAAAGTCAACACGATTCACCGCATCCACCTGACCGGTCATCAAGGCATTCATCCGCGCAGAGGAATCATTAATCGCGATACATTCAATCTCATCAAACCAACCGGCACGGCCATCTTTATAATGGCTGTCCACACGGGTGAGCACGCAGCGAACGCCAGGATCAAAACTAACAACTCTGTAAAGCCCTGTGCCAATGCCTTTAGCTATAGCTTCGTCAATCATTCCGGCAGGATACATCAAGATGTGATAGTCAGACAGCAGGAATGGGAAATCAGCATTACCCGCAGCCAAAGTAAATTGGATCTGGTGATCGTTCATCTTCTTCATGGTTGTGATCGCAGCCACAATTGGTTTTGCAGCAGATTTTGCACCTTCTTCTGTGTGCATATTTAAAGATGCGATAACATCATCTGCCCCAAAGGATTTGCCGTTATGGAACGTCACGCCTTTGCGCAGGTTAAACGTCCATGTTTTGGCATCTGAACTAGCTTCCCAGCTTTCTGCCAACTCACCTACGAGCTCACCGGAAGCCGTGACCTCTGTGAGGCAGTCAAACACGGTCCCATGGCCCATGTGGATCATGAATTGATCCGAATGTGTTCGGCCGTCAAAGCTGTCAGATGTATTCGCGCCGTTCAAGCCCATACGCAGCTTGCCACCGCGTTTTGCAGCAGATTTCGCCGGCAGACCGGTCGCGGCAATCACACCAGCGGCAGCCCCTGTTTTTAAAAGTCCACGTCTACTAAGTTGAGACATTCATTTTCTCCCTGGTTACTTTCATTTTGGCGGGTCGCCCCGCGCCCCCTATTTATAAGGGGGGGGTGATTCGATCTTACATCTTCCCAACCGCCGCGTCACCGATGTTATCCACGCCACGGCCATTTAACAGGTTTGTTAGCCAATCTGGGTCCATTTCAGGCACAGATGAGAGTAAAAGATCAGTATAGGGATGGTGTGGCGGTTGGAACATCTCGGCTTTTAGCCCCTGCTCAACAACCCTGCCATCTTTCATGACCACAACATCATCACTGATCGCCCGCACGGTCGCTAGGTCATGGGTGATGAACATGTAGGATAAGCCCAAGTCGTCTTGTAGCTGTGAAAGAAGTTTCAAAATGCCCTCTGCTACGAGTTGATCAAGCGCTGAGGTCACCTCATCACAGATGACAAACTGCGGCTCGGCAGCCAGGGCGCGGGCAATGCCAATGCGCTGCTTTTGTCCACCAGACAATTCGCTGGGCAGGCGGTCGATATATTGTCCTGGCTCCAGTTCAATCTGCGCCAACAACTCCTCAACCCGTTTGCGTTTGGCCGAACCTGTGAGACCAGAATAAAACTGCACCGGCCGGCCAATAATATCACCAATCGAGCTGCGCGGGTTGAGCGCCGTATCCGCCATTTGGTAAATCATCTGCACCTGACGCAATTGATCTTTGCTGCGCTTACGATAATCCAACGGCAAGACTTCGCCATTAAACTCAATATACCCTTGGCTTGGCGGCAGCAGCCCGGTGATACAACGCGCAGTTGTTGATTTTCCAGATCCAGATTCGCCCACAACCGCCACCGTGCGACCCGCGTGGATATCAAATGCGACGTCAAACAAAACAGGGGATTTTCCATAGGCCGCGGAGACGTTTTTCAAAGACACAATCGGCGTTGCTCCGGCTGAAATCGCCGGTTTTGCGGGTCTTTGAAACGACCGCACGGCCCATAAGGACTTGGTATAATCTTCACGCGGCGCAGATAGCATGGCGCGGGTCTCGGCCTCTTCCACCTCATCACCACGTAACAAGACCTTAATCCGATCAGCCATCTGCGCCACAACCGCAAGATCGTGGGTGATGTAAATCGCAGCCGTATCCAACTGCTCCACAATATCACGAATAGCGGCCAGAACTTCAATCTGAGTGGTTACATCCAGCGCCGTGGTTGGCTCATCAAAGATGATAAAGTCAGGCCGGCATGACATAGCCATCGCAGTCATTGCGCGCTGCAATTGCCCGCCGGAAACCTGATGCGGGTAGCGAAAGCCAATGTAATCGGGATCGGGCAGGCGTAGACGGCGATAAAGCTCCATACCATCCAACTCGCTTTCAGCCTTGACCCGCAACTTATGTTGTGTTGGCGCTTCTGTGTGTTGGTCGATCAGACGATGCGCTGGGTTGAAACTGGCCGCAGCAGATTGCGCCACATAGGCTATTCTCTTGCCCAGCATGTTGCGCTTCACCGCGGCAGAAGCGGTCACCAAATCCACCCCGTCAAAATCAACCGAACCGCCAGATATGCGGCATCCGTCGCGGGTAAATCCCATCGCGGCTAGACCAACCGTCGATTTGCCTGCGCCCGATTCACCAATCAATCCTAGAACTTCGCCCTTTTTCAGATCAAGATCTATTCCATTGACAATTGGAATCCAAACCTCATCGGATTTGCCTTCGATTTTCAACCCACGTATTTTGAGGAGCTGCTCTGTCATGACATTAATCCTTCAAGCCCGAAGATTTGTGCAGCATCCAATCCACTACAAAATTCACCGCAACAGTCAGCAATGCAATTGCTCCAGCCGCCAACAGGGGCGCGGTGGCAACATTTGGTGCGAAAGCAGCGAAATTTATGAATTGCGACAGATCTTTGACCATTGTTCCCCAATCCGCGAGGGGCGGCTGAATGCCCACTCCCAAGAAAGACAGCGACGCAATGGTCAGGAACACAAAACAAAACCGCAGGCCAAATTCAGCCAAAAGCGGTGCCGTTGCGTTGGGCAATATCTCTTTAAAAATGAGATATCCCATGCCCTCTCCGCGCAGCTTGGCCGCTTCGATATAGTCCATCACGACAATATTTTGCCCCACCGCGCGTGACAGACGATAGACTCGCGTGCTGTCAATCATCGCAATAATCAAGACCATAAAAATGGTGCGATCAACACCGAGCTGGTTTGACCAGACACTGGCGATAGTCATCAAAAGCAGTGCAAAAATGAGGGCCGGAATGGCCATCAAAACATCAACAGCGCGTGACAGGATTTGATCCAGCCACCCCCCAACAATTGCTGCAAGAAACCCCAGAGAGCCGCCCACGAAAAAGGCCAAGCATGTGGTAGCAAAGGCTATACCCACCGTATTCTGAGCGCCATAGATCAGGCGGCTGTAAATATCCCGACCGATTTGATCCGTACCAAGCGGAAAATTTGGATCGCCCCCCATCATTGGATTGCCGCCTGGCACAATATTGGCATTCGCAAAAATCTCTTCCTGCCCATAGGGTGCAATCGATCCAGCAAAAATGGAGACAATCGCGTAAAGCAAGATGACCAATACCCCAAAGGCAGCCGTCAGCGGCATAGCACGAAACAATTTTCGCGTCCCAGCGGTTCCAACGGCCCGACCAAACAGGCGAAATAGATAGGCCGCAATCGCAAAGCCGATGAAGCCCTGCACCGCCCAGCGGAAAAAGATCACCCCAGCGGACGGCACGCCGTTGACCTCAACCGGACGAAAATAATAGCTCACTGCGGCAATCAACACCAACAGACCCGCAACATAGCCGAAGGCGACCGCAAAGGGCATGTCACGAAAGAAGGGTTTGTTGTGGGTGAATTTTTGACCCAAAAAACGAAACACCCAGGCGACAACAGCCGTCGCAATCAAGATCAAAATCAAATTCAGCAACCAACTCATTTCGGGTGCCTCAATCTTGGGTTGGAAAGAATGGATAGAATGTCCGCCATCAAATTCAGCAAAATATAGGCCGCTGCAAAGATCAGGCAGCAGGCCTGCACCACGGGAATATCGCGGATTTTCACGCTATCAACAAATAGCTGGCCAATGCCGGGATATACAAACACGACCTCAACCACCACCACACCGGTGATTAAATAGGCAAGGTTAAGTGCAATCACATTGATAATCGGGGCCAAAGCATTCGGCAGCGCATGGCGCACAATCACACGCATGGGTTTGATGCCCTTGAGGCGGGCCATTTCAATATAAGGACTGGCCAAAAGGTTGATAATCGCCGCGCGGGTCATCCGCATCATATGAGCTGTCACCACTAAGGTCAGGGTCAAAGCCGGGAGCATCGTTCGGTTGAGTTTTTCGCCCAATGCCATGCCCTCATAGACATTCGACAGGGATGGAAAAATCGGGTTGAGCACCGCCAGCACCAAAATCAGAATGTAGGCGAGAAAAAACTCTGGGCTGGAAATCGACGATAGGGTCGTAATGTTGACGGCCCGGTCAAAGATAGAATTGCGATAAAGTGCTGCCAGAACGCCCAACGTGATCGAGATTGGCACAGCGAACATTGCGGTAACGCCAGCCAAAAACATTGTCGCTTTAAACCGTGGAGCAATTTGCTCCACCACGCCCACCAATTGATCCCCGCCCATATTTGACGCAAAATTCATCTGAGCAAAGCTTATCCCCAGATTGCCGGTCAAAACATTGGCCAGCCAAGAAAAATATCTCATGAAATAGTTTTGGTCCAAACCCAAATCCGCACGGATCTGCGCCACGGCCTCTTCTGTTGCCCCCTGCCCCAAAATTGCCTGGGCAAAATCACCGGGCAAGGCATTCACAGCCACAAAAATAACCACCGACACAATCAGCAATGTTAATATGCCAAGTACCAAACGTTGAAGAATGATCTGAAAGATAGACCCCACCAGACATCTCCTAATTCTATTAATTACCCCAGCGAGGTTAACGCCTGAAAGGCATATGTAAAGTCTCTTCTGTGAGTTTCCCGCTATGGGCGCAAAGCATCCATAACTTTCACCAATTGCGCGCTTATGGGTGCATCAGACAATGCGTGGCCGGCTTTGCCCACCATTTGCAATCGTGCCTTTGGCCATGCCTGCGCCAATTGCCAGGCGGTTTGTGGCGGGCAGATCATGTCATAGCGGCCTTGAACAATGTCACCAGGAATCGCAGCCAGCCGATCCATATTGTTCAACACCGCCTGATCCACACTCAAAAACAACTGATTTGAAAAATAGTGGTTTTCAAGCCGCGCGAAGGCGCGCGCATATTGTGACGGGGTTTCACCAGACATTCCCGTTGAATCAATAGAGGCCAAGGCATTCTCCCAACCTGCCCAGGCACGGGCATAGCGAGTTTCTTGCATCAAATCGCCACTGAACAGCCGAGCGCCATAGGCTGCAATCAGATCATCTTGCTCTTGCTTGGGAATTAAATCGGCAAATCGCGCCCAAGCTTCTGGCCAAAACCGCCCTGCGCCGCCACCGTAAAACCAATCCAGCTCAGATTTCTGGCCCAAGAAAACGCCACGCAAAATCAGATGCTGCACGAAAGAGGCATGGGCCTGCGCATAAATCAAAGCCAAGGTCGCGCCCCAACTGCCGCCAAAGACCATCCAACGCTTAATGCCTAGAGCCTCCCGAATTTTTTCGATATCTGACACCAAATGCCAAGTGGTGTTATGTGCCACCTCCGCATGAGGCCGAGAACGCCCACATCCACGCTGATCAAACAGAATGATTCGGTACACCGCGGGGTCGAAATACCGACGCATCGACGGGCTACACCCACCACCGGGACCACCATGCAAAACAACCACAGGCACGCCATCGGGCTTGCCACATTGCTCGACATAGATGTGATGCCCGTCGCCCACACTCAAGATCCGTTGATCGAAAGGCTCAATCGACGGATAAAGAACTTGCACTGCGCGTTTTTGACCTGCGACTTTGTCCATAACTGTCCTATATAAAGCAAAGGTCGGGTGCTGCCCTGCCTAGTATGTTAAATCCATATGGAGATGGGAATGCAAGGCAACCAA
The DNA here is from genome assembly GCA_943788425.1 of uncultured Planktomarina sp. GTDB lineage: Bacteria > Pseudomonadota > Alphaproteobacteria > Rhodobacterales > Rhodobacteraceae > Planktomarina. The sequence continues at coordinate 167,320 of CALSQF010000006.1, forward strand.
TCGACCGTCGATCCTGCTGAGGTCGCAAAATTTGAGGCGATGGCCGCAGAATGGTGGGATTTAGAGGGCAAATTCAAGCCCTTGCACATGCTGAATCCTTGCCGCCTGGATTACATCACCCAGCAAATTTCCATGGAGTTTGACCGTGATTTATCAGCAGATCATCCCTTTAAAGGTTTGCGGATCTTGGACATCGGCTGTGGCGGTGGGTTGCTCTGTGAACCCATGGCCCGCCTTGGCGCCACTGTTGTGGGGGCGGATGCAGCCGCAGGAAATATTCCTGTTGCAAAACTGCACGCAGAGCAATCAGGGCTTGAGATTGATTATCGTTACATCACTGCCGAAGCCTTGGCGGACGCCAATGAGCAATTTGACGTGGTGTTGAATATGGAGGTGGTCGAACATGTGGCCAGCCCGCCGGCCTATCTCTTAGCCTGCCAACAGCTTTTGCGCCTAGGCGGCCTGCATATTTGCTCCACACTTAACCGCAACCCCAAAAGCTTTCTGTTCGCCATCATCGGAGCAGAATGGGTCATGCGATGGCTGCCAAAAGGCACTCATGATTGGAATAAATTTATCACCCCAGATGAACTCTTCAGTCTGCTTCAAGAAGCTGGGCTTAAACCGGTAGACCGTAAAGGATTTGTTTTTAATAAGATAGCTTGGAGCTGGTCCATCTCAGCGCGAGATCTCAGCGTCAATTATGTAACCGCAAGTATCAAGCCCGCCTAGGAATCGCTGGACATGCTCAAGCGTAACTCACGCAAAATGGGCAGAATGCTCTTGATGTTTTCCTCACCCGAAACACCAGTTGCGGCGGTCAGGATTGGCGCGATTTGAGCAAAAGCATGATCGCGCGCGGCTCGTCCAGCGGGGCTAATCACAACTTGTTTGCGCCGAGCATCATCCCAATCAGGCCGAATATGAACATAGCCAGCCCATTCCAACTTGTTGAGTGTGTTGGTCATCGCGCCGCGTGTCAGATTAAAGGTTTTGGCCAATTGCGCTGGGGTCCGCTCTCCACCCACATGCGCCAAATGATTAAGCACTGAGAAATGCGACAGCTCCATACCTTTCGGCAAACCCTTCGAAATTCGACTGCGCAACAATTGTTCCAGAGCCAAAATTTCCGAAAACAGGCTGACCGATAGAGTTTCAATCGTTTTTGTCATTACTTTGATACCGTTTCAAATCAAATGCGCGATCATGCTGCAAGGATGCCACACGCGCACGCGCCCTGTCCACTTCACCTAAGTCTAGTGTCACGAAATGCAATCCTGTTTCCAGCCCTGCGTCCAGAATTACCTCCCCCCAGGGTCCAACAATCAAACTATGTCCAAATGTTTTGCGCCCCGATCCAGGATGCACACCGGTTTGCGCCGACGCGATCACGAAGCACCCCGTCTCAATCGCGCGCGCGCGCAGTAAAACATGCCAATGCGCCGCCCCCGTTGGGCGGGCAAAGGCAGATGGCACAGCCAAAATTTGGGCCCCCGCCTGCGCAAGGGCGCGATGCAATGCCGCAAACCGTAGATCATAGCAAATACTGAGCCCTAGCTCAGCCCAAGGCGTTTGCACGACAGCCGCCTTGGTGCCAGGGCGATAGCCCTTCGACTCGTGATACCTCTCTGTGTCAGACAGGGTGACATCGAACATATGAATTTTGTCGTAAAATGCGACAATCTCCCCCTCTGCATTGATCATAACAGAGCGGTTGGCAAAGCGGCCGTCATCATCGTCAGTTTTGACCGTCACCGAGCCAAGCGCAACCCAAAGGCCCAAGTGCCGCGCGCGCGCGCAAATAGCCTCAATAAAACTGTTTCCCGCATAGGGTTCCAAAACTTGGAATTGATGGGCGCGGTCAACCGAGATGCAATTAGTCACCTCTGGTAAAAACAAAATATCCTGACCCGCCGATTGATCCATAAGGCGCGAGACCGTTGCTAGATTCCCCGCGGGCTGATCGCTGGACGTTATCTGCGCGATGGCAACTTTCACGGCGCCAACATAACGGCCAATTTGCCAGATCGATCCAGTGCATAAAGCTCATCACATCCGCCAATATGCAGATCGTCTATAAAAATCTGCGGGACTGTATGCCGACCATTGGCCCGCGTTTGCATCTCAGAGCGGCGCTCCGGGCTCTGTGAAAGATCCACTTCCTGAAACGTCGCGCCTTTCGCATCCAAAAGCCGTTTGGCGGCATGGCAATAACCGCAAAGCGGTGAGGTGTATAATTCGATAATCGCCATTCACTAAAACTCCGTTGAATCCGCGGCCATTACAGCCCGCCAGTATAACGCTGATACCTATAGCTCACCAGCCATTGAACGTGCTGTAAATGATCCAACCGTGATATGGCAATTTTTTTCTATCGTCGCCTATTTTCTATCTGCGTCGCGCGGGCCATCCCCGCAACGCTGCACACCAGATCAGGCCGGTTTCGCAGAGCGAGCCGATGCAATCACAGAGACAGTTTTCGCTCCAGCCTCCAGACACGCGCGCGCAGCTTCCAAAAAAGTGGCCCCGGATGTGAAAACATCGTCCACAAGCACCACCTCACGCCCAGACACACATCCAGCGCGCGCCGGGTTCTCCACCATAGACGCATGCAGAAGCTTCCAGCGTTCCGCTGCTGTATGATCTTTAAGCTCCAGTGTGCGGCGACACTTCTTTAGCCCGTCTAAACAGAAGTCAATTCCCGCCATCCACGCCATCTTCTGCGCAATGAGTGCTGATTGATTAAACCGTCGGAGCAACTGCCGTTGCAAATGCAAAAGAATTGGAATGAGCAAAGGGGCGGGGGGTGTTCAAGCAATCGTCACAAAGAATATGCGTACCATTTTGATCCCCTAACATTTGCATACCACATTTCGGACAGATACAGCCAGAAATAAGATGAGCCTCGCGCCAACATTCTGGGCAAAGATGCAGGTGATCTTGCACCAAGACCCGACATCCGGGACATTGATGAGGATAAATCATTTGCAACACACCTTGCAAATCACACAGCTCCCTTCTACCTCAGAGCAATGACCGCGCCTCTACTTTTCGATCCCAAGGCTGAAGCCGAAGCCCGGGCCCGGGCCCACGCCACCGGCATGTTTTTGCAAGAGCTGGCCTGCACTGAAATCATAGAAAGACTGAAAGCGGTTAACAGGCAGTTTAAATCGGTCGCCATCGTCACAGGTTTTCCTGAATCTTGGTCCATTGCCCTTCCAAGCGCGAAACTGGTGCCCGATGAGGATCTTTTGGAATTAAGCCCTGGCCAGCATGATCTCGTAATACACGCAATGGCACTGCATCATTGCAATGACCCTGTAGGCCAAGTGGTGCAATGCGGCCGCGCGTTAAAACCCGACGGATTGTTCATGGGGGTATGTTTTGGCGGTCAAACCCTCACAGAACTGCGCAGCGCCCTATCCGTGGCAGAAGCGGATTTGCGCGGGGGCCTGTCGCCGCGTATCACCCCTATGGCGGAAATTCGAGAACTTGGCGCCCTTTTGCAACGCGCCGGCCTCGCTTTGCCAGTGGCAGATTCATTAAAAATACCGGCATCTTATAGCGATATTTATCACTTGATGCGCGATTTGCGCGACATGGGTGAAACCAATATTATGACGGCGCGGCAAAAAACCTTCACTTGCAAATCACTTTTTGACCGGGCCCAAGAGGTGTTTGCTGCAGAATTCCCCACCGATGACGGCCGCATTTCCTGCACATTCGATTTGGTTTTCCTTTCTGGTTGGGCACCACACGCGAGCCAACCCAAAGCATTAAAGCCCGGATCCGCGACGAAATCGCTCCAAGAAGCCCTAGAGGGGGCAAAAAGCTCCTTGGGGAATTGACGAGACCCATTTTCCAGTTATTTGCAGGGAACAAGTTCAGGAGAGCACCGTGACAGATCAAGAGACCACCTATCTGCCCTTATCCGCTGCACCAGCAGATCACCCAAAGGTGAAGGCGCCAAAGATTGGGGTTTTGCTGTCCAATCTGGGCACACCAGACAATTATGACTATTGGTCCATGCGCCGATACCTGGGCGAATTTTTGTCGGATCGGCGGGTGATTGATTATAGCCCTTGGCTTTGGCAGCCTTTGCTCCAGCTCATCATCTTAACAAAGCGACCGTTTTCTTCTGGCGCGGCCTACAAATCAATTTGGAATATGGAGGCAAATGAAAGCCCCCTGGCCACCATAACAAAGGCGCAAACCGAGGCCGTTCGGGCAGAAATTTCGAAACGCCACGACGGTAATGTTATGGTTGAATATTGCATGCGCTACGGCAATCCTTCCACCCAATCCGTTGTGCAAAAAATGGTCGACGCTGGCTGCCAGAAAATTCTGTTCTTTCCACTCTACCCGCAATTCGCTGGGGCCACCTCTGCCACGGCTAATGATGAGTTTTTCCGCAGCTTGATCAAGCAAACTTGGCAACCGGCCGCTCGGACTGTCAGCCCTTATTTTGATCGTCCCGATTATATCAACGCATTGGCCACCTCCATTGAACGGGCCTATGAAAGGGCAGATGTGCGTCCAGAGGTTTTAGTATGCTCCTATCATGGTGTGCCAAAGCGTTATTTGATGCAGGGTGATCCCTATCATTGCCAGTGCCAAAAAACCACGCGCCTGTTGAAAGAGCGCCTGGGTTGGGATGACACACAAATCGTAACCACCTTTCAATCAAAATTCGGTCCAGAGGAGTGGTTGCAACCCTATACGGTCGAAGAAGTGGCGCGTATGGCTGAGAAGGGCCAGAGAAATATTGCTGTCTGCGCCCCAGCTTTTTCAGCCGATTGCATAGAAACGCTGGAAGAAATTAACGAAGAGATCAAAGAAAGCTTTGAGCACGCCGGCGGCGAGCATTTCACATATATCCCCTGCTTGAACGACAGTCAGGAACATATTGAAACTTTGAGCAATGTGATTTCAGAAAATCTACGAGGCTGGATCCAATCAAAAAAGGGCCCCTGAAACAGCGGCCCTTTTCAAATTTATACTTATAAACAACTATTTATTTGGTTACCGGTTAGTTAATTGCCAGTGCCACGATTGCGATCAATGCCAGTGGAATCAGCAACGTGCTTGCAGAACCAGCTGCTTGATCCATTGTGGATGCAACAACAGGTGCTTCCATGACCGGCTCGCTCATACCGCCTGCGAAAGCAGTGGTTGCGGCTGCCGCAAAGACTGTCGCCAAAATTAGTTTTTTCATTTCCGTCTCCTTTCATTTTGGTTCTCACGACTCTCATGCAGAACCTAAAAGTTAGCCCGCCCAGATTACGATCCGGATAAAGCAAATTAAATTTGTTTTTGCAAATGCAGTTTCGGCATATTTTCGCCAAAAGTGCGACACTCGTCAAATTAGCAACACCTGAGTGCCAACCTTAGTCAAATCATATAGTTCTGCAATTTGCTCGTTGTAAAGCCCGATGCACCCATTCGAGGACCTGCGGCCTATCTTGCGCGTATCATGGGTTCCGTGAATGCGGTAATAGGTCCAAGAAAGATACAGCGCGTGGCTTCCCAATGGGTTGTCCGGCCCTGGCCCGACAAATTCAGGCCATTCCGGGTTGCGTTTGCGCATCTCGGGAGTTGGTCGCCAGGATGGGCCAACAACCTTGCGCACAACTTTCGTCCGGCCTTTGCGTGTTAAATCGGCGGTCATCGGAACAGATGTGGGATAGAGTTTGTAAATCGATTCATCCTCAGACCAGTAATGCAGAGTGCGCGAGTCTATATCAGACAAAATTGCCCCGTTTTTAAGCGTATCAAAATAGGGGCGCCAATCCAACATTCTAAAACTGCTGATATTGCGCAGGGCTGTCTTGCTGGAATCTGCGTCAGCCTCGCCAACATCGAGAAGCCCTGTCTCCTGCGACAGGGCGAGCGTACCCGTCAAAGATGCCGCCCCCGTCAAAAACGCCCGTCTTGGTAAGTATAATTTTGCTCGGCCCATGTTATTTACTCCACATGTGTTGAGGGTGCTTACAAAGAAACTCGACAAGACACAAATCAAACACGCGTGATTTGCAGCATTTGTCTTAATATTGGGTTTGATTAGCAACGCATTGCCGCTATGTACGCTGCACAGCATTGAGGGATTAACATGATTTATCGGGTCGTTCTAGCGATTGGCTTGCTTCTAATGACGGCATGTACACAGGGAACCGGCTCCAATACCGGGCCCGGAGATCGCCCGTTACGTCCGATATATGTCATCAAACCCTCGGATGCAGCGCGTATACAATATAGCATTTTAGATGGTATAAACAGCCTTCGGCGCGCAGGTGGCCTGCAAACCTTGATCTTCAATGCCAAGCTCAATGCCGCTGCCGCCACACATGCGCGCGATATGGCGGTGCAAAACCGCGCCTGGCATTTTGGCTCGGATGGTTCCTCTCCGCTCGACCGTATGGAGCGCGTCGGATACGAAGGAACGCTTCTGGGCGAAAATATTTCCGAAACCTTTGAGACTGAACTCGAGACTCTCGCAGCCTGGATGGACACCCCGGCCACGCGGACAATCATCCTCGCGCCAGACGCGCAGGAAATGGGTTTTAGCTGGTATCAAGAACCAGGTGGCAAAATTTGGTGGACTTTGGTCACCGGCATAGAAGCGCCGATTTAGAACATAACGCGCGACCCTGCGATGCAAATTGCACGCCCCAGACGGACGCTAGGGAAAAATCCAAATTGGTGTGCCAATATCAACCATCGCATAAATTTCTTCAATTTCACGGTTACTCACAGCCACACAACCCCAAGTCCAATCTTTGAAAAAGAAGCGATAGGAGCGGGGCGTTCCGTGTATAAAGATATCACCACCCGGACTTCGCGTTCCAGCAGCCCGTCGATCAGCCGCGTTGGGATAAGATATGCCTACAGATAGGTGAAATTGGCTGTTAGGGTTTTTGCGATCAATGACATATTGCCCCTCTGGGGTTTTTCCATCGCCTTCAAATTGCTTATGACCAATGGGGGCAAAGCCCAATTTAAAGTCATATTCTTTGATAACCGTATTCCCTTGGAACAGGAACATGCGGCGGTCCGCCTTGTATAAAACCAAAGCCGTCGCTTTCGGAAGATCGGTCCGCACAATGGGCTTGGGATCGGAACAGGCGGCCAATACCAACGCGGTGCACAACATCGCGACGATTTTAAAAACTCTCATTGCACTCACCCCAACTACCTTGCCAATCTCTACCTTAGGATCACTAAAATACAACTCATCAATTTTGAGCCATGCGTTCCTCAATCGCCTTAAGTTGGGCCAAGACCCCGTCACGATAGGTATCTGTTTTTTGATCTGCTTTTTCAGAATAGGCATCCTGCATAGAGTTTACAATCAAACCCACTATCAGGTTCACCACAGCAAAAGTCGTCACCATGATAAAGGGTACGAAAAACGCCCAAGCATAGGGGTATACTTCCATCACCAGGCGCACGATTCCCATCGACCAACTTTCCAATGTCATGATCTGAAGTAAAGAATAGGCCGACTGCGCAAGCGAGCCAAACCACTGCAGAAAATCAGCGCTAGAGAGTTGTGTCGAAATCACCGGCCCAATGTAAAAAATAATCCCCATCAACAAAAAGACGGACGCCATACCCGGCAAGGCGGTGATGAAGCCCTCAACCACCCGGCGCAAGCGCGGTGCCACTGAAACCACGCGCAAAATCAAAGATATTCCACCCATCGCGGAAAAACCTCAAGCGGGAAACCAACAGCTTCAGAACCAGCTCCACCACAAATATTGCCAAACAAATGAGATCCAAAACTCCAATAAGCATGCCAGCCTTCGCCATGGCCATGTCAGACGTCTCTAACTCAAGAATGACCGCATTAAACAAATGACAGCAGTAATAAATTTACGGACTCGCGCTGGCTCGAGGGTTGTTTGAAGAGATGTCATCAGATTTTAAACCTTGCTGAAATGAGCAACAATCTCGATATGTGGCGACCATCTAAATTGATCAACCACTTCAATCCATTTTAGCGAATAACCGCCGTTACACAGCAAGGCCGCATCCCGCGCGAAACTGACGGGATTGCACGACACCATAGCAATATCGCGCAGATCGCTTCGTGCCAATTGCCCCACTTGCTGCTCTGCACCCGCGCGGGGCGGATCGATTATGGCGGCGTTGAACGGTTTGAGATCCGTGTGGTCAATAGGATTGCGAAACAAATCACGGGTGGACGTTGTTACAGTCTTGATCCCCTGTGTGTGCCGTACGCCATGGGCCAAAGCCTCAAGCAGCGCGGCATCGTTTTCAAAACACTGCAGCGTCGCCACATCCGCCAATGGCAATCCCAATGTGCCAGCGCCAGAGAACAAATCAATGATCCGATCCGCCCCCGCCAATGCTCGCGCTACCGCGGCTTGAAGCGCACGCTCGCCCGCCTCAGTGGCTTGTGTAAACGCCCTGGGTGGTGGAGTGATTTTCACCTTTCCAAAAGTCATTTGTGGCGCCTGATGCTGGCAAATGATTTCATGTCCCACGGACAACCTCGCAAGCCCATTGGATCCAGCCCATTGGGCAAATGGACCAAAATCAGTGTCCGCAAGGTGACCCAATCCCTCGACAGATACATCAACCCCGCGTTCTGACGCCAATACCCATAAATCAAGCTGGCCTTTGCGAGACCCAAATAGCGCCGTAAATTGCTCAAGCGCCGGTATGATGTTCAAAATCTCAGGAACCAGAACCCGGCAGGGCTCAATCGGCTGAATCGTGTCGCTGGCCTTGCCGAAGAATCCCACGGTGGCACCCTTCTTCATGCGCCGGCCTGTGAGTTTGGCGCGGCGACGGGAGTTTTCTGGCGACGTGTGAATCGCTTGGACTTTCGCTGTAATTCCCTGCGCCGCCAAGGCCCGCACGACAACCTCTTGTTTCCACAGCGCCACAAAATCAGGGTGTGCATGATGTAAGGCGCAGCCACCACAACGCTTGAATGCGCTGCACCGAGGAGTAATGCGGTGCTCGGAGGGCGTGACAATTCGTGTATCGTGCAACCGATCACCCAGCAGATCCCCAGAAACCACCTCACCCGGCAACGCACGATCAACAAAAATCGGTCCTGCGGCCAAACCATCGCCCAGGTGCCCTAAACGTTCGATTGTGAGTTCCATTAGGTCTCTTCCATTGCCAAAAAGCCACCAGATTGGTGCTTCCAAAATCCAGCATAGGCCCCATTGGCTTCTAACAGGCTGGCATGAGTTCCCTCTTCTACAATGCGGCCTTCGTCAAGCACCACAATGCGATCCATACGCGCAATGGTTGAAAGGCGGTGTGCAATTGCAATCACAGTCTTGCCACTCATCACACGATAAAGTGTTTCCAAAATCTCTGACTCCACCGCACTGTCCAGTGCTGAGGTGGCCTCATCTAGCACCAAAATTGGCGCATCTTTTAAAATCACCCGCGCCAAAGCAACCCGCTGCCTTTGACCGCCTGAGAGTTTCACACCCCGCTCACCGACCCGCGCATCATAGCCTTTACACCCTTCAAGATCTTCCAGCTGCAAAATAAAGTCATGCGCTTCTGCTTTTTTCGCAGCTTCAATCATATCTTGCTCAGTCGCATCGGGCTTGCCGTAAAGAATATTGTCCCGCACAGAGCGATGCAGCAATGAGCTGTCTTGCTGCACCACACCAATTTGCGCCCGCAAACTGTTCTGTGTGACCTCAGAAATATTTTGCCCATCAAAATATATGGCCCCGGATTCCACATCATAAAACCGCAGCAGTAGCTTGATGAAGGTTGATTTGCCTGCACCGCTAGCCCCAACCAATCCCAGACTCTCACCTGCTTTAATTTCAAGTGAAACATCCTCAAGCCCACCCATGTCCTTGCCATAGCGATGGGTGAGATTGGCAACGGATATATGCGCTGCTTTCATCTGCAACTCCCGAGCGCCCGGAGCATCAACCAGCTCAATCGGAGCAGAAATTGTCTCCATCCCCTCGCGGATAACCCCCATTTCTCTGAAAAGAGTGGTCAATGCCCACATGATCCAATGAGACATGCCGCTCATCCGTAAGGTAAGCGCTGCACCAGCGGCAACCAAGCCCACATCTGCGCTGCCGATGCTCCAGAGGTAGACACCCCAACCCACAACGCTAACAACCAAAAAACCGTCCAACAGAATTAAACCAAATTCCATGGTCGTATAAAGCCGCATTTCCTTTTGAAAGGTCACCCGCGCCTCCTCAATCGCCTCGACTCCATAGGTCAGCTCTTGATCGTTCTGTGAGAACATTTTGACCGCATGAATATTGGTATAGCTGTCCACCACACGACCCGTCACGGCACTGCGCGCGTTCGACGCCGCCGCCGATGCCGGGCTAACGCGCCGCACGGTCCAGACGACCAAAGCGAAATACAGCCCCGTCCATATCGCAAGTGGGATCATTAAACGAGGGTCAGACTCTCCCAATAGGAAAAAGGCCCCGATTAAATAGACAAACGAATAGGTGACCGCGTCAATCAGCTGATAAACAAATTCGCCTGTCGCAGGCGGGGTTTGCATAATTCGATTTGCAATGCGTCCAGCGAAATCATTTTCAAACCAGCCGACAGACTGCCCCAGCACATGACGATGCGCGCGGTAACGCACCAAGGTGCCCACATTTGGCAAAATTGTATTGTTAAGCAAAAGGGTTGAAAGCGTCTCAATCAAAGGTCGAATCAAGAGGATAAACCCGGTGACCACAGAAAGCTCTACCCAATGATTGCCCCAAAATTCAGACGGCTTTGCCTCAGTCATCAGCACAACCAGACGCCCGAAATACCAGATCAGAAAAATCTGGACCGTCGCAACAAGCGACTGGAAAAAAATGGAAAAGCCAAATATCTTTTTGAACGGTCGCAGATAGTCACGCAAAAAGAGCAAAAGCGCGCGCGATGGGCGATTGCTGACTGGGTAAGGTTGATAGGGATCAACCAATTTCTCAAAAAATCTAAACATAGCCGCACAGAATACTGTGGCTATAAATTTTTGCAAATGAAATAATATAGTTATAGGAGCCCTCAAATTCAGAGCATTTCACACAAGATCGTCTAAATACGCCAAAATCTCATCTTTGGTCATATGCATATCCCGCGCAATCCAAATGTCTTGCGCGCGCCGCAAAGCAACCCCGAGCGCTGGACCTTGATGCCTTGGCATTAAATCGGCAGCTGAAACGGGGCAAACAGACTGAGCGCCGCGGCGCACCGCCTCTTGCTCCGCCTCTGTAACCCGATGCTCTGTCCAAGCCGCGCGCAGAAGCCACGACGACCAGCCCTGCTCCGCGCCCAGCGCATATCCATGCGCCAAAGCTTTTGACGTATTTTGCCCGTGAAACCGCAGCGCCTCAACCTGGCGCGCCTGTGAATTTGACAGCCGTAAACTCTCTTGAACCGCCTCACCACCAAGACAAGCCAGGCGTTGCAGCGCATCCGGGGCAAGCCCCTGCTCTAGCTCCACCAAAAGCGGAACCGGGCGCGCCGAAGCGCCAGGCAGCACGCGCCCCAAGATACCGGCAGCCTCCATTACCGCCAGCGCCGGGGCCGGGTCGGTGGCAGCCAATAACTTGAGCACCTCCGCACCGATCCGTTCTTTTGAAATTCGGTCCAAGCCCGATTGCAAAGCCGCACAGGCGGCAAGTGCCTCAGCATCAACGCCCTCGAGGGGATCGCCATACCACGCCCAAAACCGAAAGAACCGCAAGATCCGCAAATAATCTTCCACAATGCGGGCCTGCGGCTCCCCAATAAAGCGTAAGCGACCTGCTTGGACATCGGCAAGCCCCTCCAATGGGTCGATCACCTGACCAGAAGCCTCTGCATAAAGAGCATTCATCGTAAAATCGCGGCGTGCAGCATCGTCCTCCAGCGATGTTCCAAACACAACCTCAGCATGCCGACCATCAGTCGTTATATCTTTGCGAAAGGTGGTAATTTCATAGGATTTTCCACCAAGCAAAAACGTCAATGTCCCATGATCTGCTCCAGTGTCGACAACCCTTATTCCATGGGTTTGAGCAATCGGCCACATCTGATCTGGCGTGGCATCAGTGGACAAATCAATATCCGTCGCCGCAACGCCCATCACCGCATTGCGAATACAGCCGCCCACATACAATAGCCGCGCGCCAGACTCCTCAAAAGCCGCAAAAAGCGGTGCGAGTGTCTGGATGTCAAGCGTGGTGGGATCAATCTTCATAGCGGACTCATCTGATCGGCCAGGCCACGCAATATCCGCGCGGTCGCGCCCCAAATGTAATAGGGCCCATAAGGGACACAATAATAAGAGCGCTTCTGTCCGCGCCAGATCCGCGATTGAATTTGAAAATTCTGCGCCATTACCACATGAGACAAGGGCACTTCGAACACCTCAGCCACCTCGCCGGGATCCGCCCTGACGACCCAGGGCGCGTTGATCCAACCGATGGTTGGAATCACATTGAACCCCGTCACCGTTTCATGCGCTGGTAATTGTCCCAAGATTTGTACCAAGGATGGATTAAGCCCGGTCTCCTCATGAGCCTCGCGCAACGCTGTGGCGGAAATATCCACATCGCCCACGTCACGCTTACCGCCAGGGAAGGCGATCTGCCCGGGATGAGAGGACAAATGCGCGGCGCGTTTGGTTAGAACCACATGAACGCCAGAGGCGCGTTCAATCAAGGGCACCAAAACACCCGCCTCTTTCTTTGCTGGTCCGGGCGATTCCGCCCCCGGATTAAGATCAAAATCCGAGGAAGCGCCACCCGGCCGCGCCAGAGCACGGAGAATATCAGCTTGCTGCGGAATCATTTTCAACGGGAGCTTTGGCCTCAAACCCAAGTGTATCGGGATCAAAGCTGTAATGCGCACCGCAAAACTGACAATCGGCGGTGACTTCATTGTTATCTGTGGTCATATGCGTAATGTCTTTGGCTGAATAAATCGACAGGCTTTGGCGCACACGATCAGATGAACAGGTGCAACCAAAGGTCACCGGTTGCGTGCCATAGACCCGCGGTTGCTCTTCATGAAACAATCTCAGCAGCAATTGCGTCGGCTCAATGGATGGCCCGACCAGTTCAAGCTGGTCCACGGTGTCGAGCAAAATATTCACCCGATTCCAATTTTCACTCCCCTCGGCATCCAAAATATCCACCGCCGAAAGTAGACCGTCTTCGCCCTGTGGCTCTCCTGAGATCACATGCGAGCCTACCCCCGGCATATGTTGCAGCATCACGCCGCCGGCCCGCCAGCCATCCGTGCCATCCGCCTCCTGTGAGTACCCAAATGCCAAAGCAAAACGAGTCGGTATTTGTTCAGATTGTGCAAAATATGCCTCAGCGCAGGCCGAAAGAGAGGCGCCAGAAATCGGCGTGATTCCTTGATAGGGCTGCATATCCTGCCCCTGATCAATCAATATGGCAAAATACCCACTGCCGATTTGTTCAAAGCCCGGTGCTTCTGTTTTCAGAATTTCATCATCATAGCTTGCATAGGCCCGGATACGCGCAGGCGCGCCGTCTTCTGTTGGGCCATAGTAGTCAGTGGCAATCAAGCGCAACGCTCCACTGCCGCGCACTTGAAGCGAGAGCTTCCAACGCAACTTAATGCTTTCACCTATCAATGCTGTGAGCAAAGCCATCTCTGCTACAAGCGCTTCCACCACAGACGGATAATCATGCTGCGCAAGCACCTGATCCAACACTCCGTCGAGCCGCGCTACACGGCCACGAATATCGGAGGCGTCCAGTTGAAACGGCAAAACCGTATCATCCCAACTTATTTTTGCAGTTTGCGTCATGATATCTTTCCATAGGTTGGCCTTGCCATAAACTGTCCATATAAGCGCGTCTAGGCTGACACCAAATTTTGGAGATACGATTGCTACGTTTTGGCACCAGACCAGATCCCCATCAACACTACGCGCGGCGCCCCGGCGTCTATGCAATTCTGCCGTATCAAGGCGAGCTTTTAGCCACCTATCAAGGGGGGAAAAATCAAGAATATCAATTGCCTGGCGGTGGTGTGGATCCGGGCGAGTCGCCCCTACAGGCGTTGCATCGAGAGGTGTTTGAAGAGACCGGTTGGTGCATTGCGCAGCCTCACGTGTTTTTTCGCTTTAAAACCTTTTGCTTTATGCCGGACTACGATCTTTGGGCCGAGAAGGTTTGCACCATCTATGTCGCACGCCCTGTGTACCGCAAATCGGCCCCCACGGAGCCAGATCATCATTCAGTGATCTTGCCGATCGAGGCGGCCGTGAGCCATTTGGCCAGCGACGGCGATCGCCAGGCTGTCGCACAATTTTTCGACGCGATCTCATCCAGGGTTTAGATAATCAAGTCCACCATCGCCTCATCTCCGGTGATGTCGCGGATTGACATTCCAGCCGTCTCGAGCCGCTGAGACAGAAGCGCAAAATTTTCTGGATTTGAGGTTTCTATTCCGAGTAAAACAGTTCCAAAGTTACGCGCTGATTTTTTGAGATATTCAAAACGCGCAATGTCATCATCTGGCCCTAAGAGCGCCAGAAAATCCTTCAGCGCTCCAGGTCGTTGCGGCAGGCGCAAGATAAAATATTTCTTTAGGCCGGCATAGCGCTGGGCCCGCTCTTTCACCTCGGGCAATCTTTCAAAATCGAAATTGCCCCCCGAAGATACACAGACAACCGTTTTGCCTTTGATCTGCTCTTTTAAGTCCTTCAAAGCATCCAAAGCCAAAGCCCCCGCAGGCTCCAAAACAATGCCTTCTGTATTCAGCATGTCCAATATTGTGGTGCAAATGCGATCTTCAGGGATATCCAAAACATGATCTGCATCAATCCCTTTTAGTTCGGCAAAGGTATTCACGCCCATCATTGCCACCGCCGCCCCGTCTACAAATGTATCCACCTGCACAAGCGCGACGGGGGCGCCGGCTTGAACCGCTGCTGCCAGACTTTTGCCGCCAGAGGGCTCCACATAAAAAATTTCAGTCTCAGGCGCGCGCTCTGACAACAAACGCCGCGCAGAAGAAGACAGGCCGCCCCCGCCGACTGGCACCACAAAAACATCTGGGGGACCGTCCAGCTGTTCGAGCATCTCATAGGTGACGGTCGCCTGCCCCTCGATGACATCCAGATCATCAAAAGGCGACAAAAAATGCCCACCAACATCCTGACAATAAGCTTGGCTCGCGCGGAGCGTGTCATCAAAATAATCCCCTACCAATTGCACCTCCACCCAATCACCCCCAAACAGTCGGGTTTTGCGGATTTTCTGTTCTGGTGTGGTGACAGGCATAAAAATCACGCCTTTTTTCTGCAGATGCCTACACACATAAGCGACACCTTGCGCATGATTGCCAGCGCTGGCACAGACAAACACATCTTTATCCGCCTGTTTGCCCATGGCATTAAATGCACCGCGCAATTTATAAGAACGCACCGGCGATAGATCTTCACGCTTCAACCAAATATCCGCATCATACACATTCGAAAGATGATCGTTGCGCTGCAGGGGAGTTGCAAGAAACAACTGGCGCATGCGTTTGGTGGCCTCAGCGGCTTGGATGCTAAAATCTGTCATGGGAGATTAGTGGCTCAAACTGTGAAATTGCGCAAGCAATCAAGCCATCGGGAGATTATGCCACGGGCTTTACAAAATTGCGGCTCACCAACTTGCCGCGCAAACAAAAACCATATACTTCCGCGCCGACCACGCTGTGTCACATTTGGATTGGAAAACGCATGTCAGCCCCTAAAAAAGTTGTCCTGGCCTATTCGGGCGGATTAGACACCTCGATCATCCTCAAATGGTTGCAAACCGAGTATGGCTGCGAAGTGGTCACTTTCACGGCAGATTTAGGTCAAGGAGAAGAGCTAGAGCCCGCCCGCGCCAAGGCGGAACTTATGGGCGCCTCCTCAATCTATATCGAAGATGTGCGTGAAGAATTTGTGCGCGATTTTGTCTTCCCCATGTTCCGAGCCAATGCGCTTTATGAAGGTCTTTACCTGCTGGGTACCTCTATTGCGCGCCCATTGATTTCCAAGCGCCTGGTTGAAATTGCACAGCTTGAAGGGGCCGATGCTGTCGCCCACGGTGCGACAGGCAAGGGCAATGACCAAGTACGGTTTGAGTTGGCCGCCTATGCGCTGAACCCAGATATCAAAGTCATCGCCCCCTGGCGTGAATGGGGTCTTTCAAGCCGCACCAAGTTGATCGATTTCGCCGAAAAAAATCAAATCCCAATCGCCAAGGACAAGCGTGGCGAGGCGCCGTTTAGTGTTGATGCCAACCTGCTGCATACGTCCTCTGAAGGTAAAGTCTTGGAAGACCCAGCCGTTGAGGCGCCCGATTACGTCTATCAACGCACAGTTAATCCAGAGGATGCACCAGGCACACCAGAATATGTTGAAATTGGCTTTCAAGCGGGAGATGCGGTTTCCATCAATGGCATTGTTATGTCGCCTGCAACAATTTTGACGGAATTAAACCGGCTTGGCGGTCAACATGGTATTGGCCGTCTTGATTTGGTGGAGGGGCGCTTCGTGGGCATGAAGTCCCGTGGTATTTATGAGACCCCTGGCGGCACGTTGCTGCTAGAGGCACATCGCGCCATTGAATCCATCACCTTGGATCGAGGCGCGGCACATCTAAAAGACGAATTGATGCCAAAATATGCTGAGCTGATTTACAATGGCTTTTGGTTCAGCCCAGAGCGGGAAATGCTTCAGGCTTTGATTGACAAGTCTCAAGAGCATGTCACCGGAACAGTGCGCTTGAAGCTCTATAAAGGCTCGGCCCGCACTATGGGCCGTTGGTCAGATTACAGCCTATATTCTGAAGCGCATGTGACGTTTGAAGATGATGCGGGCGCCTACGATCAAAAAGATGCCGCCGGCTTTATCCAGCTCAACGCACTGCGCCTCAAGCTTTTGGCCGCACGTAAAAATCGGATCCGCTAAACCACGAGCGCGGGAGATTATTTAGCGGCTTGCAGCTGATTATAGATCGCCTGCGCTTGGTGCCATAGCGCCTCATAATCAGCTTCAAGTCTTGGCGCGGGTCCCGGCGCGAGTCCAAATCCGGTAGAGCGGTGCACCGCATCATACCAATGGGTCGCCCAAATACCATCCTGCAGCCGCGGTCCAGCCGCCCAATGCAGCATCGCAGGATCAAAGGCAATTTCCAGCCGCGCGCAGAGCGCCATAAGTGAAGATTTTGGATTGGCCAAAACATCGTCACTATCGATCACAATCGGCTGCTGGCCCAGCGCTAAGCAATGTTCAAAAATTTGCTTTTGCTGCACAAACCCAAGATCGTAAAGCGTCACATGCGCGCGCTTGCGCGCATAGCTGGCAATCACCCGCGCGGGATCACGAATGAGAAAGACATTGCGCAGGTTGGCCAATAGATCCATTGGAAAATGTTCCAGCATATGATGGGTCATATGCTTTTGATACCAAATCGCCGCGCCACCAGGCACCGGACCTGCCAGCGCGGCACTCACCTGCGCTGGATCACAGGCCATGCTTGCAATAATGTCCTCCCGCATCGGATGATCCGCATTTGAATGACGAAGATAGGCACCATAAAATGGCTCATCGACAACCTGCGTATCTGCCCGATTGCCAAAAGCATACATCATCGCTGTCGACAGGTTGCGTGGACCAGACCACATAGCGATCTTCATGCGCAAACCTGAGACATAAGATCTTGAAACAGAACATGAATACGGCGCGTGACTGGCCCCATGTTACTATCCCCTATGAGGCGGCCATCAATCTCGATCACAGGGGTTTGCGCGCCATAAGTGTCCACCAGGCTGAAATTGCGCTCAAACACGGGGATGTCATGAGCGCGGCACAGATCAATGACCTTTTGCCGGGTGATGCCGTTCACGCAATAGTCTCCTGTAATCGTCCAAACAGCTCCTTCACGCACAATAAAAAAGTTGCAGGCATTGGTGATGTTCACAAACCAATGCACATCCAACATCAAAGCCTCATCCGCTCGCGCCTTTTGTGCGGCAATACAAGCCAAAATGCTGTTGAGTTTG
Source organism: uncultured Planktomarina sp. (assembly GCA_943788425.1). GTDB lineage: Bacteria > Pseudomonadota > Alphaproteobacteria > Rhodobacterales > Rhodobacteraceae > Planktomarina. Next base: position 185,356 of record CALSQF010000006.1, read on the forward strand.
GAATGCGAATTTAATTTTGGGTCCTGTGTCATGAGCAGGCTGGGCTTTGTGTGCGCCATGGTGATTGTAAATGTCGGGCCAGATTGTGACAGGTCTGGGTGCTGGAACGGACGGATCTTCATCCCCCGAGTGACCATAAGCCCAGCGTGCGCATCGCTCTGCATCCCTTTGGCCACTTGCGTGTCACGAAGGGCCTGCACCACCTCATTGCGACCCATACCAATATCAATATCCACTGCCTTCGCCGCATCAAACAAGCGGTTCAGGTGTTCATCCATAAGGGCCCATGTGCCATTATAAAGGCGCGACCCTTCCCAAACCCCATCTCTAAGCATGAAGCCGCTGTCATACACGCTGACCACCGCCCGCTCCTTAGGCAGCAACTGCCCATTGAGGTAAATCAAAATATCTTCATTGCGAGCATCGTCCGCAGCTTGGTGGGTTGTTACATGATCCGTCATATATCAATCCTAGGCTTAGAGACATTTTGAGCCAAGAGGGAAAACTCGCAGGGTGGGGTGAAGCGCAGCGGCGCGGTTCGCGCAGGTTAGGGCGGTTTGAGGGTCTTCTCCGAGTGACAATCGCACTATAAAATATCCGCAGAACGTGTCGCCCGCTCCGGTGGTATCGACGGGGGTGACGGGAATTCCCGCAACCTCAAATACCTGATCTGCGTAAAATCATGATAGGCGGCTCCTTTTGCACCATAGGTGATAAGCATGCCATCAAGCCCAAGGCTGGCTAAACTGGACATGCGCTGAGCCTGCTGCAAAGCTTCTACCTCATGTTCATTCGCACATAAAATATTCACAAAGGGCAAAACCTCTTCCGCTGCCTTCGCCTCGAATGGGGCGACCGAATACACCACGCGCGTGCCTTGAGCCCGCGCCATGCGGGCTGCACAAACCTGATGGGCAGTTTCATTTTGCATCACCAGCCAACCATCCACACGGATCGGGGCCAGCCATTGGGTGAGCTGCGTCTCGCTCATCGCCGTATTGGCTCCTAAATATAGCGTAATGGCATTTTCACCATCCGCGGCCACCGTGATAATTGCATGACCAGAGGCACAGGACAGGCGGGCAATTGCATCACTTGCCACACCCAAAGACACAAGCAGCTCAAGCAGCCACACCCCATCATGGCCCACCGCTCCTAAGTGCCCCACATCCGCACCCGCTTGAGCCATGGCTACAGTTTGATTGGCTCACTTACCACCAAAGACCTGATCTAAAACGGTCGCTGAAAGGTTTCCCCAGGTGCCAGGATATGGGGCACCTTGTAGAAATAACTGGCGTTGATAGAGCCAAAATTGTAGCTCGTCATCTGATGTTGCAGGCAGCAATCGCCGCCATGTTGAGAATGTCATTCACAGAAGACACGGTCGAACAAATTTGAATTGGCTTATCGATGCCCGTCAAAATAGGTCCGATCACTGTCGCGCCACCCATTTCCTGCATCAACTTCACCGAGATCGAAGCCGAATGCCGCGCTGGAACCACTAAGACATTCGCCGGGCCAGTTAGGCGGCTGAAGGGATATTTCTTCATCTCATTGACGTTGAGCGCGACATCCACAGCCATCTCGCCCTCAAATTCAAAATCGACCCCACGTTTCAACAAGACATCCGGAGCAATGCGCATCTTTTCAGCACGCTCTGAAACCGGATAGCCGAAGGTTGAAAAACTCACAAAAGCCACGCGCGGCTCTAAGCCCAAGGCGCGCGCCACGCTCGCACCGCGTTCGGCGATGTCGGCAAGGTCATTTTCATCGGGCCATTCATGCACCAATGTGTCAGCAATCAAAGTGATTTTGCCTTTGGACAAAACCGCGGTTACCCCAACCGCGCCATCATGTGGGCCCACGTCATAAACATGGCTGATCAATTCCAAAACATGAGCCGATTTGCGCGTCACCCCCGTGACCAGACCGTCACCATGCCCATGCGCAAGCATCAACGATGCAAAAACGTGACGATCCCGAGCCGCAAGACGATGCACGTCGGTTTTATCAAAACCTTTGCGTTGCAAGCGTTGATAGAGATAATTTTTGTAATCTTCCAAATGTTCTGTGTTCGCGGCATTCACCACTTCCAGCTCACCGACGGCATCACCAAGTCCCGCCGCCTCCAATCCTTGATGCACGTCACTTTCCCGACCCACGACAATGGATTTTCCAAATCCTTGGCGTTGATACAATACAGCAGCGCGCAAGACACGCTCGTCATCCCCTTCGGCAAAGATAATCCGAGCCTGCGCCGAACGTGCGCGCGCATTGATCCCGCGCAAAATACTCGCAGTGGGGTCCATGCGGGTTTTCAAAGACAGCTCATAACCGTCCATATCCACAATCGGCCGGCGGGCCGCGCCAGTGTCCATTCCAGCACGCGCAACCGCGGGCGGAATGCGGTAGATCAAACGCGGATCAAAGGGCGTAGGGATGATATAATCCCGGCCAAAGCTCAACTTCGTGCCATAGGCCAGAGCCACTTCATCGGGTACCTCTTCACGGGCTAAATCCGCGAGCGCGCGCGCGCAGGCTATCTTCATCTCATCATTGATCGCTCGAGCGTGAATATCCAGCGCGCCACGGAACAAATAGGGGAAGCCCAAAACATTGTTGACCTGATTGGGATAATCAGACCGTCCTGTTGCCACAATCGCATCTGGACGCACGGCATGTGCCTCTTCAGGCGTGATTTCAGGATTGGGATTGGCCATGGCAAAAATCACTGGGTCCAGGGCCATGCTTTCCACCATTGCCGGCGTAACTGCACCCTTAACGGAAACACCCAAGAACACATCTGCGCCCACCATAGCATCATCCAAACTGCGCAACTCTGTTGAAATAGCATGGGCAGATTTCCATTGGTTCATACCCTCAGTACGCCCCTGATAAATCACGCCTTTAGTGTCACACACAATACAATTATTATGTTTAGCACCCATGGATTTCAAAAGTTCAATACAAGCGATCCCAGCCGCTCCAGCTCCATTCAAAACAATCTTCACATCCTGAATTTTTTTACCAGATAGATGCAGCGCATTGATCAGACCTGCCGCGCAGATCACAGCTGTTCCATGTTGGTCATCATGGAAAACCGGTATATCCATCACCTCTTTCAAGGCTTGCTCGATGATGAAACACTCGGGTGCCTTAATGTCTTCGAGGTTGATACCACCAAAAGTTGGGCCCATGAGCTTCACGGCATTGATAAATTCTTCTGGGTTTTCGGTGTCCAGCTCAATATCGATGGAGTTCACATCCGCAAAGCGCTTAAATAAAACCGCCTTACCTTCCATAACGGGCTTAGAACCCAAGGCTCCAAGATTACCAAGACCCAACACGGCCGTCCCATTGGAAATTACCGCCACAAGGTTGCCCTTGTTGGTATAGTCATAGGCCAGTTCAGGTTTATCAGCGATGGCCAAACACGGTACCGCAACACCCGGCGAATAGGCCAAGGAAAGATCGCGCTGTGTTGTCATTGGCACAGAAGCGGTAATCTCAAATTTACCGGGCGTTGGCTCTAAGTGGTAGGCCAGCGCATCAGCATCTGTGACTTTATTATTAGGCATTGCAGCGCTCCGTTTAAAATTAGTTTAATATTAAACTATCTATTTCTCTGGTGCAATTCAGTTTTTGACAGCCCCCCAATACGGAGCAACTGCGCCGCTTGTGCTTTGGTGCGCTGCGCACCAACCCTGCGCCACCTTCGCACCAGAATGAACCACCGCCAACCTGAGGTCAAACCAATTCAAAAACCATTCCGATGATCGCTTTCTTTCATCGCAGGTTTTGCCTAATACTTGCCATAAATGGAGATAAATCTGTGAGCAAGCCCGACCAGTCAGTCACGCCCATGATGGCACAATTTCTTAAAATCAAGGAGGACCACCCCTCCGCCCTATTGTTTTATCGCATGGGGGATTTTTACGAGCTGTTTTTCGACGATGCTGTCGCTGCCGCACAGGCGCTCGATATTACCCTAACGAAACGCGGCAAACATCAGGGCGCGGATATCCCAATGTGCGGCGTGCCAGTGCATGCAGCGGAAGGTTATTTGCTCAACCTCATTCGAAAAGGGTTTCGTGTTGCGGTCTGTGAACAGCTGGAAAACCCGCAAGAGGCAAAGAAGCGCGGCGCGAAATCCGTTGTGAAACGGGGCGTGGTTCGTTTGGTCACCCCGGGCACCTTAACCGAAGATACGCTGCTCCACCCGCGGGAGAGTAATTTTCTGGCCAGTTTTGTTCAGGTGCGCAACCAGAGCTGCCTGTCCTGGGTAGATATTTCGACCGGAGATCTGCGCTATAGCCCCTGCCCGCCCGTGCGTTTGGGGCCAGAGCTTGCCCGGCTTGCCCCGGCGGAAGTGCTCGTGGCTGAGCGGGCCTCCAATGAAATTTTAGAAATTATCCAAGAGTGCGGCGCAGCAGCGACCGAGTTGCCAAAAGACATTTTTGACAGCACCGCCGGCGCAGACAAGATTTGCAAGGCCTATGGTGTTGGAGACCTTGGCGGTCTTGGAAAATTTGGTCGTGCAGATATCGCAGCAATTTCTGGGCTGATTGAATACCTCTCCGCCACTCAGAAAGGCCAACTGCCACTTCTGCGCCAGCCTGTTTGTGAAGCCCAAGATGGTTTTGTCGCGATTGATGCGGCGACGCGCAAAAATCTTGAACTGACCCAAACGCTCTCAGGGGAAAGATCTGGCTCCTTGTTGTCCGTTGTGGATCGTTCTGTGACCGCTGCAGGGGCGCGGCTTCTGTCTCGCCGCATCACAACACCATCTCAACGCCTGGCAACCATCGAGGAGCGCGCTTCGGCTGTGGCGTTTTTCTGTGGACAAAGCGGTTTGCGCGGAGCGGTGCGTTCAGCTTTGAAGCAATTGCCCGATGTTGAACGCGCCTTGGGGCGTGTGGCTCTGGAGCGCAGTGGTCCAAGAGACTTGCTGGCACTTGGGAGCGGCATCACCCAGGCCGCGCAGGTGCGAGCGCTTTTAGCCCAACACGATTTACCGCCACTCCTGCAAAATGCTGCAGATGATTTGAAGGGTTTTGAGGACCTGTTCGATGAATTGGATCGCGCCTTGGTCTCCGAGGCGCCCCTTCTGGCGCGGGATGGTGGCTTTGTCGCCACTGGCTATTCGACGGAGCTAGATGAGATAACCGCCCTTCGGGATGAAGCGCGGTCGGTCATTGCGAGCATGCAAGCCGATTACGCCAATCAATCCGGAGTTCCATCTCTAAAAATAAAGCATAACAATGTGCTGGGATATTTCATTGAAACCACCGCGACCCATGCCCAGCGCATGGTGGCGGCGCCTTTGAGTGATACGTTTATTCACCGACAAACCACTGCCAATGCTGTTCGCTTTACGACGGTCGAACTGGGCGATATGGAAACCAAAACCCTAAATGCCGCCGGCCGGGCGACAGGGTTGGAGCTAGAAGTTTTTGCCGGTCTCTGCGCGCAGGTTTTAGATCATGCCGCCCCGCTGCAAGCTTTGGCGGTGGCGATTGCAGAAATTGACGTGGCGGCTGCTTTTTCAGAATTGGCCATGGTCGAGGGCTGGATCCGACCCGTTTTGAATGACAGCCGCGACTTTATCATTGAGCAGGGCCGCCATCCGGTGGTCGAGGCTGCCATCAAAGCGCAGGCGGAAACGGTGTTTGTTGCCAATGATTGCCATTTGACCAGCACAGAAGACATGATTTGGTTGCTCACCGGACCGAACATGGCCGGTAAATCAACATTCTTGCGTCAAAATGCTTTGATTGCTCTTTTGGCACAGGCCGGCTCCTTTGTACCGGCTGCTCGGGCTGAAATTGGCATTGTTTCACAAATTTTTAGCCGCGTTGGGGCAGCCGATGATTTGGCCCGCGGACGGTCGACCTTTATGGTGGAAATGGTGGAAACCGCCACCATTTTGAACCAAGCAGATGACCGCGCCTTGGTGATTTTGGATGAAATTGGCCGTGGCACTTCAACCTATGATGGGCTGTCTATCGCCTGGGCAACACTGGAGCATTTGCACGACGTCAATCAGTGCCGCGCCTTATTTGCCACGCATTACCATGAGCTCACCCAGCTCACTGCCAAACTTGACCATGTGGACAATGCAACCGTTACCGTTCGGGAGTATCAAGGAGATGTGGTATTCTTACATGAGGTAAAAAAAGGCGCTGCGAATCGATCCTATGGGGTGCAAGTGGCTAAATTAGCCGGTCTGCCACATTCCGTTTTAGAGCGTGCAAAAGTGGTACTTGAAACTTTAGAGCGGGGCGAGCGCGAAGGACATATCAAGCAAAAAGCCCTCATCGACGATTTGCCCCTTTTTTCCGCGGTGGCGACGACAGCGCCCGCTCCCTCGGCTCAATCAGAGCTTGAGGAGGCATTTAATGCGATTCAGCCCGATAGTTTGAGCGCCAAACAGGCCTTGGATCTCATTTATGAGCTGAAATCCAAATTTAAAACATAAAAGGCGGCCGATGAGCCGCCCTTCGTTATCATAAAGATTATTGTAGGGCCCTAGCCTGGCGTTGAAGACACACCTACTTGCGCGGGGCGCAGAAGGCGATCGTGCAGCATAAAGCCTTCGGTCATCACCTGAATGATATCCCCTGCTTTTGTTCCCGGAACGGGCGCTTCAAACATTGCTTCATGGTTTTGTGGATCAAAACGCTCGCCAATTTCTGGCGAAATGGGTTCGATGCCATGTTTTTTAAAAACATTGACAACTTCCCGCATGGTCAGCTCCACCCCTTCAATCAACGCGGCCGAAACTTCACGTTGTTCATCTGTCGCTGCCTCAAGGCCGCGTTTGAGATTATCGTACACCGGCAGTAGATCACGGGCGAGCTTTGAGCCGCCATAGTTTTCGGCTTCTCTGCGTTCACGGTCACCGCGTTTGCGGGCATTTTCCGCATCTGCAAGAGCCCGCATCCACCGATCCTTGAGATCATCACGTTCGGCGCGCAGAGCATCAAGCTCTAACTCCTCTTCGGTGTATTCTTCGTCACCATATTCTTCTTCTTCAGCAAGACTAACGTCCTGGAGAAACTCGTCTTCATGTTCTTTTGCCATCTGGACCTAACCTCGATCAGATAAAACCCGCCCGACCATTTGAGCGGTATAATTCACGATTGGCACGATCCGACCGTAATTCAGACGCGTGGGTCCGATTACTCCAATGGCGCCAACCACCCTTTGGTCAGCGTTCATATAGGGAGAAACCACCAAAGAGGAACCCGAAAGTGAAAATAGTTTGTTCTCAGAGCCAATAAAAATGCGAACACCCTCGCCTTCATCGGTTAATTGCAAGAATTCCGCTATATCTCGCTTGCGTTCGAGGTCATCAAAGAGGACCCGTACCCGCTCCAAATCCTCCGCTGTGCCGGTGGTCTCGAGGAGATTCGATCTGCCGCGGACAATTAATCGCTCATTATCACCGCCAGCGTCCTGCATGACGGCCACCCCAGCCTCAACCAGACCCGTGGTCAAAACATCTAATTCGGAGCGATGTTTTTCGATCTCCACGATAATACTAGATTTCAACTCTTGCAATGTCCGGCCCTGACCAATGGCATTCAAAAAATTCACAGCCTCGCGTATTTGGCTCGGAGTTTGACCCAAAGGTGGGCGAAATACCCGGTTTTCAACCTCACCATTGGCAAAAACCAAAACCGCGAGCGCACGATCAGTAGCCAAAGACACAAATTCAATATGCTTTATGGGCGAAGATTTTTTTGGCGCCAGAACCAAAGATGCGCCACGAGTAAGCCCAGATAGGGCGCTGGACATACGATCAAGCATGCCTGTTATACTGTCATTTTCGTCCATCGTAGCGGAAATTTTGCGCTGCGTGGCCTTATCGGGCTCGCCAACCTCCAAGATTCCATCGACAAACATACGCAAACCAAGTTCCGTCGGCTGACGGCCAGCAGAAGTATGCGGGCTATCGAGCAGGCCAAGAAGTTCTAAGTCTTTCATGACATTGCGAATGGTGGCGGCACTCACGGTCTCGGTCATATGCTGAGTTAACGTGTTACTGCCCATCGGCTCTCCCGAAGACAGGTAGCTTTCCACAACCCGTTGAAACACTTCACGGCTGCGGGCATCCATTTCTGAAAATAACTCTGTCGACGAGTCCATTCACCTAAGCCTTGCTATTTGTGGTCCTCTTCGCATATTCGCGCATGAACAGTGAGAGGACAAGCTATGCGACCATCCAATCGAGAATTAAATCAAATGCGTGACATTGTGATTGAAACACACGTCACCCGACATGCAGAGGGATCTTGTTTGATCAAGATTGGCGACACACATGTGCTTTGTACAGCCAGTTTGGAAGAGCGCGTGCCGCCTTTTCTTCGGAACTCGGGGTTGGGTTGGGTAACGGCAGAATATGGGATGCTGCCCCGCGCCACCCATACAAGAATGCGCCGAGAGGCCAAAAACGGTCAATCTGGGCGTACGCAAGAGATTCAGCGGCTCATTGGGCGGAGTTTGCGCGCCGGTGTGGATCGCGTCGCCCTGGGTGAGCGGCAGATCAGTATCGATTGTGACGTGATCCAGGCGGATGGCGGAACACGCTGCGCTGCGATTACAGGTGGCTGGGTTGCGCTTAAGCTTGCCGTGCAAAAACTCATGAAGGCCGGGGATGTTATAAGCGATCCGCTTTTGGATCCTGTGGCTGCAGTGAGCTGCGGTATCTATGCCGGCCAAGCAGTTTTGGATTTAGACTACCCCGAGGACAGTGAAGCCGGGGTTGATGGCAATTTCGTTATGTTGGGATCGGGCAAATTGGTTGAAGTCCAAATGTCGGCTGAGGGCTCAACATTCTCACGCGACCAAATGGGGCAACTGATTGATCTGGCTGAAGCTGGCGTGGCGCAATTGGTAGCTACTCAATTGGCGGCCGTTGGCTGATGCGAGCGCTCACCGAACCAAAGATTGTTCTAGCCAGTCATAACAAAGGCAAATTGCGCGAAATTCAGGCGCTTTTGGCACCCTTTGGTGTCGCATGTGTAAGTGCTGGCGATCTGGGCCTGGACGAGCCGGCGGAAACAGAAACAAGTTTCGCAGGAAATGCGCGCCTGAAGGCGCATTTTGCGGCCCAAGCAACAGGTTTGCCAGCTCTGTCTGACGATAGTGGCATCTGTGTCGACGGGTTAGGTGGCGCTCCAGGGGTTTACACGGCTGATTGGGCGGAAACCTCCAATGGTCGCAATTTTACGATGGCCATGACGCGGGCTTGGGAAGAGCTGGAAGCGGCCGATGCGCCTTTTCCGCGCCATTCGCAATTTAATTGTACATTGTGCCTGGCTTGGCCAGACGGTCACGATGAGGTTTTTGCTGGTATCGTGCCGGGCCAAGTGGTCTGGCCAATGCGTGGCATTCATGGGTTTGGCTTTGATCCCATGTTTCAACCCGATGGGTATGATCAAACATTTGCTGAAATGCTCCCAGAACATAAACACCCGATCAGTCATCGGGCGGATGCCTTCAAAAAACTGGTGTCTGGCTGCCTCACATGATGGAAGATTGGCACCATGGCGGGTTTGGACTTTATATCCATTGGCCATTTTGTGAAGCAAAATGCCCATATTGTGACTTTAATTCCTATGTCAACGCGGCGGTAGACAACGATGTATGGGAAAAGGCTCTCCTGAGCGAACTGGATCGCCATGGGGTCCTTACCCGGGGTCGTCTGTTGAATTCAATTTTTTTCGGAGGGGGTACGCCAAGCTTGATGCCACCCAAAATGGTTGAGCGCCTGATTGATCGCGCGCGGGTGCATTGGTCTTTCGCAAATGATATTGAGATCACGCTTGAGGCCAATCCGTCCTCGGTTGAAGCCTCGCGCCTTGCTGATTTTCGCGCCGCCGGGGTGAGCCGTATATCCATGGGAATTCAGGCGCTAAACGATCCCGACTTGAAGCGCCTCGGTCGTTTGCACTCCGCGGCAGAGGCGCGATCCGCTCTCACTGTCGCGAAGACATATTTTGACCAGGTCAGTTTTGATTTGATCTATGCGCGGCAAGATCAAACGCTTGAGGCCTGGCAAAAGGAGCTAAGCGAAGCCATAGATATGAGCGCGGGGCACCTATCTTTGTATCAACTTACAATTGAACCTGGAACGGCCTTTGGCTTTCGGGCGCAGGCAGGGAAATTGGCAGGGTTGCCCAATGAAGACTTAAGCGCTGATATGTTTGACGCAACCAATGAGATCTGCGCCAAAGCGGGTCTATACGCCTATGAAGTGTCCAATTATTCACACAAGTCATTGGAATCTAAACATAATAAAATTTATTGGCGCGGTGGCGATTATATCGGAATAGGGCCCGGGGCCCATGGCCGCTTGACCCTGTCAGGAAAACGCCACGCTACAAGAACAGTCCTAGCGCCCCAGACCTGGTTGGAACGGGTAGAGTTGCAAAAGAGCGGCACCAGTCACCAAGAAACATTAACCCCGCGAGATCACGCCAATGAGCTTATCATGATGGGATTACGAATATTAGATGGGATTTCTCGAACGCGCATTGAGAGCATCGCCAATGCGCCGCTCGATATTCCAAGTCACCTGCTGGACATGCGCCTGCTAGACCTCTCTGAAAATCAACTTCGCGCCACAAAATCCGGTCGCCCGCTTTTGAATCAACTGGTCCAAGCCCTGATGTATTAAAGCCCTGCTAAGTGGCGACAAAGCTCATCGAGCTGCTCTAGATTTTTATAGCGGATGGTAATCGAGCCGCCCTCTTGTCCCGGGTTATGCGTGATGGAGACCGCCATTTTAAGAGCTGCGGAAAGATCACCTTCAAGCGCACGCGTATCTGCGTCTTTGGCAGATTTTGGCATGCGGCCTTTGCTGGGCGCTTTCGGCTCTTTCACCAATTTTTCCGTCTGTCGAACAGACAACCCACGCGCCACAACAACACGCGCCAAATCAGAGGCATTGTGCGCCGTAATCAATGCGCGGGCGTGACCACTTGACAGGCTGCCATTGATGACAAGAGCTTGAACATCTTTTGGAAGTGCCAGAAGGCGCAGAATATTTGCGATATGTGGACGCGATTTGCCAAGCGCTTCTGCCATCTGCTCTTGCGTATGACCAAATTTATCCATGAGCTGGCGATATCCAATCGCCTCTTCGATGGGGTTGAGGTCTGCGCGCTGGATATTTTCGATAATTGCGATCTCGAGAACGTCCGAATCAGAAAATTCCCGCACCACAATGGGCAATTCATGTAGCTGGGCGAGCTGGGAGGCCCGCCACCGCCGTTCCCCCGCGACGATTTCATATTCGCCGGTTTTGTCTGGATGCGCACGCACGACCAGCGGCTGAATAACACCCTTCGAACGAATTGACCCGGCAAGATCGTTTAATTCATCAACATCAAAATGCCGACGCGGTTGGTCCGGATTGGGGTGCACATTTTCGATCGGCACAAGCATATCACTGCGCCGCTCAGAGCTGCTGGGCCCTGTGTCACCGACTGTCTGTTCAATATCAGCCATCAGCGCCGATAGGCCCCGACCGAGACCTCTTTGGCGTTTGGGGGTATTGGCCATTTTATATCCTAACTCTTTATCATCTGCGTGCCAAAATTTCTTGTGCGAGGGCGCGATAGGCCTCTGCACCTTTGGATCGGCTATCATAACTCAACACGGGCATCGCAAAGGACGGCGCCTCGCTTATTCTCACGTTTCGCGGGATGACCGTTTTAAAAACCAATTCACCCAAGTTTTCCCGCGCATCCTCCTCGACCTGCAAGGATAGGCGATTGCGCGCGTCGTACATTGTCAGCACCACCCCTTCAATTCGAAGATCTGGGTTGCCAAGATCTCGCACCTCTCGCACGGACATTAACAATTGCGACAAACCCTCTAAAGCGAAAAATTCGCTTTGCAAAGGAATGATAAGGGCGTGGGCTGCAATCAAGGCGTTTACTGTTAGGACGTTGAGTGACGGCGGACAATCCAACAATATATAATCGTATTTTAACAGATCTGAGTTGCTCAAAACTTTACGCAACATCTCGCTTCGGTTTTTCGCGCTGGCCAATTCAATGTCCGCAGAGCTGAGATCTGTTGTCGATGGAACAAGGTCGATGTTTTCGATATCTGTTTTTTGAATAAACCGGGGCTCCACTTGGGTGCCGATCAAAACATCATAGGTTGTGAACGCGCGCGCATCCGCATGAGAGCCAAGCCCGGTTGACGCGTTTCCCTGGGGGTCAAGATCCATAACCAGCACTTTAAAACCAGCTTCCGCGATTGCTGCTGCCAAATTTAGGGTTGTGGTTGTCTTCCCGACCCCACCTTTTTGATTGGCGATGGCGAATATTTTTTGTTTAGGCTGCTGCACGTCGAATATTCCTGATTTTCAACACCGCTGCGTGAATGTCTGTCTGGCTCGGCACGATGTCGTGCTCAAATGACCATGATTTTTGCGCCGCCACAAGTTCATCCTGATGACTTTGCCCCTTCATGAACAAACACACGCCGTCCGTTTCAACAAGAGTTTCTGCATATTCTAAAAGCTTGGGCAAAGCTGCGAGAGCACGCGCCGAAACGGTAGCGGCCCGAGCAAGGGTTAAAGATTCAACCCTAAAGCTGTGGATTTCACAATTTAACTCTAAAGTAGCCGCAGCCTGACGAAGGAAAGCGGCCTTTCGCAGGTCACTTTCAACCAATATAACGCAAGTGGAGGGAGAGATTTCTTTCAAACAAATCGCCACAACGATGCCGGGAAACCCACCACCGCTGCCAATATCTATCCAACAATCAGACAGCTTCGCCAATGCGATGATTTGTGCCGAATCTTCAATATGACGGCTCCAGATGTTTGAAATGCTGCCCTTTGCGATCAAGTTGATAACCGGATTCCACTTTTTAACGAGCGCAACGAACTCATTGAGCTGCGCCGTTGTTTCACGTGAAACACTCAGGCTGGTGAGTTTTTCTTGCCTAGTCATCCGGTATTTTTCAACCCTTTGGACTTGATACTTAACAAAACAGCCGTCAAAGCTGCCGGCGTCACCCCCTCGATATTCTTAGCGGCACCAAGCGACTCTGGACGCGCCGCGTTTAGTTTTGAAATCAGCTCAGACGACAAACCAGGAACCCCCACGTAATGAAAACTTTTTGGTATCTTAACGCTCAAATCCCGAGCTAAGGCATCAATATCGCGGCCCTGGCGCTCAATATAAGTTACATAGAGCGCCTCTCGTGCGGCCTGGACCAAAGACTCCGCATCACAATCAGCTAACCCTGGGGCCAGACTGGAAAGATTAGAAACCGTCACCCCGGGAATCGAAAGCAACTCATGCCCACTGCGACGACGCCCGTCGAGACCAAGATCTATTCCTGCCTTACGGGCTTGGTTGGGTGAAACAGCCATTGATGACAATAGGGCACGGCACTCGTCTAAATGCGTCATCTTTTCCCGATAGGCGCCAAACCTAGATTCCGACACGAGGCCGGACGTGTAACCTTGCTCGGTTAACCGCTGATCAGCGTTATCAGCGCGGAGCTTTAATCGAAACTCCGCCCGTGATGTAAACATCCGATAAGGCTCAGTTGCGCCGCGTGTTATTAAATCGTCAATCATCACCCCAATATAGCTGGTACTACGATCAAATGTGATGGGCGACACGCCCTTAAGCCGCTTCGCAACACCAATGGCTGCAACTAAGCCTTGGGCTGCGGCCTCCTCATACCCTGTGGTTCCATTAATTTGGCCCGCCAAGAACAATCCACCCATCAAGCTTGATTCCAAATCACTTGATAAGCCTTGAGGATTAAGAAAATCATACTCTATGGCATAGCCCGGTTGTTGAATTTCAACATTCTCCAGCCCCACAATCGACCTGACATAGGCTTCTTGAACATCTTGCGGCAAAGACGACGAAATGCCGTTAGGATACACGCAATTTGTCGTAAGCCCTTCAGGCTCCAAAAACACTTGGTGGCTAGATTTATCGGCAAAGCGGGTTATTTTATCTTCAATAGAAGGGCAATACCGCGGCCCAATACCCTCTATATGCCCGCCATACATTGCCGATTTATCAATATTTTCCCGAATAATATCATGGGTTTGGCTGTTTGTATGGGTGATGCCGCAGCTTACCTGCCGCACCGTTGGTCCTTTAGAAAGAAACGACAACATGACTGGATCAAAATCCGCAGGTTGAAGCTCCAACTGACGCCAATCAATGGTATCTCCATTCAGACGTGGTGGTGTACCCGTTTTCAATCGGCCAAATACAGCGCCCAAAGATTCCATCTTCTGCGACAGCACGTCAGCCGCTTTTTCTCCCATGCGACCGGCAGAAACTCTTTTATCGCCGATGTGTATAACGCCCCGCATGAAAGTCCCAGCAGTCAGAATAACCGTATGGGCAAGAATTTCTGAGCCATCAGCCAAACGAACACCTGTCACAGCGCCGCCACTTGACATTAGGTCCGCCGCCTCTCCTTCGATCAGTATATAGTCTTGTTTTGCCAGCAAGGCCTGTATCGCCTGTAAATACAGCTTTCGGTCTGATTGTGTCCGTGGGCCCTGTACAGCGGGGCCTTTGCTTCTATTAAGCAGACGAAATTGGATGCCAGACAAATCGGCTGCTGTGCCGATGATCCCATCAAGAGCATCAATCTCGCGAACCAAATGGCCCTTACCCAGCCCCCCAATTGCCGGGTTACATGACATCACGCCGACTTTGCTCTGATCCAAGGTCACAAGCGCAGCCCGCAAGCCATACCTGCAAACCGCATGAAGCGCTTCACAACCTGCGTGGCCTCCACCTACAATCACAACATCAAAATGTTTCACGTGAAACGCGCCCCCTACTTCCCCAAACAAAAGCTTGAAAAGATTTCATCCAACACAGATTCTATATCAATCCGACCAAAAACAAAATCCAATTCACTAAGTGCAAAATAGAGCTCCTGGCTGGCAAGCTCAAACGGCAGCGGGTCGGATTGGACAAGTGCCAAAACCCGCGCAAGAAAAGATTCTGCCGAGCGCAACCCAGTGATTTGCCGTTCTCGAATGGCAACCACATCCGTTGGCGTTTTCACCGCTAATCGTTCAGCAATTAGGTTCAATAGCTCTGATACGCCTTGACCGGTTTTCCCAGAGATCGCCTCGAAATCAAAACCACGCTCATCTCCCTTATTCAGCCGAACAATATCACCATCGCGCATTGTAATCGGAAGAGGCTCTCCTTCCTCTTCTATCAGAAACACACGAATATCAGCAACATCCGCCATTTCGTAGGCCTTTGAAATACCTAGTTTTTCTATCTCATCTTTAGAGTCGCGCAAACCCGCTGTATCCAAGAAGCTCACCGCAAGCCCCTGCAAATCCACCCGACACTCAATGACATCTCGCGTCGTTCCAGCCACATCTGAAGTTATCGCGGCCTGTCGCCCTACAATAGAGTTGAGCAAAGTGGATTTACCAACATTCGGCGCACCAATAATCGCAACCGTAAAACCAGTGCGAATTTTAGCCGCCACAGTAGATCGCTCCAAAATAGCAGAAATAGAAGCGTGCGTTTCTTCGACCAACTGGATCACCTCAATAGAAAGATCATCCGGAATTTCTTCATCCGAAAAGTCGATGCTGGCCTCTAAAAGAGCCACTGCGCGCAACAGCTTGCCACGCCACCGCTCTCCAGCATCCCCGAAACTTCCATCCAAGACACGAATAGCCTGCTGACGCTGCGATTCGGTTTCAGCGTCAATTAAGTCCGATAATGCCTCGACCTGATTAAGATCTAGCTGACCATTTTCAAGCGCGCGGCGGGTAAACTCTCCAGGCCCTGCCAGACGACAGCCCTTCTGTGCCGAAAGCTCCGACAACAGTCGCGCTACAGTGGCCAACCCACCGTGAACTTGAAACTCAACGACACGTTCCCCTGTAAAGCTCGCACCATTCTCAAAACAAAGCACAACTGCACGGTCTATAAGCGCCCCATCACAACCTCGAACCGCCCGCAAACCGGTGCGGCCTACATCAGGCAGGTCGCAAAATACTGACGCAATATCAAAAGCTTGGGGCCCTGATACACGAATAACAGAGACCCCTGCCCGGCCCGTCGCTGTTGCCTGCGCAAAAATAGTGTCCATCACAGACACTTAGGTGTTCATAGAATCAAAGAATTCCGAATTAGATTTCGTCTGTTTCAACTTAGAAATCAGGAATTCAATCGCATCTGTCGTTCCCATCGGGTTCAAAATCCGCCTCAACACATAGGTTTTTTGCAAATCGACTTTATCGACCAGTAAATCTTCCTTACGCGTACCTGATTTCAAAACATCCATTGCCGGGAACACCCGCTTGTCAGCTACTTTGCGATCCAAAACAATTTCGGAGTTGCCAGTACCTTTGAATTCCTCAAAAATAACTTCATCCATGCGGCTGCCAGTATCAATCAAAGCTGTCGCAATAATGGTCAAAGAGCCGCCCTCTTCGATATTTCGAGCCGCCCCAAAAAAGCGCTTTGGCCGCTGCAAAGCATTCGCATCCACACCTCCGGTCAAGACTTTACCTGATGAAGGCACAACCGTGTTAAACGCCCGACCCAATCGAGTAATTGAATCCAACAAGATGACAACATCACGTTTGTGCTCAACCAAACGTTTTGCTTTTTCAATCACCATTTCAGACACAGCAACGTGACGCGTCGCAGGCTCATCAAAGGTAGAGCTCACAACCTCACCCTTCACGGACCGCTGCATATCGGTCACCTCTTCCGGCCGCTCATCAATCAATAGAACAATCAAATAACATTCCGGATGGTTTCGTTCTATCGAATTGGCAATGTTTTGTAATAAAACAGTTTTACCCGTGCGTGGCGGCGCAACGATCAAAGACCTCTGACCTTTACCAATCGGCGCAACCAAGTCAATAATCCGTGCCGAACGATCCTTCGTTGTTGGGTCTTCGAGCTCCATATTTAACCGCTCATCCGGATAAAGCGGCGTCAGGTTTTCAAATGCCACCTTATGACGTGCATGTTCTGGGTTCTCAAAGTTGATTTTCTCAACCTTAGTCATACCAAAATAACGCTCAGTATCCTCTGGCGCCTTAATGATACCCTCAATGGTATCCCCGGTTCGTAGTGAAAACTGCCGGATCATTTCCGGTGAAACATAAATATCGTCTGGACCCGGCAGATAATTTGCCTCGGGTGACCGCAAGAAACCAAAACCGTCTTGAAGCACTTCTAAGACCCCATCGCCGGAAATCTCTGCGCCGTCTTCCGCACGCTCTTTTAAAATCGAGAACATCATATCGCCCTTTCGCATGGTAGAGGCGTTCTCAATTTCCAGTTCCTCTGCCATAGAAAGCAGATCTTTTGGGCTTTTTGCCTTTAATTCGGCCAAAGTCACACGGTTACTTGTCATGGAGTCTCTTCCTGCCAAAGGTTCCCCTAGGCACCACAGATGTTATTAAGAAAAAGCGATCCCGGACGGGCGCACCCTCTCGTTACTTAAAAGCAAAGGATGAGTCAAATATTACAGGCTTATTCAAAATGGACGAACCACAACCATAATAACGATTGCCAACAACAAGACTGTCGGCACTTCATTCATTATTCTGTAAGTTTTGCCAGTCAGCTGATTGTCACCCAGCTCGAAACCTCTTTGCCGTTTGGCTAACCAAAAATGAAACCATGTCATAGCTATAATGGAAATTAGTTTAACCCAAGGCCAGACGTCCGACCAATCTAACACTCCAGGTATCACCGCCAAAGACAGCCCAAAACCCCAAGTCGCGAACATAGCAGGCGTCATAATGACCTTTAACAATTTTGATTCCATCATAGAAAACAAACGATCAGTCTGAGAATAAACCTCTACTTTTTCGCTATGATGTACAAAAAGGCGTGGCAGATAAAAAATTCCAGCCATCCAGGAAATTACCGAAATTATATGGCCAGCTTTCAACCATGGGTACATCGCAACTAAGTAATCTATCATTTCACGGTACCTTCTCCACTTTATAATAATAATAATATTAGATGATTTTAGTAGAGAGATGTAGTGCTGGTGAATTCTGTGGATTAAATTTTATCTATGTGTTTATGAACAGGTGGATAAAAACAACAACAAAAACACAACATGAAAATTATTTATATAAAAACAAGAGCTTAAAAAATATACATGTGTATAATCCTGTTGATTAAAGCCATTAAACATACCAAAGAAAAAATTATCATCAGCAAAGAATTTTCCATATCCACAGAAGATAAATTCACTGAGAGATTCTAAATTTGAATGAAACTCAGTAAGAATTCTTGTATTTGCAAAAGACCACGATTACCCCCACAGTTCAGTCACAGGTCACAGCAAACATATCCACAGGTTTATCTTACATGGATCTTATCCTCGCGTCTCAATCTGCCACGCGCCGCCGCATTTTAAACTCGGCACGAATGAGTGCTCGGTTTATGTCACCACAGATTGATGAAGAAAATATTACGAAATCTTTGAGCGCAGAGCAGGCCGCGCCGCGCGACATTGCCGATACTTTAGCAGAACATAAAGCACTAAAAATATCTCGAAAGAATCTAGACTGTTGGGTGATTGGCTGTGATCAAATATTGGTCTTTGAAGGAGAAATATTTGGAAAGCCCGCCTCTCGTGAAGCGCTAAAAGACTCTCTATCTCGCCTTTCTGGACAAACGCATAGATTGATAACTGCCAATGTTATTTACAAGGATTGCAAACCTCAGTGGCGACATATCGCTATCAGCTATATGTCGATGCGGTCCATGAGTGCGGCTGAAATAGACGCTTACGTTGCAACATATTGGCAGGAGGTGAAACAAGCCGCGGGCGGCTATCACTTCGAAAGAACACCAGATCTCTTTTTTGCTGTTCGAGGTAATTGGTTTGACATCATGGGGCTTTCGATCGGGCCAATCATAGGGTTTTTAAATCAAATCGACACAAATAACCCATACCAAAATCCGAAACTTGCGGCTGTTTTGGGTCATCCGATTGCTCAAAGTAAGTCACCTCGGATACACGGGCACTGGCTTGAAAAAAATGGCATATCAGGGGATTATATCGCGATAGATATTCCCCCTGCGCATTTTAATGACACTCTAAATATGCTCTTTGACGTTGGATTCTCAGGATTTAATGTCACCATTCCGCATAAGGAACAAGCATTGGCATTCGCCGATCACATGAGCCCGAGAGCGCAACGCATAGGCGCAGCCAATACACTGATAAAAACGGACATCGGTGATATTCGTGCAGATAATACAGATGGTTACGGCTTCATAACCAACCTATCCACGCAAAGTGAGACCTGGCAACCGAAGGCTGGCCCTGCTTTGGTTTTGGGAGCAGGTGGCGCTGCGCGAGCGATTTTGGTTGCCCTTTTGGACGTGGGCGTCCCAAAAATCTATCTTTCCAATCGGACCCGTGCCCGCGCTGATGACCTGGCCGCTGAAATATCTGACCTTATTGAAGTGATTGATTGGCAGGATAAAGAAGATGTTTTACCAGAGGCGTTCACCGTGGTGAACAGCACCTCTCTTGGTATGACGGGCAAAGCGGCTCTAGATTTTGACTTGACCGACATAAACCCACATGCACTCGTAACAGATCTCATTTACGCGCCTTTAGAAACCCAGCTCTTAAAAGACGCGCGTGGACGTGGATGTGAAGTGGTGGGCGGAATTGGTATGTTACTGCATCAAGCTGTGCCTGGTTTTGAAGCTTGGTTTGGCACCCGGCCCGAGGTGGATCAAGAGCTAGAGGCGTTGATGCTTACATGAGTTTTTTATTGGGATTAACCGGATCTATCGGCATGGGCAAATCAACAACTGCCCAGTTATTCGCCGACCGCGGGTGCAAAATTTGGGACGCCGACAGCACTGTTCACCGCGCCTATAGCAAAAACGGCATGGCTGTGACTGTTATTGCGAAGATTGCCCCCGGCGCCGTGCTTCAAGGAGCGGTAGATCGCGCAAAGCTTCGTGCACTTATTTCACAAGACGCCAGCCTTTTGCCAAAGCTAGAAGCGATCATTCACCCGCTTGTTAAACAAGATCGGTACGCATTTATTGCCAATAATCCAAAGTCTATCTTGGTATTTGACATCCCCTTGTTGTTTGAGCTCAATTCACAAACTGATTTTGACGCCGTGGCATGTGTAATGTTGAGTTTTGAGGCGCAAAAATCCCGTGTTTTGGCACGATCAGGGATGACGGAAGAGCATTTTGAGATGATCCGATCCAAACAATGGCCGGCCGAAAAAAAAGCTGCTGAGGCAGATTACATAATTGACACAACCAGTCTTGAAACAGCAGCCCAGGCGGTCGATGCTATTTTAAAAGATATCAAAAAAAGGCAAAGAAATGCGTGAAATTGTCTTGGATACAGAAACCACGGGGTTTGAGCCGAGTGAAGGGGATCGGATTGTTGAGATTGGAGCAGTAGAACTGTTCAATCACTTGCCGACCGGCCGAACCTATCACCAATATATCAACCCAGAACGCAACATGCCGGAAGCTGCGTTTAATGTGCACGGATTGAGTAAAGAATTTTTATCAAATAAACCACTATTTAAAGACATCGCACAAGAATTCATTGATTTTATTAAAGATTCAAAGCTTGTCATACATAACGCTTCTTTTGACATGAAATTTTTAAATGCAGAGCTGAAGTGGGTAAATCGGCCAGCCTTACCCAATCATCAAGCAATTGACACTCTTGCGATTGCCCGCCGTAAATTTCCTGGCTCTCCAGCTTCACTGGATGCTTTGTGCCGCAGGTTTGGTATTGATAACTCTTCTCGAACATTGCACGGGGCATTGCTCGATTCCGAAATCTTAGCCGAGGTCTATTTGGAGCTGGTGGGTGGTCGCCAGCCAGATTTGGTTTTATCTGGCCCGGAGGTCAAAACATCGGCGGATGGTTCCCCATCTTGTGATTGGCGCCCCGCGCCCCGGCCAAAACCCCTGCCATCCAGACTCTCAGAGACAGAAAAAGCGGCGCATGATTCATTCATCGCCGCTTTAGGATCTGTTGCTCTTTGGACAAAAGAGACTTAGTTTGCTTTCGATTTGGCGTTTTCAGCAACGCGCCGTTGAATTTCATTGCGATAGAGTTGAACGAAATCCATGGAGTCGAGGTTAAGCGGTGGGAAGCCACCATCTCGTGTGACATCGCTGATGATGCGTCGTAAGAAAGGGAAGATCATGCGCGGACATTCGATCATCAAATAGGGATGCAGTTGATCTTCTGGCAGGTTTTCAACGTGAAAAATGCCTGCATATTCCAGCTCTAACAAAAACATCGGTTCGCCCTTATCTTTTGTTTTGGACGAAATTTCTGTTTTGATGATGACTTCAAATTGGTTTTCGATTGGACGCTTTTTTGCATCAATATTGACTTGAACAGACACATCGGGCTGCGCTTCACCGCTAATGCCCTTTTGAGCCAATACGTTCTCGAAAGACATATCGCGAACATACTGTGCTAAAACTTTCATTTTCAGAGGCTTAGGTGCGGCCTCTTCTTCGTTTTTAGCATTTTCAATCGGTTCTTGTGCCATCCTGGTCGCTCCTAAAAATATATCTTGAGCCGCATAACAGAATGCGGTGTGACCCTCAATGCTTTGTCGGGTCAGCGGAGCTTTGTGGCTCTGAAATATCTGTATAGTCCGCATCAATAACGGTATCATCTGAGCTGGTCTGGTGGGTGGAGAATTTCACATTGGCCGATGTCAGCCTTGAACGGATCATGTTTGTGATCAGGTGCCGGAAGGGCGGAAAGAGAAGCAAGAATCCAAAAGCATCAGTGAAAAACCCTGGTGTGAGTAGCAGAGCACCGGCAAATAAAATCATTGCTCCATGCGCTAACGGCTCGGTTGGGTCTTTCATGGCCTTAAACGATCCTTGAAGCGCACTTAACACCTGCGCGCCCTGACTGCGCACAAGCGCGGTTCCAACAATGGCGGTCAATAAAACGATGAGCAACGTTGACCATAGGCCTATCGTGTAACCGACTTGGATAAAAAGGCCGATCTCGATTAACGGCACCGCTATAAAAGCTATCAACAACCGCATTTTGGCTCTCCAATTCATCTGTGTGCCGGTGGACTTGGACCACCTGCTGCCCTACATAGGTATCAAGATCGAACATTTCTATTCCTCATGGGGCAACAGATCACAATGAACATGCAAATTATACAATTATTGGCTTTAGCGGGTATCGCCATTTATCTTATTTTGAAGTTGCGGGGTGTTCTGGGCACAAGAGAGGGCCATGAGGGTCCACGAGCAGATATTGTTGAGCGCGCTGATTACCGGCCAAAGCTTGAAGTGATTGAAGGTGGTCCAGATCAGGACATTACAGACCACGTTGCAGAAGGCAGTGACGCAGCATCAGCGCTTTTGGGTATGAAGCAAGCCGAGCCGCCATTTTCTGTAACTGAATTTCTATATGGTTCGAAAAGCGCCTATGAAATGATTTTAATGGCTTTTGAGAATGGCGATTTGGACAGTGTCAAAGCCTTCTTGAATGCAGATGTCTATGACGCATTTGCCTCCGTTATAGAGGCCCGCAAGGCACAGGGACTTTCGATTGAGGCGGAATTCATTGGTGTGCGAGATACTGGCTTAATTGGAGCGACCTTTGACCCTAAAAGTCAGGCGGCTCAGATTGACGTGCGTTTCATCTGTGAGCTGACCTCGGTGGTGCGCAATGCGGATGGGGATATTATTGAGGGCAATGAAACCGAGGTTAAACGCCAGCGCGATGTCTGGACGTTCGGTCGCACAATGGGTGCCGACGATCCAAACTGGCAGCTTATTGCTACGGGCGAATGATCTTTAGGCCACTGCTTCTGGCCGGCATTTTTGCGGCCTTTGGGTTGCCGGTGACCGCAGGCAACAGCTATCAGCCTATTCCATTTTCGGCGCTCAATGGTTGGATAGATGATGACCACGCGGCGGCGCTCGAGGCTTTTAAGGTTACTTGCGGAGATATGTCCGGTGAAGACTGGCAAGCCCTTTGCGCAGTTGCACATCAAAATGCAAATAGCCGACTGTATTTCGAAACATTTTTCCAACCAATCTTAACCAAGACCACAGAACCAGCTCTGTTTACTGGGTATTATGAAACTGAAATTGATGGCTCTCGCGCGCGAACTGGGCGGTTTCAGTATCCAATTTATGGTGTGCCAGATGAGGTTCGTGCTGGTGGCATTTGGAAAACGCGCAGAGATATAGAGGAAAACGAAGTTTTGAAGGGTAGGGGGTTGGAGCTGGCCTGGGTGGAAAATCCTGCTGATATTTTCTTTATGCAGATTCAAGGATCGGGCCGCGTGCGTCTGCAAGATGGCTCCACCCTTCGCTTTGGGTTTGGTGGATCCAACGGCCGTCGTTATCAGGCCATTGGCCCCCATTTGGTTGCACTGGGTGTTTTGCAAGAGCATGAAGTATCCGCAAACCGCATAAAACAATGGGTGCTGAATAACCCTAAAAAGGGACAAGAAATTGTTTGGGAAAATCCAGCCTATGTCTTTTTTCGCCGCGTTGATGATGTGTCCAGCGACCGAGGCCCACTTGGCGCGATGAACCGCTCACTCACCGCGCTGCGTACTTTGGCTGTTGATCCCAAATACGTCACTCTTGGAGCGCCGATATGGCTTGAAAAGGGGGGATCAAGACCTCTAAACCGCCTCATGATCGCCCAAGATACAGGGTCCGCTATAACAGGACCGCAGCGCGCTGATGTGTTTTTTGGCACGGGCGATCAGGCTGGGATTGCAGCCGGCTTGACCAAAGATTCGGGTCGCATGATCCTATTACTGCCGATCCAAGAGGCCCGCGCTCGAGTTTTGGGACCGTAGAGATGGCCAGAAAACTGCGTCCAGAAGAACGAGAGCTTTGGAACAAAGTTGCCGATACCGCAACGCCCCTGGTTCCACCGGCAAAGATGGAGATGCCGCGCGCCCTCTCTTTGCCAAAAGCAAAGATCGAGCGCCCCGCATCGGTACAGCCGGACCTCAAGGGTTTTAAAATTGGTGCAAAATCACGATCTACGCCTTTGGTTGGCGGAGGTCAGGCGCCGGTGAAGCCTGCGCCTGTGATGGATGCAAAGTCTTTTGGGAAGTTAACGCGTGGCAAGCTGCGGCCCGAAGGGCGCATCGACCTTCATGGGATGACAATGGCGGAAGCCCACCCAGCCTTGCAAGATTTCATTCTGGGATCCGCGCAACTGCAGCGCCGATTGGTTCTTGTGATTACCGGCAAGGGCAAATCCAAGCCAGATTATGGGCCCATTCCAGAACGTCATGGGGTATTGAGGCATAATGTTCCGATTTGGTTGCGCCAATCACCGCTGTCTTCGGTGATTTTAGAAGTGACTCCCGCCCATCAGCGCCACGGTGGCGCTGGCGCGTTGTATGTTTATTTGCGCCGGGGCCGCTAGTTGGATAAGCGTGTGCGTACACGCTTAACACCGGCCCACATCATAAGAGATGAGAAGCCAAAAAACACGGAAACCGCGACATATTGTATATCAAGGGGTAGATCGTAATCCAGTAAAACCCCGGTTACCGCGGGACCAATCGCGGAGCCCAAAACCATGATAGCCGCTGCCGCCGCCTTGATGGAACCGAGGTGTTTCGTGCCGTAAAATTCTGCCCAAAAAGCATTTGGAAGGGTTGCGTTTGCACCTGAGGATAGGCCAAGGAAAATAAATCCTACCAAAACCGCCATCAGCGATTGCCCAAATGCAAAAATCAAAAAGGCCCCAATCATTGGCAATTGAAAATAGGGGATCAGGCGGGCGGTGTCAAATTTGTCGAGCAAGATCCCAGATAAGATCATCGCGGCTATAGAAACCAGCGTGTAAACTGGAAACATGGCCACCAATTGCAAATGTTCCCACCCTTTAATTTCTGCAAAATGCACCTGAAGGAAGAAAAAAGCGGTGTTAAACGCTGATTGTCCCAACAGTGCTGGGATCATGAACCAAAACAATGGATGGCGGAGTGCCTGATTGCGGCTCCAATGGCGCCCGCCCATACCTAAAGATTGCCCCTCAGTAGCGCTGGATTGAGGGCTGCGCTCTTCTGCCAGCAACCAAAGCAGCGCGGGAATGGCCAAAGCTGTGACGCCGGCCGCCAAGATCCATACGCTTTGCCAGGAGAAAAGCAACAAAAGGCTGACCACTAAAATTGGATAGCAGGCTTCACCAACGGAAAACCCAAGGCTGGCAACAGAAAGCGCTTTGCCGCGGTTGGCCACAAACCAGCGGGACATCGCCACTGCCGCGATATGGGTCGACATGCCCTGACCGGTGAAGCGCAAACAAAAAATGACCACTGGCAGCAAGGCCACCCAGGGATTAAATGCCATGAACAAACAAGAGGCCGCGAGGGTGGCTAAGACAATCGGTCCCAGGTGCCGCACCCGCATGACATCAGTTAACCCACCGGACCAAATCATTACAATTGCGGATGCAAATGTGCCAAAGCCGTATATCGCACCCCAATCTCCATGAGATAGATTGAAGGCTGCGCGGATCTCACCTGCAAATATAGATATGAAATACGTTTGCCCAAAGCTCGAGATTAAAGTGAGCAGGGCTCCAGCCGTTAGCCAGCGGCTGTTTTGGAAAATAAAACGTATCATGCGCTGTTGTCAGATGAAATCTGACCGCTGACAAGAGCTATAACACGTAACGAGACAGATCTGTCGACTGCAGCAGGCTATCGAGATGCTTGTCGACATAAGCCTTATCAATAACAACTTCAGAGCCCGCCTGATCTGGTGCAGCGAAGGACAATTCCTCAAACACCCGTTCAATGACCGTATAAAGACGCCGTGCGCCGATGTTTTCAACAGAGCGGTTCACCTCGGCGGCCGCTTGCGCCAAGGCTTTAATACCATCTTCACTAAAGCTGACAGAGACATCCTCTGTGCTCATCAGAGCAGAATATTGCAGGGTTAATGCGTTCTCTGTTTCGAAAAGAATGCGTATAAAATCTTCTTCGGTGAGATCATGCAGCTCTACACGGATCGGCAGGCGGCCCTGAAGCTCAGGCAGAAGGTCGGATGGTTTTGCAACATGAAAAGCCCCGGAGGCTATAAACAAAATGTGATCGGTTTTCACAGGCCCATGTTTGGTGGACACAGTTGTACCTTCAATCAAAGGCAATAAATCGCGCTGCACACCTTCGCGACTGACATCTGCGCCCCGCGCATCGGCGCGCGCGCAGACCTTATCAATCTCGTCGAGAAACACGATTCCGCTTTGCTCCACGGCGGTCAGGGCGGCTTTGGTGACGATTTCATCGTCGAGGAGTTTATCCGCCTCTTCTCCCAGTAAAACGTCATAACTGGCGGCTACGGTCATCTTTTTGCGGCTAGTTCTGCCGCCCATGGCTTTCCCGAAGATATCTCCAAGGTTCATCATTCCCATTTGACTGCCAGGTTGACCGGGTAGATCCAGTGCTGACAGGGGGTTAGACGTATCGGCAACCTCAAGTTCGATGACCGTGTCATCCAATTCTCCACCGCGCAATTTTTTGCGGAACATTTCGCGGGTTGCGTCGCGCGCGTCTGTTCCAGCAATGGCCTCAACCACGCGTTCTTCGGCAGCCTCTTTTGCGCGCGCACGGACGTCTTCGCGCATGTGATCGCGGGTCATGGCGATGCTCGAGTCGACCAAATCTCGAATAATTTGCTCAACGTCCCGGCCGACATAGCCCACTTCAGTGAATTTTGTGGCTTCGACCTTTAGAAAAGGGGCCCGAGCCAATTTGGCCAACCGGCGGCTAATTTCGGTTTTGCCAACCCCGGTAGGGCCAATCATGAGAATATTTTTGGGATAAACCTCGTCACGGAGCTCATCTGGCAATTGTTTGCGGCGCCACCGGTTGCGCATCGCAACAGCTACAGCGCGTTTGGCATCATTTTGGCCGACAATATTGCGATCTAGCTCAGATACGATTTCGCGCGGGGTTAGGTCGGTCACTTTGAAATTACCTCAACGGTTAAATTGCCATTTGTGTAGACACAAATATCTGACGCAATCGCCATGGCCTTACGGGCAATTTCCTCTGCGCTGAGATTTGTTTCCTGCAGGCCGCGTGCTGCAGCCAGAGCGAAGTTGCCACCAGAGCCAATGGCCGCAATTCCATGTTCCGGCTCCAGCACATCACCGGCGCCAGTGATTATTAAGAGTTCAGCCCCATCGGTGACAATCAGCATGGCCTCAAGTTTCTGCAAATATTTATCTGTGCGCCAATCCTTGGCCAGTTCAACGCAGGCGCGTTGCAGCTGACCAGGTGTGGCTTCTAGCTTCGCCTCAAGTCGCTCCAGGAGGGTAAAGGCGTCCGCTGTAGAGCCGGCAAAACCCACGACAACATCATTTCCGCTGGGTGATAGGCGCCGCACTTTGCGAGCGGACCCTTTTATGACCGTTGGTCCGAGGCTGACCTGCCCATCGCCGGCAACCACAACTTGAGAGCCTTTTCGCACACCAACAATCGTTGTGCCGTGCCATCCGGGAAATTTTGTATCGCTCATCTGCTTCTCCTCACTACGGACGCTATATGGGAAATGCCAGTGCTGGCAACAAGGGCACGAAAAAAGGCGCTCAACGGAGCGCCTTTCGTAGAACTTGAGATTTCAACTTAAATGGCGTCGTCAATCCAACTCTTTAATGCCGCCTTTGGGGCTGCGCCGGTTTTGTTGGAAATGACTTGGCCATCTTTAAACAAAAACAAAGCTGGAATGCCGCGGACACCAAGGGCCGCAGCCGCAGAGGGGTTGCTGTCGACATCCACCTTAACCACTTTGATTTTGCCTTCCATTTCAACAGAAAGCTCTTCAAGTGAAGGGCCAATTTGCTTGCACGGCCCGCACCATTCTGCCCAAAAATCCACCACAACGGGGAGATCTGAGTCTTTTACAATACTATTAAAAGTTGCGTCTGTAGCGGCGACAGTGGCCATGGTGTTACTCCAAATGCTATAAGGCTTTCTCAAGAGTTAGAGTTGCAAGCGCCCAGCGTCAAGTGAGTGGCGTATTTGTTAAGGATGAAATCACGAGATCTTTCGGCAGCGGCATGAGCTCCAGGGTTTTTGTCCATAAAATCGCGGTTTCGATGTCATGATCGGGATAGATTTGTGACAAGGCAGCCGCATAGGCTCCCATCTGTCTTAAAAGCCCGCTTGGAACTTGTTCAGCTTCGCTTGGCACGATCTGATTGGTTTTGAAATCCACCGCCAAAACCCGCGTGGGTGAGACGAGCAACCGGTCTATTGAGCCCTGTATTGGATCGCCGTTCAGCTCTGGCAGGTGGGCCGTTACATCGACTTCAGCTAGACTTTCAGGCGCAAAAATATGTGCCAAATCTGGCCTTTGCAGCACCGCGCCGGCCTCTTGGCAGGCAGACGCTCGGACATCTGCTTCAATTAACCGCTCGGCGATATTACCCCATTGATCTTGCGGCGCATTGGGCAAGACTTCCAAAAGCCGATGCACCGCCGTTCCCACGCGTTTTGCTGTTTCAGCGCCTTGAGGCGCGCCACCTGGCAACACCTTGTCTCCGCCTAAATCGGATGGCGCGCGGGCGCTCACAGGGGCTTGAGGCGGTTTGGCGAAGGGCACAGCCCAGCTTGGGACAGATTGTTTTATCACCTGTCGGTTTTTCAGTATCGCGTTGGGTACCCACGGACCATTGCAACGGCTCATAGCGTAATCCCAACCCCGCGATCGTCGGCAAATGGTGAGGCACCGAGGGTAGAAATAGCGTTATTTATGACGCTATGCCAACAATCGTCCGTCTCTTTTATTGCCCCCGAACCCATAACAATCAGCCAGCTCTCCGCGCGGGTGATGGCAACATAAAGCAGACGGTCACGCTCTCTTCCTTTTGCTGACTTTGCACATGTCAGTCAGGCTGGCTTTTAACCCATGCCGGTATGAAATCTTTGTTTGGAGGCCAAATAGCGACATTATTATGGGCCATGACTCAGTGGCCGCCTTGGGGGCTTTGCGTGGCGCAGTGTCGGGCAAAATGACGATTGGCGCCTCCAAGCCCTTGGCGCCATGGACGGTCATCACACGAATTTTGTCACCAACACTGTCCATCTGGCGCTTGATCTCCAGGTCATCCGCGTCCAGCCAGAGGAGAAACCCAGTGAGATTGGGAATATTGCTGCGCTCATAGGCAAGAGATTGACTGACCAAAGCATCAATCCCTTCGGCAGCCTCTGGCCCCAATTGGCCCAACAAAGCTGATCGACCACCGCGGGTGGTCAATATATGTTCGATTAATTCAAACGGGCGCTTGAAATCCGCAAGATCGCGGAGCTCAGTCAGCCGTTGAACAGTCTGTGGAAATTCCACTTCACGGTTTTGCAAACTGCGCCACAAAAGGGGCGAGTCTCGCCCCTGCGCAAGGCTATACAGATCTTGTTCGGACCACCCAAAAAGTGGAGATTTCAACGCTTCGGCTAAAGACAGATTGTCTTCCGGTAGCGCCAAAAAGGCCAGCAAGGAACGGATGTCGCGAACCGCCAGCTCGGCGGCGACTTTCAAACGATCGGCTCCAGCTATTGGTAGGCGGGCTTCCTTACAGGCCCGGTGGATTTCTCTAAATAACAGTTTTTGACGGCCCTGAACCAGAATTAAAAAATCGCCAGCGGTGATCTTACGCTGAAAGGCGACCCCCTTGTCATCTAGCTGAGTAAGCGTCTCAGTTTCGATTAGATCACAGATATGCTCGGCCAGAGCATCAGCCAATTGTTTGTCCTGGTGATCTGTTGACACCTCATTGACCGGATCAGTCCAATGGTGCGGTTCAGCCTTATCAGGGGCTTGAAACACAGGCCAAACATCAACGCGGCCTGGAAGATCTTTTTTAAACGCCAAATGTGCAGATCCTGAACCAAGTCCGTTGCGATTGGCAAAGACCTGATCCACAACACCCAAGATCGCCGACGATGAGCGAAAGGAGTGATCCAAAGTGGTCGATTGAAACGGCTGATCAATTTCACGCAATTTTTGGGAAAATTGGTCACGCATCCGGTCAAACCCATCCGGGTCTGCGCCTTGGAAGGAATAGATTGACTGTTTTTTATCGCCCACAACAAAGATTGTTCGGGGCACATCTGCCCGCGCGCCCTCACCAGATGTGAATTCCTGTGCGAGGAGTCGGATGACATCCCATTGCGCTGGACTGGTATCTTGGGCCTCATCCACCAAAATATGATCAATGCCACCATCCAAGCGAAATAAGACCCATGTGGCGACACGCTCATCAGAAAGAAGATGGCGTGTGCGCACTATAAGGTCATTAAAGTCCAAAAATCCCCGCACCTGTTTTCGTGCACGATAGGTGCTGACAAACTCAGTGGCAAAATCATAGAGCGCGAGGCTGCGTTTTGCGACATTCAGGTTCAAGCGGCTATGCCGCCCGGCTTCAACGCGTGACATAAGCGCCTCAACCTGTGCCATGCTGGGCAATTCAGCTCGCGTGGCCTTCGTGGGAAACGATCCTATTTTGGCTGAGCCTGGGGCTTTGCCCGTCTTGTTTAAAAATACGGATTCCAACGTCGGAAGGTCGGCAGTTGTGAGTGTTGGGCCGTTGATGGCCTGTAATTTAAGACCGGCTTTAAAGTCGTGGCCCGTTTCGTCCTTGGTCAGCAGGAGCGCTCGAAGCTCTTCAATGTGCTGGAGATCGTCAGGCAAGAAAAAGTCGTGTGCCAGGTCGGCGTCATTATATCCGGGCGTCAGGCCGAGCGCCTCCCAAATACCATCTGCGTCGGGATAGGTGTCGAAATGATGATCCAAATGCAAGATTGAATGCAGAAAATTTTGTAATTCTGCTCCAGTCAAATGTTCTGCGATACCATCAAAGCTGGATCGCCCAGAGCCATCTGCAATGCCTTCCACCACCTCATCAAGAAGAAGATTTTGGGCCCGTTCGTCGATCTCGACAAATTGTGGGTTTACACCCGCTTCGAGCGGAAAACGCCGCAAGATTGAGGCGCAGAAGGAATGGATGGTTTGAATTTTTAAACCACCGGGAGCCTCCACCGCGCGGGCAAAGAGCGTTCGGGCCCGTTCAATGTCTTCTGGCTCGAGGCCGCGCTCTACGCCAAGGCTGGCCAGCTCTTCCAAAAGCTTGGCATCGTCCAACATAGTCCAGCGACCCAGTCGCTTGAAAAGCCGGTTTTGCATTTCTGACGCCGCAGCTTTTGTATATGTCAGACACAGAATGTTTTGCGGCATTACCCCATCAAGCAACAGCCGCGCCACACGGTCTGTCAGCACACGCGTTTTTCCAGAGCCCGCATTGGCCGCGAGCCATGTCGAGCGCGCCGGATGGGCGGCTTCGATTTGTCGGAGGCTTGCATCACTCAATTTCATTTTGACACCTTGATGACTGTGGCGCGTTGGTTGGTGGTCCATTCACCGTAGCGGGCCAAGTGGTCATAATCGGACGAAGCGTCTGCTTTTAGCATTGCGCGTCGTGCGGTATAGCCCTGTTCGGCAGATTGATAGGCGCGGATCAATTTGGAAAAATCTGACCACACATCCGCCTCATCCATCGGAGCCGATAGTTCACAGGGTGAATTATCAAGGCCGATATAGGTTGCCCCCGCCACTTTGAGTGGTCCCAATCCAAGAAATCCACCGCGCCGCAGGATCTCAACCTCCAGCAGGAGCTGTTTGTCAAAATGTAATTGTTGTGCGGGCGTTGGCGGCTTGCCAGTTTTGTAGTCGTAGATATGGGCTGTGCCATCTTTCAAAATGTCAATTCGATCAGCCGTGCCATTGAGTGTAAAATTGAGCTCGGGCAGGTTAATTTCACCCTTAATTTCCGTTTTGGTCATGATGGTGCTGGCTTGGCGCACCAGCTCTTGCGTGACAAACCAGTCAGCAAATCGAACCACGCGGGCCAGCCACAGTCTGCGCGCAGCGGGCCAGGGCACGGTGGTTTGAAACCGTTCTTCCGCCATGGCTAGGAGCGTTGCTTTGGCGGCCTCTGCACTGGCCCAGGGGCCAGTCTGCAAAAAAGCTTCCAAAAGATCATGAATTAGCGTCCCGCGCAGCGGGGCGTCGGGCGATTTGTTCAACGGGTCTAGGCGCTTTAGGTTCAAAATGCGTTTGGCATAGATTGCATAGGGGTCACGGATCAGGTGCTTGATGTCCGTTACCGCCAAGCTTTCAGGCCGGCACGCCACCGGCGGAGCGACCGAAGGTCTGGTGCTCAGCGGAGTGTCTTGTGGCTCCTCTAGGGCTTCGACTTTTCCAAGCCAATCTTTACCTCGGGCGCGCATGCGGTCCATCCATGAATCATCACCTAGCTTTTCAAGCCCGTTCAATAGGTTTTCAATTCGATTGAGCCAGCGGGAGGGTACGGTTTCCGCATCATCGGATCTTAAGGATCGCGTAAGCCAAACGGTTTTGGCGCCAATGGCCTGTTGAAAATCATGAGCTGACAGACCAATGCGGCGTTCTGGCAAAAGCAGACCCGCTTGCAACCGCAAGCTGCGGTTCAGCCAAGGGTCTGGGGCTGGGGGCTCGGGCCAGGTGCCGTCATTTAATCCGGCAAGAATGACCAGATCGGCGCTTTGTACCCGAGCCTCCAACGTACCCCAAATCCTGATATTGGAATGCACATGATTTTGGTCGCGGGTTTGTCCAGCGTTCAAAACACCGCGCAAAATGGCACTATAATCGATGAGCTCAACATCTCCCGCAGCTGGGGCGTATTTTATAAGGTTCTCGATCTCCGTTTTCGTGTCGCGCCCGGGAGCTTGTTCCCACAGCTCGCCATCCTGCCCAAAGAGACCCGCTGACAATTGCTCTGCGAGCTTGCGGTGATGCGCGATCCAATCCTCCAGCGGCTGAGATCCCTCCGGCCATTGATCAAAGATGTTGGCATTGATCCAATCTACCCATGGGCGATAATGATCTTGGGCCTCAGCCCATTTTAAGAGGGTCTGTGGTGTTAGGAAGGCCGGACCGCGGCGGCGTAGATAAAGCTCGAGCTCGCGGGCGTTGCGTAGGTGTTGACCACGGCCTTCGCCAGAATGGGTGAGCGGATGTTTCAACAAGACCAATAGGGTTTCAGAGGTGAGCTGTGGCTGTGCCAGATCTAAGACATGCAACAAAAACCGACCCGGTGCTGTCAGGCTCAAGGGAATTCCGGCGCTGTCATCGGGGGTGATATCCCATGCAGCCAGCGCTGTTGCTATGCGCCGGGTCAAATTACGATCGGGGGTTATCACCGCAGCTGTTTGCCCCAGTCCCGCGGCGTGCCGCAGCTGCAGCGCAATAGCTTTTGCCTCGACTCTTTGGTTCGGCGCTTCTAGCCAGGTGATATCCTGAGTGGCTCGGTCAAGCTCTGTCAGATATGGCCCCTCCTGCCGCCAGTGATGGGTCACTGGCGCTGGGCGCAAAGCCAAGGATACCAATCGATTGCGAGCCGCCGCCTGCGGTGCCGCTTCGGTCCAGGGTATGACTTGATCCGGCGTAAGATCCAAGGCATTCAGCAGGCGCGAAAATCGATATTGTGGATGGTCTTCGCTGGTTTTTGGATCTGACAGCTCGGCCCAAACCCGGCACGGCATGTCAAAATCAAATCCTGGCAAAATCACGGCACCTTGCGGCAACCCTGCGACCGCTTTCATCAGATGAAAAGTTGTGCCGCGGGATCCGGTTGAGCCGGCCAGTAAGATCGGATGGTCTGGCGGGTTTTCTTGCCAACGCAGAGTAAGGGCCAAAACGCTGGCCCGCTGGCGGGCTTCTTGATCTGGCGCTTCACCACCTTCAAAATAGCGTTGCACGATGGCGATAAATTGTAGTGCGCGCTCCCAATGGCCTGAGAAATCGGAAATGTCAAGACTTTCAATGACAGCGGGTGCGATGCCTTCCCCTTGCATTTCATCCATCAAACTTGCCAGGCTATTGGCCAAATCAAAGATAGCGCTTGCCGGCGCCAGCCCCTCAACGCGTTGGATCAATAGGCGCACCAGCTGTGCAATTTCCAGCCTGCGCTTCAGAGTTGGGACTGGCATTGGAAGATCCGTCAGAAGTGGGTCATGCGCCAAATCTGTGACCAAAGTAAACCTTGGCATCAAGCGCGCGGGGCCTTGCAAAAATAACTCGGCTAATCGCCTCTGCATGCGTTGCGTGTTGACATAGACTTCAACCCGCGCCCAGTGTTCCGGAGGCCCCTCTTGCAGACGTGTGGTTAACCCATCGAGCAATGTGTCTGGGAAGGCTTGACCTGAATAGGTGCCAAAAACGCGAAATTTTGGCCGATCATCAAACATGGTTTGTACCCAGCAATTTTTCACCAAGGGCAATATTTTCGGGTCTGCCGATGTCGCACCATTGCCCCGGATAGAGGCACGCGCGCAGAGTGTTTTTTGCCATTAATTCATCCCAAATGATATTGAGCGAAAACTGTGTTTCTCGAACGTTTTGCACTGTGTCCAGTCGAATAATCTGTACACCGAGATATACAAAACTCCCAACCCGGGTAACCCCGCCGTCTTGAGAAATGGAGAAATCTCCCGGTCCTGTGCGGCCGCTGACTTGGCTTATGGGCGCACAGAGGAGCAATGCATCGCAGTCGTCGCGCCAATTTTGAAATAGATAGGAAAAGGGATTGGGCCCAGACCATATGGCATCGCTGTTGCTGGTAAAAATTACTGGCCCGTTAAAGAACTTACTGGCATTTTTGAGCCCACCGCCGGTGTCCAGGATATTGGGTTCATGCACAACCTGAGCTGGGTAATTTTCCAAATGTTTTGCGATTTTATCGCCTAGATAATGGGTGTTGACCACAGTTTTGGTAATTCCGCCCGCTGTCGCGAGCGTCAATGTTCGATCAAGCAGGCTTTCCTCAGCCACGGGGATCAGCGGTTTGGGGAGATCAACGGTGAGTGGCTGCATGCGACTGCCAAAACCGGCAGCAAATAGCATTAGCTCATCGGGCGGCTGGCGCATTTGGCTCTCAATTCTGATTGTAGTTCCGGCGTGGGTTCGGGAAGGGATTGGCAGAGCCGGAACAGATCGGACAGATCTGGGTGGGATAAATCACGCCAAAGGTTGTTCCAAACATGTGGCATCAATTTAAGGTATCCGGGCTTGCCATCTCTGAGACATAGCCTTGCGAATAGGGCAAGAACTCTGAGGTTGCGCTGGGCGCTCAGGGTGGACAATGCACGGTGAAAATCATCTGAGCCGGCGTAGGTTTGGTCCAGCGTATCCTTAAGCCACCGCTCAACATCGGGATGTAAGCTGCGGCGGGCGTCGTGGATGAGTGAAGCGGCGTCATACAGCGGGTGGCCGAGTTCGGCGTCTTGAAAGTCCAAGAGCCCAATTTGCGCCAGTCCGGATTGCTCAGGTCGATAGACGACATTTTGCGCATGGTAGTCGCGCAGGACGAGAACGGGATGTGTCCAGTCGAGGCTGTCCAAGTGTTGGCGCAGCTCCGTTGCAATGGCCGCTGCGATGTCTGGGCTGCAATACCACTGTAGGGTAATCTCAGCAGCCTGCGCCATAGCTTGCGGAAAATAGGATCCGACCTTCGGCGGCGGCGGCTTTTGGTGCAACTGGTTCAGAGCGTCGAGGCACAGTTGGTAGAGTGGGTATTCGAGCTCAGGGGTGGTGTTGGCGACATCAAAAAGCAGCTGATCGCCGAAATCCTCCAAAAGGATCAGCCCAAGAGAGTGATTTGCGGCATAAATCTCAGGCGCAGATAGGCCACATCCTTTCAGATGCGCGGCAATATTAAGAAAGGGCTGGATATCTTCGCCGCTGATTGGGTCGGCATCCATTAATATGGCGGGGCCCTTTTTTGGGTGGATCAAACGTTCATATTTTCGATTGCCAGCATCTCCCGCCAATGGCGCGCGCTGTGCCATGTCCCAACCGGCGGCTTGTAGGAAGGCGTCAATATCAGCGCTGCGATTCATGCCAACGTCTCCGTCCTCGTGGCTTTACGCCGTTGGCCAACAGAGCTCGCGATCGAACCATTGTGCGTGACGTTGGGTTGGGAAGACAAGGGCGGGGCGTGCATGGGGGTACAATACGGCGGGCACCCGATGCTGCAAGCGAAAATTAGGCCACTGATTGCTGATGGGTGACGCTAGCAGGTTGGTTGCCCGGGCCAAGTTCAATCAACGTGAGACGATTGGCCTGTGGGGTACATTGCAAGGCGAATGGCTGACCCTTTTTTGAGGATAAAACAGCCTTCCAACATTTTCGATCGCCACGGCTCAAGACTGTTCCGCGCATTTTGTTCCAGGCGTCATGTGGCAACATCTGTTTTTGCCAAAGCTGAAGACAGCCCGAAAGGGATTTTTCAGAGCTGTTTTATTGCCCCATGTGACGCGCCGGTCATGGCTGGTAATCCAGATGGGATATGGATGCAGCTCAGCTGCATTTGGCCTGTGGTCATATGAATCCCCGGCAGTTTGGCCGGTGCTTCGATGCGAATGGTCGGCCCGCAGGGCCCGGGCTGCTTCGCTCAGGTTCTTGCGTAGCAAGGCATATCCCGAAGACATGGCTACCAGCGTTGCAAGAAACACCAAGCCCGAGATCAACAAATTTTGTTCAACGATTCCCAATACATTAAGACCCTTTCGGGCGCAGTGTGGCGCAAGGGTCTTAATACCGAATTAATCGCTCAACCAATTTTTATTTGTTGGTTTTTACCAACAGGCCCATTTTTGGCTTCCAGCTTGTGGCGTGGCCAAGTGCTGGTCACGATAGCACCACGAAGTGGATCTTTCCGTGTTCCATTGGAAAACTCCAGCTGCGCGCCAGATCTTTCGAGTAGGGTTTTTGCGATGAATAGTCCAAGCCCCATGCCATCATATCCGGGGCGGGCGCCCTCCGCAGAGGATCGATTGCGGCGGCGGACAAAGGGATCGCCGATGCGATTGATGACTTGCGGTGCATATCCACGCCCATCGTCGGAAATTGTTACGACCAAAGTGTCTTTGTTCCAGCGAATATCCACCCGCACTTCGGATTGGGAAAAATCCACCGCGTTTTGAATTAAATTGCGTAAGCCGTGGATCACCTCGGGCTTGCGGAAGGTGAGCGGTTGATCGGGGTCGGTTTCCAGATTGGCTTCAAAAGCGAAGGTGACAGTTTTACCGCGGTCAAGGTGCGGCTCCGCTGCTTCTTGTACCAGAGCGGACCACAATGTGGTGCGCAGGTGCAGATCTTCTTTTCCAGCGCGTCCCATGGAGCGAAGGATTGCGCCACATCGTTCGGCTTGTTCTTTGATAAGCTGGGCGTCGGCATGTAGGGGTTCGGTATCTTTCAGCTCTTCCATCAATTCTGCACTGACCAATTTTATCGTTGCGAGGGGCGTGCCCAATTCATGTGCTGTGGCGGCCACAACGCCGCCGAGGTCGGTCAGTTTTTGCTCCCGCGCCAAGGCCATTTGCGTAGCCAAAAGCGCCTCTGACATCGAGGTCATTTCAGCAGTCACGCGACGGGTATAGATCGAGATAAAGATGATGCCTGTGACAATAGCCACCCAAAAGCCGAATACAAAAACCATTGGCATTTCAAGTACCCCCCCATCCGCAGCGCGCAGGGGCAGGTGAACCAAAGCGACGGCGGTGGTAATGGCCACTGCACAAGAGGCTAAAAGAAGCGTTGAGCGGGTGGGAAGCACTGTAGCGGCGATTGTGACTGGGGCCAAAATCAGCAGGGCAAATGGGTTGTTGAGTCCTCCGGTGAAAGCCAGGAGCAAGGACAGTTGCAGCGTGTCGAACAGCAGGGTGAAAACCGTTTCAGCTTCAGACAGGCGGCGATTGTCGGGGAAGATGAGACCCGCAAAAATATTGGCAATGATTGATAGGCCAATCACTGCAGCGCAGGGGCCCAGCGGCAAAGAGAGGCCATAAAGCTCTTGCCCAACAGCCAGTGCTAATATTTGCCCAGTAATTGCCACCCAACGCACGGTCACGAGCGTACGCAAGCGCATCCAATTGCTGCGAGCATTTTGGTCGATATAGCCGATTCTGGACTGTGACATTTTATGTTCCCGTGACGATCTGAGGCTGCATCTTTGTAAGATATGTCATAGGAGTATCTTAGAAACCATAAGGGGGCCATGATGTCAGTGACGAAATTCGCAGCCTTTGCTGGTTCCGCGGTTGTTGTGACGCTGGCGGTGACCTTTGCGATGACCCAGATCATGTTGCCTGCACAGCGATTTGAGGATTGTATTGAAGGCTCAGTTGCGGGTGGCAATATTGGTGGGCCGTTTGAGCTCATGGATCATAGGGGGCAAATGGTGACGGATGCCCAGGTTCTCGATCAACCCGCTTTGGTTTATTTTGGTTACACTTTTTGTCCGGACGTCTGCCCCATGGATGTGGCGCGCAATGTGGTAGCGGTCGAAATTTTGGCTGATGCGGGCCTTAAGGTGAAGCCAGTGTTTATCACAATTGATCCAGCGCGGGATACAGTTGAATATTTGGCAGATTTTGTTGTCAATAACCATCCCGAAATGGTGGGTTTAACTGGCACCGCAGAGCAGATTGCGAAAGCAGCTCGAGCTTATAAGGCTTATTACCGCAAGCAACCGAGCGAAAGTGAGGACTATTACCTTATGGACCACTCAAGTTTTTCTTATTTTATGGTTCCAGATGTCGGCTTTGTTGACTTCTTGCGCAGTGATCTTTCCCCAGAGGTGGTTGCGGATCGCTTGGCCTGTGTTTTGAGGGCCCCTTGATACTAGCCATATTCGAACCATCTTGTTAACTTAAAGAAAATCGGAAGGATCAGATCATGGCAAATGAGCCGCGGGACATTGGTGAAGATAAATCTTTGCTTTTGGTAGATGATGATGAGCCGTTTCTAAAGCGTTTGGCAAAAGCGATGGAAAAACGCGGATTTTCGGTTGAGCAAGCCGGTTCTGTCGCCGCAGGTCGGGCGATTGCCACAGCGCGCCCTCCGGCATTCGCGGTCGTGGATTTGCGGCTGGAAGATGGCAACGGTCTGGATGTTGTGGAAGTCCTGCGCGCGAAGCGTCCTGACTCCCGGGTTGTGGTTTTGACCGGCTATGGAGCGATTGCGACGGCAGTTGCGGCTGTGAAGATTGGTGCGACGGATTATCTGTCCAAGCCAGCCGACGCCAAAGATATCACGAATGCCCTTCTAGCCACTGGGGATGAATTGCCCCCGCCCCCAGAGAATCCAATGTCCGCGGATCGTGTACGCTGGGAGCATATTCAGAGGGTGTTTGAGCTGTGCGACCGCAACGTCAGTGAAACAGCGCGGCGCCTGTCCATGCATCGCCGGACACTGCAGCGTATCTTGGCAAAACGTAGCCCGCGTTAGTGACGCCGTGGGCTGTTTTTGAAATATAAGTTTTACGCAAAAAAACAGCCCAGCGATTTAAGCCGGGCTGTTTTAGTGTTTTAGTAGCGATAATGCTCTGGCTTGAATGGGCCTTCGGAGCTCACACCAATGTAGGCGGCTTGCTCGTTATTGAGCTTCGACAACTTCACTCCAATACGATCCAAGTGCAGACGGGCCACCTTTTCGTCCAAATGTTTGGGCAGGATGTATACGTCATTTTTGTAGTCATTTCCTTTGGTCCAAAGCTCAATTTGTGCCAAGACTTGGTTTGTAAAGGAGGCGGACATCACAAATGAGGGGTGGCCAGTGGCATTGCCGAGGTTCAACAATCGACCTTCCGAAAGCAGGATTAAACGATTGCCATTTGGCATTTCGATCATGTCTACCTGCTCTTTGATATTGGTCCATTTGTGGTTCTTGAGGCTGGCGACCTGAATTTCATTGTCGAAGTGACCGATGTTGCCGACGATCGCCATATCTTTCATGTCACGCATATGTTCGATGCGGATGACATCCTTGTTGCCTGTTGTGGTGATGAAGATATCTGCGCTGGACACAACATCTTCAAGCAGTATAACCTCAAAGCCATCCATGGCGGCTTGCAATGCACAGATGGGGTCGACTTCCGTGACCTTCACACGCGCACCGGCACCGCGCAAGGAGGCAGCAGAGCCTTTGCCCACATCGCCATAACCCAAAACGACAGCCACTTTACCAGCCATCATCGTATCAGTGGCGCGGCGGATGCCATCGACCAGTGATTCTTTACAGCCATATTTATTGTCGAATTTTGACTTGGTGACTGAATCGTTCACGTTGATGGCGGGGAAGGGGAGCTGGCCTTGTTTGACCAATTCGTACAGGCGGTGCACGCCTGTGGTGGTTTCTTCGGACACACCTTGGATTGCGGCACGGGTTTTTGTGAACCAACCGGGTGTTTCGGACATGCGTTTTTTGATCTGAGCGAAGATGGCCGCTTCCTCTTCGGATTTTGGCACCTCGATAAGATCGGTTTCACCTTCTTCCACCCGTGCACCCAACAGCACATAGAGCGTCGCATCGCCGCCATCATCAAGGATCATGTTTGCACCTTCTGGGAACATGAAAGACCGGTCGAGATAATCCCAATGCTCTTCCAAGGACTGGCCTTTAATCGCAAACACTGGCGTGCCGCCTGCGGCGATTGCTGCTGCGGCGTGATCCTGGGTGGAGAAAATGTTGCAAGAGGCCCAGCGCACATCTGCACCAAGATCAACGAGTGTTTCAATCAGGACAGCGGTTTGGATGGTCATATGCAATGAGCCAACAATGCGTGCGCCTTTCAAAGGCTTGGAGGCCCCATATTCTTTCCGCAACGCCATTAGCCCTGGCATTTCAGTTTCGGCGATATCCAATTCCTTACGACCGAATGCAGCCAGAGAGATGTCTTTTACGATATAGTCATGTGCCATTTAACGGTCCTCATGGGGTTCTATTGTCTATGGGATTCAAGATTTGTGCCGCCATAACATTGCGTTGCTCTCTCGACAATAGGGCAGGGCGCAAGTTAACCTATCGCGAAAAAGGGCAGGCACTTATGAAACAACCCCGCGCATGGCAAAGGATGCTCTCTGGTCGTCGGCTGGATTTGCTGGATCCGACACCGGTTGATATTGAGGTGGAAGATATCGCTCATGGGTTGGCCTTTGTGGCGCGCTGGAACGGCCAAACCGTTGGTAATTTTGCCTATTCTGTGGCGGAACACTCTTTGTTGGTTGAACAGATTTTTTTGTGCCTTCATCCTAAGGCCTCGCCTGCGCATCGATTAACCGCGCTTCTGCACGATGCGCCAGAATATGTTATTGGAGATATGATCTCTCCTGTAAAGGCATCGGTCGGACCAGGATATGATGATCTCGACAAACGGTTGACCGCTGCCATTCATATCCGTTTTGGACTGCCGGCCGTCACGGCCTCGACATTAAAAAAGCAGATTAAAAAAGCTGACAAGATTAGTGCATGGTTGGAAGCCACCCAGCTGGCAGGGTTTTCGCGGGCGGAAGCGGATCGGCTGTTCGGCAGGGTGGACGCCAATCTTGCTGGCAGCTTAACCCTCCATTTGCGCCCCCCTCTGGAGGTGCGGCAAGACTTTACGGCGAAACATGCAGAGCTTCTGGCGCGGATGTGATCACCGACGTTGCCAATGTACATTGAGGCATAATGTATCGGTGCTGCCTTCAAAGCAGGGCAGGGCTTTTGTGAGCTGGGTGCAACTGAAAATACGACTGTTTCACCAAAAAGGCCTTCCCCAAAATGGAAAAGGGCCTATCGAGTTGTGCGCTTAAAGAGCCGGTTCAGACCTTTGTAAAGTAGTCCTCACAGACGCCTTCGCGGTAAACATCTGCAGTACAACAATGCAGCCCGCCGCCAAAGGCATAGGCATCTCGTAGGTCGACCTCGACCACTTCCATGCCCAGCTTGTCCATTTGTTCCGCCTGATAGACCTCAGATTTTTCGACACAAACAGTTTTTGGGTCTAGGACGAGAACATTCATGCTCAGCCATGTGGAGGAATAGCATAGAGGTGGCGGTGCATTATGGGCCGGTTGGGCGGAATCGACAATCTGCCAATCGTTCTTTTGGAACATCTCGCGCTGGTCATCAGGCAGGCGGCGCTGTGGATTGTTCAAGATGAGCCCGGGCCGCAAGGGGGTGAATGTTGCGTCAATGTGAATGGGGTAGGGGTCACCTGGGAAATTCACCGCATGCACCCTATGTTCTGGGAAGTGGCGGCGCAGCCACTCGATTCCTTTAAGGTTGGTGGTAAACCCATGTTGAACCACCAAATCGCGGCCAAACCGGAGAACATCGGCGGCGTCGAACAATGGCTCCTCCTCGGTGGTGACAAAGAATTTCTCAGCCGTCCATTTTAGCCGTTTCTCAACACCAATTTTTTCAGATAGGTAATCGGGATGATAATCCGCATCCGTCAACCGAGGCTTGGGCGCAGATTCATGACGAAAATTCGGGTCTTCTTCAAAATACTTTTGCATCAAGGGGCGGTAGTTCAAGTACTCAAACCAGCGACAGCGATAAGACATGGTTGCTTCGAGCATTTCGGATCCGACGGTCAGCAAGACGTCGCGCGGCGGCATGCAGCCAAATTGGCTCTGGGTTGAGAAATCTGGCGTCTGCACTGGCACAGAGTGATCAATTGATGTGGGACGATCCACACGAATGCCACGTTTTTCCAACTGACTGGCGAAATTATCGAGCAACTCATTGGCGCGATCAATCGTTTCTTGTGGCCTGCGTCCCCATTGGCCACGCATATCGCTATCTTCTGGTACCTTAGCGTCTAGAGCGGGCTCTTCCGCTGGAATATGGCAATCGTCCGCCCGGCCAACTATGACATGGCGCAGCGGGTCCCATTCATTCCAGCTATTAACAATTGTCTTTCCAGTGTTGCGCATTTTCAGGCTCCTGATCGTGTGATGGCATGAATTGGTAAACTGCAGATAAATCGTTTTTTAGGCAGTGGCTATATCAAAGCGAAGGGCGAAGGGTGACGCGCGACGTTTCGGGGTCTATATTGAATTGACAGCAAGGCTCTAGAGGGGCAGGCAGGCGATAGGACCGGCTCAAATACAAGGGATCACAATGACGAATCATGTTTATAAAGGCGATTTGCCGGAAGGCTTGGATCTAGGCCAAATTGTGGCCATTGATTGTGAGACTATGGGGCTGAACCCTAAGCGCGACCGTCTTTGTGTGGTGCAGCTGTCCAGCGGTGATGGCCATGCGCATTTGGTGCAAGTGGCTAAGGGGCAAACTTCGGCGCCTAATCTATGCCGGATGCTGGAAGATCCCAGTGTTCTCAAACTATTTCACTTTGGCCGATTTGATATCGCAGCCATGAAGGAGGCTTTTGGGGCTTTGACTGCGCCGGTCTATTGCACAAAGATTGCCAGTCGCATGACCCGAACTTACACGGATCGGCATGGGTTGAAAAACCTGCTGCAAGAATTGCTCAGCGTGGATATTTCCAAACAACAGCAGTCTTCCGATTGGGGCGTGGCGCATTTGTCTAAGGCGCAAGTGGAATATGCAGCGTCCGATGTGCTTTACCTGCATGAATTGCATGAGCGGCTGAATGAGATGCTGATCCGTGAGGGGCGCATGGAGTTGGCGCAATCTTGCTTTGACTTTTTACCCACGCGGGCAGAGCTAGATCTCGCAGGTTGGCCAGACAGCGATATCTTTGCCCATTCTTAGGCTGAGATTCGATAGCGGAGAGACCTATGCATTTTTCCTTCGACGACGGTTATTCGGCGCTTGTAGCATGGCTTAAAACCCTGTTGCCCATCGTTGCGCTGGGCCTGTTGTCGACGATTTTTCTGTTTTCTGGAAAAGTGGACGTGACCCAATCCTTGCCCTATGCCGAACATAACGTTGCTGAAATTATCCGCGAACAGCGTATTACACAGCCGTATTTCACCGGCATCGCCAGCAATGGCATAGAAATTGCCCTCTCTGCGGCCTATGCCTCACCGCAGGTTGAAAATGCAAAAATTCTTGAGATCACCGATCTATCTGTCGTGCTCAGATCCACCAATGACCA
Source organism: uncultured Planktomarina sp. (assembly GCA_943788425.1). Lineage (GTDB taxonomy): Bacteria > Pseudomonadota > Alphaproteobacteria > Rhodobacterales > Rhodobacteraceae > Planktomarina. The sequence goes on from CALSQF010000006.1 coordinate 229,357, forward strand.
TAGTGTCCAAGTTACCGCGGGGCGGGGCGCTTTGGACTCGGCAACGCAAACCGCGCAGATCTCAAAGAATGTTCATATTGCAGCGCTGCCAGATTTTTGGCTGACAACCGAGGTCTTGGACATGAATCTCAAGCAGGGTGTGGCGTCTGCCAAAGGTGGATTTCAGGGGGTGACCGCCGTGGGCGCGATCACTGCGGGGGAAATGCATCTGCAAATGGCCGCCGACGATCAGCAAATCGTTTTCATAAATGATGTGCGGCTGGTATACTCTCCAAAACTTATTGATTGAGGTTATCCGTGCGCCACATTTTGCTGCTCATTACATTTCTGCTCTCGACAGCTTGCGGGGCCTTTGCCGTTTCGGCGCAAACCGCCCTGTCCTTGGATGGGTTTCAAAGTGATCCAGAGGCTTCTGTTGAAATTTTGGCCGACAGGCTCACGGTCAGCCAAACAAATGGCGCCGCGCGGTTTGAGGGCAATGTTGTGATTGCTCAGGGGGATATGCGCCTATCCGCAGATCTTGTGGATGTCACCTATCTGGAGGCTGGCGGGATCGCGCGGCTGTCTGCCAGCGGAAGTGTTCTTTTGGTGTCACCGACGGAGTCAGCCCAAGCGGACAGCGCGAATTATGATCTTACCGGGCGCGAATTGCGGATGCGAGGTGCTGTTTTGCTCAACCAGGGCCCTGTAAGCCTATCCGCCGATCTTCTGACAATTGATCTTGATACGGGGGGCGCCGTGATGGAGGGTCGCGTGCGTACTGTGCTGCCAAGTGGATCCAAATAATGCCGTATCCGCAGTTTGAAATTTCAGATGGCAAGGGTGGCCTCAAAATAGAGTCGCTGCGAAAGAGCTACCGTAAACGGTTGGTCATCAGTGACGTGAGCATGCATTTGCACCGTGGTGAAGTTGTGGCGCTTTTGGGGCCAAATGGCTCGGGCAAAACCACCTGTTTTTATTCCATCGCTGGGCTGGTCACGCCCGAGGGGGGGCGGGTGAGCATTGATGGCCGCGATGTCACGCGCCTGCCCATGTATCGGCGGGCCCGGTTTGGCATTGGGTATCTACCGCAAGAAATATCGATTTTTCGCGGCATGAATGTTGAGGACAATATTCGCGCAGTCCTGGAATTGAGCGTGAAAGACCGAGATCGACGCTCAGAGCGCTTGGAAGAATTGCTCAATGAATTTTCTATTGAACATCTGCGTCGGTCCCCAGCGCTTGCGCTGTCAGGCGGTCAACGCCGACGGGTTGAAATTGCGAGATGCTTGGCGGCAAACCCAAAATATTTGCTGTTAGATGAGCCTTTTGCCGGGGTAGATCCAATCGCGGTTGGGGAAATTCGCAATTTGGTATCAGATCTGAAAAAGCGCGGTCTTGGGGTGTTGATCACCGATCATAATGTCCGAGAAACGCTCGATATCGTCGATCGCGCATATATTCTGCATGACGGCGTGGTTCTGCGCAGCGGCACTGCGAAAGAAATCGTTGAGGACGAAAATGTTCGGCGTGTTTATCTGGGCGAAAATTTCAGATTGAGCTAATTTTCAATTTTGAGTTGACAATTGCCCTGGATATTTGGCCAAATAGAGTTGTGACATGTTGTCATAATATTCAGCCAATTCAAACAAACTGCTCGCTGCAGCTTGCGACCATGTATGGGATCGTGAGGCGTGATTGATATGGCCCAACGCGCCCCTGGCTGGTCATATTGAGGCTGACAAAAAGGAGACCAAATGCTATATCAAATTTCCGGAAAACAAATCGACATTGGCGCTGCACTTCAGGCTCATGTAAAATCTGTTGTGGACGCCATAGCCTCAAAATACGCAGAGCGACCAACGGATGCGTCGGTTATATTCTCGCGCAGCTCCAATGAATTTGTCTGTGAGGTCAGTGTACATTTGTCGACCGGGTTAACGGCGCAAGCCAAAGCGCATGATCATGAAATATATGCCGCTTTTGACTCTGCTGCTGACAAAATGGAGAAACAATTACGCAGATATAAGCGCAGATTGAAAGATCATCATAAAGAACGCGCGCAGCCCGTTGAATTCTCGGAAGCATCCTCGTATATCCTCGCTCAACAGGACGATTCGACCGATAACGAACCGGAAAGTCTGCAACCTCTAATTGTGGCGGAGATGGAACAAAAAATCCAATCCCTGTCTGTAGGAGAGGCCGTTATGCAGATGGAACTCGCGGGGGCGCCGGTTCTCGTCTTTAAAAACGAAGGTCATAATGGAGTGAATGTTGTATACCGCCGTGACGATGGCAATATTGGATGGGTCGACCCGACTTAAGCTAAAATACAACTAGGATTATTAATGGATCTACTTGAAATTATTCATCCCGACGCCGTGCGTTGCGCGCAATCTGTGGGCAGCAAAAAACGTTTGTTCCACGACCTCTCCACCATGGCAGCGCAGGTCTATGATATGGATTGTGATGGAGTGGTCGCGGCCCTGCTGGAGCGCGAAAATTTGGGTCCAACTGGCGTAGGGCGCGGTGTCGCCCTGCCCCATGCACGTCTTGAAAATCTTGATCGCATAGTGGGCTGTTTTATTAAATTGGATCGACCGATTGATTTTGGCGCCGTAGACCGTCAGCCGGTCGATTTGGTGTTTGCCCTCTTTGCCCCGTTGAATAGCGGTGTGGAGCATCTGAAGGCTTTGGCCCTGGTCTCGCGGACGCTGCGTGATTCTGATGTTTGCATGAAACTGCGCAACAACGAGAGCGCCAGCACCTTGCTCGCGATCTTGCAGGAAGGCCCAAGCTCGGTCGCGGCCTAAAACTCTAATGGTTTAAAGCCAAAATTGGAATAATCCGCAGCATAGTCCTCGCGGGTCAAAGCCTCGAGCTCCGTAACATAGATTTCCGAGAGCGCCGGGCTTTGCGGCAGGGGTGCGGTAGGCGGGTTTTGCCAGGTTAGCCCCGCCTGCTGGGTTAATAGTTCCAAATCCTCTTCCAAAGTGTCTGCGCGCACGATCATATGTGGCGCTGCGAATTTGCAAAAACTTGGATAATTTGTGTTTGACTGGCCCAGGCGCCATCAACCCGCAACGCGGTTTGACCAACTAAATTGAATTTCAGAAATTTCAGGAATTCGTCGAAGCATAGGCGAGTTTGCGTGGGTGATAAGGGTGGATCATCTGGGTGCTCGGGAAGAGGGAGGTTATGCACGGGATCGCTCGAGTTCTGGGGCTTCATCAAAATAATCTTTTAAAGCACCTTTGCCGCGTGAGGTCACAAAAATGAATTCTTTGATCCCGGCCGCTCTCGCTTCATCAATCGCATATTGCACGAGTGGTCGATCCACTAACCTCATAACTTCTTTTGGTATGGATTTTGTTGCAGGCAAAAACCGCCTGCCGTGGCCGGCGGCTGGGAAAATAGCTTTGGTAACTTTATGTTTCATTTTTTCTAAATATTTTTCTACTATGGTCGAGCCGCCCGAAATTTTGGCGAAAGATTAAAATTATCTAAGAAAACTATATATACGTTTCTAAATTGTCTCGCTTTCCGTAGGATCAACACCCTAGGGTTGTGTAAACTTTTATCTTTTGAATCTCGTGGCTTCTGCACATGTGGTCTTTGTTTTGAGCTCATGGTTTTTGTAAGGTTATCCCCTTGGCAAAGGCAATAAAATATGGGTTTTCATAGCCATGCTTGCCGTAGGTCATAGGCGTCAGGTCATCAAGCCGCACAACACCGCCGCCGGCCCCGTTCAAAACGGCATGCCCAGCTGCTGTGTCCCATTCCATGGTGCGGCCTGCGCGTGGGTAAAGATCAGCTTCACCGGTTGCGATTAGGCAAAACTTGAGTGACGAACCCGCGCTTTTTAAGTCGGATACTGGGTATTTTGCAATATAGGCATCTGTTGCTGGGTCTCTGTGTGATTTCGAGGCGACAACGCGCAAACCATCAGGGTTCGGAACGGCCACGGAGATATTTTGGCAGGTGCCGATTTTTTCCAACTCGAATGGGCCAGTTTCCTCACGAGATTGCCCTTGGGCATCTGTATAAAACAACCTGTGTTTTGCAGGGGCATAGACGATGCCCCGAATGGGGGTGCCGTCGACCACATAGGCAATATTTACTGTAAAATCTCCGCGGCGATGGACAAACTCCTTTGTGCCATCCAAAGGATCGACGATAAAAAACTCCGTGCCTTTTAAAGAATGGCTGTCCGCTTGCTCCTCTGTGATTAAGGCGACATCTGGAAAGGCGGCCTGCAAACCATCGGAAATAATCGCATCCGCAGCTTCATCGGCGGCGGTCACCGGGCTGGAATCTGATTTGGTTTTGACCTCAAAATCTGGGCCATTATAAATCTCCATGATCGCGCAGCCCGCTTCAAGGGCAAGCCTGCGCATGACCTGTTGTAATGCGGTAAAATCCAAAACTTAAACGTTCCTTGCCCGATTGTTGAATTAATTCATATTTTCTTGTAACTTACGGCGCATTCGTCAAAGTTGCAATTCGACTTTTTTTATATTTTTGAAAAACTACAAATGTTTGCTAAACCTCGCCATACACGCTCCGATATATCGGGAACCCTTACTTTTTTCGAGCAGGTCTATTTTGGCACAGTGCGCAGCATGGGCAAATCCAGTGGCTGGAACGCTGTGCTCGGATTGATTGGGTCCATGGCTCAGACGGTTGTGTTTGTTATGGCCTTCTATTTTATGTTTCAGCTGATGGGGGTCAGGACGTCGCCAATCAAGGGCGATTATATGCTCTATATTATTTCAGACATCGCCATGTTCATGACAAATAATACAGCTGTGCAATCTGTGTCCAAGGCGGAAGGGCCGACCTCTGGCATGATGCAACATGCGCCAATGAATACGATGATTGCTGTATGTTCGGCAGCGCTGCAAAGTCTATATCAACAAACCATTACCATCGGAACAATCCTTCTAATTTACCATCTTGCTTTCAACCCAGTGGATATTTTTAACTCAATAGGCTTGGTCGGTGTGTTTTTGCTTTGCTGGTTTACTGGCGTGGCCATTGGTATGGTGTTTTTGGCCTTAACGCCCTGGCACCAGCCACTCGTTAATATTCTTTTGATGGTCTATCGCCGAGTGAATATGCTGGCATCAGGGAAAATATTCGTTGCCAATACATTACTATCTTTCATGTTGGTCATGTTCGACTGGAACCCTTTGTTTCACTGCGTGGACCAAGTGCGCGGTATGATGTTCATCAATTATTCACCGATGCACTCCAATTTATCTTATTCATTGAAGGTGGCTTTGGTTGTTGTGGTCCAGGGTCTTATGGGCGAATTTTTTACCCGAAAACGTGCCTCTATGAGCTGGGGATCGACTCGATAAGGACGTCAACGCACCACGCGCAGAGTGATATTGAGCCGTCCCCCCTCTTTTAGAAGAGATGAGCTGCCGAATTTGATCCGGTCAATGCCGTGATAGTTGAGCCTTGCGGGACCGCCCATCACCGCAACATCGCCGGACTGTAGCCAAATTGATTCCGTTTTGTCGCCGCGCTCGGTGCCGCCCACGCGAAACAGGGCATCATCCCCCAAAGATATGGACACAACGGGCCAATCAAAATTGGCTTCATCCCGATCTTGATGCAGCCCCATGCGCGCGCCTTCGCCATAGAAATTGATCAAGCAGCATTCTGGGTCTGGAACCTCTCCTGCGACTGCCCGCCAGATGGCCATGATCGAGTCTGGAATTGCTGGCCAATTCACGCCAGACGGGTGGTGCTTTTCATATCGATATCCACGCTGATCTGAAAACCAGCCAAAGTCACCAGCGGCCGTTAGTCGTACAGACATCGGTTTCCCAGATTTTGTTTTTGGCGAAAAAACGGGTGCTTGAGCGGCCACCGCTCGTAGCTCCTCGACTAGCCGTAATTGATCGCTTGAGGGTAAAAATTCTTTAAAAACAGATATTCCCCCCACACTTAGGGTGTGGCTTGGTGTGGTTTGCCTATTTAACTTTATGAAATCCAAATTTCATTGCCTCCAAGTGGTTGCAGGGGGTGTTTGACACACCTATATAGCGCGATGAGCTGGTAGTTTAGATGAACTGCTGAATTAATTGGGGCACAGGCGCCGTACTGCGGGCCGAAAGCCTCGGTGTCGCCAGAGCGAAGGGATGCTAAGAAATGGCTAAAGTCATTGGAATTGACCTTGGAACAACAAACAGCTGCTTGTCGATCATGGACGGATCGCAACCGCGGGTAATTGAAAATGCAGAGGGCGCACGAACCACGCCGTCAATTGTTGCCTTTACCGAAAATGAGCGCCTTGTGGGCCAACCTGCAAAACGCCAGGCTGTTACCAACCCAGAAAACACGGTCTTTGGCGTAAAGCGCTTGGTTGGCCGTCGGTATGACGATGCTCATCTGAAAAAAGATAGAAAAAACCTTCCTTTCAAGGTCTTTAGTGGTAGCAATGGGGACGCTTGGGTTGAAGCACAGGGCGATCAATTCTCCCCGTCTCAAATTTCGGCATTCATTTTGCAAAAAATGAAAGAAACAGCCGAGAGCTATCTTGGCGAAGATGTTTCACAAGCGGTCATCACCGTGCCGGCCTATTTCAATGATGCGCAGCGCCAAGCGACGAAAGATGCAGGCAAGATTGCTGGCCTTGAAGTTCTGCGCATTATAAACGAGCCAACGGCTGCGGCCCTAGCCTATGGTTTGGACAAAAAAGAATCGCAAATCATTGCCGTCTATGACCTTGGCGGTGGGACATTCGATGTCACCATCTTGGAAATCGACGACGGCCTGTTTGAAGTCAAATCTACCAATGGAGATACCTTCCTTGGCGGGGAAGACTTTGACATGCGTATCGTTAACTACCTTGCGGAAGAATTCCAAAAGGAAAATGGCGTTGATCTGACCAAAGATAAAATGGCTTTGCAGCGCTTAAAAGAAGCGGCGGAAAAGGCAAAAATTGAATTGTCCTCTTCCAGCCAAACAGAAATTAATCAGCCATTCATCTCAATGGACGGGGCATCTGGTCAGCCTTTGCACCTGGTCGTGAAACTTACACGGGCCAAATTGGAAAGCTTGGTGGGCGATCTCATCAAAGCGTCTTTGAAGCCCTGTCAAGCAGCGCTGAAAGACGCCGGCCTGTCTACGAGCGATATCGACGAAATCGTTTTGGTTGGTGGGATGACCCGCATGCCAAAAGTGATTGAGGAAGTGACCAAATTCTTTGGCAAAGAGCCAAACAAAGGCGTGAATCCTGATGAAGTTGTTGCCATGGGCGCGGCCATTCAAGCCGGTGTTTTGCAAGGTGATGTGAAAGACGTTGTTTTGCTCGACGTCACACCTTTGTCCTTGGGTATCGAAACTTTGGGCGGTGTGTTCACACGCTTAATCGACCGCAACACCACCATCCCAACCAAGAAATCACAAGTGTTCTCCACTGCAGAAGACAATCAAAACGCAGTGACCATTCGTGTGTTCCAGGGTGAGCGGGAAATGGCAGCTGACAATAAGATCCTTGGTCAGTTCAATCTGGAAAGCATTCCACCCGCGCCGCGCGGTATGCCGCAAATTGAGGTGACATTCGACATTGATGCCAATGGGATCGTATCGGTTGGTGCGACGGACAAGGGCACCGGCAAGGAGCAAAAAATCACCATCCAAGCTTCGGGTGGTCTGTCAGATACAGATATCGAGGCTATGGTTAAAGATGCGGAAGCCAACGCGGATGCAGATAAAGACCGCCGCGAGCTCGTGGAAGCTAAGAACCAGGCGGAAAGCCTGATTCATTCCACTGAAAAAGCGATGGAAGAGCACAACGACAAGGTCGACCCAACTACAATCGAAGCGATTGAATTGGCTATGGCGGCATTGCGCGATGATCTGGAATCAGAAGATGCGGGTAAAATCAAAGCTGGCATCCAAAACGTAACTGAGGCGGCGATGAAGCTTGGGGAAGCGATTTATAAAGCCAGCCAAGAAGCCGAAGCTAATGGCGATGTTGACGATGGTCCTGTTGCGGATGATGACATCTTGGATGCAGATTTCGAAGATCTGGACGGCGACAAACGCACCTAACGCCAAGTAAGGATCAGTCTAAACCGGCCAGCGATTTTGTCGGCCGGTTTTTCCGTTCCAGAGGGGATAGTTTAGATGTCAAAACGCGATTACTACGAAACGCTCGGGATCTCGAAAGGGGCCACGGCGGAGGAAATTAAAAAAGCCTATCGTCGCAAGGCGAAGGAGCTTCATCCAGATCGCAACGCAGATAATCCAGCCTCTGAGGATCTCTTCAAAGAGGCGAATGAGGCTTATGAAGTTCTCAAAGACAGCAATAAAAAGGCCGCCTACGATCGTTACGGTCATGCGGCGTTCGAAGACGGCATGGGCGGCGGCGGTGGTGGCCGGCCTGGCGGACAAGGAGATTTCTCTAGTGCCTTTTCCGATGTCTTCGACGATCTTTTTGGCGATTTCATGGGTGGACGTGGTGGCGGTGGCCGGCAACGTGCGGCGCGTGGTGCGGACTTGCGTTATAATATGCGCGTTACCCTCGAAGAGGCGTTTGGCGGGTTACAAAAAACCATTAATGTGCCAACGGCTGTGTCCTGTGCAAATTGTTCGGGGACAGGCGCGGCTTCTGGTAGCGAACCAGCGACCTGTGGCACCTGCTCGGGCATGGGTAAAGTACGCGCGCAACAAGGATTTTTCACTGTTGAGCGTACCTGCCCCAGCTGTTCTGGCGCAGGACAGGTGATCAAAAACCCATGCTCGAGCTGCCATGGCGCTGGGCGGGTTGAAAAAGACCGGGCGCTGTCCGTCAATATCCCAGCGGGTGTCGAAACTGGCACGCGCATTCGCCTGTCGGGCGAAGGCGAGGCGGGTGCACGCGGAGGACCTCAAGGTGATCTTTATATTTTCATTGAGGTGGCAGATCACCAGATTTTTGAGCGCGAGGGCAACAATCTGTTTTGCAACGTACCCGTGTCGATGACCTCTGCTGCATTGGGCGGCGATATCGAAGTGCCTAATATCGACGGGGGCCGCAGCCGGGTTAAGATCCCAAGTGGTAGCCAATCCGGCCGGCAAATGCGGTTGCGTTCTAAGGGCATGCCCTCTGTGCGTGGCGGTGGCGTGGGCGACATGTTCATTGAGCTACAGGTAGAAACGCCAGTAAATTTGACAGCGCGTCAAAAAGAAATTCTGAAAGAGTTTGAAGCGCTCTCAAGTGACAACAGCCCCGAGAGCCAAGGCTTTTTTAAAAAGGTCAAACGGTTTTGGGATGGGGTTAAGGGTCAAGAATAAAGTGCAAAGCCTAGCGTTTGATAAGAGTAGCGCTGGGCTTTTATTTGACCCAAATCTCAACCCGGCGGTTTTGATTTTGACCCCAGGCGGTATCATTGCAGGCCAGTGGCAAGCCCTCCCCTAATCCGAGAACCTCAAACTCGTCACTGAGCTGGGCATCATCTAGCAGTGTGGCGATGGTGGCGCGCACAGCGCGGGCGCGGTCGAGAGAAATTTGCACATTGCCATCCGCACTTCCTTGGCTGTCGCTGAAACCAACAAACAAGATCTTGCGACCTTCAAAATATCCATTCACAAACAATCGTTTGAGGAACTGGAAGTTGGATTGCGAGCCAGCGTCCATGATCTGCGTACCCTCTAAAAAGCGGAAGGTGAGAGACATTCGCTCATAGCCATTCAGGTTGAGCACAGCTTGGCGCAAGTCCTCAGTGCGCATGTCCATATCCGTGTTTAAAATTGCATTAATCAAGAGGCCGGATTGCCCATGAATCTCGGTCTTTTCGGGGCTGCGGCTGGTGAAACCCAGCCTCTGCACCGCGTCTTGCGCCTCTGGCGTCAGCAAAAAGGCCCAAAAGGCGCGGGTGAAGTTTTGCATCTTCTTGGGTGCGGCGATCAGGTAGATCGGCGTTTGCAAAGGATGCGCGTGGGTTTGGACTTCGGCGGGCATCGCCTGTGGACCGCATCCCACGCTCACTTGGACCAATGTGTCCTGTGTCACCTGATCGGTGCTTACCGTTAAGCGACCGGGGGTGTGTACGCCCTTGGGCGGCATCGGCCGGATGTCATCAACAACTCTCAAGAGTTGCTTGAGCGCCAAAGTTTGATCCTCTTGTCCTGTGAGAATGGCTGGGTACTGCCTGCCTGCGGCAAGTGGCCAAAGCCTGGGCTTCTCACCTAACATCGCTACCAATTGGCTCATGGTGATGATCCTGTTGGGATTGCTGGGCTGGGAATATAAATACAGATCTTGCCACCCTACAACCAGAGAGTTTTGCGGATGGTCCAAGGCACCGAACATATCTTTTTTGAGGGCAGCTTGCTCTTCTGGCGTCGCGTCGCGCAGCATCAACGCAAAATGAGCCTGGTCATTTAAAATATCTAAAATCGCATCCCCGCTATTGCGATCAGACAGCGTAAAAACCGCATGTGCCTCGTCATTATTTGGATCAAATAAGGTGATTTGGCCCGCCAATTCTTGAGACAGCTGATAGGTATAGCCCTGATGTTCTGCAAAGGATTGAATAAGCGGCAGGAGCAGCGCGGAATTCAATGAACCGTCACCCGAGAATGTGACGTTTTCGGGTGATGCTCTCAAGGTGGGACAGGTCGCCCCTCGGCAGACCACCATTTCAGCCGCTAAGGTTAATGGCCCAAACTCGGATTGAATTTGATAGATTTCCCCATCGAATGAGGTCAGCGTGCCAGAAACTGAAAAAGAACCATCGCGCAAAACCAGCTCGACGGGATCCGCGAACGCCGTGCCGATGCTCCCGAAAAAGCAGGCCGCAGCCCATAGCCCTATGCTCAAAATACGATGCAAATGAGGTCAACCCAAGCAACTTTAAGGTCTCACTGTCGTGGTTTTCACTGATTCTATCAACAAAATAATAGCTTGAGCACTGACTTCTTGATCAAAATTCCGAGTGCATCAGTTTAAGCGAAGGCCACCTGCGCAATAGGGCGCATCCGCTCTAGAATTTTTTGTTTGGCTTTGGAGCGATCATTGCGTCGCTGTGGGACACTGACGAAGGAGCCCAAAATTTTTGTATAGGACAAAAACTGAACACTTGGATCATCGGGGCCTACAAGCCTATAGCCACCGAAAAAAGGCCTCTATGGCATCAGCAGGAATGATTTGCCCGTTCTCAAGATCTTCGGAGCTGCGAAGAATAGCTTTATAATCAAGCAACAGTCAGGCGATGTCATGACCCACGGGCGCTGGTTGGTTTTTTGATATATTGGTTCCGGTCAAACAGGTGCCATCAAAGATGAGATTGCGCATATGAAAATTGCCATATTGAACCGCAGATACAGTCTGTTAATTGGAATATTTTACCGCGAGCTCAGATAGCCGTTCAACCCCGTTCAAAATAAGAGGTTTGGCGACAACTTTCAGGTCTCCAGACTGAATTTTTCTCCCAGATCATGGTAGTAATTCACCGCATGCTTTGGCTGAAAAATGCGGATCTCAGAGACTTTGGTTCGATGATAAGTATCCAACCATTCTCCAGCCATTTGCAACAGTTCAAGCTGCTTGGCGATATCCAAACACATGGGTTTGATTAGAGACACGCGCCCAGTGCGTTGAAAGGCGCGAGATGCTTTTCCCAACCGCAGATAATGCGCGGCAAAGGCGGCCTGTGCGCGGGGGTCGCAGTTGCAGCCGATATTTGAACAGCCCGTGGTTTGGGTGCTCGACCAAATAAGAAATACGGGCCCGATCTTTCTCTTCATGTTTTGACAGCAACACATAAGAGCAGCGCACAATAGGCAGCTGAGCCTCCTCCAAAACACCTGGCCAGGCTGCATGGGCGGCTTTCTCAAGTTGTGTTATGGGGTCTTCGAGCCACATGGCGGCATTCCATTAAATAAATTGCAAAATTTAAAATATACTAGACGAATCTAGAGCAGCGATTGGTGTGATTTTATACAAATCTTAATGCGGCATTGACCAGTAAAACATGCGTTTTTTTAATTTACGAAGGAATTATGGGATCGATCGGGCCAAGTGGGCCGCCGCATGTTAATTCGACCTGGCGCGCTGCGGCCAAAAGCGTGGCTTCGCCCCGCGGCTTCCCGATCAGTTGCAGCCCCACCGGCAGGCCGCGTGGGCCGCGTCCTACGGGCACGGATATTGCCGGCAGGCTGGTGGTTGTAGCCAGAAAGGCAAAGCGCAACCAATCCATATAGTTGGTCAGCTCAACACCGCCCACATGGCGCACCCACTCTTCAGAGGCCAAATGCGGCATGCAACCCACCGTTGGGCAAGCAAGCACGTCGAATGTCTCAAACAAACTTAGCATATTGTTGAACAGGATGGAGCGATTCAGATTGGCGGCGATAATATCTTCGATAGTCAACGCCTGTCCAAAGGCAGTGTTTTCAGCCAGGGTAGATTTGAAATGTGCCTGGACCTCTGGGGGGAGACGTTTTGCTGCTGTGGCCCACATAAGTCCGCGCAGCGTGTGATAGCTGCGCTCAAGATGAGCAAGATCTGGGCAGGTCTCTTCGATGCGGGCGCCATTTTTCTCAAGTTGTCGCATCACTGCCGCAAGGTGCAGGGCCATTTCGGGATCGACCTGTCCAAAGCCTCCCAAATCCGGGGCAAAGGCAATTTTCAGCTTCCCCTCGGCGCGAATGACAGCCTCCTGATAGGGAATTTCAGGCGCAGGATAGGAAATCGCGATCTGTGGATCAAAACCTGCCATTGCATCTAAAAACAATGCGCAATCTCTTACGGAACGGGCCATCGGGCCCTGCACCCCTTCAATAATGAAAGCCGTGTCCTGTCCTGGTCCGCCGGCAATGCCTGGACTTGGGCGCAAACCTACGATGCCGCAATAGGCGGCTGGGGTGCGCAGGCTGCCGCCGTGATCGGACCCTTGGCTCAGCCAAATTTCCCCTGCGGCCAAAGAGGCTGCCGCGCCGCCTGATGATCCGCCTGGATTGAGTGCGGTATTCCAAGGGTTTCGGGTTTGTCCGAAGACATCATTGAATGTATTGCCGCCTGCGCCGAATTCGGGCGTGTTGGTTTTGCCCAAAATCACTGCCCCGTGCCGTTCCAATTGATCCACCAAAGGATCATTGTGTTGCGGTATAAATTCCGTCAGCCCTTTGGTTCCGAAAGTTGTGCGGACATTGGCGACGGCGCTGAGGTCTTTGATCGTGATCGGCAAGCCCGCCAGACAACCGGCCGGGGCGGTGTCTTGGTTTGATAAATCCACAGCCCGCGCGCGCGCCTCACACAGGGTGGGTGTGGCATTGATCATTGGGCCAGTCTGGTCAATACGCGCCACAGCCGCATCTATCAGTTCTGCCGAGGAAATTTTTTTGGCTTTCAGCAGGTTGACAATTTCATGGGCTTCAAGTCCACAAAGTTCTGGCCCAGTGAATAACGGATCTGATGTCATTATATGCACCCTTAACGTGATAGCTTAATGACTGCATCATAGGTGGAGATGGCTAAAGTCAAAGGGATAAGTTGGTCCATAGCCCGTTTTTGGCTCAAAAAAATGTCTCCCGTGAGCTGCGCAAGAAACTCCGTTCCCGTTAATCGGTCCATGACCGGCCCCTTCACCTCTGACAGATGGAAGGACACGCCCATATCTCGAAGCCGCGCATTTACCACTTCTAAGGAGTCTAGCGCGCTCATATCAATGTCATTGATAGCGGAACACATTAAAACCACATGCCGCAATTGTGGCTGCTGTGTGGCGCGTGCAAACAGGTGATCTTCCAAGAAGCGCGCATTGGCGAAATAGAGGCTTTCATCCACGCGAATTGATAAAATATGAGGTTGGGTGATGACATCGTAGCGCAGAATATTTCGGTAGTGTTCCGAATTTGGCACTTGCCCCACGGTTGCGATATGGGGTCGTGAGGATTTGTAGAGATGGATCAAGATCGAAACCAAGACGCCCGTGATCACCCCAGTTTCAACGCCCACAGCTAGCGTTCCAGCCATAGTGGCTGCAACGGCAGTGAAATCTGCCTTTGAATAACGCCAGGCTTTCCCCAAGATCTTAAAATCCACCAAAGAGAGCACGGCGACGATGATCGTTGCGGCTAAAGTGGCTTTGGGCAGAAAGAAGATGAGGGGTGTTAGAAATAGGGAGGCAAAGATCAGGCCCACTGCCGTATAGACTCCGGCCGCTGGTGTTTCGGCGCCTGCATCGTAATTGACGACCGATCTCGAAAAACCGCCCGTTACGGGAAAGCCAGATGTAAGGGACGCACCAATATTGGCGGCGCCAAGGCCGATCAGCTCTTGATCTGGATCAATACGTTGGCGTTTTTTTGCCGCTAGAGTTTGCGCTACGGAGATGGATTCTACGAAACCAATGACAGAAATCAATATGGCTGACGTCAGAAGGCTGCTCCAGAGATCAAGTGAAAATTTTGGCAATGTGAGGGGCGGCAAACCCTGTGGGACCGCGCCTACAATATTTACGCCCAAGCTTTGCAGGTCGAGCAGCCACACCACTGCGGTGGTGGCGACAATTGCGGCAACTGGCCCCGTCTTTGCCATGATTTTGGCCACAGGCTCGGCGAGGCCCAGCATCACTAAGAGCGGCAGCAAACCTTTGCGGACCCAGAATAGAAAGGCTGTTGTAAGGCCTCCAATCAGGGTGGTGATCCAATTGATGTCCTGTCGATATGCCCAAAGAGACTCTGCCAATTGCAACAGATTATGGCCCTCGGCCTGAATGCCGAAAATGGCCTTTAGTTGACTGGCAGCAATGATCAGCCCGGAGGCTGTGATAAACCCAGCGATGACAGGATGTGACAGGAAGTTCGCCATGAAACCCAGGCGAAATACCCCCATTGCGACCAAGAAGATGCCTGACAAAAAGGCCAGGGCGATGGCGGCAAAGATATAGTCTTCACTGCCTGGAGCGGCGATGCGTGAGATTGAGGCTGCGGTCAGCAAGGACACGACGGCCACCGGGCCGACGGCTAAAGATCGGCTTGTGCCGAATACTGCATAAAGTGTGATGGGCATGATGGATGCGTAAAGACCCATTTGCGGTGGCAGGCCTGCGAGCATAGCATAGGCCAAGGACTGCGGAATTAACATGATGGTCACAATCACCGCCGCGGAGAGATCATTGGTAAATGACGCGCGATTGTATGTTTTGCCCCAAGTCAGAATTGGCAGATATTGGGTGAATATCGCTGTGAGTTTCATGTCAGTGTTCCGGTCATGATCGGCGGGTGGTTGGCGCATGTCACGATTTTTGCGCGCAACCGGTTTTACGGTGAGAACGCTGCTCTAAAGGGCGGCCGCGGAGAGCCTTGGGGTGAGTGCGGTCAGATCATGTCCAGCAGATTTTGCGACTGCAAGAATATCATCCACGGATTGCCCAAATTGGGCTTGATGCAAAGCCCAAAGGGCGGTTGCGCGCATGCCGCTGCGGCAATAGGCGAAAATGGGACTTGGGCTTTTTGTGACCATATCCGCAAATTCCGCGATTTGCGCGTCAGAAATTTGACCGGGAACGATGGGCAGATAATGCGCTGCAATCTCCAAAGACGTGGCCTGCGTTTTCAGGGCTTCAAATGCCGGTTGACCGGCCCCCTCGCCATCAGGGCGCAGACAAATAACTGATTTGATGCCAGAGATTTGAAGATCTTCGATATCATCAATTTCAATCTGGGGTCCAACATAGAACTGATCCGAGAGCTTTTTCATAGACATGGCTTATCCTTTTGCCGCGATTGTTAATCGGGCAATTGTGTTTCAAAAGTGAGCGGCGGTTTTACAAAGAGTTGATTGGAACTTTCAGGCTCGGGCGCCCTTCGTCATCTGTAGGAACTTCGCCCGCTCGCATGTTGACTTGCAGGGCTGGAATGATCAGCTTCGGCATTACCAAGGTGGCGTCGCGCTCGGTGCGCATTTTCACAAAGGCATCGCGGGTTGCACCGCCACCAACATGGATGTTGAAGGCGCGTTCTTCTGCCACGGTGGTTTCCCACTGAATATCGCGCCCATTGGGCCCATAGTCGTGACACATAAACAAGCGCGTTTCATCTGGCAGGCTCAACACTTTTTGGATGGAATCATATAAGATCCCCGCATCACCACCGGGAAAATCCGCGCGCGCAGACCCCCCATCAGGCATGAATAATGTGTCGCCAACGAAAGCTGTATCCCCCATGACATGCACCATACAAGCTGGGGTATGTCCGGGCGTGGCGATGACGCTGGCTTGCATTTGTCCCACGTGATAGCTGTCCCCATCTTCAAACAGCGCATCAAATTGTGATCCATCACGTTGGAAAGCGGTTCCTTCATTGAAGATCTTACCAAAGGTCTCCTGCACCTGAATGATTTTCTCACTGATCCCTATTTTGCCGCCCAACTTCTCTTGCAAATAGGGCGCAGCGGAAAGGTGATCGGCGTGCACATGGGTTTCGATGATCCACTGGAGCTCTAGACCACGATCTTTGATCGTTTTGATGATGTCATCGGCGCTTTCAAAGGTGATCCGGCCAGCCGCATAATCCATATTCATGACGGAATCGATGACGGCGCAGGCATTGCCGCTCGGCTCCTTTACAATATAGCTGATGGTGTTGGTCTGCGCATCAAAGAAGGCCGTAACCTCCGGCTGGTCCAGGGTGCTCGGTTTTGTATCAGACATTGGATCGCCTTTCTGGATAACCTGTAATCGCAAAGTTTAAACGCGGCTGTCTCGCCGTTGAAGAACGTATTTGGATGCGGCCATCCCTGTCAACATTGTGGCGACAAAGATCAATGTGCCTTCAGCGGCCAGTGGCAGCGCAGTCATTGCTGGACCGGGGCAGAATCCGCCCAAGCCCCAACCCACACCGAATATCGCAGAACCTGTAATTAAACGTGCGTCCAAATCGGTGCGGCTGGGCAGATGGAAGACGTTGTTGAAAAATGGCTTATTGCGGCGGATGACCAACCAAAATCCAGGCATGGTGACAGCAATCGCGCCGCCCATAACGAAGGCAAGGCTTGGATCCCATGTGCCGAAGAGGTCAAGGAAATTTTGGACCTTAGCTGGATCGGCCATGCCCGATAGCAAGAGACCGAAGCCAAACAAAAGACCGGAAATGAGTGTAAGGAGATTTTTCATGGTCCTAGCTCTCAAAAACATGACGAAGCAACAAAACGGCAACAAAGCCGGTGCTCATGAAGGTTAATGTTGCAAAAATGGAGCGACTGGAAAGACGAGAAATGCCGCATACCCCGTGGCCACTTGTGCAGCCATTGCCCCAGACCGATCCAAAACCGACCAGAACGCCGGCCAGGGCCAAAAGCGGCAGGTTATTTGAAACAGTTTGTAGCGGGGCTTGACCGTTGATTGTGATCCAAAGGGGTGCGGCGAGTAAGAGACCGATTATAAAGATCAGACCCTGCGGGAGTGATTGATCTTTGCTGGCGGGGGGCAGCATGCGTGAGAGGATGCCGCTGATCCCAGCAATACGACCATGGGTCGCCATCAATAAGACTGCTGAAGCACCGATAAGGCCGCCTCCCAAAAGTGACAGAAGTGGTGTGAACTCGGTTTCCATAATTGGCCCCTTGTTATGCCATATTTGATATTCCAATTTTCATATATAAACGATTGATAATATACAAGCGTAAAATTACACTCTTTCGCAGGATGGGCTCACACCAGTCGGTACGGCGCGATAAGGCCTATTGCCCAGCCAATGAATTCGCTGGTCACTCGGCGAATTGCTCCCTATGTATTAAGAATGGACGTTCTCGTGTTTGTTATTTTGTTGGGCACATGTTTTGCCGCTGGCGCAACTGGGGCATTGTTTCAACCTGGAAGCTGGTATCAGGCGCTCAGCAAACCTGTCTGGACTCCGCCCAACTGGGCTTTTCCGTTGGCATGGACGACCATCTATTTTTCCGTTTCCTTCGCGGGCGCTCGCGTGGCAGATATGCAGGGCAACGCTGTTGCCCTAGCCTTTTGGGCTATGCAGGCAGGGTTCTCGACCCTATGGACACCGGTGTTTTTTGGGCTGCGGCGATTGCGTGGTGCGCTATTGGTGATGTTGCCACTGTGGCTATCGGTATTCGGAGCGACCCTAGCTATGTTTGAGCTGGATTGGGCCGCTGGCCTGGCATTTTTGCCCTATATGATCTGGGTCACCGTAGCTGCTGCATTAAACTACCGGGTTGCACAGCTGAATCCCACGGTTGCACCCCGAGACCTGTCAGCGGATTAACCTTGTGATGGATTTATCGCCATTCCTTGCATTTTGCGGCTCATTTTTATCGGTCATATCGGTGGGGTTGGCGCATGCCGCATGAGCGGATTTCGATCTATGTTGTTGATGGCGATTCATGGGCGTTGGAAACCCACACAGCAGTGTTGAGCGCAGCGGGTCATACCACGTTTCCCTGCAACTCTGCTGAGCAATTTTTGAAACTGTTTGATATAGAAAGTAAAGCCTGTGTGGTTATGGAGCTGCGGTTGCCTGGAATGTCGGGCAGCGAGCTGCAGGATTATCTAGCCTCCAACGGGCTGGATATTCCAATCGTGATACTAACAGCTCATGGCGACGTGCCCCTCGCGGTGAAAGCTCTGCGGGCTGGAGCTGTAGATTTTATCGAAAAGCCGGCGCCTGACTCTCGATTATTGGAGGCCATCGGCACTGCTTCGGAGCTCATATTTGACAGAGAGCCAAACCGTCTTTCGCAGCAAATCATTGCACAGCGTTTGCGTTCCTTGACGGAGCGCGAGCGCGAGGTTTTAGAACATCTCCTTAAAGGAAAGCTGAACAAAGAGATCGCTGTGGACCTAAATGTGAGCCAGCGCACAATCGAAGCGCATCGTGCCCGCATACGCGAAAAGACACAGGCACGCCGGATTGTAGATTTGGTCCGAATGTTTGGTTAAGGGCAGAAACTAAGTATAATTACCTAAGTACTTTCCCTAATTATGCCACAGTCCGTTCTGTGCTCTAAAGATTTTGTCGGTGTCGATGCGTTTGCTCGGACATTGGCAAAGAATACGAGCTTCTACTTAATAAATGAAAGCCTTATGATTTGGCCTTCAGCCTGAGTTTATACGATAACGTGATTTTTTGGAGGATGAAATCGAGTTTTAACATGGAACCTGCTGTATGGGAGTATTGCTACAAAGGATTGTAGCCCCCAATTGATTTGAAATGAGCGGCCCTCTCGCCAAGGTAACCGTCATTTCGTAATCTGATGCAGCGTGAGTACCGGTCTCCATGTGGGTAACGAGTGATAGGGGACACATGAATGTCGAAACAACAAGGCTCCGCTTCAGGAGTGCAGTCGACAGATGCCTTCGAATGGGAAGTGTATCACAATAGCGAAACAAATATATTTGAACTCAGCAAAAAGCTGCCGGAAGACCTAGTTGCCAGCCTGGCGCGAGAGGTAATTTTGCGCGTGGCATCAAGGACTGTAGCTGCCGGCGCGGCCGCGCGCCCAGTGACGCAAGAGGCGTTGCTGGCATTCAGCACGGCGCTCGCGTCCGACAGTCCCAAAAGCGCCGCAAAGATCATTGCTGCGGAACGCAAAGCTGGTCGTCCGGTGGAGGACATCTACGTCAATTTCTTGGCGCCAGCTGCGCGACAATTGGGCGATATGTGGAACAGCGATCACATCACATTTGCGCAGGTGACGGTTGGCTCCGGTCGCATTTTTGCGATTATGCGATCAATGCGGCACATGTTTAAAACTGCTGCCCTACCCGATGAGCCGGAGGTTATTTTCGCCTCTGTGCCGGGCGAGACTCACACGCTTGGGGTTCGTATGGCAGCAGATTTTTTCCGAAATGATGGATGGAATATTTCTCTACTGGTGGGCCTTTCCCATGATGATCTGCTTGCTGAAATCTCTCAGATTTCCAGCCACATCATAGGTCTTTCATTCAGCGGTGAACATTCGCTTGAAGCGCTGTCACAGCTGATTGTCGCGCTTCACATTTGCGCGCCGCATCTGTCAATTGTGGTTTGTGGCCATGAGGCCGAAGAGTTTCGCGCTATTTTGGACCTCATGGGTGTCGATGGGATCGCCGCAACCATAGAAGAGGCAAGGCTGCATTTCACGCGGTTGTCACAGGCTGAGGGGTAATTTAATCTCTCACACCAGGTCGTATTTCCGTAATTTTACATAGAGTGATTGCCGTGACAATCCGAGCATCTCGGCTGCGGCGACGCGGTTGTTCGAGGTCATGCCAATCGCGGTTTCTATACACATTTTTTCAACCACATCGGTGCTGCGCGCGACAATATCCTTGAGTGATTGGCTGCCAATTAGTTCAACAACGGAGTTAATCTCTTCTTTTGACATTTGACTGGAGGACGTCGAGACCGCCTCGACACGACGGGCATTGCGCAGGAGCAGCACACAAATTGGTTCACGTTCTGTGCGGACTTGTGTGGTCGAAATGTCGACGGGGCGCTCGTCGCCATGTTCGTTTAAAATCTTTGTCGAATAAAGCCGCATCTTACCAGTGCGGCGCGCGCTTTCTAAAATTACATTGAGATCGACTGACCCACGGGAAAAGAATTCGGACATGCTGCGCCCACTCAGTGTTTGCGGATGAGTCACATTGGCCAAGGAGACAAAGGCCTCATTCGCACTCATTATCTGGCCTGACATATTTACAAACACAATTGGGTCGACCCCCTTGTGGAAAAAACTGACCAAATGGGTTGCGAGTAAATCAACGGGCTCTAGGGTCGAATCCTCGGGCTCAATTTTACAAAGCAACATTTGCGAGGTTGCGCCGCGAAACAAAGTTGGATTGAGACGGTAGGACTGGCCACCCAGCGCTGATTTGGCCAAAATGGCAGTCATCGAGGAATCCGAGGCGGCGGTCACCATTCGGTCGATCAGCCCCGTAAGACCTTCGTCTTCAAACTCCAAAGCGAAAGCCGCATCAATAAATTCATTGCGGGACCGTCCGAGCAGAACCTCCGCGGCGCTATTGCAAGATGAAATCAGGCCCGTTTCAAGTGCGATGAACACTGTTGCGACGTCTGATGATTCCATCAATACCCTTAGTCTGATTTCATGATCCCGACGGGCGTCATAATCGTTCTCAAGAGCAATTTGTGCTTCTACCAGCTGTTGCTGCATTTCTGCGACGGGCCGTAAATCCGATCCTAAAAGCAATGTAGACCCGTTTGCTGCGGCGCAATGATAGGTGTATCGGACGGGCAATTCGGCTTGCTGATCGGTGGCGCGATGGTTCAACTCGACGGGGCGCGTTTCTTGTTGGCCCTCTTTGAATTCTGCGAGCCGGGCCTCAAACTTTGGTACAGACTCTTTGGTCAGCGTGTCTTTAAATTGCTGACCATGCCACGTAGCCAAATCCAATCTGGGCGCCAAAAAAGGGCTGGACATGGTGTGGGTGATCTCGCCATCGCGGGAGATGACAAAAGCAAAATCGCACAGCCGCGAAATTACGTCCGCAGTGGCAGCCTGATCCAAATTTGGGATAAGGCGCTCGGACCATTCTGTTTTACCAAGCGACGTCATTTGCAAAAGCCCTTCGTTCGATTTGCATTTCTAGATGCACCCACGTGGCAATCGTACTGTCAAATACCTGGAATTTAACTTTCAAAAGCATTGAGCAACCGCGGCTTTCCAATCGTTGGATATGTAATCTGCTCCCGTAACCGCATCAATGTTAATTTGAGCGCTTAGAATGCCGCCCCCCAAAATAACCTTTGCTGTGCTCCAATTACATCTAACATTTGAAATTATTTCAGATAATTTTTCGGTACTGCTGTCTGCTGACGCAGAAATAAACACGCCGTCGAATTGCTCAATTGCCCCCACCTGATGAACTCGACTGGCTGTGACATCCATCTCCAGCTTAACGCGCGCGCCAAGACATCTTAGTATCTTGCCTAGGATAATCGCACCTAATGTATGTTGTGTTCCTTCCGGAACGATAATTAACAAACTCAATTCCTTACGCAGCCGACTTATGCCGGCCGGAACCTCTGTTTCAGAAAGACCGTGCACCGCGATCTGTAGGCGACTTGCGCTGAGCGTCATGGAGAAGAAGGACAGGTCATCTTCTTCCCAAGCGACGCCCAATTGTCGGACTGCAGCGGGTATAATCTCTGAAAATAGGATAAAGTCTGAAAAGCCCACGGTCTGTAGCTCATGAATGGCAATAGAAACGGCTGATCTTTTCGGATCAAGAGAAGCATCGACCAAACGTTGGGCCGCTTGGCTTGCGCTGATTGCAGGAACCAAGGGCGCAAGCCCGCCCAGCCTGCTGGCTTGACTTAAATTGCGCGCCAGAACCTTGATAGCAACTTGAGCGACCTGGGCAGCTTCATCCCCTATACTCACGAGATCTGTGTGTTGGTGATGAGTCACAATGACCTTCCGAATACTGCCAGCAGGCCACGATGACCTCAGTGCTTATCAAAGATGACAGAGATGCTCGGGTATCGCGGCCTAAATGTCAATAATTTGTTACATTTTGTGGGAAAACTTCGATAGATTCCGCAAATTTTTGAGAAAAGTAAAAATAATTAGACAGAATTTCTGACAATAAGTGTAAATCAAAGTTGACAGACTGCGCCGCGCCTGCCAAATTTTGACCAGCCTATTGGCGAATTGGAAAACCGTATGACAATGACCTCGTCACAAAATCTGCAACCCTCTGGCCTTTATACACAGGACCAGCGCAGTCGGCGTGACGCAACGGCTTGGACGGTGGTGCAAGGCGCTCTTGCGCCTTTGCAATTCCTGGTCTTTTTGGTCTCTCTCTTTTTGGTGATCCGTTACATGATCACCGGCCTGGGGTATGAAATTATGACCCTTTCAATCATTGCAAAAACCTTGCTGCTTTATCTCATAATGATCACTGGTGCGATTTGGGAAAAAGTTGTTTTTGGACAATGGCTCTTTGCACCAGCATTCTTTTGGGAAGACGTGGTCAGTTTTGGCGTCATCGCGCTGCATAGCCTTTATATTTATGGATTAATTCAAGGGAGCATCCCTGCGGATACTTTGGTGTGGATCATCTTGGCGGCCTATGCCTCTTATGTGGTCAATGCTGGACAGTTCCTGTGGAAACTGCGCGTCGCGCGCCTCCAGATGGAGGGCGCCTCATGACTGAACTTATGCCGCCACCGCCCGCTACGGGATGTCGAACCTCTCCGGTGTTGAAGCAGCGTGGTCAGCGCGAAGTGTTTTGTGGCTTGACCGGTATTATTTGGCTGCATCGAAAGATCCAAGATGCCTTCTTCCTTGTTGTTGGATCGCGCACATGCGCGCATCTGTTGCAGTCGGCAGCCGGAGTCATGATTTTTGCTGAGCCACGATTCGGGACAGCGATTCTGGAAGAGGCAGATTTAGCGGGGCTAAAAGACGCACAAGCGGAGTTGGACCGCACGGTCGAAGAGCTTCTGGCCCGGCGGCCGGACATTCGGCAACTCTTTCTTGTGGGGTCATGTCCTTCCGAGGTTATCAAGCTTGATCTGAACCGCGCCGCCGAGCGATTGACCCAGACCTATGCCCCGAAAGTCCGAGTATTGGAATATTCTGGCTCTGGAATCGAAACGACCTTTACCCAAGGGGAAGATGCCTGTTTGGCGGCCATGGTGCCCGTTCTGCCGAAAACCGATGCGCGGGAATTGATTGTCGTTGGCGCATTGCCAGATGTGGTCGAAGATCAGATGGTTGCGCTTTTAACTGATCTTGGCATTGGTCCATTGCGTATTTTGCCGGCCCGGACAATCGAAGATGAAATTGCCGTTGGCCCCAATACGGTTTTTGCCCTGACACAACCATTCTTGGGCGACACCCATGCGGCCTTAAGCCGCCGAGGTGCTCGCCATATCGCGGCGCCTTTCCCCTTTGGTGAAGAGGGAACCACAGCCTGGTTGTCGGCCATTGCTGAAGAGTTCAATATTTCCTGCGAGGTCTTTGATCGCGTGACTGAGGCGCCCCGTCGTCGGGCCCGGCACGCGATCGGCCAAGCCGCTGCACCGCTCAATGATAAATCCGTATTTTTCTTTCCGGATAGTCAATTGGAAATTCCCTTGGCGCGTTTCTTGAGCCGGGAATGTGGGATGACCGCGCTGGAAGTTGGCTCGCCTTACATCCACGACGCCTTGCACGGCCCGGATTTGGATCTATTGCCAGCGGGGCCTCAAATTTCTGAAGGCCAAGATGTCGATCTCCAGCTGGATCGCTGCCGCGCGGCGCATCCGGATTTGACCGTCTGTGGCTTGGGTTTGGCCAATCCGCTTGAAGCGGAAGGTTTCGCCACAAAATGGGCGATTGAGTTGGTTTTCACGCCCGTGCATTTTTACGAGCAAGCCGGTGATCTTGCCGCTCTGTTCGCCCGACCTCTGCGCCGCAAATCGATTTTGAAGGTGGCCGCAGAATGAAACTTACTGTTTGGACATATGAAGGCCCGCCTCATGTCGGTGCGATGCGTGTCGCCACTGGCATGAAAAAGCTTCACTATGTTCTTCATGCGCCGCAGGGCGATACCTATGCCGATCTATTGTTCACGATGATTGAGCGGCGCGATCACCGGCCGCCGGTGACCTATACCACATTTCAGGCGCGGGACTTAGGCGCGGATACGGCGGGCCTGTTCAAACAAGCCTGCCAAGATGCATATGACCGGTTCCAACCGGAGGCCATTATCGTTGGAGCGTCTTGCACTGCTGAATTGATTCAAGACGATCCTGGCGGTCTTGCAGAAACCATGGGGCTTCCCATTCCGGTCATTCCGCTTGAGTTGCCCAGTTATCAACGCAAAGAGAACTTTGGCGCGGATGAGACCTTTTTCCAATTGGTCAAACATTTGGCAAAGCCACAAGCTAAAACAGAGCGTGTCAGCTGCAATATTATTGGCCCTACTGCCTTGGGTTTTCGGCATCGGGATGATGTGGCTGAGATCACAAATCTTTTGTTCGAGCTTGGTATTGAGGTGAATGTCACAGCGCCGATGGGCTCTACACCCAGCGATATCGTGCAAATGGGAAAGGCGCATTTCAATGTGCTGTTGTATCCGGAAACTGGTGAAACTGCGGCGCGTTATTGTGAAAAAGAATTCGATCAGCCCTACACGAAAACCGTGCCTATCGGGGCCGGCGCGACGCAAGATTTCATTGCTGAGATCCGTGCGCTCAGCGGAAGCACTGCTCCGCTTGACAGTCAAGCTTTGCGGCAAACTTGGTGGTCGCGCTCAGTCGATAGCACCTATTTGACAGGCAAGCGGGTTTTCATTTTTGGCGATGGCACCCATGTCAAAGCCGCCGCGCGGATTGCGCGGGATGAGATGGGCTTCGAGGTTGCGGGGCTGGGATGCTATAACCGTGAATACGCACGCGACATTCGGACAATTGCCAAAGAGTTCGGTGTCGAAGCCTTGATCACAGATGACTATTTGTTGGTCGAAAAAACCATCGAAGCGCTACAGCCAGAAATGATTTTAGGCACGCAAATGGAGCGCCATATTGGAAAGCGGCTGGGTATACCTTGCGCAGTTATTTCTGCCCCGGTCCACGTCCAAGATTTTCCTGCCCGCTATTCGCCGCAAATGGGGTTTGAGGGGGCAAATGTAATCTTTGACACTTGGATTCATCCACTGGTGATGGGTCTTGAAGAGCATTTGCTGCACATGTTTCGTGAAGACTTTGAATTCAATGACGCTGCGGGTCCCAGCCATCATGGTGGGCACCAACCTGCAGGGATCGGATCGAACCAATTGCGCGTGGCAGCGACGGAAGAGCAGTCTGCTGTTCTAAGTACCGGCGGCGATGTGGCGATATGGTTGGCGGAAGCGGAAAAAGAGTTGAAAAAAATACCTTTTTTCGTCCGGGGCAAGGCCCGCCGCAACACCGAGACCTATGCGACCTCGCAAGGGTTGTCGGAAATCTCTGTTGATACCCTGTATGAAGCGAAGGCCTTTTATGCGCGATGAGCTGATATATCCTTCGTATAATGTCGTGCTAATGACATTGGACCGCCACGCGGCTGGTCCAGCAGCGCGGGCTTTGCCCAAGCTGGCGGCGGATTTTCCAGGCTTGCAGCTTAAAATACATGCCGCCGCGGAATGGGCCAAAGATCCAGCGGCCTTGGCCAGTGCTAAAGCTGATATCGAGACGGCGCATTTGATTGTGTCCTCCGTTCTATTTCTTGAAGATCATGTGCAGGCTATCTTGCCCGATCTAAAAGCGCGGCGTGCTGCTTGTGATGCTTTGGTGGGCATAATTGCCGATCAGGACATTGTGCAGCTGACCAAAATGGGCGACCTCGACATGATGCGGCCCGCTTCTGGCGTCATGGGGTTTTTGAAGAAGCTGAAACCAGCGAAGAAATCTACCAGCACAGGCGAAGGCCAGGCCAAGATGCTGCGCCGAATTCCCAAAATTTTAAAGCTTATTCCTGGTAAGAGTCAGGATCTGCGGGCGTGGTTCTTGACCATGCAATATTGGCTCGGCGGATCTGATGATAATATCGAAAGCCTCGTGCGCTTTTTGATTTCGCGCTACGCATCTCGGCTGGAATGGCGTGGTGTTGCGGCTCCGGCTCCGGTTGAATACCCTGAAGTGGGTCTTTATCATCCAGACCTGCCCGGCCACCATATCACCACAGATATAGCTGATCTGCCACAAGCGGGTACTGGCCCAACCATTGGGCTGGCCATGTTGCGCAGTTACATTTTGGCCGGAGACACGGCGCATTTTGACTATGTCATTCGGCGCTTTGAAGCCGCGGGAATGCGGGTCATACCGGCCTTTGCTGGTGGGCTCGACAGTCGACCAGCAATCGAAGCCTATCACATGGGCAAGATCGACGCTTTGGTCTCTCTGACCGGATTTTCTCTGGTTGGCGGACCCGCCTATAATGACAGCGAAGCGGCGGTTGAAACCCTCAGCGGGCTCGACGTTCCCTATATTGCGGCGCAACCTTTGGAATTTCAAACCCTGTCGCAATGGGCCAATGGTGGCCAGGGGTTGAGCCCGATTGAGGCGACAATCCTAGTGGCTTTGCCCGAAATTGATGGCGCCACAAACCCAACAGTGTTTGCAGGTCGGCACGGGCCGGATGGCTGTGACGGATGCGCTTATGCCTGCGCAGCGGCGGGCACCGTAAAAGCCATGGCGCCCTGCCCAGAGCGTATTGATGCTTTGGTGGAAAAAACTCGAAATCTTGCGGTTTTGCGCCGCAAAGAAAATTCTGAAAAAAATGTTGGAATCGTGCTTTTCGGCTTTCCGCCCAATGCAGGCGCGATTGGTACAGCGGCCTATCTCTCGGTGTTTGAAAGTTTACATAATACTTTGCAGACAATGGCTGAAAACGGTTACGATGTGACCCCACCCGAAACTGTTGACGACCTGCGCAAGGTCATTTTGCAAGGGAATGCATCGATCTATGGGCAGGAGGCCAACGTCGCGGCCAAGGTTTCGGCCGATTATATCGTAACGCATACGCCTTGGTTAAACGAGATCGAAGAGATTTGGGGTCCCGCGCCAGGGCGCATTCAGTCCAATGGCAGCGACCTTTTCATTCTCGGTGCTCAGTTTGGAAAAGTTTTCGTCGGCGTACAGCCAACCTTTGGTTATGAGGGCGATCCCATGCGCCTTCTCTTTGAGCGCGGGTTTGCGCCTACCCATGCGTTCAGCGCGTTTTATCAATTCATGAAGCATCAGTATAAAGCCGATGTGCTATTGCATTTTGGCATGCACGGGGCGTTGGAATTTATGCCGGGCAAGCAAAACGGCTGCGGTGGCAAAGATTGGCCAGATCGGTTGATTGGCAATATGCCCAATATTTATCTTTACGCAGCCAATAATCCGTCAGAGGCCACTTTGGCGAAGCGCCGCAGCAATGCGATTACCATAACCCATCTGACGCCGCCGTTGCAGGCTTCCGGTCTTTATCGCGGTCTTGCTGATTTGAAAGACAGTCTCAGCAAGTGGCGAGCGTTGCCGCCGGGCGATGCAGCTGCCAAGCCCTTGGAGGCGTTGATTGCGGCTCAGGCTGAGATTGTGCATCTGGATGGCACAGATTTGAACCGGCTTTGGATCACTCTTTTGGAAACAGAAGATGCTTTGATCCCCGACGGGTTGCACATCATTGGTCAAAAATTGCCTGAGCATAAAATCGAAGCTCTGTTGGATTTGATGTGCTTTGACACCCCACAAGCGCGCCAGATCGCCAAATCGCATTTGCAAGGCAGCGACGAGCTGGATGGATTGATGCGGGGCTTAAACGGCCAATTCATCAAGCCGGTTCCTGGCGGAGATGTGATCCGTGCGCCAGATATCCTGCCGACGGGTCGGAATATTCATGCCTTTGACCCCTTCCGAATGCCGACAGCTTTTGCCATGCAAGACGGCGCGCAGCAGGCGGAAGAGTTGCTGCGAACTCATGAGGGGTTGCCCAAGACTGTTGCATTGGTGCTCTGGGGATCTGACAATATTAAATCTAACGGTGGGCCGATCGCACAGGCGCTGTCTTTGATGGGCGCCAAGCCGCGCTTTGATGCAAATGGCCGTCTTTGTGGCGCTGATCTGATCTCTCTTGAGCAGCTGGGGCGGGCGCGGATTGATGTGGTCATCACCCTCTCGGGAATTTTCCGGGATCTATTGCCGCTGCAAACTAAAATGCTGGCTGATGCCGCCTTGCAATGTGCGATGGCCGATGAGCCTTTAGAGATGAATCCCATTCGCGCCCATGCTCTCGAGTTTGCCCAGGCACAAAACTGTAGCCTAGAAATAGCAGCGCTGCGGGTCTTTTCTAATTCCGAAGGCGCCTATGGTTCAAACGTGAACCAATTGGTCGACAGCTCCGCTTTTAAAGACGACAGCGACTTTGCAGATGCCTACCAGGCGCGTAAAAGTTTTGCCTATGGCAAGGATGGCGAGG
Source organism: uncultured Planktomarina sp. (assembly GCA_943788425.1). Taxonomy (GTDB): domain Bacteria; phylum Pseudomonadota; class Alphaproteobacteria; order Rhodobacterales; family Rhodobacteraceae; genus Planktomarina. The sequence continues at coordinate 258,233 of CALSQF010000006.1, forward strand.
CCAGTCAGCAATCGCAATTGCTACAAGACACGTTAAAGAATGTGGAACTTGCCTATCAGAACCTCGAATCCGTTGAGCTTGGGGTCACCACTGTGGATCATTATTTTGATACACTCGGCGGCATTGCAGCGGCTGTGAAACGCGCCAAGGGCGGTGTCGAAACACCCGTCTACATCGGAGATCAAACCCGCGGTGGCGCGCAGGTACGGACCCTGCGTGAACAGGTGGCGTTGGAAACTCGCGCCCGCAGTTTAAACCCAAAATTTTATGAACCGCTCTTGCAGCATGGTCATGAAGGCGTGCGTGCCATTGAGGCGCATATCACCAATACCGTCGGTTGGTCTGCGACGACAGGGAAGGTGGATGAATGGGTGTATCAAGAGCTGTCTGAAACATTTGTTTTGGATGAAGACATGCGCAAACGCCTGTCCGCCTTGAACCCACAAGCCTCCATGCGCATGGCAAATCGCCTGCTAGAGGCGTCAGATCGTGCCTATTGGAAACCAGACGAAACCACTTTGGCCGCGCTGCAAAGTGCCGCGGATGCCATTGAAGATCAACTTGAGGGCATTGCAGCCGAATGACCCAAAACGCAGTTATAGGAAGGGACTACAGACATGAGCCCACTTGATAGAAACATTCCCAATTTGACCGGTGACGGCGAAGGATCGGTGCAGGTGCATCAGGACGAAACCGCGAAAATTGATGGTGCAAAAGTATTCAGCGTCTACGGTAAGGGGGGCATTGGCAAGTCAACCACCTCGTCAAACCTTTCGGCGGCCTTTTCTAAAATGGGAAAGCGCGTGCTGCAAATTGGTTGTGATCCCAAGCATGACAGCACCTTTACTTTAACCGGCACGCTGCAACCCACGGTGATTGATATTCTCAAAAGCGTGGATTTTCACTCCGAAGAACTGCGCCCAGAAGATTATGTTGCAACGGGATATAATGGTGTGAAATGCGTAGAAGCTGGCGGGCCGCCCGCGGGAACTGGCTGCGGCGGCTATGTGGTTGGGCAAACGGTGAAGCTGCTTAAGCAACACCATATGCTTGAAGACACGGATGTTGTGATTTTCGATGTCCTCGGGGATGTCGTTTGCGGCGGGTTTGCAGCGCCGTTGCAGCATGCCGATCGAGCTTTGATTGTCACCGCCAATGACTTCGACAGCATCTATGCGATGAACCGGATAATTGCTGCGGTTCAGGCGAAATCTGCCAATTACAAAGTGAGGCTTGCCGGCTGTGTCGCCAATCGGTCGAAAGATACGGATGAGGTGGACAGGTATTGCAAGACTGTGGGGTTCAACCGAATTGCCCATATGCCAGATCTCGACGCGATCCGCCGGTCTCGGCTGAAAAAGAAGACTCTGTTTGAAATGCCCGATGATGAAGAAATCGTCCAGGTCCGCAAAGAATATTTGCGTCTGGCCGAAACGCTTTGGAACGGCACGCTGCCACTTGCACCGGCGCCATTGCCTGATCGCGAAATCTTTGAACTGCTGGGATTTGATTGATGACCTACGAATCGACCCGCAACACGGTTGAAACTTACTTTGATCGCACGGCGACAAAGACCTGGGAGCGATTGACCTCTGACGCGCCTGTGTCGGGCATTCGCGCCACTGTGCGCGCGGGGCGTAACCGGATGCGGCAGCTCTTGCTGTCGCAATTGCCTGCGGATTTGCGCGGGGCGCGCGTGTTAGATGCGGGCTGCGGCACAGGGGCTTTGGCCTTTCAATTGGCCCAGGCTGGCGCAGATGTTGTGGCGGTGGATATCTCGCCAAAGCTCATCACGATAGCCAAGCAGCGCCAACCCGCCGAAGTCAGCGGCTCGCTTAGGCTGATGGCTGGCGATATGTTTGATCCGGGCCTAGGGCATTTCGATCATATCGTGGCAATGGACAGTTTGATCTATTATTCAGCTGAAGATATTGGCGCGACCCTCGATCGGGTGAGTAGCCGTATATTGACAAATATGGTCTTCACGGTTGCGCCGCGCACGCCGCTTCTTATGGCGATGTGGCGGATTGGCAAATTTTTCCCTCGTGGCGATCGCTCGCCCATGATGGTTCCACACCAAGCGGCACAAATTGCCAAGTCTACCGTGGGTAAGATCAGTGACATTGATCGGGTGACGTCTGGATTTTACATCAGCCAAGCTTTGGAATTCCGCCCATGATCCCAAAGAGTGCTGTCAAAACCCTGACCTTAAGGATGTTGCCTTTCGCCGATGCGGCCAGCGATGAGCTGCCGCTTGGGCAATTGTTGCGTCTATCCTTGTTTCAAATTTCTGTGGGCATGGCAGCGGTGATGTTGCTTGGCACCTTAAACCGGGTGATGATTGTTGAGCTGTCGGTGCCGGCCTTTATCGTGGCGACGATGATTGCAATTCCCGTGCTGATCGCGCCTTTTCGTGCGCTTCTTGGGTTTAAGTCTGACAATTACCGCTCCGCAATCGGTTGGAAACGCGTGCCCTATTTGTGGTTTGGCAGCCTCTGGCAGTTTGGCGGATTGGCGATCATGCCGATGGCTCTTTTGGTTTTGGCCGGAGACTCAGCAATTGATGCGGGACTGTTTGGCGAGATTGCCGCAGCGCTGGCGTTTCTTTTGACTGGGCTTGGAATGCATATGACGCAAACCGCAGGGCTGGCTTTGGCCGCTGATCGCGCAACCGAACAGACTCGCGCAAAAGTCGTTTCAATGCTCTACGTTATGTATCTTGTGGGAATGGGGGTTTCAGCCGTTATCATTGGTACGTTGCTGCATGATTACTCCTCGTTACTGTTGGTTCAAGTGGTGCAAGGCGCGGCGGTGTTCACCATGGTTTTGAATGTTATTGCTCTTTGGAAGCAGGAAAAAATGGCGCCGATGAGCCAGGCTGCACGCCAGGCGCCGAAGGCCAGTTTTCAGACCGCTTGGGCGGACTTTACCGGTCAAACGACGGTGCGGCGGCTAATATTCACAATTTTCGCCGGCACGGTTGCTTTTAATATGCAAGATGTGCTGCTCGAACCCTATGGCGGCGAAATTCTTGGCCTTTCCGTTTCGGCGACAACGCAGCTTACCGCCATGTGGTCTTTGGGCGCTTTGATCGGTTTGGGCCTGTCGGCGCGATGGCTGTCGCGATCAATTGATCCCATTCGTATTGCGGGCCGGGGAGTTGTTGTCGGCATCTTCGCTTTTGCGGCAGTTCTTTTATCCTCTGTTTTTGGCTCGCCATTTTTGTTTTTTTCAGGTGCCTTTTTGATTGGGCTGGGTGGCGGTACCTTTGCAGTGGCGACCCTGACTGCCGCCATGACCATCAATGTGCCTGGAGCGGCTGGGCGTGGATTGGCGCTGGGCGTTTGGGGCGCTGCGCAGGCCACAGGCGCAGGCCTGTCCATTTTTTTAGGTGGCGCTATTCGCGATATGATCACGCAAGCGGCGCATAGCGGCATTTTGGGCGACGCCCTTAACACCCCGGTTGTTGGGTATTCGGTCGTTTATCAAATTGAGATCGCTCTACTCTTCATTACCCTCATCGCCCTTGGCCCGATTCTACGGACCAAAGGCATCAGTGCAAACACACCGCAGCGCTTGGAGCTGACGGATTTTCCGACTTGATAGTCAAAGGAGACGACCATGGTAGGCAATGAATTTTTCGGTAATTTTGATCTCGCAAGCGCTGCGATCTGGATGTTCTGGATCTTTTTTGCTTTGCTTGTTTATTATCTTCAAACAGAGAACATGCGCGAAGGATATCCGCTGGAGGCCGATGATCCCTCTGGATCTGCCCATCGCGGCCTTTTTTCCCTGCCTGGTGACAAGACGTTTCACCTGCCCCATGGGCGCGGTGACGTGACTGTTCCCTCCGGTCAACGTGGGGATCGTTCAGATTTAGCACTTGAAGCCACCTCTGATGCGACTGGCTCGCCTTTTGTACCAATCGGCGACCCGATGCTCGCTGGTGTTGGGCCAGGCGCATGGGCTCCGCGTCAGGATCACGCCGAGTTGGACGCGCATGGTCATGCCAAGATCAAGCCCATGTCACAGCTCGATGATTTCCATGTTTCAGCTGGCCGTGATCCACGGGGTAAACCTGTGGTGGCGGGCGACGGCGAGGTGATCGGCCGTATCAATGATATGTGGATTGATGTGCCAGAACAGATGGTGCGTTACCTAACTGTGGATCTCAATCCAGAGGGCACGGGCCAGGCCCGCCTAATCCCAATCAATTTTTGCAAAATTAGCGAAGACCGGGTGACGGTTCGTTCAATTTATAGCGCCAATTTTGCAGGAGTGCCTCAGCACAAGTCGACTTCAGAAGTCAGCTTGCTCGAGGAAGAAAAGATCATGGCTTATTACGGCGGCGGCACACTTTATGCCGATCCTGAACGCTCAGAGCCAAAACTGTAAACGACCAACGCTGGGCCGCAGCCACGGCCCAGCGTTCAGACGATAGGGGACTAAAGACATGAGCCACGACGATTTTAATTTCGAACCGATCCGCGGATTGCCTGAAGCATTGCCCGCTGACGAACATATCCTCTGGCAAGGGCGGCCTAACAGCCTGCGGCTGGCCAAGGATGCTTGGGGCCTCAACTGGGTGGTTGGGTATTTCATCGCCCTGGCGGTGATCCGAGTTATTACCGTATCGGATATGATGAGCCTGACGTCTGCTATGGCGCAGGGCATTCCGTTTCTAGTGGCTGGCGCGTTGACGGCCTTAATCTTATTTGGGGTGGCAACGGTACAAGCTCGAAGCACGGTATATACGCTTACCAATAAACGTGCATGTCTGCGCATCGGTGCTGCGCTGACGATGACATTGAACCTGCCATATGTGTGTATCGGAAATGCACAAGTGGCCTTGAGAAAGTCGGGTTTGGGCACAATCACTTTTGAGCTCATCGGTGAGACTCGCTTGTCGTATCTAATGACCTGGCCGCATGTGCGCCCATGGCACATGAGCCGCACCCAACCGGCCTTCCGATCCATACCAGATGCTGAACGGGTCGCAGCCCTTTTTGCAGAGGCCGCCGAGACACGAGTGTCAATGCCGAAGGTCGCTCAGCGCGACTATACCAAAACAGACAGCATCGCTGCGGAGTAAAGCTCATGCCCACCACCAACTCACTTGCCGCTCAAATGAAACACCGAGATCGGGACATGGTGCCCAAGGTCTTGGTTCAAGCGATGTTCACTTTGATGATCGCCGCAGTCGTTCTTGTCGCTTATGCCCGGCTTACGGACCGTCCTGTTATTGGCGTGGCCCCACACAGCGATATCGTGGCGGAAATTCCGATCACTTTGGTGGGTAATAGGAGTGATGGCGTGGCGGTTTTGGACGCGACGGGCAGACAGATTGCCCATTCCAATGATCATAAATCTGGGTTTATCGATGTGATTTGGGTCACCACCACGCGCGAACGCATTGTGCACAACGCAGATACGCAAGCGCCCCTGCGCTTGGTGCGCAGAGCAAATGGGCATGTGGCCATTCTTGACGACACAACCGGCTGGTCGATCGAATTGATCGGATATGGCCAAGACAATGTCGCAGCTTTCGCCAAGCTGATCGACTGAACCAAGGGGACAGAAGATGGGATTATTTACGAGATCAAAAGAGACCGCACCCTGCACCGTGACGATTTCACATCGGTTTGAGGAGCTTTCTGCTCATGTGAAATTTAACAATGGTGCCGTGGTGCATCCAGGAGACAGCGTTCAAGTGGAAGGGCCAGAAATCATGGCGCCCTATGGTGTCTGCGTTGAGGAACAACGCATCGCTACGATCACCCGGGCCTCAAAAATTGAACGGCTCTGGACGCGCTCGACGGGCGATTTTGAATTTATGGAGCTGTGCGAATTTTCTTTTTCGGAGGGAGTATTGTCATGAATGCGCCAACACATTCTGCTTTTGCCAATACCGCTGAAGAGGCAATTGCCGCACAAGATGCGCTTGATGATCCAATGACATCTGAAAAAGCCACAGAGGTGGCAATGCAAAACACGCTGCTCACGCCGCGCTTTTACACAACTGACTTTGCCGAAATGGATGCGGTTGATGTCAGCTCGGTGCGTGAAGACTGGGACCGCTTGATTACGCAAATGAAATCCGATCCGAACAAGGGGCATTTCAAAAAGAATGAAGAGTGGGACACTGTTGATTGGGAGGGGATGGAGCCGGCGCTGAAGGCGGAGTTCATCGATTTTCTTATTTCATCTTGCACCGCCGAATTCTCTGGCTGCGTTTTGTACAAAGAGATGAAGCGTCGCGGTTCGAATGAGGACATCACAACCCTGTTTCAATTGATGGCACGGGATGAGGCGCGCCATGCTGGATTTATCAATGATGCACTGCGTGAAGCCGGGGTTCGGGTAAATTTGGGCTTTTTGACTCAGCAGAAGAAATACACGTATTTCCGCCCAAAATTTATCTATTACGCTACCTATTTATCGGAGAAGATTGGCTATGCCCGCTATATAACCATCTACCGGCACCTCGAAGAGAACCCGGAACTGCGGTTTCATCCTATTTTCAAATGGTTTCGCGAGTGGTGCAACGATGAGTTTAGCCATGGGGAAGCCTTTGCGCTTTTGATGAAATCTGATCCTAAATTGACTGAAAGTTTTGGCAATAAACTGTGGATCAAGTTTTTCCTCACCGCGGTTTATTCCACCATGTGGGTGCGGGACCATCAGCGGCCGTTGTTTCATGAGGCTCTGGGCGTCGATGTCACCTGGTACGGCCAAGAGGTGTTTCGCAAAACCTCTGAGATATCCAAACAAATTTTTCCAATGACATTAGATATCGATCACCCGCGCTGGCGTAAAAACCTCGATCGGATGGAGGCAGCATCTCGGCAAATTGCCGCCGCAAAAGCTCGTGGGGGCCTGGGTGGTATGATGAGCCGATTGGGCGGAATGGTTAAGGCTGCGACGGCTTTTGTCTCCGTATTCACCATCCCCGCTAAGACCCATAGGGTTCCGACCAGCACGCGGATGGAGCCGACTTACTGATGATCGGATCGCCCTGGATAGCAGCGCTCATCGCAATTTTTTCCTGGTGGTTCTTCACCGGGATTATTTTGCTGATTGTGCGGCGCAAGGACGTGGCTGGTGCGACGGCCCATGGGGCGTCTGTCGTATGGGGCGTGCCACTCTTAGCGCTGGGCATTTTCGGAGCGGTGATCTCCGCCGCCTCTTTGACCGTGGCAAATATCTATATCTCATTTTTCTCAGTCTTGCTCATTTGGGGTTGGATTGAGCTGGCGTTTTTATCTGGGGTCATCACTGGCCCCTTGCGGAACTCTTGCCCGAAATCGCTTCGGGGCTGGGCCAGATTCCGGAGGGCCTGGCAGACCGTCAGCCACCACGAAGCCCTTTTGCTCAGCGGCCTGGTTCTCATGGCGTTCATCGCGTTTGATGCAGCAAATCCGCTTGGATTTTGGGCCTATTTTATCCTTTTTGCAGCGCGCATTTCCGCCAAACTTAATTTGTTTTTTGGCGTGCCGCGCATCAATCTTGAATTCATCCCCCAACCGCTGCTGCACCTCACATCATATTTCAAGCAAGGCCCGGTGACCATGGTTTTTGGTCTTGGGATAACTGGGCTTAGTCTGGTCACTGCTGCCCTCGGTTTAGCGCTGTTTTCCGCCAGCACGGTGGAGGCACAGATTGGACATGCTTTGCTCTTTGCACTGTGTGCTTTGGCCACGCTGGAACATTGGTTGATGGTCATTCCATTGCCCGATGCAAAGCTTTGGCGCTGGATGCTTCCCGCACTTTCTACGAACACTAAGACAGGACAATCCCATGAACTTTAACGCCCTTTTTCAAGCTCAAATCGACACGTTGAAATCTGAAGGCAATTATCGCTATTTTGCCGAATTAGAGCGCAAATGCGGCAAGTTTCCTCATGCAGCCAGTCACCACGGTGGCAAGGTGCAAGACGTGACGGTCTGGTGCTCCAATGATTACCTCGGCATGGGACAAAATCCGGTGGTGATTGAGGCGATGTGCGAGGCTGTCACGCGCAGCGGCACCGGCGCCGGCGGCACACGCAATATTTCAGGGACAAATCATGATCACCTATTGCTTGAGCGGGAATTGGCAGATCTGCATAACAAAGAAGCAGCCTTGCTGTTCACCTCTGGCTACGTCTCCAATTGGGCGGCGTTGAGCACGCTGGGGAGCCGGCTTGAGGGTTGTATCATTTTGAGCGACGCCGGCAATCACGCCTCGATGATTGAGGGCATTCGCCATTCGCGTGCTCAAAAGGTCATTTGGAACCATAATGATGTGAAAGATCTTGAGGCCAAATTGGCGGCGCTTCCGGCAGATGCGCCAAAAATAGTGGCCTTTGAGTCGGTCTATTCGATGGATGGGGACATTGCACCAATACGTCAGATTGTTGAAGTGGCGGAGAAATATGGCGCAATGACCTATCTTGATGAGGTCCATGCGGTCGGGCTTTATGGACCACGGGGCGGAGGGATCGCCGAGCAAGAAGGTTTGATGGATCGGATTACACTGATCGAGGGCACTTTGGGAAAAGCCTATGGCGTGGTTGGGGGATATATCACCGGATCATCTGTCTTGTGTGATTTCATTCGCAGTTTTGCTTCTGGTTTCATCTTTACGACAGCTTTGCCCCCGGCTGTTGCAGCAGCGGCGCGGGTGTCTATCAAGCATTTGAAGACATCCAACAATGAGCGTCAGCGTCAACGTCAACAGGTTGCTAAACTGCGGGCTGGCTTGAGTCGTGCTGGCATTCCACATTTAGAAAATCAAAGCCACATTGTGCCGGTGATGATTAAAGATCCGGTGAAGACCAAAATGCTCGCAGATTATTTAATGGATGAATGGGGCATCTACGTGCAGCCGATCAATTATCCAACCGTTCCAAAAGGCACGGAACGTTTGCGCTTCACCCCATCACCGCTTCATTCAGACGCTGATATTGCCTATTTGGTTGAGGCACTTGAATCGTTATGGAAGCAATGCGCGATTGCCCATGCGGTTGCTTAAAAGACCGAGTGGTCTCCTCGAGGAACGTCGGCGCCAGAGCGCATGACTTTTGCATAGTGATCAAACAAATGTTCTGTTCCGGTTGAGGCCGTGTTCTCTTCCGAATAGCCCTGCTCTGGGCCGTTCCAGACCAGCATTGATTCGGTTGCGTAATATAGCCCGATTTCGGCGAGATCGGCCTTTCGCTGTGCGACTGGAATCAAGACACCAGCTAGGCGCAACCCGCCGCTGATGATACGCAACAGGGCAACTGGCACCCGGCGTAATTTTACAGGTCGCCCCAGTAAACCAAACAGGGCCTGTGCTTGATCGCGCGGCGTGATGGCAGGGCCGGGGCCGCCGATGGGCAGGATTTTATTGTGTTTGGCCGGGTTGGTGATGCAATCGACCATGAAATTGCCCAGATCATCGTCGCTGATGGGTTTGCAGGCGGTGAGCTTACCATTCCCAAAGACCAAAAATGCCTTCCCATTGCGCAGCCGCGGGATTTGACCAGAGAGAGATTTGAAGAAAGCCGTCGGTCGTACGATGGAATAGGTGAGACCCGAGGCCATCAATGCTTTTTCGAAGGTGAGCTTGGCGAATTGAAATGGCAGTTTTGGATTTTGGACGCATATTGCCGAGAGCAAAATAAATTGCTTCGCTTGCAACCTTTGCGCCACCTCTAGAATGTTCATCTGTGCGGTGTGGTCAATTGCCCAGGCATCTGCGCGGCCGCCACTGCGGGAGGCAACGCAGGAGATGACGGCATCGAACTGGCCAAGTATTTGCGGCATAGGCTGGGTAATATCGGCATGCAAAGACTGTGCCGCATTGGGCGAACTCTGGCCGTCACGCAGAACGCAGGTGACCATATATCCTGCGCGATGCAGCGCGCGGCACACCCCTTGTCCCGCCGTGCCTGTCGCGCCGAAGAGCAAGACGTTTGGAGTGGGTTTAACTCTCTCGCCAGTCAAAGAATCCCTCACCCGCTCGCTCAAGGAGCTTTGCCGCCATTTCTTGCCCGGCTTGCGCGCCATCTTCGATTGGCATGATCATATCGTCCTGAATGGCATCGGAACCATCGGGCCGAAGCACTTCGCCACGCAGCCTCATCGTGGTGCCCTGAAGTTCAGAAAGCCCGGCAATTGGTGTCTCACAAGAGCCGTCCAATGCTGCAAGAAATGCGCGCTCCGCAGCCAAACGCTGTCCGGTCTCGTGGTCATGAATAGCGGCGAGCATATCGGCCATGCGCATGTCATTGATGCGCCGCTCAATGCCAATGGCTCCCTGCGCCACGGCGGGCAACATGTCGTCCACTTCAATCGCTTGGCGTGGCACCTCTTCCATTTTCAATCGCTTGAGCCCGGCCATGGCGAGAAAGGTTGCTTCTGCCACTTGATTTTCAAGCTTCTTGAGCCGTGTTTGCAAGTTGCCACGAAATTCTACGATCTGCAGATCTGGGCGCCGCAATTTGAGTTGTGCCTGACGTCTCAGGCTCGAGGTGCCCACCACTGCACCGGCAGATAAATCGCGCAATGCGCCGCCTGACAGGGAAATAAAGGCATCGCGTACATCTTCGCGTGGCAAATAGGTGTCCAACACCAGACCTTCTGGTTGCTGAACCGGCATATCTTTCATGGAATGCACGGCGATGTCGATGGATCCATCCAGCATGGCTTGCTCGATTTCGCGCGTGAATAGCCCTTTACCACCAATTTCCTTCAGTGGACGATCGGTGATTCGATCTCCCGTGGTCATGATGACGACAATCTCAAAGGCGTCCAGTGGCAGGTCAAAAGCCTTGGCCAGACGTGCGCGTGTTTCATAGGCTTGGGCCAGCGCCAAGGGGGAGCCTCGGGTGCCGATATTGAGCGGGGTCTTCGGAGTGGGTAATGTATAAGTCATGTCCTATCCCTAAACATGTAAACTTGGCCTGACAACTCTTGCTTCTATGAACTGATGCTGTGCATAATGTTGCAAAGAAATATCTGGGAATACGACTATGACATCAAGGAAAGTAATCTTGCGCGCTCTGGCAGGAGAAACACTTCCAACGGCTCCTATTTGGATGATGCGCCAAGCGGGCCGCTATCTTCCCGAATATCGTGCAACCCGCGCGCAAGCCGGCGATTTTCTTTCGCTGTGCTACAACTCAGAATTGGCAGCGGAGGTCACTCTTCAACCTATACGGCGCTACGGTTTTGACGCCGCGATATTGTTTGCGGATATTTTGTTGCTGCCCCAGGCTCTGGGTGCGGACCTGTGGTTTGTAACAGGGGAAGGCCCGCGTTTGTCGACCGTGACCACGCAAGAAGATTATGCAAAATTGAAACCGGCAACTGACATTCACGCACATCTGGCACCGATTTATAAGACAGTGAAAATTTTGTCTGAAGAATTGCCAGAGGCCACTACATTGATAGGATTTGCTGGGTCACCCTGGACGGTGGCGACCTATATGATTGCGGGGCAAGGCACACCAGACCAAGGACCGGCGCATCGTTTGAAGACTGAAAATCCAGCTGTTTTTGTGGCGTTGATTGATTTGATCACCGAGGGCACAATCCACTACCTCAGCGCGCAGATTGATGCGGGTGCGGAAGTTGTAAAACTCTTTGACAGCTGGGCCGGATCGCTCAAGGGCGAAGATTTCATGAAATATTCCATCGAGCCCATGCGTCGTATCACGGCCACATTAAAGGCCAAATTCCCCAATGTTCCAATCATAGCCTTTCCGCGAGGTGCCGGTGAGAAATATGCAGGTCTGCATCGCTTGATTGGTGCAGATTGTATTGCTTTTGACGATGGTATCGACGCTCAATGGGTTGCAGATAATTTGCAATCTGCGGGCTGCGTGCAGGGCAATCTTGCCTCCTCACACATGGTGACGGGTGGGGCGGCGCTGGTCGCCGAAACCAAACGTATTGCAGGCGCCCTATCCAAGGGCCCGCATATCTTTAATTTGGGCCATGGTATCACCCCGGATGCGGATCCGGACAATGTTCAATTGATGATAGATACCGTGCGGTCCATGTAACAAAAAGGCCCTTCAATGTTGAAGGGCCTCAAGTCATTCTGGAAATTAGGTCAGGCTATTCTGCGACTGACACAAGATAGGCCCAAACATTGGCCTGATCGTCTGCATCTTTCAGCTTGAAGGCCATTTTGGACTTCGCTTTTTTGTCGTCTAAATATGTCTTTAGAAACTTTTTGGGATCTGCAACGTAGGCGACAAAGTCGGCTTCATTCCAAATCAGGCCTTGAGCGCCAGCGGCGACCAATGATTTGCCGTACTTTTTGAAATCAGGATGCACGGCTGCCTGGCGGTCATAGATGCCATATAGGTTAGGCGCGTTCCTTCCGCCTTTGACAATCACTGTTCCATCATCTGCGACGATCGCGTGACATGCTTTGCATTTCTTAAAAACCGTTTCACCCGCAGCAGCGTCCCCGGATGCGTGGCCGCCCGCAAGCGCTGGACCGGCTGTCATCAACAATCCCAGTAGGGCCATTTTCATTGTTTTCATTCGTTCTCACTCCTTTTCTCAACAAATACCTAGTGTGCTTCTAGTTTGGGTAAAGACCATTTGTCGCGAGTATTTAACGAAACAGAAACCCGCGTCCGTAAATATAACTTTACACTTGATGTGGAGTTAAGTGTAAGTCTAAAATTACACTATGACAGAATATATTCCCATAGAGCCACGGCGACTGCCTGAGCCGATGGCCATGTTGCGCTTGCTCAAGCCTATCACCTGGTTCCCGCCGATGTGGGCTTTCTTATGTGGAGTTGTCTCTTCTGGCACCTCTTTTTCGGGCCATTGGGTTTTGATCGTTTTGGGCCTTATTCTTGCGGGTCCTATTGTTTGCGGCATGAGTCAGGCGGCAAATGATTGGTGTGATCGGCATGTAGACGCCATCAATGAACCCGATCGTCCCATCCCGTCCGGCCGCATTCCGGGAAAATGGGGATTGTGGATCGCTTGGGCGATGTCCGTGCTGTCACTTTTGGTTGGATATCAATTGGGGCCTTGGGGATTCTTGGCCACCGTCTTTGGCGTGCTTGCAGCTTGGGCCTATTCTGCAGAGCCCCTGCGGCTTAAAACTTCTGGCTGGTGGGGGCCCGGTTTGGTGGGGCTTTGCTATGAGGGATTGCCTTGGTTTACTGGAGCGGCGGTTTTATCGGCTGGCGCTCCCGATTGGCGGATTATTCTTCTAGCAGGACTTTATGCGTTGGGTGCCCATGGGATCATGACATTGAACGACTTTAAGGCAACCGAAGGGGACCGCCAATTGGGCATTAACTCATTGCCGGTGACGTTGGGTTCCGACCGCGCCGCGCGGCTGGCCTGTTGGATTATGGGCGGGCCCCAAGGGGCCATAATTGCTCTGTTGATCTTGTGGGAACGGCCTGTGTTCGCGGCAATCATTGCGGTGCTGCTTGCGGCGCAATTCTGGGCGATGCGGGTTATGCTGACAGATCCGAAGGCGCGTGCGCCATGGTATAACGCTACTGGCGTGTCTATGTATGTCTCGGGCATGATGATCAGCGCCATCGCCGTGCGAGGTTTGCTATGAGCCTGTCTTGGAGCCAAATTTTCCGCTTAGGATTGGTGCAAATGGCCCTGGGGTCCATCGTAGTTCTGACCACTTCCACACTCAATCGCTTAATGGTGGTTGAATTTTCGCTGCCAGCGCTGTTGCCGGGTGCTTTGGTCGGCTTGCATTATGGAATTCAATTGTCGCGCCCGCGTTGGGGATTCCGGTCGGATGTGGGCGGCAATCGGACTCGTTGGATTATTGGCGGAATGATGACCCTGGCGCTGGGCGGCGTTGGCGCCACTTATGCCGTGACCTTATTTGCTGTGCACTATTGGCTCGCGCTTATCGCCTCGATTGTGTCCTATGGGCTGATCGGCATCGGTGTTGGAGCTTCGGGTACATCGCTATTGGCTCTTCTGGCCACTGCAACGGCTGCAGATCGACGCGCGGCTGCGGCGACGATCACTTGGCTGATGATGATTTTTGGCATAGCGCTTACGGCAGGTGTGGCGGGGCAGTTCTTGGATCCCTATTCCCCTCAGCGGCTCATGACGGTCGTATCCGTGATCGCCCTACTGGCCATTTTGGTGACGGTTCTGGCCATTTGGAACATCGAGCGTGCGGTCAGTTCACGAGCCTCAGAACCGAATAATACGTTTCAAGAAGCTTTGCGAGAGTTGTGGGCCGAATCCAAAACGCGGAATTTTACAATTTTCGTCTTTTTGTCTATGAATGCGTATTTCATGCAGGAATTGATCCTTGAGCCTTACGCGGGATTGGTTTTTGGCTTCACACCGGGACAGTCAACATCTCTCAGTGGCGCGCAAAACGGTGGGGTCTTTGTTGGGATGCTCACCGTTGGCATCATGGCCACGGGTTTCAAAATTGGATCGCTGCGCAGATGGGTCATGAGTGGATGCTACGGGTCGGGCGCGGTTTTGCTGCTGATTTGTTTGTCAGGACTGATGTCGAAAGTGCTGAATTTTACGTATCTTGTGGTGGCCCTTGGGTTCTTTAACGGCATGTTCGCTGTATCGGCCATCAGTGCCATGATGGCACTTGCCTCCAGTTCAGAGGGCCGCGGTCAACGTGAGGGCACCCGCATGGGGCTGTGGGGTGCGGCGCAGGCTATTGCCGCAGGTTTCGGCGGTCTTACGGGCGCAGTCTTGGTTGATATCACGCGCAGCTTTTTTGCGGATGGTCCCGCTTTTGGTGCGGTTTTCATCTTCGAAGCCGCTCTGTTTTTTGCCGCCGCCCTCATGGCGATGCGGGTTATTGAGCACAAAGGGCAGCCTTTGCCCCCCAATTTAGTCGCAGGAGAATAACTATGTTTGATGTTGTTGTGATCGGTGGAGGCCCGTCAGGGGCAACAGCGGCTGAAGATTTGGCGCGCTCAGGTCATAAGGTCGCTTTGTTGGATCGTGAAGGTCGCATTAAGCCCTGTGGCGGCGCAATACCACCGCGCCTCATTGAGGACTTCTTAATTCCCAGCTCGCAAATTGTAGCGCGAATCAATACCGCACGGATGATCTCTCCAACGCAGCGCAGGGTCGATATTCCCATTGAGAATGGTTTTGTTGGCATGGTTGATCGCGAGCATTTTGACCCGTTTCTGCGCCACCGAGCGCAAGGGGCTGGGGCAATTTGGTTGACCGGCACCTTTTTGCGTATTGAGCGAAATGCGGACCATCCCTCTGTGATCTATCGCGATAAGGACAGTGGTGAGGAGCGGTCTTTGGCGTGCAAAATCATCATTGGTGCCGACGGCGCGCGCTCAAAAGTGGCCAAGTCAGAAGTCCCCAATGGTGATAAGATTCCCTATGTAATCGCCTATCACGAAATCATCGAAGCCCCGCTTGAGGGCCTGACTTATAATCCGACAAGATGCGACGTTATCTATGACGGGGCTATATCCCCCGATTTCTACGGGTGGGTCTTTCCCCATGGAAAATCTGCCAGTGTTGGAATGGGCACCGGTATTGAGGGTGTGGATTTGAAACAGGCCACAGCGGAGCTGCGTGCTGCGCACGGATTGAGCGATTGCAAGACGATCAGGCGTGAGGGAGCGCCCATTCCTTTGCGTCCTTTAGATCGTTGGGACAATGGCGCTGATGTGGTTTTGGCTGGGGATGCGGCCGGGGTGGTTGCGCCGTCTTCCGGTGAGGGCATCTATTACGCAATGGTTGGCGGTCGGGTGGCCGCTACGGCCGCCAGCGCCTTTTTGACCACCGGGCGGGCAAAAGATCTGCAATTGGCGCGCAAGCTGTTTATGCGCGAACATAAAAGCGTCTTCAAAGTCTTAGGCGCCATGCAAAATGCCTACTATCGCAGCGATGAGCGCCGTGAGCGTTTTGTGTCCCTGTGCCACGATATAGATGTGCAAAAACTGACATTTGAAGCCTATATGAACAAACGCTTGGTTGCGGCCCGACCCATGGCGCATTTGAAGATTGGTTTGAAAAATTTGGCGCATTTGACCCGGCTTATTTCGGAAGATCGTGTCTGATGACGATCATGATCCCTGCATGGCAAGATGGTGCGCTGCAACCGGTTGAAAAATTGATGGCCCATAAAATGGGACTTAAACATCGGGCGGTGTCTATTTTTGTAATGGCAGAGGATCACATTTTGATCCAGCAGCGGGCCTTAGGCAAATATCACACACCTGGTATGTGGGCGAATAGCTGTTGCACCCATCCACATTGGGAAGAAGATCCGCTGATCTGCGCGCGGCGGCGATTGAATGAGGAATTGGGCATTACAGGCCTTGATCTCGAGCCCCGTGGGGAGGTGGAATACCGTGCGGAGGTCGGGAATGGCTTGATTGAACATGAAGTGGTGCAAGTCTATGTGGCCCAAGCCAATTTTTCACTGCCAATAGCACTCAACCCGAGTGAGGTTCAGGCGGTGAAATGGGTGACCCGCCAAGATTTGCGCCAAGAGCTGGATCGCAATCCGACCGCATTTACCCCATGGCTGCATATTTACATGACGCAACACAGTGATCTAATTTTTGATACATAGGCCTACAGCCCTTCATAATCAGACTGAGATAGGCGTGCGTCTGAGGGCCTGTAAGGCCGTGGCTGCGATATCTGTCGCGGTTAATCCTGCATCCGCATACATCGCATCTGGAGCGGCCTGATCAATAAACCGATCTGGCAATGTCATGCTGCGCACGGCCAATGGCCCGTCGAGCAGGCCGGTATCGGCTAGATAGTGCAGCACCATGGCCCCAAAACCGCCCTGCGCGCCCTGTTCAATGGTGATGAGCACCTTATGGGTTTTGGCCAATTTGGAAATCAGCGCGTGATCTAAGGGTTTTGCGAACCTCGCATCCGCTACTGTCGCATTGATGCCCTGTGCCGAGATTAGGTCTGCTGCTTTCAGTGCCTCAGCCAGATGCCCGCCGAAGGACAGTAAAGCGATATCTGCACCCGGGCGAACAATGCGTCCTCTACCAATTTGCAGCAGTTCACCTTTTTCTGGAATGCTGACGCCCGTGCCTGTGCCGCGGGGGTAGCGAAAGGCGATGGGACCCGTGTCATGGGCGGCGGCGGTTGTAATCATATGCACCAGCTCCGCCTCATCAGCTGCTGCCATAACCACCATATTAGGCAAGGCCGTCAAAAAGCCGATATCAAAGGCGCCGGCATGAGTCGCCCCATCCGCACCGACCAATCCTGCTCGGTCTATGGCAAAGCGCACGGGTAAATTTTGGAGCGCGACGTCATGGACAATTTGATCATAGCCGCGCTGCAAAAAGGTTGAATAGATTGCGCAAAAGGGTTTGAGGCCACTGGCAGCCAAACCAGCAGCGAAGGTGACACCATGTTGCTCGGCAATCCCCACATCAAACATGCGGTCTGCAAAATGCTGGGCAAAAATATCGAGGCCCGTACCGGAGGGCATTGCTGCCGTGATGCCAACAATTTTGGAGTCTTTTTGTGCCAATTTAGTCAGAGTTTGACCGAAGACAGTGGTATAGCTGGGGGCATTGGCACCTGATTTCATTTGTGCGCCGCTGGCAACGTCAAACTTTGCCACCCCGTGATATTTATCAGCAGAGGTTTCTGCTGGCGCATAACCCTTGCCCTTCACTGTACAGCAATGAATCAAAACTGGACCTTTGGCGCGGGTTCTTGCAGCTCGCAAAACGGATAGAAGTTGACTCATATCATGGCCATCAATGGGGCCGATGTATTCAAAACCTAGTTTCTCAAATATTGTGCCCTGTGATGCGGCTGCACCAGTCACCAATTGGCGGGCGCGACGTGCGTGATCACGCATAGGGCCCGGCAGAACGGTTTCGATGTCCTGGCCAAAGGCATTGAGCTGCGCGAGCGCAGTGTCCGCCAGTCCCGACATATACTTTGACATAGCCCCTACCGGAGGCGCGATGCTCATTTCATTATCATTGAGGATAACAAACATCCGCCGGCCTTCAGCCCCGGCGTTATTGAGCGCTTCATAGGCCATGCCAGCGCTGATCGACCCATCGCCAATGACGGCGATGGCGTCGCCGGTATCTTGTCCAAGATCACGGGCTACGGTGAAGCCGTGAGCGGCAGAGATGGAGGTCGAGGAATGGGCGGCGCCAAAGGGATCATAGGGCGACTCGCTCCGTTTGGTGAAGCCTGATAGCCCACCTTCTTGGCGCAGAGTTTTCATGCCTGCGCGGCGGCCTGTTAAAACTTTATGGGGATAGCATTGATGTCCCACGTCCCAGATCAACTTGTCCTGTGGGGTGTCGAATACGGCATGCAGCGCCACGGTCAGCTCGACCACGCCGAGCGACGACCCCAGATGTCCGCCAGTGCGTGATACGGCTTCGATCACATCAACTCTCAATTCATCTGCCAGCTGTGCCAGTTGTTGGTCGCTCAGGGTCTTGAGATCTGAGGGCGTTGTTATCTCGTCAAGCAAAGAGGGCATGGTTGATCCTTATCTTGGCGTGTTGGCCCTGTTGGCCAGGTGCAGGCGACTCTGAGTTCAGAAGTCACCTGCCCCCTGTAGCCAACAGGAAATATCAGGATGCTGCATCCCGATGCTTCCAGATATTCAGGGACTGAGATATCTGGAATTCGGATCCCCAAGCGCCGGAGCGCTTGGGGAAATTCTTATACTTGTTTGGTGTGGATATACGGCTGTTGCAAAAATGCCTGGCCAGGATCGGGCGTGTCGCGCGATTCTTCTGGCAAGGCTTGGCCGATCCAATACAGCACCATAAGTCCAAACCAGAGCACCAGACAAAACACAGCTGCGTATCCTGCGCCTTTCAACATCAGCATCAGCACATCTGCGCGCAGCCGAAATTTTGTGTCACTCCCAGTTCCGAGATAGTCTTGATGATCACTCATAATCCGTTTCCCCTATGCTTAAGATCAATCCAGCGGCGCATAGCCGTGGTCTTGTGCCCAGACATACCAATTGTCGACCACGGTACCTGTGAGCAAAATACCAATACCGCCTGTTAAAGTTGTCAGGACTGCAAACCACCACGCCCAGCGGTGAATACCTTCCATGGTCGCGTTGAAGCCCATGGTCCAGCGCCAGAAGAGCGCCGCGCGTTCTGAGGCAGTACCCCGATCCACGATTTGTTCAATTTCCCGCTCGCCGCCGTAACGTGATACGGCCAAGATTGTGGCGCCATGCATGGCGAACAATAGGGCAGAGCCGTATAGAAAGGCGATCGAGAGTGCGTGGAATGGGTTATAGAACAGGTTGCCATAGGTCAGTGAAAATAGGTTTGTCCAATCGAGATGTGAGAAGATCCCATAAGGCACCGCTTCTGACCAAGAACCCATCATAAGCGGGCGGATCAGACCTAGAACCAAAAACAGCCAGATGGCAGAGGCAAAGGCCCAGCTGACATGTTTCCCAAGGCCCAGCTCTTCGGCGCGCAGATAGGTGCGGATCCACCAAGAGATGACTGAGACCAGCAAGAAGAAGGAGGAAATTAACCACCAGCCACCTTCATTCAAAGGCGCCATGCCAAGACCATATTCTTCTGAAGGTGGTTCAAGTGAGAACCAGAACAGATCGCGAATGAAGACAGCCGGAGAATAATCCGCTTGTGCCCAGAAATTCAGGCCAACAATAAAGAACCAAAGCAGACCGGTCGCCAGTGATACCACGCCGAACATGCCCAGATGCAGTGGACCCAATTGCGCATTGCCCAAAATGCCAGCTAATTTCGAAAAACTAGCCTTTTTTGTTCGTTCACGAGCGATGTCTCCTGTAGGGTCCATGCCCATTTCGGGAGGACCTTGCACTTGAACCTGTGTGAAAATATTTTGATATTCCATGTTTCAGTCCCCCTTAAAGATCCGCCCACCAGGGCAATTCAGCGTACCAATCCCACCATGAGCTCCAGCTATCAAACCAAATCGTGCCGGAAATTACGATGCAGATTGCGCTCCAAATAACAGCACTGAGTGCCAGCAAAAGACCAAGGCGGTGAATGCCTAAGGGCCCAATGGAGTAGCCAATTAAATCGCGGAAGTAGGTGTCTTCGTGATCAGGCGTGCCAATTGTTTTGCCCTTGCCAGGGTTTACAGCCGATAGGACTAGCGAGCCATGCAGTGCCAAAGCAAAGCAGGTGGTGAAAAAGAAGGTGATCGCAATCATGTGCGCGGGGTTATAGTGGAAGTTGCCATAGGCGTATCCTACGTTATTAACCCAATCGAGATGGCTAAAGATGCCATAGGGAAATCCATGGCCCCAAGCGCCCAAGAGCACAGGCCGAATGATCACCAGAGTAACATAGGCAAGGATGGCAACACCAAAGGCGAAAGGCACATGCAAGCCCATGCCTAGTTTGCGGCAGATTTCTACTTCTCGCATCATCCAGCTCAGAAAAGCAAATGTCGCGCAGATGGTGATTGCTTGCCAAAGGCCGCCTTCTGCCAAAGGTGCGACGCCCAGGCCAACTTCAATGGCGGGTGGATTGACTGAAATCAACCAAGGATTCCATGTGTCTCCCAAAGCGGCACTATAAAATATCAACAATGTGCCAAGCGCGGCGAAAAAGATCGTCGTGACACCGAAAAAGCCGACATAGAAGGGACCAATCCAGAAATCGAACAGATCACCCCCAACCAGCGTTCCACCTCGAACGCGGTATTTTCTTTCGAAGCTGAGCAATGCCATCTTCTTTCTCCCTCTTAAACATTTGGGCTGCCTTAGATGCGCAGCTATGTTTCAATCTCATCTGTTTGCTTTGGCCGGAGGGATAAACACGCCGCCCAAAGCGTTATTTTGAACAGCCCGTTAGCCGCCAAAAGCGAGGCTAAACCAGTTGGTTGCATCGTTGCTAAGCAGAACGAGGTGAATCATTGCTGCGAGCAAGAAAAGGAAAACACCCTGAGCCACGAAGACGCGACGCGGGTCGAATATCAGCCAGATTTTGTAAAACTGTGCCATGTTCTATACTCTCCCTTTACCAAGCAAACCAAGGCAGTTTTATGTACGTCAGCACGTGAGCTACGATAGCAACGGTCGCGAAGATCGTTAATCCGCTCATATAAACTGAGTGCAATTCCTGCGCTTGTTCATCTGTAAGACCTGTGAAACTTAGGTCATTTTTATCAGCCATTTTCTTCTCCTGAAAATATGTACTGACGCTGCAAGGCCCCTGCAGCCGGGTTACAACAAGGGCACACCCCCTGCCTTAATTCCACTGCCCCATGCGGAAGAGCGGATCTTTGACCCCGGGCCGTTGGGCGCGGAGAATCTCTTACCTACGTTTGGAAAATACGTGGTGTGATGGTGCGCGCTTCGCTGATCGCGCTTTGAACCGGACCCAGCGTGGGCAGCGTCATGTGCCGGATCAGGCGATAGGCCCAAATCACGGTGCAAAACGGCAAAGCGGCCAAAAAAATCAACGCAAGATAGACGCGGTATTCATTTTTTGAGTGCCGAAGACGTCTGGATTGCTTTGACAGTCCAGACATTTCATTTGCAAAGTCAGTCATGATATTCCTCCTGAAATTGGCTGAAGGCTTTTTACGGTCTCCAGTAAAACCCGCTCTTCACCATTTTCGAGGGCGCTCTTTTCGGCAGCATCTCGCAGAGTTTTGGCGGCGGAAATTCTTGTAAGTATTGGGTGTGAGGCAACAATCGCGTCCAAGGCCGACTGCGCATCCGCATCCCATGGGAAATCGCGGCGCAGCGTGGTGGGTGTGGCCGGCGTGGCATCCATTTCTGTGCCCAGAGGCAGGATGTGAAACAAGGCATCAAACAGGCTGTTGCAAACTTCCTGCAACAGATAGGTCGCACCGGCATAACCCATAAAAGGTGTGCCAGTTGCCCGGCGAATGGCCGCGCCTGGAAAAGAGGCGGGAATGAACGAAGGCGCAGGACCAAAGCCGGCCTTCATTTCGGCCAGATACATTTTCTCATTGATCGAGCCCAAAACCAGCAGGGGTTTTTTCTCATGCATAAGGGCGCGCACTGAGTCATTATCTGTCTTCTGGCCGCGCTGTCGCGAGACGGCAAAGGCGCAGGGCAAGCCAAGATCGGTTTCAAGATAGTTTTGAATGCCGCGTGTATAGGTGTCATTGGCCACAATGGCGAAAGAGGCGGTGGCGAAAAAGTCCTGTGTCACCGAGCGCCATAGGTCCCAAACTGGCTTGATGGTGGAATGCTTTTCCTGCTCTATAAAGGGTTCCGGATCCAGCTCCAGAAGTTCCCCCAAGCTGCGCAGAAATTTCGTGGTAGACTCAATTCCGATAGGGGCTTGAAGATAGGGTTTGTTGAGCACCTCACAAAGCCCTCGGCCAAATTCCCTGTACATGCAAATATTTACATCGGCATTTACCAGACCGCGCATTTCGGCGATATGTGCACCAAGTGGCATTACCATATTGATCTCTGCACCAATTCCTTCGACCAAGCGCCTTATCTCAGCAAGATCTGATGGCATATTAAATGCACCATACATGGGCCCTAAGATATTGACCCTTGGCGCCGCACCTTCCTCGCGCTTTTTCTCGGGTGGCATTCGGCCTTTTGTCATACCAAATTCGCTAAAAATCCATGTCATCGCACGATCGGCTGTTTGCCATTGATCTTCATCAATCGTGCGGGGAAGGAACCTTTGAATATTGGTGCCTTGCGGTGTGACTCCGCCGCCAATCATCTCCGAAATTGAGCCGGTGACCACCACTGCAGGTAAGGCTGGATCCAGCACATCCCAAGCGCGCTTCATGGAGTCTTCGGTCCCTGACCCCATTTCTTCCTCGCCCAATCCAGTGACGACGATGGGCAATTCATGTGGGGGCAGTCCGTCAGTGTAATGAAGAACTGAGGTGACAGGTAGGTTTTCACAACCGACCGGGCCATCGATGATGACTTGCAAGCCTTTGGTGGCGCAGAACGCATAAACAGCGCCCCAATAGCCTCCTGCACGGTCATGATCTTGCACCAGCATTAAATCATCTCCGCCGCTTTGGCCGCACGGGCTTTTTTCTCAAGCTTTTTGAGATTCACCGCTCGGAAATTAGGTTGCAGGTTGGGTTTGCCTTCCCAAATTCCGCTGGTATCGCCTCGGCCCACACCCTCAAAGAAGGAACGCATGTGATCCATACGCGCTTTGTTCCCCATGGCTGCATTGATCACCTGCGCCAATGAGCCCGCGCCTGCAGCACCCATCAAGGGGCGTGCAGAAATCAAATTTGTGAAATAAAGCGAGGGTATTCCCAGCTCCTTACCCTTCTGGACAACCGGAGTTGTGCCAATGGCCAGGTCTGGATGAATGGCTTCCATGGCGGCGCAATCATCTTCCAATGAGGCGCGGAATTTGACTTTTACCCCGTGTGATTCCAGCCATTCGGCATCCTGTGCCGACCAAGGTGTTTTTGGACAGGCCGTGCCCACATAGGGAACATCTGCGCCGCTTTCGATCAGCAGGCGGGCCACCAAAAGCTCACTGCCCTCATAGCCTGATAGGGTTATTGTGCCTTTGATCTGTGCTTGTTTTAGGGCTTGGCGAATTTGAGGCACAAATTGGTTTTGTGCCGCTGCAATGACATCCGCTGGCAGCGCAAAAGCTGCGCCAATCGCCGCCAGCCAGGCAGCTGTGCCTTCGGTGCCGACGGGTGCTGAGCCTATAATAGGGCGACCTGCGGCTTCAAATTCACGGATGCTAGCGGTGTAAAATGGGTGAATGGCCGCCACCGCCCCGCAGTCCAAAGCGGAATAAAGTTCGCGCCATTCGCGACATGGAACAACAGTGCCTGCGGCCAGACCGAGCGGCGCCAGCATTTGTCCAATGACCATAGGATCAGCTGGGAACATTTCACCCAGCAGGCTTACCGTGGGTCGATCCGATTTGCCCATGGCAGGCATCGGCACGGGCCCAGCTGCAATCTCTTTGCGGGCATAGTTCAGCATAGCACCAGACAGCACATCCTTTGCCTCTGCATGGGTTGGAATGCCAAAGCCTGGCACATCAATGCCAACAATGCGCACGCCATTGATCTGTTCTGGTAAGAGACGTAATGGCACACCAGAGGCAGTCGGTACACATAAATTCGTGACAATGATTGCATCAAGCTTTTCGGGATCTGCGATGTCATGCACCGCCTCTCGAATGTCTTCAAACAGCTTGCCTGTGACCAGAGTTTCCGAATTGAACGGCACATAGCCCACTGAGCGCCGTGCCCCATAGAAATGTGACACAAATGTCAAACCATAAACGCAGCAGGCTGATCCGCTTAATATTGTTGACGTGCGTTTCATGCGCAGGCCGACCCGCAGTGACCCGAAGGCAGGGCACATGCTTTGTGGTTTTTCGTGAGGTCCCTGTGGGTAATCTTTAGCGTATTGGTCGAGAATTTCTGATTTGCCGGCTGCGCGCGCAGCCGCCTGAAGCGTATCTACCCCAGCGGAGCATCCGCCCTCGGCCGCCACAGCCTTGGACGCTGCGCTGGCTTCAATGACTTGCAGTGTGCCGGAGGCATCGAAACTGACGTCAAACCCCTGGCGATCGGCCTCAGACATCATCATAGACCACTTCTAAACTAGCGCGAGGCGCGGCTTTTTTTCCGCGCATATCCATGTCTGTTGCGGGTACCAATTGGTAATCGCCACCCGTATCTTTGGCGTCAAACAGGCTCAAAAGACCATCTTGATCCAGAGGAGTTGGGCGCACGGGCGGCGCAAGGCCAACGGCCTCTCCCAACTGGCCAAACAAGCCACCCCATTGCGATTCAGCGGTTCCGACAATCTGATAGTTTGCCGATTTTTTACGCAGATCATCATCCTGGGGAATCGCTGCCAAAATCGGGATATCGACGGCTTTTGCAAAGGCCGCGGCTTCACCGCTGCCATCATCCTTGTTGATAACCAACCCAGCGACACCGACGTTTCCGCCAAGTTTGCGGAAATATTCAACCGCTGAGCAAACGTTATTGGCCACGTAAAGAGATTGCAGGTCATTGGATGCCACCAGGATGACCTTTTGTGCCATATCGCGGGCGATGGGCAGGCCGAATCCGCCACAGACAACGTCGCCCAAGAAATCGAGTAGAACATAGTCGAAGTCCCAATCGTGGAACCCCAATTTTTCCAGTAATTCGAATCCGTGAATAATCCCTCGGCCGCCGCATCCGCGCCCAACTTCTGGGCCGCCGAGTTCCATGGCAAACACGCCGCCACGTTTGAAGCACACGTCGCCAATTTTCACTTCTTCACCGGCAATCTTCTTTTGGCCGGAGGTTTCAATGATCGTAGGACAGGCCTTACCGCCGAAGAGCAGGGATGTTGTGTCTGATTTCGGATCGCATCCAATCAGCAATACCCGCTTGCCTTGCTCGGCCATCATATGGCTCAAATTGGCGAGGGTGAAAGATTTGCCGATGCCGCCTTTTCCGTAGATGGCGATAATTTGAGTTTTGCTAGTAGGTTCGCCCTGAGGCACCTCAAGAGAGATATCTTCATGGGCCTCATCTCGTAAACGCTGATCGAAATTCTTTAGATTTGGCACTTCATCTTTCACGACGGTTTCTCCCAATTGAGCATCATTTTCAAACATGACGAATCCTGAAAGGCTGATTGATAGGCCTCTGGCGCATCGGCTGCTGATGATGAATGCGTGATCAACCCGCCGAGGCTCAGAGCGCCGCTCTCAACCAATGCACGCGTTGCGGTTAGGTCATCGCGGTCCCATTCTGCGGTCACGCGAAATTTGGCTTCTTTCATAAAGGCTGGTGGAAAGGCAAAGCTTATAGGGTCGGTGTAAAAGCCAGCCAGGACAATCTCGCCACCTTTGGACAGGCGTCCAATCAATTGAGCCAGGACATCAGTGGAACCGGACGCATCATAGATAGATTTGTAATCTTTTCTTGGATCATCTTCTGGTGCCACGACCTTATAGCCCTTGGCGCCCATGCGGCGGGCAGGGTCAATTTCCCAAACTGTTGGTGGCGGTGCGCCAGCGGCGACGGTGAGGCGGGCCAATAACCGCCCTAGGACCCCGTGACCTATGATTAAGTCTGGTACGGATTTTCCAGGTCCAGCCATAGCGTGCCGGGCAGTGGCAGCTAGGGCCAATAAAGCCCCTTCGGCGCCCATAGCCCCGTCCAATTTTGTAACGCGATCTTCATTGCTGACCAGATAACGTGCGGCACCGCCAAAAAGTCCGAAAGCGCCATCATAGCAGTTGGCGCCCGGCACAAAGACCGTATCCCCGGCTTTAAAGGCGCTGGATTGCGGCGCTTCAACCACTTCTCCAGTTGCCTCATATCCTGGCACAAGGGGATATCCCATGCCTGGGAAAGGTGGCATTTGCCCGGACCAAAACAGTTTTTCAGTTCCTGTGGAGATGCCGGAATGCTTAATTTGCACAACCAAATCTCTCGCCTGTGGCGCAGCCACAGTGAGCGTATCGAGACGGATGTCTCTGGGCCCATTTAAGACGACAGCAGTTGTCTGCACAATAAAACTCCCTTTGGATTTCATGACGGGGCACATGCCAGTCTGAAATTTCTCATATACTGTACTTTAAAACTGACACATTTAACTGTCAACTAATATTGACAACTATGGAAAGGCAAGCTTGCGGGCCTCTAAACAGCGCGTGACGAAGGGGCGAGCCGGTTTCGGAGTCTGGGTCACCTCAAAGCCGGCTTGACGACAAAGCGACGAAATTTCCTGAATTGAGCGCGTTTTTCCGGTGCGCATCGCCAATGTATACAGGGCGAAATAGACATCTCCCGCCGGTTCTGGGTGAGCGCCCCCTGACATGGGTTCAGAGATTAACAGTCGCCCAGCCAAAGGCAGGCTGTCCCAACATTTTGCCAAAAGCATCGCCACCGTCTCATCGGTGTGGTCGTACAAAACTCGGATCAGGCTGATAGAATCGGCCCCTTTGGGAATTGGGTCAGTTTTGAATGATCCACAGGTGATCTGCGCTCGGTCGTCCATGCCGGCGGCTGCGAATCTCGGTGCGGCGGTAGGTGCGACCTGCTCCAGGTCAAACAACATCAATTTCACATGTGGATGCGCCTGGCCGACCTGCTCCAGAAAAGCGCCAGAGCCGCCGCCCACATCAAGCAAGGTACCCACGGTGGAGAGATCAAGGCTGCGCATCGTATCTTCTGCGACCAATTCTTGGCTGCGAGCCATCAAGTCAGAATAGGTTTTGGCCGTTTGCGGTTCCATCTCGCCACCAAAAACATAAGGCCAAAAAACGGCCAGCTCTGTCTGCGTATCGCCTCTGAAAAAGGCCGCTGGATCACGCAGATCGCGATAGAGGACATCGTGGTGCCGGATCATATCACTTAGGCCTGGAACTCCGAGTAAGGCTGCGCTGGTCTTGCTGAGCGCAAAGCGCCCGCCGCGCTGCGAGCGCAGCAGTTTTAAGGCTACAGCCGCCCGCAGCAAAATCGTCATCCGATCCTGTGGCACCATGCAAGTCTCAGCGAGCTCTTCAAGTGTTTTCGGGCTCTTTAACAGGAGGTTGAAGATGTCGAATTGCACCAGTGCCATGAGCACTTGTGAATGGCAAAACCCCGCTAAAAGATTAAACAAGGCAGCGCCTTCACGTCGCACCATCCGACGAGTCAAGAAGTTTTTCGCTGCCCATTTTTGGAATCTGCGCGAAGCAATCAGACGGTTTGACCAGCTGGAAATCCCATACCACGCGCCAGCCTTACGCTCACCGCGCATCACTCACCAGGGTGAAGATTTGAGTGTTTGTTGCGCCATTTCACTGGCGTTAGCATCTCAGCCTGAGCATTGACCATTTTGGCCAACATGGCTTCGCCGGGGCAGCATGGTATCGAAGAGATTGCGCCGCCTAAAATATTTTTCATATGTGAAATCGCACCTTCGATGCCATATTCTGCAACCGCGTTTGGCCGGCCATGCAGGTCGTCTTGCCCGGCGGGCTTGCCCAATTCGGCCTCACTATAAAGAGCATCGCGTAGGTCATCGGCCACCTGAAAGGCTTCGCCAATGCGCGATCCCAGCTCATCCCATTGCCCGCCATCTTGGCCAGCTGCAATTGCACCCATTTGTGTTGCTGCAACGAAAAGGGCGCCAGTTTTTGCTCTGTGATAGGCACGCAAATCTATTTTCTGTTCACTTTCCCAGCCCTGTCCCGCGCATATGCCATTGGGCATTCCGGTCTGCTCGGCCAGGATGCTCATCAACCCAATCGCGCGCTCTAGATCTATGGACGCGTGGCGCGTGAGAATTTGAAAAGCCATGACAATGAGACTGTCGCCAGCCAAAATCGCAAGTGGCTCGCCATAGGCGCGATGGAGGGAGGGTTTGCCCCGCCGGGTTTCGGCATTGTCAAAGCATGGCAGATCATCATGCACCAAAGAGGCGCAGTGGATACATTCTAAGGCAGCTGCGGCCGCATTGGTCAATTCGGGACGATCATCGCCGCAGGCGGTGGCGACACTCATCAAGATGGTTGGGCGAATACGCGCGCCACCGGGGCTGACCGCATAATGCAATGCAGAGGCAAGTTTAGCAGGGGACGGGGCGGTTTGCCCCAAGTTTACGGCGTCAGATATCGCCGTTTCAATTCGGGTTTTAAACCCCATGATCTCGTCCTCACATTGAAAAGCCATTCAAAAATGTAATCTCTTGATGACATATCTAATGTAAACTAGAATGGACACATCAAGCGGATCTGTCAATCGAAAGCTGTGAAGGAGGCCTGTGAGATGAAGCATGTCGCCATTATCGGAGCTGGCATCGGTGGCCTCGCGGCCGCAATGCGACTGGCCCATGGCGGGGTAAAGGTGACAGTTCTGGAAGGTCAGGCGACTCCTGGCGGCAAAATGCGCAGCTTGCCCTCCGCCCCAGGTATGATCGATGCTGGCCCAACTGTTTTAACGATGAAACCGGTTTTTGAGGTGCTATTTCGTGACGTTGGCTGCCAATTGGCAGATTACGCCACATTGACACAAGAAGACATCTTGGCCCGACATTTTTGGCGTGATGGCACACGCTTGGATCTCATGCGCGATCCGCAAGCCAGTTTGGAAAATGTGCGGCACAGTTTTGGGGCGGCGGCGGCGGCTGAGTTTCACAGATTTTCGCGCGACGCCCAGCACCTGTTTGAGCAGCTCAATGATCCGATGATGCAAGCCGCAACGCCGGCTTTGTGGAGGATGATCCCGGTGATTTTGAAATCTCCTGGAACCTTTATGAGGATGGATCCTCTGCGGTCTCTGGCCCAGTCCCTTGCGCATCGGTTTTCCGATCCGCGACTGGCACAACTCTTTGCTCGTTATGCTACTTATATCGGTGGCCTGCCGCAGGCCTCGCCTGCGCTACTTGCTTTGATCTGGCATGTTGAAAGCCTGGGCGTTTGGCATGTGAAAGGAGGTATGAGACAATTGGCCTTTGGCATGGAGGCCTGCGCTCAGAATTTGGGCGCTGAATTTCATTATGAAAGTTTTGTCACAAAATTTGAGCGCACAGAAAGCGGTAGATATCAACTTGAATGCAATGGCCGTTTCATTTCCTGTGATGCGGTTTTGTTCAACGGAGATCCAAATGCCCTGACCCGCGGTTATTTGGGGCCAGAGGCCAGCACCGCCACCACCACCCAGGCTACGATGCCGCGTAGTCTTTCGGCCCATGTCATGAGCTTTGCGGCACAAGTCGAAGGCCTGCCGCTTGCCGCGCATAACGTGCTTTTCGCAGCAGATCCAGATCAGGAGTATGGGCCATTGGCGCAGGGCACCCCCCAACATGATCCTACGCTCTACATCTGTGCCCAGGATAGGTTTGGATCCCAAACGCCCATCGGGCAAGAGCGATTTGAAATTATCCTAAACCATCCGCCCAGCGCTCAACCGGTGGTCCCCTCACAGAAGGTTCGCGAACAATGTCAGACAATATTTCTAGATCACCTCACGCGTCACGGGCTGAGATTCACACCGCGCCCACCGGCCGACACGCTGACGATGGCCGAGGATTTCGCGCAGATGTTTCCGGGCTCGGACGGATCCCTTTACGGGCGATCCCCGCATGGCATGATGGCGGCCTTCGCGCGCCCAACCGCCAGAACCAAAACCAAGGGGCTCTATCTGGTGGGCGGAGGAGCGCATCCGGGGGCGGGGGTGCCGATGGCGACACTCTCCGCCAAGCATGCGGCCGCGGCGATCTTGAACGACCTCACTTTGACATAGAGGTGCCTCCCGGTGGGTATGCTTGGTGGTATATTGATGGGGTCAGTGATGATGGTCAGCGTGCGGTTTCTGTAATCGGCTTTATTGGTTCGGTCTTCTCGCCGTGGTATGCTTGGTCGGGCCGTGGGGATCCCGGCAATCATTGCTGCATCAATGTTGCCACCTATGGTCGAGGTGGCCGCTTCGCCATGACGGACCGCGGACGCACAGCGTTGCGGCAAACTTCAGATACGCTCACCGTAGGTCCGTCGTCTCTGCATTGGACCGGAACGCAATTGTTGATTGATGTGGATGAGATATCTTCATTGCCTATCATTTCCAGAATGCGGGGACGGATCACCTTAACCCCGCCGGCCCTTACAGACATTGAATTGCCGCTTACAGCTGATGGTGCCCATGTTTGGCGTCCCTTCGCTCCAATTGCCCGTATTTCCGTGGATCTAGAGGCGAAGGGCTGGCAGTTTGATGGGCATGGTTATTTTGACAGTAATTTTGGCACACGAGCTCTCGAGGAAGATTTCAGCTCTTGGACTTGGGCCCGCTATCCGACCCGATCCGGGGCAACTTGCTTTTATGATGCCGAGCGTCGCGATGGCACGCGCTTAAATGCAGCCATCGGCTTTACCCCTGAAGGACAGGCCGCACAGGTTCCAGCCCCCGGATCTGCGTGCTTCAACCGAACGCTCTGGGCACTGCCTCGCACCACCCGTGCAGATCCGGGTTATCGACCAAAACAGATCAAATCCATGCTTGATGCGCCGTTTTATTCACGGTCTGTCGTCGAAACCATGTTGCACGGTGAGCGAGTGCAGGGGGTGCATGAATCGCTTGATCTCAACCGCTTTGCATCTCCGGTCGTCAAATCTATGCTGGCGTGCCGTGTGCCGCGTCGGGCGCGTTGGAAATTCTAATTATTTTGCAAGCATAGCGCCGTTGGTCTGGCTACGTTCTTTGCGCTTGAGTTCGGCCATGGCGGCCATAAATGCCCCAGTATGCCCTTGGCCCCATGACATCGCATGGCGTTCATTGATGGCCACGGCATCAACCAAAAACTGAACCTCTGGCAGTGGCCGCGCGTAGAGCACGGGGGAGGTTGGCATGACCAAACCTGCGGTTGTTCGGAGCGATGATTTTGCCAGAAGCGCTAATTTTTGCGCTTTGCTTGTCCGACCGCGGTGGGTGATGGAATCATAATTATTGCGGGTCACAGCCTGGCCAATGGCGGCATAAATATAACGCGCGGCATAGATGCCAGTGCGGGCATTCAGCGGTAAGGCAGCAACGCCGGCTTCAGATCTCACATAGAGCGCATGGGCCTCGGATAGAAGCTTCTTCACCATTCGGCGCAGCTCTGGCGTTGCCTGAGTCGCGCTTAAAACTTGCTGTGGATCAAGTCCTTCAGCATGGATCCACTCAAATGGCAGGTAAATACGTCCCGCGCGGGCATCCTCGCCCACATCCCGTGCGATATTTGTCAGCTGCATCGCTACACCCAAATCGCAGGCCCGTGCCAAAGCGTCCGCATCGCGCACCCGCATCAAGACACACATCATCGCACCCACAGCAGAGGCCACGCGGGCGCAATAGCCGCGTAGGTCAGACGGGCTGGCATAGCGGCGCTCCATTGCGTCCCATGCCAGACCCTCTAACAAAGCTTCGGGCAGAGCAGCCGGCATTTCGAAATCCTCAACCACTGAAGCGAAGGCTCGGTCCTCTGGGGCATTGCGTGGCCGTCCCGCATAGACCAGTGCCAACCGCTCCTGCAATTCAATCACGGCGTGGGTCTTGTTCTGCCCTTCATCCACCTCGTCATCGGCCAATCGGCAAAAGGCATAGAGCGCCAAGGCAGGATCTCGAACAGAGGCGGGCAACAATTTCGATGCGGCATGAAAAGAGAGTGACCCGGTACGGATCACATTGCGGCAATGGTGCAGATCATCAGGGCGAATCATTCAGCTGCCATCCGTGCTTTGCCCTGTGCAACCGGAGCATCGGCCACAAGTTTCGACAAGACTTCAGCGCTGGAGATGACGCCGGGCAACCCGGCGCCGGGATGGGTTCCTGCGCCGACAAGATAGAGGCCGCGAGCCTCTTCGCTCACATTATGGGGTCGGAACCAAGCGCTTTGTAGGATGCGCGGCTCAATCGAAAACCCCGCGCCATGGGGGCTGAGGTAGCGATCCTTAAAGGTTTCGGGGGTGAAAATTGTTTCAGTTGAGATGCAGGTCTCGAACCCTGGCATCAATTTCTCCACCTCAGCTGCAACTTTGGCGCGATATGTTGGCATTTCCTTTTGCCAATCGACTTTTTTCTTCCAGCCCAAATGTGGAACGGGTGACAATACATAGAATGTATCATCGCCAGCGGGCGCAACGCTTGGGTCGGTTACAGATGGCCGATGGATATAAAGGCTCATATCGTCGGACAAGCGACCTTTGATAAAGATGTCGTGTAACAGGCCCTTGTAGCGAGGTCCGTTGGCAATTGTATGGTGCCCGACATCGGTCCATTTCCCGGCGGTTCCCCGAGTTCCAAAGTACCAAACGAACAAGCCCATCGACCAGCGCTTGCGTGCAAGTTTCGGTGTCGTCCAACGTCGACGCCTGTGGTTGCGCAAGAGGTGATCATAAGTGTGACCGGCATCGGCATTGCTGACAATCAATGGTGCATCGAATCTTTGGCCGTCGGTGAGAGTAACCGCTTTCGCCGCCCCGTTTTCAACAAGAATTTCATCTGCTACGGCCTCTTGGTGGATCTGCCCACCCTGGGCACGTACAACTGTGGCCATGGCATTAGCAATCTGTTGCACCCCGCCCATCGCGTAATGCACGCCGTAAGTTTTTTCCAAATGCGCCACCAAGGCATAGATGGATGTGACATGCATCGGATCGCCTCCAATGAACAAGGGATGAAAGGAGAGGGCCATTCTGAGCCGCTCGTCTTTGACCCGCCAGGCAGCCAGGGCATAAATTGAACGATCTGCCCGCAACATGGCAAATGTCGGCAAGACTTTTAGGGTTTCCCAAAGCCGGTGCATGGGTTCTGCCACCATGCCTTCATAGCCAACCACATAGCGTTTTTGCGAGTCTTTCAAAAAGCGTTTGTAACCGGACAGATCCGCAGGATTCAGCCTCTGGACTTCCGATTGCATCGCCTCGTCATCGCCGCTGGCACGAAAATATGAGCCATCTGGCCAGCGAATCTCATAAAATGGTTCGAGGGGCCGTAGATCCACATCTGCGTGAAAATCTCGACCACAGGCGGCCCATAGGGACTCAAACACCTTCGGCATGGTCACAATTGTTGGCCCTAAATCAAATCGGTGACCGTCTTGTGTGATTGAGGAGCCACGGCCGCCCACCCGATCGAGCTTATCCAATACAGTGACCGCATAGCCCTTTGCGCCTAGCCGCATCGCTGCCGCCAACCCACCCAGGCCGGCGCCAATCACAACCGCGCGGTTGTCTTGGGTGCTGTGATCAGGGTTGGTCATAAATTTTTCGCCCGCCATCTGTCTATAATTATTTACAACCATAGGTCTTATGAGCTTCCCAATGCAAGGATAATGTGTCAACATAATCTGACACATTTACCAGGTGCACAGGGCATGACGCAAATCGTCACAATCAGTTTCTTTCGTTTTGGGTCCGTTCGCTCCCGACTTTGGGCCTTCGCCATGATGGGTTTGGCCAGAGGGCAAATGTCGCGCATTCCGGGTATTGGATTTTGGAAATTATTTGGATCAGGCTCCGATGAGGGCTTTACCCCCAAACCCAATGTGTCTGTCTACGCCGTGCTGGCAACTTGGCCGGATCGGCAAACCGCGGAGCACAGCTTGCAAGAAAGTACTATCTTCGCGCGCTACCGTCAGCAGGCCATCGAACATTGGACCGTGTTTATGGAAGCGGAGACAGTACGGGGCAAATGGTCGGGCGCAACGCCATTTTCAACGACGAATCAAAGTCAGAATGGCCCGCTTGCGGTGATGACCCGCGCCACGTTGCGACCGCGAAACCTCGTCCGATTTTGGCGGCGTGTTCCCAATATTTCGCAGGTGATCGGCCAAGATCCGAATGTTGTTTTCAAGATCGGTATTGGTGAAGTGCCTTGGCTCCAACAGGTGACCTTCTCCATATGGCCCAGTATCGAACATATGAACAATTTTGCGCGCAAGGGGCATCATGCACGGGCCATTCAAGCGGTGCGTATGGAGGGATGGTTCAAAGAAGAACTCTATGCCCGATTTACCCTTATCGCGGACACCGGCACTTGGGAGGGCGACTCCCCTCTAAAACAACTGGATATCTCATGAAGCAGCCTTTTCCTTTCTCAGCC
Organism: uncultured Planktomarina sp.; assembly: GCA_943788425.1. Classification (GTDB taxonomy): domain Bacteria; phylum Pseudomonadota; class Alphaproteobacteria; order Rhodobacterales; family Rhodobacteraceae; genus Planktomarina. The sequence continues at coordinate 292,762 of CALSQF010000006.1, forward strand.
ATTGTCGGACAGGATGATATGAAACTGGCCATGGTGCTAACCGCCATTGATCCGTCGATTGCGGGGGTGCTCGTCTTTGGGGAACGTGGCACCGGCAAATCCACTGCGGTGCGGGCTTTGGCTGGGTTGTTGCCGCCGATCATCGCTGTGAAAGCCTGTCCGGTGAACAGTGCTGACGTTAAAGACTGCCCTGCATGGTGCGATGTGTCCGATGCCAGTGTCCAAAGCATTGCCACGCCCGTTGTGGATCTTCCTTTGGGCGCGTCAGAGGATCGTGTCACCGGGGCGCTCGATATCGAAAAAGCCTTAACCAAGGGTGAGAAAGCCTTTCAGCCTGGCCTATTTGCGCAGGCGAACCGGGGATATCTTTATATAGATGAGGTGAATCTTCTTGAAGATCACATTGTGGATCTTTTGCTGGACGTGGCGCAATCGGGTGAAAATGTCGTGGAACGCGAAGGACTTTCCATCCGCCACGCTGCGCGTTTTGTACTGGTTGGATCTGGCAACCCGGAAGAAGGTGAATTGCGACCACAATTGATGGATCGCTTTGGACTGTCGGTCGATGTGCTATCCTCCACAGATATTGATGAAAGAATTGAAGTCATAAAGCGGCGCGACGCCTATGAGAACGATCATGAGGCCTTTATCGCGCATTGGCAGTCAGAAGATGCCACCTTGCGGGCGCGCATTGTTGCCGCGCGCGCAGCTTTGGCAGATTTGCAAACTCCCGATAGCGCCCTGCGCCGCGTCGCTGAGCTTTGCATCGCTCTGGGTTCGGATGGGTTGCGTGGGGAGTTAACACTCTTGAAAGCTGCCCGGGCCTTTGCAGCATTTGCTGGTGATGCGGCCGTGACTGACGATCATATCCGTAAGACCGCTGTGCTGGCCCTGCGTCATAGATTGCGCCGGGATCCTTTGGACGACTCTGGATCAAGCAGTCGCGTTGCGCGGAAAATCTCAGAAATTCTAGGCGAATGATATGACCCGTTGGGAGAGGGCGCAGCTGGCGATTACGCTCCTGGCCATAGATCCCCAAAGGCTTGGGGGTTTGGTCATTCGCGCCCGCGCCGGCCCAGCTCAGGCCGTAATGCTTGCCGCTGTTCAATCGCTCGATATCCCCACGGTTAAGTTGCAGCACCACATGACGCTTGAGGTTCTCAACGGCGATATTGATTTGACCGCCTCCTTGGCGTCACGCCGATTGGTGACACGCAAAAGTATCTTTGACTGTCCGTCGTCCTTGTTCGTTCTTCCTATGGCTGAGCGCTGCCCACCCCAATTTTCCGCGCGGATTTGTCAAGCTTTGGAGGCGGGTCTTGGGCATGGTTTGATCGCCTTAGATGAAGGTGCGGAGGAGGGGGATTGCCTTCCAGCTGCGCTGACAGATCGCCTGGCCTTTCATGTCATTCTTGAGGACGTGGCCTTGCAGGATTTATCATCCATCACATTGCCCAGCTCATTGGAAAAAATCCGCGCTGAGGTCCTTGGCGTGACATTGCCCGCTGAATTGAGGGAGGCGGCCGTTATCTTGGCCGCATCACTTGGCATTTCAAGCCTGCGTGCGCCGCTGCTTCTGGTATATGCAGCGCAGGCTCATGCTTCCCTTCACGCCCGCGATGCGGTGACGGAAGAAGATTTAAAAGTGGCTGTGATGCTGGTCTACCCACATCGAGCCACGCGCTTGCCGCAGGATCCGGAACCCCAAGTGCAACCTGATGAGGCAAACCCACCTGAGGCGCCCCAAGATCCAACGCAAGCTATACCGCCCAATGATCTAATGATCGAAGCTGTGAAGGCTGTCCTGCCGGATGGTGTGTTGGCTCAGTTGCAAAGCACGGTAAAGCAACCCGCGTCTGGCTCAGGATCTGGCACACGCCGCAAAGGAAATCATCGCGGGCGCCCCCTTCCGGCGAGGCTCGGCCCAAAAAACAGTGGAGCCCGGGTTGACCTCGTGGCCACCTTAAGGGCCGCAATTCCTTGGCAAACTCTGCGCAAGAGCTCAAACCCTAAGGCCATAGGGCCGATTTTTAAGGCATCTGATTTGCGTCATAAACGCTATGAAATTCAATCAGATCGCCTGCTTATTTTCACAGTAGATGCGTCAGGCTCCGCGGCTGTTGCGCGTTTGGCTGAGGCTAAAGGCGCGGTCGAACTGCTGCTTGGCGAGGCCTATGCCCGAAGGGATCATGTTGCACTTTACGCATTCCGCGGAGCAGAATCCGAGGCATTATTGCCGCCCACAAGATCACTGGTGCAAACCAAAAAGCGGCTGGCCGCGCTCCCCGGTGGAGGGGCCACACCTTTGGCTGCTGGATTGGCGGCGGCGTTTAACCTTGCGTTGCAAGAACGGCGCAATGGTCTGACTCCAACTTTGGTTTTGCTCACCGATGGGCGTGCCAATGTTGCCCTTGATGGATCCAATGACCGGGTCCAAGCAGCGATGGACGCATTGATGTTGGCTGGAAAAATTGCTGAGGCGCAGATCCCGGCCTTGGTGATCGACACTACAATCCGGCCAGAAAAAACGCTGCAAGCCCTGGCTGGCAAAATGCGGGCCAACTACATTGCTTTGCCCCGCTCAGATGCAAAATCGGTGTCCGGTGCCGTCGCTTCAGCTTTGGCGCAATCGTGATGAACTGGCAGCAATCAAAGCATTATTGGCCCTTTGCGCAATATTCTCAGTTTACGCTGCAAAAACCGCATCTGTGGCATATTCAAGATATCGGAACTGGCCCGGTGATATTGCTTATTCATGGAGCTGGCAGCACAACCCACAGTTGGCAACGTCTTGTGCCGTTTTTAACAGACAAATACCGGGTAATTATGGTGGATTTGCCCGGGCAGGGTTTTACACGGCTGGGCGCGCAGCAACGTTGCGGGTTGGATCATATGGCCGAAGACTTAACGAGCTGTTTGACCGCGCTTAATATCGAGCCCAAGGTCATTATTGGCCACTCTGCCGGCGCAGCAATTGCCCTGCGCCTTGCGGAGCTTGCGACGTTTGGCTGCAAAGTTATCGGGATCAATGCTGCGCTTGATCACTTCCGCGGTGTGGCAGGAGTTTTGTTTCCACTCTTAGCAAAGGCCATCGCGAACTTGCCGTTCTCAAGCAGTGTCCTGAGTAAAATTGCCGGTCATGAAGACACAGTCGATCGTATTCTCAAAGGCACGGGTTCAGATCTCGTTGAGGCGGATTTAAAATTCTACAAAGAGTTGATGCGTAGCCGCTCTCATATTGGCGCCACCATGCAAATGATGGCCCAATGGGATCTTGAACCGCTCTTGGCGCGGCTGCCGAACCTGCAAACTGAGACACATTTGATCGCCTCTTCCAATGATCTTGCTGTGCCCTGCGCAACATCTCAAAGGGCTGCAGCCTTGCTGCCGAATGCAGATTACCGCGTTCTGTCCGATCTTGGGCATCTGGCGCATGAAGAGGACGCTGCCACCATTGCCGCTTGCATAGTTCCCTTGTTGGATTTCGGCAGCGCCTCAGTAAATAAAGCTGGCTGAGACGGGCAAGCCCACAGCTGGCCACCGGTATCAACCTGAAGTTGCTAATGTCATCCAAACCCCAAAAAACCTTGTATGAAGGGAGATTTTTGCATAGGATTTCCGCCCATGCGAAACATTGATGTGACAGATCTAGATTTTGAACAGTTGGAGCCTCAAATCTTTGAGGCTGCGCGGTTAATGGAGATGCTGTCGCATCCTGCAAGGCTTCGGATCCTTTGCACCATGCTGGGCGGGGAGAAAAGTGTTCAGGAATTGGCGATCAATGCCAGCCTGTCACAGCCGGCCATGTCGCACCATTTGCGCAAGCTGCGCGATTCGGAGTTGGTGAATACCCGGCGCGACAAACAAACCATATACTATTCACTGAAAGGCGAGCAGGTGGCTGCGGTGTTGGAAGTCTTGCATCGCTTATACTGCAACGAGCTTATTCTTTAAGCGGCGCACGATCGGTAAATTCTTTTGCGGCTTTCTGATCTGGTTGGCCTAGATCCTCCGGCTTCAAGAGCGGCGGGAGATTGGTAGCGCCCTGAGCCATATGACCGACGATCAAAGGTAGCATATCGGGGCTTACTGCCTCCGACATTGGTGGGCGTTTCCAAGCAATGCTGTCGATGGCTTCACAATTGAGACAGACAGGCTCCCAATCATGATCTACATGTCCACAATTTTCACAAATCCATTGTGGGTCGCGCTGGGCGGAAATGGCTTGGGTCAAGAGCTGGCGTACAGATTGGTCATCGGCGCCGTCGCCGCGCTCGATGGCGGCGAGAATGGTCAGCGCGCGCATGGTTGGATCCGTCTTTGCAAGTTCTCCAAGCGCCCGCCGGGCCGCCTCAAAATCAGCCAGGGCCACATAAAGTTCAGCCATTAGCATTTTTGTTTCCGGGTGCGAGTCTGTGCCCTTGGTGAATTGTTCAAATCGCTTGAGGCGGGCCGTGGGCTCCTCATCTGGGGCAAGGGCGGCAAAACCGGAAGCGAGTTCTGGATGCGGCGCCAATTGCCAGGCTGCGCGCAGAATGCGGCTCGCTTGCTTCCCATTGTTTTGTTCCCGATGCCCTTCGGCGGCCATTAGGGCTGCGGGCACCAAGCTGGGCGCAAGCTTGTTGGCTTCAACCGCGTAGCTTTGTGCCTTTTGCAACTTGCCTTCAGCACGCAAATCACGGGCTTGGGAGAGGGCAAAAACCGCATCGCGGCGTTTGTGCACATCTTTTGGCAAAGTCCCATGTTTCAACTTGGCCGTCAGGGTTGCCCGTACCCCATGCCAATCTTTTTGGCTCGCTTGCAGCTTGAGTAAGACATCCTGCGTTTCGCCATGCTTCGGCTTGAGCGCAAAGGCATGTTCCGCCAATTTCAGCGCCAATTCTGTGTCGCCATCCTGCAAATGTTGTTGCAGCAAACCATAGGTGCCAACAAAACGGGTTTTATGGTCTTTTAGCAATTTTTTGTAGGTTGCCTTAGCGGTCTGTCGATCCCCATTGGCTACGGCGGCCTGTGCCACGATCAAATTGGTCAGGTCTGGGCGGTTCAGTAGGCGATCGGCTTTTTTTGCCTTCGCCATTGCGTCGCGGCCTTCACCACTGGCCAGAGCCATTAACCCATCGGAAAGCGCCTCAAATCCGCGGCGCTCACGATTGCGATCGAAATAGCGCGACAGCGCGGTTTCATCGCCATTGATGAACCGCAGAAGCGCAATCAATAAACCCAAGAGTTTGAGAAAAAGCCAAAGGCTTATCAGCAAACCCAGAACTAGTAGGGCAGCTTGCAGCGCACCGAAAGACAATTCAAAGCCAGAATATTGAATTGTGACGCCGCCTTTCGCTTCCATCAACCGGCCCGCGCCAAAGCTGATCAGCATCACCATGGCCACAAAACTTAAGATTTTTATGAGGGACCAAAGCATTTTATTTTCCTCAATTGCCGCTTAGGGCGGCTGACAATTCTGCAAGCGCATCTTGCACGGCCAGGCGGTTCTGCGCCGCGACGATCCAATCTTGGAGGTGATCTTGGCCAAGTGGCGGCAGGGTCGACAGCTCTGAAAGAGCCGCCTTCAGATCCCCTTCGGTGACTGCCGCTTGCGCGCGCGACAGCACAGCCTCTGCTGATGTGCCCGCTTGCGGCTCCAAAGACCGGACCCCAAATTGGGCTTTCAGAAAGGCGAGCAGGCGGTTCTCCCCTGTCTGAGGCCCTTCGGCCAGGCGTATCGCCTTCAAAGCGGCCCGCGCGGCTTGGGTAAATTCATCTTGCAAGTCTCCCAATTGATTCACGCCATTTTTGGCATGGGCCTGTAGGGCTTTGGGCAGATCAAGATCTGTCGTGGCGATCAAATCAGAGAGGGCAGCTTGATAGCCGGCGCCATTTTCGGCCGCGGCTCTGATGGCATTGAGCGCTGCGGTAATGGTGCCGACCCGCGCCTGGGTGTTGGTAGTTTTTTGCAGCTCTTCTGCTTTGGTTTTCGTTTGCTCTATCTGTGCGCTTGCTGATTGAGCCACCTCTGCCAGATCGCTGCGCAATTGCGCCAGTTCGCTTTCATAGGCTTCGATTGCTTGGGGAGAGACGTTTTGCGTTAACGGCTGCTTTTCCACCTCCACCAGTCGACCTGCCAGCGCTTGCAGCTGTGCTTCAATCGAAGCTTGCCTTTGGTCGATGTCACTGCGCAGCGCTTCAATGGCCTCTGTCATCGCAAAAATTGTGTCTGTGTGATCTTTCGGCACGGGCTTGGCTTCGATTTGTGTAATCCGTGCCCCCTGCTGCGCCAGTTGCTCCGACAGAGTGTCTTGCGCAGACAGGATGGGCGCCAGAGGATCTGATGGGTTGAGATAAGCGGGCAGGACAGCGGCGCTAAAGCCTATTCCGCCGGCTAAGACCCCACCGACCAAAAAGGGCAATATGCCCTCAAAATTCAGGTTACTGGAGGTGTTAGGTGCGGCCGAAGGCTCTGGCGGAACGGATGCAGGTTCTGAATGCTCCACCAGCTCAGCATCCTCAATGGGCTGCTTGGTTGCGTCTGTGGGATCTTTATCTGACACGATTTGTACCTTTTGTCTCTCGCCCTGTTTTCAAACCTATCCGCCCGGGCAAAATCTCTCAACCACTCTTCACACCCATGAGCGGTGTTATTACTGCCATCATGGCTTGGCGGTTTGGATGGGCGGCTGTGGTGATCTGACCAAAGCCGGCCTCACGGCACAGCGCCGCGATGGCGGGGCTCAACGCCACAGCCCTGTGTCGGTGCCAATCCAATGCAAGTTTCCCCAGAAGTCTGGCGCTGCGGGCTGAGAAAATTGGCAGAATAACGGGTGAGGATTGACTCAATTTTTCATGGGTTTCTGTCTGTAATGGAAGCGCGATTTGCTCATAGACCACGAGGTTTTCAACCCGCAAGGACGTGCTGCGAAAATGCTTCGCCATGTCGAGGGTGGTATGGGTGCCGCGCAGATGTAGCAGCGGTCCCTTGTGGCTCCTTGTTGGCAGGGCGTCGCATAGGGCTTTGGCGGTATCGGCCAAATGGTGTGCCTTCAACCCAAGAGCGCGCGCAGCTTGGCTGGTGGCGTGTCCAACGCAATAGCAAGGCAATTGCGACCCGCGCAGTGCGGCGGGCAAATATGACAGGGCGTTGGCGGAGGTGATGATCAACCCCGTGCTGGCTGTGATGTCGCAGTGTGCTTCGATCGGTGCAATTTTCAAGATTGGGTCAATGATGATTTGATCTGGCTGCACACCCTGCGCGATCAGCTCATCCGCAAGATGACGTGCCTGGGCTTGGGGCCGTGTGAGCAATATATTGGGCAATCATCCACCGTAGGATTGAGCAGGAACTGCAAGGATGTTAGGCCTTGGGGCAAATTTGCGCAACAGGGGCCGAAGAATGATCAAATCAAAGGTTGTGTCATGACTGTGTGCATTCTGGGGGCTGGTGCCTTTGGCACGGCACTGGCGGTTGCCCTGTCGGATCGCCATGACGTTCACCTCTGGGGCCGGGATGGGGTCGCACTTCGTGAGATGGCGCAGAGCCGAAAATCGTCTCGGTTGCCAAATGTGACCTTAGTAGAAAATATCACGGTGACCGCCGAAGCCAAAACAGCTTTGCAGGGCGCGGATTTCATATTGAGTGCTATTCCATTGCAAGCGACCCATGCGGCCTTGAGCGCGCTCACGCCGCTGTTTGCCGGGCAACCTTTAATCGGGTGCAGCAAGGGGGTGGATTTGACAACCGGTCTCGGGGGCTACTCGGTGCTGCGATCGGTTTATAAGGCGGGCCCTTCGGGCGTGCTCACGGGTCCAAGCTTTGCCGTAGATATTGCCGGGGGTTTGCCAACAGCTTTGACCCTTGCCGCTGAGGCGCAAGAGGATGTCAGTGCGTGGCAAGCTGCTTTATCCACTGAAACCTTACGGCTTTATACCTCGGGGGATCCTCTTGGGGCTGAGCTTGGTGGGGCGTTGAAAAATGTCATTGCCATCGCCTGTGGTGCCACTATTGGAGCAGGGCTTGGGCAGAGCGCACGAGCGGCGCTAATCACCCGGGGGCAGGCCGAAATTATGCGCTATGCGGTCAAACTTGGCGCGCAGCCAGAAACTTTGGCGGGTTTGTCTGGCTTTGGCGACCTTTGCCTCACCTGCACATCAGAAAAATCACGAAACTATCAATTTGGCCTGGCTCTTGGTCAGGGCCAGGCTTTTGATAACACCGTCACGGTAGAAGGCAGGGCCACGGCCTTGGCCCTTTTGCCGATCATGGAGCGGCTTGATATCGACATGCCGATCACAAAAGCGGTTGCGGGCCTGTGTTCGGGTACGATAACTGTTTCGCAAGCTTTGGCAGCGCTCATGGCGCGGCCCCTCAGAAAGGAAATATGATGCGTATTGCTGTTATCACCCGCGATAAACCAGGACATTTACACCTGCGTGTGGAAACGCGTGACGCGCATTTGGCCTATATCAAGGAGACTGGCATTGTTGAAATGGCGGGACCGTTTTTGGACGACGCAGAGCAAATGTGCGGCTCTCTGATTGTTTTGGAAGTTGAAACTATGGCCGCAGCACAGGCTTGGGCTGAGAACGATCCCTATAATAAAGCTGGATTGTTCGAAAGCGTGACCTTGAGCCAGTGGAAGAAAGTCATCGGCTAATGGCCTATTGGTTGTTCAAATCAGAACCAGCCACCTGGTCTTGGGCAGATCAACAGGGGAAAGGGGCTGCCGGAGAAGAATGGGACGGCGTGCGTAATTATCAGGCACGCAATAATATGCGCGCGATGCAACTGGGCGATCAGGCGTTCTTCTACCATTCGCAAAGTGAGAAGGCGATTATGGGCATTGTGGAGGTCTGCGCGTTGTCGCATCAAGACAGCACAACCGAAGATCCGCGGTGGGAGTGTGTCGATATCCGCGCTATCAGATCATTGACCAAACCTGTCACCCTGAACATTTGTAAAGCAGATCCTCGATTGGCGGATATGGCCTTGGTGAAATACACACGGCTTTCGGTGCAACCGGTTCGTGCTGAAGAGTGGGGGATTATTTTGGAGCTGTCGCAGCAGTGAGACGCGGGATGTCGCGACCCTTTACTTATAATTTAATGTTTTTAACATAGGATTATTGTAATACGAAGATATATTAAAGAAATTTTCAGTGTATTGGCGGCTGCGTCCGCGTAATTTATTTTTGGTGCCGTTTGGTACATGGTTTTGTCTGACCCATGGATGACCGCCCCTGGTGTGGCGCGAGATGCAGATGGCAAACCGTTGAATTCTTCAAACCCACGCCCCTATATTCTGAGTGCCATCTTGGCGATTGTGGTCGCAGGGATGATGCGCCATGTGCTCGCGGCCAGTGGCCTGACCTCAATTCCTTCAGGTGCGATTGCAGGGTTTGGCATTGGGGCGTTTTTGATTGTGCCATGGATGATGATGAACAATGAAATTGCAGGCAAGCCTTTTCAACTGACGGTTATTAATGGCGGCTATGCTGTGATCGGATGTACACTCATGGGCGCTGTCTTAATGCTGTTTTGATCCCGAGCATGGTTTGGCGAAAGCGTGGGAATAATCTACGCCTAGCCCTTGATCTTTGGGGGCCATATCTCATATGCAAAGATCAAGCTAAAAGGAGCGCCAGAAATGACCAGAGCCCTATCCCGTATTCAGGAATTCCTTAAGCTGGAAGCCAGCGCCGGATTGGTGCTGATGGCTATGGCGATTTTGGCCATGCTCTTTGCCAATACCAACCTTGCTTCGATCTATTCTGGAATATTGGACACCAATGTTCGGATTGGGATCGCCAGTTTTGAGATATCAAAACCGGCACTATTATGGATCAATGACGGGTTGATGGCGATTTTCTTCTTCTTGGTCGGGCTAGAGATCAAGCGTGAAGTCCTCGCCGGTGAGCTGTCGAGCTTTGATAAGGCTGCCCTGCCCGTTATAGCTGCACTCGGCGGAATGGCCGTGCCTGGTTTGGTTTATTATTTTATCAACTCTGGATCCCCGGAAACCCTTGTTGGCTGGGCTATTCCAACGGCAACAGATATTGCTTTTGCACTTGGAATTTTGGCTTTGGTCGGCAGCCGTGCGCCTTTGGCGTTGAAGGTTTTTCTCTTGGCCGTAGCCATCATTGATGACCTTGGCGCAATTGTCATTATTGCTGTATTCTATACCTCAGAACTGTCCACCAATGCGCTGACGCTTGCGCTGATTGGGTTGGCTATTGCCGTCGGTTTGAACCGAGCGGGGGTGAAGCGCGCGGCGCCCTATGTTTTGATTGGCGTCTTGATGTGGGTTTTTGTTTTGAAGTCCGGCGTGCATGCGACCCTGGCCGGAGTGATGATCGCCCTCACCGTACCGATGAAGCGCGAGGACGGCGATCACTCTCTGCTGCACCATCTTGAGCATGCCCTGCACCCTTGGGTTGCCTATATGATTTTGCCGATTTTTGCATTTGCCAATGCGGGCGTCACACTCACGGGTCTGACCTGGGCCGATTTTGCACAACCTTTGACCTTGGGTATTGCCGCTGGACTGTTCATTGGAAAACAGATTGGAGTCATGGGCGCGACAGTTCTTGCAGTCAAAACTGGCTTTGCGCGCTTGCCACAGGGTGTCACCTGGAGGCACATCTATGGCATTGCCGCGCTGACGGGAGTGGGTTTTACGATGAGCCTTTTCATTGGATCTCTGGCCTTCGGTGCGGATGACAAGATGAATGCTGTTCGCTTGGGGGTATTGCTTGGCTCTGTGGTTTCGGGCCTGTTTGGCTATGCGATCTTAAGAACTGCGCCGGCAAAAGCGTCGCTTGCAGAAGACAGCCCTGCTGAGGGCTAAGACGCTTAACATTGCATTTGATTTTGATGTTACAGCTCGCACCGATGTCGTGCTATGTTGCGATCTCTTTCTTAATAAGAGGCCTTGTATTTAAAATAGCGCCGTGGGGGCTACCCTTCGTCGATCAATGTGCCTGACAGGATATGATTGACGCAGACGGCCCCTTTCATATACAAAATCAACGAAAATTACCGAGATATTTTTTTAAAGCGTTAAAAAAGTATCACTCTTTGTGGCAATAATATTTGTGGCTGGATTATTAATAGCTCAAGCATTGAAGACTGGTTGAACGACCAACCGCGATTTCAGGGAGGAAAACATGAAATCTCTATTTAACACAGTTGCTGCTGTTGCAGTTGCGACAACAGGGGCCACCGCGGTCTCTGCCCAAGATCTTACAATTGCGATCGTCAACAACGGTCACATGATCAACATGCAAAAAGTTGCTGAAGCATATACTGCCGAAACCGGCGTAAACCTGAACTGGGTTGCTCTGGAAGAGGGCGTTCTGCGCGAGCAGGTTACTTCTGACACAGCCACTGGTGGCGGTCAGTACGACATCATCAACATCGGCATGCAAGAAGCTCCAATCTGGGGGGCTGCTGGTTGGATCGAGCCGCTGAACTTTAGCGCCGAGTATGACGTAGACGATATCTTGCCTGCCATGCGTGCTGGTCTGTCCCACAACGGCACGCTCTACGCAGCGCCGTTCTATGGCGAATCTTCCATGGTTATGTACCGTAAAGATTTGGCTGATGCCGCTGGTGTGAAAATCCGCGACAATGATAGCTGGGCCAATGTAAAAGGCGCCGCAATGGCGATGCACGATCCAGACAATGGCGTTTACGGCGCATGTTTACGTGGCAAGCCAGGCTGGGGCGATAACGGGGCTTTCATCACGACTGTTGCCAACTCATTTGGTGCGCGTTGGTTCGATGAAAACATGAAGCCACAGCTGGATTCAGCGGCTTGGAATGAAGCTGTAAGCTTCTACGTTGATCTGTTGGCGAACTACGGCCCTCCAGGCTCCGAAGGTAATTCCTTCAATGAAATCTTGGCGCTGTACAACCAAGATAAATGCGGTCTGTGGATCGACGCGACTATCGCGGCCTCTTTCCTAGAGAACCCGAATGTCGCTTATGCACAGTCACCAAACGCTGGTAACCCAGTGGGAGCGAACTGGCTTTGGGCTTGGGCAATGGCAATTCCTGCAGGTTCTCCAAATGCAGACGCAGCGCGTGACTTCATCGAGTGGGCAACTTCCAAAGACTATGTTCAGGCAGTTGGCAACCACCCAGACTTTGGTTGGGGTTCTGTTCCAACAGGTCAGCGTGCATCTACATATGACATACCTGAGTTCAAAGCTGTTGCAGGCTTTGCTGCCGCTGAAATGGCCGCTATCGACTCTGCAGCTCCAGAAGCGACTGACCTGAAGCCATATGTAGGTGTTCAGTTTGTTGCGATCCCTGAGTTCCCAGAAATCGGTTCTGCATTCGGTCAAGAAATGGCTGCTGCATTGTCTGGTGCTAAATCAGTAGAAGACGCTTTGGCTGCGGCTCAAGCGGCTGCTGTATCCATCATGGATGAAGCGGGCTACTAATCGGTTCCTTCCGATGAAAGGGGAGGCGGTGTGCCCAGCATGCCGCCTCCCCTGACATTTCCACTCTACCAAAGTATTAAAACCAATCCCCATATCCAAGGATAACCCTCCCATGGCTAACCGCACGCTTCCAAGATTGTTGCAAGCCCCCGCAGTTATAATGCTGCTGTTGTGGATGCTGGTACCATTGGGAATGACACTGTTTTTTTCGTTCATTCGTTACGTTCTGAATAGCCTGCGTCGGCCAGAATGGACCACCCCTTCCATCGAGAATTGGCGTGGCTTGGGAAACTATAAGTATGTGCTTGATGCCAAAGATTTTTGGTTCGCAATACAAAATAGTGTTTTCATCGTTGTCAGTATTTTGATCTTCACCGTTATCTTCGGGTTGTTGATCGCCGTATTGGTAAACCGCAGCTTCCCTGGTCGGGGCATTGTGCGGGTCTTGTTGATCTCGCCGTTTTTCGTCATGCCCGCTGTGAACGCGGTGCTCTGGATCAATATGATCTTGGATCCAGTCTTGGGTCTCAATGGCCTCGCGGTTGCCGGAATCAACGATTTGGTTGCTGGTCTGCGAGAGTTTCCGGTCATTGGGCAATTTTTCTCGATGTGGCCAGAGCTAAAGCCAATCTCTTTCCGCGCCAGCCAGACCTCTGCTTATGCTGTGATAATGATGGTCACATGGCAGTGGACGCCCTTTGCGGTTCTTATTTTCATGACCTCCTTGCAGTCTGAAGATGAATCGCAAAAAGAGGCGGCCATGCTCGATGGTGCCAGCGCCTGGTCACAGTTCATCAATCTCACCGTTCCGCATTTGGCCCGTCCAATTGCCATTGTGGTGATGATACAATCAATTTTTCATCTGTCGCTCTATGCGGAGATTGAGATTGTTAGCCGCGGGAACGGGAACAAAAACTTGCCATATTTGATCGGTGAATTCACATCGAACAATATTGGTGCTGCGAGTGCCACGGGCATTTTCGCCGTAATTCTTGCCAATATCATCGCAATATTCTTGTTGCGCATGGTTGGCAAAAGCTTGATGGATTAGGATATAGACCATGGCTGCAGTTGCACAAACCACTCCCTTGAGCAGAATTCTTTGGCCGGCCTTGGCTTGGACTATTGCCCTGATCTTTTTCTTTCCGATTTTCTGGTTGGTTTTCACCAGCTTTAAGACCGATGCCGATGCGGTAAAGCCAGAACATCTATTTTTCTTCACGCCAACCTTGGAAAACTACGCCAATATGACCGAAAACTATGACTATTGGCGCTTTGCGATCAATTCGGTCATCACGGCCACATTTGCGACTGCTTTTGCGCTGGCTGTTGGCGTGCCGGCGGCCTATGCGATGGCGTTCGATCCAAGCCGCCACACTAAGGATATTTTGGTCTGGATGCTGTCGACCAAAATGCTCCCCGCGGCTGCGGTTCTGTATCCAATGACGTTTTTGACCAAAAATATACTTGGTCTGTTTGACACACATTTTCTGGTTATTGTGGTGCTTTGCTTGATTAACCTGCCAATCGTAATCTGGATGCTGTTCACCTATTTTAAGGAAATTCCAAAAGATATCATCGAAGCAGGCAAAATGGATGGGGTGAGCACCTGGGGCGAGATCAAGGACATTTTGATTCCTCTGGCTTGGGGCGGCATTGCCTCAACCGCTCTGTTGACGTTTATTTTTTGCTGGAATGAGGCCTATTGGACCGTACGACTTACCACTATTGACGCGGCGACTTTGTCAAAACTCATTGAGGGCAACCGTGCGCCTGAGGGCTTGTTCTTTGGTCGCCTTTCGGCGGTATCGACGGCCGCTGTTGGTCCAATCGTTGTTTTAGGGTGGTTTTGCCAAAAACAATTGGTCCAAGGTCTTACCTTTGGGGCGGTTAAATAATGCTTTGTGATTTGGCCATCATATCGGCGCTGGCTACAGACCGTAACGGTGGGCTGGGGTAAGCCATGTCGATTATCCAGCCGGAAATTGAGTTCGTTGACAGATCCACGAGGAGCATCCGCTATCTGGAGCACGGTTTGCCGACAGATTTGTGCCGCTGGCACAGTCACGAAGAATATGAGCTGCATTTCATCGCAGAAACTCGAGGCAAGGCCTTTGTCGGTGATTATATTGGCGATTTCGGACCGGGCGCGTTCTATCTTACCGGCCCGAATTTGCCACATAATTGGGTGACGGATGATGTCTGGACGCGTGAAGTTAAGATCCGCGATATGTTGGTTCAGTTTAATCAATCCAGCTTTGATGCGTTGAAAACGGCTTTTCCTGAATTTGCCGATATGCAGCGCATGTTGACCCTATCGCAATCTGGCATTGAGTTTGTTGGGTTTAACCCAACGTTTGCACGTGGCCATATGGAAGCAATTCGTGATGCCCGTGGGCCAGATCGGATTGTGGCGTTTTTGCGCCTCATGGTGCGGGTGAATGAACATGCTGAAAAGAAGGTGCTTTCTGTCAGCAAGATGGTTCAAACGGATGGCAATGGTAAGCAGGCGCGTATCGGAGAAGCTATTGATTTTGTGGTGAATAACTTCGCTGAAGATATATCTGTTGAGCGCGCGGCTGCAATTGCACGCATGTCTCCCGCAGCGTTTTCGCGCAACTTTCAAGCGACCACAGGTCACAAATTTGTTGAATTTGTGACCCGCATCAGAATTGGACAAGCCTGCGGTATGCTCTACGCCACCGATGCGCAGGTCTCGTCGATTTGCTTCGATGTTGGATTTCAAAACCTGGCTAATTTCAATCGCCATTTCTTAAAGATGAAGCAAATGACCCCCACGGAATATCGGCAAACTGCTCAAGCTGATCTGGCCCCCAATTTAGGAGTTGTCTCATGAACCGAATGTCTTCTCCTGCCTTATTTGAGACTCGCTATGATCGTTCCGCTTGCGACATCGGCATCGTGCATTTGGGCTTTGGTGCCTTCCATAGAGCGCATCAGGCGCTTTATGTCGATGATTACATGGATCAAACAGACGATCTGCGCTGGGGTATTGCAGCGGTCAATCTACGGGCTGCGGAATCACATAATTTTGCCCAATTTAACGAGGCAAGTCATGGCTATGTGCTGAAATCCATGTCCAGCTGCGGGGATGTAAATTTCCGCCGCGTGCGGTCGCATGTGAAATTCTCTGACTGGGCGGATGACGCTGAGCAAGCCGAAGCGCTCGTGGCGAGTCCTTCGGTGCATATGGTGACGATAACCGTGACCGAAAGCGGTTATTATATGGGCGAAACCGGGACGCTAAACCCTGAAGATCCCAGCATAGTTGCAGAGCTTGACGGCGGTGCACCGCGCACTGTTTATGCCTATTTGACACGCGCTTTGGCTCGGAGAAAAGCGGCGGGCTTGGGCGGAATTTCGATTTTGTGCTGCGATAACATTCGGCGAAATGGCAAAATGCTGCAGAGCAATCTTTTTGCCTATCTCGATTTGATTGGTGCCGGGGATCTTGGTGAATGGGTGCGCAACTGCGTTACGTTTCCTTGTTCCATGGTGGACCGGATCACACCGCGCAGTACGAAGGCTTTGCAAAGCGAAGTGGACGCCCTTTTTGGTCCTGGTCCCTTCTCTCCGGTGATGGCGGAAGATTTCACGCAATGGGTGGTAGACGATCATTTCGCCGCTGCGCGACCTGATCTCACGAAGGTGGGTGTGACTTTCACAAAGAATGTTGACCCCTACGAGGAAGCAAAAATTCGCATTCTCAATGGGGGTCATACCTGTTTGGCGTATTTGGGGGCTTTGGCCGGGCATCACACTTTTGATCAGGCCATGGCCGATCCCCAGCTCTTTGCTCATTTTGAAGAATTTGAACGCAGTGAAGTCTTGCCTGCTTTGGTTGACGAGCTGCCGTTCGACAAAAACCTCTATCTAGATCAAATCATCACGCGGTTCAAAAATGAATCCATTGGGGATACGGTTGAGCGGATTTGTGCGGATGGATATCTGAAGTTTCCAATCTTCATTCATCCAACCCTTGCGGGATGCCTGAAACAGGGAATTATGCCGCAGGCTGGTCTGCGCGCAATTGCGAGCTGGTATGTCTTTTGTAAGCATATCGAGGCTGGCACTCTGCCGATCGCATATGGGGAGCCATATTGGTACAACCTGCGCGAGCTGTTGCAGGACGGTCAAGTCGATCGTTTTGCCCAATCCGCTTCGCTTTGGGGCACCCTGCCGCAGGACCACCCAGAATTTATAACAGCTTTGATTGCTTCAATCACAGAAATGGAAAAAAAATGGCCAGTTTAAAAATTCGTGACGTCAAAAAATCTTATGGTGATCTTCAGGTCATGCATGGGGTGGACTTGGATGTTGAAGAAGGCGAATTTGTTGTTTTCGTTGGACCGTCAGGCTGTGGCAAGTCGACGTTGCTGCGGATGATCGCAGGTTTGGAAGAAGCCACCGCCGGTGAAATTTCCATTGGTGACAACGTTGTAAATGACGTGGCGCCGGCCAAGCGCGGCGTGGCAATGGTGTTCCAATCCTATGCGCTCTATCCGCATATGACTGTTTTTAACAATATGGCTTTTGGTCTGAAGCAGGCGAAAACGCCGCCGAAGGAGATTGATCGCCGGGTGCGTGAAGCTGCGGAAGTGCTCCAGATCACGGATTATCTGGACCGCAACCCACGCAACCTATCGGGTGGGCAGCGTCAGCGTGTGGCGATTGGCCGGGCCATTGTTCGGGATCCCGAGGTGTTTTTGTTTGACGAGCCCTTGTCCAATCTCGATGCCGCTTTGCGCGTGCAAACGCGCTTGGAAATTGCCCGTTTGCACGAGCGTTTAAAGTCTACCATGATCTATGTCACCCATGACCAGGTCGAGGCTATGACGCTCGCCGACAAAATTGTCGTCATGCGGGCCGGGCGGGTTGAGCAAATTGGCTCTCCCATTGATCTTTATCGCAACCCTGCGAATGCTTTTGTGGCGCAGTTTATCGGCAGTCCGAAGATGAATTTTTTCACGGAAGCAGATTTGGCCAAAAACGGTAAAAAGTCTTTGCCAGCAGCGGCCAGTGGCGCGCATATTGGCATTCGTCCAGAGCATCTGACGGCCTGTACTGAGGCTAAGGCGATTGTTGGGGGGACATTGGATCTCGTGGAGCAATTGGGCGAATATGCTTTGGTTCACTTGGTGGGTGCCTCTGGAGAGGCCTTCATAGTGAAAATGGAGCATCCGCCGGCAGCCGTAAAAGGTGAAACCATGTGGTTTACGGCGCAAAGCGATATTCTGCACCTGTTTGACCAAAGCTCGGGTTTGCGCATCGACGCCGCTAGCACATCCAGTTGATATAGGCGCATCGCGTCCTGTTATGCCTTTGAGGATGCACAGTCACCACGCCCCATGCGGGGAAATGACCTCCCTATGAGAGAGACAATCGGCGCCGGGCCTCAGGCTTTAGGCCTGCGCTAAAAGATCCTCGACGCGGGCAATTTTGCTGTCCCTATCATAGCTGTCAAAATAGACAGAGTTCATGATTTGCGGCGGACCGAAGAAGAAGCGCTCATACAGCGCTTGGCGATTGCCGAAGCCGGACACGGCAATGTCATGGGCCAGGCGATACAGGGCCACGCGATCGCGGCTGTCCATATGGGTCAGTTGGAAATATTTCTCCACATCTCCTGCCATGGCATTGCTGAAATCTGCCTCGGTTGGCGTCGCCATGAGGGAGGAGGAACCGAGGAGTTGCAGGATCTCCACCATCCGCGGGTACATTTTGGGAAAGAGATTGCGCGAGACGTCCAAAGGGCCGCGCAGGGGAATGAAATTGCCCCATTGATCCTCATGGGCCTGTTGTTCCGCCGAAAAGAGCAAGGCGCGCACGGTTTCGGCCATCAACATCACTTCGGCAATCATACCCTTTGTGGCCAAATCCTTGTCGCGACCCGTCGCCTTGGCAATGGCGCACATGACGCCGACCATGAATTCTGCCTTGGCCAGCTTTCCACAGGCCACTTGATGCGCCATATGCACCACCGCATTGGTTTGGGCGAAGGCTTGGTTGCATAGGTTTGGTTCGCCATACATGAAAACCCGCTCCCAGGGGACCAAGACATTGTCAAAAATGACCACCGCATCCATCTCCTCATAGCGAGAGGACAGAGGGGCATCGAAATGTGATTTTCAATGGTCATAGCTGTCTCGACAAATCATCTTGAGACCCGGGGTGGCGATGGGAATGGCAAAGGCGAAGGCAAAGGGAATATTGCTGTCATCGGCTCGTAAAAGCGTTGAGGGGAAGACCTCAATTTCGTCAGATAATGGCCCCAAAGTCGCCAATAGCCTTGCGCCTTTCACGATGATCCCCACATCGGTTTCTTTGACGACATGCAGTGCAACCTCTTCGTCGAATTTGCCGCTAGTGGCCTGTGCATGTGAGACAGATGGGTTCACCAAAGTATGGGTCAGAACGCGATCATTGAGCCGGACCTCATCATAAAACTGGGTAATATTTTGAACGAAATCCGCTTGTCCCTTGCTGCCCTGCGCTAGAAAACCTGGGGCGTGAGCAAAGGCCATAACGGAGGCGTTTTTATAATCGGGAGTACAGCCAAACATGCCATTGGATCATGTGGCCCATTCATAGAACGCGCGGCCGCGCCGCACCACATCGTCCTTAGACTTGGGCACCAAGTGGGAAACGGCGCAGCGAATGCCCTGGCCGTCTTCATAGGTCACGATATCGCGGTAGGCCGGTTCATATTGCCGATCCAAAAAACCCGCCAAAGAGGCCGCGCCTCCGGCCATGCCTGGTTCAGCGGTCACATCTTGAACCCGCGCTCCACGCGTCCAAATTTCACGGTCATCGCGCAGCCCCTCGAGATACTGCGCTCCAGTTCTGATTCCAGCGTTTCTCATGCCAAATTCAGTTTCTCTGCGGGGTCTGATAACTTGTCTAAAATTCGATTAAACTCGGCCCATTCAGACTCTGTCACGCGCTGCATGAAATCGTCATGAATGCGCTCTACCATGGGCATCATATGCTCCATCAAGGCGCGCCCCTTTTGGGTGGGGATGATATGCACATGGCGGCGATCTTCTGTAGAGCGCAGGCGCCCGATGAGGTTTTTCTTCTCGAGCCGATCTAGAATTCCGACCAATGAGGGTGGGGGCAAAAGGGTGATCTGCGAGATCTGTGCTGAGGTGAGATGCTGTTTTTCCCAAAGTGCGCGCAGAACTCGCCACTGCTGGTCCGTCAGATCATTCGCTTGAAACAGACACCGATAGCTTGGCATCACCCGGTCTAGAGAGCGGCTGAGGATCATCGGCAGGCTGTCCAGGAATTTCGGCATTTACCACTCATCTATGAATTATTCACATATTAAGTAAATTGAGAGGCTCCGCTGTGTAAAAAAATCTATGGTCGCTGCTTTAAAATGCAGAAATTGTGGATCTATGCGCACTCCTCACTTGTCATTTTCTGTAAGGTTGCGATGATTTCGACAGTAGTGCTAAGGACAAACCATGCCACATCTGACCGTTCAATATTCCCAGAATTTAGATCAAGACGTTGATATGTCAGAGCTTTGTTCGGTCATGAGTGTGGCCATGCAAGAAACGGGCGTGTTTCCTATGGCGGGCATAAGGGTGCGGGCGCATCCGATGCCGCACTATTTCGTCGCTGATGGACATCCCAAGAACGCCTTTGTTGATATGGTTCTACGCATGGGAGAGGGGCGCAGTGATGCGACCAAATCAGAGGTTGGTGCGTTTTTGATGGCGCGTGCAGAGGCCGTTTTTGCTCCGCTGCTGGCGGAGCCACATTTTGCACTGTCGTTGGAAATTGTGACGATCTCCAAACCCTTCAGCTTGAAAAAAAACAGCATTCATGCGCGGATCAATGCGCCGTCTTTCAAAGGAGAAAACCCATGAAGTTTGCATCCATTCGCGCGGCGGGAGAGGAACTATATGGCGCTGTGACCGACGCTGGCTTTATTGCCCTGTCAGCAAACTTCCCACAATGGGCGAATTTAACCGAGGTGATCTGCGCGCAGGCCTTGCCGCAGCTGGCTGAAGCGGCTGAGGGGGCCTCGGTCACCCATGGTTTTGGCAGCTTCACCTATGAGATGCCCGTGGCGGGCGGTGAGAAGATTATTTGCGTCGGGGTCAATTTTCCAGATCGCAATGCGGAATACAAAGATGGCAGCCAAGCGCCTGCGAATATGTCGCTATTTCCAAGGTTTGCCCGTGGATTTGTGGGGCATGAACAGGCCTTGATCCGGCCCCCAGAGTCGCATCAACTCGATTATGAGGGCGAAATTGCCATTGTCATCGGCAAGGCAGGGCGGCGCATTTCTCAAGCCCATGCATATGATCACATTGCCGCTATGACCCTTTGCAATGAGGGGACGATCCGAGATTGGGTGCGCCACGCGAAATTCAACGTCACCCAGGGTAAGAATTGGGACAAATCTGGTGCTATGGGCCCGTGGTTGGTGCCTTTTACGGAGGCTGCGCAGCTGGACGATGTTCGCATCACCACCCGAGTAAACGGGGAGTTGCGTCAAGATGATCGCACCAGCCGCATGATTTTTCCCATCCGCCGCCAAATTGAATATATCTCCACGTTCACCACCTTGATGCCGGGTGATATCATTGTCACGGGAACGCCGACGGGTGCCGGCGCGCGGTTTGATCCGCCAATCTATCTCAAACCCAGTGATATGGTTGAAGTTCACGCTGATGGCCTCGGGACCTTACGCAATTCTGTTGAGGATGAGACATGACCCCCGCAGAGATCTCCCGCGCGGCGCAGGCCTTATTTGAGGCTGAAAAAAGCCATAAACAGATCGGACTGTTGACCCGCCCCCATCCTGGGATGACGATGGATGATGCCTATGCGGTGCAAAAAGCCTTGGTCAAGCTTAAGATTGCCGATGGCCGGCGGGTGATAGGCTGGAAAATTGGTCTGACCTCCAAGGCTATGCAATATGCTTTGAATATTGATATCCCGGACAGCGGGATTTTATTTGATGATATGTATTTTGAAGATGGTGCGACTGTGCCTGCTGGACGGTTTATCCAGCCGCGCATTGAGGCGGAAATCGCCTTTGTGATGAAAACAGATTTAGACGGCGCGGCAGGGCGCGATGAGGTGCTGGCAGCAACGGATTATGTGTGCCCCTCGCTGGAAATCCTCGATACGCGGATTGAGCGCGTTGATGCGCACACAGGGCATACCCGTAAAATTTATGATACGATCTCCGACAATGCGGCGAATGCTGGCATCGTTTTGGGTCGCGCGCAACATGATCCCAGAACGTTTGATTTGCGCTGGGCTGGCGCGATTTGCAGCCGCAATGACGAGGTTGAGGAGACAGGTCTTGGCGCCGGCGTTTTAAACGATCCGGTTATGGGCATCGTTTGGTTGTCCGAACGTCTTGAAGCCTATGGGCAAAAAATTCGAGCGGGTGATATTGTTCTGTCTGGTTCGTTTATTCGCCCGATTGAAGCGCGGCCACAGGATGAATTCGTCGCTGATTTTGGCCCCTTTGGGCAGGTATCCATTGGATTTGCCTGAGCACAGCTCTGGTCATATCCGCGATCGGGCGCCCCCCCCAAAAAAACTCGGGTGCGGGGCCCGAGTTGAGGCTGAGGGAAGAGAGACGCCTTGCGGTAATGCCCTGGCGTCAGGGGTTGCAGGTGGCTAAAGTGACAAGCGATAGCCGCCGTTTTCAGTGATTAAGATGCTGGCTTTGCCGGGGTCGGGTTCAATTTTCTGCCGAAGGCGATAAATATGTGTTTCCAGCGTATGAGTCGTGACACCGGCATTATAGCCCCAAACTTCATGTAAAAGAATATCGCGCGGCACCACATGTTCGGTGGCGCGGTACAAAAATTTTAATATATTTGTTTCTTTTTCGGTCAGGCGAATCTTTTTGTCATCAGCTGTGACCAATATCTTGATTGATGGCTTGAACTTATAAGGTCCAAGGGAGAAGATCGCATCCTCGGATTGCTCATGCTGGCGCAGCTGTGCGCGTAGGCGGGTCAAAAGCATGGGGAACTTGAAGGGCTTGGTGATGTAGTCATTGGCACCTGCAGCCAGACCCAATATTGTGTCGGAATCTGTATCATGGCCGGTGAGCATCAAAATGGGGCATTTGACGCCCTGCTTGCGGATCAAGCGGCACAACTCACGCCCATCTGTATCTGGCAGACCTACGTCCAGCACCATGAGATCATAACTTTGTTGCTTAATCTTTTCCAAAGCTTCCGCACCGCTGCTGCACTCATAGACATCAAAATATTCGGTCATAAGAAGCTGTTCGCTTAAAGCCTCTCTCAGATCTTCATCGTCGTCGACTAAAAGAATTTTATTAAGCTGTGCCATTCTACCTCTCAGTTTCATAAGATAGCCCATACCTGCGCGCTGGGGCGCTTTATTGCAAGATTTTCACCAGAGATCTCACGACCTTGTGTCACAAATGAAGGAATTGTTTCAATTCACCTCTAAAAGGGGCTATCGAAGGCTCTATGACTCTATCACCTTCTCCTGTCGAGCTGCGCGCTCGCGCCTTGACCGATCTTCGCATGGGCCTGCCTGTGGTCATTGATATGCCTCAGCCGCTTGTGGTCTGTGCGGCTGAGACACTGACACAAGACAGGCTGCATGCGTTGCGCAGTTTGGGCGAGGTGCAAGCCGTTTTGTCAAAGTGGCGGGCCGATACGCTCAAGATCAATGCATACGATGGGGATGTGGCGCGCATTTCTGTGCCGCGGTCAGTCGATGCACGTTGGTGCCAAGCGGTGGCCGATCCAATACTTGACCTGAGCTATCCGATGAAGGGTCCATTCCAGACCCTGCGCGGCGGATCCGTGGATGGGCAACGTCTTTCTGTGGCGCTTTTGAAAGCGGCGCATCTTTTGCCCATGGCGATCACGGTGCACAGCTTAGAGCCGCTCAGCAGTTTAACACATTTGCCAGTTGATATCTTGTTGGAGCCTGGCTTTGCGCATGTGGTCTCTGCGCAGCTTCCACTGGAAGTTAGTCAGGCGGGTCGTTTGCATGTGTTTCGCCCGGATGGCGGGGGGGATGAACATTACGCAGTTGAGATCGGGACGCCCGATCGGGCGGCGCCGGTCTTAACGCGCTTGCATTCAGCATGTTTCACTGGGGATATTCTGGGATCCTTGAAATGTGACTGCGGTCCACAGCTAAAAGGTGCTTTGGCGCAGATGGGGCAGGAAGGTGCCGGGATCCTACTGTATCTTAATCAAGAAGGTCGCGGTATTGGCCTGGCGAATAAAATGCGGGCCTATGCGCTGCAGAGCCAAGGCTTTGATACGGTAGAGGCCAACCATCGCTTAGGGTTCGAAGATGATGAGCGGGATTTTCAGATCGGCGCAGAGCTGCTTAAAAGCCTGGGTTTTTTATCCATACGTTTGATGACCAATAACCCCAATAAAGTTGCCCGCTTGCAGGACCAAGGTCTTATGGTTAGCGAACGCGTGCCGTTGGTTGTTGGCGGCACAGCGCAGAACCACGGCTATCTCCAGACCAAGGCGGAAAAATCTGGGCATTTGCTATGAGCGCTTTGGATATGGTCTATGCCTCGGGTCGCCTGCATTATCTTGGTCGCGCCATGGCGGTGACCTGCGGGCGCGGAGGCGTGCGCGATGATAAGATCGAAGGGGATGGGGCAACCCCGCGTGGTGTCCTGCGCATTGCTGCGCTGATGTATCGCCCCGACAGGGTGGCACCGCCTGCCCCTTGGGCGGTTCCAATCTACCTCGGCGATCTGTGGTGTGACGATCCAGCTCACAGATCGTATAATCAGCTTTGCCGCGCGCCTTTGCAGGCCAGTCATGAAAAGATGCGCCGTGCAGACCCGCATTATGATATCGTGTTGATCACCGATTGGAATTGGCCCAAGGCGCGTCCGGGGGCAGGCTCTGCAATTTTTATGCACCAATGGCGTCGGCCAGGTGCACCTACAGCGGGCTGTATTGCGATGGCGCGGCCAGACATCCGTTGGCTGGCCAGCCGGGTCGCGCCAGGCACGCGGCTTATCGTCCGTTAATCTAATCCGGTTTAAGCATGCACGGCCTGTACCCGCGCACCAAAGATCGCTGAGCCAACTCGGACATGGGTGGCGCCAAAGGAGATCGCCTTGGCAAAATCACTGGACATGCCCATGGATAACCCCTCCAACCCGTTGCGCCGCGCAAGCTTGGCTAAAAGTGCGAAATGCATGCTGGCCTCTTCTTCAACAGGTGGGATGCACATCAAGCCCACGACGGGCAGATCAAGCGCACGGCAGTCTTTTACAAACGTATCCACCGCATCGGGGGCAATGCCGGCCTTTTGTGGTTCCAAGCCGGTGTTGACTTGAATGAAGAGGGCCGGGCAATGGCCCAGCTCTTGGGCCAAACGCGCCAGAGCGGTCGCCAATTTGGGGCGGTCTAAAGTATGGAGGCAATCAAACAGGCGCATGGCGGCTCGGGTTTTGTTCGATTGTAGTGGCCCGAGCAGGTGCACCTTGGCATCGGGGAATGTTTTTTGGAATTCGGGCCATTTACTTTCTGCCTCCTGCACGCGATTCTCGCCAAAGACCCGGTGACCCTGTTGCAGCACAGCCAGAACGCGATCATTGGGCTGAACTTTTGACACGGCGATCAGCTCTACCGAGCCCGGAGCGCGCCCCGCGTCCTGCTGTGCCTGTAAAATTTCTGTAGAAACATGGAACAGTGACATTTTTTTAACCTTTGTTTGACATTAACGAGAGTTTAAACGGGAACTCGTAGGATGTCATTGGCCGAAAACCATCGATGCAGTGTGACATCTGTGCATCATGTTGGCGTTTCGGTGCGCTGTGACAGGGTGGATCACTTGACCCAAGGGCGGTTCCCACGTCACTAAAGGCGTAATGCTCAACCAAGGTATTCCTTGGCTTGGTATTTTATTTTGGATAGCAACTCGAGGGAAAAACATGAAACGCATCCTCCTTACAACTACTTCTTTGGTTCTCGCCGCTGGCGTTGCCCAAGCTGACGTATCTTTCTCCGGCACAGCCGGCGTCGCACTTATCGATGACAACGGCGCATCTGACGCAACACGCGTTGATATGTTCTTTGAGTCATACTATGACTTCGACATCAAAGCTGCTGCTGAATCAGACAACGGTGTGTCTGTATCCGTTGGCTTCGACATGGGCGCTGGTAACAAAATCGACTATAACGACGACGATAAGTTGGAAGCACAAGGCAACACCGTCGGTGACGCAGACGTTGCAGTTTCCTACGCTGGTTGGACATTGACTGTAGACCACGGTGGTATCGACAACTTGTTTGATGACACTGATGGCACACATGACGTGAAGCTTTCCGGCACCATTGCTGGCTGGAGTGTCGCAACGACAACCGATGAAAGTGCTTCCACAAGCTCTTACTCACTCAGCGGCAACGTTGGTGGCGTAGCACTTACATTGACTGGTACAGACAATGACGACAACGGTGGCGACGCTTCTAAGATCGCTGCATCTTACGCAATGGGCAATGGCTTGACGCTGACAGCCTCTGTTGAAGACGAGTCATTGGCTTCAGGTGGTGAAGACGAGTCAAAACTCGGTTTCTCATATGCAATGGACAATATTACTGTGGGATACACATCAATCAAGCCAGGCACTGTAGCTGGTAGCGATAGCTTTGGCGATGAGTGGGATTTCTCAGTTAAAATGACTTCAGGCGCTTTGGTTGCATCATTCGCAATCGACGAAGCTGACGCAACAACTGTGATTGCTGATTATGCACTCGGTGGTGGCGCATCTGCTTTCGCAGCAATGCACGACAAAGCCGGTACAGCTTCTGACCTGACAACTGTTGGTCTGAACTTCGCATTCTAAGCGAAACCGACTTTGGTTAAAGAGAGAGCGGCGCTTCGGCGGCGCTCTTTTTTATTGTACCTGTCGGCTTGCAGCGCCTTTGATCTGTCTTTCGTCACTTCGTGATTGCGTGCTAGAAAGGCTGGCGACATCGACGGAAAATCAGAGGCCACGAAACATGACATGATGAGATCACTGGTAACTTCGCAAGGCTCCGCCTAATATGGATCATGCCCAAACGCAGTCTCCAGCGATGTTTGACATATTAGTTGTGGGCGCCGGTCCAGCCGGGTTGATGGCGGCTGAGCAAGCAGCGCAAGCTGGGATGCGTGTGGCATTGGCAGAAGCGATGCCCTCACCGGCACGAAAATTTTTAATGGCTGGAAAATCTGGTCTCAACCTAACCAAGGCAGAGAAGCCAGACGCGTTTTTGCAGTATTTTGACGCCATCTCCTCCTTGAAACCGATTCTGTCTAAATTCGGACCGGCTGAGGTCATCGGCTTTGCCGAAGGTCTTGGGCAGGAGGTCTTCACGGGCAGCACGGGCCGGGTTTTCCCAACACGCATGAAAGCGTCTCCCCTTCTGCGCGCATGGTTGGCTCGGCTAGATGCGCTGGGTGTTGTGCTGCTACGCCGCCACCGATGGATCGGTCCACTGACCTCACATGCGCAGCATCTGTTTGATACGCCAAAGGGCAAGGTTCCCGTGACGGCTAGTGCGCTGATCCTTGCGCTTGGTGGCACGAGTTGGGCGCGTTTAGGGTCTGATGGCGCTTGGCAGAGGGCTGTCGCGGCGGCGGGCGTGCCAATTGTCCCTGTGCAAGCTTCCAATGTGGGCATGCAGCGGGCTTGGTCGGCGCATATGCAACCGTTTTTTGGTCAGCCAGTCAAAAATGTCGAGCTTACCGTCGCAGGCCAGCGAAGCCGTGGCGAATTTGTGATCACTCAATCGGGTGTGGAAGGTGGGGCAATCTATGCACTTGGGCGGATGTTGCGGCAGACCCCTTTGGCCCAGATTGATTTTGCACCACAGCTTTCGATCCAGGTGCTGCGGGCAATGATCTCAAATCGCAAGCCAACGGACAGTCTCGGAAATTTCTTGCGGAAATCTGTCAAGCTAGATGCCACAAAACGAGCCTTGCTGTTTGAGCTAACCCGGCCAATGCCCCGCGATACCGACGGGCTTGTGGCTGCCATCAAGGCTGCGCCGCTGCCGTTGTCGGGATCACGCCCTATAGACGAGGCCATCTCGACAGCGGGTGGCCTCTCTTGGGAGGCTTTGACACCTGCACTGATGCTCAAGGATATACCAGGCGTATTCTGCGCCGGTGAAATGTTGGACTGGGATGCACCGACAGGCGGATATTTGATCACCGCCTGTCTTGCAACTGGCCGTTGGGCTGGGCGCGCGGCTGCCGATTATCTCTCCGCCAAAGCCCTTGCATAGGCCGGACGCGCTCGGCAGCGTTTGGCATAGTCTTTCAAGACAGTGCTGGCGTCAGGAAATTTTGCCGTATAGGCCCAGTTGAGGCAATGCACAGCCAAAATATCAGCGATTGTGAAATGCTCTCCCATGAGAAACACGCCCTCAAGCCGGTGTTCGAGCCGTTTTAAACTGCGCTCAAATTCCCATTTCAAAACAGATTTCACATCGGCAGAACGGTGTTCAGGTGGATTAACGAAAGAGTTTTTTGCCGCGACCCAAAGCAGGCTGTCAAATTCTTCCAGCAGGAAGTGAATATGTCCATCCAGACGCAAACGTTCAATAGACCCTGCTGAGAAGGTTAGGGCGTTGTGACGGTCAGATAAAAAACTCATGATCGCGACGCTATCGGGAAGAACCTTTCCATCGACCACCAGGGATGGCACTTTGCCGCTGGGGTTGATCGCTTTGACCTCAGCTGAGCCGGGGTCGCCTTTGACTTGCTCATAGGGCAAGCCCAATTCCTCAAGTGTCCAAATTACTCGTAAAGTTCGATTTTTTGTCGACCCCAATACCTTATACATCTACCTTCTCCCCATCATTGAAATTCGGACGAAACATCTTTCAACCTGTGCCATCTGTGGCGCGGTTTGCCCTGCGGATCGGAGCTGCAAATCCGTGTCGAGCAAGAGCGAAATCACCTGCTCAAGCCGGTCCCGGCCCCAAGTGCCGACCTGCCGTTGGATCCGATCTCGCCGTGGCCCATAGACCGGCGGCCGAAGCTTTGCCATGGCTTGCGGTGCGCCAGCTGGATCAGAGGCTGCGGCGTGCAGAAGGCGAAAATGGCGCAGGGCGGCAATGCAAAGTCCGGTGGCGGTCCCGCCCTGAGCGATCACGCGGTGCAACACCGGGGCAATCTCATTTGTTCTTAAATCCGCCACCAAACCAATGACATCATCGAGCGCCGCTTCGGTGGATTGTGGCGCGCACACCTCAACATCACTCAGGGTGACGGGTCCGGCTTGGGACATGCAATATAGAGCCAATTTTTCCAAGAATTGACTGAAATCACCAGGGTCTATGGCTTTGGAAAGATCTGTAATGGCCGTGCTGGCCGCGGCATCAACCTCGCCCATGCCGACTTTTGCCAATGCGGCTTCCACTTCTGCGCGGGTGGGTGGTTCATCAAAAATGGCGATGGACCAGGCATTGGGATGGGCTTCAAAAGCTTTGCGGATCTTTGATGTTGGCTTTAAGGCACCACCGATGATAACCATCTGCGCATCACCGACCTGCCAATCGCGAAGCCCTGCCAGAATTGCTTCGGCGCAATTTTCATTGGCGTCTTCTACAAGGACTACCCGCGTACCGGGGAAAAACCCGACTGCTTTAATGGCATCATTCAGCGCGACCCCGTCGCGTCGTAACTCGCCGCCTTGCAGGCGCGTGAGGCGCATTTCTTCCTCGCCCTGTGGGCCGATCAGCCTTTTGATCAATTGCTGTCGCTTCAGCGCGACGCGCATCGCATTGGCGCCATAGATCAAAACCCCAGTCTTGTTGAGATCGGGCTTTGCAAAAGCTGCCAATGCGTCGCGGGTGGATAGCTTCATGGGAGGTCCAAGGTCAAAAGTGCTGAGGCTACTTGCCCTGCTAGAATGGCCATTAAGCGGTCATAGGCGTCTCTCTGGGCCCGCTGGGTGGCCACGGTAGTGCCTGTAGCGGAATATCCTGTAAAAGATTTTGCAGTTTGGCGTGCCAGAAAAGCGCCATCCTTGTCCAGCAAGGAATATTCCAGCTCGCCGACAAGGCTATAGCGGCTGATCTCTTGGGCCGCAGAGACAACGATATTGTCCTCTGTGACTTTCAACTCATAATGCAAAGCAAAACGTGCGCTCTTTGCGGTTCCAAGCTGCGCTTCTAAATTTCGGACCAGCTCATATTCTGCCCGATTAACGGGCGCTTGGATCAGTATCTGATTGTAAAGCCGTTGCGAACTGGGATCCATGACCGGCGTTAGCCCACAGCCCGCCAGGACAAGGGCCGCACTTAGAAATCCGCGTCGGCTAGATAACCACATTTACGATACGTCCGGGTACAATGATTAGCTTCTTAGGTGTAGCACCATCTAGCGCTTTTATCACAGCGTTATTCTGCAATACCAAGGCTTCCAACTCTTCTTTGCCCATGTCTTTGGCCACAGTGATTTCATCACGGCGCTTGCCGTTTATTTGGATCGGTAAGGTCACCTCATCTTCAACCAAAAGCGCCGGATCTGCTTTTGGCCAGGGAGCATCGGCAATCAGGCCCTGCCCGCCTTGATGAGCCCAAATATCCTCTGCCAAATGCGGCGTCATCGGAGCCATCAATTGCGCCAAGGTCATGATCGCCTCATGCTGCGCGGCATATCCAGCCTTGGATTTGGCCAAGGTCGCGGTAAAGCCATAGAGCTTGGCAATCGCTGCATTGAAACCAAAACTCTCCACGCCCGAAGTGACGTCCTCAATGGTTTTATGCAGCGTTCGCAGGAGTTCTTTGTCGCAATCGCCAATTTGATTTTTGTCCATATTGGCGATTTTATCACAAAGCTGCCAGACGCGGTTCAAATGCTTAAACGCCGCTTCCGCACCAGAGGCCGTCCATTCGACATCGCGCTCGGGCGGGCTATCGGACAGAACAAACCACCGCGCCGTATCGGCGCCATAGCTGCTGATGATGCTGATTGGATCAACAACGTTATTTTTCGATTTCGACATCTTTGCTGAGGGCACAATTGTGACCTCAGCGCCTCCCTCAAGCAAGAAGACCTTGCCATCGCGCAGCGCCACCTCTTCGGGGTAGTGATAGATAGGGCGGCCATCCTTGCCCTCTGATTTATAGATTGCATGGGTGACCATGCCTTGGGTGAACAGCGCGTCAAACGGTTCAATCGCAGACGGCGGCAAATGGCCACAAATTTGCATCGCGCGGGCAAAGAAGCGCGAATAGAGCAGATGCAAAATCGCATGTTCTACACCACCGATATATTGATCGACGTTCATCCAATAGCTGGCCTCCGCCATATCCGTCGGTGTGGTGGCATTTGGGGCCGTGAAGCGCGCATAATACCAAGAGGAATCCACAAAAGTATCCATTGTGTCGGTCTCGCGGTGGGCCTCCTTGCCGCAAGCTGGGCAGGCGCAGTTGCGCCAGGTGGGGTGGCGATCCAGCGGGTTCCCAGGAACGTCAAATGTCACATCATCAGGCAGGCGGATCGGTAGGTTTTCCGTCTTCTCCGGGACCACGCCGCAGCTGCCACAATGCACCACTGGTATCGGACATCCCCAATAGCGCTGCCGGCTCAATCCCCAATCGCGCAGACGATACTGCGTTTTGCCTATGCCAAGGCCCTGCGCTTCGGCCCAATCGATGGTGGCGTCAATCGCCTCTTGCCCCGTGGCCTCTTGCAGGCCTGCAGGTTGATCGACCCAGCGAACCGTTTCAGTTTTGGCCGGTACAAAAGCCACATCTGACACGGGAGTATCCTCGTTGAGCGCAAAGAAGGTATCAATCACTGGCAGATCGTATTTACGCGCAAAATCGAGGTCGCGCTGGTCATGGGCGGGACAGGCGAAAATTGCGCCCGTACCGTAATCCATCATCACAAAATTGGCGACCCAAACAGGCAATGGCGCGCCGCCAAGTGGGTTTTGCACGGTGATACCGGTATCAAAGCCTTTCTTTTCAGCCTTTTCCATCGCCGCTTCTGTGGTGTCCATTTTCTTACATTCGGCGCAGAACTCTGCCAAGGCGGGGTTGTGCACCGCCAGGCTTTGGGTCAGCGGGTGGTTTGCGGCCAGGCCAATGAACGAGGCACCGACCAAAGTATCGGGACGGGTGGTGTAAACGGTCACGCCCTCATGACCATATTGCGGTGTGGTCAGCGGGAAGGTCATTTCCAACCCGCGCGATTGGCCAATCCAATTTTCCTGCATCAAGCGGACTTTGGCGGGCCAATTGTCCAACCCGTCTAAGGCGCTCAGCAATTCACCTGACATGGATGAGATGTTGAAGAACCATTGTGTGAGCTCGCGGCGTTCAACCTCGGCATTGGAACGCCAACCTTTGCCATCAATCACCTGCTCATTGGCCAGCACTGTCATATCGACCGGATCCCAATTGACCATCGCATTCTTGCGATAGACCAATCCATTGGCAAGCATATCGAGAAACAAGGCCTGTTGTTGTCCGTAATATTCAGGATCACAGGTGGCAAATTCGCGCGACCAATCGATCGACAGGCCCAAGGGTTTCATCTGTGTGCGCATCGTTGCGATGTTGTCATAGGTCCATTCTTTTGGATGCCCACCTATAGCCATCGCGGCATTTTCAGCTGGCATGCCAAAGGCGTCCCAACCCATTGGATGCAAAACATTATGTCCGGTAGACAGCTTGTAGCGCGCAATCACATCGCCCATGGTGTAATTGCGTACATGGCCCATGTGAATGCGGCCCGATGGATAGGGAAACATTTCCAGGACATAGTATTTCGGACGATCGGCAGTCGCCACGGCTTTGAAGGTCTCGGCTTCGGCCCAAGCCTCTTGCCATTTGGCTTCGATTTCGGCGGGGGAATAGCTGCTCATGGGATCTGCCTCGTCTATATATTCATGGGCTAAACCCAGATTGAGTGCCCGCCGTTAGTCATAGGCTGCTTTGTCTCAGGTTTCCAGAGCTCCGAGGGATCCATGCCGAAAAATCACCCCCCAAAAAACAAAAAGGTGACCCCTTGGGGCCGCCTTCTGTAACTTCAATTTCAATCGACTTAGAATGCGAAAGACGCTGGAAGGTCATGCCTTCTTTGTAGTCTTTTGCACTAACTTAGTCGTTGCTATCATCGTTGTTGCTGTCATCTGCGTAAGATGCCAAGAGCGGTGCATCGCCTCCGAGGTCACAGCTCAGACCAGCATATGTATCTTCACTGCCGTCATCTGCACCGATGAAGAGGTTCATGCCGTTGCCCATTTCGTAGGACACGTTAACATTCCAGTCATCGCTTTCGTCCGTCGCAACAGTCAGACTCATTGCACCTTCGGCATAGACAACTTTAACATCCCAGTTGTTTTCCGCGCCAGTTGCGCTTTCTGCAACATAAGACGCTGTTGTGGTAAACACGCCCGTTGGGTAGCTGACTTCAACACCGGTTAAACCGCCATTGTCGTTAGTGGCATGACCCAATGCAACAGTTGCACTGCCCCAAGTTGTGCTCACACTCACACCGGTTTTGGATTGCTGTGACGCTGCTGAGTTGTAGTCATTGTCCAGCCAAGCGGTGTTTGCGTTTTGAGTGGCCAGTGCATAGGTGAGTGCGCCTGCAGTGCCTGTAACGCCGAGCGAGATGTAATCTGTTTCGTTACCTGGAGTGGCAAGATTTGTGTCGTCACCCAAAGAGACGCTGATTTTTGCGCCACCAAGGGTCATGTCGGCACGGATCACCATTTCGCCGTCTGCTGCGCGGAATGCATCTTTGTCCATGGAGCCAACAGATGACCATGCATTTTGAACAGCATGTTTTGTGTCACCATAGTGGATGCCGGAATCGGCATTTGTCAAAGAGATCAGAGCGTCGGAGGCAGAGATATCGTTGCCTTGCTCATTCGGAAATCAAAAGTTTGCTGAGCGTCTGTAAGCGCAGTACACATCCCTTCTTGCATTCCTTCGTTAAACTGCTCTTGCTCACTGGGGCTCGAAAGAGCGAGCTGCGCCGGGCCAAATGGACCTGTATTGATTTGCAAAAAGGCGAGCTTTTTGTTGCCGTCAGTAAAAGTGGCCGCAGCCGCACAGTGGTTTTGAGCAAAAAAGCCCTGGCCGCTCTTGAACAGATGAAATTGCGCTCGAAGGCTCTGGGCCTGCCGATCACTCGAGACAGCTGGGTTTTTGCCAACCCGCGCACGGGTCAACTCTACACTAGCTTGCACATCGCGTTTTTTACAGCGCGAGACAGTGCGGGCTTAAGCTCCGTTCGGATGCATGATTTGCGCCACACTTATGCCAGCCTGTTGATTAATAACGGAGCCAGCATTTACGAGGTTCAGCAATTGCTGGGGCATTATAATATCTCTATGACCGAACGCTATGCCCGACTTTTTCCTAATACTTTGCAAGATCGGGTTGATATCGTCGCCGAGTCGCTTGCTTTTGACCGTATCTAAGTGCGGCTGGCAGTTGCCATCTGTGACTGTTTTACGGTTTTTGATGTGAAAATCCTGCGCATATTCGGCAAAAAATGCGCGAGAAAGGTGTTCAGCCTCGCCGGCACCTAAGGATTCACACTCATCATGCGGTTTGACCTCACCGCTGGTTGCAATACCATGGCCCCACGATTATCTGTAATTCTACGGTCACATTTGGGGAATGCTTATGATATTTGAAAATTCTGCTGTTGCCGTTGTGTCCGGCGGTGCCTCTGGTTTAGGCGCGGCCACCGCGCGAAAGCTCTCCGAAATGGGTGCACGGGTTGTAGTTTTTGATCTCAATACTCAAGCCGGTGAGGCCGTCGCACAGGAGCTTGGCGGACTGTTTCAACATGCTGACGTGGCCGATCCTGCCAGTGTTGCCGCAGGGTTTGAAGCTGTGCTCGCAACTCTCGGCACGCCGCGCATAATGGTTAACTGCGCAGGAATTGCCCCGGCAATTAAAACCGTATCACGCGGCGCAGTGCATGATCCCGCGATATTTGCCAAAGCTGTACAAGTTAATCTGATCGGCAGTTTCAACTGCGCCTCTCAAGCCGCCTGTTTAATGGCGGCCGCAGATCCATGCGGGCCCGATGGGGCGCGGGGTGTGATTGTCAACACAGCTTCCGTGGCGGCCTATGATGGGCAAATTGGCCAGGTTGCTTATTCCGCATCCAAGGGTGGAATCGTGGGGATGACGCTGCCAATGGCGCGGGATTTGGCCGATAAAGGCATTCGCGTATGCGCCATTGCGCCGGGCATTTTCGCCACCCCCATGGTGGACGGAATGCCGCAAGAGGTTCAAGACGCGCTCGGCGCACAGGTGCCCTTCCCGCGGCGCTTGGGTCAGGGGGCGGAATATGCCAATCTGGTTGGACATATTATCGACAATCAAATGTTGAACGGCGAAGTCATCCGTTTGGATGGCGCGATTCGTATGGCGCCGCGGTAAATCCTTCTGATGCCCGATACAGAGCGCCCAGTCGCAATTCTTGGAACCGGGTTGATCGGCGTCAGCTGGACAGCATTGTTTTTGCATTATGGCTTCGATGTGCAAGCTTGGGATCGTGATCCCGAAGCGCGCGATATGCTTCAGGAACGGCTCAAAGCGCCCATAGCGCAATTGCGGCAATTGGGTGATGGCGCAGATCGGCCAGGGCGTTTGACAGTCAATTCCGAGCTTACAGAGGTCTTGTCGCGCGCGATATTCGTGCAAGAGAATGCACCTGAGCGCTTGGATGTGAAGCACGATCTATACCGCAGTTTTGAACTACACGCCGAGGCTGACGCTCTGATTGCCTCCAGCGCGTCTGGTCTGCCGTGGTCACAACTTAGCGCGCAGATGGACAGGCCGGAGCGTCTGCTGAATGCGCACCCCTATAACCCGCCCCATCTCGTGCCCTTGGTTGAGCTATTTTGCAATGTGGACGCGACTTTGGCCCGCGCCGAAGAGATTTACCGTCGCATTGGCCGGGTGCCTGTGCGGATGAAACGTGAGGCGGTGGGTCATTTGGCCAATCGGCTGGCCTCCGCACTCTGGCGCGAAGCGGTTCACATTGTCGCTGAAGGCATCGCAGATGTGGAGGCGGTGGACCTTGCGCTGGTGAATGGGCCGGGGCTGCGCTGGGCGGTTATGGGTGCACATATGACCTACCATCTGGGCGGCGGCTCGGGTGGCATGGCCCATTACCTTGAGCATCTCGGTGACAGTCAGGAGGGGCGTTGGCGCACGCTTGGCACCCCGCAACTGACGCCAGAGCTGCGGGCTGCGCTGATCGAAGGGGTCGAGGTAGAGGCCCAGGGAAAATCCATTGCGCAATTGGAGCAAGAACGCGATGCAGCTTTGATGCGTATCTTAGCCACACGGAGGGCCTCCACCGGCAGCTGAGCAGTGCTCCGCTTGGGGTCACTGGCCGCGAAACACCGGTGCGCGTCTTTCATTAAACGCCGCCACTCCTTCGCGGCGGTCTTCGGTGGGAATGGTGCGATTATAGGCTTCAATTTCCATAACCAACCCATCCGCCAGCCCCAAGCCGCCGCCACGCCCAATCGCCAGCTTGGCTTGCCGCACTGCAATTGGCGCGTTGGTCGCTATGGCGGTGGCAGTCTTGAGCGCTGCGGGGAGCAGCTCTTCAATCGGATAGATGGCATTGGCGAGACCCCAGTCTAGAGCCTGCTCGGCCGTAAAGACCTCACCGGTGAGGATCAATTCCTTGGCCCGTCGCTCCCCGATTGCGCGCGCAAGGGTCTGCGTGCCGCCTGCGCCAGGAATGATGCCGATTTTAACTTCGGTCTGCGCAAAACGCGCGCCATGGGCCACATAGGCAAAATCGACAGCTGCGGCCAACTCGCACCCGCCCCCGTAAGCTGCACCATTTATGGCCCCAATCACGGGAATTGGGCAGGTAATCACCGCGCGGGCCATGCGCTCATAGATCAAGTGTTGCTTCGACCATGCAGCGTTGCTCATTCCATGTCGTTCTTTCAAATCCCCGCCCGCACAAAAGGCGTGGGTGCCCGATCCGGTGAGAATTATCGCGCGCGTTTCGCTTGGGTCCATGGACAGAGACTCAAAAATATCCACCAGATCCAATGCCATTTGCGTGTTGAATGCATTGGCAAAATCAGGGCGATTCAAAGTGATTTGTATGACATGGCTGGCAGGTCTGGAGATTAACAATGTGTCATAGGTGTTCATATCAGGGCCCTTAACTTTGGGACTTCGCGAATTGCACCAGCGCCTCAACAGTGGCGTCAAAGTCATAATGCGGCTCCCAGCCCCAATCTGCCCGCGCGGCGCGATCATCAAAGACATCAGGCCAGCGCCGGACGAGGTCATCGGTCGGGCTGTCCGGGGTGAAGTTGCAGGTAAAATAAGGAAAACGGCTCTGGATTGCCTCGACCAGATCTTGAGCCGTGAATACGTAGCTGTGCAGATTGTAGGCATGTTGGGTTAATGCAGCCCGCTGCGCAGAGCAAATTTCAATTATGCTGCGTGTAACATCATTGAGATAAAGCGTCGACATGCCAGTGTCCGGGGCAACTGGCATAACGAAGTTGTCACCTCTGGCCGCAGCGGCGATGGCGTGGCTTGGATAGGCTGTCATGGCACCAGCTGGGGCTGAGGGGGATAAAACCATAGGGAACCTCAGACAGCGAAAATCAAACCCCTGTTTCAATTTGAGGTACACCCCCATGCGCTCAACCGCGACTTTAGTTGCACCATAAATGTTTTCGGGCCATTGGGGCGTGTTCAATGCAACGGGACTCTCAAGGTCAGGACCATAGGTTGCTGTGGTACTGGCGAAGAAAAAAGGTCCGATATTTTGGTTTAAACATAGGCGCATTAGGCGAATGGAACTGGTGGCATTCACTTCCCAAGCCAATTGGGGATTGGCTTCTGAGCTGCCCGAAAGCATGGACGCCAGGTGGATCACCACGTCGGGCTTGTATGCCGTGAGCGTGTCCTCCAAGAGACTCTGATCTTGCATATCGCCCAAGACGACGGCATACCGTTGCTCACAATGGGGGCCTTCGCTGCCGGGCAGGTCAAAGCTTACAACCTTGGTACCTATGGCTTCCAAGTGCTGTGCCACCAAACGGCCCAGATTGCCGTTGCCGCCTGTGATTAATGCGGTTTTGAACATGAGATCTCTCCAATGAAGCTGCGCGTATCATGCCGGCATGTCGCTCAGATTAGCAAGTTTGATCGCACTGTTGTGCGCAAATTGGCACGGGTGCGGTGTTTATGCCTTCTGCAGGTCGTCAAAATCGCCTGCGCTGTGGCGCTCCGCCAGGCGTTCAGCTGCCGGCCCATGGGCGCGGTTGACCATGCGGCCGCGCTGAAAGGCAGGGCGGGCAAAGATCTCATCAGCCCAGCGCATGACGTTTTTGTAGCTGGTGACGTCCAGGAACTCTGCCGCATCATAGAGCAGACCTTTAACCAAGGCACCGTACCATGGCGCGGTCGCAATATCTGCGATGGTATAGCTGTCTCCTGCCAAAAATTGCCGCTCTGCTAGGTTGCGGTCGAGCACGTCGAGCTGGCGTTTTGCCTCCATTGAGAAGCGATTGATGGAATATTCGAATTTCTCTGGCGCATAGGCGTAAAAATGACCAAAACCGCCGCCTAAGTACGGGGCAGACCCTTGAAGCCAAAATAGCCAGTTCAAGGTCTCGGCACGCTGGGCGATATCCTTGGGAAGAAATTCACCAAATTTTTCGGCCAGATACATTAAAATTGATCCACTTTCGAAGATCCGAAGCCCGGTTTCTTGATCCAGCATGGCTGGAATCTTGGAATTGGGATTGAGACTAACAAAGCCGCTGCCAAATTGTGCACCTTCACCGATGGGGATCAGCCAGGCATCATATTCCGCACCTTCATGTCCAAGTGCGAGCAGCTCTTCGAACATTGCTGTGACTTTCACGCCATTGGGCGTGCCTTGAGAATATAGCTGCAAAGGATGCTGGCCAAGGGGCAATTCTTTCTCGAAGGTGGGTCCGGCAATTGGGCGGTTGATTTTGCCAAATTTACCGCCATTTTCGGCGTCCCATGTCCAAATTTTGGGAGGGGTGTAGGGCATTTTA
The DNA here is from genome assembly GCA_943788425.1 of uncultured Planktomarina sp. Classification (GTDB taxonomy): domain Bacteria; phylum Pseudomonadota; class Alphaproteobacteria; order Rhodobacterales; family Rhodobacteraceae; genus Planktomarina. The sequence continues at coordinate 331,270 of CALSQF010000006.1, forward strand.
GTCTCCAATGTCTTCGTATTTCAACATAGGAAGCGTGGGCAAAAACACAATGGCGAAGCGCGTTAATTCGCAGCGAGCGAGAAAGAGAGGCTTTTGCGCAAATGTGAATTCAATAGGTCTATCGCCGTCTCGGAGTCGCGTGCGAGTGCGGCTTCAAAAAATCAGTTGCTGTTCTTCGAGGGCTTTGGCCCAACGATAGTTGCGCAGCACCAGTTGGTAGCCAATGTATTTTTCGTAAATATTTTGGAAGACTGCGATCATATGCCGAGAGTTGCAGGCCCGCACCAAGGCAAAATGAAACTCCCAATCATAGTGCAGTTGGCGTTCTAGACAAACGTCCTCGCCGGCTATAATTTTCTTGCCAATCATGGCCAATTTGTGGTGGGCAGATACCAGATTGCCCTCCCAATTTTCATCACCAAAAGCCAAGGAGGCTTTGAGAGCAGCGCATTGCAGTAATACGCGGAGATTGGACAGCTCAATCAGGTCCCCGTTGAACATTGTACGAACCAAAAAACCGCGTTGCTTGGGCGCGTCCACAAAACCATCACTAGCCAGCCGGTTAAGTGTTTCTCTTAAGGTTTAAACACTAACTGAGTACTGCATTTTTAAGGTGTCTAATTTCAGCTTTTCCCCGGCGTTAGAGCGCCGGCGATAATGTCGGATTTAAACTTCAAATAAACCGAAGATCCGACCGTTGTCGCGGCACTCGTCATTTGCACTACCCTGCTTCGCTTATAAAATAATCATACACATTTTCAGGGAGTTCCTCAACATAACAGAATATCTGATAAAAATTTAAGTACCATATATATAGAGAGATCATTATCTCATTTATATGATATAATATCTGATATAGTGGCTCCAGCTTTGGAATTTTCATTGGGTTCAAATGTGATCATAAAGTGAAAATCGCGAAGCAATAAAATCATATGATTAAATTTTCATCATACAAAAAAGCAAAAAGATTTAATTTATATCACATTCTTATTCCACATAATAAATGCCTACTAAGGTAAATTTGACCCATTTTGCGGCCATACTTTGCCCGCCTGAGGTCGAGTCCCGAATATCGGGAATTTAACATGTAACAGGAAAATTATCCGCTATTAGTTATTCTAGAACCTGGGGTAACGAGATCGCTGTAGCGGTCATTTAGTTCTGCCACCAAACCCAGGCCGAACACCGCGTGGCTTGCTATTCCAAGCTCTGGAAACCTCTTTCATTTTAACTGAAAGAGGTTTTCGTGCTTCCAATAAACCTATGAGGGGCCAATTGGGCCAAAACAAGCGACCGCTGCGCCTGGCCGCTTTAGGTCACCAAGGCTTTATTTTGAAATTCTGGGTTCTGCCAAGTTTTTTCAGTTAATATATTGGCCAAAATATCAACTGCTTGGGTGATATCTTCCAAGCTGGTGAATAAGGGTGTGATGCCAAAGCGCATAATATTAGGCGCTCTAAAATCTCCGATGACCCCTTGCGCAATCAGAGCTTGCATACAGGCATAGCCATGTTCAAACTCAAAGGCCACATGGCTGCCGCGTTGCTCGGGATCGCGGGGGCTGGCGAGGGTTAAGCCGGGGCATTTGGCTTCAACGCCGGAAATCAGGGCCTCTGAAAGCTCAATTGACCGGATCCGCAAATCCAACATATCTACCTCATCCCAAATATCCAATGCGGCCCCAAGCAAAGAGAAGGCCGCAATTGAAGGGGTGCCGATCCGCATGCGATCAATTTTTCCTGGCATCGGACGGAAGTTAAGATCAAAAGCAAAAGGTGCCTCATGCGCAAACCAGCCTGAGAGCACGGGCTCCACCTGATCAATCAAGTGGGGAGCGACATAGATAAACGCCGGCCCGCCGGGGCCAGAATTTAGGAATTTATAGGTACATCCGACTGCAAAATCGGCATTTGTGCCATACATATCAACAGGAATAGCACCGATAGAATGGGCCAAGTCCCAAACCACCGTTGCACCAACGCTGTGTGCTTTTTTGATAATGGCCTGCATGTCATGTTTGCGGCCGCTGCGGTAATCAACCTCTGTGACCATGACGGTGGCCACCTCTTCGGTGATATGATCCAACACATCCTCAGGTGCAGGGGTGCGCAGTTCGTAGCCCACATCACGCAAACCCATGAGCCCTTCAACCATGTAAAGATCTGTGGGGAAGTTGCCGCTGTCTGACAGGATCACCCGGCGCTTGGGGGCCAAGGCGAGCGCCGCGGCGACCGCTTGGAAGACCCTTATCGAGAGCGTGTCTCCGACCACGGTACTGCCCGCAGGGGCACCGATCAAACGCCCCAACCTATCACCGAGCATATTGCTCTGCATGAACCAGTTTTTCGTGTTCCAGCCCCGGACCAATTCCGTGCGCCATTCATCCATTAAAAAGCTGTTGATCGCATTGGGAGCCGCTTTTGGCATAGGTCCAAGGGAATTTCCGTTGAGATAGATCACACCAGGTGGAATATCGAACATCTGTCGGGTCTTCGCAAAATCGGTCATTGAGAGTCCCTCTCGGTCTGAAGCTATAGGTAACCTATTATTATCTTTAGTCACCTGGCGCGATCAATAGGGTAGGCCAACATAGTTTTCAGCCATAGCTTGTTGCGCTGCACGATTGCTGCGCAAGAATTCTATTTCTGCCAGCTGCATCTTAAAATCAAAGGCGCTTTGGTCTGGATAGCGATGCATGAGCGATGAGAACCACCAGCTGAAGCGTTCGGCCTTCCAAACCCGGGCCAGGGCCAGCTCGGAGTAGCCATCAATCCCCGCCGCATCGCCTGTCTCGTAAAACTGCCGCAAGCCATTATAAAGATAATGCACATCAGAGGCGGCTGTATTGAGGCCTTTTGCGCCGGTGGGCGGCACGATATGGGCCGCATCGCCGCAGAGAAACAAGCGGCCCCAACGCATTGGCTCGCTGACAAATGACCGCAGAGGTGCGATGCTTTTCTCTATCGAAGGACCCGTGACCATTTTTTCCGCGACCTCTGGTGGTAGCCGGCGCTTCAATTCGGCCCAAAAGGCCGCATCGCTCCAATCCTCTGGTCGGTCGGTTAGGTCGCATTGAATGTAGTAGCGGCTGAGGTTTTCGTTGCGCATAGAGCAAAGTGCGAATCCACGTTCGGAGTTTGCGTAGATCAGCTCATGGCTGACCGGAGGCGTGCGCGACAAAATTCCAAGCCAGCCAAAGGGGTAGATTTTCTCATATTCTTTGCGGATCTCGCTCGGAATGGTTTTGCGACTAACCCCGTGATACCCATCACAGCCGGCCACGAAATCACAGCTGATCTTATGGGTTTGCCCATCTTTGCGATAGGTGACAGTGGCCGCGTCGCTTTCAAGATCGTGAATCTCTACGTCTTCCACATTATACTCAATCTGACCGCCTATAGCTTCGCGCGCATCATAAAGATCTCGGGTGACCTCAGTTTGCCCATAAACCATGACGGAATGCCCAGTCAGCTCTTTAAAATCGATGCGAAACATCTCATTGCCATAGGAGATGAGCGTGCCGTCATGGGCGAAGCCTTCCTTGGCCATACGGCCACCGATTCCGGCCTCCTCCATTAGCCCGAGCAGCCCGCGTTCCAAGACGCCCGCGCGAATACGGCTGAGTACATAGTCTTTAGATTTCCGCTCCAATACCACCGATTGAATGCCGCGTTTATGCAGCAATTGCGACAAAAGCAGCCCGGAAGGGCCGCCGCCGATAATGACAATTTGTGTCCTACGCTCACTCATAACCTGTCTCGCAATGATCAAATCTACGCATTAGACGCGCCCGTGAAACAGTGGTCCAATCCGAGTAAGAGTTCAAGCACCGAGACATCTGGGCTGGGCAAGGGCGATCGCCCATTGCGCAATGGCAAAAAAACACTAGTAAAAGTCAAAAATATATTTTCGCGCCATCCCAGGTTATCACTAGGGTGGCGCGAACGTTTTCCAAAGGGGGCCTTATGCTGGTTGTTGGGGGAGATAATTTAATTGATCTCATCGAGATATCGCGCGACGATGCTGCGGTCTCATTCGCGGGTGCCCGTGGCGGCTCTGGTTATAACACGGCCCGCGCGACGGCGCGGCAGGGGCAAGACGTGGGCTTCATTACCCCCATAGCGCAGGATAATCTGGGGCATTTTCTGGCGGATAAAATGGTGGCTGATGGGGTGGCGCTGCTCAGCCCGCGATCGGAAAAACCCTCTTCATTGGCGGTGGTAACTTTGGTCAACGGCCAGCCCAGTTATCAATTTTACCGAGGCGATACGGCTGAACGGCAGGTGGATTTACCCTCGCTCAACGCCCATTTCCCGAAAAACGGCCGCGCTTTTCACCTGACCTCTTTGTCAATCATCGCTGGGGCGGATGCGGAGGCTTGGGCTGAATTTTTTGTTGTGAAACACAAAGCGGGTATCGTCACCACTTTGGATCCCAATGTGCGCTCAATGCTGATTGAGGACCGTGAGTCCTACCTTGCGCGCCTTTGGTATTTGATGTGGCACTCGGATGTCATCAAGCTCAGTGATGAAGACCTGGAGTGGATTTATCCTGAGTTGTCATTTGAAGCGGCTTGCGAGGCCTTGTTGGCCAAGGCCACAGCTAAGCTGACCATCATCACCAAAGGTGCGGAGGGCGCCCTTGGATATTGCAATGGTCACCGGGTCATCGTGCCGGCTCATCCGGTGGGGAAATTGATCGATACAGTTGGCGCTGGGGATACCTTCATGGGAACGGTATTAAGCGGCCTCAACGGTGCAGATCTGCTCACGCAAACCGCCTTGTCAGAGCTGACGCAGGACGGGCTGCAAGATCTGTTGAGCCGGGCTGCCAAAGCGGCTGCGATCAACTGTGGACGTGAAGGCTGTGATCCGCCCAGCAGCGCGGAATTGCTTTAAAAAGCAACCGACACATTGGGCAGGTTTAGGGCCTTGACCAATTCGCGCAGCTCTTGCCTTGCGGCGATATTGGATATGCTCAACTGATTGATCCCCACATCCTTGAGATCAAGCAGGGTGAGACCACGGGGAAATAATTCGCGAAAGATCACCCTTTCGCCAAATCCGGGCGCCACGCGAAACCCGATTCGCTTGGCGAGGAGCGCGATGGCATCTCCCATTTTTTGTTTGTTGATCATGTTTTGCGTGCCGAGGCGGTTGCGCACCACGATCCAATCCAAGGGCGCCAACCCGGCCTTGGCGCGCAGTTGCCGCGCGCTCCACACCATTTCGGAATAGACAGATGGGCCTTTTACCGTGATCCCATCACTCTTAATTTTTGCCAGAAGATCAAAGTCGACGAAGCTGTCATTAAGCGGTGTGATAAGGGTATTGGCCATAGCATGGGCCATTTGAGACAGGCGCGTATGACTGCCAGGACAATCAATCACAATGAAATCAGACTGCGGCTCCAACGCTTCGACAGCGGCCGAAAGCCGGCGGTCCGCCAGATTCTCACCTGGGTTAAGATCGGCTTCGGCAATTTCAGGTAAGTCAATGTAATTGGGCGATTGGAGCGTGATGTCGCTTTGGGCTGCATAGCGGATACGGTTGGTGACATATTGGCCGAATGTTTTCTGGCGTAAGTCCAAATCCAGACCGCCCACCCGGTGACCCATACGCGCCAAAGCCGTGGCCAGATGCATGGTTGTGGTCGACTTGCCGGAACCACCCTTTTCGTTGCCCACGACAATAATATGCGCCATCTCATGCCTCACAAATTTAGTGTATTTTGCCCCGGATATAGACGCGCAACGCGATCAAGGAAAGCACCTTGCGCAAGACCTCTGCCCCTTTCGATGTTTTTTGATTTATGGACCAAAGCCAACAAAAAAGACCGGCTCCAAGAAGCCGGCCTTTTGAATTCGTGAAGGGGAATGGCTTAGAAGCCCAAACCTTCGTATTTCTTTTTGAACTTTGACACACGGCCGCCAGTGTCCATCAAGCGCGCGCCGCCACCGGTCCAAGCTGGATGCACGGAGGGGTCGATGTCCAAAGACAGCTGATCGCCATCTGCACCATAGGTGGAGCGCATTTGTACGATGTCGCCATTGGTCATTTTGACATTGATGAAGTGATAGTCTGGATGGGTATCTTTTTTCATGGTCCCGCTCCTTAAGACTTGGGTTTATAGTTGGTTTGCTCTGCGATACGTGCGGATTTACCACGACGATCCCGGAGGTAATACAGCTTGGCGCGACGTACGCGACCACGGCGAACAATGGTGATGCTGTCGATGTTTGTGGAATGCAGAGGGAACACACGTTCCACGCCTTCACCAAACGAAATCTTACGAACAGTGAACGATCCTGCGATGCCGACGCCATTGTTGCGTGCGATACATACGCCTTCGTAGTTCTGAACCCGGCTTCTGGTGCCCTCGGTTACTTTAAAACCAACACGCACGGTGTCACCGGCTTTGAAATCGGGAATGTCTTTCCCGAGGGCGGCAATTTGTTCCGCCTCTAACTGTGCAATCAGATTCATCTGACGCTCCTTTGGTTGCTCGTGGTTGTTCCACGAAGTTTGATACCACCTCAGAGCTCTCAGTCTTCTTCCGGGTCCACCGCAGTGCCCGCTAGAGATCAGGTCGTCGTTGCTTGTTGCTGTACGAATGGGTTTGTTGATCCGCAGGCCCCGAAGAAAGGGTGCACGTATAATCGAAAACGCAATAGCACAGCCGCCCGAATCCATCTCTGGACCAGACCTGCGCCGTATATTTCGAGACTGCGGGCAAAGCAAGAGGATAGATTGGGACTGTGGCGCTCAAGCGCGCCTTATTTCCGATATTTTTCCCAAAGATCTGGCCGGCGGTCTTGGGTGAGGGCTTCGGATTGTTCGGCCTGCCATTGTGCCACCTTGCCATGATCACCAGACAGCAACACAGGCGGAATTTCACGTCCCTCCCAAACGGGCGGGCGGGTGTATTGCGGGTGTTCCAACAGGCCGTTGGAAAAGCTCTCTTGCTCTGTGCTGGCCTGGTTGCCCAACACGCCCGGAATGAGGCGGACAGCGGCGTCGAGCATCACCTGTGCCGCCAACTCGCCACCGGAGAGCACATAGTCCCCAATGCTGATTTCTTCGATTTTGAAGTGATCAATCACCCTTTGATCTATCCCTTCAAACCGGCCACATAGGACCACAGCGCCCGGCCCATCGGCCAGAGCTTGCGCGCGCGCTTGGGTCAAGGGACGGCCACGGGGCGACATGTAGATGATTGGGCAGGGCGGGCGACGCAGCAATATATCCGACAAGGCGCGACCCAATACATCGGCACGCATGACCATACCTGCGCCCCCGCCGGCTGGGGTGTCATCAACATTGCGATGCTTGCCCTCGCCATAGGGGCGCAGATCATGGGTGTGCAATTGCCACTTGTCTTCTTTCAGACCCTTCCCGGTGAGGGAGGCGCCCAGAACGCCAGGGAATAGATCAGGAAAAAGTGTGATCACATCCGCACGCCAGACACCGGCCAAATCTGGCGTTTCGCCGTCCAGGGTCCGGGGTTTGAGCGTTGCACGGATCGACTTGCGCCCATGAGATTTGCTGGGCGCGGTCATAGCAGCCCTTCAGGCGGGTCAATAACAATTCGCCGCGCCGCCAGATCTACAGTGGGCACAATCGCCTTGGTAAAGGGGATTAAGGCCGTATCTGACGCACCGGGAACTGTCACCTCAAGCAAATCATCGGCGCCGTGGTTCATCACGGATTTCACATGACCAATTTCAACCCCACCGGTGTCGCAGACCTGCAGGCCGATCAAATCTGAATAATAATATTCATCATCTGGCAAAGCCGGCAAATCTTCGCGGCGGGCGAACAGCTGTGTGCTGCGCAGCATATCGGCTTGTTCTTTGGTCTCCACCCCAATGATCCGGGCTGAAAACCCGTTTTTGATTTGGCCGACCAACGACAGCTCAAAGCTGCGAGTCCCGGATTCATCGAGTAAAGGTGCGTAGTTTTCAATATCGCTTGGAGTGGCGCAATAGCTTTTCACTCGCAATTCGCCGCGCACTCCATAAGCACCTGCAATCATGCCAACACAGATCAAAGCTGTCATTGGGTCACTCCTAAACAATAGCCGTTTTTCATTTTGCCACCATCCTCGATACACATCTCACTGGCTTGATGGCGGGCGTAAAAATACCCAACCAAAAAGCATGTTCCGATCAGCATCAAAGAGCGAATAGGGCGCAACAACATGCTTTACCCTTAATGCGAAACCTTAAAATGGAAAACCCCGCCAAAGAGGCGGGGTTAATTATTTTTCAAAGCGTAGGTGGTGCTGCGTGGAAGATTATTCTTCCGCTTCAGCTTCTTCTGCTGGGGCCTCTTCTTCCACTGGAGCGGCTGCCTTCGCAGCTTTTTCTTCAGCGCGCTCAATGGCTTTTTTGCCGGGCTTGGCTTTGATTGGGTTGTTACGTGTTTTTGCCGGGATCACGCCAGCAGCTTCCAGCATACGAGATACACGGTCTGTTGGCTGTGCGCCTTGACCGATCCAGTGCTGAATGCGCTCAAGGTCTAACTTGACGCGCTCTTCGCTGTCCTTCGGCAAAAGTGGGTTATATGTGCCCAGTTTTTCGATAAAGCGACCATCGCGCGGCATGCGCGCGTCAGCTGCGACAACACGGTAAAAAGGGCGTTTTTTGGACCCACCACGGGCCAAACGGATTTTCATAGCCATTGTTAATCTCCTTGAAAATGGCAAATAGGCAGCAGATATTGCGGTCTATTCTTGATAAGTTTTGTGGTTCTGGATGACTTCTTGAACAATAAAGCTCAAAAATTTCTTGGCGAATTCGGGGTCGAGATCAGCGCGCTGCGCAAGATCTTGCAGACGGGTAATTTGTTGTGCCTCGCGGGCGGGATCCGATGGTGGTAGAGCATGTTGGGCTTTGAGCTGCCCTACGGCCTGGGTGTGAGCAAAACGCTCGCCCAGCGTGTAAACCAAGATTGCATCCAGACGATCAATGCTTTCGCGATGTGATCTCAGAAGTTCTGCGGCGCGTGTTGCATCATCTGTCATAACAGGCCTCCGGGTGTTCTATTAGAACGGTTCATTTCTTCTTGCCCAATCCGCTTAGGCCACCTGGCAAACCGCCGCCCAATCCGCCCATCCCTTTGGGCAGGCTCATGCCTTTGGGCAAGCCGCCCATAGCGCCACTCGTGATTTGCTCTTGCGCTGCGGCCAGCTCTGCTTGACTTGGGGCGCCTTGGCCGCCGAGCATACCCTTGAGGGCGCCTAAACCGCCTTTTTTACCAATCTTCTTCATCATATCTGACATCTGCCGATGCTGTTTGAGCAATTTATTGAGATCACTCACTTCAAGCCCAGCCCCAGCTGCAATCCGCTTTTTACGGCTGGCCTGGAGCAAAGCGGGATTGGCACGCTCTTTTTTTGTCATGGAATTGATCAAGGCAATTTGGCGTTTCAACAGGCCGTCATCGAGGCCGGCTTGATCAATCTTGCCCTTCATTTTTGCCATGCCGGGCATCATGCCCATCAGTCCTTGCATACCACCCATTTTTTGCATCTGCTCGAGCTGGCTGCGCAGATCGTTCATATTAAACATGCCTTTTTGAAGGCGCCGCATCATCCGTTCGGCTTGTTCGGCTTCTAGCGTTTCTTGCGCCTTCTCAACCAAAGCGACAATATCGCCCATTCCTAGAATGCGTCCAGCTATGCGTTCGGGCTCGAAAGTCTCCAACGCATCCATTTTTTCGCCGGAGCCGACAAATTTGATCGGTTTGCCGGTGACCGCACGCATTGATAGCGCCGCACCACCGCGACCGTCCCCATCCATACGGGTGAGAACCACGCCGGAGATTCCGATTTTGCCGTCAAATTCTTCGGCCACTTCCACGGCCACTTGACCCGTTAAACCATCGACGACGAGCAGGGTTTCGCGCGGCTCGACCGCATTGCTCACATCCTGAACTTCCTGCATAAGCGTTTCGTCAATTTGCAGACGTCCGGCGGTATCGAGCATATAGACGTCATAACCGCCCAATGTGGCCTGCTGCTTGGCACGTTTGGCAATTTGGACAGCGCTTTCACCAGCGACGATCGGCAGGGTATCAACACCCACTTGTGCACCCAAGATTGCGAGCTGTTCCATCGCGGCGGGACGGTAGATGTCCAATGAGGCCATCAGAACCTTTTTACCCTCACGACCCACCAAACGCTTGGCCAGTTTCCCGGTGGTTGTGGTTTTTCCCGAGCCTTGCAAACCGACCATCAAAATCGCGGCAGGTGGGTTGTCGATTTTCAAATCGCCCGGTTCGCCTTCACCGCGCAGGGTGTCGATCAGAGCGTCATGGACGATCTTGACCACTTGCTGGCCTGGTGTGACCGATTTTGTGACAGCCGAGCCGGTGGCTTTACTTTGAACTTTCTTAATGAACTCACGGGCAACGGGTAGGCTGACATCTGCTTCCAAGAGCGCAACGCGCACCTCTCGCAGCGCTGTTTTCACATCCTCTTCTGACAGCGCACCTTGCTTGGTTAGCCGGTCAAATACACCCCCAAGGCGTTCGGATAGATTTTCAAACATCGGTCTGCCCCTTTCGCTCCGCACACGATCCTGCAAAGGGGCAGGTCGCGAGAATTTCCAAAGTCCCAAACCAAAAAGCACCCGTGGGCGCAACGCGCTGACGGATGGCGATCCTGGCAAAAGCCTGAGGACCGGAAGACGATGACTTCCGGAATTTGCTGCCGTTTACACGTCTTTTGCGTCCAGAGTCAAGCGCGGCATACGCCTGGCTCTGAGTGGCGCTAGAGAAAAAAATTGCCAAAGCAGAGGTCTGTCATTACTGACACGGGGGCAGCTCGGCGATTTTGTGCCTTGGGCGACATGAGGGCAAGGGCGTTATGTTAAATCCAGTGACGGCAGAGTTTATAAGCCAACTGCAACGCCTCCTGCCTGCCGCCGCCTTTCCCGAGCTTGGTGATAAATATTTGACCGAGCCGCGTGGACAATATCGGGGCTCTGCTGGGCTATTGGTGGCACCGGACAGCACCGCTCAAGTGGCGCAGGTTATCACAGTGGCGGCGGCGGCTCGGATCAGCGTTGTGCCTTACGGTGGTGGCACTGGTCTTGTCGGAGGGCAAATCCTGCCAGAATCCACGACCGGTGCCCCAGCCCCGCTGATCCTGAGTCTTGGGCGGATGCGTCGGATTCGAGCCTGTTACCCTGCGGAGAATGTTCTGGTGGCTGAGGCCGGTGTGGTGCTTGCAGAGGTTCAGCAGAGCGCGGCGGATGTGGATCGACTATTTCCGTTATCGCTGGCCTCTGAAGGCACGGCGCAGATCGGCGGGTTGCTCGCCACCAATGCAGGTGGGATCAATGTACTGCGCTATGGCATGGCGCGCGACCAAGTCCTAGGGGTTGAAGCGGTGATGGCCGATGGCCGAATTTTCAACGGTCTTCAACGACTGCGCAAAGATAACACCGGCTATGATTTGCGGCACTTGCTTATCGGATCAGAGGGCACCTTAGGCATTATCACCGCAGCGAGTCTCAAGCTGGCGCCCCGGCCACAATCTGAGGGTACGGCGCTTTTGACCGTAGACAGTCCGAGTGCGGCGCTGAAACTGTTGGGGCGTGCTAAGGGCTTATTGGGTGAAAGCATCTCGGCGTTTGAGTTGATTTCTGGACAGGGCTTGCGCTTTTTGACCGAGACCCATCCGCAGATGCGTCAGCCATGGTCCTCGCCGCCCAATTGGTCGGTTCTGCTGCATCTTGGTGTGTCGCATGGCACAGGGGCGGAACAGGCCATTGAAACCCTCTTCGATCAGGCTTCAGACATAATCCTTGATGGGGTGATCGCCCAATCTGCACAGCAAGCGCAGGATTTGTGGAGCTTGCGGGAGACTATCCCTCTTGCCAACCGCGCAATTGGCGCAATTTGTTCGTCGGACATTTCTTTGCCATTGTCAGAAATTGCTGGTTTTATCGAAAAGATGCCTCATGCTCTGGCCCGTTTTGGCGACATCCGAATCAATTGTTTTGGGCATCTCGGAGATGGGAACCTCCACTACAATCTGTTTCCTGCTGAGGGTGCGCCCGCTTCAAACTACCGCGATATGCGGGCAGATTTGCAGGCAGAGGTGCATCGCCTGACACATGAATTAGGGGGATCTGTTTCTGCGGAGCATGGCGTTGGGCGGCTCAAGGTGGCGGATATTGCGCGTTTTGGTGATCCTGTGAAATTGCAACTTATGCGCCAGATTAAAGACACGTTGGATCCTCAAGGCATTATGAACCCCGGGGCCGTTTTGCCGCTAAGGGCAGCCTAGCTGCGCGCTGGGCATATCGACCAGACCAGGCATGCCATAGGAGTTATATGTGAGCCTCGGCTCGGCGAATGAAATATGTCCTGTACAAAAAATACAGCTGAGGACAGCCCAAAATTATCTTATTAAATAAATCCTAAACAATATCTTAGATTAACTTAAAAATGCGGAGCTTGTAAACTGTGGATCAGGAAAATGGAGCATCAAGAAAATAGATATTTTTGCTGGGCAATTTACCTGTAGGTGCGAAAGAGCTATGGGCGGGTCATGACAGCCTATACCCCTCCGATGGACCCTTTGGATGTGATCCATCTGGATCATGAGCTCTTGCTGGTTAACAAACCCTCGGGTCTTTTGTCTGTGCCCGGGCGTGGACCACTCTTGGCCGATTGTTTGATGTCCCGCATTCAGGCCGACTACCCCACAGCGCTTTTGGTGCATCGGTTGGATAGAGACACCTCTGGCGTCATGGTCTTTGCTTTGTCACCCCATGCACAGCGTCATTTGGGGCTGCAATTTGAAAAACGCCAGACGCAAAAGACTTATGTGGCGCGGGTTTGGGGGCAAATGGCGGCACAAAACGGCACGGTTGATTTGCCGATCATAGTTGATTGGCCGAACCGGCCGCGGCAGATGATTTGCCATAAGACTGGTCGCGCGGCACAGACCGATTGGCAGGTGATTAAAAGGGGCGCTCAAGAAACGCGCATCAAGTTAAGTCCCAAAACGGGTCGCTCGCATCAACTTAGGGTGCATATGCTGGCGCTTGGGCATCCGATTTTGGGCGATCCGTTTTATGGCACGCCGGAAAGCCAAGCGGCCCCGCGCCTGATGCTACATTCCCACCGCTTGCGTTTACGTCATCCAGATGGTGGAGAACTGATGGATTTCCGCGCAAAAATACCGTTCTAAAATACCGGCCGTACCTGCTCAGTGACGATGAATGGTGCAATCGGCATGATAAGTGCCCATCAAAATCCCGATCCGTGCGCTTATCGCTTGTCCACAGTGCGGAAATTTTGATGGGGCTTTAGGTGTATGACTTAACTGTCTGCCCAGCAGCTCACAGCTTTGATTTCCATGAACTCATGCAGGCCGAACATACCGCCTTCGCGGCCATTGCCTGATTGCTTGTAGCCGCCAAATGGGCTGCCCATGCCGAAGCCGACAGAATTGGTTTCGACCATGCCCGAGCGTAACTGCCGCGCGACACGCTGACGTTGTTCTTCATCGCCGCATTGGATGTAATTGGTCAAACCATAGGGCGTGTCATTGGCAATTGCGATGGCTTCCTCTTCGGTATCAAAGGGCATTATGGTCATGACAGGGCCAAAGATTTCTTCGCGGTTGATACGGGCCGTGTTGTCCACATCCGCAAAGATGGTCGGGCGGACATAATAGCCGCTGTTCAACCCTTCCGGGCGACCAAGCCCGCCTGCGATCACTGTGGCGCCATCTTCTTTTATACCCACCTCGATTAGGTTTTGGATTTTGTCAAATTGCATCTGACTAACCACGGGACCGATATGGCCGCCCTCTTCAGACGCGGGGCCAACTTTAGTAGCCTCGGCTGCGGCCGCGGCTTGCTCCAGCGCTTGGGCGTAGCGAGAGCGCTCTACCAACATACGGGTTGGGGCGTTGCACGATTGGCCGGAATTGCGCATGCAGCGGGCGACTCCATTGGTCACCGCATCATCAGCAGCATTGGCGAAAATGATATTTGCACCCTTTCCGCCCAGCTCGAGGCTCACACGTTTGAGCGTATCGGCGGCGGCTTTGGAAATGGCGATGCCCGCACGGGATGAACCTGTGAAGCTAACCATATCCACATCAGGATGCACAGACAGCTGAGAGCCAACGCCCAGACCATCGCCGTTGACGAGGTTGAACACACCGGCAGGGAAGCCTGCCTCATGAATCATCTCAGCAAACAATAGGCCCGAGAGCGGCGCAATTTCGGAGGGTTTCAACACCATAGTGCAGCCCGAAGCCAGCGCGGGCACGGCCTTGAGCACAATTTGGTTCATGGGCCAGTTCCAAGGCGTGATCAAAGCGGTGACGCCAATGGGTTCCATCACGGTGCGCTCATTGGGCGCTTGAGGGCCGAGTGGGCGATCAAATTCGAAGTCTTTGAAGGCATTTATAAAGCCTTGCAAATGCCATGTCCCAGCACCAACCTGCTGGTTACGAGCTAATTTTTGCGGTGCACCCATTTCAAGGCTGATGGCTTCGGCCATATCTGCCTGCCGGGCTTTGTAAACGTCGAGGAGTTTTTCTAAGAGCTCCAAACGCTCCGCTTTGTTGGTTTGGGACCAGCTGGGGAAGGCAGCTTTTGCCGCTGCGACCGCTGCATCCGTATCGGCTTGACCGCCTAAGGAAACCACCCCAAGCACATCTTCGGTGCTTGGATCTATGACATCAAAGTCATGCGCTGTTACTGGATCAACCCATTGGCCGTTAATATAAAACTGGCGTTTTTCGATCATCTTTGCCTCCCGCAGAACTGAATTCGATCGAGAATGTCATTGCCGGATAAAATGCGCAAGCGTTGAGGGCATAGGCACGCAAAATTTTTGATAAAAATCTCTTTAAGCATATGGTTTGGTCAAAAAAGCCCCACAAAAAGCGGGACTTTTTAAGATGTGTATCGCCGGCGGCTTAGCCTTCGCTGGCCTCATCGGCAGTGATTTCTTCGCCGGTTTCTTGGTTGATCATTTTCATGGCCAAACGCACCTTGCCGCGATCGTCAAAGCCCAGCAGTTTGACCCAGACTTCTTGACCTTCTTTGAGAACATCTGAGGGGTGGTTCAAGCGGCGGTTTTCGATTTGGCTGACATGGACCAGACCATCACGCTTGCCGAAGAAGTTTACAAATGCGCCGAAGTCGACAACTTTGACGACTTTGCCTTTGTAGATCGCATTTTCTTCAGGCTCTGCCACAATCGCGTGGATCATGTCATAGGCTGTTTTGATGCTATCACCATTCGGGCTGGCGATTTTGATCACACCTTCGTCGTTGATATCGACTTTAGCGCCGGAGACTTCAACGATTTCACGGATTACTTTACCACCAGAGCCGATAACTTCACGGATTTTGTCAGTTGGGATTTGCATAGTTTCAATCCGTGGAGCGTGAACAGAAAATTCCTGTGCGCCCGAGATGGATTTGCCCATTTCACCCAAGATATGCAAACGACCAGCTTTGGCTTGCGCCAAGGCTTTTTTCATAATGTCCTGCGTAATGCCGGCCACTTTGATGTCCATTTGCAGTGAGGTGATCCCAGCTTCTGTGCCGGCCACTTTAAAGTCCATGTCACCGAGGTGATCTTCATCGCCTAAGATATCGGTCAGAACGGCATACTCGCCATCATCTTCCAAGATCAGACCCATGGCGACGCCCGCGACAGGCGCTTTCAAAGGCACACCCGCATCCATCATAGACAGCGAGCCACCACAAACGGACGCCATAGAGGACGATCCGTTAGATTCGGTGATCTCAGAGACCAAACGGATCGTGTAAGGAAAGTCGGTTGCCGGAGGCAAAACCGCCTGAAGGGCGCGCCATGCCAATTTACCATGTCCAATTTCGCGGCGACCCGGAGGGCCAAAGCGACCGACTTCGCCGACAGAGTAGGGCGGGAAGTTATAGTGCAGCAGGAAATTGGATTTATAGGTGCCGTGCAAGGCGTCGATCATTTGCTCATCATCCCCGGTGCCCAAAGTGGTCACGACCAGACCTTGCGTTTCGCCACGGGTAAACAGCGCGGAGCCGTGTGTACGTGGCAACAGACCTGTTTGGCAATTAATTGCGCGGACGGTATCTAAGGCTCGGCCATCAATGCGTTTGCCGTTCTTAACCACATCGCCGCGCAGAACTTTGGATTCCAATTTTTTCAAAGCAGAACTGAGGTCTTCATCTGCCAGCTGAGCTTCGCTTAGGCTGGCTTTGATTGTTTCTTTCGCAGCGGCAACCGCAGAGGTGCGTTCCTGCTTGTCGGTGATGGCATATGCGGCGCGCATAGCATCTTCACCAGCGGCAGAAACGGCGGCGAAGAGTTCTTTGTAATCTGGAGCTTGGAAGTCAAAAGGCTCTTTCGCGCAGTCTTCCGCCAGATCCACGATCAGATCAATCACAGGCTGGATTTGCTCATGAGCAAAAGCAACCGCTCCGAGCATCTCATCTTCAGACAGCTCATAGGCTTCGGATTCAACCATCATCACTGCATCTTTGGTGCCAGCAACAACCAGGTCCAAACGCTGCTCAGGGTTCTGGCGCAGATTGTGCATGTCATCAATCGTCGGATTGAGAACATAGTCACCGTCTACAAAGCCCACACGCGCCCCGGCGATTGGGCCCATAAATGGCGCGCCCGAGATGGTCAGAGCAGCTGAGGCCGCGATCATCGCAACCATATCAGGATCGTTGACCAAGTCATGAGACAGAACGGTACAGATCACCAAGACTTCGTTTTTGAAGCCCGGCACAAACAACGGCCGGATGGGGCGATCGATCAAGCGTGATGTCAGCGTCTCTTTTTCAGTTGGACGTGCCTCACGTTTGAAAAAGCCACCTGGAATTTTGCCGGCAGCGTAATATTTTTCATTGTAATGTACAGTCAGAGGAAAAAAGTCCTGACCGGGTTTTTGGCTTTTGGCGAATGTTACGTTCGCCATAACTGAGGTTTCACCCAAAGTCGCAATTACGGTGCCGTCGGCTTGACGGGCAACCTTACCTGTTTCCAAAGTAAGGGTTTCTTCGCCCCACTGAATGGATTTTTTAGTTTCTGTGAACATCTATGTTTTCCTAAACGGCCCATTGGCCTATCACATGGCGGCCCCATTGCCGCCGACCCCGATATCTTGTTTTCGGGCGCTGGAGTCCGGGCGCCGCGTTTCAGATAGCGCGCACTTATAGTAATATTTGCGTCGGGGGAAGGGGGGGCGTGATTTTGCGGCGTTGGACGCAGCTTAGGTTGGAGCGCCTTGGGCCGCTGGTGCTTCAAAGATCTCTACCACGCAGGCCCCAATAATCAGGCAAGCCCCGATCCATTCCAGCATCCCCATGGCCTCTTCAGGCAGCATCAAGCTGGCAGTGAAGGTGGCGACAATGACTTCGCTCATCATCAAGAGGGCAACACGACCGGGAAAGAGAAATTTTTGTGCCCAGAAGATAATTAATATCGATGGTAGAATGATCCCAATAGAAATCACAGTTGAGGCGGCTGCGACCTGTTGCAAAAGCGCCAGGCTTGGAGCTGAGGTTTGGCCCCATAGAGCCCCGAACAATAGTGCAAATAAAGAGGCGAGGCAGAACTGAAACAGCAGCAACGTCGGCATGGGAACCTCGCCATAACGTTTGATCATCGCCCCGCCCACAGCCCAGGTAATGCCCGAGAGGAACCCTAAAGCATCCCCGATGTTAAGAGGGACTTGCCCGCCGCCTTGGGACACCAAAAACCCAAGGCCGAGCAAGCCAATTGCAATGGCGATCCAGCGGCCGCGGGTGACTTCTTCTTGCAGCCAATAGCTGCCAATCAGCGTCGACCAAATTGGCGCGAGGTAAAACAGTAACGTCACACGCACCACTGAAGACAGCACAAGACCGATGGTGAACAGCGCTACGGTTAACCCCATAAATATGCCAATCAAAGCCCCGCGGCGCACATGCGCCAGCTGGCTGCGGAATTGCCATAGAAACAGTGCCAGTGCGACAAAAGCAGCTGGAATATTGATCAAGGCAACGGCCCAGTCTTCGCGCACGCCCATCCCTGCAAGGTAGCGCAGCGGAATCCAATATAGCCCCCAAATTCCTGCTGCGATCAACACAGCGAGGGAGGCGAACCGGTTTGAGGGATTGGAAAATTGCATAAAAAATCTGTCCAGTAGATAGAGCCAATTGTCTAGCCCAAATTTAGACGGCGGCCCCCAAACGCAAAAAACCGCATCCAGAAGGATGCGGTTTCAAAATCTTGGATTGGACAGATCCTTAGCGGCGCAGGCCCAAACGTTTGATCAAATCTTGGTAACGAGCTTCGTCTTTGCCTCGAGCATAATCCAGAAGCTTACGACGTGTGGCCACCATTTTCAGCAAACCGCGGCGCCCGTGGTTGTCTTTTTTATGGGTTTTAAAGTGCTCAGTCAAAGTTGCGATGCGCGACGACAAGATTGCAACCTGAACTTCAGGGGAACCTGTATCGCCCTCTTTGATGGCGAATTCTTTCATGAGCCGTGCTTTTTCTTCAGCGGTAATCGACATCGGGGTCTCCTTTTAAGGTTAAGGTTTATGGCGCAGGCCGGGATGTCGTCCAGCAAGGCCCGTGGAGGCACCGCTACAAACGTCACAAGGAATCTGAGCGATGGCTGCGTATAGGGAAGTTTTTCGCGAAAGGGAAGGGGATTCTCTAGGGCGCAAAGAAGGGTGCGAAAGTTGCAAGAACAGCCTGAGGATTTTCCTCCATGACGAAATGCCCAGACTCGCAGACGCTGGCCTCCACCGCAGGGGCCCAGCTGCGCCAGATCTCTGCTGCATTGCCACTTTTGGCAGGGAATCCATGAGCGCCATAGAGCAAGCGTAGCGGTGCGGTGATCTGTTTTCTGGCGGCCTTATCCGCCTCATCCAATCTACGATCAAAACTGGCTCCGGCGCGATAATCTGCACACATGGCATGAACCCGTGCGGGGTCCAGGGCCTGCGCGCGGTAACTGTCCAGGGCTGCGGGGGAAAAGGCCGCAAGACTATTGCTCAGCGTCCATTGCGCCAAAGTCCAATCCACATAAGCGACAGGATCCGCCCCGATCATCCGTTCGGGCAAGGGTGACGGTTGGGCCAGAAACGTCCAATGATAGGCGGCCATTGCAAGATCTGCAGTCCAGCTGGCCCAGAAATCGGCTGTTGGCACAATTTCAATGATGCCCAGCTTGCCCAGCCGCTCTGGATGATCCAGCGCAAAACGATAGGCGACCCGCGCGCCGCGGTCATGGCCTAGGATATCTGCGCGAGAAATATTCAACGCGGTGAGAAGGTCGGCCATATCCTGTGCCATATTGCGCTTGGAATAGGTAGTGTTGTCTGGATCATTCGCAGGCGCGTCGCTTTCGCCATAGCCGCGCAAATCGGGAATAATCACATCATGCCGCTGCGCCAATTGCGGCGCCACAGTTTCCCAACACATGTGGTTTTGCGGAAAACCGTGGATCAACAGCAGGGGCGCTCCCTGCCCGGCGCGATGGACAGCGAGATCCACGCCGTTGCAGCGGATGACTGTCTTTGTGAAACCTTCAATCATGTCCAAACCTCGGGCTGCTGAGAATAGGCGATATAAAGCGGATGTTTAGGATGCCCGGCCTTTGACAGGCCCAAATGCAACACCGAACGGCCCGACGCGCGCAAAAGTGCCTCGACCTGAGGTCCGCGGTTCAAATGCGCGCCATGGGTGCCCCAGGCAGCAATCACCTGATCGCCCCACTGGCAGGCCTCAAGAATCGCCGCGTCATTCTCGGGGCCGATGGGATCAAGGGCGGTGCGCATCTTACGCGGGTCGGTGTCGCGCCAGGCAAAGATATTGGTCACGCGAAACCCGCCAAACCCCAAGCCCCGCACCCGCCGCTCGCAGCGCTCAACCGTGGGGTCGTTTTGCACCTCGGTGGCGGTGGAGGGGTTGAGCATGACAAAGCTCAACCGCCGTCCCTGCGGATCCCAAACGCGGGTCAGAGCATAGCGATACCGTTCGCAGTCGGAATAGACCGCGACGCTGGGCGCATCGTCCTTGATATGGGAGCGGGTAATCATAGCCTATGCTGGGTCATTGTGCGGCGGAGTTCAAGAGCGTTTGCCCCGCGCAGCCTATGGGCAAGTCTCTGATATATTGTCATTTGTCAAAATATTTTGCAGGCTCGACCCGGCCGACACATTTGGGCGGCGATATTTGATAACAAAGTGATTTGAACCGATGAGCGATAGCAAACCTGACCAGATTTTAGCAGAGGAGAACAACGACCCTTGGGTGAAGCTGATCCTCTGGACGCAAGAATCATCGTGCCCATCCTACCGTTGGAATGGGTTTATGAAGTATTTGGGTGTAGAAAGATTGAAGCTCTTGGAGCCCTTGAACCTAACAGAGGAACAGCGCTTAGAAGTTATGAAACGGTTGGGGGCTGACAGTGTGGAATATAGGCGCGCACGGCCATTGCTTGACGATGACCTCGCAGATGCGAAAAAATTGTTTCCGATAGATACCGATTTCGGGGATATGGGGCCGGCGATAACGATCGACAACCACAGGTTTAGCGAGGCGTTTGATTTCAAGGGCGCGTTTTTTTTGAGCACAATCAGGTTTGAAAATTGTTGTTTCGAGCGCGGCGTTGGTTTTTATAATGCAAATTTTGAATGGGGCCTCATTTTCGGGTTCTAAATTTTTGGATGCAGCCAATTTCGAACAAGCTTAATTCCGCGTTGCTGCTATATTCAATAGCGTCAAATTTAGTTGACCGGTTAATTTTTATTGCCAGCGGCCTGACGATCATCTTGCATCAAATTTTAGGTATGCGCTATTTGAAACAAGTTCCCTAGCTTCCACGGTCGAAATTTTCATCCGGCCTGTAAATTTCATGGTGTGATTTGGCCAGAAATTCCAAAAAGAAATGGTCCAAAAAAAACTTAAGGCAGTGTCGAAGGCGCTTTGCTGAACCATATCACCGCCTACGAATACATCCGCACCCAAGCCGAAAAAATCGGGCAGCTGTAGCTGCGTAAAGAGATGATCTGGCGGGAGCTGGCTTGCCGCGCGGAGATGGCAGAGCCATCTTTTGAACGGCCCTTGCGCAAAGCCTACGGCTGGATTTGCAATCATGGCACCTCGGTTGGCCGGCTGGCTCTCGCGCTGCCGTACCTTTGGTGCATCACCTTTTTTGCCTGGCGCGGATGGGCCGCACATGAGCCGGCGATCACGACCTGGGATGTTCTTTACCACACGGGCGGGCGAATGTTGCAGTTTATCAGCGGTCATGCCTATGTCGAAGAGCAAACCCTTAAAGCGATATGCGCCGCGCCGCCTGCGTTGCATTTTCTCTGCACCATCGCCGCGGTCCTCAGCCCGTTCTTTTTGTTTCTCATGGCCTTGGCGCTCAGGCTCAAATTCCGCATGTCGATCTGACGCTATTCAGCGGCGATTTGATCCTTGGGGTTTTCCACCTTCACCGCGGAGAATTTGAACTCTGGGATTTTGCCAAAAGGATCCACTGCGGAATTGGTCAGCAAATTGGCCGCCGCCTCCACAAAGGCGAAGGGCAAAAACACCATATCGAGCGCCACGGCGCGATCCTCGCGGGCCATGATCTCGATGCTGCCGCGTTTGGTGGTTAAGCGGACCAAGCCGCCCGGCGTCACGCCCAGCTTGCGCAGAGTGGAGGGATGTAGTGAGCAATTGGCCTCTGGCTCCACTGTATCGAGCACCTTTGAGCGGCGGGTCATGGAGCCTGTATGCCAATGCTCGAGCTGCCGGCCCGTGGTCAGGATCATCGGATACTGTGCATCTGGCACATCATCGGGGGCAATCAAATCTGCCGGAGTGAAGCGCGCACGCCCATCCAGCCGCGGGAACCCATCTCCAAAGACGATAGGCTGGCCGGGGTCTGTCGGGGAGAGCGATGGGTAGGTCACCGCATTCTCACGTTCGAGACGCTCCCAGCTGATATTGTCAAAAGATTTCATAGTGAGCTTCATCTCAGCGAAAACCTCACTGGGGTGGGTATAGCTCCAGCCGAGCCCGAGCCGTTTGGCCAGCTGCACTTCGATCCACCAATCCGCGCGCGCCTCACCGGGTGGGGGGACCGCTGGCCGGCTCAGTTGCACTTGCCGGTTTGTATTGGTGACTGTGCCGCTCTTCTCTGCAAAGGCAGCGGCCGGTAGGATTACATCGGCATAATTGGCGGTTTCGGTGATGAAAATATCTTGCACCACCAGATGCTCCAGCTTGGCCAGAGCATCCCGCGCATGGGCCACATCAGGATCGGACATGGCTGGATTTTCACCCAGCACATACATGCCGCGAATAACGCCCGTGTGCACGGCATCCATGATTTCTGTGACGGTGAGACCTTTGTTGGGATCCAGCGGCTCATTCACGCCGCCATCACGAGCCCAGACCTCTGCAAATTTGGAGCGGACGTCATCGCTGACCACAGTTTGCATATCGGGCAGGAACATCGGGATAAGCCCGGCGTCAGAGGCGCCCTGCACATTGTTTTGCCCGCGCAGCGGATGCAGCCCCGTGCCGGGCCGACCCACATTGCCGGTCATGAGCGCCAGGCTAATCAGACAGCGTGAATTGTCAGTGCCGTGGATATGCTGCGATACCCCCATGCCCCAGAAGATCATCCCCCCCTTGCCGCCGGCAAATACCCGCGCGACATCGCGCAGTGTTTCCGCGTCAATGCCGCAGATATCGGCCATTTTCTCAGGGCTGAAGCCTTTCAGATGCGCACGCTCGGCGTCCCAATTTTCCGTGTAGCTGTCGATGTATTTCTGATCATAGAGGCCTTCCTCCACGATCACATGCATGATGGCGTTGAGCATGCTAACATCCGCCCCGGGCCTGAATTGCAGCATATGGCTGGCAAAGCGTTTGAGGGCCTGTCCGCGCGGATCCATGACAATCAGCTTTCCACCGCGTTTGGTGAATTGCTTAAAATAGGTCGCCGCAACGGGATGATTTTCGATTGGATTGGCCCCAATGACAATTGCAACATCGGCGTTTTCAATCTCGTTAAAGGTCGCGGTTACCGCGCCAGAGCCAACGTTCTCCATCAAAGCTGCGACGCTGGAGGCGTGGCAGAGGCGGGTGCAATGATCCACGTTGTTGTGCCCGAAGCCCTGGCGAATGAGTTTTTGGAACAGATAGGCTTCTTCATTGGTACATTTCGCCGAACCAAAGCCCGCAACGGAGGCGCCGCCGTAGGCTTGTTTGAGCTTGGCCAGACCGCCTGCGGCGACATCCAATGCCTCTTCCCAGCTGGCTTCGCGGAAGACATCGCCCCAATTTCCCGGATCAACGTTGAGGCCCTTGGCCGGCGCATCTTCTTTGCGGATGAGCGGCTTGGTCAGGCGATGATCGTGGTGAATATAGTCAAATCCAAAGCGGCCTTTGACGCAGAGGCGACCTTCATTCGCGGGCCCGTTGATCCCTTCGACATATTTAATGCGATCCCCTTTGACCTTGAGGCTGACCTGACAACCCACACCGCAGAAAGGGCAGATGCTTTCGACCTCATGATCAAAATCTTTGCTGTCTCCGATTTGGTTTTCATCGGTGACCGTTGCTGGCAACAATGCGCCCGTGGGGCAGGCCTGCACACATTCACCGCAGGCGACGCAACTGCTTTCACCCATTGGGTCCGCCATATCAAAGGTCGGATAGGCATCATGCCCCCGGCCCGACATGCCAATGACGTCATTGACCTGAACCTCACGGCAGGCGCGCACGCACAGGCCGCATTGAATACAGGCATCGAGATTGACAGACATCGCTACATGGCTGTCGTCCAGCAGAGGGATGCGCCCCTCTTCGAGTTTTGGAAAGCGGCTTTCAAGGACGCCTTGACCCGCTGCCATCTCCCAAAGGTGACTGGATTTGTCATGCGCCACCTCCTGCTGTGGTTGATCTGCGACCAGCATTTCCATAACCATCCGGCGCGCCTGCTTGGCGCGGTCCGAACGGGTATGAACGACCATGCCTTCAGCTACAGGACGGATGCAGGAGGCCACCAGCGTCCGTTCCCCTTCGACCTCGACCATACAGGCGCGGCAATTGCCGTCGGATCGGTATCCTGGCTCGTCGCGGTGACACAGATGGGGAATGATAAAGCCCTGGCCTTTGGTGACGTCCCAAATCGTTTGTCCAGCAGGGGCCGACACCTCTGCGCCATCAAGGGTGAATGTGACTGTATCTGACATCGAACGTCTCCTGCGAATCTTTCTCTTGATAGACCAGTTTTTTGCTCAAAACAGGTGCCATACGCGACAGGCATAGCCAAATTTACGCCAAGGTGGGTTTCTGATGCACGTCATTTCAACCCGATTGGCAAAACCGGCAAAGCGAGTTAACTCAGTGCTATGAGTCAAAGTGAAATTATATTGATCCGCCATGGACAGGCCAATACCGGTGCCAAAGATGAGGACAGCTATGACAAGCTTTCCGCTACAGGTCATCAACAGTCTGCTTGGCTGGGCGATTATCTGCGCGCCCAAGACAGTGCATTTGACCGGGTGATTTGCGGAAATCTTCGACGGCATCAGGAGACTGCGGCGGGGTTAGGTCTGTCGCAGAGCATCGAGGTTGATGCACGGGTGAATGAGCTGCGCTATTTTGATTTGGCCAGAGAATATCAAGCGCAAACACGCGAGCCTTTACCCAACTCAGCGGAAGAATTTGCCCAGCATGTGCCACGACTTTTCACCGCTTGGCATGCTGGCCGGTTGGACAATGCTCATGAGAGTTACCGCAGCTTCGCAGATCGCTTTGCTCAAGTGATGTCGGAGCTTGCCAACTTGGGTGGCTGCAGTTTGGTAATCACCTCTGGCGGCGTGATTGGTATGTCGATTGCCCGGCATTTATCCCTTGGGCCGGAGGGATTTTCGCAGGTGATGCTGCCTATTCACAATTCTTCGATACATCGATTTTCAATTGCACAAGGGGCGACGCAAATGGCAAGCTATAACGGCACGCCGCATTTGGATGCCGCCGACCGCCGTTATGCACGGACCGTGATTTAATATATTAATTGGAACAGACTATGCTAAAACTTTTTGCCACCAAGGGCACTATTTCTGTCGCTGTTGCGCTTGTACTGGAGGAAATAGAGGCCGATTATGAGCTGTGTTTGATTGATTTTGCGGCCAATGAACAGCGCAGTCAGGCTTATTTGGAGGTTAACCCGAAGGGCCGCGTTCCAGCTTTGGTCACCGCGGGCGGCATATTGACCGAGACTGCGGCGATGCTGGAATATATCGCCCCGCATCTGCTGCCAAAGGATGCGTTTGAATGCGCCAAGCATCGCGAGATATCCTATTATTTTGCCGCAACCATGCATCTAAATCATGCACATAAGTTGCGTGGGTATCGCTGGGCTGATCTGGAAACCTCCTATGAGGATATGAGAGCGAAAGTTCCACAAACCATGGCCGAAAGCTGTGCCTGTGTGGAGGATGTGATCATCGGGCCTTATATATTCGGAGCACAGTTCACCCCGGCCGACGCCCATCTTTTTGCAATTACACAATGGTTGGCCGGCGATGGGGTGGAGATCCAAAATTATCCGAAGTTGGCACAGCTGCAACGGTTGGTTGCTGCGCGTCCCTCGGTTGCCAGGGTCGCTGAGAAAGGTCTTTTATGACCCACATTTGGATTCGCGCAGAAGAGCGTCCGAATGAGCAACGCGTGGGCGTGACCCCGGGCGGTGTGACTGCACTTGTCCAAGCCGGGTTTCAGGTGACTTTGGAAGAAGATCCGTCTCGGGCTATTGCGCTGGCCGATTACATTGGGTGCAGCTTGGCCGCGACAGGATCCTGGCGCACGGCCCCCAAGGATGCGATCATCTTTGGATTGAAAGAGTTGCCAGAAGACGACAGCCCGCTGGTGCACCGGCACATCATGTTCGGCCATGCCTATAAGGGCCAGCCGGACGGCGTGCGCTTGTTGGAGCGGTTTAAGCGTGGGGGCGGACGGCTTTATGATTTGGAATATCTCACCGATGACACCGGGCGTCGCGTCGCAGCCTTCGGCTATTGGGCTGGATATGCCGGGGCGGCCGTTGCGCTCAAATGCTGGACGGCGGCACGCAGCCGCGCGCTGTGCGCTCCTTTGCAGACCTTTCCTTCTGCAGGGGCCCTGCAAAAATATATCGCCGAAGATCTCAGCACGGATGTGCGCCCAAAGGTGATTATTATCGGGGCGCTGGGCCGCGTGGGCCGCGGAGCGCGTGATTTTTGCCACGCCATGGGCGCTGAAGTGACCGGCTGGGATATCGCGGAAACTGCGCAGGGTGGACCATTCCCGGAAATTTTGACGCACGATATTTTTCTCAATTGCATCCTTGCCAGCGCGTCAGCTCCAGAGTTTGTACCGGCGTCCGCCGCAAGCGCGCTGCGGAACCTTCGGGTCATTGGCGACATTGCATGCGACCCGGGCAGTGCCTTTTCTCCCATAAAAGTTTATGACCGCACCACAAGCTGGGAGCATCCCGCTTTGCGCGTTCATGACAATCCGATTTTGGATGTCACTGCGATTGATAATTTGCCGTCACTCTTGCCGCGTGAAAGCTCGGAGGATTTTGCCGCACAACTTTTGCCAAGCTTACTGGGTTTGCACGATATGGAGCAGGGCGTTTGGAGCAAGGCAGGCGCGCAGTTTGATCACCACCTAAAGACCATTGCATAATTCAAAGATGTGGAAAAGTAGGGCTGCGCCTGCCGGGGGGGCAGGCAGGCACGGCCCGGTTTTGCCACCGGGCTCGAAATATCTGCTGTGATTATTTGCTATGCGGAGGTCTTACCGGGCGAGGAAGATTTAGCGAAATGCGCGTTATGCAGCGGTCTCCACTATTGATATTGGGCAAAGACGCGGTTTTTTGAAACCCTCAGCTCTTACCAAAAATCTTGAAATATAGCCATTCAGGCAGAAAGCGACTGCCTCGAAAAACCCCAGAAAATAAGCGCGGAAAGCTGTATTGAAATCGCGCAGTTTCCATGTGGCGCAGCATGTGATCGGCGGCTTGTTCCGGCGACATTATAAAGGGCATTGCAAAGGTATTTTTATCGGTCAGGCGGGTTTTAATAAAGCCGGGATTGGCCAGTTGTACTTTGATCCCCGTGCGGTGCAAATCGGCGCGCAGGCTTTCTGCCAAGGCCATAAGTCCCGCTTTTGAGGGCCCGTATCCAATGGCACCCGGAAGACCCCGAAACCCAGAAAGAGAGCCGGTCAGCACAATATGCCCGGCGTCACGCGCCAGAAACGACTCCATCACTTGATCTAGCACCCGGAACGCGCCGGTGAAATTGATATCGGCCATGGCCATTGCCTGTGTGCCATTCCACTTTTGTGCGGGCATGGGCCAATAGACCCCTGCTAGAAACACCACCCCGTCCACATGCCCCAACCGCGCTCCGGCGGCTGCGACAGACGCGCTATCGGCCAGATCCAAAGGCAAAACCTCGGCCGGGCCGGGAAGCGCATCGGCCAAGGCCTGCAAACGTGTCTCCGAGCGGGCCGATAAGATAAGCTCCGCGCCTGCGGTACTCATCTTATGAGCCAGCGCCCGGCCAAGCCCCTCACTGGCACCTATGAGCCAGTATCGTTTTGCCGTATAATTCATCGTGGATCACACCGCCGGCAGAGGTCGCATTGTGGCGACCAGTTCTGCAACTTTGAAGCCAAATTTTCGAAACTGGCTCCGGTTCATGATGGCGCCATTGTCCATAAGATACATCCAATCTGTGACCTTGAGTGCATGGCCACCGGCCTCTTTGTTGAGTTTAATTTCATAAGAAAGCATCACAGTTGCGCCCGATTGCTGCCCGTGGCCTGTCCCGATTAAATCTGGTGCAGTGGCCTGAATTTGGCCATTCTTACTGAGTTTCAAAGTCCATTCGCGATGCTGAATGGTGCCGCTGTCGTAGTGAAATTCTTCAGTCATACGACCTTCGTTGCCCTGCCACTCTGCAAACATCTGAGCGACAAAGCGAGTGCTGACGCGGCCAAAAGGACCATAGATCACCCCTTCACAGAGCATTGGCCCTTTGAGGACCTCTCTGATGTCGAACACAGGCGTGCTGGCGACATAGTGCCGCGGGCGTTGGGCTCTGAAGCCGGTCGCATAGCGCAGGCCAAGCGCCAGAGCGAGTGTGGCCAAGATGATGAAAGTCATGGTCATATCTGTTCATCCTGCAATGGGGTTTTGATTAGCAAGCCAATCGCAACCAGTTTTAATACGAGCGGGCAAACCGCGTAGAGCAAAGTCAGGGTCAAAAGGGCCTGCTCGGTTTGCTCTGGAGCCGTGGCGTCGAATCCTGCCCGGTCCAGAATTGGGAACACAGCTATGGCGGCAGCGGCTAGGGTCAACTTGCTCATCAAAGACCAAAGTCCAAAACCTTGTCCCCCGCTCGGGGCGATGATGGACAATCGTTGTGCGAAGACCGCCGGTAGAAGTGTCAAATCTGCGCCGATGCTGGCGCCCGAGGCAATGCAGACCAAAGCAAAATAGGCCACATCCCCGCCGCGCAAAAATGCCGCCAAGGCAAAGACGACAATAGCCAGGCCCATGGCGCAGACCAAGCTTTGGCGCGTGCCAAATCGCTGGGCGGCCTTGGCCCAAAGTGGGGCGGAGCCAGCGGCGCAGAGGAAGAAGATCAGCAGCAATCCACCGGCCCAAGCGCCTGCTTGCAGCCGATGTGTGACAAAAAACAAAAATAGCGTGGATGTGACGGCCACTGGCATTGCATTGACAAAGGCTAAGATCAACAGTCTGCGTGCCGGATCATCGCGCCAGATGCGGGCGAAGTTGGATGGCTCACGGGGCGCCGTGCCGCCCCATTGATGTCTCATCATCCAAGCGGCCAAGAGGCCACACCCGGCAAACCCGAGGCTAAAGCCGACCATAGGTGAGGTGGTCCAGATCGTAAGTAGGGCGGGCGCTACGGCCGCCAAACAAATACCAATTAGCCCGCCGGTTTCGCGCCAAGCGGCCAGTTGCATATGCCCGCCAGGCAGATGAGAGGCCGCCGAAATACCTTTAGCATAAAAATTAATTGTCAGAAAGCTAAAGGCGCTGAACAGCCCGGTCATTGAAAGGGCGAACCACAGTAAAGGCGTGGTGCGCGGTGGGATGGCAAAAAGCAATATTAAAGATCCGATCAGGATGAAAACTGAAAAACCGATCCAAAATCCACGTTCGCGGCCAAGCCGTTCAGATATCCAACCAAATAAGGGATCTTGCACCGCATCCAGCAGGCGCAACCAAAACAGCACCGCCGCTATGGCCGTCAATCCCGTACCATAGTTTTGCGCATAGAAGCTGGGCGCAAAGATATAGATGGGAATTCCAGCAGCGGCCAAAAACCCTGCAAAAACCGCAAAGGCAGGCAAAGACGGACGGGATGTGCTGGCGGTCATCGGCTTATGTCGCTTTGTGGGGCCTCTGGGCAGGAGCGAAACCGCGCCCTGCGTAACCATAGCTTTATCGCCTGCCAATGGATCAATGCCAAAACCCGGCGAGACCCGAGGGGGCGCCGCAGAAAACCACTCAGGATGGAGGCATTGGACAGGGGCTGGCGGGGTCCGACCAGAGTTGCAATCAGACCACCTCCAGCTCGATAATATTCAATCGAAATTCCTATACGCTCTGCGCGAATATCAAATTGGAACCTGTAATCACCTTCGATCGGTTGAAACGGCGAGACATGAAAGATTTTTTGTGCGCGCACGATGTCTTTGGCTGTGATGGGAGACAGATCATCTTTGTGGCACAGGTAGCTGTGTCTTTGGCCGAAGGTATTGCTGACCT
Source organism: uncultured Planktomarina sp. (assembly GCA_943788425.1). GTDB lineage: Bacteria > Pseudomonadota > Alphaproteobacteria > Rhodobacterales > Rhodobacteraceae > Planktomarina. Next base: position 361,117 of record CALSQF010000006.1, read on the forward strand.
CGGCAATCACTACCCGCAGCGTGTCTTGCGCATCCATGCAGAGCCAGAAGCTCACTGGATTGAACACGTGGCCGAGCGAGCGCGGTTGGGCTAAAAGCAAGATTCGCTCTTGGCCCGGTAGATTTTGCGCCTTTAAAACATCGTGGGCCCAGGCCAGGCCACGCCCCGCTTTTGGGGCGCCGCCGTGGTCGCTGTCAAACAGGCTCATCAGATTAAACTGATTGCGTGAAAAAAGGGTTGGTCGGGAAACGTCTGCGACCAAATCAATCAGCACATAATCTATCGCATAGCGGAAGGCATTGGAAACTGGCCCTTTGCGCCCGTGATAGGTATGCGCCTTGATGTGGTCGAGGCAGGTCATTCAGCGGCGGCCAAAATAGTCGCTTTTTGCGCCATCAGGCGTCGGGCCGCTTCGATGCCTGTGGCCAGGCCATCTTCGTGAAAACCATTGCGCATCCAAGCGCCGCAAAACCAGGTATGATTTGCGCCATTGATGTCGCTGATAAGTTGCTGCGCCTTCAAAGCTGCGGTGTCGAAAACTGGATGGTGAAAAGTGTGGTGATCATAGATTAGGGCTGAATCAATATTGCGCTGGGTGTTCAAGGTAACAAAACAAGGGTCATCTTTGGGCAAGCTTTGCAGACGGTTGATCCAGTAGGTCAGATCAATACGGTTCGATCGACGATCTTTATCTTCGGTATAAACCCATGACGCCCAGGCGGCCTGACGTTTGGGCATAATGGAGCAGTCTCCATGCAGGACCATCTCATTGGGCTGATATTTCACGGCGTCCAAAGCTTTATGTTCGAGACGGTTCGCATCACTGAGCATGGATAGCGTGATGTCGGAATGCGTGGCGAAAATCACCTCATCGAAGGCCTCAAGGCTGCCATCCGTCATAAGCAACTCAACGCCCAGCGGGTTGCGCCGGACTTGCGCCACGGGGCTTGACAGACGAATGTCAACATTGGCCCCCACCAAGGCACTTTGCAGGCGACTGACATATTCACGCGAGCCGCCGCGCACCGTGCGCCATTGATGTTGTCCACCGGCGCCGAGAAGAGCGTGGTTCTTCATGAAATTGATCATCGCCTGCGCAGGAAAATTAAGAATTTGCGTGATTGGTGTGGACCAAATTGCGCCTGTGAAGGGGGTAAGGTAATAGTCGCGGAACCAATCGCCGAGCTGCCATTTATTGACCAACTCACCGATGGTAATCGCAGGATCAATCAATTCACTATTGGCGCGTTTATTGAACTTTAAGATATCGCGGATCATGCCGTAAAATTTCGGTCGGACCAAATTTTGTGGCTGGGCAAATACCGCTTTCGGGGCCAGGAGCCCATATTCCAACCAGCCACCGTCAATAGACGCACCGAAGCTCATGTCTGAGTCCATCACTGGCACGTCCAGCTCTTTGAAAAGCCGAATCAAATGTGGGTAGTTCACGTCATTGAAAACCAAAAACCCAGTATCTACTGGTAAGTCGCCGTTTTTTCCGGCCATAACCGTCCGCGCGTGGCCGCCGAGCTTTGGAGCGACTTCAAACAAAACCACTTGGTGTGAATGGCGTAACTCATAAGCGGCTCCCATGCCTGATATGCCGCCACCAATCACAGCAATACGTTTCGCGCCCATCGGGGCATTCTCAAATGGCATAGGCACGTCCTTCATAATTACTTAAACTCTGTACGCTGGGCGCGCGGGTTTGGATTACTTTTGAAACGGTCAAGTTTTTTCTGATCCAAATGGTTTGATACGGCGTAACCATACCATGAGAATGAATTTGGATATAGTGCAAGAAACGGGTGCATCTGATCGTCAGGTGGCCTATGCTGCATATAATTCAAATGCATTTGACGACCAGAAGGCAAGCATTCGCGCCGTGACAAAAACCATCCCGAAAAATATATGGGTTGATCATCTGAAGCGTATTCAGACAGACCAAGACCAGCAGGCCTTCGCGGAGCTTTTCGGATATTTTGCGCCGCGAATAAAAGCTTTCTTGATGAAATCAGGCGCGGCGCCAGGCATGGCAGAAGATTGCACCCAAGAGGTTATGGCTACCCTGTGGCACAAGGCACATCTTTTTGATCCCAGCCGGGCCAGTGTGTCCACTTGGATCTTTACCATCGCCCGCAATAAAAATATTGACGCATTGCGCAAACAACGGCGCCCCGAACCCGAGGAGCTGACTTGGGGTCCTGAAGCGGAGCCGGAAGCCTCTGATATTTTAGTGATGCAACAAGAATCAGAGCAGCTGAGCCAAGCGATGAAATCTTTGCCTGGCCAGCAGCGTGAATTGATTGAAAAAGCCTATTTTGGCGACCTCAGCCATGGCCAAATTGCAGCTGAAACCGGTCTGCCCCTTGGCACCATCAAATCGCGCCTTAGATTGGCCTTATCGAAACTCCGCCAGACGATGAAATGAACATAATGAACAAGATCACCCATCACCTTTCAGATCAACTTTTGATCGGCTATTCCGCAGGCACATTGCCGGAGGCTTTTAACTTGGTCGTCGCCACGCACTTGTCGATGTGTGATGAATGCCGGGCGGCTGCGCTAAGCTATGACTCTATTGGTGGGGCGCTATTGCAGGAGCAGCCGACCGAAGATTTGGGCGCCGCAGCTCTGTCCAAGACTTTGGCGTTGATTGCCAAAGGTTCAAAAGCTGCGGCGCCAGCGCCGGCTGGCAGTGATCTACCCGATCCCTTGAGCGCCTATATTGGCGGCGGTTTGAACGATGTAAAATGGCGGCCCATTGGTTTGGGGGTGCGGCAGGCAGTATTGAAAACCTCGCATGCTGCGACAGCGCGGTTGCTTTACATTCCCGCCGGTGCAGCTGTGCCGGATCATGGGCACCGCGGCACGGAATTGACACTCGTGCTTAAAGGCGCGTTCAGCGATGAAACTGCGCGCTTCGCGGCGGGTGATGTTGAAGTGGCTGGAGAGGATCTGCATCATAAGCCTGTGGCTGAGATTGGGCATGACTGTATCTGTCTTGCCGTCACCGATGCACCGTTGCGGTTTAGCGCATGGATTCCGCGGGTGGCGCAATCTCTTTTCCGGCTATAGTTTCGGCAGGGGCGCAACCGGTTCAATCGCTTCGACCTCTTCAAAATCGAAATTGTCCAATTTAGTAGCGCGCTTACCGGCGCGCTCTGCCGCTGTGCTGATACCTTCGATATCTTTGCGCGCTTGGTTGAAATGGGTGTTGAGCTTGTCTACCCGATCGACCACCAGCTCGACATCCCGATGCAATTGCCGCAATGCCGTGCGAATGGCGCCGGCTTGTTCGCGCATCCGCGCATCTTTGAGGATTGCACGCATCGTGTTCAATGTCGCCATACAGGTGGTGGGGGAGACAATCCACACGCGCGCTTCAAACCCTTCGCGGATCAATTCGGGGAAATTTGAGTGTAACTCGGCATAGACAGCTTCAGACGGCAAAAACATGATCGCCCCGTCAGCGGTTGTCCCCTCTAGGATATATTTCTCTGAAATGGCCTTGATATGGGCTTTCACAGAGGTTCGCATAAATTTGACGGCGTCTTTTGTTTCAAGCTCGGTCGTGGCGTTGCGCAGGGCCTCATAGGCCTCCAGCGGAAATTTGCTGTCTATGACGATTGGGCCGGGTGGATTGGGCAGGTGGATCAAGCAATCGGCACGCTTGCCATTGGGTAGGGTGGCTTGCCAAGCATAGGCATCCGACGGCAGCGCTTTGCTGACGATCTCTTGCAGTTGGATTTCGCCAAAGGCGCCGCGTGTCTGCTTATTGGCCAAAATATCTTGCAGGCTGAGTACGTCGCCAGAGAGTTTTTGGATAGTGTCTTGAGCCTTGTCGATTGTGACTAGGCGCTGTTGTAATTCGCCCAATGAATTGGCGGTGGTCTTGGCATTTGTGGTCAGGTTGAGCGTCATTTGCTCCTGAACCGCCGCCAATCGAGCCTCCATCAACTTAAGCATATTGTTTTGTTGCGCGGCTTGCGCCTCTGAAACTTGGGTCAGGCCACCGGCCAATTGTTGCTGCCCGTCGCCAATGGTCTGCACTCTTTGGTTGAGATACTCCATTTGACTTGTCAAAGGCGCTGTGGCCTGTGCCGCGCGCCCCGCTGCGCGGGCCACCATCAATAATAAAACCATCACCACAAGGGCAAAACCGCCAGCGGCCGCCATCAAGATCAAGGTTATTTCAGGGGTGACTATCATGTGCGTCCAAACAATTTTTCAATATCGCTCATCGCCAAACTGACATAGGTGGGGCGACCGTGGTTGCATTGGCCTGAGTGCGGGGTTGCTTCCATTTCGCGCAACAGTGCATTCATCTCATCGGCTTGCATCCGCCGGCCCGTTCGTACCGAGCCATGACAGGCCACGCGGCTCAGTATCGCCTCTAGCTGCGCTTGTAAGCTTTGCTGCGTGCCCCCGTCCGACAGCTCATCGACAATATCCAAAACCAACCGCTGCACATCCACATGGCCCAAAAGGGCAGGTACGGATTGCACGGCAACGGCGCCTTGGCCGAAGGGTTCGATGCTCAGACCCATTTGTGACAAGGTCGCGTTTTGCTCCATCAATAGGACCATATCTCCCTCGGACAGGCTGATGACTTCTGGAATCAATAACGCTTGTGCGCCTACGCCGGTGTGTGCCATCTGAGTTTTGAGTTTTTCATAGACCAAACGCTCATGGGCGGCATGAGCATCCACGATGACCAAACCGTCTTTGGTCTGTGAGAGGATGTAGTTTTCATGCAACTGTGCCCGCGCCGCGCCCAAGGGACGATGCTGGGCCTCAATCTGTGGTGCGTCTTCAAGCCGTGCCGAAGGCTGGGGATCAAACATGGTGGCGGTCTCAGCCAGACCGGAGTATCCCGGTGCATTGCGCGGGCGATCCATTTGGTAGACCCGTGGTTGGCCCGTTAGTTCGGGTGTAAAGGCGCCGAGAGCTGCACTGGATACGGTTGTAGAGGCGCGGTGCCCCGCCTCGGCCAGCGCATGGCGCAGCCCCGAAACGATGAGGCCTCGGACCATGGCGGGCTCGCGAAACCGCACTTCTGATTTCGCAGGATGGACATTTACATCGACAAGTGTTGGCTCACATTCCACAAATAACGCCACCGCCGGGTGACGGTCGCGCGACAGAAAGTCTGCATAGGCTCCGCGCAATGCGCCAAGCAGCAATTTGTCCCGCACGGGGCGGCCATTGACGAAGAGATACTGTGCTACGGCGGCTCCGCGAGAATAGGTCGGAAGGCCCGCAAAACCTGTAAGATTTACCCCCTCGCGTTCCGCATCCAGGGCAATTGCGTTGTCAACAAAATCTCGGCCCATGAGCTGCCCCAAGCGCCCTCGGAGCGCCGAGAACATATCGCCCTGCTCGGCTTGAACTTGGAAGACCATCCGGCCAGTGACGGTGTCGCGCAGCGAGAATGCAATCGCGGGTTCTGCCATGGCCAATCGCTTGACCACATCGGCAATAGCCTGCGCTTCAGCGCGATCAGAGCGCAGAAATTTGAGGCGGGCTGGTGTGGCGTAAAACAGATCTCGCAGGGTTGCACGGGTTCCCGGCTGCATCGCGGTAGGGCGTACCGGGCTTAACTTGCCACCCATGACTTGTAATTCTGCGCCGGAGCCTGTCGCTGTGCGGCTTGTCAGCGTCAGCTTGCCCACCGCGCCCAAGGATGGAAGAGCCTCGCCTCTGAAGCCAAAACTTTGGATATTGAGCAGATCAGAGCCATCGATTTTGCTTGTGGCATGGCGTGACATGGCCAAAGCTAGATCTTCGGACGCAATGCCACAGCCGTTGTCGGTGACCTGTATCAACCGCTTGCCACCGTCGGCATAGTCCACGTCGATACGTGAGGCGCCGGCATCAATGGCGTTTTCCACCAATTCTTTGATGGCAGAGGCCGGGCGCTCTACAACTTCACCAGCTGCAATTTGATTGATTGCTGCTTCATTCAATTGCCGAATGATGGGTTGGCCTTGGCCTATATTGGGGTCAGGTTTGTGCATACTACAATCCATAGCATGTCCGCATCCGATTCTGCTAATCTTCCTTGAGCCCTGTTGGCTGTCCCACCACAACAAAATTCAAGGCCTCTGGCTGGAGCAACCGCGCAGCAACGCGATTGATTTCAGACAGGGTGACCGCGTTGATTTTTGCGTTGCGGGTGTTGATGTAGTCCAGCCCTAAACCTTGGCGCTGCATGCCAACTAAGATCCGGGCAATCTGTGAGTTGCCATCGAACCGCAAGGGGTAAGCGCCGGTCAGATAGGTTTGGGCCGCCTGCAATTCTTCGGCGGTGACCCCGTCACGGGCCAGCTTGCTCCATTCGTCACGAATGACCTCAATGGCCGCGCCAATTCGGTCATTGGCACTGGCGACCTGTCCCAACATCACATTGGCACGATCTTTGGTGAGCAGAACTGTCGAAATTCCGTAGGTGAGTCCACGTTTTTCGCGCACTTCCGCCGTTAGCCGGCTTTCAATGCCATTTCCGCCCAGAATGGTGTTAAGAGTAAAGGCCGCAAAAAAATCAGGATCTGTGCGATCAATGCCCTTATGTCCAAAAATTGCGACGGACTGAGGTGTGGGTATATCAACCACGGTCAGACCGGCAGGGATGTCCAGCTCCAAAAGCGGCGTTTCGAGGGCAGATCCTGCCGGCAAGTCGCCGAGCAAATCGTCCAGAATGGGTCCAAGCTCTTCGGCTGTAATATCCCCAACAGCCGAGATTGAAACGGCATCCCGCACCAGAAGGTTTTGGTGCGCAGCCAGCAAATCTGCGCGAGTGAGGGCCGTGATGGAGCTTTCTGTGCCTTGGTAAGAGGCTCCATAGGCGTGATCTCCGAAAGCCTGCGCTACCCAAACGCGCTGCGCTGTGTCGGTTGGATCTTGTGCATTTGTGGCCAGAATTGAGAGCACCTGTTGGCGCACCCTTTCAACGGCGTCTGTATCAAAACGGGGCTTAATTAACGCGGTTTTCAAAAGGGCCAAGGCCTCGGCTCGGTTTTCTGTTAAAACGCGCACCGAGATTGACAGCGTGTCATCGCTCACATCAAAGCTGAAAGAGGCAGATAGCGCTTCTCTTGCCGATGCGAAGGCTTGCGAGTCCAAATCTCCCGCGCCCTCGTCTAACAGTCCGGTCATCATATATGCTGCGCCGCGCTTGTCCGGGGGATCAAGAGCCGCGCCGCCCGAAAACATAATGTTCAAAGCGGTGAAAGGGATTGCGGGTTCTTCCAGGACCCAAGCAGAAAGGCCTCCCGGGCTTGTGACAGTTTTGACAGAAACATCAGCCTGTACCGCTCCAGCCCACAGCAGGGCTCCGAGGATGAAAATGCGCATCATTCTGTTTCCTCCCTTGGTCCCATCATCCATCCGGTCACAGAGGCTTTTTCATCAAACAGCCGCTCGGCAATCTCCATGACCTCTTTTGGGGTGACGCCTTGCAAGATCTGCGGCCAGGCCTGCACATCTGCAACCGTTAGCCCTTGGGTTAGGGCCGCGCCGTAGCGCCGGGCAATGCCTGAGACATTATCCATGGCGTAAATCTCGCTGGCACGAAATTGGGATTTGATCCGCTCAAAGCGCTCAATATCGATTCCATGAGTCAAAAAATTTGTAATCGTGGCATCTACGGCGTCTTCAATTTGTTGCAATGGCACACCGGGTGCAGGCACGGCCACCAGACTAAAAGAGCTAGGGTCCAAGGCCGTTGGTTTATATTGGGCGCTGGTGTAAATTGCTTGGCGTGTGTCATATTGCAAGGCTTTGCCCAGAACAGAGGTAGCGCCCGAGCCCCCTAAAATTTCTGCGAGATAGACCAGAGCAGCGGCGGTACGTTGATCGCCACTGTTGCGCTCGGGTGCGAGATACGCGCGGGCAAAAAATGGCTGCGCTACGCGCTCATCGCGAAAAATCACGCGGCGGGCTGCTCGATGCGGCGGCTCTTGCCTGCGGGCGCGTGGTGTGACCGCCCGATTGGCCGGCACCACGCCGTAGTATTGCTCCGCCAAGGCTTTAACCTCTTCAGGGGTTACATCACCCGCCGTCACCAATACCGCATTATTAGGGGCGTAATGCTGTTTGTAAAACGCCATAGCGTCGTCGTAATTGAGGGTTTTCAGCTCATGCATCCAGCCAATGATGGGCACGCCATAGGGGTGGTTCAGGAACAAAGCTGCCTGCAAATGTTCGTTAAACAACGCACCAGGGGCGCTTTCTGTGCGCTGGTTGCGCTCTTCAATCACCACATTGCGCTCAACGGTAATGTCGTCGGGGGACAGCTGCAGCCCTGTCATACGATCTGCTTCCATCTGCATCATCAAATCTAAACGATCCGCAGCTACCCTTTGGAAGTAGCCGGTGTAATCAAGACTGGTGAAGGCATTGTGTGACCCGCCATGCGCTGCAACCGTGTCGGCCAGCTCACCGGCTGCTAGGTTTGCAGTTTTTTTGAACATGAGATGCTCAAGAAAATGCGCGATCCCAGACTTTCCTGGTGGTTCATCGGAAGATCCAACTTTGTACCAGACCATATGCACAACCACTGGCGCGCGGTGGTCTTCGATCACCACGACTTGCATGCCATTGTCGAGCATGAAGTCCGTGGTTTTGCTTTGGGCCAGAGCTTCCACTGGAACAAAGAGACATAAAATGGCAAATAGTTTATTGAACATGAGCCTTCCTTTGGAACGTGTCTGCGGTTGGTTGTGCAATTATGTCCTTAGCGATGAAGGTCAAAATACAGCAATCTAGTTGGATTGGTCAGGCCTTTTGGTGTCACTGGCGAAAAACATTATACCTAAGAGGCCGGCAAAAATAGCAATATCAGCAACATTAAATGCGAAGGGGTTGCGCAGCCCGCAGCATGTGATGTTGAGAAAATCTGCCACACTGCCATATAGGACGCGATCGACCGCATTGCCTAAAGCGCCGCCAATCACCAGACCCGCGCTCATCAGGGCGATGGGACGGGTTTCGCGGCGCATCCAATAGGCAACGATGCCGCAAATGCTGAGAGCTATGGCAATCAAGATCCAGCGCGTTGCGGGGCCGTTACTGGAAAATAGACCAAAGTTGATGCCGCTGTTCCAGGCCATGTGAAAGTGAATAAAGCCGGGCCAAACGCTAATTTCTCCGCGCTCAATCAAGTTCATATAAAATACCACTAGGTATTTTGTAATCTGGTCCAGCGTAAAAATGGTCGCTGCGCTTATGAGTAAGAGTCTCTGCATATCAGTGCCTAAAGTGTCTCATGCCAGTGAAGACCATGGCCAGACCCGCTGCATCTGCGGCGGCGATAACCTCGCCGTCGCGCATCGAGCCGCCTGGTTGGATCAGCGCCGTGGCGCCGGCCTCAAAGGCTGTGATTAACCCATCTGCGAAGGGAAAGAAAGCATCGGAGGCGACCACGGAGCCTTGTGTCAAAGGCGCCTCAAGCCCAAGAACCTCCGCCATATCCTGCGCTTTGCGCGCGGCGATGCGTGTGCTGTCGACCCGGCTCATTTGCCCGGCGCCGATGCCAACAGTTGCACCGTCTTTGACATAAACTATGGCGTTGGATTTGACATGTTTCGCCACTTTCCAAGCAAAAAGTAGATCTTGCAATTCGAGCGCTGTTGGCGCGCGTTTGGTCACAACTTTCAAATCGCTTGGCAAAATTTGGCCCGTATCCTTGTCCTGCACCAGATAGCCGCCAGAGACCTGGCGGATGGTTTGGCTGGCGGCGGTGACATCTGGCAAAGCGCCCATGGTCAATAATCGCAGGTTCTTTTTCTGGGCAAAAATCTGTTTGGCCTCTTCGTCCGCATTGGGTGCAATCACAACTTCGGTGAAGATTTTACAAATTTCAGCGGCCGTTGGACCATCCAAAGTTTGGTTAAGCGCGATGATGCCGCCAAATGCACTGGTTTGATCGCATTGGAAGGCGGCTTGATAAGCTTTCACAAGGCTGGCAGCTTGGCTGACCCCGCAGGGGTTGGCGTGTTTAACGATCACACAAGCTGGACCGTTTTTTGGATCAAATTCGGCGACTAACTCCACTGCTGCATCGGTGTCATTGATATTATTGTAGGAGAGTTCCTTGCCCTGATGTTGCACCGCAGTGGCGACTCCGGGGCGTGCTTGCCCGTCGGTGTAAAAGGCTGCGGATTGATGGGGGTTTTCGCCGTAACGCAGCGTTTGCGCCAATGTGCCCGCAGCAGCTTTCCGCCGGGGGGTGGCATCCAACGTCTTGGCGAGCCAATTTGAAACAGCGGTATCATAGGCCGCCGTGCGGGCATAGGCATTGAGCGCGAGTTTTTGGCGAAAGCCATACCCGGTCGCCCCATCATTCTCATCTAATTCTTGCAGCAGCGCGTCATAGTCTTCGGTATCGGTGACCACGGATACAAACCCATGGTTTTTTGCAGCTGCCCGGATCATCGCAGGACCGCCAATGTCAATATTTTCAATCGCCGTGTTATAATCTGCGCCTTTGGCAACGGTGGCCTCAAAGGGGTAAAGATTGACAACCAGAAGGTCGATCCCTGCGATCCCATGCTTTCGCATTGCAGCCAGGTGCTCAGGATTGTCCCGCAGGGCCAGTAGCCCGCCATGCACATTTGGATGCAGGGTCTTAACCCGCCCATCCATCATCTCCGGGAACCCGGTCACATCGGCCACGTCCGTCACAGGCAATCCCGCATCGCGCAAGGCTTTTGCTGAACCGCCGGTTGACAGCAGTTCCACCCCCCCATCCGCAAGCGCCTGACCGAGTTCGAGCAGCCCAGTTTTGTCTGATACGGAGATTAACGCGCGTTTGAGGTCTACAAGCTGTGTCATTGGTTATCCTACGAATGTGCCACGCCCGACCGCCTGGCTTCTTAGGAGGCCTTTTGAGGGTTTTCGCTGGCTTTGGCCAGTGACCAACGGACGCGGGTGGTGATTTCTTTGATCATACCGTTCAAAACAATCTGCTTTGACGGGCGCGGGAATTGGCGGCCATCCTCAAAATAGACACTGTCATCCAAGGTCAATTCAATGCCTGGCTGACAGCGAAAGACCCAAATTTCACCCGTTGCAAGAGTTAGGGAAATCGAATCTGAACCAGCGTCGAGATTTGGCGTCACCTCTGGGTGCAGATGAAAGCGAATAAAAAACCGCAGCGGCGTGTCTGATTTAGCCTGCGCCGCTTGCAAAAGCTGCACGTCGCTCTCATCTGGAGCGTAAAGCTCATCCTCGCCCACAAGCCCCTTGCTGTCGACCGGCAGATCAAGCGTGCGCGCATGGATCAACCCGTGGCTTTTTTGATAGCCATTGTGGTTCATCTGTAACCTTACCCCATCCACGGCTCGGGTTTTTTTCACCATCACGAGGTGGGGTGTTTCGGCAAAGGGGCGGTCAGCATTGCGTTTTGGTGGGCCAAAGCTGGAGGAAGACAGCCCGTCAATCGCCAATGTTGCATGGGAGGCGGTGGTGCGGCCGGCTTGGTGCCAATCTTTGCCAAATCGCAGGCCTGATCCACAGTTTACGATGACGCGCGTGCGCCCGACTGAGAGCTCAAAGGCGCAGGTGGATGCGTGGCTGGTAAAGCGCTCCTGGCCGAGAGGCGGGGCGGCGGCATCGGCGATCACGGCCGTCGCACCGGATGAGAGGCGGGCAAATCCCATCGCCGAATCCTGTAGAGTGCTGGCGCGGATTCCCGAGATGGCGAGTGCTTGATCCAAGACATATTCGCTGCCTTGGCCACCTCCGTGAAAACGCGCTAAAGTGCCGTCACCATGACGCAGTCCGCGCAGCACCGGTGCGACCCGTGCAAGGCAGCTCGTCAACGCCTCCGGAATGGGCGCATGCGTCAATTCGAGTGATTGTTTGACCCAAGTCAGCACACTGAAAATATCTAAAAGTTCTTCAGGATTGCGTGAGGCAATCGTGCCATGAACATCTATCTGGTCTTGGCACTCCTTAACCAAGGCCATCAGCGCGGCGGGCTGGTGGCTTTGCATCCCAGCCAAAGATTGTGCCGCACAGATTAGCCCGGCCAGGGCTTCGAATCGCCCGCGTCCGGGGGGCAGGTGCCGCCAAGATGTACTCAGTAAACTGGTTTGCAGGGCCATAGACCGCAAAACCTTATCGTGCTGGTTTTGCGACAGGCCGTGCAGCAAAAAGGTTGAATGGTTGATCCAACGGTTCAAACGTCGACCGGTGACCTCTGCGCTCCAGCCGGGCCCAAGCCCCATGCCAAATCCATCAATCCAATCCAAAACCCAGGCCTGAGCTGTGCACTTGGCGCGAGCATCGCCATAGGTGGCCAAGTCATCGAGCCATCGAAACCCATGCAGTTCAGCGGCAAAAAGAGTGGAGGGCGGTTTGTGATTCCATATTGAATTCTCGCCAATGTCCATCACATGGCCGGTGAACACAATTTTTCCTGAGAGAATCAGCGATCCGCGATCAAAATCGCCCGTTGTCCAAGGCTCGGGCGTCGCGATCAAACCCACTTTCGGCTTAGACCAGACCGCCAAGCGCAACAGCCAGCGATATCGGAGTTGCATTAGCCAAGACAGTTGATGAGAATATTGGGTCACAGGCTCAGGCGATCCTAAAAATTGAGTGTTTCGAGGTTTTTATACGTCGAACACCTTACCCTGTCACCCTGCTAAATATCACCCGTGTCGGTTCATTCGGATGAGATAAAACCCATCCATTCCACCAAGCTCGGACCAATAATCTGGGCGCAAGCGAAAACCACCCTCTTGGGTGCGCCAAGCTGGATCCATACCCTGAGGCAAACCCGTATCCGCGGTGAAATCTTTATGTTCGCGTAAGAAATTCTCTGCCTGCACTTCTCCCTCATCTGGAATCAAAGAGCAGGTGCAAAACACCAGCTTGCCGCCGGGTTTCACCCGGCCTGCTGCTGCATTAAGCATTTGTGTCTGAAGCTCTATCAGCTCTGAAATGCCTGTGCCATCCTTGGCGAAGGGCAAATCTGGGTGGCGGCGAATTGTTCCAGTGGCAGAACAGGGCGCATCAAGCAACACGGCATCAAATTGCCTTGGATCTTGCCAGTAAAGAATATTTGCCACCACCAGTTCGGCGGCCAATTGGGTGCGGGCTAAATTTTCGGCCACGCGCTCCATCCGATTGGCGGAGATATCTAAAGCAGTGATAACACCACCTTTGGCGGCCATTTGCATGGTTTTCCCGCCAGGCGCAGCGCAGACGTCTAACACGGTTTCACCTGGCGTCAGCGCCAAAGCGGCGGCAGGCCAAGCTGCTGCGGCATCCTGCACCCACCATTTGCCCTCTGCGAAACCCTCAAGGGTCGAAATTTGCCCGATCTCGCCCAAGCGCAGGGATCCATTTGCCAAGGGCGTGCCGCCTAAAGTAGACGCCCAGGTTTCTAGATCGCCAGTGACGGTTAAATCAACGGGTGCGCCGCGCATATGCGCGGTTTCGATGGCCATAATTGGACCATTACCATAGGCTTCGCGAAGGGGGTTGCGCAGCCATTTTGGCAGCATTTGCACGGGTGATTTGTCCCATTTTCCGGTTTCATCTGCGACGGCCTTGCGTAGCACAGCGTTGATCAGACCTTTGTAAGGACGGGTTTGATTGGACGCGGAGCAAATAGAGACCAAATCATTGACCACAGCATAAGCTGGAGCGCCCATCCCGGCGATTTCAACCAAACCCAGACGCAAAATATTCAGAACTTCCACAGCCGGTAGCTTGGCCAAATGGGGTCGCAAAGCCCGATCTGCCCGGCCCACATGACGGAGGGTGTGGGTGGCCAAACGCTGGCTGCGGGCGCGATCTTCGGGTGCCAAGGCTTGGAATTCATCGGACTGTATCAATTCAGAAAGCTGTTTATGCTCAGTCATCACACCGTTTAATATTTGCACAGCCGCTTGTCGTGGCAGGTTCAAAACGGGACGCTTGTGGGTTTGACCGGCCATGGAAAGTCCGGGGCGACCTGATTTTTGTGGGGGGCGGGGCATGAGCTATCCTTGCGATCTGATGAAAGCGGCGTATATCAGCCTTATGACAGAAAACAAGAAACCCGATCTCAAAGCCGCGGCCGCGCGTGCACTGGCTGAAGCAGAAGCCCGCAAAGCGGCACAACCCGAGCAAACCCTGCCGTCGGAACTTGGCGGGCGCGACGGGCCCGAGCCCGTGCGTTTTGGCGACTGGGAGCGCAAAGGTATCGCGGTGGATTTTTAGGAGCGTCTGGCTGTTGTCAGCACTGTTTGGACTCTGGAACGATATTTTACAGCCCTAAGACATCCATCATATTATATTGACCAGGCTGCTTGCCTTGCCCCCAAAGTGCAGCTTTCAGTGCGCCGCGGGCGAAAATGGCGCGGTCGGTGGCGATATGGCGTAGAATGATGCGCTCGCCGGCGGACGCGAACAGCACATCATGTTCGCCCACGATATCGCCGCCGCGAATCGCGGCAAAGCCGATATCACCGCGTTTGCGGGCGCCTGTAATGCCATCGCGGCCACTGTCGCGCATATCGCTCAATGAGACACCGCGTCCTGTAGCGGCAGATTCCCCAAGCATGAGGGCGGTACCAGACGGGGCGTCGATTTTGTGGTGGTGATGCGCTTCGATAATTTCGATGTCAAAATCCTCATCCAAGGCGGCGGCGACAGTTTCAGTAATTTTGGTGAGGAGATTTACGCCAAGCGACATATTGCCAGCCCGCACGATGACCGCATGGCGGCTGGCCGGCTCGAGCTTTTCTAGGTCTTCTTCGCTCATGCCTGTGGTTCCGATGACATGCACGGCGCGGGCTTGCGCGGCGAGGGCGGCGAATTCTAGCGTGGCGGCCGGGGCGGTGAAATCAATCACGGCCTGGGACAGTGCAAATGCCTCAAGTGGTTCATCTGTAACAACCACGCCAACGGCTTGCCCGCCCATAGCTTCGCCTACATCGCAGCCAACCCAGGGGTGTCCTTTGCGCTCAACTGCGCCGACAAGCCTTGCTTTATCACTGTTCAAAACAGTTTGAAGCAGCATTTGTCCCATGCGCCCAGAGGCGCCGGTGATGGTGATTGCGGGGGTTTGAGCCATAACATTCTCCTTTCCTGCTTATGTGGAGCAAAGTTTTGCCACTTGCAAACCTATTGGTACAGCGCCTATGACCCCTTCCATGGCACAAAGCAGATCACATAAAAAATCCGGACCGTCGCAACGGCAGCTGAAAGTTGGCGAGGTCATTCGCCGGACCTTGTCGGAAATACTGGCCCGCGACGAGATTCACGATCCGGAACTGAATCGCATTTCCATCACTGTCTCAGAGGTGACCACCTCGCCAGATTTGCAGATTGCGACTGTATATATCATGCCTCTGGGCGGTAAGCTCTATGAGGAGGCGATTGCGGCATTGGCGCGTAATAAGGGCCAGATTCGCAGCATCGTTGGTCGTAAGGCAGGGTTGAAATTTGCGCCTGACTTGAGATTTCGTATTGATGAGACGTTTGACCGAATAGACAGCACGCGCGCCTTATTTGAGCGCGAAGACGTGCGCCGCGATCTCGCGCCAGATAGGGAGGTTGGGGATGCAGTCGATTCGGGTTCTCAGCGCGATTGACCTGCTGCGCTGCCCGGGCTAGGGCAGCCGCCTAAAACGCATGAGGGACTTATGGGACGCACACGCAAGGGCCGGGATGTTTCCGGTTGGGTCATTGTTGATAAACCCGCAGGCCTGACCAGCACGGCTGTGGTCAATAAAATTCGTTGGGCATTTGATGCCAAAAAAGCAGGCCATGCGGGAACTTTGGATCCCGAAGCCACTGGGCTTTTAGCGGTAGCGCTGGGCGAGGCGACGAAGACCATCCCCTTTATCACAGATGCAACGAAAGCGTACGAATTTACAGTAAATTTTGGCGCTGCCACCAATACTGACGACGCGGAGGGGGAGGTGATCAACACCTCGGATGAGCGCCCCAGTGATGCGCAGATTATTGAGGCTTTGCAGGGGCTTCTTGGCGAAATCATGCAGGTGCCGCCGCAATTTTCCGCAGTGAAAATTGATGGGCAGCGGGCGTATAAATTGGCGCGTGCGGGCGAGGAAATGCAGATTGCCGCCCGGCCGCTTTGGGTCGAAGAGCTGTTGCTGGCTGACCGGCCTTCAGCGGATCAAGCGGTTTTGGAAATGACCTGCGGCAAGGGCGGATATGTGCGTTCTATTGCGCGGGACTTGGGTGAGGTACTGGGCTGTTATGGCCATGTGGCGCAATTGCGTCGCCTCTGGTCGGGCCCGTTCGATTTGGCACAGGCGATCAGCCTAGAACAAATTGAACCCTTTGCGAAAACGGCTGAGATTGACCAGTTCTTGTGTCCCTTGGAAGACGGTTTGGCGGATCTGTTGCAGGGAACAACCAATGCGGAAGGCGCGGCAAAACTGCGCAATGGCAATCCAGCGATTTGTTTTACCAAAGCAGAGTATGGTGATGAAATTTGGGTCAGCTATGAGGGCAAAGCCCAGGCGATTGGCCGTTATAAATCTGGCGAAATCCATCCCGCGCGGGTAATTTTGCAAGGTTAAATGCCACTCTATTTGTGACGCTTTGCACACCACTTGATGGGTCACGGCATGCCGATTTTTGACCAAACTGAACGGATGTTCAAAAAAATTGATTGACCTTTGACAATCCGCAGTCAATCTATCTAATCAGAGCCTATGAAAAGGCGCCGGGAACCGGCATTGGGAGGATCGTATTTTGACTGTGACGGATTCGGCTGGTCTGGTCTCTATTCCAGCACTACTGGCACGCAATGCGAGTGAGTTTGGCGATAAAGCGGCCTATCGCGAGAAAGAATTTGGCATTTGGCAAAGCTGGACTTGGCTTGAAGCGGTGGATCAAGTTGAGGCTCTGGCCTTGGGTTTGCTATCGCTGGGTGCCGAAAAAGGTGACCATGTGGCCATCGCGGGTCGCAACCGTCCTTACCTCTATTGGGCAATGTTGGCTGCACAATCAATCGGCGCTGTGCCCGTACCAATTTACCAAGACGCGGTAGGAGATGAGATTGCCTATGTTCTAGATCACTGCAATGCGCGGTTTATCGTGGCTGGTGATCAGGAGCAGGTGGATAAGATCCTCGACATTCGCGACAGTTTGAAAAATCTTCAGACCATCATTTATTTGGATCCACGCGGATTGCGCAAATATGACCACAGCATGCTCAAGCAATATCAGAGCTTGCAAGACGAAGGCCGCGCGGCGCGGAGAGATCTGGGCGACGAGCTGGTCAAACGTCAAAAGGCGCAGACCTATGACGACACCTGCGTGATGCTCTATACCTCCGGGACCACTGGCCGTCCGAAGGGCGTGGTATTGTCCAACCGGAACGTCATTGAAACCTCAAAAAACTCATCGCAATTTGATGACCTAGGCTCAAGCGAAGAAGTATTGGCTTATCTGCCGATGGCATGGGTCGGTGATTATACCTTCTCGATGGGGCAAGCGTTATGGACGGGCTTTTGTGTCAATTGCCCAGAGAGCGCCGAGACGATGATGACTGATTTGCGGGAAATCGGTCCGACGTATTATTTCGCCCCGCCGCGGGTGTTTGAAAACCAGTTGACCAATGTGATGATCCGCATGGAAGATGCGGGCAGTCTCAAAAAATGGATGTTTGACAAGGCGATGGCCCATGCCAAGCGCGTGGGCCCAGCGTTATTGAGCGGAGAACCGGTTGGCTTCATGGATAGGGTTAAATATTTTCTGGGTGATATTTTTATCTACGGACCTCTTAAAAACACCCTTGGCCTGAGCCGCGTGCGCATTGGCTATACAGCCGGTGAGGCGATTGGCCCTGAGTTGTTCGACTTTTATCGCTCGATTGGGATTAATCTGAAACAGCTTTACGGCCAAACAGAAGCTACGGTTTATGTGACCATTCAACCGGATGGACAGGTGCGGGCCGATACGGTGGGCGTTCCGGCGCCGGGCGTTGAAGTGCGTGTTGGGGACAATGGTGAGATTTATTACAGGTCACCAGGTGTCTTTGTGGAATATTACAACAACCCGGAAAGCACAGCGTCAACCAAAGACGCCGAAGGCTGGGTGGCAACGGGAGATGCGGGCTTTTTTGAAGAAGATACAGGCCACCTGCGTATTATTGACCGCGCCAAAGATGTTGGCAAAATGGCCGATGGGCGTTTGTTTGCGCCAAAATATGTTGAGAATAAGCTGAAATTCTATCCGAATATTTTGGAGGCTGTCGTCTTTGGCAGTAGTCGGGACTATTGCACCGCGTTTGTGAATATTGATCTGAATGCTGTGGGCAATTGGGCTGAGCGCAACAATATTGCCTATGGCGGCTATCAAGAACTGTCTCAACACCCGAAGGTTTTGGATATGATCCAGGCCCATATCGAAGAAACCAATCAAAGCATTGCGCAAGACCCGATGCTCTCAGGGTGCCAAGTGAGCCGCTTCTTGGTCCTGCACAAGGAATTGGATGCCGATGACGGTGAAATGACCCGCACACGTAAGGTGCGTCGTCGCACGGTTGAGGATAAATTTGATGATCTGATTGCCGGCCTTTATGGCGGTGCGGAGTTTGTTGAGACTACCACTGAGGTGACCTATGAGGACGGGCGTAAGGGCTCGATTTCGGCAAAATTGGAGCTGCGAGATGCAGCGATTGCAGCCGAGCAACAGGTGGCCGCGCAATGATTGTATCCATGCCCGCAGTGATCATTCAATATTCTTTGGAGTGTGCGCCCCATGTTTGACCAAGCCGAAAGTTTTGTAACCGCAGATGGCCGCACCATTGGTGCTGTGATGATGGAAATGAAGAATATCACCCTGCGGTTTGGTGGGGTCGTGGCGATCAAGGATATTTCTTTTGATGTACGCGAAGGAGAGATCCGCGCGATTATCGGACCTAATGGCGCCGGGAAATCGTCGATGCTCAACGTCATTTCTGGCTTTTACCATCCTCAGGAGGGGGAGGTCTGGTACAAAGGCGCCCGCCGGCCGGAAATGAAACCCTTTGAAGTTGCCCGACAAGGCATCGCGCGGACGTTCCAGAATATCGCGCTTTTCGAAGGCATGAGCGTTTTGGATAACGTCATGACCGGCCGTTTGAACCACATGAAAAGTGGTATTTTAAGCCAAGCAATTTGGTATGGAAAAGCCGAACGTGAAGAGACAGAAAATCGCGCGGTGGTAGAGCGCGTGATTGATTTTCTTGAAATTCAACATATCCGCAAAACACCAGTCAGTCGCTTGCCCTACGGGTTGAAAAAACGCGTTGAATTGGCCCGCGCCTTAGCGGCTGACCCCAAGCTTTTGCTGCTTGATGAGCCAATGGCGGGCATGAACGTGGAAGAAAAAGAGGACATGAGCCGCTTTATTCTCGACGTGAACGATGAATTTGGCACGACGATTGTGTTGATTGAGCATGATATGGGTGTTGTGATGGATCTATCCGACCGCGTGGTTGTGATGGATTATGGCAAGAAAATTGGCGATGGTCCGCCCGATGAAGTGCGCAACAATCAGGCGGTGATTGATGCCTATTTGGGAGTCGCGCATGATTGATGCTATTAAATTTAAGGGCTTCTGCTTCATGCAGGCTGCTCACAATACCGGCGCGGAGGCGTAAGCAATGTTCCCAGACCAATTTTTATTCGGTGTCGAAGTTTTGCTAAATGGCTTGATGGCTGGGGTGCTTTACGCGCTGGTGGCTTTGGGGTTTGTTCTAATTTTCAAAGCTTCGGGCATTTTCAACTATGCGCAAGGGGTTATGGCCTTGTTCGCGGCGCTTACGCTTGTGGGCATTATGGATGGTCAGGTGCCGTTTTCCCATTTAATCAACGCGCTTTTTGGCACGGATGTGCATCATTTTGGCTGGCACGTCCCAGCCTTTGCAGCCATTCTTTTAGCGATGGCGGTGATGGTTGGATTAGCCTGGATTGTTCAGTATTTCATCTTCCGACATTTGGTGGGGCAAGAACCAATTATCCTCTTCATGGCGACCATTGGGCTGGCCTACTTCATGGAAGGATTTGGCGACATGATGTGGGGATCAGAGATCAAGAAACTGGATGTTGGCATTCCGCAGGGGGGCAGTTTTTGGATTGAGGAGGCTACGGCGTTTTTGGGTGGCTCAAACTTCTATGGGTTTTTCATAGATCAGTTGGATATTGTTGCGGCGGTTGTGGCGATTATTCTCGTGGTCTTGCTGGTGGCCTTCGCGCAATACACCAAGCAAGGCCGCGCCATGCGGGCGGTGGCAGATGATCACCAAGCGGCTTTATCGGTTGGGATCTCGTTGAGTTTTATCTGGGTCTTGGTCTGGTCGCTGGCGGGTTTTGTCGCTCTTGTCGCAGGCATCATGTGGGGCGCAAAATCAGGCGTGCAGTTCTCTTTGTCTCTTATCGCGCTCAAAGCTCTGCCTGTGTTGATGCTTGGAGGGTTCACTTCGATCCCTGGTGCGATTGTTGGCGGATTGATTGTGGGTGTTGGGGAAAAACTGTTCGAATTCCTTATCGGCGCGCCCTTTTTGGGTGGCGCGACGGAGAATTGGTTCGCCTACATGCTGGCCCTAGTGTTTTTGGTCTTTCGTCCACAAGGCTTGTTTGGGGAGAAAATCATTGAGCGTGTTTAACTCATGTATCCGTGCCCCGAGGGGCTTTGTGACGAATGATCTGAATGTGAAGGGGACAGCGTATGCTATATCGTGAATCGGGCGATTTCAGCGAAACCTACAAAGCGGATAGCCAAACTTTCCCCATCAAATTTGATCGTTATCGCTATTATGCGGTTTTGATCGTGGCATTTTTGGTCATTCCCTTTGTAATTAATGATTACTGGGCCAACGCTGTTTTGGTACCTTTTTTGATCTATGCGATTGCAGCCATCGGTCTCAATATTCTAACGGGCTACTGCGGCCAGGTGTCTTTGGGCACGGGTGGCTTCATGGCCGTGGGAGCCTATGCTTGCTATAAGCTGATGACAGCTTTCCCGGATGTTAGCATTGTGGTCCATGTGCTGATTTCTGGTGGAATCACTGCTGCAGTGGTCACGCTTTTTGGCTTGCCCAGCTTGCGCATCAAGGGTTTTTACCTCGCGGTGGCAACTTTAGCGGCACAATTCTTTTTGGTTTGGCTGTTCAACCGGGTGGCGTGGTTTTATAACTACTCTGCATCAGGACAGATCAATGCGCCGGATCGCACGGTTTTTGGATATCTTGTCACAGGCCCCAACACTGAGGCCTGGGCAAAATATCTCATATGTCTGATTTTCGTGACGTTTACAGGAATCGTTGCGCGAAACATGACACGTGGAGCGCTTGGAAGGAAATGGTCTGCTATCCGCGATATGGATATTGCTGCTGAAATTATCGGTGTTAACCCCTTGAATGCTAAGCTTTCGGCCTTTGCTATATCTGGCTTCTTTATTGGTATTTCTGGTGCGCTCTTTTTTAGTGTCTATCTTGGTGCGGCAGAGGTTGGTGAAGCTTTTGGTATCCAAAAATCGTTCTTGGTACTTTTCATGATAATTATTGGTGGTCTTGGCTCCATATTTGGCAGTTTCGCGGGGGCTGCATTTATGGTACTTTTGCCAGTATTCTTGAAAAATGTTCTGGTGGGTGGACTGGGTTGGGACACGGCACTTGCGGCCCATTTAGAATTTGTCATTGTTGGAGCGTTGATCATTGTGTTTTTGATTGCTGAGCCACATGGATTGGCGCAGCTTTGGCGCGTGGCAAAAGAGAAATTACGACTTTGGCCTTTCCCGCACTAGGGACAGGTTAATCAAACGACCGGGAAAACCGGCTTTTCGGACAAACCAAGGGAGGAATAATCCGATGAAAAGACTAGCAACAGCAACAGTGGCCGCCGTCATGGCTGCAGCCCCAGTGATGGCAGACCTAGTGTTCCCGTCCCTGTCTTATCGCACAGGCGCTTATGCGGCAGGCGGCATTCCGTTTGCCGATGGTTATGCTGATTATATGACGCTTTTGAATGAGCGGGATGGTGGCATTGGTGGTGTTATGACGCGAATTCTTGAATGCGAAACAGGCTATAACACTGAGAAAGGCGTTGAGTGTTATGAGGCTACTAAGGGCGAAGGTGCTTTGGTTTACCAACCGCTATCAACTGGAATTACATATCAGTTAATTCCAAAGGCCACAGCAGATGGTATTGCAATTCACTCCATGGGATATGGTCGAACATCTGCAGCGAACGGTAAAGTTTTTAGTAACGTCTTCAACTACCCAGCAAACTATTGGAATGGTGCTTCCGCGGTTGTGCAGCACATTCTAGATGTCAATGGTGGGGATATAAAAGGCAAAAAAATTGCTCTTGTTTATCATAACTCAGCTTATGGCAAGGAGCCAATTCGGACGTTGGAAGAGCTATCAAAGAAACATGGATTTGAGTTGAGCCTGCTAGCGGTGGATCACCCTGGCCAAGAACAAAAATCGCAGTGGCTGCAAATCCGCCGCGAGCGCCCAGACTATGTGACCATGTGGGGTTGGGGTGTTATGAACCAGGTAGCAATCCAAGAGGCAGTCAATATCCGTTTCCCAATGGAAAACTTCATTGGTGTTTGGTGGTCAGGTTCTGAAAATGATGTTTTGCCATCTGGTGATGATGCTAATGGTTATAAAGCTGTGACTTTCCACAATGTTGGCAACAACTTTCCAGTCTTTGAAGATGTGAAGAAACATGTGGTTGACACTGGTAAAGCTGCTGGTGCTGGAGATCAGATTGGAACAGCAATTTACAACCGCGGTTTCTATGCTGCTATGCTTGCAGCGGAAGCAGTCCGGAACGCGCAGGCTATTCATGGGGTTGCTGATATTACCCCAGCCATGATGCTCGATGGTATGGAATCTTTGGAAATTACCGAAGCAAGGATGGCTGAACTAGGCATGCCAAACTTTGGCCCATCTTTCAAAGTGTCATGCGAAAATCACGGTGGTCCGGGCACTGTGGGTGTTGCACAGTGGGATGCATCAAGCAAAACATGGTCTCTGATTTCAGACTTTAAGGAAACTGATATGTCTGTGATACAACCATTGATCGAAGCTGACTCCGCAGCATTTGCTGCCGAAAACAACATCGCAGAGCGCTGTAATTAAGCAGAGCGATTTAACCGAGTTGTAAAATAAGCTCTGGCCCCGTTGGGCCAGAGCATCCGAATAGGAAGAATGCCATGCTTGATGACAGCTCAACGAACGAAACACTGCTCGAAGTCAATAATATTGAAGTGATTTATAATCACGTGATTTTGGTATTGAAGGGCGTGTCTTTAAGTGTGCCAAAAGGTGGGATTACCGCGCTTTTGGGCGGCAATGGCGCGGGTAAAACCACGACATTAAAAGCGATTTCTCAATTACTTCACTCCGAACGCGGGGAAGTTACCAAAGGAACGATTGCCTATCGCGGTCAGTCGGTCTCTGGTCTGAACCCCTCAGATCTGGTGAAGCGCGGCGTGATCCAAGTGATGGAAGGGCGCCATTGTTTTGAACATTTAACAGTCGAAGAAAACCTGCTGACTGGCAGTTATACCCGCACGGATGGCGCCGCTGCAGTCGCGGCGGATTTGGAAAAAGTTTACGCCTATTTTCCAAGGCTGGCCGAACGGCGCAAAAGTCAGGCGGGTTATACCTCTGGCGGCGAACAACAGATGTGTGCCATTGGGCGTGCCTTGATGTCACGTCCGGAGACGATTTTGCTGGATGAGCCCTCTATGGGTTTGGCGCCGCAATTAGTGGAAGAAATTTTCGGTATCGTGAAAGACCTCAACGAAAAAGAGGGCGTGTCTTTCCTCTTGGCGGAGCAAAACACGAACGTTGCCCTAAGGTTCGCCCATTATGGCTATATTTTGGAATCTGGTCGTGTGGTGATGGACGGTCCGGCCGCGGAATTGCGCGAAAATCCGGATGTGAAAGAATTTTATCTCGGCATGTCCGATGAGGGGCGCAAGTCTTTCCGCGACACCCGCAGCTATCGCCGCCGCAAAAGATGGCTCAGCTGACCTGTTCATACATGGGAGCCACACAATGACATTTTATGACGCCTTAGAAACCCGCTCTGCGGATGCCCGCGCAGCTTCTTTGGCCGAATGTTTGCCGGCGCTTTTGTCTCATGCTCAGAGCCTTGCGGGCTATGGGCATTTTGCACAGTTTGAGCTGGCCAGTATTGCTTCTGCCAAAGACCTCGCCCGCTTGCCGGTTCTGCGCAAGTCAGAGCTTGGCGCTGCGCAAAAACGCTTGCCACCCTTTGGTGGATTTAGTGGCGGAGAATTTGATTATGCCTTCCAATCGCCAGGTCCGCTTTATGAGCCGGGTCGAAATAGTCATGATTGGTGGCGTTTTGCGCGGTTTTTGCATGCCACTGGCTTTGGGCCAGGCGATATTGTGCAAAATTGCTTTTCCTATCATTTGACGCCGGCCGGCACGATGTTTGAAAACGGCGCGCGGGCCCTGGGCGCAGCCGTTTTGCCTGCCGGGACTGGACAAACCGAGCTACAAGCTCAAGCGGCGCATGATGTGGGGGTCACTGGCTATGCGGGCACACCGGATTATTTAAAGGTTATTTTGGAAAAGGCCGATGAGATGGGCCTGACCCTCAATATTGGCAAAGCCGCAGTTGGTGGCGGAGCGCTGTTTCCGTCGCTTCGGCAATGGTATGCAGATCGAGGCATCCTCTGTCGTCAATGCTATGCGACCGCAGATCTGGGCAATATCGCCTATGAAAGCGCGGCAATGGACGGCTTGATCTTGGATGAGGGTGTGGTGGCTGAGATTGTCACCCCAGGTACAGGCGATCCTGTGCCCTTTGGCGAGGTGGGCGAGGTGTTGGTCACCACTCTGAACAATGACTACCCGTTGGTACGTTTTGCCACTGGGGATCTTTCTGCCTTTATGCCGGGTGAAAGCCCCTGCGGGCGGAGCAACCTGCGGATCAAAGGTTGGATGGGCCGCGCGGATCAAACCACAAAGATCAAGGGGATGTTTATCCGACCTGAGCAAGTGGCGGCCTTTGTGGCCAAACACCCTGAAGTCACCCGTGCGCGCGTCATCGCCAGCCGTGACGGTGATGCGGATGCTATGACCGTGAAAGTTGAAGGTGCTGCCGAGAAATCAGCAGACTATGCAGTTTCCTTGTCTGAGACGTTGAAATTGCGCGGTCAGGTGGAGGTCGTTGCCTCTGACAGCTTGCCGCGCGATGGCGTCGTGATTGAAGATCAACGCACCTATGAATGAGCCTGGGATTTAGGTCACAAAAAAAGCCGCCCCCGAAGGGACGGCATTTTTAAAAACGCTGAATCAGAGATTATCCCTGACGTGCTTTAAAGCGAGGCTGTGTTTTGTTGATCACATAAACACGGCCCTTACGGCGTACCACACGACAATCGCGGTGGCGGCTCTTGAGCGAGCGAAGCGAGTTTTTGACCTTCATGGCCTTCTCCTTCAAAACCGGGCCGCGGAGTAGCCCAAGTAAACAAAATGGTGGGCACGACTGGGATCGAACCAGTGACCCCTTCGATGTCAACGAAGTGCTCTACCGCTGAGCTACGCGCCCGTTGAACCGATGTTTTCCCCACGCCCCACAAAAAAGGACGCAAAAAGCGCGTCGGTAGCGGCCGTATATGCAGCAGGTGGCGAGTCTTCAAGCTGAAATCGCAATTGAACCGAGAAATTGCTGGGACAATGGCAATTTTAGCGAATTTTATAGGAATTGTTTCCCCAATCTGTGCTCTATGCTAGGGTTCGCGCATGCGACATGCCCCGTTCACCCTTTTTGAGCCCGTGCAACGTAGCAGCTGCGTTGTCTTTGCTGCGCCGCATTCGGGGCGCCACTATGCGCCAGAGTTTTTGGCGCAGTCCGTTCTTGATTCGCGTGCGATTCGCGCCTCAGAAGATGCTTTTGTCGATCACTTGTTTGCACCTGCTGTGCAGTTTGGCGCGCCGCTTTTAGTTGCCAATGCGCCGCGGGCTTTTGTGGATCTGAACCGCGGCTGCGACGAGCTGGATCCCGCTGTGATTGAAGGGGTTAAAAGCCCGGGCGTGAATGCGCGGATTGCCTCAGGTCTGGGGGTGGTGCCGCGGGTCGTGGCGATTGGCATACCGATCTACCACGGCAAGATCAGCCTTGCGGAGGCGCACGATCGCATCAATCGCTTTTGGTGGCCATATCATCATCAGTTGACCGCGCTTTTGGAGCAAAACCGGGCGCAGTTTGGTCAAGCTATATTGATTGATTGTCATTCCATGCCCCATTCTGCTGTCAGCCGTGGAGCTCTTGACGGCACGGCGCCGCAGATCGTTTTGGGTGATCGCTTTGGGGCTGCCGCAGATGAGACGCTGATGGCATGTATTCACGCCGCTTTTGTGGAGGTTGGATTTCGGGTGGCGCGCAATACACCCTTTGCGGGCGCTTTTATCAGCCGGCGCTATGGCAAGCCGCAGATGGGGCAACATGCGGTGCAGATCGAAATTGATCGCAGCCTTTATATGGATGAAGCGCGGATCCGGCCGAGTACTGAGTTCGACGCCGTCCGTCGGCGTCTGGCCGGCGTTATTGCGGATATCGCAAAAATGGGGCAATCTGGGAAGGAGCTTGCCGCGCAGTGAAGCCCTAGCGTAAAGACCGTCCTTTTCTGATGGCATCTGTGCCGAATTTTGCCCGAATAGAATCTGTCGCCCGTTCTGCTTTAGCGCGGGCGCTCGCATCGGGGTCCAGAAGATCCTCGGTCAAATCGCTTTGCGCCGCGCGCACCAAACCTGACAGGCCCACGCCGATCAAGCGATAGGGGCCTTGCGGGCCAGATTGGTCAAACAAGTCTCGCGCCGTGCGATAGATCCGATCGGCGATTTGCGTCGCATCCCGTAAGGATACACGGCGTGATAGGGCGCTGTGATCTTTGCGCTTGAGTTTCAGCGTCACGACACGCCCCGCCAGATCCCGTGCTTTTGCGCGGTCGCTGACCTTCTCTGCCAGGCGCCAAATATGCCCATCGAGCACATCTGTGTCTGAGGTATTCTCAAAGAATGTCGTTTCATTTGAGATGCTTTTCACAGGCGCCTGGGCCGAGACGCGCCGTGGGTCCTCGCCGCGGGCCAGATGCCACAATCGATCACCCATGGATCCGAAACGCGCGATCAGGTCTTGACGTTCCCAACGCAAAAGATCGGCAAATGTGCGGATGCCCGCCTTTTCCAATGCGCCCTGAGCCACAGACCCCACGCCCCAAATTAGGCCGATGGGTTTGTCTTTAAGGAACTGATGTGTTTCCGTCTTTCCAATGACAGAAAATCCCCTTGGCTTGTCCAGATCGCTGGCGACTTTCGCGAGAAATTTATTATGCGACAGACCGATCGAACCGGTTAGGCCTAAGTCCTCCTTCATGCGTTTTATCAAACGCGCCAACATCACTGCGGGCGGCGCTCCATGCAGCGCTGTGGTGCCGGTCATGTCGAGGAAGGCTTCATCCAGTGACAAGGGTTCGATGGCTGGGGTAAGCTCTTGCATCATTTTTCGGATGGCTGCGCTGGCCTTCACATATTCATCCATACGCGGCCGCACCACCACCGCTTCTGGGCAGAGTTTTAGGGCCTGAAACATAGGCATGGCAGATTTCACACCCCGCACGCGGGCGACATAGCAAGCGGTGCTCACCACCCCGCGCCGACCGCCACCTATGATTACGGGTTTGCTGGCCAGGTCTGGATTGTCGCGTTTTTCCACGGAAGCATAGAAGGCATCACAATCCATATGGGCGATGGAGAGGGAGAACAGCTCTGGGTGGGAGGTGATGCGTGGCCGCCCGCAGCCCGAACACCGGCGCGGGGCAGAATCAAAGGTGGTCAAACAGTCGCGGCAAAATGCAGGCATAGGTGTAAACTAGCGTGGAAGCGCGGCTGCGTCCACGCGCAAGCCCATGTCCCGCCCGCACAGGAGATTTCATTTTTGCAAAAATGCCCTATATAGATGATGCAGAATAAGGAGAAAATTTATGAATTTTGAAGCGGCTTTAAGTCAGCTCGGGCAAAATAGCTTTTTGATCGCCTTGGCTATTATTATTCTGGTCATCCTGTTCAAAGGTGTGCGCGTCGTGCCGCAATCTGAGAAGTTTGTGGTGGAGCGTTTCGGCCGTCTCAAATCGGTTTTGGGCCCTGGGCTCAATTTCATTGTGCCGTTCCTCGACCGGGTGCGGCATCGGGTTTCGATTCTTGAGCGGCAATTGCCAACCAATAGCCAAGATGCCATCACCAGCGATAACGTATTGGTGAAAGTGGATACATCTGTTTTTTATCGCATCACTGAGCCGGCCAAAACCGTCTATCGGATCCGCGATGTAGACGCCGCGATCTCAACCACAGTCGCAGGGATTGTGCGAGCGGAGATTGGCCAAATGGAGCTTGATGAGGTGCAATCGAACCGCTCTGAATTGATCGTCGCCATCAAGACCGCAATTGAAGTGGCGGTGGATGATTGGGGCGTTGAGGTGACGCGGGCGGAATTGTTGGATGTAAATTTAGACCGAGCGACACAAGAGGCTATGCTGCAACAGCTCAACGCAGAGCGCGCGCGCCGGGCCCAGGTGACTGAAGCGGAAGGGCGCAAGCGCGCGGTTGAGCTCAATGCAGATGCCGAGCTTTATTCAGCCGAGCAAGCGGCCAAAGCGCGTCGTATGCAAGCGGATGCAGAAGCCTATGCCACCGGCGTTGTTGCCCGCGCGATTGCCAAGAATGGCATCGAAGCGGCGCAATATCAGGTGGCGCTCAAACAGGTTGACGCCTTGACCGCCTTAGGTGGCGGCGAGGGCAAGCAAACCATTTTGGTGCCCTCCAATGCGATGGATGCATTTGCGGATGCTTTCAAAATGCTGAAAGGGTCGAAGTGATGCTTCAGACACTCCATGCCACTTGGTGGGCTTGGGCGATTTTAGCCCTGGCCCTTGCCTTTCTAGAAATCATCGTGCCGGCCTTTGTATTTTTGGGCATGACCATTGGTGCCGCCTGCGTCGCGCTGGTGATGTTTTTGGTCGGTGAAGGCGTTGTCGGCGCGCCCGCATCTTTGCTGCTTTTCGCTGTGACCTCGCTTGTCGCCACTTTGATCCTGCGCAGGGTTTTTTCGCTGCCGAAAGGGCAGGTCAAAACTTTTGACAGAGACATTAACGATTAGGAGTTCGGGCTTAGGGCTTGCGGGCTGGCCAGTTTGGCCAAAATAGCCAGCGCTGCGTCGCGTGGGGAAGGGGCGGTCCAAATTGGCCGGCCCACAACCACATGATCTGCACCATTGGCAATGGCCTGCGCCGGAGTGGCGACGCGTTTTTGATCGCCCAAGTCGGCGCCTGTGGGGCGCACGCCGGGGGTGACGATCAACTTGCCTGTAGCCTCTGGAAGTGCGCGGATGATGGCGGCCTCCTGCGGACTAGCAATCACACCATCCGCGCCGGCGTCAAAGGCTTTGCCCGCGCGCTCTAATACCAAATCGGCAATATCTCCGGGCTTGATAAGCGCATCATTGAGATCGGCGCGATCCAGTGACGTCAAGATCGTCACGGCTAAAATTTTCATATCCTTGCCAGCCGCGCCCTCTTTCGCAGCGCGCACAACGTACGGGTCGCCATGGACGGTGAGAAAATCGAGATCAAATTGCGCGATACCGCGCACCGCATGTTCAACTGTGGCGCCGATGTCGAACAATTTCATATCGAGAAAAATACGCTTGCCCATTTCCGCTTTTAGCTCATTGGCCAGTGCCAAACCGCCACCAGTCAGCATACCGAGGCCGATTTTGTAGAAGTTGACCGCATCCCCGAGATGCTCGGCCATCTTCAGGGCTTCAATGGCATTTGGCATATCCATCGCCATAATCAATTTGTCATCAGCCATGGGGGCCTCCAAGGTTTGCAAGTTGGAGGTGAACTATCCATTGCAACTGGGTCTGTCTATGCCATGGGTCAGAAATAGCGGTTTCATGTCAAAAAACTCGGTTTATGCGGACCAAGCACTTGTCCAGGCAATAGACCATGCCCAAATAACAGTTAAGGTCGCACCAACGCTGTGCCGAAGTCGGGCAGCTTAAGATCCGCGACGCTTATGAAGGAGAGAGACGATGAATTTAGACAAATTCACCGAACGGTCGCGTGGTTTCATCCAATCGGCCCAAACTATTGCACAAAGAGACGATCATGCGCGCCTAGGGCCGGAGCATTTGCTCAAAGCGCTCTTGGAAGACAAAGAGGGGTTGGCGAGCAACTTGATCGCGCGATCTGGCGGTGCACCCTCGCGGGTGTGCGAACATTTGGACCTCACGCTGTCCAAAATTGCCAAGGTCACGGGCAATGCGCAGGTCTATGTCGACAGCGCAACTGGCAAAGTTTTAACGGAGGCGGAAAAACTGGCGCAAAAGGCGGGCGACAGTTTCGTGCCCGTAGAGCGCATTTTGATGGCGCTTTGCATGGTGAAATCCAAAGCGAAGGAGGCACTCGACGCCGGTGCAGTCACCGCTCAAAAGCTCAATGGCGCAATTGAAGACATCCGCCGGGGTCGCACGGCAGATTCGGCCAGCGCTGAAGACAGCTATGAGGCGCTCAAGAAATATGCCCAGGATTTGACCGCACGGGCGCGAGAGGGGAAGATTGACCCGATCATTGGCCGGGATGAAGAAATCCGCCGCGCCATGCAGGTGCTATCGCGGCGCACCAAGAATAATCCCGTGTTAATCGGTGAGCCGGGCGTCGGGAAAACGGCGATTGCCGAGGGCATGGCGTTGCGCATTGTCAACGGTGACGTGCCCGAAAGCCTGCGCAATAAGCGGCTTTTGGCGCTGGATATGGGCGCCTTGATTGCTGGGGCGAAGTATCGTGGCGAATTTGAAGAACGTCTCAAGGCGGTTTTGAATGAGGTGATATCTGCGGCGGGCGAAATCCTATTGTTTATCGATGAGATGCACACGTTGGTGGGCGCGGGCAAAAGTGAGGGTGCGATGGATGCGGCTAATTTGATAAAACCGGCCTTGGCTCGCGGTGAATTACACTGTATCGGCGCGACCACGCTGGATGAATATCGCAAATATGTTGAAAAAGATGCCGCCCTTGCCCGGCGCTTTCAACCGCTGCAGGTCGAAGAGCCGAGCGTGACCGACACCATCTCGATCCTGCGCGGGATCAAGGAAAAATACGAGCTGCACCACGGTGTGCGCATCGCCGATGCGGCGCTTGTGGCGGCTGCAACCCTTTCAAACCGCTACATTACGGATCGTTTTTTGCCCGATAAAGCAATCGACCTCGTGGATGAGGCGGCCAGCCGGTTGCGGATGCAAGTGGATAGCAAACCAGAAGAGCTGGACGCATTGGACCGCGATATCTTGCAAAAACAAATCGAGGTTGAGGCGCTTAAGCTGGAAGATGATGCTGGATCAAAAACTCGGCTTGCTGCCTTGGAGAAATCTTTGGCTGATCTGCAAGAGCGGTCCAGCGAGCTGAATGCTCAATGGCAAGCAGAGCGGGATAAATTGGCCTCAGCGCGTGAAATCAAAGAGCAGCTAGACCGGGCTCGCGCCGATCTGGATATCGCCAAACGTGAGGGCAATCTCGGCAAAGCTGGCGAGCTGTCTTACGGGGTGATCCCTGGGTTGGAAAAAAGCCTGGCTGAGGCGGAAGCATCGGACAGTCATATGGTTGAGGAGGCCGTGCGTCCGGATCAAATCGCCGGTGTGGTCGAGCGCTGGACGGGGATTCCGACCTCAAGGATGCTGGAGGGCGAGCGTGATAAATTGCTGCGCATGGAGGACGACCTGCATGCGCGGGTGATTGGCCAATCGGCCGCGGTCAAAGCCGTGTCCAATGCGGTGCGCCGGGCGCGGGCCGGGCTCAATGACGAAAGTCGGCCTTTGGGGAGCTTTCTCTTTTTGGGTCCAACGGGCGTGGGCAAGACAGAATTGACAAAGGCTGTGGCGGATTTCCTGTTTGATGATGTCTCTGCAATGGTTCGGATTGATATGTCGGAATTCATGGAAAAACACAGTGTCTCGCGATTGATTGGCGCGCCTCCTGGCTATGTTGGCTATGATGAAGGGGGCGTTTTGACAGAAGCTGTGCGCCGCCGTCCGTATCAAGTGGTTTTGTTTGATGAAGTTGAGAAGGCGCATCCGGATGTGTTCAATATTCTATTGCAGGTTTTGGACGATGGTGTGCTCACCGACAGCCAGGGACGGACCGTGGACTTCAAACAGACTTTGATCGTACTGACCTCGAACCTTGGGGCGCAGGTGTTGAGTGAATTGCCAGATGGAATGGACTCGTCGGAGGCGCGGCGCGACGTGATGGACGCTGTGCGGGGGCATTTCCGTCCCGAGTTTCTCAACCGTTTGGACGAGACCATCATTTTCGATCGTCTGAACAGGCAGGATATGGATGGCATTGTAGACATCCAATTGGCACGTTTGCAGAGCCGTCTGGCGCCGCGGCAAATCTGCTTAGAACTGGATGCCTTCGCCAAAACTTGGTTGGCTGATGAGGGTTATGATCCGGTTTTCGGCGCGCGTCCGTTGAAGCGGGTTATGCAATCGGCGTTGCAAAACCAATTGGCTGAGATGCTTTTGGCTGGTGAAGTGGTAGATGGTGACATCGTGCCTGTGACGGCCGGCAGTGAGGGCTTGCTTGTTGGGGGCCGGGTGAGCGGTTCTACCCGACTGCCGCCGAAAGATGCGGTCGTGCATTAAACTTGCGAACACCGGGGCCCCCGCGCAACTGTGCGGGGGCGATTTATTGTAAAAGGAACATTGTATGTGTCAGCTTGACTGCGTGCCGAAGTTGGTAATTTTTGATTGTGACGGTGTGGTGGTGGACAGCGAGCCTCTGACATTGCAATTGATCCGTGATGATCTGGCCGCAAGAGGCTTGCCGCTTGATCTGACAAAAACCACCGATCTTTTCATGGGGGGCACGATTGCTGGAGCCGGCGCGCAAGCGCGGGAGATGGGCGCGGATATTCCAGAAGATTGGGCTCGATCTAATCTATGATAAAGTATTTGCTGCTTTGGCGCGCAAGGTGGAGCCTATCCCGGGCATTGGGGCGGTGTTGGACCGTTTGGATCGTCAGGGGATTCCCTATGCGATTGGCTCAAACGGACCGCATCGCAAGATGGAAATCACCTTGGCGCGCTGCGGCTTGGCGGCGCGCTTTGCCGGGCGGACCTATTCGCGCGAGGATGTTGCCGCGCCCAAACCAGCCCCGGATGTCTATCTTTTGGCTGCCAGCCAAGCTGGGGTGGCGCCGCAAGATTGCGTGGTGATTGAAGACAGCGCCACCGGGGCTCAGGCCGCTGTAGCTGCGGGCATGGCTGTTTTCGGGTTTGCGCGCGAGACTCCGCGCGCAAAATTTGAAGGTCTCACAGAGTTGCTATTTGACGACATGGCGCAGCTGCCGGCGTTACTTGGTTTGCCCACGGAGTGACGGCAGGCCAATACCTGTGCTTTCAAACCCCCCATCGACAGAGATATTTTGCCCCGTCACAAAGCTGGCTTGATCGGAGCATAGAAAGGCGATGACCTGCCCTATTTCCGCTTCGCTGCCATAGCGCCCCAGTGGAATGGCATCGTGATAAGCATCGATAATGTCTTGGGTATGCACGGCCATGGCCAGCTTGGTGCGCACCGGACCGGGAGCCACAGAATTGACTCGGATTCCATATTCGCCAAGCTCTGCGGCATATTGCTGTGTCATATGAATGATTGCAGCTTTGGACGTTCCATAGGCCACCCGCAGGGTTGAGGCCCGCAAACCTGAAATTGAGGCAATATTGACCACTGCGCCGCGGCTGGCCTTTAGGGCTGGCGTGGCGGCTTGGGTGCACAGAAATGCCCCGTCCAGATTGGTGTCCATCACCCGCCGCCAACGGGCGAAGGAGGTTTGCTCGAGCGGACCAAAATCTGCGACCCCGGCGTTATTGACCAAAGCATCAATCTGCCCTCGTGCGGCCAGCGTCACTGCGATCATTTTGTCCACTTGGCCTGGGTCTGAGATATCATGCACGGCTGCGGTCACAGCGTGGCGCTCAGAGGCTCGGGCCATCAATTCTTCTGCGTCTCTGTCCACCATGACCACATGCCAGCCCTGTGCGCATAGGATATCAGTGGTGGCGAGACCAATGCCGCGCGCGGCGCCGGTAATGAGTGCAGTTTTCATGTCGATCTCCTTTTGACTGACTGTGCCGCCGGGTCGCGGCAGAGGCAAGCGGTCAAAATGTTTCCGGTGCCTAGCGAAGCTGTGATGTGAGTTGTATTGGACAGAAACGGCTTTTGGGTTACCTCTTTGGCAACGGAAAGGATCTGACTATGGCACATCGCTGGACGAATACGCTGACACGCGCCGATATTACCCCGGAGCCGCTTTGGCTCAATCGCAGGCAACTCATTGCCGGTGCCTTGGGCGCGGGGGCTATGGCTTCGATCGCCAGCCCGGCTTTGGCGGAAACCTTGGAGCCTAATACTTGGGAGCATATTACCAGCTATAACAATTTTTATGAATTTGGCACCGATAAGGAAGACCCTGCCGCCAATGCCCATCGTTTGAACACCGCTGGTTGGGAGATTGAAGTGGATGGTCTGGTCGACGCGCCTGGACGCTATTCGGTGGCCTCCCTACTTGAAGGTTTAAGCGAAGAGGAGCGCATCTATCGGTTCCGCTGTGTGGAAGCATGGGCGATGGTCGTGCCTTGGAATGGGGTAGAGCTGAAAGACATACTCGATAAGGTTGGCGTGCAGTCTGGGGCAAAATATGTGGCCTTTGAGACAGCCAACCGTCCCGATGAAATGCCAGGTCTGCGCTACCCTGTGTTGGATTGGCCCTATCGTGAGGGGCTGCGGCTTGATGAGGCTCTGCATCCTTTGACTTTGATGGCGACGGGGATTTACGGCAAGCCCATCCCAAATCAAAATGGGGCACCCATCCGGTTGGTGGTGCCTTGGAAATATGGTTTCAAATCGATCAAATCCATCGTTCGGATTACCTTAACGGACCAAGAGCCCGTCACGAGCTGGAATATGGCCAATGCCCGAGAGTATGGCTTTTACAGCAATGTGAATCCAACGGTCAGCCATCCACGTTGGTCGCAAGCCACAGAACGCAGGATTGGCGGTGGCCTGTTTAATCGCCGGCAACCGACATTGATGTTCAACGGGTATGAGGCGGAAGTTGCAGATCTCTATGAGGGCATGGATCTCAAGACGTATTTTTAACCTCTTGTCCCCATGGTGCGGAGTGTTTGCGTTCACTCGCCATTTGGCTAATATGACCCCATTGAATGAAAATGGATTGTCTAAATGTTTATACAAAGCATAAATGCCGGGCTGCGCAAAATTCCAACCTGGGTGCTATACATTATTTTACCTATTCCGGGTCTCTTGGCCATTGTCGCAGGTTTGACCGATAATCTTGGACCAGAACCCATTAATGAACTGGAAGAGCAATTGGGCGAATTTGCTCTCAAACTTTTAATCGTGGGTCTCGCTGTCTCACCGCTGTTACACGTTACCCGGATCAATCTGGTGCGATTCCGCAGAGCCATCGGATTGATGGCTTTCGCTTATGTCTTGGCGCATTTCTTGGTCTGGTTCTTGCTGGATCTCCAGGCTCTCAATCAAATCTGGACTGAGATTGCCAAACGCCCCTATGTGACCGCGGGGTTCGCTGGGTTCATTGTGATGATTCCACTGGCGTTGACCTCAAATGATTGGTCGGTTCGGCGCCTTGGCCGGTTTTGGCGGGTCTTGCATCGCTTGACCTATCTGGCTGCGATTCTTGCGGGGGTGCATTTCATCATGCTGTCGAAAGGCTTTGATGTGGAAGCCCTGGCCCATATGGCCGTGATCCTGGCATTTTTGGCCCTGCGCGTGGGCAAATGGCGTCGTAGATTGCAATCTGGCCTTCAAGGACTGCGGACAAAGCTTATTGGGTGAGGAGACCTCTGCTGGAGTTTAGGTGAGTCTGTGGCTGCTGGCATATCTGAGCTGCCAAGATTCCCGCGAATTCGTGCTTTATCGGCTGCAGGCGTGGTTTGTGGCCAGGTCACTTACGGGTAGCCGTTACCAAAAAAGAAATTATCATCCTGTTTTTAAATGCAAAAAAACTTAATTCAAAAAATTAGATTTTTCTGCAAAAAAGCTCTTGCGGCTTTTGGTCAGTAACCTTAGAAGCCCTCTATCAGCAACGCAGAGACGCCGCGCTGGTCACGACTACTGATAGCAGGTGTTTTCATTTTGCGCATAATGTTTGCGTAATTTGATTATTTTTGTGTCACGTTATTTGAAATATTGGTATCTGAAGAGATATGTGGGCGGTTTGGTTCATTCGATGAACAAACAACTGCATATCGACTTACTAGGGCTACTTCTTATGAGGGTGTCCGATGATGTAAGGTCAGCTTCACTGTTTGTTAGGTTTTTGTTTCTTTTGAAACTGAAGCACAATGGACAGAAATGATGTCCCGCCTGAACAGCGGGACGATGTGCAGAGGTTCGAACGTCAAGGATATACAGGTAACTGTATTTCAACTTGAGAGTTTGATCCTGGCTCAGAACGAACGCTGGCGGCAGGCCTAATACATGCAAGTCGAGCGCGCCCTTCGGGGTGAGCGGCGGACGGGTGAGTAACGCGTGGGAATATGCCCTTCTCTAAGGAATAGCCTCTGGAAACGGAGAGTAATACCTTATACGCCCTTCGGGGGAAAGATTTATCGGAGAAGGATTAGCCCGCGTTAGATTAGGTAGTTGGTGGGGTAATGGCCTACCAAGCCTACGATCTATAGCTGGTTTGAGAGGATGATCAGCCACACTGGGACTGAGACACGGCCCAGACTCCTACGGGAGGCAGCAGTAGGGAATCTTAGACAATGGGGGCAACCCTGATCTAGCCATGCCGCGTGTGTGATGAAGGCCCTAGGGTCGTAAAGCACTTTCGCCAGAGATGATAATGACAGTATCTGGTAAAGAAACCCCGGCTAACTCCGTGCCAGCAGCCGCGGTAATACGGAGGGGGTTAGCGTTGTTCGGAATTACTGGGCGTAAAGCGCACGTAGGCGGATTAGTAAGTTAGAGGTGAAATCCCAGGGCTCAACCCTGGAACTGCCTTTAATACTGCTAGTCTTGAGTTCGAGAGAGGTAAGTGGAATTCCGAGTGTAGAGGTGAAATTCGTAGATATTCGGAGGAACACCAGTGGCGAAGGCGGCTTACTGGCTCGATACTGACGCTGAGGTGCGAAAGTGTGGGGAGCAAACAGGATTAGATACCCTGGTAGTCCACACCGTAAACGATGAATGCCAGACGTCAGCAAGTATACTTGTTGGTGTCACACCTAACGGATTAAGCATTCCGCCTGGGGAGTACGGTCGCAAGATTAAAACTCAAAGGAATTGACGGGGGCCCGCACAAGCGGTGGAGCATGTGGTTTAATTCGAAGCAACGCGCAGAACCTTACCAACCCTTGACATCCTGTGCTACTACCAGAGATGGTACGTTCCCTTCGGGGACGCAGTGACAGGTGCTGCATGGCTGTCGTCAGCTCGTGTCGTGAGATGTTCGGTTAAGTCCGGCAACGAGCGCAACCCACATCTTTAGTTGCCAGCAGGTTAAGCTGGGCACTCTAGAGAAACTGCCCGTGATAAGCGGGAGGAAGGTGTGGATGACGTCAAGTCCTCATGGCCCTTACGGGTTGGGCTACACACGTGCTACAATGGCAGTGACAATGGGTTAATCCCCAAAAGCTGTCTCAGTTCGGATTGGGGTCTGCAACTCGACCCCATGAAGTCGGAATCGCTAGTAATCGCGTAACAGCATGACGCGGTGAATACGTTCCCGGGCCTTGTACACACCGCCCGTCACACCATGGGAGTTGGTTCTACCCGACGACGCTGCGCTAACCCTTCGGGGAGGCAGGCGGCCACGGTAGGATCAGCGACTGGGGTGAAGTCGTAACAAGGTAGCCGTAGGGGAACCTGCGGCTGGATCACCTCCTTTCTAAGGATGATCTTAGCAGCAAGACTTTTGTCTTACTCGTAGATCACTTAGCATGATATGTCCTTTGCATATCAAAACATCAGTTCATCTTTTGATGGACTTGGGCCGAGCCGTCCTCATATCTCTTCAGAAATTGCAAGCCTTGAGCTTGTATAAACCGCCTGATTGGACCACCACCGGCCCTTTCGGCAGACTTGCTTTGCAAGTCACCTGTCGGGCGTTGTCGATCTTGTTATGCAAGATCCACTGGGTCGGTAGCTCAGGTGGTTAGAGCGCACGCCTGATAAGCGTGAGGTCGGAGGTTCAAGTCCTCCTCGACCCACCATAGATTCACCCTTAAAAGGGGCGTTAGCTCAGCTGGGAGAGCACCTGCTTTGCAAGCAGGGGGTCATCGGTTCGATCCCGATACGCTCCACCAAGGATTTAAGTTTGAAAGTTAAGCAACTTTAGTTGTTTTGCTGTCCAACTTGGACTTTGTTCAGTCTTCGGACTGACTTGACATCGTAAAGAGAGATACAAACATCAGAATTACTGATGCACCAAGTAAGGTGTATCGTGATGTTGTTTGGCATCGTGTAAGAGGGGTAGGAGTGATCTTATCTTTTGTCACGCTGCCTTTTATAGCAACAGTTCACAAAGTAATTTTGTTCCAAGTTAAGTACAATTATACCTGAGCAAATCCGCAAGGTTTTGCTCATCGTCGCTGCTCTATCCGGGCAGTGGCGGCACGAATGTTGCCCCCTCTTTGAACCAGCGGGGGCCCATGGGAATAATTTTGTATGACTTTTGGTTCAGAATTTAGTCATCTTCGGATGATGTTGGCAGGACATGCAAAAGGCCTGTCTTCTTCTGGATCAAATCAAGCGCGAAAAGGGCGTTTGGTGAATGCCTTGGCAGTAAGAGGCGATGAAGGACGTGATACTCTGCGATAAGTTATGGGGAGCTGAGAATAAGCTTTGATCCATAAATTTCCGAATGGGGCAACCCACTTGATTGTTTCTAGTTATCGCGTAGCGATAACCACCCCGTGCTGGACCTTGTCCGGTAAATTTTGCTCCTTTGGGATTCCGCCACTGAGCTTGGCTTGATTATATGTTGCGCGCTTATCTAGATGCAAAACCAAGTATTTATAACTTGAATACATAGGGTTATAAAAGCAAACCCGGGGAACTGAAACATCTAAGTACCCGGAGGAAAGGACATCAATTAGATACTCCCCTAGTAGCGGCGAGCGAACGGGGACCAGCCGAGCCATGAGTGTGACTAGAATGTGTTGGAAAGCACAACCAAAGTGGGTGACAGTCCCGTATAGGAAGCATGATTGGACGTATTAAGTAGGGCGGGACACGTGAAATCCTGTTCGAAGATCGGAGGACCACCTCCGAAGGCTAAGTACTCCTTACTGACCGATAGTGAACCAGTACCGTGAGGGAAAGGTGAAAAGCACCCCGACGAGGGGAGTGAAACAGTTTCTGAAACCGGACGCCTACAATCAGTTGGAGGGCCCTTGCGGCCTGACAGCGTACCTTTTGTATAATGGGTCATCGACTTAGTGTATCTAGCAAGCTTAAGCCGTTAGGTGTAGGCGCAGCGAAAGCGAGTCTTAATAGGGCGATTGAGTTAGATGCATTAGACCCGAAACCGAGTGATCTAGGCATGACCAGGTTGAAGGTTGGGTAACACCAACTGGAGGACCGAACCCACATCTGTTGAAAAAGATCGGGATGAGTTGTGCCTAGGGGTGAAAGGCCAATCAAACTCGGAGATAGCTGGTTCTCCGCGAAATCTATTTAGGTAGAGCGTCATCCGAATACCCCGGGGGGTAGAGCACTGGATGGGTAATGGGGCCCCACAGGCTTACTGATCCTAACCAAACTCCGAATACCCGGGAGTACTAGATGGCAGACACACTGCGGGTGCTAACGCCCGTAGTGAAAAGGGAAACAACCCTGACCGACAGTTAAGGCCCCTAATTCATGGCTAAGTGGGAAAGCAGGTGGGACGACCAAAACAACCAGGAAGTTGGCTTAGAAGCAGCCATCTTTTAAAGATAGCGTAACAGCTCACTGGTCTAATCAAGTTGTCCTGCGGCGAAGATGTAACGGGGCTCAAGCCATGAGCCGAAACTTCGGATGCATTTAATGCATGGTAGCGGAGCGTAGTGTGACATAGTTCCATGCGTCCTTCGTTTTATAGCGGACTGCGCGGGCTTTCGAGCCTTTGTGGTTGCGCGTAAAATACTGGACGCAAGGAGCTTTCTGTGAAGCCGGCCTGTGAGGGATCCGGTGGAGAGATCACTAGTGAGAATGATGACATGAGTAACGACAAAGGGGGTGAGAGACCCCCTCGCCGAAAATCCAAGGGTTCCTGCTTAAAGCTAATCTGAGCAGGGTAAGCCGGCCCCTAAGCCGAGGGCGAAAGCCGTAGGCGATGGGAACCAGGTTAATATTCCTGGGCCAGGAGGAAGTGACGGATCACGAAGATTGTTGGATCAGGCGTAGTTGCCCCAGCAGTTCAGTGGTTCCTGGAAATAGCCCTCCATCAGACCGTACCCTAAACCGACACAGGTGGATAGGTAGAGTATACCAAGGCGCTTGAGAGAACTATGTTGAAGGAACTCGGCAAAATACCTCCGTAAGTTCGCGAGAAGGAGGCCCGGTTTCTAGGCAACTGGAAGCTGGGGGCACAAACCAGGGGGTGGCGACTGTTTACTAAAAACACAGGGCTCTGCGAAGTCGCAAGACGACGTATAGGGTCTGACGCCTGCCCGGTGCCTGAAGGTTAAAAGGAGGGGTGAGAGCTCCGAATTGAAGCCCAGGTAAACGGCGGCCGTAACTATAACGGTCCTAAGGTAGCGAAATTCCTTGTCGGGTAAGTTCCGACCTGCACGAATGGCGTAACGACTTCCCCGCTGTCTCCAACATAGACTCAGTGAAATTGAATTGCCTGTCAAGATGCAGGCTTCCCGCGGTTAGACGGAAAGACCCCGTGCACCTTTACTACAACTTTACACTGATAACAGGCACAACATGTGCAGAATAGGTGGTAGGCTTTGAAGCAGAAACGCCAGTTTTTGTGGAGCCTCCTTTGAGATACCACCCTTGTTTTGCTTGTTATCTAACTGCGGTCCGTTATCCGGATCCAGGACCCTGTATGGTGGGTAGTTTGACTGGGGCGGTCGCCTCCTAAAGCGTAACGGAGGCGCGCGAAGGTTGGCTCAGAGCGGTCGGAAATCGCTCGTTGAGTGCAATGGCAGAAGCCAGCCTGACTGCGAGACTGACAAGTCGAGCAGAGTCGAAAGACGGCCATAGTGATCCGGTGGTCCCGAGTGGAAGGGCCATCGCTCAACGGATAAAAGGTACGCCGGGGATAACAGGCTGATGGTGCCCAAGAGTCCATATCGACGGCACCGTTTGGCACCTCGATGTCGGCTCATCTCATCCTGGGGCTGGAGCAGGTCCCAAGGGTACGGCTGTTCGCCGTTTAAAGAGGTACGTGAGCTGGGTTTAGAACGTCGTGAGACAGTTCGGTCCCTATCTGCCGTGGGTGTAGGATACTTGAGAGGAGTTGCCCCTAGTACGAGAGGACCGGGGTGAACGATCCACTGGTGGACCAGTTGTCGACTACGGCAGTGCTGGGTAGCTATGATCGGACAGGATAACCGCTGAAAGCATCTAAGCGGGAAGCCCCCCTCAAAACAAGGTATCCCTGAGGACCGAGGTAGACCACCTCGTCGATAGGCCAGAGGTGTAAGCGTGGTAACACGTTCAGCTGACTGGTACTAATGGTCCGATAGGCTTGATTTGATCCAGTAGAAGGCAGACACGCCAATACTGATCCAAAAGCCATACACAATTGCCGCATAATATACTTAACTTGGAACACCAAAGTTTGATTGCTAATAACAATCAGAATTTGTCTATCTTGGTTTGGTGATCATAGCGCCAATGAAACACCCGATCCCATCCCGAACTCGGAAGTTAAGCATGGTCGCGCCGATGGTACTGCAGCTCAAGCTGTGGGAGAGTAGGTCATCGCCAATCCTAGATAGATAAATAAATCTCTCAATGCGATAATATAAATATAAACAATCTAAGTAAACCGGTGTAGGCAAGTGCTTGCTTCGAAGCAGGAAGCTATTAAAATAGCCGCTATGGAGGACATAATGTTTGCACGTATATACCAGCCCGCTAAAACAGCTATGTCATCTGGCACTGCCAAAACAAAACTTTGGGTGCTTGAATTTGTGCAGACGGGAGCGCGCCGTATCGATCCCCTGATGGGGTGGACCTCCAGTGATGATACGCAAACGCAGATACGCCTGCAGTTTGACACGAAAGATGAGGCTGTAGCCTATGCCGAACGCCATGGTATTGAGGCCACGGTTGTTGAACCTCAAAAGCGTGCCACAAATATTCGTGCTGGCGGTTATGGAGAAAATTTCGCAACAAATCGTCGTGGTGTTTGGACCCATTAGGCTGCCATCTTACGACGTTAAGGAAACTGCCTCCGTCGCCTTGGTGCCGGAGCTAAAAACCTGGAACTGAATTAAATATAAATATTAAAACTTCATTTATTTTGACCTTTACAGGTGAGATCTCATTTGGTTTCAAAAATTTGGGTTAGGTGGGCAGTCGAGATTAGGAATTCACTATGGATTCGCCCAGTCATGTATATTTTGGTTGTTCAGAGCCATCTGATATTCGTTGTGACCGTACCATTTCTCACGCATCGTCACAGTCGGTTGCCACCGAGTTAAGCTCACTTATGCTTTGGGTTTGTGACCTGCCCCACCAGGTCTTTGCAAAAGATTGTCCTTTCTATGAAGTTGAGGCGATGTCCTTGATCCACGGCCAGATTGCGCGATTGGCTTGGCGCAGCATCATGGCTGCTAGTCGAGGGAAGGTGTTGACGCTCTACGCGCGTCGTTCTGTTCATTTTGTTTGGGCCCCACTCATGTTCTCTGCTGGAACACTGGAAGGTATAGGTTTGTTCTATGGCGTATCTTACGACTGCAATCAACGCAGAGTTTCCTTCCCAGTTTATCGATCCAAGACGGATGGGTTGTTCTCATCTAGTTATGGTGCTTTGCGAATTTGGAGAAATGCCTCTGGGGGTGCCAGTGAACCTGACGCGGAGCAAGATTACATATTGTTGCGCGGATACCGCAACCCTGCTGCGCTAGCAATCTGATACGAGTTCTCATTCGACTGAAAACTTCCAATAGTGGCATCCTTTTAACAGGCTATTGGCAGCTACTTATTTTAATGTGACACAAATTTATAGACAGAACGAGATTAAAAGTTAAGCTGGACCAAGTGCCTTGGATGTAAAGGGCCTTTTGAGGATGTTGTCTGATATGTGAACCATACGGTTCAGTTCGGCAATCTAGGGGTAAGATTTTGCGTTGCGGCACCCATAAGGGAGGTAAAAAATGAGAAATATTATTGGAACAGCGGCACTTTGTGCTGCGATGATGGCGGCTGGATCGGCGTTTGCATTTGAATGTAAACGTGGTGAAGCATCCTTTGATAA
Organism: uncultured Planktomarina sp.; assembly: GCA_943788425.1. GTDB lineage: Bacteria > Pseudomonadota > Alphaproteobacteria > Rhodobacterales > Rhodobacteraceae > Planktomarina. The sequence continues at coordinate 404,657 of CALSQF010000006.1, forward strand.
ACCAGGTGGGTTTCCAGAGCGTGCTTTGACAATGATCGTACCATATGGTCCTGCAGGTGGATCAGGGCAGGTAGCTGCTGCGATGGCCGAAGCGGTGACTGAACTGACTGGCATTCCAATCAACCGCGATCACAAACCAGGCGGTTCTGGGACTGTTGGTATGACGGCCTATATGGCGGCGCCACCAGATGGATATAACGTTTTGGAACACATTGATGACGCGTCCTCTGCGCATGCGTTGGATTCATCTATGCCAAACCCAGCAGAGGATTTGATTCCACTGGTTGTTAGCCAGGTGACATTCAGTCAGGTGTATATCCGCACAAATGAAACACGTTTTAGCGATTGGCCATCTTTTGTAGAATGGGTCAAGGCGCAAAACGGTAAAGCAACCATTGCGAACGTATCCAAAGAGGGTTCGATGGAGCGCGTCACAATGGGCTTTATCACCGATGCAAGTGACATGAAGATTCAGCAGATTTCATTCGACAAGGGTGCCCCACGTTACGGCGCCTTGTTGGGTGGACAAGTGGATGCCCTTTTTGAGCAGCCTGGTGATGTGCGCAACTTCCTTGATGCGGATCAATTCAAACCGATCCTAACAATCTTTGATGAACGCCCAGCCGCGTTTGCAGATACGCCAACGCACCGGGAAATGGGTATGGATTTTGATCCATTGCTACGTTTTCGGGGGTTCTATGTACATGCAGATGCACCAACGGATCGCGTCGAATGGCTAAAGTGGGCTTTTCAGCGTGGATATTGTGAAGACAGCTACCAGGCATTCAATGAATCAAAATTCATGACTGTGATTGACAGCTATCGTGATACCAACGGTGCAAAAGATTTGATTGCCCGTTCGATCGAGCAGTATCGCGAAGTGTATAACGCCATGGGCCTAGACGTGAAATAAACAAAAGATAATAAATGTAACATGGCGCCATTTGGCGCCATGTTTTCTGCCGCGAGCATGGGAATACACTGTGGGACGACTAACACTCAGTAATCTGATCGAGGCCGCGATTTTTTTGTTGATCGCTGGCATTTTTTACGCCTTTTCATTCGAATTCAATCAACCTATCGAAATCTATATTTTTGGGGCCACCGCATGGCCACGAGTTGTGATTGGATTTTTACTATTGGCGACACTTGGAAATCTTTGGTTCCATTACCGCTATGGCAACGCAACACAGGCAACTTTGGGCCAATTGGAGGATAAGGCAGACTTTAGCGAGGCAGGAACCGTACGCCGCATGATAGCCGTGCTGCTGACGCCGTTCATATTTGCCTATCTGCTTAAACCGATTGGCATTTACTTTAGTGCACCGTTTTTCATTGCCGCAATTATTTGGTTTTTTGGCGAACGTAGATGGAAGGTGATCTTGATCATGACGCTGTTTATTTATTGTGTTTTCATAGGGCTATTCCTAATGATTTTGAACGCTCCATTGCCCCAAGGCAATGTGTCACCCTTTTATGATTTCAGCGCGTGGGTGCTGAAACTGAATGCTCAGTTGCAAGGGATTTAACGCGCAATGATCGAGAATTTTTTAGCGGGTTCCGCAGCTCTTTTTGGTGATCCCTTCACGATAGGTATTTTCGTCTTTGGCGTCGTGGGTGGCATGTTGTTTGGGGCAATCCCCGGGGTTAGTATGCTGACACTTGCGGCGATTTTGTTGCCCTTTACCGCGAGTCTGGAACCTGCTCAGGGCGTTATGTTGTTTGCGGTCATTTACTGTACTGGGACCTATGGCGGTGCGATTACTGCCATTTTGTTCAACATCCCTGGATCTGCCGAAAATGCTCCAACCGCCTTTGATGGCTACCCCATGACGCAAAAAGGCCAATCGGGCAAGGCCGTTGGCGCAGCCGTGTTGTGTTCGGCCATTGGGGGCATTGCATCGGCCCTCGTTATGATGGCCGCAACCGAACCATTGGCAAATTGGGCGATCCGCAACATTGGCCCGCCTGAAATCTTTGCTCTTGTTTTCTTCGGTCTAGTCGTCGCCTCATCCGTTGGGGCGCGCACCATTTGGAAAGGCTGGATGTCGGTCCTAATTGGATTGTTGATTGCAACCATTGGTCAAGATCCGGTGGGAGGCATCAACCGTTATAATTTCGGGATGACTGATTTAGCCGCTGGTATTGCGTTTATTCCTGCGATCTTGGGGTTCTTTGCAGTTTCAGAAATCTTTGTTCAAGCTGAGAAGAAGGCCAGCGGTAAATACCAGGCACCCAAAGTCAGCATGACGTTTCCATCTTTCATTGAACTATGGATGCATAAAATCGCCGTGCTGCGATCCATCCTAGTTGGGTTTTTCTGTGGCATCCTGCCGGGCATTGGCGCCACGCTCGCCGCTTTCATGAGTTATGGCGAAGCTGTGCGGTGGTCCAAAAATCCAGAGGAGTTCGGCAAGGGTAAACTAGAAGGGGTTATTTCCGCAGAAACCGCAAACAACGCGGCAACGGGTGCAGCGATGATCCCGCTGTTGGCACTGGGTCTGCCGGGGGGCGCATTAACCGCGATGATGGTTGCGGTGTTCCAAATGCATGATCTGCAACCTGGTCCATTAGTTTTTATGCTGTCACCTGATCTGATTTGGATTGTGTTTGCGGCGATGTTCTACGCCAATTTGTCCATCCTGATCATTGGTGTTTTAGAAACCAAAACCATTTTGAACCTATTGAAAATCCCGTTCCAGTTCTTGGCGCCGCTTATTTTGATGTTGGCCACAACAGGAGCTTATATCGGACGTGGTTTGGTTTTGGATGTGATGGTAATGTTCCTAGCAGGCATTATTGGGTATCTGTTGCGCCGTTCCGGGTTTTCGATCCCTGCAATTGTACTAGGTTTGATTCTTGGTAAAATTGGCGAACAAAATTTCGCGCAAGGCATGCAGATGGTGCATTACGATTTGGGCACGTATTTGTCTCGTCCAATTTGTGCAATTTTGATCGCTGCAGGTGTAATTACTCTTGCATCAAACATCTACCGCGCGTTTACCTCAATCAAGACAAACGCATAAGGCTGGGGCAACCTGAAACGGAGTTTATGGAATGATGGATACTGGCGTTCAGGCGATTGTTGCGCGTGCGCGCATCGCACAGGCAGAGTACGAAAAAAATGGATCGCAGCAGCGCTATGACCACGCTGCGCAAGCTGTGGCATGGGTGATTATGGAACCTGCCCGCAATCGGCGTTTGGCAGAATTGGCTGTGGAAACGACAGGGCTGGGAAATGTTCCTGATAAGATCATTAAAAATCATCGTAAGACACTAGGTCTAATGCAGGATATTCAAAATGTGGTGACCTTTGGTGTTATGTCGGATGATCCTAAAACAGGAATTACGGAAATTGCCCGCCCCAAGGGGGTTGTAGGTGCGATTGTGCCCTCAACAAACCCTGCGGCTACACCTGCCAATAACATAATCAATGCGTTGAAATGCGGCAATTCAATTGTGGTTGCGCCATCGCCTAAGGGCGTGGCCTGTTGTGAATTGTTGCTTGAATATATCCATGCCGAGTTTGCGAAAATCGGCGAGGACCCCGCACTGGTGCAAATGATCCCCACACCTGGGTCCAAGGAGAAGACACAAACATTGATGGATCAGTGTGATATGATCGTCTGCACGGGCAGCCAAAACAACGTGCATCGCGCACAAACCGCAGGCACCCCAGCAGTTGCTGTAGGCGCTGGAAACGTGACAGTGATCGTGGATGAAACCGCAAATTTGGATGGGGCTGCAGAAAAAATTCGGGCGTCTAAATGCTTTGATAACGCCACTTCTTGCAGTTCGGAAAATTCGGTTGTTGTGGTGGATGCAGTTTACGATGACTTCATTGCTGCACTAGCGCGCGCAGGTGGTGCGTTTTATGCGGATGAGGCAACGTTGGTATCCAAACTATGGCCAGATGGGCATTTGAACCGTTCGGTCATTGCACAAGATGCGGATAAAATGATTGCGGCTCTTGATGTGGACGTGGCAGAGGGGACTGAATTTTTGGTCGTGCCGACATCAGGCATAGGTCCTGATCATCCGCTGTCTGGCGAAAAACTTAGCCGCGTTTTGGCGCTGTATTGCGCGTCTGATTTTGACGCTGCTTTGGATATTACGCATAACATTCAGGTTTATCAGGGGGCAGGGCATTCGGTGGGATTGCATTCTGCATTAGATGAGCGAGCGTATACCTTGGCAATGGAAATCCCAACCAGTCGGATCATTGTTAATCAGGCGCATACATTTGCGACGGGTGGATCGTTCACCAATGGCATGCCCTTTTCCCTGTCGATGGGGTGTGGCACATGGGGGGGCAATTCCGTGAATGAAAATGTGAACTATCGTCACTTTCTACAATCAACAAAAATTATTCGCGAAATTTCATCGCGTGAACCCAAATTAGAAGACATCTTTGACGGGTACTGGAGCCTTGCTGGGAAATGAGATTTGAAACAACGACACCTCCCCAAGGAACGCTGAGGGATTGGATTGACGCCCGTGCTGAACGCGGAGGTACGGCATTTGTTTTTCCCGAAACGGAACAGACCCTAACTTGGGCTGATTTACGCGATCACTGCGCGATGGTGGCTGCCGATCTAACGGCACAAGGCATTGTTAAAGGTGAAAGCATCGTAGTGATGCATCCCAACGGATATGATGGGGTTAAGGCGTTGTTTGCCGCGCTCTATGGTGGGTTTCGTGTTACGATGTTAAATTTGGCCGCAGGGCCAGATGCGCTTGGCTATGCCATGGATCATTCCGCGGCGTGTGTGGCTTTCGTGCATGAAACGCAATTGGACGTGTTCCATCAGGTGAAACCAGAACGGTTGAACCTATATGCGCCAACGGATCAGCGAGAAAACTTGCATCCCGTTTCCTCAGATGATGATGCATTGTTAATGTATACCTCTGGCACCACAGGGCGACCGAAGGGCGTCGTTCATACGCAATCTAGCCTATTGGCGGGTGGTTGGACCGTCAGTGTGGCCCATGAATTGACTGAACAAGACCGTGGGATGGGGGTTTTACCCTTTTATCATATCAATGGTCTGTGCGTGTCCGTCATGGGCAGTTTGGTATCAGGTGGATCCTTGGCGATGGTATCGCGTTTTTCCACCAGTAAATTTTGGCAACAGGCGGCAGATGGTGGAATTACGTGGTTTTCTGCCGTCCCCACGATCATCAGTCACCTGCTGCATGGAGTGGCAGAGCCAAGTGCCGATTTGAAATCCCGCCTGCGTTTTGCGCGCTCTGCATCCTCTGCGCTTGCGGTTGAAACACAGCGTGCCTTTCAGGACCGCTTTGGCTTGGGTATTGTGGAATCTTTGGGCCTGACGGAAACGGCAGCACAATGTTTGGTTAATCCATTGGATCCCCGCTTGCATAAAATTGGGTCTGCGGGCAAAGCAATCAGCAATCAGGCGCGCATTGCTGATGGGGACGGCATTGAATGTGCCTGTGGGGTTGAGGGTGAAATTCAAATCCAAGGTCCCAATGTAATGAAAGAATACTTACGCAATCCCGATGCCACTGCTGCCACCTTTCATGGGGATTGGCTGCGCACGGGGGATTTGGGGCGTATGGATGAGGATGGCTATGTCTTTGTAACGGGGCGTTTGAAAGAGTTGATTATCAAGGGCGGTGAAAACATCGCGCCGCGCGAAATCGACGAGGTTCTATACGAACATCCCGATGTGGTTGAGGCCGCTGCATTCGCACGACCCTGTCCGCAATATGGGGAACGCGTAGAGGCGGCAGTGCGTTTAAACGAGACATCGAACGCCACTCCCGAGCAGTTACGTGCATTGTGTGAGGCAAAGGTGGGAATATTTAAATCGCCAGAAAAGGTACATATTCTGCCAGAGTTGCCCAAAGGAGCATCAGGTAAAATCCAGCGCCTATATTTGAACAAAATGTTATATGGTTCCTAGGTAATGCCGATGATGATCAGGCGCAGACCCATAAAGAAAAACGCAATCAAAACGGCTTTGCGAAATAATTTTTGGCTGACACGTTGGCGCAGTAGTTCACCAATGCGAAATCCGATTAGGACGACGATTAACGCAAGGCTTGATTTGATCAATGCAGGGCCTGTTAGAATTCCGGCAATCAATTGACCTGCACCCAAAGGCAGGACACCTGCCAAGAACAAGAATCCTGTCGCCCCAATAAATCGTTCCTTACTGACATCACGTGCCACCAAATACATTGCGACAGTGGGTGACCAGATTGAACTGATCCCGCCCAATACTCCTGACAGCACCCCAAATCCCAAATGCCATCCACGCCCTGGGCCGATGTTCAATTTAACACCCAACAGCAGGTTTAAAGAAAACAGCATCATCGCAATGCCGATCGCCACTGTAAGCAGAGCTGTTGGATAGGCCGTAATGAACATGGATGTGACGAAAATCGATACCATAATCGCCAAGGCGAACAGCCAATATTCCCGCGCGATGTCCAATTTGTTTGGTGCATGGGCAAACTGCAATGAGTTGGTAGCTAAAATGGACAACCATAATAGCGGTATTGCCTCTGTTGGGGACATAACAAGCGTTAAGAACGCCATTGAAGCGGCAGGTAAACCGATGCCTAAAAAGCCTTTTACGATGGCTGCAAATAGAAATATGCCAATCAGTACCAATGTTTGAACTAGATCTAAATTAGATATTAAATCAATGATTTGTGACATGATCTCCAAACGCCTTATCCATCAAAAGTGCAAGGTTCATCGCCTTACGTTCTGTCACATCCTTGATCTGACAGCGACAGGAAAACCCATCTGCTAGAATAACTGTATCCGCAGGTGCAGCGCGCACTGTTGGGGCCAATGAAAGTTCAGCCATTTGACGCGATACCTCTGCCGTTTCGGCCTGATATCCGAAGGATCCTGCCATCCCGCAACAAGAACTTTCAATCATCTGCGCATTGGCACCCAGCACTTTATTCACCGCATCAACCGTTTGTTGGGCGACGCCCATCGCCTTTTGATGGCAGTGCCCATGCACCAAAACGTCCAGTCCCGACATATCCAATCCCGTAGGTGGGTTTTGCATAATGTATTCTGCAAAGGTCAGGATTCGTGTGGCGTGCTCCTCGCTCCAATCAGGGATCAGGTTCAAGGCTTCATCACGGAACATCAAAGTGCAGGACGGCTCCAAGCCTACAATTGTTTTTCCTGCCTCTAGCGCTGCACGGAAGGCGTCTGTGGTGCGTTGCAGTTCCTGTTTCGCGCGTTTGGCCTGGCCTGCGCTAAGGTATGTGCGCCCACAACATAGGGGGCGCCCAGGGGCCGAAATAACACCAACGGTTTTGCCAGTGGCGGCAATCACACGTTCCGCTGCATGCAATGTTTCAGGGTCAAAATGGCGGTTGAAAGTATCTGCGAATAATAAGACGTCGCCCGTCTCAGACCCCGAATAAGGTTTTTTAAAATTTGGCAGGCGGCGGGTTTTGTCAAAACCAAAAACATGGCTGAATTTCAGGGCAAGGTTCGAGAGAGGTGCAAAGGTGGACGCAAGCGGTGCCATGCGGGGCAGGGCCGCAATCAGCTGTTCGCGTATGGACACGCCATATTTCGCGCCGCGTGCGCTCTGCACCTCTATTTTCATTTTGGCCATGTCAATGGACATGGGACATTCGGATTTGCAGGCCTTGCATCCCACGCACAACGCCATGGCATCTGCCATTTCATCGGATGAAAATGCATCATCGCTCAATTGGCCCGTTAGTGCTAAACGTAACACATTGGCGCGCCCTCGCGTCAGATCTTTTTCAGCGCCTGTTACGCGGAACGAAGGACACATCACACCTCCAAAGCTTTTGCGGCACGCGCCATTGTTATTGCACATTTCCACGGCACCCACCAATCCGCCCGGCCAAGAGTTCCAATTGAACACTGTTTCTGGCGTTTGTGGCGCATAACTTTCGGGCCAACGGGTAATGGCCCTCTCATCCATTTTGGGGGATCGGGTGATTTTCCCGGGGTTAAGGACCGCATTCGGATCAAAGCGATCTTTGACCGTTTCAAAAATGCGGATCATCTTGGGTCCATACATTCGTTCGTGGAATTCCGAACGCACGATACCATCCCCATGTTCACCTGAATGCGAACCTTTGAATTTTGATACTAGATCAAAGGCCTCTTCCGCGATTGCGCGCATCTGACGTAATCCCAAGTCCTGTCGCAGGTTCAATACAGGTCGTACATGCAACAACCCGACCGAAGCATGCGCATACCATGTGCCTTCGGTTCCATGTTTGTGGAAAACATCTGTTAGCTGGCTGGTAAAATCGGCTAAATGTTCCAGAGGAACGGCGCAATCTTCAACGAAAGACACGGGTTTTCCCTCGCTGCGCATCGACATCATAATGTTTAGCCCTTGCGTGCGCACACCCCAAATGCGCGCCTGGAATGCGGGGTCCTCAATCTTCAACACACCACCTGTGGATTTGTTTGTGTCTGTCCATGAAAATCCCAGATCGCCCATCAATTCGACCAGCGCATTTAGGCATTGTTTGTTTTCTTTTGGTGTTTCGGCAAACTCCACTAGTAGCAGCGCTGCTGGATTGCCTTGGACGAAACTTTCGACGATTGGCCGAAACTGTGGGATTTCACGCCCTAATTGGATCATGTTGTGATCGACTAATTCAACCGCTATCGGGCCTAATTTAACAATGTGCTGGGCGGCGTCCATCGCGTCATAGAATGTGGGGAAATGACACACGCCCAACATTTTTGTCCCTACTGCGGGGGACAATTTCAAATCAATACTTTTTGTTAAGGCCAGTGTTCCTTCCGATCCGACTAGCAGATGGCCGATGTGTGGTTTGTCGCCCAGCAGTGCATCAATATTATACCCCCCGACACGCCGCTGCACCTTGGGAAAACGGGTTGTTATTTCGTACTGTTCTCGCAAAGCGAGTGTTCTCATGTCTGCGTCGAGTGCCTGCGCGGGTTCTGCGCATTCAAAGCGCCGTGTTTTGCCATCCACGGTCATCGCGGTAAGCGCGCGCACATTATCCTGCATTTTCCCATATCGGATCGAACGTGACCCACAGGAATTGTTGGCTGCCATTCCCCCAAGTGTTGCGCGTGATGCCGTAGAGACATCAACAGGATACCACCAACCATCTGATTTTAAATGGCGATTTAGATTGTCCAGTACCAATCCAGGTTGCACTGTGGCCGTTCCCGCGTTCGCGTCATAATCCAGTATGTTATTCAGATGTTTAGTGAAATCGATTACCAACGCATCGTTCACGGATTGCCCAGATTGTGATGTGCCACCGCCGCGCGGCAAAAGTGAAATGCCTTCAGCCTTGGCAAAATCCAATGCGGCTTCCACATCGTACCATGTTTTTGGGATCATTACCGCCTGTGGTATGATCTGATAAATAGAGGCATCTGTCGCGTAGCGACCGCGATCAAAAGAGGAATTGAGAATGTCGCCTTCGATTTGTTTTTTCAAACGATCATAGTCTGCCATTTCACTTGACCTTTCCTATCATCACATTCACCATTGACAGAGTGTAGTGCAACTTTTTTCGGTTAACGTATGAGATCAGGACGTCACTTTCTTCAAATACCTGGACCCACCAACACACCCGAGCGTATTTTGCGTGCGATGCACCGCTCGGTTATTGATCACCGCGGGCCGGAATTTGCAGCATTAGGATTGGGCTTGCTGCGCGATTTGAAACCAGTTTTCCAAACGGAAGGTCGGGTTGTCATCTACCCCGCCTCGGGCACTGGCGCATGGGAGGCAGCATTGGTTAATGTTTTGCAACCTGGTGATCAGGTATTAATGTATGAAACAGGTCAGTTTTCCACGCTGTGGAAAAACATGGCAACCAAGTTGGGTTATGACCCCATCTTTATCGAGGGTGATTGGCGCCGGGGCGTTGATGCAAATTTAATCGCGGACGCATTAGAGAAAGACAAGGCACATAAAATCAAAGCAGTCTGTGTTGTTCACAATGATACGGCAACAGGCATTACATCAGACATCGGCGCCGTGCGCGCCGCAATTGATGGTGTATCCCATTCCGCGCTGCTGATGGTGGATACGATTTCATCGTTGGGGTCCGTTGATTTTAAAACAGATAAATGGGGCGTTGATGTTGTAGTTGCAGGATCGCAAAAGGGATTGATGCTGCCCCCTGGTTTATCGTTTAATGCAATTTCGAAAAAAGCATGGTCCGCATGTCAGGCGGGTGGCGATCGCCGATCTTATTGGGATTGGCGCGATATGATGACCCCGAATGATGCAGGTTATTTCCCTTATACACCTGCAACAACCCTTCTTTATGGATTGCGTGAGGCTTTGGATATGTTGGCGGAAGAGGGGATGGAACAGGTTGCTGCACGTCATGAACGTCACGCATCAGCTACGCGCGCGGCGGTTGAGGCATGGGGGTTAGAGATACTGGCGGTGAACCCAGCAGAACGATCCAATAGTCTGACCGCCGTTTTGATGCCAGATGGGCATGGGGGTGATACGCTTCGCAAAGAGATATTGGATGGGTTTGACATGTCACTTGGGACCGGCCTGAACAAAGTAGCTGACAAAATTTTTCGCATTGGTCATTTGGGAGACTTCAACGATTTGATGTTGATGGGAACTCTTAGTGGTGTGGAAATGGGGATGATACGGGCAGGAGTGCCTCATCAGTCAGGTGGTGTGCAAAGCGCGCTAAAATACCTTGCTAGTCACCGCATTTGATTTAGCCCCGATTGAAATCATTGCGATTTTCGCGGTCTACCTCTTTGCAGCCACGGCAAAGGGCATTACAGGTTTGGGCTTTTCAACGACCTGTCTACCAATTTTGGTATTCGCGATTGGCTTAAAGGACGCGCTTTCGTTGGTGTTGATCCCATCGATCTGTTCAAATCTTGTAGTAATGCGCCAAGTGGGTCAGTTTAAATCCACGATACTGCGGTTTTGGCCAATGCTACTTGCGACCATTCCCAGTCTGTTATTGGGTCTGTGGATTCTTTCAGGAACTGATGGGGCCACGGCCAAGATTATCTTAGGTCTTGTTTTGCTCATGTGGTGTGGTTTTTCATTTCTTAAGCCAGATCTTCGATTGCCAAGTGGATTAGAATACAGGCTTGCTCCCATCTCTGGCATCTGCACTGGTTTTTTAAACGGGCTAACAGGTTCACAGGTTATGCCAGTAGTTCCATTTTTGATGTCGTTGCACCTAGGCCGGAATGTGTTTATCCAGGCTGCGAATTGTTCGTTTACAATGTCAAGTCTGATCATGATGGTTGGGTTGGGATATTTAGGGCTGTTCACAGGGTCAGATGTTGTGATTTCTACCTTGGGTGTTTTATGCGTATTCATCGGCGTAAAAGTTGGGACGGCAATCCGTGAAAGATTGTCTGAAAAAATTTTTCAAAAAATGATTTTATCAATTCTGACAACAATTAGTATTGGTTTACTAATGTCATAATTTGTCTTGTTAGCACGGTAAAATTAAACGTTCATGAGATTGTCAGGTTTAATTTATCGCGTCCTTCAATAATAAAACAGTCTCCATTCCGCTACTTCAAAACAAGCCCAAGCGTCCATCAATGTATGGTTAAAGCAGTACAATCACCTTTGCCATTACCAAGCTACAAACATGAGATCCCAGTTCCAGAAGCTCTATTGAAAAAGGCACATAATTTTGGGGTTGGAAAGGGGGCAATTTATGCCGCATTTCAGCGCGGGTTGCGGGTGCCACAAGACCTAGTCATTTTGGGGATAGGGGATTTGAAGGGCAGTAAGGAAATGGTGCCAGCTTTTACCACGATCCATTTCCCCGCCGAAGAAATCGGCGGATTGGCTGGGCGTGAAATGTGCGGTTTAATCGCTCAGTCAGAAGGGCTGAAAACCATGGGGCAGCTGGTGCGCAGGAAATGTCAGATCAGGTTGGCAGAGCGCGCAACCTGTTTGCCAGTTCGGCGCCCGCGCAGCTCTGATCTGTGAAACTTACTGCAAAATAAAACGGGATTTTACGAAAAAACCTTGGGCGCCTCTTCCAATGAGGGACCATTGCGCTAAGCTCGTTTGGAAGCCAAAATAAGTTCGGCTCACCATCTGGGAGGATAATATGAAGAATCTAGGAATGAAGACTGCTATTGCTGCATTGACAGTGGCCTTTGCAGGCGAAGCGATCGCGACAGAGTGGAATGTCTCGGTGTGGGGCAAGCGTCGGGCGTTTACCGAGCATGTTGAGAAGTTGGCCGAATTGGTTTCGGCGAAAACTAATGGCGAATTCACAATGAATGTCAGCTACGGCGGATTGTCAAAGAACCGTGAAAACCTTGACGGAATTTCTATTGGGGCCTTTGAAATGGCGCAATTTTGTGCCGGCTACCATCCGGATAAAAACCGCGTGGTGACTGTTCTGGAACTGCCGTTCTTAGGCGTTGCAAATCTGGAAGAAGAAGTGGCGGTCAGCCATGCCGTATATGCCCATCCAGCTGCGACCGAAGAGATGGCGCAATGGAATGCGCGTCTGCTCATGACCTCACCGATGCCGCAATATAACATCGTAGGGACTGGCGATCCGCGTTCGACCCTGGCTGATTTTGAAGGCATGCGTGTGCGGGCTACAGGCGGTCTGGGCAAGGCGTTCGCGGCAGTTGGCAGTGTGCCCACCTCCGTGACTGCAACCGAAGCCTATCAAGCGATGGAATCAGGTGTTGTGGATACAGTGGCCTTTGCACAGCATGCGCATTTGTCCTACGGAACAATCAACCGTGCCGATTGGTGGACTGAGAACCTAAACCCAGGCACTGTGAATTGCCCGGTTGTGGTTAACATCGATGCATATGACAGCCTGCCTGATGCGCACCGCGCTGTTTTGGATGAATCTGTTGACGATTCGATTGCCTATTACCTCGAAAACTACGGCAAATTGTTGCAGCGTTGGGATGAAATTTTGGCCGAAAAAGGCGTTGAAAAAGTCACAATCAGCGACTCAGAATTGTCAGCATTCCGTGCGAAAGCTGCGGATCCAATCCGTGCGGCTTGGATTGCCGACATGGAAGCTCAGGGCATTCCTGGTCAAGAACTGTTTGACCTCGTGATGACGACTTTGGAAAACAGCCGTAACGGCAACTAATCCATGCGCACTTGCCCCTTTCGCAAGGGGCAAGTGCTTTTGATGTTTTGCACCCTGACAATTTAACCTGAAGGCAACGCTATGGCTTCATCCTCATCTGTTCTGCAAGACAATTCTTGGCTCAGCCGCGCGGATCGTGCGCTCCTGCCCGTTGAGCGCGTCTTTGCATTGATCAGCGGACTGGCCGTGTTTTCGTTAATGTTTCTTGCGGCCTATTCTGTTTCAGGCCGAAAATTTTTTAATCAGCCTTTAAATGGTTATGTTGACTATATCGAGGCCGCCATGCCGGTGATTGCCTTTATGGGAGTCTCCTATGTGCAACGTTTTGGCGGTCATATTCGTATGGATATGATTATCGGCAAGATGCGCGGCCGGGTCCTTTGGGCGTTGGAGCTGCTGACTGTGGCGTTGATTTTGGTGGTTATTTTGGCGTTGATCTGGGGATCCTGGGCGCATTTTGACCGCAGTTTTGATTTTGCCAAACCTCTTTGGAGCCGAGATAGTTCGATCGATATCGGCATTCCAATGTGGCCGGCCAAACTTTTGGTCCCCGTCGCTTTCTCACTTTTGGCGGTGAGGCTCGTGTTGCAGATGATTGGCTACGGCCGGGCATTGGTCTTCGGACTTGAGCGTCCGGTGGCCGTGCCCTTGATTTTAACAATTGAAGAACAGGCCATGGCAGAAGCTGCCCATTTGGCGGAGCAAGAGTGATGGATCCTATTGCAGTAGGTCTATGGACCACCGGCGGTATGCTGGTCTTGGTGTTCATCGGCATGCGCGTGGCTTTTGCGGCGGGGCTTGCCGGTTTCGTCGGCTTGTTATGGCTGCGCTGGAATGGCTTTGACTATGATCCAGCAAAATTTATGAAAGCCCTGACCATCAGTGTAAAGATTTCCGGTCAAGTGCCGCATTCGAAAATTGCTGCGCAGGCCCTGAGCCTCATTCCGACCTTCATTTTGATCGGCTATTTGGCCTATTATGCCAAGCTGACAACGGCGCTTTTTGAGGCCGCCAAACGTTGGATCGCTTGGGTGCCTGGCGGTCTGGCCGTCTCTACGGTTTTTGCCACCGCAGGCTTTGCGGCAGTTTCTGGTGCATCCGTGGCCACGGCGGCAGTATTTGCGCGGATCGCAATCCCAGAAATGCTGAAAATTGGTTATAATAAGCAATTCGCCGCTGGCGTTGTGGCGGCCGGCGGCACCTTGGCGTCGCTCATTCCACCCTCTGCGATACTGGTGATCTACGCGATCATCGTTGAGCAGGATGTGGGCAAGCTGCTGTTGGCCGGTTTCATTCCTGGTGCCTTTTCGGCAATGATCTATGCCGGGCTCATCATCGGTATTGCTGTGATCTTTAAAAACGTCGGGCCGCCGGTGACGGGCTTCACGTGGCGCGAGCGTTTTGCAGCCCTGCCACCTGCTTTGCCGATTGTCGCTGTGGTGGTTATTATCATCTTCTTTGTTTATAATCCTTTTGGTGATGCCTGGGGTACACCCACCGAAGGTGGCGCAGTTGGTGCTTTCATCGTGTTTCTGATGGCGCTGTATCGCGGCATGCGCTGGGCGCAGTTGAAAGATGCTTTGCTTGAAACGGCGAAGCTGACCGTGATGATCTTTTCAATCATTTGGGGCGTGCTGATTTATGTGCGGTTCTTGGGATTTGCAGATCTTCCGGGGGTGTTTTCTGATTGGATTACCAGTCTCGACATGGCGCCTTTGCTTATTCTGATCTGCATCCTTTTGGCCTATGCGGTCTTAGGAATGTTCATGGATGCGATTGGCATGTTGCTTTTGACCTTGCCCGTGGTCTACCCGGCTGTGATGGCGCTCAATGGCGGTGAATATGTGACTGCGGCCGATAGTGCCTTTGGCATGAATGGCACAATGTGTGCGATTTGGTTTGGGATATTGGTGGTGAAAATGGCGGAGTTTTGTCTCATCACCCCGCCCATTGGGCTCAATTGTTTTGTGGTTGCTGGCGTGCGCGATGATTTGACGGTGCAGGATGTCTTTAAAGGGGTCACCCCTTTCTTCCTTGCGGATGGTGTCACGATTGCGCTGCTGGTCGCCTTTCCGGGGATTGTTCTCTGGCTGCCTTCTTTGGTTGGCTAGGGCGTCTAAATTCCTCTTGCCTCTTCTGACAGGGCGTGAAAGCCATTGCTTATGAGCGAGAATGCTGCGGATAGGCCAATTGTTGGCGCATTGTGGATGGGGCTGTCGGGCCTGTGTTTCATCGGCGTCTATGTCGGCGTAAAATTGGTGGGCACGCGCCTGCCCGCCGCCGAAAGTGCCTTTCTTCGCTATGTTCTAGGCTTGGTGTTTTTGTTGCCGGTGCTGCGTGCCTTATGGCGTGAGGGGCTCACTTGGCAGGTGACCAAACTCGGAGCAGGGCGTGCGTTTTTGCATACTTTTGCCGTGACATTTTGGTTCTATGCCATGGCCCGCATTCCCGTAGCAGAGGTCTCTGCGATGGGATATTTGACGCCAATTTTTGTAACGCTGGGAGCGGTTGTTATCCTCGGGGAGCGTTTGGCGCTGCGCCGGGGATTGGCGATTGTCGTGGCGATTTTGGGCGTCTTGATCATCTTACGGCCTGGCTTCCGTGAGATCACATCAGGCCATATCGCCATGCTGGGCACCACCCTATGCTTTGGGGTCAGCTACCTCATCGCCAAGCGCCTGACGGATCTGGCCAGCGCGGATATGGTGGTGGCTCTTTTGTCTATCGGAGTGACCATCGGACTTATTCCGCTGACCATTCCAGTTTGGATCACGCCGACAAGTTTCGAAGTCGCCATGCTCTTTGCTGTCGCCACCTGTGCGGTTGCCGGACATTATTCCATGACCTTTGCCTTCCGATCTGCGCCGCTGACGGTTACCCAACCGGTAGGTTTTTTGCAGTTGATTTGGTCGGTTGCCACCGGGTATTTCCTTTTTGGTGAACATATAGATGCTTTGGTTATATTGGGCGGGACGATTATCATTGGTTCCGTGTTGTATCTCACCCTGCGGGAGGCGCAGCTGAAACGAAAACGAGAAAGAAAGACCCCCCTATGATCGATCCAAAACCCACCGCCAGCCACTTTATCAATGGCGCTTATATAGAGGATGAAACGGGCGCACCGATTGATGTGATCTACCCCGCAACGGGAGAGGTGATTGGCCGGGTGCATAGTGCGACACCGCAGATTGTGCAGGCAGCTCTTGCTGCGGCTAAGGCAGCTCAGCCAATATGGGCGGCGATGACTGGCACAGAGCGCGGACGGATATTGCGGCGGGCGGCGGATATGATGCGCGCCCAGAACCGTTCTTTATCCGAATTGGAAACCTATGACACCGGCAAACCCTTGCAGGAGACTTTGGTGGCAGACGCTACTTCTGCGGCGGATGCTTTGGAGTATTTTGGTGGCCTGGCCGGGAGTCTCACTGGGGAGCATGTGCAGTTTGGTGAGGATTTTATCTATACGATAAGAGAACCGCTCGGAATCTGCGTTGGTATTGGGGCTTGGAATTACCCTACGCAAATTGCCGCCTGGAAGGCCGCGCCAGCTTTAGCTTGCGGCAATGCTATGGTCTTTAAGCCCTCTGAAACAACTCCGCTTTGCGCGTTGCAGGTAGCGGAAATTTTGCATGAGGCGGGTTTGCCCGCTGGGCTGTATAATGTGGTGCAGGGCTTGGGTGATGTGGGAGCCGCTTTGGTCAGTGACCCTTTGGTGGACAAGGTTTCGCTGACTGGCTCACTGCCAACAGGCCGCAAGGTTTATGCCGCTGCAGCAGAGGGTATGCGCCATGTGACCATGGAGCTGGGTGGGAAATCGCCGCTGATCATATTTGATGATGCCGAGCTGGAGGCTGCGGTGAGTGGAGCCATCTTGGCCAATTTCTATTCCTCTGGGCAGATTTGCTCGAATGGCACACGCGTCTTTGTACAAAAAGGCATCAAGCCGGCTTTTCTCAAGCGTCTTGCAGAGCGCCTGGGCACAGCGGTTGTGGGAGATCCCATGGATGAGGCGACGAACTTTGGCCCCATGGTTTCAGAGCGACAGCGCGATATCGTGGAGGGGTTCATTGCCAAGGGTAAGGCGGAAGGGGCGCGGCTTGTCTGCGGCGGCACGCGCTTGGAGCGTCCAGGGTTTTGGCTGACACCAGCGGTATTTACGGATGTGACGGATGACATGACCATCGCAAGGGAAGAGATTTTTGGGCCAGTTTTATCAGTGCTGGAATTTGACACTGAGGCGGAGGCTCTGGCGCGTGCCAATGATACGGATTATGGGCTGGCGGCTGGGGTCTTTACCCAAAACCTGCCGCGGGCTCATCGGATGGTGAAGGCTTTGGAGGCCGGAACCTGCTATATCAACACCTATAACGACGCCCCGGTTGAAGCGCCTTTTGGAGGCGTCAAGCTCTCTGGCGTGGGCCGGGAGAATTCGAAGGCTGCGATCAATCATTACTCACAGCTTAAATCTGTCTATGTGCGCCTGAGTCCTTTGGAGGCGCCCTATTAGGGATACGCGCCTGGAGGGCATAGCCTCACCCCACTTGATAGGGCAGGATGCCACGCAGATCTGGATCCACCTGTAAATTGCGCTCCAGCGGCGGCACGGAGCGTTGGTGGCAATTGCGGCGCTCACAGATTCGGCAGGAAATGCCAATGGGCTCGACCTGGGCGTTCACGCTTGTGTCGAGTCCGTCCGCATAGACCAAAGAACCCGCGTGCCGCATTTCGCATCCCAATCCGATCGCGTAGCGCCGCACGGGCGCGCCCCATGCCCCGCCGGATTTGCTCACATCCCGCGCCAAGCAGAAATAGCGTTTCCCGTCGGGTGTCTCGGCCATTTGCCGCAAAAACTGTCCCGGGGTTTCAAACGCGCGATGCACATTCCAAAGCGGACATGCACCGCCAAAGCGTGCGAATTGCAAAGAGGTGGCTGAATGGCGCTTGGTAATCGTGCCGGCCTGATCGACACGGACAAAAAAGAAGGGCAATCCCTTTTGCCCGCTGCGTTGTAACGTGGAGAGGCGATGGGCGACCTGTTCGATGCTGGCTCCAAACTTCCCGGCCAATTGCTCCAGGTCATGTCGCAAATCCTGTGCGGCAGACAAAAAGGCGACATAGGGCATGAGGCTGGCCCCTGCATAGTAATTGGCCAAGCCCAATTTCGCGATGTCGCGGGCGGCGGGTGAATGAAATTTGGCAAAGTCCAAAGTGGCATCCAGCAGATCGTTTTGCGTCAGCAGGGCAAGTTGGATCAGGAGTTGAAAAGTCGCGGTGGGCCCGGGCAGATGCGCGGAAAGGGTTAGAATTTTGCTTTCTGGCTCGTAGCTGCGTAGGGCTGGACCTCCGCTGCGCCGCAACGTCACGCCATGGGCTTCAAGCCTGGCAATCGCATGGGCCTGGATGCTGCCTTTAGCGTCGGCGGCGAAGCGCTCCGCAGCGCGGTCCACGGCATCAATATAGTTGTCACAATAGTGGAAAAAGTCTCGAACCTCTTCCCAAGGGCTGGATTGTAGGCGGCTGTCGGCGCGGCCGAGGGCCTCATCCAGAGATGCGAGCCGCTCATGGGTTTCCCGATAGGCCCGATGCAGCTGCAAGAACGCGCGCGCCAATCCGGGAGCGTTGTTGGCGGCCATGCGGATATCGGCCAGATGCGGTGCATCGGCGCCAAAGATCGGATCAGTGGCCGCTTCGCGCATATCGCTGACCAATCGTGCGTTGTCGCCTGACACAAGTTCGGTGACGTCAAAACCAAAGACATCAGCCAAAGCGAGAATCACCGCCGCAGACACTGGGCGGTTGTTGTTTTCCATTTGATTGAGATAGGGCAGCGAGACTTCGAGCCGCTCGGAAAATTCCCGCTGGGTGAGATCAACCTTGCGCCGTAATTCGCGCAGTTTCGTGCCGGCATAGAGTTTTTGTTTGGCCATGGGAACCTGCTAGCATAGCAAGTTTGCAAACTCAACTTTGCGGGTTTGCGATTTCAAGATCATGGGTGCGTTTGATCACATAAGTGATGGTCAAAATGGACAGGCTGGTGGTGGCGAGCATGATCAGCAGCAGGGGCAAAGCGCCGGTCCCGGGGACCAATATGGCCCCGGTGCCGATTGCGATCAATGCGCCGCCGCCGGTGTTGATTGTGCCGCCAATGCCAGAGGCGGAGCCGGCCAAATGCGGCCGAACGGACATCATGCCCGCCGTGGCGTTCGGCAGAACCATACCATTGCCAAGGCCCATAAAGCAGACACAGCCAAAGAAGGAAATCGGTTGCGCGTCAGTGAAGAGGAACAAGCTGATGCTCAGGACCAATCCCAGGCAGGTTAAAATCGTGCCGATTAGCACCATTCGGTTGACCCCCAGCGCGTTTGAGAAACGCCCTGATATGCCATTCCCAAC
Organism: uncultured Planktomarina sp.; assembly: GCA_943788425.1. Classification (GTDB taxonomy): domain Bacteria; phylum Pseudomonadota; class Alphaproteobacteria; order Rhodobacterales; family Rhodobacteraceae; genus Planktomarina. The sequence goes on from CALSQF010000006.1 coordinate 424,166, forward strand.
GATATAGCCCAATGAAGGCGCGCCGAGGTAAAATCCCAAAGCGGCAGGCGATAGGCCAAATATTTCACGGCCAACATAGGCGCCGCCGCCCAGATAGGCGAAATAGGCACCCGCGCTGAAGCTGGCGGTTAGGCAATAACCCCAAAAGCGACGAGACTTCAGGAGCTCAGGATAGGCGCGAAACTGCTCTGCCATTGAGCTGGTTTGATGCAGATTGGTCTCGCCCATGTCCAAATAGGTCAGGGCAAAGACAAAAATGCCAACGCCGAGCAGGAGCCAAAAACTCGCCACCCAACCAAATTGTGCCTCTAAGCCACCGCCCATTGCGGGTCCGATGAGGGGTAAGATGGCCATGCCCATTGTGACGTATCCCAGCACGGAAGCTGCTTGATCTTGGCTGCAGGTGTCGCGAATCGCCGCTCGGGACAGAACCAGGCCGGTGACCACAACCGCTTGCAGTAAGCGGCAGACCAGAAAAACCTCAAAAGAGGGAGCAATAATGCAGCCCAATGAGGCGCTGCAAAAAATGGCTAAGGCGACCATGACCACGGGCCGGCGTCCGTAGCGATCCGACAGCGGGCCGACAAAGAGTTGGAATACCGCATTCATTGCCAAATACAGACTCACGGAGAGTGTGGCGTTGGCGTAGCTGACATTGAACGTCTGTGCCATTGAGGGCAGTGACGGTAGAAAGATGCTGAGACCGAGAGCGCCGACTGCCGAGAGGCAAATCAGTGTGAAGATGCTGGGCGGTGTGGAATTGTTCAAGAACTTGGAGCGGGAATGACTACTCATTATAAATCGCTATCGACGGCTGATGGGCTTGTCCAGACTCTTTGCAATTATTCAATTATTCAGATTAAGGCCGCAAAATATTTGCAAATATTCCAAATTCGACTTCGCTTTGTTGGCTCAGGAGGCTATTGTCCCATAAAGAGGATCTGCCATGACGAATATTTTGAACGAATTACAAAGCCGGCGTGATGTTGTACGGATGGGCGGCGGCCAGCGCCGGATTGATGCGCAGCATGCGAAGGGAAAACTCACCGCGCGCGAACGGATTGATTTGCTGCTAGATGAGGGGAGTTTTGAAGAATTTGATATGTTCAAAGCCCACCGCTGCGTCGATTTCGGCATGCAAGAGCAAACCTATCCCGGTGATGGTGTGGTCACGGGGTGGGGCACGGTCAACGGGCGGATGGTCTATGTCTATAGCCAAGATTTCACTGTTTTTGGGGGCTCATTGTCAGAAACACATGCGGAGAAAATTTGTAAGATCATGGATATGGCGATGCAAAATGGGGCGCCGGTGATCGGATTGAACGACTCTGGTGGCGCACGGATTCAAGAGGGCGTTGCCTCTTTGGCCGGTTACGCAGAGGTGTTTCAACGCAATGTCATGGCCTCTGGCGTGGTGCCACAAATCAGCGTCATCATGGGCCCCTGTGCCGGTGGCGCGGTCTATTCGCCGGCGATGACTGATTTCATTTTCATGGTCAAAGACAGCAGCTATATGTTTGTGACCGGTCCCGATGTGGTCAAAACGGTGACCAATGAGGTGGTGACCGCCGAAGAGCTGGGTGGAGCTGTCACTCATACGAAGAAATCTTCCGTGGCGGATGGGGCCTTTGAAAATGATGTTGAGGCGCTGACGGAAGTTCGGCGGCTGGTGGATTTTTTGCCGCTCAACAATCGTGAGAAACCACCTGTCCGGCCATTCTTTGACGATCCGCTTCGCGTGGATAACAGTTTGGACACTTTGATTCCGGCCAATGCAAACCAGCCTTATGATATGAAAGAGCTGATTCTTAAAATTGCGGATGAAGGTGATTTTTATGAGATCCAAGAGGAATTTGCCAAAAATATCCTCACCGGCTTTATTCGCATGGAAGGCTCGACCGTCGGGGTCGTGGCCAATCAGCCAACGGTTTTGGCCGGTTGTTTGGACATTGATGCCAGCCGCAAGGCTGCGCGTTTTGTGCGGTTTTGTGATGCATTTGAAATCCCAATCCTTACCCTTGTGGACGTGCCGGGCTTTTTGCCCGGAACAGGTCAGGAATATGGCGGCGTGATTAAGCATGGGGCCAAACTGTTGTTTGCCTATGGTGAGGCCACCGTGCCAAAAGTGACGGTCATCACGCGTAAAGCCTATGGCGGCGCCTATGATGTGATGGCCTCCAAACATCTGCGCGGAGATTTCAACTACGCTTGGCCTACAGCGGAGATCGCCGTGATGGGCGCCAAAGGGGCGACAGAGATCATCCATCGCGCAGATCTGGGTGATGTGGCAAAGATTGCGCAGCACACGAAAGACTATGAAGAACGCTTTGCCAATCCTTTTGTTGCTGCGGAAAAAGGTTTTATCGACGATGTGATCATGCCCGCATCCACCCGTCGCCGGGTGTGCCGAGCATTTGCTAGTTTGCGTGGAAAATCTCTGAAAAATCCGTGGAAAAAACATGACAATATTCCACTTTAAGGTCGAAGAGAGCCAATAATGGAAAAACACCGAGGGTTTCCCGGCCGTCTTCCCGGTACGGATGCGCAATTTACCATTCGGCGCGCGAGCAAGAATGGGGCAACAAAAATCATCAGGCGTGAGCGCTATGCCGACCGTCGCCCCCCAGATCGGCGCGCTGATGAGGCATTTTTGCGGGCTTTGATTGAGTATTTTGGAGAGGAGCCCTTTGAACGGGGCAACCTTGATGGGGGCCGTCTGTCCTGGTTGTTTGAGCGTGAAGTCATTCCCGCGCAGGATGAATTTGATCCTGAATCTTATGTGGCTTTGCTGCGGGTGGATCTGAAAAAAGCGCAAGCGAGCTTTCCACAAATTTTTGTCGAAGGGTGGTCGGCGTGAATCTGCCGGGTTGCATAGGGTTTTTTGCGCGGCTTTGTGCCCAGTGCTTGGGAAGAGCCGGTACTGCCCTTGGCCTACAAAGCTTCGTGCGTCACAATCTGGGTGTCAGAGTTTTAAAAACCTTTGCATTGGTTTTGAAAACATATCGACCCTTTCTTTCCTTAACCGGTTCTGGCCTTGGCCAGCGCCGGTTCTTTTTTACGCGCAGCTTTTTTGCAGTGAGGTGCGCGCGCCGAGAAGGATTCCTCAATGTTTGAAAAGATATTAATTGCCAACCGGGGCGAAATCGCTTGCCGTGTGATCAAAACAGCCAAGGCGATGGGGATCAAAACTGTGGCGATTTATTCCGATGCGGATGCCCAGGCGTTGCATGTGCAAATGGCGGATGAGGCGGTGCATATCGGTCCTTCGCCCGCGAATCAGTCTTACATTGTGATTGAAAAAGTCATGGAGGCGATCCGGAAAACTGGGGTGCAAGCGGTGCATCCTGGCTACGGGTTTTTGTCAGAGAATCGACTGTTTGCTGAGGCATTGGAGGCTGAAGGCGTGGCTTTTATTGGCCCCCCTGCCTCTGCTATTGAAAGTATGGGAGATAAAATCACCTCTAAAAAATTGGCGAAGGAAGCCGGGGTAAGCACAGTCCCGGGTTATATGGGTCTGATTGCAGATGCGGATGAAGCGGTGAAGATCGCACAAGAGGTTGGATATCCGGTGATGCTCAAAGCCAGCGCTGGTGGCGGTGGCAAGGGCATGCGCATTGCATGGAATGATGCGGAGGCGCGCGAGGGTTTCCAATCGTCCAAGAATGAAGCGGCCAGCAGCTTTGGAGATGACCGGATTTTCATCGAAAAATTCGTCACCCAACCCCGGCACATTGAAATCCAAGTTCTGGCGGATGGCCATGGCAATTGCATCTATCTCAATGAGCGCGAATGTTCCATCCAGCGGCGCAACCAAAAAGTGATTGAAGAGGCCCCGAGTCCTTTTCTCACGCCTGAAGTGCGCAAAGCAATGGGCGCGCAATCTTGTACATTGGCTCAAGCGGTCGGCTATACCAGTGCAGGTACGGTGGAATTTATCGTCGACAGCGCGCAGAACTTCTATTTTCTTGAAATGAACACCCGCTTGCAGGTCGAGCATCCTGTGACAGAGTTGATAACTGGGGTGGATCTGGTGGAGCAGATGATCCGTGTCGCCAACGGTGAGGTGCTCTCCATTAGCCAAGAGGACGTGAAAATTAACGGTTGGGCGCTTGAAAGCCGACTCTATGCGGAAGACCCTTATCGGGGATTTTTGCCCTCAATTGGTCGCCTGACAAGATATCGTCCGCCGGCTGAGAGCCGCAGCACGACCGCCGCCGTACGCAATGACACGGGTGTTTATGAGGGTGGAGAAATTTCCATGTTCTACGATCCGATGATTGCCAAGCTTTGCACCTGGGCACCAGACCGTCCGGCGGTCATCGCGCAGATGCGCAATGCGCTGGACGCCTTTGAGGTAGAGGGCATTGGTCACAATATTCCTTTCCTATCTGCCGTTATGGATCACCCGAAATTTTGTGCCGGAAATATCACAACGGCATTTATTGAGGAGGAATATCCAGACGGGTTTCATGGGGTCGGTTTGCCACAAGAGACGCTCAAAATAGTCGGCGCCTGCGCGGCGGCGATGTATCGTTTAGGTGAAATTCGCCGTACGAAAGTCTCTGGTCGAATGGATAATCACGAGCGCCGGGTTCGGGATGATTGGGTTGTTGGTATTCAGGGCCATGAGTTTCCCGTGACCATTGCAGCAGATCCCAATGGATCCACGGTACACTTTGAAAGCGGCAGCCATAGGGTGGCCAGTGATTGGACACCGGGTAAGCCTCTGGCTTTGATGAATGTCGATGGCGTTGATATCGCGTTAAAGGTTAAGAAATGCCCCAGCGGGTATCGAATTCGATTCCGTGGGGCTGATATGCGCGTGACCGTGCGCAGTCCGCGTCAGGCGGAGCTGGCCCAATTGATGATCGAGAAAGTAGCGCCGGATACCTCTAAATTATTGCTCTGCCCCATGCCGGGCTTGATCGTCAAAGTCGATGTGGCGGTCGGCGATGAGGTGCAAGAGGGGCAAACGCTCTGTACGGTTGAGGCGATGAAAATGGAAAATATATTGCGGGCCGAGAAGAAAGCTGTGGTCAGCAAGATACATGCGGCGCCGGGAGACAGCCTGGCCGTGGATGCGATCATCATGGAGTTTGAGTGAGCTTGAACGTCTCAAGCCCGCAGCTGGTGTGGCCCTTCTTGGGTCTCTCCAAGCATTGCGGAGAGGCTCAGGGCTTGCGCATCTCGCGCTGCCGGATGGGCATTTTGTCGATCACCCGGCTCAATTCACGCATGTCCCAAGCAAAGGGTTTGCGCAGTTTGATTTTTCCATCCTTGCCAATTAATACCCAATTGAAGCCTTTGGGGTGCAAGGTTTTGCGTAGGGCGGATTTGGCACTTGGGTCGGTGTCGACCACGATCATGACGTCGCGGTCCTGCAATACAGCTATTTCGGCCTGTAAAAGCGCCATTTGCTGGGCGAAGGTGGGGTCCAGCGGGCTATCGGCAAAAACGACCCATGGCCGCGCCACCCAGATGACATCTGATAGCTCGACCTCTTTGGCGTTGAAAATATGGGTCGGATCGGAGCGCCAAATGTTTAAGGTCTCCCCCGCCAAGACTGGTGGGGTGATGGCCAGAAGCCCGAGCCACAAATGGAACACTCTTTTAAACATGATATCTCCTTCAAGGCTTTATATAGAGCCTTTGCACGTTCAAGCGAAGGGGTTGAACAAAAAATATCGGGGAATATCGACCCGTGGGACAAGGAGCGTTGACAATGACAGATAAGACATCCTGGAACGAAATTGCTGATAAAGAGCTGCGCGGTAAGTCATTGGAGACTTTGACTTGGGATACGCTCGAGGGCATCAAGGTGCAGCCGCTCTATACGGCTCAGGACGTAAAAGGCTTGGCGCATATAGGCAGCGTGCCAGGACAAGAACCCTACACGCGTGGTGTCAAAGCTACCATGTATGCGGGTCGACCCTGGACTATTCGGCAATATGCTGGATTTTCCACAGCTGAGGACTCCAATGCTTTTTACCGGCAAGCGCTCGCGGCCGGGCAGCAAGGGGTTTCGGTGGCTTTTGATTTGGCCACCCATCGGGGCTATGACAGCGATCATCCACGCGTCGTCGGCGACGTGGGTAAAGCGGGTGTCGCGATTGACAGTGTAGAGGATATGAAGATCCTCTTTGATGGCATCCCATTAGATAATATTTCCGTATCCATGACGATGAATGGTGCAGTGATACCTGTTTTGGCCTCTTTCATCGTAGCCGGTGAAGAGCAAGGCGTCAGCCGCGCGGCTCTCTCGGGCACGATCCAAAATGATATTCTCAAAGAATTTATGGTGCGCAACACCTATATTTATCCGCCTGAGGCCTCTATGCGTATCGTGGCCGATATTATCGAATTTACCGCCCGTGATATGCCGAAGTTCAATTCGATTTCGATCAGCGGTTACCACATGCAAGAGGCTGGGGCTAATTTGGTGCAGGAATTGGCTTATACCATTGCAGATGGGCGTGAATATGTGCGCGCGGCGATCGCGCGAGGGATGGATGTGGATGCCTTTGCCGGGCGGCTGTCGTTTTTCTTTGCCATCGGTATGAATTTCTTTATGGAAGCGGCGAAATTGCGGGCTGCAAGGGTGCTATGGCATCGGGTTATGGCGGAATTTGAGCCAAAAAATCCCAAATCCAGCATGCTGCGGACTCATTGCCAAACCTCGGGTGTGAGCCTGCAAGAGCAGGATCCATATAACAATATCGTGCGCACGGCTTTTGAAGCGATGTCGGCGGTTTTGGGCGGTACGCAATCATTGCATACCAACAGTTTTGATGAGGCCATTGCCCTGCCAACGGAAACCTCGGCGCGCATCGCCCGCAACACCCAGCTTATTTTACAGGAAGAAACTGGGGTGACCAATGTTGTTGATCCGCTGGCCGGTTCTTACTATGTGGAAAAACTCACTGCCGATCTTATTGATGAAGCCTGGGCGCTGATCGAAGAGGTTGAGCAGATGGGCGGCATGACCAAAGCCGTGGCGAGCGGCCTACCCAAGCTAAAAATTGAAGAAAGTGCGGCGCGGCGTCAGGCGATGATTGATCGTGGGGAAGAGGTGATTGTTGGGGTCAACAAATATACCGCTGACAAACAACCCGACATTGAAGTGCGCGATATTGACAACAATCAGGTGCGTGAAGCGCAGGTCGTGAAACTCCAATCCATCCGCGCAAGCCGTGATCAATTGGCCTGCGATGCAGCCCTTCTTGAGCTTGGACGGCGCTGTGTTGAAGGCGGCAATCTTTTAGAAGCAGCTGTTGAAGCAGCACGTCATCGGGCGACGGTGGGGGAAATTTCATTGGCGATGGAGGGCACATTTGGCCGGCATCGCGCGGAGGTGAAGACATTGGCTGGCGTGTATGGATCTGCCTATGAGGGCGATGAAAGCTTTGAGTCAATTCAGAAGTCTGTGGAAAAATTTGCGAAAGACGAGGGACGCAGGCCTCGGATGCTCGTGGTGAAAATGGGGCAAGATGGCCATGACCGGGGCGCCAAAGTCATTGCCACGGCCTTTGCCGATATTGGCTTTGATGTGGATGTTGGACCCTTGTTTCAAACCCCTGAGGAAGCGGCGCAGGACGCGGTGGACAATGACGTGCATGTGGTGGGTATTTCTAGCCAAGCAGCGGGTCACAAAACCTTGGCGCCCAAATTGGTCGAGGCATTGAAGGCGGCAGATGCGCAGGAGATTATTGTCGTCTGTGGCGGTGTGATCCCCCAGCAAGACTACGATTTCCTCAAAGCAGCGGGAGTTGCGGCGATCTTTGGGCCCGGTACAAATATTCCCGATGCGGCCCAGAATGTTTTGGATTTGATCCGAAAGGCGCGTGTTTAAAACGCGGCAGAGGGGAATGGTATGTTAAGATTGGATCATATTGCAGTGGCGGGCGAAACCCGGCAAGCCGCAACGGACTATATTCAAGACTGTTTAAAGGTTGCGCCGCTTGCGGCTGGTCAGCATTTTCATTTCTCAACCCACAACCATCTTTGGGGCATGGGCGAGGCATGTTACCTAGAATCCATCGCTGTTGATCCACAGGCACCGTCTTTGGCCTATCCCCGGTGGTTTGGATTGGACCGTTTTGCTGGTCCGCCACGCATTGCAAGTTGGATTTTGGCAACCGACAATATCCAAGAGAGCCTCGCCCGGCTTGGCCCGGAGTTTGGAACGCCCTTGCGGCTTGAGCGTGACGCCTACACTTGGGATATTTCCGTTTCAGATACGGGAGACTTGCCATTGGGGGGCTATGGGCCGGCGTTAATTGAATGGCAACCGCCTGCACATCCTTGTCAGAATTTGCCCGATAGCGGCTGCCGTCTGATCTCCTTGCAAATTCAACACCCTCGAGCCAATCTAATGCAGGCACTTTTGTCAGAGCTCATCCGTGATGAACGAATTTGCTTCTCAACTGGGCCTGCGCAGATTTCCGCTGAAATTCAAACAGATCACGGTTTGGTGACACTCAAATAGAGGCTTTGCCCTTTCGTCCTGCGGGCGCAGAGCCTATAATGTCACTCATGTCTATCTGGACCCGTATCACCGCTGCGCTTGGTGCCCTTGCCAAGGGCGAAGGGCTTTCAGCAGTTTTTGAGAAGCTGCGCAGCCCGCCGGAGAAATCTGTCGGGTTTACAATTGCGGTCATCGCATTGAGCGCAAAGATGGCCAAAGCTGATGGCAACGTCACCAGTGCGGAGGTGGTGGCATTCCGGGAAATTTTTTATATACCTGCCGCAGAAGAGAGCAGCGCGGCCAAAGTATTTAACCTTGCGCGCCAGGATGTGGCTGGGTTTGAAACCTATGCGCGGCAAATCAAATCTATGTTTGGCGCAAGAATGGATATCCTCGAAGACTTGCTTGAAGGTCTGTTTCACATAGCAACAGTGGATGGGGCTTATCATGTGCAAGAGGATGCGTTTTTACGCCGGGTTGCCGATATTTTTGGCCTTTCAGCAAGGTACTTTCGCGTGATCAAAGGCCGTTATGTCAAGGGAGCGACCGCAGACCCTTTCGATGTTTTGGGCGTCTCAACCGAAGCAAGCTTTGAAGAGATACGCTCCGCATGGCGGGCACTCGTGAAAAAGAACCATCCCGACCAGCTTGTGGCGCGCGGCGTTCCGCGCGAAGCAGTGAAATTGGCGGAAGCACGTTTGGTGGCGATCAATAAGGCTTGGGAAGAACTGGCAAGGGTCCAAGCCTAAATGAGGCAGAACTTGGACGTGAGACGTGCTTTAAGTCAATCGCATGTCGGTGCGAAGATTTGCATTTAGGGATGAGGCCAAAGATTGGAGCCGGGCTTCGGCGACTTCACCAAACAGAGGTGAGGCCTCAGCTGTGAGCGTGAGCGACAGTGTTCTTGTATTTTGAGACCAGTGGAGCTGGGCGGTCTCATTGTCTGGATCGGCCCAGAGCATCGCGCCGAAGCGCATGGCTTTGCCTAAGATCTCCGCCTGTTTCTGGCCGGTCTCATCGAGGAGACTCAAAAGCTCTTCAAACCGGGTGCCTTCCCGGCCGTTTCGGTAGCGATGCAGCAATGCCAAGCCCAAAAAAATTCGCTCCTCATGGCTTAGCCCTCCCAAATTGGCACGGGTGGCATATTCAAAGCAAACCTCTGCGCGGAAATCTGGATGCGCGCGCCAGCTCACATCATGCAGCAAACAAGCTGCTCGGACCAGGCGAGCGCGACTATGGGGGATTTTGGAAAAGAGCGGCGAGATGAATTTGTGAAGCCGCATACCGAAGCCCGGCAGCCGCGCATCCTTGCGCTCGGCGAAATGGCAGCTTTCAATCAAAGGGTCGCGGTCGCGCATGGCTTGTGGCATCTGTTCATACAGAAGCCCCTCTCGAATTCCATAGCTTGAGACAGCGATGTCATGCGGCTTAAACCGTTTGAGGAGGCCTTTGAGAATTTCTGCGGCGATTGGTAACAGCGCCATTCGGCTTTGTGTGACACGGATAGTCTTGCCCAGCGCTTTGAGATCACAGTCCTCAATATAGCGCACAGTGGCCTTCACATCGCGGGCAGTCATTTGATATTCGTGCATCACATGAAGCGGGTATCCGCGTCTGTGCATATCAATTCGTGCCAGGGCCCGCCAAGATCCTCCAACCAAAAAGAGCCGATCAGGTTGCGGGCCCATTTGGTCGCGTAAGCGATCCAATGTTTCTGCGATGACTGCATAAAGTCCCTTTTTGCCACCTGGGACATTGATCAGCTTCAAAGGTCCCAGCGGAGAGGTTACGCGCTGGCCCACTTGGCCATTAGAAATCTCGGCCAATTCCATAGAACCGCCACCGATATCGCAGACGAGCCCATAAGAGCCGGGCCAGCCAAGCAAGACACCCTGCGCCGCGAGACGGGCTTCTTCTGACCCATCTATAACATGGATTTTCAACCCCGTTTCGCTTTGAACCTGCGCTATGAAGTCAGGACCATCGCTGGCCTCACGCACCGCGGCGGTGGCGACAGTGGTGAGTGTGGGTAGGCCAATGCCTTTGGCGATGGTACAAAACCGCCGTAAAGCGGAGAGGGCGCGTAAGCGCCCATCAGGATTGAGCGCGCCAGTTTCGGCCAAGCCTGCGCCAAGTGCGCACATGACTTTTTCATTGAAAAAATAGGCTGGAGACCGGGCGGCGCCGTCAAAGACCACCAAGCGTACGGAGTTTGAGCCAATATCAACCACCCCAACGCGCGACAGATCGCGGGCCTTGGGGTTATCGAACAAGGGCCGCTCAAAAGGTTCCCATTTTGCAGAGGATGTTACCAAGTCGTCCATCTGGGCTCCTGCGGGTTTCCGAAAGTGTTTGTGACTTCAGCCTAGGCGATTCGACCGAGACTTCAAAGAGTGGTTAGGAATCATCGGTATGGGTCAGCTGCGGCACGTCCTGCGCCCCGGCACTGCCACGTCCAGAGAGCGAGGGGTTCTCCATGAAAAACCGGTGGCAATTAAAGGCAAAACTGCCTTTTGGCCAGGTGGCTCTTTCATAGCTGCCATCGGGTTGCATCACCCAGGATTGGGCAACATCGGCCAGATTGGCCGCCATGATCTGGCTCACAATCTGCGCCTTGACAGTTTCATTGTGAATTTCAACCAATGTTTCAACCCGGCGGTGTAAATTGCGGTCCATCCAATCGGCAGAAGAGATATAAACGCGCGCATTAGGGCTGTTCAGATTGTGGCCATTGGCAAAGCAAACGATGCGGGAATGCTCTAAGAACCGCCCAATCACGGATTTCACGCGAATATTTTCAGAAAGCCCTGCCACCCCAGGTCGCAAGCCACAAACCCCGCGAACGACAAGGCTGATTTTTACCCCTGCCTGCCCCGCGGCGTAGAGCGCATCGATCACATCGGCATCAATTAGGGCATTTAACTTGACCCAAATGACCGCAGGCTTGCCAGCCCTGGCGTGTTCGGCCTCCGCAGCGATGCCTTGCAGAAGGGTAGTTTTCAAGGTCAGTGGTGAAATGGAGATATTCTCAAGCGTTTCAGGCTGCGCATATCCCGATAGATAGTTGAACACTTTTGTGGCATCTCGCCCCAATGCCGCATCACAGGTGAACAGGCTCACATCGGTGTAAATCCGTGCGGTAATCGGATGATAATTGCCGGTGCCATAATGGGTATAGGTGACCAACCGATTGCCTTCCCGCCGCACGATGGTGCTTATTTTTGCATGGGTTTTAAGGTTCATAAAGCCATAGACCACATGCGCCCCGGCACGTTCTAAACGGCGGGATTGACGGATATTGGCCGCCTCATCAAAGCGGGCTTTCAGCTCGACCAATGCGGTCACAGATTTGCCATCTTCGGCCGCTTCGCACAAAGCCTCAACAATGGGTGAACGTTTTGAAGTGCGGTAAAGCGTTTGTTTAATGGCCAAGACGTTGGGATCTCGCGCGGCTTGTTGCAACAAACGCACGACCATATCAAACGTCTCATAGGGATGCTGTAGCAGCATATCTTTGTTGCGAATTGCGGCAAACATATCGCCGTCATGATCGGTGACCCGCTCTGGCACGCGCGGGGTAAAGTTTGGCCAAAGGAGGTTGGGCCGGTCTTCAATGACCAATTCTTTCAGATCCGGTAGACCCAACATGCCATCCACTTCGATCACCTCGGTATTGGTGACGGAAAACTCGACCATAATGTCATCGCGCAACGCTTGGGGGGCATTGGCACTAATTTTCAGGCGAATGACTTCGCCACGCCGCCGGCGTTTGAGCGCAACCTCAAATTCGCGTACCAAATCTTCGGCCTCGTCTTCGACTTCCAAGTCGCTGTCGCGCAGTACAGAAAAACTGCAATGGCCTTTGAGCGCATAGCCTGGGAACAACTGTTCCAATTGCATCAAGATCAGCTCTTCTAGCGGAAGGTACCGATACCCTTTCCCGGGAAGCACCACAAAGCGGTTAATTTGCTGCGGCACGGGCACCAAGGCGCGCAGGCTGCGCTTGTCTGTCTGACGCTCTAGCTGCAGCGCAAGTGCAAAGCCAGCATTGGGGATAAACGGGAAGGGATGAGCCGGATCAATCGCCAGTGGAGAGACCACGGGAAAGACATGGGACAGGAAATATTTTAGCAGATAGGCATGATCTTCTTTCGCCTCTGCTGTGGTCAAAATATGAATATCCTGCGCCGCCATTTCTTTGCGAAGATTGGCAAGAACTGACTGCTGTCTGCGCATCAAGTCGCGTGCTTCGCTGTCGATAAACTCCAATTGTTTGGGGATGCTGCGCCCGTCGATACCTGGCGTTATGCTGCCCGCGCGGGCTAATTCGCGCAGACCGGCGACGCGCACTGAATAAAATTCGTCCAAATTGGTTGCGGAAATCGACAAGAATCGTAGGCGTTCTAGCAAAGGCACATTGAGGTTATCCACTTCCTCTAAAACGCGCCAGTTAAACGCAAGCCATGACAGCTCTCGGTTCAAAAACCGATCTGGCCCGGTGATATCCTGCCCACAAACTTGCGCTGAGGGGAAATCACTGTGCAGAAAGTCAGCGGAGTTTATCATGGTTTATCCTATATCCAAGGTGGTAATTTATACCTCTTGAACGCAAATTGTAAGGGGGACGCCCTAGGCCATAACCGTCGCGGCCATCGCGCGGGTGATCGGGCGCTTGGTGGACATGCTCTGACGGTCCAATTCAGCGACAATATCACTGGCCGCATCAAAACTGCGATCCATGTTCTTTAGGATATAGGCCAAGACGGCTGGCGTTGGGGAAAGCTGGCGGTCCATGAAGGATTTGAGCAACACCGCGTGCAGCAAGGCGTCATCGGGGCGGTCGATCTTGGCGCAGCTTGTGCCTTGCAGCCGACTGAGGAGGTCCGCCAGCTGGAACCCGGCTTGCCGCATGGCAATACTGGAGGCCATAAGCAGCAGCCCATCGCTGGATTGTAGCTGGTTGTGCAGATGAAACAGACGAGTCTCCGCCGGCAAGATACCTGCCACCTGCTCAAGGTTGTCTACCACAACCCGCGCGCCGGCCTCTGGCGAGATAAATTCCTGTAGGGGATCAATTTTTTGGGCGTTTTGTTCGGTGGCCCAAATCTCAAGAAGATGTGTTTTGCCGCAGGCTTTCGGGCCCAAAAGGATCAACTTGCCTTGCGGCCAATTGGCAGCATTCTCGAGAAGCGCCACCGCCTGTTGGTTGGCTTCAGACACGAAAAACGAATCGCGTTCTCGAGCCACTTTAATTGGAAGTCTGAAGCTCAGTTGCTCACTCATCTTTGGGTTCCGAGTGGCTCAAGCCGCGGTACAATAGCCCGGCTTTATACTGCCGCATCAAAAACCGCGCGACAACGCCCATCATAGCGGCCACAGGCACGGCCACTAACATGCCGACAAAGCCAAATAGACCGCCGAAAACCGAAAGGGCGAAAATCAGCCAGACCGGGTGCAATCCTACGGAATTTCCGACAAGTTTTGGGGTCAGAACATTTCCTTCTAAAACCTGTCCGAGCATGAAAATAACGCCAATTACTCCAATGGACATCCAATCTCCCCAGAATTGGAACAGCGCCAAACCCAGCGCCAGTCCACCGCCCACCAAGGCGCCAACATAGGGAATAAAGGAGATCAAGCCAGCCACAAATCCGACGACAATGCCATAGTTCAGCCCGGCGAGCATTAACGCAAGTCCGTAGTAGAGCCCTTGAATAAAGCAGACCGTTCCTTGTCCGCGGATGAAAGAGGCGAGGGTGGCGTCTATCTCGTGGCCCAATTTGCGCACATTTTCGAGGTGCTCGCGCGGGATCAATTCATCAATTTGTGCCACCAAATTATCCCAATCGAGCAATAAATAGAAGGCAACAACGGGCACAACCACGATCAACACCATAATATTGACGATGGAATTGAGTGAGGCTGCCAGGCCATTGACCAAAGCGCCCCCGCGCGCCTGAATGGTGTCGCCGAGCCCTGTTAGAGATTGCCTAATCGTGCTGTTGTCATCGAGAAGATCCGGGAAGCGGGTGGTCAGAAATGTCCAGAGGTCAGCGGCGATCTGAGGCGCTGTGTTAAATAAAGAAATTGCTTGCTCCACGAGCAAAGGCACGATCAGCAGCACAGCTAAGACAAAAACGAAAATCGCCCCTAGGGTAATAACGCTTGTGGCCAGCAGGCGCGACATCCCCCAACGCTCGATCCGATCGGCAATCGGGTCGAGCAGGTAAGCTATGGCCCCGCCCAAAATGAAGGGCAGCAACGTGTCGTCCAAAAGCCAAAGCACCAGGCCCAAAACGACGGCAGCAACTCCCCAATAGCGTAGCTGTAAAGACACCGGTAAGGCCATATTCAAACTCCTTTTGCTGTTCAATTTGCGTATTGTACCCCAGCTTGCAAGAGGGGGAAGGGAAATATAGTGACCTATGACGCAGTTTCGACCGCTTTCGCTTGTGACACTCACGGGGGAGCATTAAACTGATCTGTGAAATCAATTGGAGTGTTCGATGCGCCTAAGTCGCTACTTTTTGCCCGTCCTTAAAGAAAATCCCGCTGAGGCGCAGATTGTGTCGCATCGTTTGATGCTGCGTGCTGGAATGATCAAGCAATCTGCCGCGGGCATATATTCTTGGTTGCCGCTTGGTTTGAAGGTGCTCAAAAATATTGAAACCATTGTGCATGAAGAGCAGGCGAAAGCCGGTCATTGGGCGATGTTAATGCCAACCATTCAATCGGCAGATCTTTGGCGAGAATCAGGACGCTACGACGATTATGGCGAGGAGATGCTGCGCATCAAAGACCGTCACGGGCGCGATATGCTTTTTACGCCCACGGCAGAAGAGCTGATCACAGATATTTTTCGCGGTCATGTCACGTCTTACAAGGATATGCCTCTAACCATGTATCAAATTCAATGGAAGTTCCGCGATGAACGGCGTCCACGGTTTGGTGTCATGCGGGGCCGCGAATTCTATATGAAAGATGGTTACAATTTTGACCTGACCAAAGAAGATGCGATGCACGCTTATAATCGCCATTTGGTCAGCTATCTGCGCACTTATGAGCGCATGGGCCTGCAAGCCATTCCCATGCGTGCGGACAGCGGTCCGATCGGTGGCGATGATACGCATGAGTTTTTGGTTTTGGCCGAGACCGGTGAGAGCGAAGTGTTCTATGACAGCGCAGTGACGGATCTGACCTTTGGGGATCGTGACATCAATTATGATGATAAAGCGCAATGTCAGTCGATCATGGAAGAATTTACGACCAAATATGCCCGCACCGATGAGACCCACGATGAGGCGCTTTTCGCCGAGGTGCCGCAAGAGCGCCGCAAAGTGGCACGCGGGATTGAAGTGGGGCAGATCTTTTATTTTGGTACAAAATATTCGGACGCTATGGGCGCAACGGTTCAAGACGCCGACGGCAAACAGGTGCCGGTGCATATGGGCAGCCATGGTATTGGCGTCAGCCGGCTTGTTGGGGCCATTATTGAGGCCAGCCATGACGATAAAGGCATCATTTGGCCTGAAGGTGTCACCCCGTTTCATTGCGGGATTGTGAATCTCAAGCAAGGCGATGCGGAGGCAGACGCGGCTTGTGAGGATCTTTACAATCACCTGACCAAAGCGGGGCTTGAGCCGCTTTACGATGACCGCAACGAGCGCGCCGGTGGTAAATTTGCCACGATGGATCTGATCGGTTTGCCTTGGCGCTTAACCGTTGGCCCAAGGGGTTTGAAAAATGGTGTGGTGGAATTGACCTGCCGTAAAACTGGGGAGAGTGAAGAATTGACCCCAGAGGCCGCAATTGCCAAAGTTATCGCGCAATATACTTGAATCCAAGCGCAAAAGGCGCAGAAAGCGGCAAAGCCGATGAGGCAAGAGGTATGGATGAAGGCTCAAAGGCCAGACACCGCGAGGCGCCGATGACGCGCGCTGCGCCCTTCGCCGCTTTCGAATTCCTGATTGCTTGGCGCTATCTTCGCGCCAAACGCTCTGAAGGTGGCGTCAGCGCAATGACCTGGATCAGCTTGATCGGCATTGCCCTGGCTGTGGCCGCTTTGATTATCGTGCTGGCCGTACGCAGCGGCTTCCGAACGGAATTTGTCGATGCAATTTTGGGCGCCAATGCCCATGTGACGGTGTATGAGCAGCGTTTCGACGGCCCAAGTGGCAATTTTGATTATCGCATTGAGAAGTTCGAGGCATTAGCAGACCGGGTGCAGGCGTTTCCAGGTGTCACGCGTGCGGCGCCGCTGATACGCGGGCAGGCCATGGGCACGGCAAACGATCAAAACCATGGGGTCATGGTTTTTGGCATCACGCTTGAGAATCTAAAAACCATCCCCAACGTGGCGCTCTCTGAGCGCAGCCAGGGAGGTATTGATGATTTTGCTCAAGGGGTGGCGATTGGCTCTGGTGTGGCCAAGTCGCTGCGCCTATTGATTGGGGATCGGATCAAATTGATCTCGCCCAATGGTGTGCGGACCGCATTTGGCACAAGCCCGCGAGTTAAATCTTATACGGTCACTTATATCTTCACCGCTGGGCATTATAACATTGACCAGACCCGTCTCTATATGCCGTTTGAGGAGGCGCAAAGTTTTTTCAACAAAGAAGGTTTTGCAGATCAAATTGAAGTTTTTGTAGACACGCCAGAGCAAGCGGAAATTATGGCGCGCCAGCTGCGCGATGCGGTGGGCGACTCGGCTGTGGTGGAAACCTGGCGGGATTACGCTGGTGGATTTCTGCGGGCGCTGGCGATTGAAGACAATGTGATGTTGGTCATCATGATTGTGCTGATCTTGCTGTCCACCATGAATATCATCTCTGGCCTCATCATGCTGGTGAAAAACAAGGGCCGCGATATCGGTATTTTGCGAACCATTGGACTGAGCGAAGGCACGGTGTTGCGGGTGTTTTTCCTGTGTGGTGCTGGGATTGGTTTGGTGGGTACGCTTCTGGGTGTGATTTTTGGCGTGATGTTTGTGTTAAACATTGATGCGATTTTTAGTCTGGTGAATTACCTGTCAGGCGGACAAGTCTGGGATCCATCAATCCGCGGCATCTACCATTTGCCCGCAGAGCTGCGCGGCATGGATGTGCTCAAAGCCGTGGGGATTTCGCTGTTTTTGTCCTTCTTCATTACTATTTTCCCGGCACGGCGGGCCGCAAGGATGAATCCAGTGGAGGCCCTGCGCCATGAGTGAGCCGGTGTTGACTCTGACGGGGATCTGTAAATCCTACAATCCGGGCCAGGCCAATGAGGTGAGGGTACTGCAGTCTTGTGATTTGACACTTATGCCGTGGCAAGTGACCTCGCTGGTGGCGCCATCTGGTTCGGGAAAGTCCACGCTGCTGCATATTGCCGGCCTGCTGGACAGTACCGACAGTGGTCAGTTGCAGATTTCTGGGCGGGACATGACACGCGCTGATGATCGGTTGCGCACGGATTTTCGGCGGATGGAAATTGGTTTCATCTACCAATTTCATCATTTGCTTCCAGAGTTCACAGCGGCTGAAAACATCATGCTGCCGCAGCAGGCGGCAGGCAAAGCGGCCGGTCCTGCCCGCAAGCGTGCGTTAGAGCTCTTGGATCAAACAGGTTTGGCAGAGCGTGCGGATCACAGACCAAGCGAATTGTCCGGGGGAGAGCAGCAAAGGGTCGCCTTTTGCCGTGCGCTTGCCAACGAACCCAAACTTTTGCTGGCGGATGAGCCGACTGGGAATCTGGACCCTGAAACCTCTAATCATGTGTTCGAAGTCTTGATGGATCTTGTGCGCAGCACCGGTATGGCGGCGTTGATTGCCACGCATAATATGGAGTTGGCGGCCCGAATGGATCGCCAGGTCCGGTTGAGCAAAGGTCAAATTGTCTGAATCCAGGGTCAGACTGTCTGAATATTGTGTTGCTTAACGCTGCAAACCCTGATTCTTTCTCCCAAACCACTACCCTTAGACCTGTTTGAATTGGAATTGCTATGCCGCGCTGCTCTGTCTTGGAAATTGAAGCTGCCAGTAAATTGGCGCTCGAAGCCTTTGGTGCGAAAGAATGGATTGCTGCTTCGGTGGCGCGTGCTGTCGCTGATGCGGAGGCTCATGGCAATGTGATTTGCGGGCTCTATTACCTCGAGAGTTATTGCCGCCAATTGGCCACGGGCCGGGTGAGCGGGTCGGTGGATCCAAAAGTGACGGCCGCCCGACCTGGCGCTATTCTGTCGGACGCGGGCTATGGCTTTGCGCAGCCGGCTTTTGAGGCAGCTTTACCCATGGCTGTGGCCGCAGCGCGCGAGAATGGCACGGCTTCGCTCGCGGTGGCTCATGCGCATACATGCACCTCTTTGGGATATTTCACCGCGCAATTGGCTGGCGAAGGTTTGATGGCGATTGGTTTTACCAACGCCAGTCCGGTTGTGGCCCCGCCGGGTGGCAATCAAAAGGTGATCGGCACCAATCCCATTGCCATGTCGGTGCCAGATGGCGCCGGTGGCCTTGAGGTGCATTTTGACTTTTCCACCTCTGCTGTGGCTTTGGGCAAGATCACGATGGCCAAGGCTGCTGGGGAGGACATTCCTTTGGGTTGGGCTGTGGATGCGCAGGGCGTGGCCACAACGAATCCGGACGCAGCGCTGGGCGGCGCTTTGGTCTCAGCAGGCGGCTATAAAGGCTGGGGGTTTGGCATATTGGCCGAGCTCCTCGCAGCTGGGATGACAGGGTCGGTCAACTCCTTGGATGTGGGTGGTTTGAAACTGCCCGACGGTCCGCCGCATGGATTGGGGCAGTTCTATCTCATTTTGGATCCAAGCACGTATCATGACGGATTTGCCGATCGTCTGGCGCGGCTTGCAGATGCCGTGGCTTTGCAGGAGGGCGCAAGGCTTCCTGGCAGTGCCCGCAGCCCTATGGCGGAAATTGATGTGCCCGATGCGCTCTGGGACTCGGTGGTTCAGTTGGCGCATGGTCCGCTTTAGCATGTGATTTAGGCTTTTTGTGTCAGCAAGACGCCTGCGGCCATGAGAAATAATCCGCTGAGACGGGTCCAGGTGAGTGTGATTTGCTGCGCCCCAAAAAGTCCGAAATGATCGATTGCTGCCGCTGAAATCAATTGGCCAATGAGCACAAAGAAAATAGCATTTCCAACGCCAAACTTGGGCGCAATCGCGGTTATAGACAGCACATAAAACGCCAGTAAGACCCCGGCAAAGAAAAGATGTTTTGGTGCTGTTGTGAGTTTGACCAGAGCACCGGGCCCTTGGGTGATGGCCACCAGGCTGGCGGTTAACAGGCCCACAGCGATCAATACCACTCCGGCGAGCATGGGCGCGCCAAGAGTTCGGCCGAGGGCTGCATTCATCGCCGCCAAGACTGGTATACCGATCCCCGCCGCAAGCATTGTAATCGCATAAAGTGGCATAATCGGAGGTCCTTTTTCTAGGGTCTATAGATCAAGCTCTTCAACGAATTTTGCGTTGGCTTGTATGTATTCAAACCGTTTTTCTGGCTTTTTGCCCATCAACCGCTCAATGAGATCTCCGGTCTCGCCGGGCGTGTCTTCATCCACGGTGACGCGGATCAATTTGCGTGTCGTCGGATCCATTGTGGTCTCTTTGAGATCCTTGGCGTCCATTTCTCCCAGACCTTTGAAGCGGCTGACGTCAATCTTGCCCTTGCCACCCAATCCCTTGGCCAGCCAGAGGTCTTTTTCTGCCTCATCCAGGCAATACACCCGTTTTGCCCCCTGCGTCAGGCGAAACAGCGGGGGGCAGGCGAGATAAAGATGGCCGGCATCGATCAGCGGCCGCATTTGTGAGAAAAAGAACGTCATCAAAAGGCTGGCGATATGGGCGCCATCGACATCTGCATCGGTCATAATGATGACCTTTTCATAGCGTAGATCGTCAATATTGAACTTTGTACCAATCCCGACGCCGAGCGCTTCGCAAAGGTCACCGATCTCAGCATTAGAGCCGAGTTTATTCGAGGCGGCGCCTAGGACGTTGAGGATTTTTCCCTTGAGCGGCAAAAGTGCTTGGTTGACGCGATTGCGCGCGCCTTTGCCTGATCCGCCGGCGCTGTCGCCCTCCACGATGAATAATTCCGTGCCCTCGCGGTTTTTTGAGGTGCAATCTGTGAGTTTGCCCGGCAGGCGCAATTTTTTGGTGGCAGATTTGCGCTGGGTTTCTTTTTCCTGCCGGCGGCGCAAGCGCTCTTCTGCGCGCAGGACTAAGAAATCAAGAATGGCTCCGGCCGATTTCGTATCGGCAGCGAGCCAATTGTCAAACCGGTCACGGACAGAGTTTTCGACCAAGCGCTGGGCTTCGACAGTGGCCAAACGGTCTTTGGTTTGGCCAACAAATTCGGGCTCGCTGATGAAACAAGAGACCAGCGCGCAACCGCCTGTTGTGAGGTCATCACGGGTGATATTGCTGGCTTTTCGGTTATTGACCAATTCACCATAGGCTTTAATGCCTTTTAAGATTGCGGCCCAGAACCCGCTTTCATGGGTGCCGCCTTCTGGAGTGGGAACGGTGTTACAATAGGATTGGATAAAGCCATCACGTGACGGTGTCCAATTGACCGCCCATTCGATCTTACCGGGCACATTGAAGCGCTCTTGAAATTCCACGGCACCGGCGAAAGGGGCCGCGGCATAAGTGCTGGCTTTGCCCAGGGTCTCCACGAGATAGTCCGACAGGCCACCGGGGAAATGGAAGGTTGCTTCGCGCGGTGTATCGCCATCATCAATCTCGGTTTTCCACCGAATTTCGACACCCGAAAATAAGTAGGCCTTGGAACGAATAGAGGCAAAGAGGCGCGCAGGTTTGAAACGGTGTTTGCCAAATATTTGTTCATCGGCATGAAATGTGACCGAGGTGCCACGGCGATTGGGAGCGGCGCCAATCTTGGCAATTGGACCCAGCGGGATGCCGCGGGCGAAGCGCTGTTCGTAGAGTTCGCGATTGCGGGCGACTTCGACAACCATAGAATCGGAGAGCGCATTGACCACAGAGGCACCCACCCCATGCAGGCCCCCGGAGGTTTGATAGGCCTTACCAGAAAATTTACCACCCGCATGTAAGGTGCATAGGATCACCTCAAGAGCGGATTTATCGGGAAACTTCGGATGGGGGTCAACAGGAATACCGCGGCCATTGTCGCGGATGGTGACGGAGTAATCTGCGTGCAGCTCAACTTCGATGCGATTGGCGTGGCCCGCCACCGCCTCATCCATCGAGTTGTCTAAAACCTCGGCCACCAGATGGTGCAAGGCCCGTTCATCGGTGCCGCCGATATACATGCCCGGCCGTTTGCGCACCGGCTCTAGACCCTCCAACACCTCAATGGAGGCGGCGTCATAATCCGTATTTGCGGCCGAAGATAATAGGTCACTTGCCATGGGGCTGCTCTTTCTTTGATTGACGTTATTCATGGCAGAAGTTGTAGGGCAAGAAAAGACCTGGCACACCGGGTGATCCATATTCCTTGCTGATTTTACCACTGGCCAGGCCGCCGGCTTCTGCGTAAGAGAACGAGATGAAAAAAGCCTCTGCGATCACATTTGAAGCACGATCTTTATTGATCCTGGGACTGCCCTTGGTGGGCAGCCAAGTGGCGCAATTTGCCGTGCATACAACCGACACACTAATGCTGGGCTGGTATTCGGTTCTGGCACTGGCGCAGGTGACTTTGGGTGCTCAGGTTTGTTTTATCGCCTTTATTGCAACGTCCGGTTTTGCTTTTGCAATTTTGCCGATGGTGGCCAAATCTGTGGCGGAAGACGATTGGCAATCGGCCAGGCGCGCTACGCGCATGGGGCTTTGGGTTTCCACCTTGGCGGCGGCTTTGTTATTTTTACCGATGTGGTATGCCCGGCCTCTGCTCGAGGCAATGGGGCAAGATCCAGTAGTGGCGCAGGGCGCGCAGGATTATCTTCGCATCGCCGGGTTTGGCCTATGGCCCGCATTGTGGGGACTGGTGCTGCGCAGCTATCTTTCGGCGCTGGAACATGCAGGGATCGTGCTTTGGGTGTCGCTCTTTGTTTTAGTGGCCAATGCGCTGATCAACTACGCGTTAATATTTGGGAATTGGGGCTTGCCGGAGTTGGGGCTGCAAGGCGCGGCGATTGCTTCTGTCATATCCCAAATGCTCGCGCTGCTTGGATTCGTGATCTACATTCAACGCAATTTTCCCGAACAACAGATGTTCGCTCGCTTCTGGCGCTTTGATGGCAGTGCGGCACTTGCGGTCACCCGGCTTGCGGTGCCCATCTCAGCTACGGCCTTAGCCGAAAGTGGATTGTTTGCGGCATCCGCTTTTATGATGGGCTGGCTTGGACATTTGGAGCTGGCGGCTCATGGCATTGTGTTGCAGCTGGCGGCGCTCAGTTTCATGGTGCATATGGGGTTGTCGCAAGCTGGCACAGTGCGTGCGGGCAAGGCCTTTGCTCGGCAAGATTGGCCGTCGGTCAGGCGCACAGCTTGGGTGACAATGGGCTTGTCGAGCGTTGCCGCTGTTGTGGCCATATTCTTTTTCTTGACGACCCCACAGTTTTTGATCCGTGCATTTTTGGACCCGCAGGACCCTTTGACCCCCGAAATTTTACGCATCGGCACGCTCTTGTTGATGCTCGCGGCACTGTTTCAATTTGTTGATGCCGCGCAGGTGGTGGCGCTGAGCCTCCTGCGCGGGTTGCAAGATACCAAAGTGCCCATGTGGATCGCCACGATATCCTATTGGTTGATCGGTCTGCCGATCAGCTATGTTTTAGGCTTCTGGTTCGCGTTTCAAGAAGCGGGCATATGGATGGGCCTGGTCTTTGGGCTTGGATGTGCCGCGCTCTTGCTTTGGCGGCGGTTTTTTCGATTGGCCCGGCGGTCTGCCTAGGCGCGGCCTTTAACGGCTGATCTGTGGCCCGTTGGCTTTTGATCACGCCATTTTTGCGGGTTCAAAAATACCTTGGTCGGAAGATCGTCACGGTCATAGCTCAGACTAGATCAGATTTTCACAAAATTCTTTGATCCTAGTACAAGCTTCCAACAGCTCAGCATCGGATGTGGCATAGCTCACGCGGAAATTTGGGGACAGGCCAAAGGCGGCGCCGAAGACCACCGCGACGCCGGTTTGTTCGAGCAGTTCGGTTGCGAAGGCCTCATCATCCGCAATTACGGCGCCGCTTGGCGTCTGTTTTCCAATGAGCCCGTCTATCGAGGGATAGACATAAAACGCACCTTCAGGCGTGGGGCAGGTAATCCCCTTGGCCTCATTGAGCATTTTCACAACCAAATCGCGGCGCCGGCTGAAAGAGGCATTGTTTTCGGACAAAAATTCCTGTGGGCCGTTCAAGGCTTCGACAGCGGCCCATTGGCTGATGGTGCAGGGGTTGGATGTCGATTGCGATTGGATTTTGCGCATGGCGGCGATAAGGGGCTCAGGACCGGCGGCATAGCCAATGCGCCATCCGGTCATCGCATAGGCTTTTGAGACACCGTTGCAGGTCAGCGTGCGCGGATAGAGCGCCGGCTCCACTTCGGCAGGCGTGCAAAATTTGAAGTCATCATAGGCCAGATGCTCATACATATCATCGGTCATCACCCAGACATCGGGATGGCGCAAAAGAACATCGGTTAGCGCCTTCAACTCGTCCCAATTATATCCCGCTCCGGTCGGGTTTGATGGGGAGTTGAAAATGAACCATTTGGTCTTAGGGGTCAGTGCTGCTTCGAGCTGCGCGGGCGTGAGTTTGTAATTGTTATCTTGTGAAGTTGGGGCAATCACCGGGGTGCCGCCTGCCAAAAGTACCATGTCGGGATAAGAGACCCAATAGGGAGCGGGTATCACCACCTCATCGCCTGCATTCAATGTTGCGATAAACGCATTATAGAGCGTTTGTTTGCCGCCATTTCCAACAGTCACCTGCGCTGGGGTATAGGTCAGAGAATTCTCACGCAGGAACTTGGCACAAATCGCCCGCTTTAGCTCGGGCATCCCATCCGGTGCAGTATATTTGGTTTTGCCCTCTGCAATGGCTTTGACCGCTGCAGCTTTGATATGGTCTGGGGTGTCAAAATCCGGCTCGCCGGCTGCAAGTGCGATCACGTCGCGCCCTGCCGCCTTTAATTCTGCCGCCTTGGTTGATATAGCAATGGTGGGAGAAGGTTTCACCCGTTCAAGCGCGGAAGATAAAATATACATGAAGGCCTCGTGATACATGTGATCCTAGAATCTTAGATTGAGGTGCACAGCGCTGCAAGGCGAAGTGATTGGAAAGAGCGAAATTATGGAAAATGAATCTGATACGAAACTTGATTGGTATGGCCCCGACGCAGCCACGTTTGGTGATCGCGTTCTTGGAGCGCGGGAAAAGGCTGGTATGACCCAAGCGCAACTGGCGCGCCGTCTTGGCATCAAACTGGCCACTTTACAGGCCTGGGAGGAGGATCGTTCTGAGCCGCGGGCCAACAAATTGCAAATGTTGACTGGAATGCTCAATGTCTCCTTGCCCTGGCTGTTGAGCGGTGAAGGGATCGGACCGGAAGCGCCGACCACGGCGCCGTTGTCCGACGATATCCAAACAATTTTAATTGAAATGCGTGCAATAAAAACGGATATGAATCGCACGGCCGATCGGCTGAGCAAATTGGAGAAACAATTAAGATTGGCCATAAAATGATTGAGCTGCATGATCATAAGATCAAACGCCTGAAAATGCGTTCAATGCGTCGTGGAATAAAAGAAATGGACCTTATTTTAAGCCATTTTGCTCAAGGCGCCTTGGACCAGATGACTGACGAAGAGCTGGTGAAATATGATCTATTGCTGGCTGAAAACGATCACGATCTTTACTCTTGGGTGACCGGAACTGCCGCAGCTCCCGCAGAATGTGCGCCGCTGATCGCCCAAATTGTCGCGGGTTTGCAGAGTCCACGTGATTAAATTCATCTCGTTTAGATAATATTCGCGAATTTCCTCGATACTGCTGAACGAAGCAGCGTGAGAGGCGATCAATGAGTGACGATCCCAAAACCAGCAAGAGTTTTATGACCCATTACTTGGAGAGTTTGGCTCTGGTCGAGCGGCTCCATCGTTTGTTGTTGGATTTTATCAAAGATGAATTTGAGCGGGTTGGGGTGATCGAGATTAACCCCGTGCAAGCTTTGCTAATATTCAACATCGCAGACAATAAGGTCACCGTGGGCGAGTTGAAGAGCCGCGGATATTACCAGGGTTCAAATATCAGTTATAATTTGAAAAAATTGGTGGGTATGGGTTACATGCACCATGAACGGTGTAGGGCGGACCGGAGGTCGGTCCGCGTGACATTAACTGATAAAGGGCAACATGTGTGAGAGCTTGTGCATGAATTGTTCGAGGGTCACGCCGATGCGTTGCAATCGGAGGGCGTTTTGCACGGCATCGGGGTCGAGGATATAAATGAGGCGCTGCGGCGCATGGAACAGTATTGGGGCAAGCAGATTCGATTTATTTATTGATCTAGTTGGCTCATGCTCAAAAATTCCAATTCACGCAGTAATTTTCGGCTCATGGCGCGCTCATAATCTTTAAAACCGATGGCAACTTCGGAAAACGCGCCTGGCCCAGCCAGCACGCGATGCGCAAAATAGGCGGTTAATTCGGCAATGGACAGCTCCGCATGCGACAGCCGGGAGGTGGCATCAACACCAATGATCAATGCGTTGATGACGATATCTCCAATCTTCTCGGGGCTGTTGACGTGATGGGGTTCTGGGCCTGTGTTGTTTTTCCCATCACCGGAAATATCCAAAGTGCGCTTCCAGCAGTCCGGCTGTTGGTTTAAAAACCCGGCTCCGACCTGGATCGCCTGACCCAAAGCGGTGGTTGGTGGGGCGGTGCGCCGCGTGGTGGATTGCAGCTTTTCAGACACAGCCTCGAGGCGTGACGGGCTTGTGATGTCTGTCCACTCAATAAGAACGCGCTGATAGTCTTGACCGCTCCATTCAAAAACTAAAATCCGGACGGGTGCATCCGGCAAGCGCATCAGACTGGCGCGGACATCATCACTGACCAAGGCTGCGGCCAGACCCCGCAGTTGCAGTTGATATTCACCCTCATCGACAGATCCCGACACATCCAGGCCCAAAGCCAGGGCCTGGCGGCAGGCGGTATCAGCGCCCGCGGCACCCGTGACCCAAAGCGTAAAAGAGAGGGCGGCGAGGGCTTTGCACAGACGACGACTCACCAATGTCCGATATTTTCCATACTCGCCCAGGGTTCGGCCACAGGCAGATTGTCACCCTCTTGCAAGAGCTCAATTGAGATATTGTCTGGGCTGCGGACAAAAGCCATGCGGCCTTCGCGCGGTGGACGATTGATTGTGATGCCATTGTCCATCAGATGCTGGCATGTGGCATAAACATCCTTCACCTCATAGGCCAAATGTCCGAAATGTCGGCTGTCTGACGGCAGGCCCTCATCACCATCCCAGTTGTAGGTCAGTTCCACAGGACATTCGGGTTGGCCAGGAGGCGCCATGAAAACCAGGGTAAAACGTCCAGCTTCATTGTCCCAACGGCGCGTTTCTTCGAGACCCAGGAGGGCAAAAAAAGCGATAGAGGCGTCTAAATCGGCCACCCGGACCATTGTATGTAGATATTTCATTTGCACTTGCCTTTATATAGTAGGTTCATCCTTCAGGTTACTCCATATATAGTGCTAAGGGAATCGCTCCAGAAGGGGTTAACTAAGGGAATAGTGATGCTGCTGACACCAGAACAACAAGAAGAAATTGACCAGCTGCGATCAAATCCTCAGCTTACCCTGCGGGCTGTGGCTCCAGGTATGGAAGATCATCTTTACCGCGCAAAGCCCGTTTTGGATCATGGGTTTGTGCGGGTTATCGACTACATGGGTGATGATGCCGCCATCTGCCAAGCTGCGCGGGTCAGCTACGGTAAGGGGACAAAATCCGTGCAAAATGATGCGGGCCTTATCCGTTATTTGATGCGCCATTGGCATTCTACACCTTTCGAGATGTGTGAAATCAAACTGCATGTGAAATTGCCGGTTTTCGTGGCGCGCCAATGGATTCGGCATCGCACCGCCAATGTAAATGAGTATTCAGCGCGCTATTCGATTCTCGACCGAGAGTTTTACATCCCAGAACCGGACTCTTTGGCGGCGCAATCAGTGGTGAATAACCAGGGCCGCGGGCAGGTTTTGCAAGGGGCGGAAGCGGCGCGGGTTTTGGAGATTTTGAAATCAGACAGCAACCGCGCCTATGACAATTACGAGGCGATGATCTCGGATGAGGGGCAGGATGGTTTGGCCCGTGAATTGGCTCGAATGAACCTGCCGGCCAATATTTACACGCAATGGTACTGGAAAGTTGATCTGCACAACCTGTTTCACTTCTTGCGTCTTCGGGCCGATTCACATGCGCAATATGAAATAAGGGTCTATGCTGAGGCAATTTGTGAGATGGTGCGCGACTGGGTTCCTGCGGCCTATGGCGCTTTTGAGGATTATCGTTTAGGCGGCGCGGTATTCTCTGCCAAATCGGTGGAATGTCTGAAACGCATGCTTGCTGGTGAGCCTGTCACGCAAGAAGATTCAGGTATGAGCAAGGGTGAATGGAGAGAGTTTGAAGCCGCGATTGGGCGTTAACGCCCAAGCGCATGGCACAAAAGTAAACGGGTTGGGCGCGGCCCAACGTTTAGCGGATCACTGTCCGCTCTGGCTGCAGCTTTGCGCGCTTATTCGGCGTTGCTCAATTCACCAGCCATTTGACGCCCGTCGCGTCCTTCGACCAGCTCATAGTTTATTTTTTGGTTGTCAGCCAAGCTTGTCATTCCAGCGCGCTCGACGGCCGAAATGTGGACAAACACGTCACTTCCTCCACCTTCTGGTTCAATGAACCCGAAACCTTTTGTGGTGTTGAACCATTTTACTGTGCCCAAAGGCATATCATATTCTCCCAAGTCATAAGTACACGCCCGTAGAGTTGCGGACGGCATCCCGCGGCTGAATGGCAAAAATTCTCACGAAAATCCTGTTATTCAGATGCGATACCTATACAATTATGCGATTAAAAATAAAATCAAGGGAAATTTTATGCAACTATATGGATTAAAAGCCTGCGACACCTGTCGTAAAGCTAGAAAAGCGCTGCAAAATCAGCAGGTCGATTATATCGATGTGCGGGACGGGTCGGTGCCGTATGCAGTTCTTGCGGCGGCTCTTGCGAAGTTTGGAGATGCTCTGCTGAACCGTGCTTCGACCACCTGGCGCGGCTTGGACGCGGTGGCTCGGGCCGGTGATCCACTGGCCCTCCTCAAGGCGCATCCTGCGCTGATGAAACGTCCGTTGATTGTTCACGATGACGGAGAAATGACGCTCGGCTGGAAGCCTGATGTGGCGGCTTACTATGCGGCCCTGCCGGGCGCATAGCTGCCCAATGCGATGATCGGGCAGTTTTCTGGTATAAAGTGGCTTTGGATTTTACAGCAAATCCGGTGGTGTGGATTCGGTTTTGAGCGCCGCCACAAGTTGATCAAGTGCCACAACTTCACTATTTTTGCTGCCCAAGCGGCGCATTGATAGGGTCCGGTCTGCAACCTCTTTCATCCCCACCGCGAGGATCACAGGTACTTTAGCTACGGAATGTTCGCGCACTTTGTAATTGATTTTTTCGTTGCGGGTGTCCGCTTCGGCCCGGACGCCTACAGCGCGCAAAGCCGCAACGGCCTCATACACAAATTCATCGGCGTCTGATACAATGGAAGCCACAACCACCTGCCGCGGTGCCAGCCAAAGGGGCAAGCGCCCGGCATGTTCTTCGATCAATATCCCGATGAAACGCTCAAAAGACCCCAGGCAGGCGCGATGCAGCATGACCGGCCTGTGCTTGTTGCCATCTTCGCCGATATAGCTGGCGTCTAAGCGCTCGGGCAGAACGAAATCCACCTGATGGGTGCCGCATTGCCAATCACGGCCAATGGCATCGGTCAAAACAAACTCCAATTTTGGACCGTAGAATGCACCTTCTCCGGGGTTCATTTCGGGTTCAATACCTGCCTTGCGGGTTGCGGCCAGAAGAGCGGTTTCCGCCCGATCCCAGACCTCATCAGAGCCGGAGCGCTTTTCTGGCCGATCACTGAATTTCACGCGGAAGGATTCAAAGCCAAGATCTTTATATACAGAGGTTAGATAGGCGATATAGAGAGCGGTTTCTTCTTCGATTTGGTCTTCACGGCAGAAAATATGCCCGTCGTCTTGCGTAAAGCCGCGCACCCGCATGATGCCATGAAGTGCCCCTGACGGCTCGTAGCGCGCGCAGCTGCCAAATTCAGCCATGCGCAGCGGCAGATCTCGGTAGGATTTTAAGCCTTGGTTGAAAATCTGCACATGACAGGGGCAGTTCATCGGCTTGAGCGCATTAACGGCCTTTTCGCGGGCATGCTCCTCATCCACTTCGACGATGAACATATTCTCTTGATACTTGTCCCAATGGCCCGAGGCCACCCAGAGCTTGCGGTCCACTACCTGCGGGGTGTTGACCTCAACATAGCCGCCTGCGCGTTGTTTGCGGCGCATGTAATCTTGGAGTTCGGTGTAGATGGCCCAGCCGTTTGGATGCCAAAAGACCTGTCCGGGTGCCTCTTCTTGCATATGGTACAAATCCATTTCGCGGCCCAGCTTGCGGTGGTCGCGTTTGGCGGCTTCTTCGAGCATATGCAGGTGAGCTTTGAGCTTTTCTTTGTTGGAAAATGCAACCCCATAGATCCGTTGCAACATCGCCCTATCGCTGTCGCCGCGCCAATAGGCGCCGGCCACATTCATCAATTTAAACCCATCTGCGGGCACTTGCCCTGTGTGTTGCAAATGTGGTCCACGGCACAGATCTTGCCAGTCACCGTGCCAATACATTCGCAGCGGTTCGTCGCCAGGGATGGCGTCAATCAGCTCCACCTTATAGGGCTCTCCGGCGTCAGTATAATGTTGCACCGCGCGCGCGCGATCCCAAACTTCGGTGCGGACTGCATCGCGCTTATTGATGATTTCCTTCATCTTTTTCTCAATCACGCCCAAGTCTTCTGGGGTGAAAGCCTCTTTGCGATCAAAGTCATAATACCAGCCGTCTTTGATCACCGGACCGATCGTCACCTGCACATCAGGCCAAATTTCCTGAACCGCACGGGCCATGATATGGGCCAAATCATGCCGGATCAGCTCATTGGCCTGAACCTCATCTTTCATGGTATGAATCGCGATCGTGGCGTCGGTCTCAATTGGCCAAGTCAGATCAAAATGGGCACCATTCACCGTTGCGGAAATGGCCTTCTTCGCTAAAGAACTGGCGATATCAGCAGCCACTTCGGCGGCGGTGATGCCGGCCTCATAATGGCGGATAGAATTGTCGGGAAGGGTGAGTGAGATTTGGGCCATCACGGGCACTCCTCGTCAGTTTGGCGCCCACGGAACGCCCGGTTGCGGGTATTTGGTTCGGCTGCTGTTTGGCGTTTTTGCATTTGGCTGTCAACCACCCAAACACTGGGGCGCGTTGCGGCCAATATGACACAGGCCCAGCCGTTGGCACCGCAGGGGCGCGAAATTCCATTGTCAGGACCCATTGTGCAGATAAAATCTGGCTCAAACTTGGGGGTGCGCATGAAATTTTTGACAACGGATTCAGGTCGAAGAATTGCCTATGCGCAGAGCAAAGGCATCGGGCCCGGTGTGGTGTTTTTGGGCGGGTTTATGTCCGATATGACAGGCACCAAAGCGCTGCATTTGGAGGCTTGGTGCAAGGCAGAAGGTCGCGGGTTTTTGCGGTTTGACTATTCTGGGCACGGCGCGTCTTCGGAGGCCTTCACAGATGGGTGCATTGGCGATTGGGCGGAGGATGCGCAGTCGGCGATTTGTGAACTGACCGAAGGGGCACAAATTTTGGTTGGCTCATCTATGGGCGGATGGATTTCCCTTTTAATGGTGAAACGGATTCCAGAGCGAATTGCAGGGCTCGTGACCATCGCCGCGGCTCCGGATTTTACGGAGGATGGGTTTTGGGCAAATTTCAACGCTGACACTCGCAAATTTTTGACGCAAGAGGGGCTGGTTAATATTCCTTCGGATTATGGCGATCCCTATCCGATCACCAAGCGCCTGATTGAGGATGGTCGGTTACATCTTGTTCTGCGCAGCCCGTTGAATTTGCCTTTTCCAACGCGATTTTTGCAGGGTGATGAGGATGAAGAGGTGTCTGTTGAACTGGCGCAACGTCTTTTTGCGCTTGCGGCTGGCGACGACATTCAACTGCGCTTGCTCAAAGGCGGTGATCACCGATTTTCATCTCCCAGGGCTCTGGCCTTGACCCAAGAGGCGATAACGGATGTGATTGGGGCTATTAAGGCAGAATGAATTTTAGGAGACGGGCCCATGGCGCAATTTTTATTAACCTATTTAGAGCAACCTCAGATGAGTTCTCCAGAAGACGGCAAGGCACATATGGGAAAATGGATGGACTGGTTGGCCGGCCTGGGGGAGGCTGTGGTCTATCCCGCTTCTCCGGTGAAACGCTCCAAGGTGGTTGGCCCGGATGGGCTTAGTGATGAGCCTGTAGCCATTACCGGATTTTTGATCGTTGAGGCAGAGGATATGGAAGCAGCGGTGAAAATCGCGCAGGCTGATCCGTTTTCAGATCATGCCAAAATGGCGGTTTCCGAATTGATGGTTATGGGCGGCTGAGCGGGAGACGCAGATTGTTGCGGCGCGCATGGGGCAGATGTATCGCTGCGCTATCGGCTGAATGGACAGGCGCTATTTCTTTGCGCTGTGCTTTGAAACAGATTTTTCAGGTTTGTTTTTTGCCCGGTCACGCCGTTTTCGATCTGCCAAGAATTTGGTGTTTTCGGCATCTTCCGCCACAAGTTTGAGCCATCGTTGCAGGCGTGGTACGTCAACGTCCCCAGAGGCAATGGCCGCTTGCACAGCACAGCCCGGTTCGGTGTTATGGGCGCAATCATTGAAGCGGCAGTTTTGTTGGAGCGCGTGCAAATCCGCGAAGGTTTCTTCTAAGCCACTGGAAACATCAGTCAGCTGAATTTCACGCATCCCAGGCGTATCCAGAACGGCGCATCCGCTCCGCAGAATATACAGTTGTCGTCCGGTGGTGGTGTGGCGGCCCTTGTCGTCGCTGGCGCGGATATCTTGGGTGGCGATGGCCTCATTGCCGGCGAGGGAATTGGTCAAGGTGGATTTACCCACCCCAGATGAGCCAAGAAACGCGACGGTTTGCCCGGCTTGGCACCAAGGGCGCAGAAGGCCACTGGCCTCGAGACTGCGGGCATCAAGGGAGACCACGGAGATCTGTGGTGAAATACTTTGGGCCTGCTCGACAAAGGCGCTGGGGTCGGTGGTCAAATCAATTTTGCTTAAAATGATGACTGGTGTGACACCGGCATCATGGGCCATGGCAACGTAACGTTCCAACCGCGCCAGGCTGAAGTCATTGTTGCAAGAGGTCACAACAAATGCCGTATCGAGATTGGCAGCGATCAGCTGTTCTTTGCGATCATGGCCCGGTGCGCGCCTTTTTATCAGGCTCTTTCGGTTCAACAATTGACTGTTGTGCGGCGCCTCTTTGTCAAAGAGGAGCCAGTCTCCAACGGTGACCCCTTGCAGGCTTGGAATGATCGTATCGAGATCAACACCCTGGATATGCAGCGTGTTTCGATGCACCTGGGTGATGCGCACGGGCGGGGTTTGCGCCAGGGCGGCTGAGGTGGCTTGATCGGCAAAATGCTCTGACCAGCCCAGCGCGCGCAGGCTCAAGCTTTCGATGGTTTTGGCTTTCTGTGCTGCTTCGCGCCGGCGATAAATTCAAGAACCAAGGGGCGGATATTATTGCGCCAGCTTTTTCCCGCAAAAATTCCATAGTGGCCAGCGCCCGGTTCGAGATGTGCGGCTTTTAGGGATTGCGGCAGCCCGGTGAGCAGATCCAGCGCGGCCAAACATTGTCCCGGCGCGGAGATGTCATCATTCTCCCCTTCTACCACAATGACCGGAACAGATGTGATTTTCGAGATATCTGCATGAATCCCTTGCACATAAAATGCGTTGCGCGCCACTTCACGTTGCTTGAATATCTGGTGCACGGTTGAGAGGTAAAATTCCGCTGTCATATCCATCACGGCGAGGTATTCGTCGTAAAAGCGGTTGTGCTTATCATTGTCGCGCGCTTCGCCTTGAGCTGTACGGATGATTTGATCCGTGAAAGCCTTGCTATGGGTGTCGCTGTTCATGGCCATGAAGCTCATCAATTGCAGCAGCCCCGGATAGACTTTCCGACCGACACCAGCATATTGGAACCCAACTTGTTGGATCATTGTTTCTTCCAACTGCCCCATTTGGACGCGATTACCAAAGTCGGTGACGTCGCTTGGATTGGCATCTGGATCAATCGGGCCGCCAATCAAAGTGAGGCTCGCGGGCTGCGCCTCGGGGGTTGTGGCGGCCAGATAGGCTGTTGCGACAAGCGCAATGGGTCCGGGCTGGCACACAGCGATGACATGAGTGTCCGCTCCAAGTTCCCTTATGAATTCTGCCAGATAGAGTGTGTAGTCTTCCACGTCGAACTTGCCGGCGCTGACGGGAATATCGCGGGCATTATGCCAATCTGTGATATAGACTTCACAATCGGGCAGTAAGCTGCGCACCGTAGAGCGCAGGAGCGTGGCGTAATGTCCACTCATGGGAGCCACCAGTAGGACTTTGCGGTCCCGTGGTGTGCGGCCAGGTACCGCGAAATGGATCAAGTCGCCAAAAGGTTTGGCCAATACGGTTCCAACTTCAACCAAATGATCTTTGCCATCTTCGGTTGAGACAAAATCTAAAAGCCAGCCGGGCTTGATCACCATGCGCGCATAGGCCCGTTCGGTGACTTCCCCCCAAGCCGACATCCATTGAAAAGCTGGATTTGGAACCATGGAAAACATAGGATAAGAGGCCATCGCTTTTGCTGTTGCACCCATCCATTGATTGGTGTTCCGCAGTGTTTCCATCACATCATAAGTGGACATATAGCGCATCGACGTTTCTCTCCTAGCATGGCGGCTATGCAACTTTATATTTTGATAATTCTAAAGTTTCATTTATGCTGCAACTGCAAACTAGGGGGCTTTTGCCGACATGACAACTGATAACGGCAGCACTGAGCTTGGATTAGAGCGATTGACCGAAAATTTACAACGTGTCGAAGCGTTGACCCAGCGGCTTTTGGCAGCAGTTTCTCATAAAAAGCCCGTAAGACCAGCGCTTCAGGGGCCGGGTCACGATCTGTTTACCAAGGCCGCAACGGCCTATGTCACTGAGATGATGAGCAATCCATCCCGTATGATAGAGCAGCAAATTGCTTATTGGGGGCAATCTTTGCAGCATTTCGTCGACAGTCAAAGCGCACCCGCAGATCGCAGATTTTCAGATCCGATGTGGAATGAGCACCCCTATTTTAACTTTATTAAACAGCAATATTTGCTTAATACGAAGGCTATGGAAACAGCCGTTGCGCAGATGGATAATCTCGACACGCGCGAGCGGCAAAAGCTTGATTTCTTTAGTCGACAGATCATGGATATGTTCAGCCCAAGCAATTTTCTTGGCACCAACCCGCAGGCCTTAGCCCGGGCGGTTGAGACCGATGGGGAGAGCCTCGTGCGCGGGCTGGAAAATCTTGTGCGAGATATTGAGGCCAATAATGGCGATCTTATGGTAACTCTGGCCGATCAAGGCGCTTTTGATGTTGGCAGCAATATCGCGACGACGCCGGGTAAAGTTGTATTTCGCAATGACCTGTTCGAATTGATTCAATATAGCCCAACCACGCAAACAGTGCAGGAGGTGCCTTTGGTCATCTTCCCGCCTTGGATCAACAAATTTTACATTATGGATCTACGGCCAGAGAACAGTTTGGTGAAATGGATCGTCGAGCAAGGCTTCACGCTTTTTGTGGTCAGCTGGATCAATCCAGATGCTGCTATGCGTGATACGGGTGTAGATACCTATATTGAAGATGGTTTTATAGCTGCCATTGAGCAGGTCAAAAAGATTTGCGACGTGCCGCAGGTCAATGCCACGGGCTATTGTATAGGGGGCACAACCCTGTCTCTGACCTTGGCGCTTTTGGCGCAGCGCGGCGACACATCGGTGAAATCCGCCACCCTTTTCACCACTCTGACGGACTTCTCCGAACAGGGAGAGATGTCCGTGTTTTTGGACGATGATTTTGTGGATGGAATCGCGGCTGAAGTGGAAGAGAATGGTGTCTTAGACAAATTGTTTATGTCGCGAACTTTTTCCTTTTTACGCTCAAATGATTTGATTTATGGTCCCGCCATTCGTCATTATATGATGGGGGAGACGCCTCCAGCCTTTGACCTTTTGTATTGGAATGGCGATGGCACCAATCTGCCGGGACGTATGGCGGTTGAGTATCTGCGCGGCCTTTGTCAAAAGAATCAATTTGCCGATGGCGGGTTTGAGGGCTGCGGCGCGCGGCTGCAATTGAGCGATATTGTTGTGCCAGTCTGCGCTGTAGCCTGTGAGACAGATCATATTGCCGCCTGGGCACAATCCTACCTGGGCGTCCAGCAAATGACTGGCGCCGATCGCCACTTCATCTTGGCTGAATCTGGACATGTCGCGGGCATTATCAATCCACCGCAGCGCAATAAATATGGCTATTATACTCAAAAATCTTTGGTCGAGAGCCCAGAAGATTGGCAATCTTCAGCTGCCTACACCGCAGGAAGTTGGTGGCCTGCCTGGAAGGAATGGTTAATGCTGCATAGCGGCAAGAGCATTGAGCCGCGCAAGCCAAAATTTCCTAAAGGACTGAAATTAGGTAATGCCCCTGGGCAGTATGTGTTGAAATAAATTATGCCGCAATGCAGAAAAAACTTGCAATGCTGCGACGCAGCATTTATACAGGACTCAGAGAGACAACACACTTGAGGATTAAGCACATGACAAAGACACCTGATTACACTGCAATGTTCAAAGACATGATGGGTAAATTCCCAGTAGACATGTCTGCTTTTGAAGATGCCTATAAAGCGCAAGTGACTTTTGGCGAGAAAATGTCTGCCGTGGCTTTGGAAGCTGCGATGAAATCGGCTGAGATTTCTTCCGCTTGGACAAAGGCTTCTTTGGAAAAAGTTGCGGACTTGTCAAAAGGTACTGCAGATCCAGCCGCTGCCGCTCAGACATTGACAGATTTTGCATCTTCGTCCGCTGAAATGGCTGCTGAAAATATGGCTGCGATGGCCGGTGTTGCGAAAAAAGTGCAACTCGACTCTGCTGAGTTGATGATGGCTGCTGGTAAAGAAGTCAGCGCTGAAGCAGCTGCTGCTGTGAAAAAAGCCGGCAAAGCTGCAAAAGCTGCCTAATTGACGACGAAAATTCAGGGTTATCAGTCCTCCCAAAGTTAGGTGAACCGGTATTGAAGGGTGCAGCACTTGCTGCGCCCTTTCTTTTTGTGCTGCGTTTGCATAGCATTGCCGCAGTGCCGCGCAAAGGCGGTGAGTCGCTGCAAAGGGCTGGGATATGAACAAAAAAACACAACCGCTTCTGATTAAGCGTTATGCGAGCCGGCGTTTATACAACACCGAATCTAGCGATTATGTGACTTTGGATGATATCGCCGGGTTCATTCGCGGCGGGCGCGAGGTACAAATTATTGATCTCAAGTCGGGCGATGATCTGACGCGGCAATATTTGCTGCAAATCATTGCCGAGCACGAAAGCCGTGGTGAAAATGTTTTGCCGGTGGATGTGCTCACCGATTTGGTGCGTTCCTATGCATCACAAGCCACATCTGTTGTACCGCAATTTCTTGCAGCCAGCTTTGAGATGTTGCGCGACGGACAATCTAAAGCTATGGAAAATCTCACAGCGGTCAATCCAATGGCGGCCATGCCAGGCATTGAGATGATGAAGGCGCAGCAAGAGGCATTTATGAAGGCCATGACTGGCGGTCTGTCGGCCTCAACCCCGGTCAGCCATGCAGAGCCGACCGCCAGTGCGAGCGCCGATGAACTGAATGACATCAAGTCACAATTGGCCGAGCTGCAAGAGAAATTGTCGAAATTATAAAGCTATATCGAGCGGAAGAGTCCGCCCGACGCCGGCACTAGGCCACTTCACCGAACACTTTTTTCAAAGAAGCTTCCAACTTTTCAAACATCTCATCGATATGGCTCTCGGTAAAGATGAACGACGGACACAGCACGATAGATTGCCCCAAAGGCCGACAGATTAATCCGTGATCGGTACAGGTATTCGCTATTCGCTCACTGACAGACAACTCGGCGGCGAAGGGAGTTTTGCTGTCTTTATCCTGCACTGCCTCCAAAGCCCCCATCAAGCCCTTGCCTCTTGCCTCACCGATATTTGGGTTTTCAAGGAGCCTTTGCATATGCGCTTCGAAATAGGGGGTTAGGTGGCGCACATTCTCAGCCAGCCCTTCATTCATGATGACATCAATGGCTTTCAACGCAATTGCGGAGCCAACCGGATGGCCGGATGCGGTGAACCCATGTGGGAATTCCTCAATCGCCTCTGAGGCTGCTTGCAAACGCTGGGTCAATTGCGGATCAAGAATGACCGCCCCCATGGGGAAATATCCTGCCGTGAGGTTTTTGGAGCTGATGATGGCATCCGGTACAAACCCATAGGCCTCGCATCCCCAAGTATGCCCGGTGCGCCCAAAACCGCAAATCACCTCATCGGAAATCAATGGGATACCATATTTTTGCAAAATGGGTTGGAGCGCCTGAAAATAGCCTTCCGGCGGTGGAATGACCCCGCCTGCGCCCAGCACAGGCTCTGCAAAGAAGCCGGCAATGGTGTCTGCGCCCTCGCGGACGATCATGTCTTCCAATTCCGCCGCGAGCCGGGCGGTGAATTGAGCCTCTGTCTCGCCTGGCCGGCCTTCTCGCCAATAATGCGGACAGGTCAGATGCAAAAAGCCCTGCAATGGGAGGCCGAAGACAGAGTTGTAGGGCTTGCCGGTCATCGAGGCTGAAACCGCCGTGACCCCGTGGTAGGCATTTTTGCGCGTAATAATTTTGCGCCTGTGATCATGGCCCTCGGATCCATGTAAAAACCAGAGCATTTTGACCATCGTGTCATTGGCTTCGGAGCCAGAGTTGGTGTAAAACACCTTGCCGCTCTCAAAGGGTGAGACTTCAACGAGCTTTTCGGACAGCATCACAGTTTGATCCGACATTCGGCCAAAAAAGGCGTGATAGCCGGGAAAGCGGTCATATTGATCCTTGGCAGCCTGCGCGAGACCGGCGTGATCAAATCCGGCCACCATATTCCAAAGGCCCGAGTTGGCATCCAAAAATTGTCGGCCATGCACGTCGAAAACATAGGGACCGCTGCCGTGGGTGAGGACCGTTGCGCCGCGATTTTCAATTGTTGGCAGATCGGTGAAGCCGTAGAAGGAATGGGCGTCTGCTCGTGCTTCCCAGCTGTTGGGGGATTGGTCTTTCATAGGGGGACCTTCGTCTGGAGGGGCCGGGGCTTGGGCGCCGGCTCGAAAACATGAGGCCTCAAAAATTTAGGGCCGGATGAGAACAGTGCCGCGATTTTTGGGCGGCGCTCCCGCCCAAGCCCATGTGCCATTGGCCACGCCAAACCAGCCGGTGGCGGGCACGGATCTTGTGGTGAAATTGCAAGGGGCAACCTGTGTCATAGGCCCAGCCTATCGCGCAAAGCGAACCATGTCATTGCCAAAGTCATGATTGGGCTGCGCAGGCTTTGCCCACCCGGAAAGGAGGGGGTCGGAAGCTGAGACAAAAGGTCAAAGCGCTCTGCATCTCCTGCAATGGTTTCTGCCAAGACCTGCCCGGCGAATCCAGCCAGCGCCACCCCATGCCCGGAATATCCCGAGGCGGTGAGCTGTTGCGGCCCGACACGGGCAAAAAGTGGCAGACGTCGTGTGGTGATCCCAAGGGTTCCGCCCCAAGCATGGGTCAGTGGCACATTGGCCAATTGCGGGAAAATTTCGCGCAGCGGCTTGCGGACATTGGCAAAAATATCCTTTGGGAACCGGGCGCCATAGCTTTCGCCACCACCAAAAATCAGTCGATTGTCAT
The DNA here is from genome assembly GCA_943788425.1 of uncultured Planktomarina sp. Lineage (GTDB taxonomy): Bacteria > Pseudomonadota > Alphaproteobacteria > Rhodobacterales > Rhodobacteraceae > Planktomarina. The sequence goes on from CALSQF010000006.1 coordinate 463,765, forward strand.
GGCTGAGGCGATAGTAATTGAGCACGAAACGGTTATCGGCAACAGCGATAGGCTTGCTCAAAACCTCTTGCGGCCGGTCCAGCGGCGCGGTTGCCACGAGAAAGTTATTGATCGGCATGACCTTGGCGGCTTGGCTCGGATTGAGGCTGCTATGATAGCCATTGGTGGCATGGATAACATAGTCGGCGCGCAGTTGACCCTGAGCGGTACGCACGAGGTTTGGCGGGCCGTCTTGCACAGAAACTGCGGCGCTATTTTCAAAAATACGCGCGTCGGCCGCCTCAGCGGCATTGGCCAGACCCAACGCGTATCGCAGCGGATGAAGATGCCCCGCGCCCCAATCAACGACCCCGCCTGCATAGCGCGGGGATTTGATGAGATCTGCGATATCCATTTCGCTGAGGCATTCAATGTCTTCATAGCCATAATTCTGGGCCAGATAATCCGCCTTTGCGTGGCTGCTGGCCCGGTCCTTTGTGCTGAAGTCTGCTTCGGCGACCCCGGGTTGATAGCCAGCCTCGGGCGCGTGGCGGGCCACCAGGTCTCGCGTCAAAGACTTGGCGGCCTGTGTCATATCCCAAAGCTGATGCGCCGCATCATGGCTCAGCATCTTCTCAAGCGTCTGTTGACTTTGGTTGTACCCCGAGCCGACCTGCCCACCGTTGCGACCAGAGGCGCCAAAGCCAACCCGATGGGCATCCAACACGATGACACGATAGCCCTTTTGCGCCAAATGCAGCGCGCACGACAATCCGGTGAAGCCCGCACCAATGACGCAGACATCGCAGGATATCACATCGTTCAGTGCCGGGCGTGCCGGCTGCTCCGGAATGCTTTGAGCATACCAGCTGGCGGGATAGCGGCCCGGTTGATCATTGGTGTAGAGAAAATCAGACATTCAGTAACAGATGCTCGCGCTCCCAAGTGGAAATGACCTGCAAAAATTCGCTATATTCCGTGCGCTTGACGATCGAATAGACCCGGGCAAATTCGGGATCAAGCACATCATGCAGGCGCTTGGCCTCATCAAAAATATCCATGGCGGTAAAGAGGTCATAAGGGATCGCCTCTTCGCTGTCATAGGCGTCACCTCGATATTGTTTGTCGGGGCGCTCCTGATCTTCAAGCCCAAGATAGCAACAGGCTAGGGAGGCGGCGATGCCAAGATAGGGATTGCAATCCATTCCCGCGAGACGGTTTTCAATCCTGCGTGACTTCGGTGAAGACAGGGGGATGCGAATTCCTGTGGTGCGATTGTCGCGGGCCCATTCGAGGTTGATTGGGGCTGCGTGATCTTTGACGTAGCGCCGATAGCTGTTCACATAGGGCGCCAGCATGGCAATGACCGATGGCAGATGATTTTGCAGCCCGGCGATCATATGGTAAAACACATCAGTCTCACCGCCCTGTGGGCCGACAAAAATATTGTCGCCATTTGCGTCCAAAAATGAGTGGTGAATGTGCATGGCGGAGCCAGGCTCATCGGCGATGGGTTTGGCCATAAATGTTGCAAAACAATCGTGTTTCAAGGCGGCTTCGCGGATCAGGCGTTTGAAAAAGAACACCTCATCGGCGAGTTTCACCGGATCACCGTGGCGTAGATTTATCTCAACCTGACCCGCGCCGCCCTCTTGGGTAATGCCATCAATTTCAAAACCTTGGGCCTCCGCAAAGTCATAAATATCGTCGATCACTGGGCCATATTCATCAACAGCGGAAAGCGAGTAGGCTTGATGCGCCGCCGCTGGCCGGCCTGAGCGCCCCATCATTGGCACAATCGGTTGCGCCGGATCTGTGTTGCGCGCGACAAGAAAAAATTCCATCTCTGGCGCTACCACAGGCTCAAGCCCCTTGTCGCGGAACAATTGAACCACGCGCTTGAGGACATTGCGCGGCGCGGTTGGTATCGGCGCACCATCGCGATCATAGGCGTCATGAATGACCTGCAAGGTGGCATCGGTCGCCCAAGGTGCTGCGGTGGCGGTGTCGAGGTCGGGACGCAGTGTCATATCAGGCTCCACCCAGCCCTCCTCGCCTGCTGCTTCCGCCCATTCGCCAGTGAGCGTTTGCAGGAAAATTGAGTTGGGCAGGTAGAAATGCTCTTGTTTGGCAAATTTTGAGGCCGGAACCGCTTTGCCGCGCGCCACGCCCGGAAAATCAGAAATGATGCACTCGACCTCATCTAACTGCCGCTCGCCAATATAGGCTTTGGCACTGGCCGGTAGGCTGTCTTTCCAACTCATGAGCGTATCTCCGGTATATACTTTCCTTTGAGGAAGGCGGCCATATCCTGCGCGATTGCGGAATTCTGGATCGGTACATTGCGCAATTGATCCGCGCGTTCCATGAGGGCCAGCGGATAGACTGGGCTTGAGCGTCGCGATTTCACATAATCATCAAAGACTGAATTGCTAAACTCGGGGTGCGGCTGAACAGTAAAAGCTTTTTGCCCATAAATCAGCGCGGCGAATTGGCAAAACGGGCTGCTTGCGATGACCTGCGCTTCGGGAGGTAGGGTCGCGACCTGATCTTGATGCCAAGCATTTAACGTCACCGAGCCATGGCCATTAAAGCTGTAGTCATGTCGGCCAATAGCCCAACCCCCTTCAAATTTCTCCACGCGCGCGCCCAGCGCTTGCGCAATGATCTGGTGGCCAAAGCATATGCCCACCATGGGGCGCGCGCTGGCATAGATCTCGCGGATTAATTCACTCAAAGGGGGGATAAAAGCGTGATCCTCATAGGCGCCATATTTGGAGCCGGAGATCAACCATCCGTCTGCCGCGTTAATGGCGGCGGGAAAATCTCCATCCACCACGTTCCAGGTTTGGAAGGTGAAGTCATAGCTTTGAAACAAAGTGGCAAACATAGCGTCGAAATCGCCGTGCTTGGCACGGACCTCGTCCGGCGCATGGCCACATTGTAAAATGCCGATCAGCATTGGAACCTCTTGTAGATTGCGCGGATCTTATGCGGGTTCCGCTGGTTTGAAAAGACGTGTTTAGGCAGTGTCGATCAAAGCCATGAGGGCGTCATGATCCGAAAGCTTATCAAAAAGATCGCGTTCTTGTGATTTTGTGGCCGCGAGATTTTCCAAAATGAGAGGGGGCATGAACTGCTCAAGCAGTGGCGCCTCCAGCCCTTCAATCGCCGCAGAAAGATCAGGCAGCAGTCCAGGCGGCTGTGCGGGGTGCTCATAGGCGTTGCCCTCAATGGGTGCGGGCGGCACGGCTTTGCGTTCTATACCCTCGAGAGCGGCGCCGAAAATAGCGGCAAACAGCAAATAAGGGTTGGCGTCGCCGCCGGCCACGCGATGTTCAATCCGTGTCGCGGCTTTTGGACCACTGGGAATACGCATTGCGACGGTGCGGTTTTCATAGCCCCAGGTGGCGGAGGTTGGCGCATGGGCGCCCGCTACGAAACGTTGAAAACTATTGATATAGGGGGCAAAAAACAATGTGCTGGCCTCGAAGGCTTCAAGACAGCCTGCAATTGCGGATTGTAACTTGTCCTGGCTGCAGAAGATGTTTTCATCCGCCTTATTGATGACCGAGAAATGCGTATGCAGCCCGTTGCCGCTCTCATCGGAAAAAGGTTTGGCCATGAAGGTTGCGGCCATGCCGTGGTTGCGTGCGGTGCCTTTAATCAGTTCTTTGAGCAAAATGACATTATCTGCAATGTGAAGTGCCGGGCCATGGGTCATCGTGACCTCAAACTGCCCAACGCCGGCTTCTGTGGTGATGGTCAAATCACCTATGCCCATCAGCTTTGCCCCTTCGGACACATCGTTGAAGAAGTGATCAAACCCATCCAATTCCCGCAGGGACAAAATTTCGGTTCCACTCAACCGGCGGCCGGTTTTGGGATTCACCGGTGGCGCAAGATTGCCGCCATCTTCGAGCAAGAAAAATTCCAGTTCACAGGCGGCAATCACCCGCCAGCCATGATCGGCATAACGCTTTAAAACATCGCTCAAGGCAATGCGCGGGTCGCCTTCAAAGGGGGAGCCGTCTTCATTGTGCATCACCCTTAGGTCCAATTCCGCCTCACCGGCCACCCAAGGCAGAGGGACAGGATCACGGCCCGCTGGCTCCATAATGCCATCTTGATCGCCGGTTTCAAACACAAGCGGCGACCCTTGGATGTCTGCCCCGAATACATCAATATTGAGGACGGACAGCGGCATGCGCATTTGCTTGCCGCTCATGCCTTTGGGGACGCGTTTGCCACGTAATTGACCATTGAGATCAACAGCTGCGACACGAAGGGATTTACTCATCTTATGACCTGTGGCCTATAGCGCAGCTTCGGGCGCGCTTGGCTTGGAAGATGTCGATTGAGACGCGCGTTGACAAGGCCAAAAAAGCCGATGATCACAAAAGTGAGCAGGATGAAATAAAAGGCCAAAATAGGATAGGCGATGAAGGGGTTGAAGGTCTTATCGGCGAAATAGCTGGCGTAATAGAGGGCATCGCCGCGCTGTTGCCAGGCTGGGAAGCCTGAAAAAAACACCAAGGTGGTCGCATGAAACAGAAAAATTGCCTCATTGGTATAGGCTGGCCAAGCCAGGCGTAGGCTGGTGGGCCAGATCACGCGGCGGAAGCGCGACCAGCCCGAAAGGCCATAGGCATCGGCAGCCTCAACCTCTCCTTTTGGCACGGAACGCAACGCGCCGTAGAAAATTTCGGCAGAATAGGCGGCGGTGTTGAGGATCAGCACCAAGAGCGCTCCAAATTGTGCCGCGGTGAGCCAAGGCAGAAGACCTTGCTGTTTGAGGCGAAGAAAGATGAAATAGGCCAAGAAAAATTGGATAAACAGCGGGGATCCGCGGAAAATCAAAATAAACCATTCTGCCGGTTGGCGCAGGACAGCGTGGGTGCTGGCCTTGGCGAGCGCCATCGCATTGGCAATGAAAAATCCGATCAACAGCGCCAAGGTTCCGAAATAGATATTCCAAATCAGGCCCGAGCCAATCAGCGTGAAATGCTGGCAGAGGGTGAAATCCGACTTGGGCAGCAGGCGTTCTCCATAGCCCAAAGCGCGCAGGCCATAGTCTAAAATGGTTTGCTGGCAGCTCATGACGGTGCTCCCAATGTGCCCTGCCCATGGGTGAGGCGTTTCATCACGCGTTCAAGCACCACTTCTGAGAGTTTGGTGAAGGCGAGGTAAAAGACCAGCAGAAACAAAAAATACTGCATCCGCCAGTCACCATGGGGGTAGTTGGAGAATTTTGCCTGTTTCGTGCCGCCCAATTCGCGGGCCCAGTAGACAACGTCTTCGACGCCAAGCAAAAACAGCAGTGGTGTGGCTTTAATCAAGACCATCCAAAGATTAGACAGCCCCGGCAGGGCATAGACCCACATTTGCGGCACCAAAATGCGCCAAAACACCTGCGCTGGGTGCATTCCATAGGCCTGCGCCGTTTCTATCTGGGCTTGGGGTACGGCGCGCATGGCGCCATATAGAACATTTGCAGCAAAGGCTCCAAAGACGATAGCGAACGTCAGAACCGCTGTGAAAAAACCGTAAATTTCATGCACATATTGTGGGGCAGTACCCAGGGGCAGCTTGGCAGCTGCGCAGACGACAAAATCATTGCCCTGGCGAATAGGTTCGTCCCAATCAGGGCAAAGCGCTTGATGGCGCAGCCATTCGAAACCCTGATCGAGCGCGATGACGAAAAATAGGAAAAAAGCGATATCGGGCACGCCGCGCACAGCGGAGATATAGGTTTTACCGACAAGGCGTAATGGCAAGAGCCGGGCGCGGGCCAGAATGGCGCCGCCAAAGCCAAATACAAGCGCCGTTGGGGCAGTGACACCCAAGAGGATCAGCACAGTTGCGAAGGATTGATAAAACAACAGGTGTTTGCCCGTGGTCAGATAGCAGCTGAGCCAGGGCAGGCTGGTAAGGAGGCTTGGATCTGAACAAAAGCTAAAAATCGGACTGGCACCTTCGGTGTGGCGTCTGCTGGCCTGTTTCGGTGATTGTTTGGTTTAAAGTTATAAATGCGCCCAATGCGGCGGAATTATGGGAAAATGGGGGCGCGGGCGAACCTCGCCCCCAAAGGTTTGTTATTTAGAACTGTTCACCAACTTCCCATTTGGCGATCAAGGCGTTCAATGACCCATCTGCTTTCATAGAGGCGATCGCTGCGTCAAATTTGCCGCGCAGCTTTGCATCGGATTCGCGGAGACCCATGCCAACGCCGCCACCGATCAACTCTTGTTGCGCGAGGAGCACCAAATCGGCATCGCCCTCTGCCACGGGGTTGAGATAGGATTTATCCGCCAACACCGCATCAGCTTCGCCATTTTTCACGGCAGCAACGGTTTCCTCCGGCGTTGCAAATTCTACAAGTGTGGCGCCAGAGGCGGCAATAAAGCTGGCTTGAATGGTATTGGTTTGCGCAGCAATCACAGCACCTGAGAGATCCACATCAGCCGAGAGAGCCATATAAGCAGACGGATCAGGTTGGGTATAGTTTTGCGTGAAGTCGATCACCTCATCACGCTCGGCTGTGATCGACATGCCGGCGATGATGGTGTCGTAGTTGCCGGACACCAAGTTTGGAATTATGCTGTCCCAGTCGTTGACAACCCATTCGCAGGTCAACTCGGCACGCGCGCAGAGCTCATCGCCCAATTCACGCTCGAAACCGTCAACTTCGCCAGCATCGTTGATGAAGTTATAGGGGGGGTAGGCACCTTCGGTGCCCATTCGGATTGTATCGGCAAAGGACATGCCAGCGGTCAGTGCCAAAGCGGCGGTGGTCAAGATCAGCTTGTTCATATTTATCTCCCTAAGATATGTGGCTGAGTTTGTTTAAGCGACGGCAGAAAGAAACTGCTGAAGCCGTTGTGATTTCGGTGCACCAAAGAGGGTCTCGGGGGGACCTTGTTCCTCAATCAGCCCTTGGTGCAAGAAAATAACGTGATTGGCCACATCGCGTGCCATGGCCATATCATGGGTGACGATGAGCATGGTGCGCCCTTCCGCGGCCAGATCCTTGATGACGCCGATCACCTCCTGCTCCAATTCTGGATCGAGAGCGGAGGTCGGCTCATCAAATAAAAGTGCTTCCGGCTCCATAGCCAAGGCGCGGGCGATGGCAGCCCTTTGTTGTTGCCCGCCAGACAGCTGGGCAGGGTAGACATCACATTTTTCGCCAATACCCACTTTGTCCAAAAGCTTGCGGGCGCGGGCCTCTACTTCGGATTTATCCTGCTTGAGTACGGTTACCGGAGCTTCCATGACATTTTGTAAGATGGTCATATGCGCCCAAAGGTTGAATTGCTGAAAGACCATCGACAGGTTGGTGCGCAGCCGGGTGACTTGAGCGGCATCTGCGGGACGTCGGTTGTGGCCCTCAGAGCTCCAGCGGACGGCCTCACCTTGGAACAAAATCGCGCCTTCTTGGCTGATCTCCAGCATATTGCAGCAGCGCAGCAGAGTGGATTTTCCCGATCCAGACGAGCCAATCAGCGCCACCACATCGCCACGTTTGGCGGTGATGTTGATGCCCTTCAGAACTTCAAGATCACCATAGGCTTTATGGAGGTCTCTTATTTCAATCACCGGTATATTTTGGTCACTCACGACAGCCCCCATCTTACCAGAGAAGATATTAGGCGAGGAAGGGTGCGGCTCGCAATCTAAAAGCGGCATCCGATGAAATTAAGGGGCTGGAGGCAGCGGAAATTGCAGATATGTCTCTGCGCTGATCTCGATGAGGTCAAATATTTGGAGTGTTTGCCGGTCTTTTGGACCAATTGAGAGAATCGCTTGCCGTAGAGCGTCACGCAGGGCGGCTGCGTTTTGTCCTAATGCGGTAATATAGGGCAGAGTTGGCGTGGCAGGAGTGGTGGCGCAGATCTCTAACCCAGAAGCTTTATCCCAATCGCGCGTCAGAAAATGCCAGGTCAACGCATCCACGGAAGCCAGATCAGCCTGTCCTTGCAAAACAGCGCGGGCTGAGGCTGCGTGCCCGCCCGTTTGCAGCCGTTTGGCGCCGGTGAGGCCGATAGACTGCGGTGCGGCCCAGCCCGATTGTGACAGCGGTTCATTGTAGGCCAAGGTAAAGTCATTGGCGGCAAGGTTTGGAGTGGCGCCTTTGCGGGCCAGGAGCACCGAGCAGTAGTAGCCCGGCGGACAATTTGAAATTTGGTTGTCTGGCGTGGCGATCAGCTGCACCTGGCCATGCAGCGCCGCGCGATAGGGCAGGCCGCAGGTTTGGGACAGATAGAGCTCTGGGCTGAGCCAATCGACCATAAGATTTTCGCTCGGTGGTGTGAGGTCCGGCGCATCTGGTAAGTGGTCTTGCACGGCCTGCCATAGGCGCCGGTGTGCGGCGCGATTGGCTGGAACATCATACATGGGCAGATGCGCGATCATGGGCCTAGGCCTGTTTGCGTGCCAGGGCGCTGTCGCGATCATTGACGCCGAGCAGGCTTGCCAAAAGGCGCATCAGCGCATCTTCTTCTGAATCGCGGGCCCCGTCGGCCAAAACAACTTGCCACAGCGCGCGCACGACATCAAAGCGCTCTTCATAGGGCACCTCTTCCTTAATCGCACGGGTGAATCGCACAGTGTCGGGCGCTTCAGCCTCAAGCGCCTCAGCAGTCTGGCGCAGCTTGGCGGCTTGATCGGCGGATAATTGATACAGCAAGCCAAGCACGGCATCGATCCTTGCTATTTCCGTTGCGGAATAGTCATCGTCAGATTTGGCGATCCGCACCATGAGGGCAGCCATGGCTTCAGAGGCGCTGATATCTCGCTCACTGCCTGGGGATTTGGACGAAAACAATGATGCAAACATGAGGAGCCTCCAGGGTTGGGGTTGCGGCGATGATTAGCCGTCATATCCTTCGACAATCACCATATCCCCAATCGAAACTGGAGTGCGTAGGGCTTTTGCGGCTTGATAAGTCGCGCTGTTATAGCAATCTTGCGCCGCTTGCAGGTTTGGAAATTCGATCACAATGGTTCGGGTGCGCAGCTGACCTTCGGGGAATTCGGCCGCTCCCGCCCGTACAAGAAATTTACCTTCGTAGTCGCGCAGGGCTGGCGCAGCGGCGATTTTGTAAGCCTCATAGGCGTCAACATCACTGATTTGATTGTGGGCGATCCAATATCCTTTGGCCATAGTGCCCTCCTTTGTGTGTTAAACTAAACGGCTCATTTCCTTGGCGGCGCGGACAAAATCGCGGAACAAAGGATGTGGCGCGAATGGTTTCGACTTCAACTCTGGATGAAATTGAACACCAATGAACCAGGGGTGATCTTTAACTTCAACAATTTCTGGCAAGCGACCGTCAGGAGACATGCCGGAGAAGATCAGCCCTTTTTCTTCGAGCTGCTTTCGAAATTGGATATCGACTTCATAGCGGTGGCGATGACGCTCTTCGATGGCAGTGCCGCCATAGATTTTAGCCACCAAAGAATCTGGGTTTAGCGTGGCATTATAGGCGCCAAGGCGCATAGTGCCGCCCTTATCGTCGTCTTCGTTGCGCCGGACCCGGTGATTGCCCTGAACCCATTCTTTCAGGTGGTAGACGACCGGGGTGAAACGCTTTTCGCCAGCTTCATGGTCAAATTCCTCCGAGCCAGCATCTGCGACGTTTGACAGGTTGCGGGCGGCCTCGATCACCGCCATTTGCATGCCCAGGCAGATGCCGAGGTAGGGCACTTTGCGCTCACGCGCGAATTGCGCCGCTTTGATTTTTCCTTCCGTGCCGCGCTCGCCAAACCCGCCGGGGACCAATATGGCATGAAATCCCTCGAGATGTGGCGCGGCGTCTTCATGGTCAAAAATTTCGGCAGCAACCCATTCGACATTGACCTTCACCCGGTTTGACATGCCGCCATGGGTGAGGGCCTCTTTGATTGACTTATAGGCGTCTTCTAACTGCGTGTATTTGCCAACGATGCCCACATTCACCACGCCCTCGGGATTGTTCACACGATCTTGCACGTCCTCCCATTTACTTAGGTCCGGCTGCGGCGCAGGGGAGATGTTGAAGGCATCCAAAACGGCTTGGTCGAGCCCCTGGGCGTGATAGGCCAAGGGGGCTTCATAGATGGAATTAAGATCATAGGCGGCCACCACCGCATCCGGGCGCACATTGCAAAATAGGGCGATTTTCTCACGCTCTTTGTCGGGAATTGGATGCTCGGATCGGCAAACCAAAATATCTGGCGCAATGCCAATGGATTGTAATTCTTTCACGCTGTGCTGCGTGGGTTTGGTTTTCAGCTCGCCGCTCGCCGCGAGATAGGGCAGCAGCGTGAGATGCATGAAAATGCATTCCCCGCGTGGCTTATCATGGGAGAATTGGCGAATGGCTTCGAAAAATGGCAGGCCTTCAATATCGCCTACGGTGCCGCCAATTTCACAGAGCATGAAATCGACCTCATCATCGCCGACTTTCAAAAAATCTTTAATTTCGTTGGTAACATGGGGCACCACTTGGATGGTTTTGCCCAAATAATCGCCGCGGCGTTCTTTTTCCAGCACCGTTGAATAGATGCGCCCCGACGAGACAGAATCAGTCATCCGCGCGGCGACGCCTGTGAAGCGTTCATAATGGCCCAAATCCAGATCTGTTTCTGCGCCATCATCGGTGACGAAGACCTCTCCATGCTCGAAGGGCGACATCGTGCCAGGATCAACGTTGAGATAGGGATCGAGTTTTCGCAGTCTCACGGAAAATCCACGGGCCTGCAGCAGGGCGCCTAGGGCTGCAGAGGCCAAGCCTTTGCCAAGAGAAGACACAACACCACCGGTGATAAATACATAACGCGCCATAAATACTGAGATCCCCGTAGTTTCGAATTTTCGGCAAGAAAAATGATCCTCACCACGGGATTAAAGCAGTAACAGCTCCGTGATGATTCTGCAATCTGATGATCAAGATAAGGCGGCTAAATTTGCCACAGCCGCCATATTTAGGTGTGGATCACTCAGCGACCGGCAAGAGCGGCGCGGAATTTTCTTCCGTAGGCGGCAAGAGCGCATCCGCATCAATCGGTGTTTCTTGCTGCGCGGCGGGCATTAACTGATCCAGAACCGAGCTGCCAGAGGATTTTTGAACCTGAAGAATCGTTAGGGCAAGAGAGGTGCAGATAAAGGCAATCGCCAGACCCCAAGTCAGCTTGGTCAAAGCCGAGGCTGCCGCGCGACCAGACATCGCTCCACCGCCAGCGCCGCCGCCGCCCATGCCAAGGCCGCCACCTTCAGAGCGTTGCAACAGAACCAAGCCGATCAAAGAGATGGCGAGAAGAAGGTGGATGATCAAGACGACATTTTGCATACGAATTTCCCAGTTCAGGTCAGGGGCTATCTAAGCAAGGATAAGCCATTTGCCAAGTCAAAACTGGGACACTGGCCCCGATAGGTGGCTGTAGGGGGCTTGGGTTGGGCCGGTGGCGTAATTTGCGCTCTGGATTGTTCCAAAATGCAGCTTTGTCCTCCCGCGGCAAGTTAGCAGTTTCCCTTGCCCTTGATCCCCGCTATACGGCCCACGTTTTGATCCGACCGAAAGAGGACATGTTATGGCCAATGTTGTTGTGGTAGGCACCCAATGGGGTGACGAGGGCAAAGGCAAGATTGTGGATTGGCTTTCCGAACGTGCCGATGTGATCGCGCGTTTTCAGGGCGGCCACAATGCCGGTCATACGCTCGTGATTGGGGAGGCGGTCTATAAGTTGCATGCTTTGCCCTCTGGTGTCGTGCGCGGTGGAAAACTTTCGGTCATTGGCAATGGCGTGGTTCTTGATCCATGGCATCTAATCAAAGAGATTGAGGGCATTCGCAACCAAGGCGTGGACATCACGCCAGAAAACCTAATGATTGCGGAAAACACGCCTTTGATTATGCCCTATCATGGTGAGCTGGATCGGGCGCGCGAAGGGCAGGTGTCGGTCGCGAAGATTGGCACCACGGGTCGCGGCATTGGTCCGTGTTACGAAGATAAGGTCGGTCGCCGGGTGATCCGCGTGGCAGATTTGGCGGATACGGCTACTCTGGAACTGCGCGTCGATCGCGCTTTGCTGCATCACAACCCGCTGCGCAAAGGTCTTGGCCTTGAGCCTGTAGACCGGGCGGACTTGCTGGTGCAGTTGCGTGAAATCGCCGTGAAGATATTGCCCTACGCAGCGCCGGTCTGGAAAGTGTTGAATGAAAAACGTAAGGCTGGGAAGCGGATCTTGTTCGAAGGTGCGCAGGGTGCATTGCTTGATATAGATTTTGGCACCTATCCTTTCGTGACCTCCTCAAATGTGATTGCTGGCCAAGCGGCCACAGGTACGGGCATTGGTCCGGGTGCGATTGATTATGTCTTGGGCATCACCAAAGCCTATACAACCCGGGTCGGGGAAGGCCCTTTTCCCACGGAGCTGGAGGATGCTGATGGTCAGCAACTGGGCGAAAGAGGGCATGAATTTGGCACCACCACCGGACGTAAGCGCCGCTGCGGTTGGTTCGACGCCTGCCTGGTGCGGCAAACCTGTGCCACCTCTGGCGTTAATGGCATTTCACTGACCAAATTGGATGTTTTGGACGGGTTTGAAGAGCTCAGAATTTGTGTGGCCTATGATTTGGATGGCGAGCGGTTGGATTACCTGCCCACTGCCGCCGATGCGCAAGCGCGCGTGACACCGATCTATGAAACCATCGAAGGGTGGTCCGGCAGTACAGCCGGCGCGCGCTCTTGGGCCGAGCTGCCTGCGCAGGCGATTAAATATGTTCGGCGCATTGAGGAGCTGATTGATTGCCCGGTGGCGTTGGTCTCGACGTCGCCTGAGCGCGAAGATACCATCCTCGTTACAGATCCGTTTGCAGACTGATGGCCCTGAGTTACAAAGCCCGCCGCCGTTGGTCGCTGTTGATTTTGGTTATTGGCTTGCCGGTCTACGCCGTTCTGGCGGTAAATTTCGTGGCTCTGCTGCCGGTGTTGCCAAAGGTCTTGGAATTTATCCTTTATGTGGTGCTCGGCACCGCTTGGGCGTTCCCCTTGAAATTTGTTTTTAAAGGCATCGGTCAAGTGGATCCGGATGCGGATGAAGATTCCTAAGCCGCTCAAAGCCGTCTACCGTGAGAGGTAAATGCGGCGCTCCCTGACGAGAACCATGCTCATGGACCTGCCGCCTCACCTGCCAAGGCGTGTTTGCGGGTGGCTCTGCGTTGGTCACGCTTCGCGACTGTGCCGCCTCGGCCTCCATGCGCTGGGGGGATGGAGACGGCGCCGGTGTGGGTGCGGCTGGTGGTGGGTTGAATTGCGCAAATTTCGGCATTTTCCCGGTTATTTTGAGCAACTGATCTATCAGCTCAGCATCTTCCGGCAAGGAGAGTGTAATTTTCGGATCTGGTTTGCGCAGCAGCCCTTCGAGCCCGTGCAATTCGGCGGAGGCCGTAGGGAGCGCCCCCGGGGGCTGCGGGAGGAGGCGCTTCGGCCTTGACGTCTGGACCTGTGCCATTCAGCTATAATGCGTCGACGCGGTACCGCAGCGTGAGGAGAAATGAGGTAGGCCGCTTGGTGAGCATGAAAAAATCCAATGAAAATCTGTTCGAGACCATGTTACGATAGTTGAACTTCAAAAATATTAATACTCCCACATTTGTCTTTTGCACGCGTTGCCCTTAAACTGAGCTGCTCAAAAGAAGTAAGGTGACGAAATGGTTCATAAAAAATACCTATGTCGCGCACCAAAAATTTTACTGATTGGTGCGGGCCCTTTAACCCCAGAGTTGATCGCAGAACTTTCGTTAAATTTTGACGCGATTGTGGCTGCAGATGGGGGATTCGATTCTGCGCAACAAGCCAAGCTTGAAGTGGCTTTGGTGGTGGGCGATATGGATTCGCAACTAGATCTGCCGGCCAGTCAGGCTGCGGCGCATATCACAGATCAGGAGACCACGGATTTCCAAAAATGCCTCTCAGTTTGTGATGCTCACATTTTTTTGGGTGTGGGGTTTCTCGGCGGACGTTTGGATCATCAGTTGGCAGCTTTCTCTGCCCTCTTAAATGAACCGCGACCGGTGATCTTGATGGATGAGGCACAGTTGGTTTTTGTTGTACCGCAAAAATTTTCCATAGATCTGGAAGCCGAAACACCCGTGGGGTTTTATCCCATGGTTCCTGTTGAAGCGAGTTTGCGCGGGGTGCGCTGGCCGCTTTCAAATGCGGTTATGAGCCCGATGGGGCAAATTGCGACTTCAAACGTCGCCTTAGGTGGCGCGCTGGAAATTACGGTGGATCGGCCAGGCTTGCTGGCGATTCTGCCGCGCCGTGACCTTGAAGCTGTTTTCGCAGCATTAGACAGAGGTTTTGGTAAAGCGCACGACCAATAGCCCCGCAGTCACAGTCACGATGATCCCAACCGCAGCAATGCCATTGGGCAGCTCGCTGAAGAGCACCAGGCCATAGAGTGCTCCAAACGGAATTTCGAGATATTGCACTGGGGCCACTGTGGGCGCCGAGGCATAGCGCAGCGCCCAAGTCATGCTCAAATGCGCTAAGGTGCCCAAGATCCCAAGGCCGAGCAATGCAGAAAATTCAAATCCGGTGACTGGGACCATTGTCAAAATTGGTAGGTCCAACGCCGAGCCGAAAGCGGCAATGGGCAAGAGGATCACCATAGCGCAGACGCCATTCGCTGCTTGTAAATCAATGGGGTCGATATGTTTTGAAATTTTGCGGGTGATGAACATAAAGCCAGTGAATAAAACGGCCACGACCAGCGGCAAAAGCGCAGGCCAACCGACCTTGGCAAAACTGGGTTGAACCACCATCAAAGTGCCGATGAAACCAAGCAGGCAGAGTCCAAGGCTCAAAGGGCTTGCTCGATCTCCGGTCATCCATCCAACGCCCAAGATCAGGAAGGGCAGGACATAGGCAATGGCAATGGCATCGGCGAGGGGCAGGTAGCGGAGCGACAGAAAGAAAAAAGAAATTGCCACCAGATGGAGAACCGAGCGCAGAATGACGTAGCCAATCCGATCTGCCCGCATCCAAGTGTCGTGGCGACTTGTCCAAAGGTTGCGGCGCACCAAAAGAAGCTGGGTGATGAACCGAGCAATGACCACCTGTAGCAAAGGAATTCCATCGCCTAAAATTTTGACCAAAGCATCACTTGCCGGCGCTAGAACACAAAAGCCAATCATCAAAAATAGGCCTAAACGGTTGTTATCCTGAGCCATAGTGCACTTTCATATCAAGGTTTGGAATGGTCAACAGTTCGGCACATTTACCGCCAACCCACCGAGTGAAGTCTCTTTGTATTTTTCATGCATGTCCAGACCGGTTTGTCGCATTGTTTCGACGCAGGCATCCAATGATACCAAATGCGTGCCATCGCCGCGCATAGACAGGCTGGCGGCGGAGACTGCTTTGATGCAGCCTAGCCCATTGCGCTCGATACAAGGGACTTGCACGAGGCCTTTGACCGGATCGCAGGTCATGCCCAAGTGATGCTCTAATGCTATTTCTGCGGCGTTTTCCACCTGCGCCGGACTGCCGCCCAAGACGGCGCAGAGACCGGCGGCGGCCATGGCAGAGGCACTGCCCACTTCCGCCTGGCAACCGCATTCCGCGCCGGAGATGCTGGCGTTGAATTTGATCAGCCCGCCGATGGCGGCGGCGGTGAGTAAAAATTCCGAGATGCGCTTTGGCGTGGCGCCTGGCACATGATCAAGCCAATAGCGCAGAGTGGCAGGGACCACACCGGCCGCGCCATTGGTCGGTGCGGTCACGACCTGCCCACCGGCGGCATTCTCTTCATTGACCGCCATGGCGTAAACGCTCATCCAATCATTGATCGTATGTGGGGCGGGCATATTCAGTCCCCGTTCGGCCATCAAAGCCTCGTGAATGGGTTTGGCTCTGCGTTTCACATTCAGACCGCCGGGCAATATGCCGCCCCGCTCCAGCCCACGATTGATGCAATCGTTCATTACGTCCCAGATTTTGGTCAAGCCGCGGTCGAGCTCTGCGGCGCTGCGGCGGCTCAATTCATTTTCACGTTTTATCTGTGCGATGGATTTTCCCTGGGCGGCGCATAGGGCCAGCAATTCATTGGCCGTATTAAACTCATGCGGGTAGGGGGCTATGTCGCCGATGGACACGCCACTGGCCAATTCTTCGGCTGTCACCACAAAGCCGCCACCGATCGAATAATAAGTTTGCTGCAAGATCACATCGTCCTGTGCATCTGTCGCCATTAGGACCATGCCATTGGCATGACCCTCAAGAGAGGGGCCGAAGTCAAATACGATGTCACTGGCTGGATCGAGTTTAAGTGTTCCGAGCCCATCCGGGTCGACCGTTTTGTTGCGTGTAATGGTCTCTAGCGCAGCTTCAGCCTTGATGGCGTCATAGGTTTCGGGGGAAAACCCGGCCAATCCAAGAAGTGTGGCACGATCTGTCGCATGCCCCACACCGGTGAAGGCTAAGGAGCCATGCAACCGCGCTTTTAGGCCTGCGGCCTCAAATGGGCTGGCGCGCAGCAGATCCAAAAACATGCCCGCCGCAACCATTGGTCCCATCGTATGCGATGAGCTTGGCCCAATGCCGACTTTAAACATATCAAAAACAGATAGAAACATTGAAGACCTCTTAGAAGTGCATGGCTTGGGTTGATCATGGTTTGACAGGCCGTGTCGGTGGAAATACGACGCTTTCATCTAGGTCTACGTCTGCGTCTCTCGCACAGCAAGAGAATATGCGGCGCAGTGCCCATGCGAAGCCCGGCCGATGCTGGGCTTGAAAGATGAAATCGGGCCTCGCGCATTGGGGGGACTTCGGTCTATATAGGGGCGCAAATCATCAGGAGCCACGTTACATGTTTGCCGATTTATCCCTCGCCGATCAGGCAAAATACGTCGCGGCCAAACGGGCCGTCGAATTGGTTGAAGATGGTATGAAGCTCGGGCTTGGAACCGGCTCAACGGCGGCTTGGATGGTGCTGTGTTTGGCGGAGCGGGTGAAGACTGAAGGGCTGCGCATTCAAGGCGTGCCCACTTCGACCCGCACAGCAGATCTGGCCCGTGAGCTGGGCTTGGAAGTGGTGACCCTGGATCAAACTGGGCATTTGGACATCACCATTGATGGTACGGATGAATTCGATTCCGCTTTGTCTCTCATCAAAGGTGGGGGTGGGGCGCTTTTGCAAGAGAAGATCGTCGCCTCCGCCTCGGATCAGATGATTGTGATTGCTGATTTTGATAAACATGTCCCTCAGCTCGGTAAATTCCCTTTGCCTGTGGAGGTTTTGGGATTTGGTTTGGCTTCGTCGCGCGACCATATTGCCCGCCTTTTAGCCGATCACGGATTGGCTGGGCGCGATATCACAATGCGCATGCAGGGCGACACTCCCTTTGTGACCGACGAAGGCAACTTCATTCTTGATTTGCATTTGGAACACATCCCGGATGCGCCCGCCCTGGCCATTGTGCTCAATCAAGTGCCGGGCGTGGTTGAAAATGGCCTGTTTATAAATATTTGTGATCGCGTGATTTTGGGTGCTAGCGATGGGCGCATCGAGGAGCACCTTCGGCCGTAACACGCCAGGCGGTTGGGCTTCTGACTTCAATAGGGGACGAATATGTCTTATGATTATGATCTTTTTGTAATTGGCGGTGGTTCGGGTGGTGTACGCGCGGCGCGCGTTGCAGCTTCGGACACCGGGGCCAAAGTCGGATTGGCTGAAGAAAGCCGCTATGGCGGCACCTGCGTCATCCGGGGTTGCGTTCCGAAAAAGTTGATGGTGTTTGCTTCAACCTATGCGCCTGCTATGAAGCAGGCTGCCGCCTATGGCTGGGACGTGCGGATGGGCGGTTTCAACTGGTCGGGATTTCGGAGCAATCTGGAAGGTGAGCTCGATCGGCTGGAAGGCATTTATCGCCGCCTGTTGCACAACTCGGGAGTTGAGACCTTCGACATGCGCGCGACAGTCGACAGTCCGCATGCGGTGCGTTTGGCCGATGGCCAGGTCGTCACGGCCAAGGTGATTTTGCTGGCCACGGGCGGCTGGCCCTCGGTGCCCGATGTTCCCGGAGCCGAATATGCCATCACCTCTAATGAGGTTTTTCATCTGGAAACTTTGCCCAAGCGGATATTGATCGTGGGAGGCGGTTATATTGCGTGTGAATTTGCCGGAATTCTCAATGGACTTGGGGTGCAAACCCATCTTTGGTATCGGGGCGAGGCGGTATTGCGCGGCTTTGATAAAGAGGCTCGCGATGTGATTGTGCAGGGCATGCAAGAGCGTGGTGTCCAAATGCAGATGCACACCAATGTGGCCCGAATCGACCGGCAAGGCGCCGGCTACAGCGTGACAGATGCCCAAGGTGCGCGCCATGACTTTGATGTTGTGATGTATGCCACAGGCCGCAAGCCTAAAAGCACCGGCTTGGGACTTGAGGCGCTGGGCATTGGTCTGGATGACGCGGGCGCGGTTCAGGTCGATGAGTTTTCTCAGACTTCATTGCCGTCGATCTATGCGGTCGGAGATGTGACCAACCGTGTCAATCTGACGCCCGTGGCGATCCGCGAAGGCATGGCGTTTGTTGAGACCGCCCTGAAAGGCAATCCGACCCCTGTGGATCACGCATTGATCCCAACGGCCGTATTCACCCAACCGGAATTTGGCACAATTGGCCTCAGCGAAGAGCAAGCTCGTGTACAAGAGCCGATCGAAGTTTATGCAACTGCCTTTCGCCCAATGAATATTTCCTTTATTGATGCGCCGAACAAAGTGCTAATGAAATTGGTTGTGAGCCAAAAGACCCGCAAAATTTTGGGCTGTCACATCGTCGCAGATGGTGCCGGTGAAATGATCCAAATGGTAGGGATAGCGGCGAAAATGGGGGCAACAAAAGAAGATTTTGACCGTGTGTGTGCCGTGCATCCCACGGTTTCAGAGGAACTTGTTACAATGAAAACTCCGGTGCGGAGTGCTTGAAATATACAAAGCAGAGCACAAATAGAACAGAGACTCAGAATGACTGTGAAGGGAAACAGCTGAATGTCGGATAATAACGGTGGACCTTGGGGCGGCGGCGGAAGCGGCGGCAATCGAGGCAACAAAGGCAATGGCGGTGGGAATGATCGGGGTCCAGACGGACCGCAAATCCCAGAAATTGACGAGTTGATGCGCAAAGGCCAAGAGCAATTGCGCGTGTTGATGGGAGGTAAAGGCAGCGGTGGCACCGGTGGTGGCAGTGGAGCTGGCGGTGGAGACGCAGGCATTCCGCGCAGCACTTTCGTGCTGGCTGGGCTTGCTGCTGTTGGCATGTGGCTGTTCGCGTCCTTTTATACCGTCAAGCCAGAGGAGCAATCTGTTGAGCTCTTCCTCGGCGAATTCAATGAAATTGGCACCAACGGTCTCAATTTCGCGCCTTGGCCTTTTGTGACCTATGAGAAGTTCAATGTCACCACCAACAGAACCGAATCCCTTGGGCTCAATGATAGCCGTGACAGTGGTTTGGGCTTGATGCTAACCACGGATGAAAACATCGTGGACATTGACTTTCAGGTGGTTTGGAACATTAAAAACTCGGCGGATTTTTTGTTTAGTCTGAAAGCACCTGAGCAATCTATCCGGGCTATTTCGGAAGCTGCGATGCGCGAAGTGATTGCGCAATCGGAATTGGCGCCAATTTTGAACCGAGATCGTGCTGCGATTGAGGCGAATGTGCGGCAATTGATCCAAAAAACTTTGGATGAGCGCAAAACTGGTATTTCTGTTGTCCGGGTCAACTTTAACAAAGTGGATCCGCCCAGCCGTCAGGTGATCGTGACCGCTGCTGATGGGTCGCAAAAACGCGTTTCGGTGATTGACGCCTTCCGCGATGTGCAAGCCGCAGAGCAAGAGCGCGATCAGCGCGAGCGCCAAGCGGATGCCTATGCCAACCAACGTCTTGCTGAAGCGCGGGGTGCTGCGGCGCAGTTGTTAGAGGCAGCAGAAGGCTACCGTGCCTCTGTCGTAAATGCCGCTTTGGGGGAGGCCAGCCAATTCTCAGCTGTTTTGACCGAATATAAAGAAGCGCCAGAGGTGACGCGTCGTCGCCTATATATCGAGACTTTGGAAAAAGTGTTGAGCAATGTGGATAAGATTATCATGGACAATGGCGAAGGCGGCCAGGGTGTTGTACCTTACTTGCCATTGAATGAATTGCGTAAATCTTCACAAGGAGGGTCAAACTAATGTCTATGAGATCTCGTATTGCAGTGATCATAGCCGCCGTGATTGCGGTTGGTGGGTTGATGTCCTTGTTCATCGTGGATGAGCGCGAAAAAGTGCTAGTGCTGCGGTTTGGTCAAATCAAACAGGTCAAAACAGACCCTGGTTTGGGCTTTAAGATCCCTTGGCTGGATCAAGTTGTACGCTTTGATGACCGAATTTTGTCTTTGGAAACCCCGGTGATCGAGGTGACGCCAGCTGATGACCGTCGCCTCGAGGTGGATGCCTTTGTTATGTACCGCATCGCAGATATTGTGAAATTCCGTCAGGCTTTGGGCGCGGGCGGTGAGCGCGAAGCCAGTATTCAGCTCAATGATATTCTCGACGGTCAGATCCGGGCGGTTCTTGGAGCTGATGGGGTGACGTCAAATGCCATTCTGTCGCCGGAACGGTCCCGTTTGATGGAGCTGATCCGTGCTGAGGCTCAAACCCGTGCTAAGGATTTGGGGTTGGATGTAGTTGATGTGCGTCTGCGTCAAACCAACTTGCCAGAGCAAAACTTCGATGCAACTTTGCAGCGTATGATCGCAGAGCGGGAACGCGAAGCGACCGATGAACGCGCCCGGGGCCGTGAGGCGGCGCAGCGAGTCACAGCTGTTGCGGATCGGACCCATGAGGAAACGCTCTCCGCTGCGAAGCGGGATGCTTTGATCATCGAAGGGGAAGCGGATGCGGAACGGACCCGTATTTTGGCCGATGCCTTCGGCGCGGATCCTGAATTTTTCGACTTCTATCGGTCGCTTGCGGCCTATGAATCTTCCATACTTGGTGAAAATTCAACTTTGGTGATTCCACCAGATCATGAATTTTTAACCTATATGAAATCCGCAACGCCGCGTGTTGCTGAGTGATTGACAAGATCTTATTCGGCTTTGCGGCTGTTATGATTTCTGAGGGGCTGGTTTATCTACTAGCCCCTCATGCCCTTGAGACCCTGCTGAAAACTCTTAAAACCCTGTCGATCTCTGCGCGCCGGCAGATGGGGGCTCTGCTTTGTATGGCTGGGTGCATTCTATTGGCGTTAAGCCTATAGGCGGCCCGGCGTTCGAAATAAGTGTTTTTCCGCCGAAATTGGCCGTCACGAGATGGTGACTGAGCCTGGCAGGTCATTGCGTTGAAAACTTGCCGAACTACATTAAGTTAATAAAGACAACAGGCGCCCAATCTACGTGATGTAGATGGGCATGAATGGAGATAAAGATGAATTCGATTGCCTTATCTAAGCGCAAGGATTTTGCAGTTTACCGTGCCACTTGGGTTTTTGCGGCGGCGCTTTGTCTGCTGATCTTACAAGCTCTACAGGCCGCAGCTCAAATGCTGCCAAATACATTTGCCGATCTTGCCGATGAGATCAGCCCCTCCGTGGTGAATATCACCACAACAACCGTGATTGCCGGTCGCGCCGATCAAATGCCGCGTGGTATTGTGCCCAAGGGCTCGCCTTTTGAAGAGTTCTTTCGGGAGTTCGAAGATCGTCGCCGTGGCGGCAATGGTGGGGCCAGCCGCTCCTCTGCATTGGGATCGGGGTTTGTGATCTCTGCTGATGGATTCATCGTCACCAACAATCACGTGATCGAAGGGGCCGATGAGATTGAAGTAGAATTTTTCTCCGGTGA
This sequence comes from uncultured Planktomarina sp., assembly GCA_943788425.1. Taxonomy (GTDB): domain Bacteria; phylum Pseudomonadota; class Alphaproteobacteria; order Rhodobacterales; family Rhodobacteraceae; genus Planktomarina. The sequence continues at coordinate 485,622 of CALSQF010000006.1, forward strand.
AAGACTGGCCGCTAAGGTCATCGGCACCGATAAGAATACGGATATCGCAGTGCTGAAGGTCACGTCGGATGCACCGCTGCCTTTCGTCAGTTTCGGCGACAGTGACACAGCGCGCGTGGGCGATTGGGTGGTGGCGATGGGCAATCCTTTGGGACAGGGGTTCTCGGTCTCTGCGGGAATCGTTTCGGCCCGAAACCGGGCATTGTCTGGGATTTATGACGACTATATTCAAACGGATGCCGCAATTAACCGGGGCAATTCTGGCGGGCCTTTGTTCAATCTGGATGGAGAAGTTGTCGGTGTGAACACCGCGATTTTGTCGCCCAATGGCGGCTCTATCGGCATTGGCTTTTCTATGGCCTCTAATGTGGTCAGCCGGGTCGTTGATCAATTGACGGAATACGGCGAAATTCGCCGGGGCTGGCTGGGCGTGCGGATCCAAGATGTTGATGAAGACATTGCCGAAAGCATTGACGGTTTGGACCGGGCCGCCGGGGCCGTTGTGACAGGCGTGCCAGAAGGCCCCTCGAAAGATGCCGGAATATTACAGGGCGATGTGATCGTGATCTTTGATGGTCATGAGGTCGAGGACGTGCGCGATTTGGTGCAAACTGTCGGCAACACAGAAGTTGGCAAAGCGGTTGATGTGGTTGTGGTGCGCGATGGTGCGCAGGTGACATTGAGCGTCACCCTTGGCCTGCGCGACGACGAAAAACTGGCCCGCGCAGATGAGCCAGCGGTCAATGAAGATGCGCCAAAAGACTATGAGGACCTTGGGATCACCCTGTCCAACCTGACCGATGAAATTCGTGAGGGTTTGGACCTTGCGGCTGGATTGGAAGGCGTTGTCGTTGTGGATGTTGTGGAAACCTCCGAGGCCTTTGAAAAAGGTTTGAAATCAGGGGATGTGATTGTGGAGGCCGGCCAAGAGAAGGTCACCTCACTTGCTGAGTTTGAAGAGCAAGTGAGCGCGACCATTGAGAGCGGCCGTAAAACGATGCTTTTGCTCGTGCGCCGCGGCGGCGATCCCCGGTTTTTGGCCCTCACTGTACAGCAATAAATGCAGCGGTACGGTGGTGAAAGGGGCGGCTCTAGGGCCGCCCTTTTTGGGTTCAGCGCGGTTATGGCTGCTCGGTGGCGCGGCTGGCCTCTGGCAGCAAGAGATCATCCAGCATGAAAGATATATCTTCCACATGCTCAGCGATCACATGGCACACAGCGCCTTCGCGTTGAATGCGCCCTGTGATTCGCAACATACGCCCCGCGATTACGGCGCGGCGGTACTGCTCATAGAGTTTGCGCCAGACGATCACATTGCAAACTCCGGTCTCATCCTCCAGCGTGATGAAAATGACTCCATTGGCCGTGCCGGGTCTTTGGCGCACCAGGACCAGACCCGCCACAGTAACCCTTGCACCATTTGGTGGCAGCTCCAGCATAGCATGGGGCAGGGCGGCGGGGGGCTTGGGCCAAGTGTTGGGAGAGTCGAATGACATAGAACAAAAATAGAACATTTGAGCAATATCGCAAGTGGCATTATTCCACCCTCATGGGGGGTAGAATTTTTTGAATTACATGTTACCTCAGAGAAGAAACAGTCTAGCGAGATACAAAGACATGGCTAAAATTACTTATATTGAACACGGTGGCGCGGAACATGTGGTGGAGGTCGCCAATGGGCTGACCGTCATGGAGGGCGCCCGGGACAATAACATTCCTGGCATCGAAGCCGATTGCGGCGGCGCCTGCGCCTGCTCAACCTGTCATGTCTATGTTGACAGTGCCTGGGTCGAGAAACTGCCCGCAATGGATGGCATGGAAGAAGATATGCTGGATTTTGCCTTTGAACCCAAACCAGGCCAATCCCGTTTGACCTGCCAATTGCGCGTCTCTGACGCATTGGATGGGTTGGTTGTGCGGATGCCAGAACGCCAGATCTAAACTCCTGTCGACACTGAAGTGGCCGCAATGTTCTGAACTGCGGCCACAGGCGCTTTTAAAGCGCGCGCCAACCGATATCGCGGCGGCAAAACCCTTCGGGCCAGTCGATTTGATCGACCATGTCATAGGCCATGGTCCGTGCCTCGCTCAGGCTTGCAGCGCGCGCCGTGACATTCAAAACCCGCCCGCCCTGTGCGGTGAGATTTGCGCCAATTTGCGCGGTTCCGGCATGAAAACAGGTGGCCGAAGAGCTGTCTGGCAAGGCGTTCACCCCGGAAATCACTGTGCCCTTTTTATAAGCGCCGGGATAGCCCTTGGCGGCCATGACAACCGTCAAAGCATGGTCTGCGGCCCAATTGACCTGAACCTCTGACAGCCGTTCTTCAGCACAGGCCAGCAGCAGATCCAACGCCTGTGCACCGAGCCGCATCATCAGCACTTGGCATTCTGGATCGCCAAAGCGAGCATTATATTCCACCAAGCGGGCCTTGCCGTCTTTAATCATCAAACCGGCATAAAGCACCCCTTGGTAAGGCGTGCCCCGCCGGGCCATTTCCGCCATCGTGGGTTTGATAATTTCGCGCATAGCCTGCTCTGCAATCTCATCTGTCAAAACCGGCGCGGGGCTATAGGCGCCCATGCCGCCGGTGTTGGGGCCGGTGTCTCCCTCGCCCACGCGCTTGTGATCCTGTGCGGTGCCAATGGCCAAAACATCACGGCCATCACAGAGGATGAAATATGAGGCCTCTTCGCCCTCCATAAACTCTTCAATCACCACTTCTGCGCCTGCACTGCCAAATTCGCCGCTGAACATATCATCCAAAGCCTCAAGAGCTTCTTGCTCGCTCATGGCGACAATGACGCCTTTGCCCGCCGCCAGCCCATCGGCTTTGACCACAATCGGCGCGCCCATTTTGCGCACATAGTCCGCGGCGCTTGGCTGGTCGGTAAAATGGCCATATCCGGCAGTGGGCGCACCTGCGGCATCGCAGATCGATTTGGTAAAGAATTTTGAGGCTTCCAGCTGCGCCGCCGCCTGACTGGGGCCAAAGCAGAGCACATCTGCGGCCCGCAAGACGTCGGCGACACCGGCAGCCAAAGGGGCTTCTGGACCAATGATCACAAAATCAATTGCCTGACTGCGGACAAAGGCGAGAACAGCGGCGCCGTCCAAAATATTCAGATCCACACAATCAGCAATTTTAGCGATGCCGGCATTGCCTGGGGCAACCATCAACCGATCGCATTTTGGGTTTTGCGCGACGGCCCAGGCCAATGAATGCTCGCGGCCTCCACTGCCTAAAATTAAGATATTCATGACACGCGCTCCCCTTGGCCTTTGCTTGCCCGCGTTCTAAGCTGCATCAACTCTGGTCACAAGGTGCACTATGTCTGATCTTATTGACGATCCCCGTCTTGGCGAGAATGCCCCAGAATTTACGGTTTCAGAAATCTCTGGTGCCGTGAAACGTACTCTGGAGGCGGAATTTGGCCGCATAAGGGTGAAGGGCGAAGTGGGGCGTGTGGTTCAGGCCCGTTCGGGGCATATGTATTTCGATGTAAAAGATGAACGCAACGCCCTGGCCTGCACCACTTGGAAAGGTCAGGTGTCAAAACTCTCTGTCCTCCCCGAGGAGGGGATGGAGGTGGTTGTCAGTGGCAAAATGACCTCCTTCGGCGGGCAGTCCAAATACAACTTGAATGTCGATGATGTGGCTGTTGCCGGGGTGGGGGCATTGATGGCCATGTTGGAAAAGCGAAAGACCGCTTTGGCCGCCGAAGGGTTGTTTGATCCGGCACGCAAACAGGCTTTGCCCTTTTTGCCCGACGTGATTGGGGTCGTCACCTCTCCCACTGGCGCTGTGATTCGCGATATTTTGCACCGCCTGCGCGACCGTTTCCCGCGGAAAGTCTTGGTTTGGCCGGTTGCGGTGCAAGGGGCCAATTGCGCCGCCGAAGTGGCGCGCGCGATTGCTGGGTTCAATGCCATGACCCCGGGTGGGGCTCTGCCGAGGCCAGATTTGCTGATCGTGGCGCGCGGCGGGGGCTCCATTGAGGATCTTTGGGGGTTCAACGAAGAAATTGTTGCACGCGCCGCGGCGGCCTCTGAGATTCCCCTAATTTCCGCTGTGGGCCATGAGACCGATACCACATTGATTGATTTCGTCTCTGACATGCGCGCGCCCACCCCCAGCGCCGCCGCTGAATTGGCGGTGCCGGTACGCTTGGACCTTTTGGCCGAAACCCGTGCTAAGGGCGCCCGGGCGGCGCAGGGCTTGGCCAATATCATGGCGCGGCGCAAACAAAGATTGGCCGATGTATCCCGCGCTTTGCCGCGTCCAGACAGCCTGACGCAGACGGCGCAGCAGCGTTTGGACCATTGGGAGGGGCGTTTGCCACTGGCGCTGCGCAGCTTGGTGCAAAAACAACAGCTGCGCCTGACCGCTTCTGCGGGGCAGATTAAGCCCTCTGCATTAGGGCGGATATTGGTGCAGGAGGCGCGGCAATTGCAGGCCTTGGGGCAGCGCCTACCGGCAGGCTTGGACCGGGCCGCGCTCTCGGCCCGGCAGATGCTACGGGTCTGCGCATCGCGTCTGCGTCCGGCACCCCTGGCGGAGCGGGTTGCGCGGTTGCGCAAAGATCTCGATGATCTTGAAACGCGGTTGGAGCAAACGTTTGAACGGCAATTGCAAAGACGCCGCGAGCAGCTGGTGGCCTGTGATCGGTTGCGCGAAACACTGGGGTACCGCGAGACTCTGCGCCGCGGCTATGCGGTGGTGCGGTCTGGGCAGGCTTTGATCACCAATGTGGCGAAGGCTGAGGCAGCGAAATCTCTGGAGATCGAGTTTGCCGATGGACGCTTTGCGGTGGGGCAAAGCGCCGCCGCCCGTCCCGCAGGCCGCGCCAAGCCGACCCCACCTGAGCAGGGACAATTGTTCTGATTGTGGTCAGGTGATGTCTATTGAGGCATGAGAAAACGCATCTGTTGCAAGTGGTGTCGTATTTCGACCTATGTCAGGGCCGCGTTGCGGGTTAAATCAGCCACAATGAATTGAGGAACAGATCATGTCTATCGAATCGTCAAAAGGTGTTTGGAAATCTGGACCGGGCAGAGGCCGGGTGCGACCAAAAGGGCGTCAGCTCGACGATTTGGCATGGTCACAGGTGCAAGACTTGCTCGGGCAACGGCCGCGTCGGCGCGATCTTCTGATCGAATTTTTACACCTTATTCAAGATGCTGATGGCCATCTCTCGGCGGCGCATTTGCGCGCTTTGGCCGAAGAAATGCGTTTGAGCCAGGCTGAGGTTTATGAGGTTGCGACGTTCTATGCGCATTTTGATGTGGTCAAAGAGGGGGAAACCCCACCGCCGGCCTTGACCGTGCGGGTCTGCGATAGCTTGTCGTGCGAATTGGCCGGCGCGGCTCAATTGCAAGAGGCTTTGCAGCAGGGGTTAGATCCCAAATCTGTGCGGGTTGTCCGCGCGCCCTGCATGGGGCGCTGTGATACCGCCCCGGTGCTTGAGTTGGGCCACCATCACATTGATCATGCAACGCCCGAAAAGGTTTTGGCAGCAATTTCCGCCGGCCATACCCATGCTGAGATTCCCGATTATGAAGACCTCGCGACCTATCGTTCTGCCGGTGGCTATGCGCGGCTTGAAGAGCTGCGCGCCGGTGGTGATTGGCAAGAGGTCCAGGCGCAGATAAAGCAAAGCGGTCTGCGCGGCTTGGGTGGTGCGGGGTTTCCATCCGGCACAAAATGGGGCTTCGTGCGCAGCAATGCGGGGCCGCGCTATTTGGCGGTGAATGGAGACGAGGGCGAGCCTGGAACGTTCAAGGATCGCTACTATCTCGAGCGCACACCGAATCTGTTTCTCGAAGGCATGTTGATTGCCGCTTGGGCAGTCGAGGCGGAAACCTGTTTTATCTACATGCGCGACGAATACCCGGCGGTTCTGCACATTCTGGCCCAAGAGATTGCTGCCTTGGAAGCGGCGGGGCTCGTGCCTGCGGGCTATATTGATCTGCGGCGCGGGGCTGGGGCCTATATCTGCGGTGAAGAAAGCGCGATGATCGAAAGCATTGAAGGCAAGCGCGGCTTGCCGCGCCATCGCCCTCCCTTTGTGGCGGCGGTGGGGATCCACAATCGCCCCACTTTGGTGCATAATGTTGAAACTTTGCTCTGGGTTGCGCGCGTGGTGCGCGAAGGGCCGGAGTGCCTGAACGCGGTGGAACACAAAGGCCGGACGGGTCTGCGCAGTTACTCGGTTTCTGGTCGCGTGAAAAACCCCGGTGTGCATCTGTTGCCTGCGGGATCCACGATTACCGATATCATTGCCGCCTGTGGCGGGATGTTGGAGGGCCATATCTTTTCAGCTTACCAACCTGGTGGCCCGTCTTCAGGGCTTCTGCCGGCATCCATCCATGACGTGCCCTTAGATTTTGACACATTGCAGCCGCTTGGAACCTTCATTGGTTCGGCCGCTGTGGTGGTTCTGTCGGATCAGGACAGCCCTCGGGCTGCTGCCTTGAATATGTTGCGATTCTTTGAGGACGAAAGCTGTGGTCAGTGCACCCCTTGCAGGGTTGGCTGTGAAAAGGCGGTAAAATTGATGCAGGCAGAGACCTGGGATCAGCCGCTTTTAGAGGATTTGACCACGGCGATGGTGGAGGCTTCGATCTGCGGGCTTGGGCAAGCGGCGCCCAATCCGATCAAATCGGTCATCAAATATTTCCCAAGCGAAATTTAGCGCGCGGCTGCCATTGGCATTGCCGGGGGCTAGGATTACATTCGCGTCACCGTTTGCGGCGACTTTGAAGCCCGCGGCGAACAATGGAGCGTGTTGATGTCCTTTTTTGGTAAGTTGAAATCCAAACTTTTTAAATCCTCTGCCAAGCTTGAAGAGGGTCTGGAGGCGATCGTCCAAGAAGATATTGCGCCCGAGGAGGAGCCTTCAGATCTGGTCATCACGGATGTGGCCGCGCAGGTGGCGCAGCCCGAGGTTTTGCGCGCGCCCGACCCTGTAGGAGACAGCCCGCTAGAGCAAAAGCGCGCGCAGGTGGCGCCGCCAGAAGCAGAGGCAGAGCCAGGCGTCAGCGCGCCAAAGGTTGCGATTGACCCTTTGGAGGTGGACACAAAGCCGGTGGATCCCTTGCCCCAGAAAACTGGGGTTTTCGGGCGTGCGCCACGCCGCGTGCTGGATGATGATATGCTTGAACAGCTCGAAGAGCTGTTGATCTCCTCGGATATGGGGGTGGATACGGCTGTGCGTATCACTGCGAATTTGGCCGAAGGGCGTTTTGGTCGGAAACTCTCCACGGCGGAAATCAAATCAGCCTTGGCCGAAGAAATTGCCCGCGTGATGGAACCTGTGGCCCGGCCCTTGCCGATTTACAATAAGAAACCACAGGTGATTTTGGTGGTGGGTGTGAACGGTTCGGGGAAAACCACCACGATCGGCAAGCTCGCTAGCCAGTTTAAGAAGGCTGGGAAATCTGTTGTAATCGCGGCTGGCGATACGTTCCGCGCCGCCGCGGTGGGGCAATTGCAAGTTTGGGGGGAGCGGGCCGGGGTGCCGGTGATGACAGCAGCTGAGGGGTCCGATCCGGCAAGCCTGGCCTTTGACGCCATGACGCAGGCGGAAAAAGATGGCGCTGACCTCTTGATGATTGATACGGCGGGACGGTTGCAAAACCGGGCAGATTTGATGGAGGAATTGTCCAAAATCATTCGTGTTATCCGCAAGAAAGATCCTGATGCACCGCACAACACGGTCTTGGTCCTCGATGCGACAACCGGGCAAAATGCGGTCAACCAAGTGGACGTGTTTTGCAAAATGGCGGATGTTACTGGTCTGGTGATGACCAAATTGGATGGCACCGCCAAAGGCGGGGTGTTGGTCTCTCTCGCGGATAAATTTGCTTTGCCTATTCACGCCATTGGCGTGGGTGAACGGATAGACGATCTTGACGCTTTTGATCCAGAGGAATTTGCTGCGGCCTTGACTGGGGTCTCTGCGTGACCGAGTGGATCCTTGCGATTGAAGGCAGTCACACGGGCCGATTGGTCGCTATGCTTTTGGCGCTCTTGGCCGCTGTGTTGCACGCGGTTTTTGCCGCGATGCAAAAGGGGAGAATTGACCCCTGGGTGATGCGCGGGGCTATGGATGCCAGCTACGGTTTGATGGCCTTGCCTTTTGCTCTGTTCGTGGTGCCCTGGCCAGAGGCGCATTTATGGCCAATTTTGGCAGGGGCATGGGCGATCCATACTGTTTATAAAATCTTGCAGGCCATGGCCTTCACCCGTGGCGCCTATACGGTTGTTTATCCCGTGGTGCGCGGGTCGGGGCCGTTTTTCACGGTGATTGGGGCATACTTATTGTTTGGCGAAGTGTTCACTGTTGGGCAATGGCTGGGGGTGGCTGTGCTTCTGTGCGGGATTTTTGGCCTGGCTGTGTATAATATGCGCACGGTGAAACTGGAGCGCGAGACATTGGGTCTGGCCTTGGTGCTGGCGCTCTTCACAGGATTTTTTGTGGCGTTTTATACGACCTATGACGCCTATGGCATCCGAGCTGCGGCGGATCCTTTTACTTTTCTGGCCTGGTTCTTTGTGATTGATTCTTGGAGCATGCCGATTGTGGCACTGGCCCATGCACGGCGCAAAGGCATTGCCTTGGTGCGGCAGGGCCTTATGTGGCGCGCGCCGATTGGGGGATTGGTGGCGATGGCCTCCTTTGGCGCGATCTTATTGGCCACGCGATTGGATAAGGTTGGAGAAGCGGCTGTGCTGCGCGAGACCTCGACTATTTTTGCCGCTCTCATTGGCTGGTTGTTTTTGAAAGAGACCGTCGGGCCGCGCCGTTTGGCTTTAATGGCTTTGATTGCGCTGGGGGCTGTGATAGTTGAATTTGCGGGATAAAAGGAAGGCCTAATTATGTCTGACGAAAATTTACCAAAATGGGTGAAGCCGCTTTTAGAGTTTGGGCCAGTACTGGCCTTTTTTGTCGCCTATCTGAAGATGAAGGGCACGAGCTATACCCTCGGCGGGTCTGATTATGATGGGTTCATCTTGGTTACGGCGCTGTTTGTCCCGTTGCTTCTGCTGTGCACGGCGATTTTGTGGAAGCTGACGGGGAAAATCTCTCCTATGCAGATCATGACGGCGCTTTTGGTGACCGTCTTTGGCGGGTTAACGGTTTGGCTGAATGACCCGCAATTTATAAAAATGAAACCGACGCTGATCTATCTTATTTTTGCAGGGCTTTTGGGGTTTGGATTGCTGCGCGGGCAGTCTTATCTCCGGTTGGTGATGCAGGACGCGTTGCCGATGCAGGCTGAGGGCTGGATGATTTTGACACGCCGGTTCACGGCGGTGTTTTTTGGATTGGCTCTGCTCAATGAGGTGATTTGGAGGTTCTTTTCGACGGAGACTTGGGTGTATTTTAAAACCTTTGGCCTAACGGCGGTGTTATTTGGCTTTTTTATGAGTCAAGCGGCGCTATTGGCAAAATATGCGCTGGAAAAAGATGACTGACCGGGCGTGACCGCGCGGTGCGGCTGCGCCGCATGACCTTTTTCCTCTCGCCTGCCTCCGGCAGGCTCAAGGCGCTGGGCCAGAGTGGCTATGTCGCTTTGAAGAGGTGATTAAAGCTGTCTTTGTCACTGGATTGCGGGGTTGCGCGCAGATCTAAATGTATCCCATGGCCCGCGGAAACGCCGCGGCGCGCGGCGCAGGCTTGCAGCCAGCGGGCCATATGCGGTTTATCCTCGAGTGTCTGTTTTGGCCCTCCCATAGGGACGCCCGGGGCCAGATCGCCATGTCGGCGATAGAAAAAAGCACCTGCCACATAGTCGTTCTGCTCCAGCTGGGTGTTGAGCACCCGATACAGCTGGGCGGTTTCTTGGGTGTATCAGTCTTGGGGGTAGGTCAAATCCTCACCCATAAGCGGGGCGTATTTGTTGAAGTGGTTATTTTGCCCTGCCATGGGGCCAAGCCCACCCATTTGCCACATTGGCCATTGATCGACGGCCAGCTGGTCGCGATAGGTTGTGCCATAGAATGTCCCTGTCTTGCGCGCCAGATATTGCAAGATGGCGCCGCTTTCAAAGAGGGCGAGCGGCGCGCCGTCGGGGCCGTCATGATCGACAATAGCAGACATGCGGTTGTTGGGCTAAATTTTCAAGAAATTGGGATTGAATTGCTCACCTTTGCCGATGTTCACCAGCTGCGCGGTGTAGGGAAGGTTCATTTCCTCAAGCGCAATTGCGATTTTCCATCCATTCGGTGTGGGCCAGTAGTAAAAATCGATCATCGCACCTGTCCTATTGCCGCTTTGGGCCAGTATTCGGGCTATCGCTTTGAGCGCAAGGGGCAAATGGGCGATTTTGACTGTTGACCCTCTTGGGCTGGGTCATTATTCGTGACGCGTGGCGATTTGTTACCGGATTGCGGGCCACGTTAAATAAGCTGCTAAAAGGGTTTGGGATATGACAGAGACCCCGCCTTTCACCGGTGGGTTTTTTTGTGCCTTTAAGGAGGGTCAAATGACACGCGATAAACGTACACTCGCGGTGCATGCCGGCACCCGGCGCTCGCAGTTTTCTGAAATGTCTGAAGCAATTTATATGACACAGGGCTTTGCCTATGCCTCTGCCGAGGCGGCGGAGGCGCGGTTTGAGCAGGCCGGGACGGATGAATTTATTTATGCCAGATATGGCAATCCCACTGTGCGGATGTTTGAGGAGCGGATCGCCGCTTTGGAGGGTACCGAAGATGGGTTTGCCACGGCCAGTGGTATGGCGGCGGTGCATGGGGCTTTGGTCGCAATGACGAAAGCCTGTGATCATGTGGTGGCGGCGCGGGCGCTGTTTGGCTCTTGTCTTTACGTTTTAGAAGATGTTTTGGCGCGCTTTGGCGTACGGGTAACTTTGGTGGATGGTTTGGATATGCAAGCTTGGGCTGAGGCGATTACCCCGCAGACAAGGCTGGTATTCTTTGAGAGTATTTCCAACCCGACCCTGGAGGTGATTGATATCGCGCAGGTCTCTGCGCTCGCCCATGCGGTGGGCGCTTATGTGGTGGTGGACAATGTGTTTTCAACACCCGTTTACTCAAAGGCAATCGAATTGGGCGTTGATGTGGTGATCTATTCTGCCACCAAACACATCGACGGGCAGGGACGTGGCTTGGGCGGGGTGGTTCTGGGAACGAAAGATGTCATTCGTGGCATCATAGAGCCATTTATGAAGCATACGGGCGGCGCGATGAGCCCCTTTAACGCTTGGATGATGGTGAAAAGTTTGGAAACTCTGGAACTGCGTGTGCGTGCACAGGTTGAGACGGCCAATGTATTGGCAGAGTCTTTGCTGTACCGGAAAGATCTCGCGCGCGTGATTTATCCTGGCTTGAAAACCCATCCGCAGTTTGCTCTGACGCAGGCGCAAATGGGCGCGGGCGGGACAGTGATGGCTTTGGATGTTGGCAGCAAGGAACGCGCGTTTCGGTTTATGAATGCTTTGGAGATCATTCTTATTTCCAACAACCTAGGGGATTCGAAGTCAATTATCACCCATCCCGCGACCACAACACATCAGCGCTTGCCGCAGGCGCAAAAAGACCTGCTGGGCATCACGCCGGGATTGTTGCGGTTTTCGGTGGGGCTTGAGAGTGCTCGAGATCTTGAGGCTGACCTAATGGCGGCGCTGGATGCGGCGGGTACAGCGGTATAATCGGTTAAAGGCGCTTGAAATTCTTCTATGCAAACTAACTCGAGTAGAAAAAAGTTGAAATCCTGCCCGACGATCCCCAAAATAACTGGGATTAGGCCCGCACCTTTGAAAGGGGAAATTGCCGTGAATATTCACCTTCCATCCATGGATGACGCCGCATCGAATGTGGGCTGTTCAGATGAAACGCAAGACCTGAGCCGTGATTATGCGCAGGATTTTGTGGCGGATGCCGACTACATCCGCACCCTGCCTGATCTACAAAACGGCCCGACCTCGTTGATCCGCGGTGCGCAAAAATTCATCCAACATGTGGGGATTTCCAATTTCCGTTTACCGATCCGGTTTCAAACGCGGGACTCTGATCCTTTGGTATTGGAGGCCTCAGTCACTGGTTCGGTTTCTTTGGATGCAGAGAAAAAGGGTATTAATATGTCGCGCATTATGCGCACATTTTATCGCCAGGCGGAGGAGACCTTTAGCTTCGATGTGATGGCGCGCACGCTGGATGATTACAAAACTGACTTAGAGAGTTTTGATGCACGGCTGCAAATGCGCCTGTCTTTTCCGATGCAGGTGCAAAGCCTGCGCAGCGGGTTGAGTGGCTTTCAATATTACAACATTGCTTTGGAAGTTGTGGAGCGCGCGGGGGCGCGTCACAAGATTGTGCATCTCGATTATGTCTATTCGTCTACCTGCCCGTGTTCGTTGGAGTTGTCCGAGCACGCGCGCCGTGAGCGTGGGCAGTTGGCCACGCCGCATTCGCAGCGGTCTGTGGCGCGGATCTCGGTTGTCTTGGCAGAGGGGCAGCCGCGCCTTTGGTTTGAAGATTTGGTCGAACTTTGCCGCAAAGCGGTGGCAACCGAGACACAGGTTATGGTCAAACGTGAAGATGAGCAAGCCTTTGCGGAGTTAAACGCGGCCAATCCGATTTTTGTCGAAGATGCCGCTCGGTTGTTCTGTGAGCAATTGCAAAGTGACCCGCGCATTGGAGATTTCCGCGTGATCGCCAGCCATCAAGAAAGTCTTCACAGCCATGATGCTATTTCTGTTCTGACCGAGGGTGCAACTTTTGCGCAAACCAGTATGGATCCAAGCACATTTGCAAACCTCTTTCACGTTGGCTGATTGCTTGACTTGCGGGGCATTCATTGCCATCGCTTAACGCATGTTTGATGTACGCCCCGTCTTCAATGTGATCGGTTTGCTGGTGAGTTGCTTGGGGCTCACTATGATGTTTCCCATGGCCTTGGATATGTCTCGAGGTAATGGGCATGCGGGCGTTTTTTTGGAATCTGCTCTGATCACCTGTTTGACTGGCAGTGTGATGTATTTGGCGACGCGACGAGAGGCGGCGCGGGGCCTCACCCTACAACAGACGTTTTTGCTGACCTCAGGGGTTTGGCTGGCCCTGCCGATTTTTGGTGCCTTGCCGTTTGCCTTGGGCGCAACGGACTCGAGTTTTACCGATGCGTTTTTTGAAGCCATGTCCGGGCTGACCACCACAGGTGCGACGGTGATTTCAGGTTTGGATTACCTGCCCGATGGCCTTTTGCTCTGGCGCTCGATCCTGCAATGGTTGGGCGGGATTGGGATTATTGTTGTGGCTATGGTGTTTTTGCCGGAGCTGCGCGTGGGCGGGATGCAAATCTTTAAATCAGAGGGCTTTGACACCTTCGGTAAAATTTTGCCCCGCGCAACGGAAATCGCCGCGCAAGTTGCTTGGCTCTATGTCGGGCTCACGGGGGCCTGTGCGGTGATCTACATCGCAACGGGTATGCGCAGTTTTGATGCGGTGCTGCATGCGATGACCACCATCGCGACGGGGGGATTTTCGACCTATGACAGCTCTTTTGTGAAATTTGGTGCCTCAACGGAATATGCCGCTGTGGTGTTCATGTGTTTGGCGGCCCTGCCTTTCGTGCGCTATGTGCAGCTGATCAACGGGGCGCCTGGCTCGTTGTTTCACGATTCTCAAGTGCGCGTATTTTTCATCGTGCTTTTGGTGACTGTTGGGTTTTTAACTCTGGTGTTGTGGCAGGGGTATCAATTTTCGGGTGAATTGGGCTTTCGAAAAGCGCTCTTTAATGTGGTGTCGATCACCACCGGGACGGGATACGCCAGCGCCGATTACAGCAGCTGGGGCCCGGTGGCCCTGGTGGTGTTTTTCTATGCCGGGCTTGTGGGGGGGTGCGCCGGGTCAACGTCTTGCTCGGTCAAAGTGTTTCGCTATCAACTATTGGTCTCAGCCATTCACATGCAGCTGCGCAAAATTCACAGTCCCAACGGCATCTTCAACCTGCGGTATCAGGGCCGAATTGTGGGTATGGACGTCATCAATTCGGTGATTTCTTTCTTTGTGATATTCTTCGTCTCGCTTGGGGTCTCGGCGATGGCCTTGGCGCTCACTGGGCTTGATTTGTTGACAGCCTTCTCTGGCGCGGCGGCGGCTCTGGCCAATATTGGGCCGGGTTTGGGAGAGGTGATTGGCCCGTCGGGCAATTACAGCACATTAAGCGATGGCGCAAAATGGATTTTGGCCTTCACAATGTTGCTTGGACGGTTGGAGCTTCTGGCGGTCTATACATTATTCACACTTAGGTTCTGGAGGAATTGATGTCGGACACCAAACCCCTAGGGGCACAGATTTCACATATGCTAAAAGATCGCGGCGTGGATGTCATTTTTGGAATTCCTGGTGTACATAATCAGGAAATGTACCGCGGTATTGAAGAGGCCGGTATTCGCCACATCCTGGCGCGCCATGAGCAGGGCGCGGGTTTTATGGCTGATGGCTACGCGCGGGCCACTGGCAAGCCGGGTGTGGCTTATGTCATTACCGGACCGGGTCTGTGCAATATTATGACACCGATGGCTCAAGCCTTTTCGGATTCCGTGTCGATGTTGGTGTTGTCGAGCTGTTTGGATGAAACCGCGGCCCGGCGCGGGCAGTTGCATCAAATGTTGGATCAAGAGGCTGCCGCTGGGAGCGTTTGTGATTGGTCTTATCAGGCCAATACAGCCGAGGCGGCCTATAATTTGATTGACCGCGCCATACTTGAGTTTCAAACTCACCGCCCCCGCAGCAAGCATATCCAAGTGCCCATCGCTCAGTTGGAAGGGCTGGCGGACCCTGCGCCGCGCCGGCCGGTGGGGCTTGCTGAAGCAGTTGGAGCGTATTCTGCGGATCTGCGCCCACTCGCCGAGGAGCTTTCTAAGGCTTCTAAGCCGTTATTTGTCATTGGCGGCGGGGCGGCGGAAGCTGGCGCCGATATCGCTTCGGTTCTTGAGGCTTGCGGGGCGGCCTGTTTTGAGACCTATGCAGGGCGCGGGATTGTCCCCTGGGATTATCCTTTCAATTTTGGGGCGGCTTTGGCACGCCCCAGTTCGGCGCAAATTGTGGCACAGGCAGATTGCGTCGTCGCAATTGGGACTGAATTGGCGGAGGTGGATTTATGGCGTGCGCATCTGGGGCATCTCTGCCCTCTGTACCGGATTGATATTGACCCCGAGTGTCTGGCGGATACGCAGCGCGCGGAGTTGGCGATCCTCGCGCGGGCTGAAGAGGCGATGGCCAGCCTCAGGTCTTTGATGGCGGATTCCCGTTCGCAGTGGCAGGCCGGATCGGTGGCGGATCAACGCGAACTTTGGCGGGGCGAAATTGCAGCGGAGCGCCCTGGGATAATTGCGATCGCTGAGGCTTTGCATGCGGTTATTCCCGATGATGCGATGATTTACTCAGATATGACGCAATTTGCCTATGTGGCCAATGAAATTTGGCCGATGACCCGCGCGAAACATTGGCACCATCCCTCGGGTTTTGGTACGCTGGGTTATGCGCTGCCGGCCGCTATTGGTGGTGCAGTGGCGCGGCCCGGCAAACCGACGCTGGCGATTGCGGGGGATTATGGGTTTCAGTATTCTGTGCAAGAGCTGGGCACAGCCGTTGAGCTTGGCCAACCGCTACCGATTATCCTCTGGGACAATGGCAGGTTGAAGGAAATTGAGGACAGTATGCGCAGCGCACAGATTGCACCCAATGCGGTCATTGCGAAAAATCCAAATTTTCTGGAACTGGCGAGGGCCTATGGGGCAGATGCGTCTGCGCCAGAGACATTGGTGCAGATGCAAGAGGCGGTGACAGCGGCTTTCGACTCGGATCGCCCCAAATTGATTTACCTGTCGCCAAATATCTTGTCGTGACATCAGCAAAAAGCGCCTTACGGGTCGACTTCGTGACTGGAGCTGTGGCGCATCGGTTGCGCTTTGGTGGTGGGCGCGGCCAGGATTTGGCCAAGGCGATGGGTATGCGCGCTGGTAAAACGCCAAGAATTGTCGACGCTACAGCAGGCCTTGGTCGCGATTCCTTTCTCTTGGCTTCACTTGGTGCCGAGGTGACTATGATTGAGCGCTCTGACGTCATGCATGGTTTACTGCAAGACGGCATGGCGCGCGCGCGGCAGGAGGGGGGTATATTTGGCACGATTCTTTCGCGGATGACTGTCTTGCATGGGGATGCGAAAGCGCTTTTGCCAAAATTGAACGCTGAGGCGATATTGATTGATCCCATGCACCCGCCGCGTAAGAATTCCGCCTTGGTCAAACGCGAGCTGCGCCAGGTGAGGGAGATTGTCGGCACTGATGAGGATGCAGTGGCGCTGATGCAGGTGGCACTTCGCCATGCGCGCCAGCGGGTGGTCCTGAAATGGCCGGCCAAAGCCGCACCAATGCCTGGTATCAAACCTCACTCGTATCAGATTTTGGGAAAATCCACGCGCTATGACGTGTTCATGTGTCATGCAGGCTGCGAAGGCAATGCTGTTTGACCTGGCTTTAAGAATATGGCTTTCTGTAGATAAATAATCATTTAGTGAGTAGGTTGGTCATACGATATCTGTCGTAGCTTTGAAATTCTTTCACTTTTTAGGGCTATTTTTGGCTGGTGGCTTGGGCGTTGCCAATAATCTTTTGATGAAAGAGCACCAACTAGCAAAAGAACTGCCGTCTGCCGCGACGCAAAAAAACAATGGCGAAATTGGCGCGGATCGGCTTGGTGGCGATTGTCTTGCTGTGGGTAACGGGGTTTGGATTGGCATATCGTGTCTATGGGGGCATGAACCTTGGGCTGGCTTTCAACATTAAACTTCTAGGGGCGACTGGTTTGCTCGGGGTGGTGATCTTTATAAATACCTATCCGCAGGCGATGGCAAAAAAAGGGCAGGCCCTGAACCCTAAGCTGATGAAGATCCTGCCTATGGTGGCGCGCAGTGCTTTGGTTTTGGTGCTGGTGGGAATCGCCGTGACCACAACATCCTAGCTGGACGGCCAGGCCCGGGACGAAAAAGGCGCGGCGCAGGCGCATAGATTCGCGGCTGTTTCTTTGATTGGTGCTTCAAATAATAGCCCCCGGCAGCCAAAGATTGCTTTGAGTTGTTCGGTGTGATTGATTGTTTCTCTGGCTCTTCGTTTTGGGTTCAAATATTGCGTAGCTCCTCCAGAATTCGCCGAAATTGTGGGAAATGAAAAAAATGAAAGAAAGATGAAAATAGCTCTTGCGACTCTCAGCAGGGAACCTTAAACCCACGTCTACCGGCGGCGCTGAGCGACACCGGTGCGAACGACGGGTCATTAGGACTACGGTTCGGAGAAGTACAACCGATACGAGTTTTTCATTTTGCGCATAAGTAATTGCGTAATTTGATTATTTTTGTGTCACGTTATTTGAAATATTGGTATCTGAAGAGATATGTGGGCGGTTTGGTTCATTCGATGAACAAACAACTGCATATCGACTTACTAGGGCTACTTCTTATGAGGATGTCCGATGATGTAAGGTCAGCTTCACTGTTTGTTAGGTTTTTGTTTCTTTTGAAACTGAAGCACAATGGACAGAAATGATGTCCCGCCTGAACAGCGGGACGATGTGCAGAGGTTCGAACGTCAAGGATATACAGGTAACTGTATTTCAACTTGAGAGTTTGATCCTGGCTCAGAACGAACGCTGGCGGCAGGCCTAATACATGCAAGTCGAGCGCGCCCTTCGGGGTGAGCGGCGGACGGGTGAGTAACGCGTGGGAATATGCCCTTCTCTAAGGAATAGCCTCTGGAAACGGAGAGTAATACCTTATACGCCCTTCGGGGGAAAGATTTATCGGAGAAGGATTAGCCCGCGTTAGATTAGGTAGTTGGTGGGGTAATGGCCTACCAAGCCTACGATCTATAGCTGGTTTGAGAGGATGATCAGCCACACTGGGACTGAGACACGGCCCAGACTCCTACGGGAGGCAGCAGTAGGGAATCTTAGACAATGGGGGCAACCCTGATCTAGCCATGCCGCGTGTGTGATGAAGGCCCTAGGGTCGTAAAGCACTTTCGCCAGAGATGATAATGACAGTATCTGGTAAAGAAACCCCGGCTAACTCCGTGCCAGCAGCCGCGGTAATACGGAGGGGGTTAGCGTTGTTCGGAATTACTGGGCGTAAAGCGCACGTAGGCGGATTAGTAAGTTAGAGGTGAAATCCCAGGGCTCAACCCTGGAACTGCCTTTAATACTGCTAGTCTTGAGTTCGAGAGAGGTAAGTGGAATTCCGAGTGTAGAGGTGAAATTCGTAGATATTCGGAGGAACACCAGTGGCGAAGGCGGCTTACTGGCTCGATACTGACGCTGAGGTGCGAAAGTGTGGGGAGCAAACAGGATTAGATACCCTGGTAGTCCACACCGTAAACGATGAATGCCAGACGTCAGCAAGTATACTTGTTGGTGTCACACCTAACGGATTAAGCATTCCGCCTGGGGAGTACGGTCGCAAGATTAAAACTCAAAGGAATTGACGGGGGCCCGCACAAGCGGTGGAGCATGTGGTTTAATTCGAAGCAACGCGCAGAACCTTACCAACCCTTGACATCCTGTGCTACTACCAGAGATGGTACGTTCCCTTCGGGGACGCAGTGACAGGTGCTGCATGGCTGTCGTCAGCTCGTGTCGTGAGATGTTCGGTTAAGTCCGGCAACGAGCGCAACCCACATCTTTAGTTGCCAGCAGGTTAAGCTGGGCACTCTAGAGAAACTGCCCGTGATAAGCGGGAGGAAGGTGTGGATGACGTCAAGTCCTCATGGCCCTTACGGGTTGGGCTACACACGTGCTACAATGGCAGTGACAATGGGTTAATCCCCAAAAGCTGTCTCAGTTCGGATTGGGGTCTGCAACTCGACCCCATGAAGTCGGAATCGCTAGTAATCGCGTAACAGCATGACGCGGTGAATACGTTCCCGGGCCTTGTACACACCGCCCGTCACACCATGGGAGTTGGTTCTACCCGACGACGCTGCGCTAACCCTTCGGGGAGGCAGGCGGCCACGGTAGGATCAGCGACTGGGGTGAAGTCGTAACAAGGTAGCCGTAGGGGAACCTGCGGCTGGATCACCTCCTTTCTAAGGATGATCTTAGCAGCAAGACTTTTGTCTTACTCGTAGATCACTTAGCATGATATGTCCTTTGCATATCAAAACATCAGTTCATCTTTTGATGGACTTGGGCCGAGCCGTCCTCATATCTCTTCAGAAATTGCAAGCCTTCGGCTTGTATCAGCCGCCTGATTGGACCACCACCGGCCCTTTCGGCAGACTTGTTTTGCAAGTCACCTGTCGGGCGTTGTCGATCTTGTTATGCAAGATCCACTGGGTCGGTAGCTCAGGTGGTTAGAGCGCACGCCTGATAAGCGTGAGGTCGGAGGTTCAAGTCCTCCTCGACCCACCATATATTACACCCTTAAAGGGGGCGTTAGCTCAGCTGGGAGAGCACCTGCTTTGCAAGCAGGGGGTCATCGGTTCGATCCCGATACGCTCCACCAAGGATTTAAGTTTGAAAGTTAAGCAACTTTTGTTGTTTTGCTGTCCAACTTGGACATTGATCGGTCTTCGGGCTGACTTGACATCGTAAAGAGAGATACAAACATCAGAATTACTGGTGCACCAAGTAGGGTGTATCGTGATGTTGTTTGGCATCGTGTAAGAGGGGTAGGATTTATCTTATTCTTTTGTCACGCTGTCTTTTATAGCAACAGTTCACAAAGTAATTTTGTTCCAAGTTAAGTACAATTATACCTGAGTAATTCCGCAAGGTTTTACTCATCGTCGCTGCTCTATCCGGGCAGTGGCGGCACGAATGTTGCCCCCTCTTTGAACCAGCGGGGGCCCATGGGAATAATTTTGTATGACTTTTGGTTCAGAATTTAGTCATCTTCGGATGATGTTGGCAGGACATGCAAAAGGCCTGTCTTCTTCTGGATCAAATCAAGCGCGAAAAGGGCGTTTGGTGAATGCCTTGGCAGTAAGAGGCGATGAAGGACGTGATACTCTGCGATAAGTTATGGGGAGCTGAGAATAAGCTTTGATCCATAAATTTCCGAATGGGGCAACCCACTTGATTGTTTCTAGTTATCGCGTAGCGATAACCACCCCGTGCTGGACCTTGTCCGGTAAATTTTGATCCTTTGGGATTAAGACACGAGTTGGTTATTATATGTTGCGCGCTTATCTAGATGCAAAACCAAGTATTTATAACTTGAATACATAGGGTTATAAAAGCAAACCCGGGGAACTGAAACATCTAAGTACCCGGAGGAAAGGACATCAATTAGATACTCCCCTAGTAGCGGCGAGCGAACGGGGACCAGCCGAGCCATGAGTGTGACTAGAATGTGTTGGAAAGCACAACCAAAGTGGGTGACAGTCCCGTATAGGAAGCATGATTGGACGTATTAAGTAGGGCGGGACACGTGAAATCCTGTTCGAAGATCGGAGGACCACCTCCGAAGGCTAAGTACTCCTTACTGACCGATAGTGAACCAGTACCGTGAGGGAAAGGTGAAAAGCACCCCGACGAGGGGAGTGAAACAGTTTCTGAAACCGGACGCCTACAATCAGTTGGAGGGCCCTTGCGGCCTGACAGCGTACCTTTTGTATAATGGGTCATCGACTTAGTGTATCTAGCAAGCTTAAGCCGTTAGGTGTAGGCGCAGCGAAAGCGAGTCTTAATAGGGCGATTGAGTTAGATGCATTAGACCCGAAACCGAGTGATCTAGGCATGACCAGGTTGAAGGTTGGGTAACACCAACTGGAGGACCGAACCCACATCTGTTGAAAAAGATCGGGATGAGTTGTGCCTAGGGGTGAAAGGCCAATCAAACTCGGAGATAGCTGGTTCTCCGCGAAATCT
This sequence comes from uncultured Planktomarina sp., assembly GCA_943788425.1. GTDB lineage: Bacteria > Pseudomonadota > Alphaproteobacteria > Rhodobacterales > Rhodobacteraceae > Planktomarina. The sequence goes on from CALSQF010000006.1 coordinate 506,510, forward strand.
ATTTAGGTAGAGCGTCATCCGAATACCCCGGGGGGTAGAGCACTGGATGGGTAATGGGGCCCCACAGGCTTACTGATCCTAACCAAACTCCGAATACCCGGGAGTACTAGATGGCAGACACACTGCGGGTGCTAACGCCCGTAGTGAAAAGGGAAACAACCCTGACCGACAGTTAAGGCCCCTAATTCATGGCTAAGTGGGAAAGCAGGTGGGACGACCAAAACAACCAGGAAGTTGGCTTAGAAGCAGCCATCTTTTAAAGATAGCGTAACAGCTCACTGGTCTAATCAAGTTGTCCTGCGGCGAAGATGTAACGGGGCTCAAGCCATGAGCCGAAACTTCGGATGCATTTAATGCATGGTAGCGGAGCGTAGTGTGACATAGTTCCATGCGTCCTTCGTTTTATAGCGGACTGCGCGGGCTCTCGAGCCTTTGTGGTTGCGCGTAAAATACTGGACGCAAGGAGCTTTCTGTGAAGCCGGCCTGTGAGGGATCCGGTGGAGAGATCACTAGTGAGAATGATGACATGAGTAACGACAAAGGGGGTGAGAGACCCCCTCGCCGAAAATCCAAGGGTTCCTGCTTAAAGCTAATCTGAGCAGGGTAAGCCGGCCCCTAAGCCGAGGGCGAAAGCCGTAGGCGATGGGAACCAGGTTAATATTCCTGGGCCAGGAGGAAGTGACGGATCACGAAGATTGTTGGATCAGGCGTAGTTGCCCCAGCAGTTCAGTGGTTCCTGGAAATAGCCCTCCATCAGACCGTACCCTAAACCGACACAGGTGGATAGGTAGAGTATACCAAGGCGCTTGAGAGAACTATGTTGAAGGAACTCGGCAAAATACCTCCGTAAGTTCGCGAGAAGGAGGCCCGGTTTCTAGGCAACTGGAAGCTGGGGGCACAAACCAGGGGGTGGCGACTGTTTACTAAAAACACAGGGCTCTGCGAAGTCGCAAGACGACGTATAGGGTCTGACGCCTGCCCGGTGCCTGAAGGTTAAAAGGAGGGGTGAGAGCTCCGAATTGAAGCCCAGGTAAACGGCGGCCGTAACTATAACGGTCCTAAGGTAGCGAAATTCCTTGTCGGGTAAGTTCCGACCTGCACGAATGGCGTAACGACTTCCCCGCTGTCTCCAACATAGACTCAGTGAAATTGAATTGCCTGTCAAGATGCAGGCTTCCCGCGGTTAGACGGAAAGACCCCGTGCACCTTTACTACAACTTTACACTGATAACAGGCACAACATGTGCAGAATAGGTGGTAGGCTTTGAAGCAGAAACGCCAGTTTTTGTGGAGCCTCCTTTGAGATACCACCCTTGTTTTGCTTGTTATCTAACTGCGGTCCGTTATCCGGATCCAGGACCCTGTATGGTGGGTAGTTTGACTGGGGCGGTCGCCTCCTAAAGCGTAACGGAGGCGCGCGAAGGTTGGCTCAGAGCGGTCGGAAATCGCTCGTTGAGTGCAATGGCAGAAGCCAGCCTGACTGCAAGACTGACAAGTCGAGCAGAGTCGAAAGACGGCCATAGTGATCCGGTGGTCCCGAGTGGAAGGGCCATCGCTCAACGGATAAAAGGTACGCCGGGGATAACAGGCTGATGGTGCCCAAGAGTCCATATCGACGGCACCGTTTGGCACCTCGATGTCGGCTCATCTCATCCTGGGGCTGGAGCAGGTCCCAAGGGTACGGCTGTTCGCCGTTTAAAGAGGTACGTGAGCTGGGTTTAGAACGTCGTGAGACAGTTCGGTCCCTATCTGCCGTGGGTGTAGGATACTTGAGAGGAGTTGCCCCTAGTACGAGAGGACCGGGGTGAACGATCCACTGGTGGACCAGTTGTCGACTACGGCAGTGCTGGGTAGCTATGATCGGACAGGATAACCGCTGAAAGCATCTAAGCGGGAAGCCCCCCTCAAAACAAGGTATCCCTGAGGACCGAGGTAGACCACCTCGTCGATAGGCCAGAGGTGTAAGCGTGGTAACACGTTCAGCTGACTGGTACTAATGGTCCGATAGGCTTGATTTGATCCAGTAGAAGGCAGACACGCCAATACTGATCCAAAAGCCATACACAATTGCCGCATAAAATACTTAACTTGGAACACAAAGTTTGATTGCTAATAACAATCAGAATTTGTCTATCTTGGTTTGGTGATCATAGCGCCAATGAAACACCCGATCCCATCCCGAACTCGGAAGTTAAGCATGGTCGCGCCGATGGTACTGCAGCTCAAGCTGTGGGAGAGTAGGTCATCGCCAATCCTAGATAGATAAATAAATCTCTCAATGCGATAATATAAATATAAACAACAAAACTTGGACTTGCGCTAATTGCGCCAGAAATTGCAATTCCTTTACATTTGTAATGGTATGGGTAATGCAGACCCAATGTTAAATGCTGCAATTGAAATGCAAAATAAATTTATTAAAATAATTATACACGCTGGAGCGCATAAGACCGCTAGTACTCATCTACAAAATAGGTTGCTCGAGAATGAAAACCTGTTTGTGAAAAGCGGCTGCTCCTATTTGGGGCCTGAGAAAATTCGGGATGCGTTTGGCACATTGTGGCGCGCATTAGGCAGGTCCGACACGCCGGATGAGCAGAAACGTAAACTTGCTGCCTTGGCGGCTGGCCAACCGCGATTTTTGATCTCGGAAGAAAATATCATTGGCGGGTTTAAGGATTTGATGAACGGCCCCAATCGGGCAATCCTATGCCCGAAAGCTATTGAGCGATTTGCTCGACTGGCGCAGCTCGTCGCGCCCAATCTGTTGCAAATCGCCATGGCCGTGCGGTAACCTTCCAGCTATTATGTGTCTGTCTACAATCAATTGCTGCTTTCAGGACGCTTCTAAACTTGGGAGCGGTTTTCAAAAGGCTTAGATCCGACGGCTGTAAAATGGTCTGATATTTTGTGCCCCATCGCTGCGATTCCTGGCGTGGCTGAGGTTTCGATATGGCGATATGAGGACTATCACAGGCTGTTACTGCAAATTTTGGACACGCTATTGGGCCAGCCGCGTCCGGACATTCCATCGCATATGGGAAAACGGATGCACGAAGGGCTTTCAGAGCGCGCAGTGCAGGCCTGTTGCACCTGGCATGCGGCAGGCTATGGCGGGCGCCTTGGTGCGGTGGCGCGGGAAGATTTCGCCGTTTCTGACTCCTACCCGAAGTTTTTGCCCTGGCCGGAGGAACTTGTGCGCGAAAGCCAGGCTGCCTATGGGCAGGATATTCAGGCACTTGGCCGAGCCGGCAAAATCTCAGTTCTCGAATGATGTGTTTCAAAGGGTTGAAACACCGGTCAAGTCAGCGTATCTGCGCATAATCACAAATGTTCTGAGGATCATCATGGCGCGCACGAACCCATTTCAATTTATCCAGCAGACACGGGCGGAGATCACAAAGGTTGTATGGCCGACCCGCCGCGAGGTGTTGATCACCACTGCGATGGTCTTGCTTCTGGCGATTATTGCGGCGATTTTCTTTTCTGGCGTGGATTTTGTTATCCGCTTGGGGCTGCGCTCTGTCTTAGGAATGTTCTAAACAACTCCGATGCCGGCTCTTGAAAATAGGGGCCATGGAGGGTACTGGGCTTACGAACAACTCGCGGCGTGCGGCGATTCGGCCTCACGCCCGTTTTCATTTAGCGCCGAATGCGTTGAAGTTTGAATTTTCGGGCCAGGCCCGATCAAGGTGAAGGGCCATACAATGGCAAAAAGATGGTACTCCGTAAGTGTTCTGTCGAACTACGAAAAGAAGATCGCAGAAACCATTCGCCAGTCGGCTACCGATTCCAATATGGAAGAGCAAATCGAAGAGGTTTTGGTCCCTACGGAAGAGATAATCGAGGTGCGCCGTGGTAAGAAAGTAACGACAGAACGTCGCTTTATGCCGGGTTATGTTTTGGTGCGGATGGAGCTGTCTGACGAGGCATATCATTTGATCACTTCTATTAATCGCGTCACCGGATTTTTGGGTCCACAGGGCAGGCCAATGCCCATGCGTGATGCGGAGGTCAACCAAATATTGAACCGGGTTCAGGAGGGTGAAGATACCCCGCGTACATTGATTCACTTTGACATTGGTGAGCAGGTTAAAATCAACGGTGGTCATTTTGAAGGCTTTGATGGCAACGTGGAAGAAGTCGATGATGAGAACCAACGCTTGAAAGTGACCGTGTCTATTTTTGGCCGCGCCACCCCCGTAGAATTGGAATTCACTCAGGTCTCAAAACAGGTTTGAGCGATCTGCGCCCTTGGCGCAATCTGCCCGTTGGGGCATGTGGGAGGTTTCTGTCACGCGTGACAGGCCGGACCACATCAACATAGCCCAATGATCGCGATCATGGGTGTTTGAAAAAGGAGCAGCCGATATGGCTAAAAAAATCGCTGGTACGATGAAACTGCAGATCCCTGCAGGTGCGGCCAACCCCTCCCCGCCAGTGGGCCCGGCATTGGGTCAACGCGGGATCAACATAATGGAATTCTGTAAAGCGTTTAACGCGAAAACAGCAGATATGGAGCAAGGTGCACCTTGCCCGACTGTGATTACATATTATCAGGACAAATCGTTCTCGATGGATGTTAAGACCCCACCAGCTTCTTACTACCTTAAGAAAGCCGCGGGCTTGAAACCTGTTGGCAAACGCAACCGCCCACGCGGTGCGGAAAATCCAGGTCGTGAAACTGTGGCAACTGTTACAGTCGCTCAGGTGAAAGAAATCGCCGAAGCGAAAATGAAAGATCTGAATGCCAACGATATCGAAGGCGCAATGCAAATCATCCTGGGCTCAGCTCGGTCTATGGGCATAGAGGTGAAGTAAGATGGCAAAATACGGAAAACGCACCACCGCCGCACGCGCTGCATTCGCTGGTAAATCTATGGTCACAGTTGAAGAGGCTGTGGTGTTGATCAAAAGCGTCGCGACTGCGAAATTTGATGAATCACTTGAGATTGCGATGAACCTTGGTGTTGACCCGCGTCACGCCGATCAAATGGTTCGCGGTACAGTGAACCTGCCCAACGGCACAGGTAAATCCGTTCGGGTTGCTGTGTTCGCCCGTGGCCCGAAAGCAGAAGAAGCTTTGGCCGCCGGTGCGGATGTTGTTGGCGCGGAAGATCTGATGGAAATCGTGCAAGGCGGCAAGATCGACTTTGACCGCTGCATTGCGACACCGGATATGATGCCCGTTGTCGGTCGTTTGGGCAAAGTGCTGGGCCCACGCAACCTGATGCCAAACCCGAAAATCGGGACGGTGACGATGGATGTCAAAGAAGCGGTGGAAGCGGCCAAAGGCGGTCAGGTTCAATTCAAAGTCGAAAAAGCTGGCGTTATTCACGCCGGCATTGGCAAAGTGTCCTTTGATGATGCGAAATTGGCTGAGAACGTGCGCTCATTTGTGGATGCAGTGTCCAAGGCGAAACCGTCAGGTTCGAAAGGCTCTTACATGAAGAAAATCATTTTGAGCTCAACAATGGGCCCAAGCGTAACTTTGAACGTTGACAACGCCACCGGCCAATAAGCTGCGCTTGTCATAGCATGTATAGAAGTGGCGGGCTCTTGGGCCCGCCATTTTTCGTTTGTGGCGGCTCCAGGGCGCGTGGATTTTAGTCTTTGCCAAAAACCATTTGAGCCCTTGCCCAATCCTTGCGAATCCCCTAAACGAAGCCTCGACACCCCTGGCACATTGTGACCGGGGTGTCATTCTGTCCGAGATGGTGGGTGTCGCGAGGCTTAATTTCCTGCCTGAGATGGAGATTAGGACGAATTTCCGGAAGGCTTCCTTTGGGTGATTTTGGCTTTGGTCTCATATCATGGACTCTAACGTGGCAGGAAACTGCCACAGAAATGAGCCGAGGGGACCTTAAAAGCCCCTCATAATTTGGAGTGAAACTGTGGATAGAGCACTGAAAGGGAAGTTGGTCGAAGAACTCGGTCAAATCTTTGAAAGCTCTGGCGTCGTGGTGGTTAGCCGCTACGAGGGTATGACAGTTGCTGAAATGCAGGACCTGCGCGCGCAAATGCGTGAAGTTGGTGGGTCTGTGCGTGTTGCCAAAAACAGGCTCGCCAAAATCGCCCTTGATGGGAAGCCTTGCGCAAGCATCGCAGACCTTCTGACGGGTATGACCGTTCTCGCTTATTCCGAAGACCCTGTGGCGGCTGCCAAAGTGGTTGAGGCGTACTCAAAAGGCAATCCAAAACTGGATATCCTCGGTGGTGCGATGGGCGATAACGCATTGGACGTCGCCGGTGTCAAAGCTGTTGCCGCAATGCCAAGTCGCGAGGAGCTTATTGCTTCTATCGTGGGTTGCATTGGTGCACCTGCCAGCAACATCGCCGGGGCCATTGGCGCACCTGCAAGCAATATCGCAAACATTCTCTCGACGATCGAAGAGAAAGCTGCTTAAGCAACCAAAACATCCTCGTGGGTTTAAACCCTTCGTTGGAACACACTTATTAATTGGAAAGAGTCTAAAATGGCTGATCTGAAAAAACTTGCAGAAGACATCGTAGGTCTGACACTGCTTGAAGCACAAGAACTGAAAACTATTTTGAAAGATGAATATGGCATTGAGCCTGCTGCTGGCGGCGCTGTCATGATGGCTGGTCCTGCCGATAGTGGTGGTGGTGCAGCTGAAGAGCAAACAGAATTTAACGTAATTCTTGTTGCTGCGGGCGGATCTAAAATCAACGTCATCAAAGAAGTCCGCGCCATCACTGGCCTGGGTCTGAAAGAAGCTAAAGAATTGGTCGATGCTGGCGGCAAAGCTGTCAAAGAAGGCGTCGACAAAGCGGAAGCTGACGACATCAAAGCCAAGCTCGAAGCTGCTGGTGCTGAAGTCGAAGTAAAGTAATTTCAGACCTGTTCTGAAATTGGCTGGGGGCAGTTTTCTGCCCTCAGCCTTTGCCGTCTTAAAGTAACTGGCGTAAGCCGGTGCGATGAAACGGCACATCTCTCCTGATAGGCGCCCAAATTGGGGCGTCTTTCAGGGTAGGTTCATAGGTCGGGCGAGTGTCTTTGGGACGACACTCAAGAATAGGCCGAACCACAACCCGTTCTCAGATGTGCGCATCGCCGGTCCCCGACGGCAATGCGACAGTCGAGATGAAAGGTTACGTAACGCATGGCTATGTCATTCCTAGGTCAAAAACGTTTGCGCAAATATTACGGAAAAATCCGTGAAGTTTTAGAAATGCCAAATTTGATTGAGGTTCAAAAATCCTCATATGATTTGTTCTTGAAATCTGGTGACTCCCCGCAGCCGCTCGACGGCGAAGGCATCAAGGGTGTTTTTCAGTCGGTCTTCCCGATTAAAGATTTCAACGAAACCGCAATTTTGGAGTTCGTAAAATACGAGCTGGAAAAACCAAAATATGATGTGGAAGAGTGCCAACAGCGCGATATGACATATGCAGCTCCCTTGAAGGTGACGCTGCGCTTGATCGTTTTTGATGTAGATGAAGACACTGGTGCGAAATCGGTTAAAGACATTAAAGAGCAAGACGTCTTCATGGGCGATATGCCTTTGATGACACCAAACGGCACATTTGTGGTCAATGGGACAGAGCGGGTTATTGTATCCCAAATGCACCGGTCCCCTGGTGTGTTCTTCGATCACGACAAGGGCAAATCCCATTCCTCAGGCAAATTGCTGTTTGCCTGCCGGATCATTCCTTACCGTGGCTCTTGGCTTGATTTTGAGTTTGATGCAAAAGACGTTGTCTACGCGCGAATCGATCGTCGCCGTAAATTGCCGGTCACCACTTTGCTCTATGCCTTGGGTCTCGACCAAGAGGGCATCATGGATGCCTATTATGAAACCGTCGACTTTACCTTCAAAAAAGGCAGCGGTTGGGTCACTAAATTCTTCCCTGAGCGTGTGCGGGGCACACGTCCAACCTATGATTTGGTCGACGCAAAAACTGGCGAGATGATTGCTGAAGCCGGCAAGAAAGTGACGCCGCGCGCGGTCAAAAAATTGATCGACGAAGGGGCTGTATCAGATCTTCTGATGCCTTTCGATCAAGTCGTTGGTAAATTCGTTTCCAAAGATATCATTAACGAGGAAACAGGTGCCATCTATGTGGAAGCCGGTGATGAGTTAACTTGGGAGCTGGGCAAAGATGGCGAAGTCATCGGCGGCTCTTTGAAAGAGCTGCTGGATGCGGGTATCACCACAATCCCAGTGCTCGACATCGATAATGTGAATGTGGGCGCTTACATGCGCAACACAATGGCGATGGACAAGAACATGTCTCGCGACACAGCATTGATGGACATTTATCGCGTGATGCGTCCCGGCGAGCCACCCACCGTCGATGCGGCCTCCGCTTTGTTTGATAACTTGTTCTTTGACAGTGAGCGTTATGATCTCTCTGCAGTGGGCCGGGTAAAAATGAACATGCGTTTGGCCTTGGATGCGGAAGATACCGTGCGCACATTGCGCCGCGAAGATATCGTGGCCTGTGTCAAAGCCTTGGTCGACTTGCGCGATGGTCGCGGTGATATCGACGATATTGACCATCTCGGAAACCGCCGGGTGCGTTCGGTTGGCGAGCTGATGGAAAACCAGTATCGCGTGGGTCTGCTGCGTATGGAACGCGCGATCAAAGAGCGGATGTCCTCTGTCGAAATTGACACTGTGATGCCACAAGATTTGATCAATGCGAAACCGGCGGCCGCTGCGGTGCGTGAGTTCTTTGGCTCCAGTCAATTGTCACAGTTCATGGACCAAACCAATCCTTTGTCGGAAGTCACCCACAAACGCCGCTTGTCGGCGCTTGGCCCTGGCGGTTTGACCCGTGAGCGCGCTGGTTTTGAAGTGCGCGACGTTCACGCCACCCACTATGGCCGGATGTGCCCGATTGAAACGCCGGAGGGGCCAAATATTGGTCTGATCAACTCACTGGCGACCTTCGCACGTGTGAACAAATATGGATTTATCGAAACACCCTACCGCAAAGTTGTGGAAGGTGTTGTGACCGATGACGTGCAATATATGTCAGCCACTGAAGAAATGCGTCACACGGTGGCACAGGCCAACGCGGCATTGGATGACAACGGCAAGTTTAGAAATGACCTGGTCTCAACCCGTCAAAATGGTGACTATACCCTGGCGCAGTCCAGTGCTGTAGATTTGATCGACGTGTCTCCAAAGCAGTTGGTCTCCGTTGCAGCTTCTTTGATTCCATTCCTTGAGAATGACGATGCCAACCGTGCTTTGATGGGCTCGAACATGCAACGTCAAGCTGTGCCATTGCTGAAGGCGGAAGCGCCTTTGGTTGGCACCGGAATCGAAGAAGTGGTGGCGCGCGATTCCGGCGCGGCAATCATGGCCAAACGCGGCGGTATTATTGACCAAGTGGATGCACAGCGGATCGTGATCCGCGCTACGGAAGATCTTGAGCTCGGCGATGCGGGTGTGGATATCTACCGCATGCGTAAATTCCAGCGCTCAAATCAAAATACTTGTATCAACCAGCGGCCTTTGGTGAAGGTTGGCGATTATGTGCGCAAGGGTGAAGTCGTTGCCGATGGTCCGTCCACTGACATCGGTGAATTGGCCTTGGGCAAGAACGTGGTTGTCGCCTTTATGCCGTGGAACGGATATAACTATGAAGATAGTATCCTGATCTCAGAGCGTATTGTGCGTGATGACGTGTTCACCTCGGTTCACATTGAGGAATTTGAAGTGGCTGCCCGCGATACAAAACTTGGCCCTGAGGAAATCACTCGAGATATTCCGAATGTTGGCGAAGAGGCTCTGCGCAATTTGGACGAAGCGGGCATCGTATATATCGGTGCAGAAGTGGGGCCAGCGGATATTTTGGTTGGCAAAATCACACCAAAAGGCGAAAGCCCTATGACACCCGAAGAAAAACTCTTGCGGGCGATCTTTGGCGAGAAGGCCTCAGATGTGCGCGACACATCTTTGCGTCTGCCACCGGGTGATTATGGTACAATCGTGGAAGTGCGTGTCTTCAACCGCCACGGCGTTGAAAAAGACGAGCGTGCTTTGCAAATCGAACGCGAAGAAGTGGAGCGTTTGGCCCGCGACCGTGACGATGAGCTTACCATCTTGGATCGCAACATCTACGCGCGTCTGCGTTCCATGATCGAAGGCCGTGAAGCTGTGAAAGGTCCAAAAGGCACAAAGGGTGGTCTTGTGAGCGCTGAGTTGCTGGATGAGACACCGCGAAGCCATTGGTGGCAGTTCGCCATGAAAGAAGAGGGGGATGCCCAGGTCGTTGAAGCGCTGAACGAACAATATGAAGCGCAAAAACGCACCTTGGATGTCCGTTTTGAAGATAAGGTCGAAAAGGTTCGCCGCGGTGATGATCTTCCGCCAGGTGTGATGAAAATGGTCAAAATATTCGTAGCGGTGAAGCGCAAGCTGCAACCGGGCGATAAAATGGCCGGCCGTCACGGCAACAAAGGTGTAATCTCCAAAGTTGTCCCAATGGAAGACATGCCCTTCTTAGGTGACGGGACACCTGTGGACTTCGTTCTGAACCCGCTCGGCGTGCCGTCACGGATGAACGTGGGACAGATTCTTGAAACCCATATGGGTTGGGCCGCGCGTGGCTTGGGCATTCAGGTTGATGAGGCCTTGGGTGAGTACCGCCGGTCTGGTGATCTGACCCCTGTGCATGACGCTATGCGGATTGCTTATGGCGACGATGTCTATGCGGAAGGTATTGAAGGCATGGATGAGGCTTCATTGCTGGAATCGGCTGGCAATGTTGTGAACGGTGTTCCAATCGCAACGCCTGTGTTTGACGGTGCGAAAGAAGCAGACGTGAACGATGCCTTGCGACGGGCGGGCTTTAACGAAAGTGGACAGTCGGTCTTGTTTGATGGTCGGACAGGCGAGCAATTTGCCCGCCCTGTGACGGTTGGCATCAAGTATCTTCTGAAATTGCACCACCTTGTGGATGATAAAATCCACGCACGGTCTACCGGCCCATACTCGCTGGTCACACAGCAGCCATTGGGTGGTAAAGCGCAATTTGGTGGTCAACGTTTCGGGGAAATGGAAGTTTGGGCGCTGGAAGCTTATGGCGCGGCTTACACCTTGCAAGAAATGCTGACGGTAAAATCGGATGACGTTGCGGGCCGGACGAAAGTCTATGAAAGCATCGTAAAGGGTGAGGACAATTTCGAAGCTGGGATTCCAGAATCGTTCAACGTTCTTGTCAAAGAAGTCCGTGGCCTTGGCCTGAATATGGAACTCCTGGATGCGGAGGTGGAGGAGTAGACTGCGTGTCAGCGCATTTTACGCCCACCGTCCCTCCCTCTGATTAAAAGGAATTTAAGATGAACCAGGAACTATCAACCAACCCGTTTAACCCGATTGCGCCGCCCAAAGCCTTTGATGAAATCAAAGTCTCCTTGGCCAGTCCGGAACGAATCTTGTCATGGTCTTTTGGCGAAATTAAGAAGCCAGAAACCATCAACTACCGCACGTTCAAGCCCGAGCGGGATGGCCTGTTCTGCGCGCGTATCTTTGGCCCTATCAAAGATTACGAATGTCTTTGTGGCAAATATAAGCGCATGAAATATCGCGGCGTTGTCTGCGAGAAATGTGGCGTCGAAGTGACCTTGCAGAAAGTCCGCCGTGAGCGGATGGGCCATATCGAGCTGGCCAGCCCTGTTGCGCATATTTGGTTCTTGAAATCTCTGCCGTCACGCATCGGTTTGATGCTGGATATGACATTGCGCGATCTTGAGCGGATCTTGTATTTCGAAAACTATGTGGTCATTGAACCGGGGCTCACGGACCTCACTTATGGCCAGTTGATGAACGAAGAAGAGTTCCTCGACGCGCAGGATATCTATGGCATGGATGCCTTCACTGCCAGTATTGGTGCGGAAGCCATTCGTGAAATGTTGTCCTTGATTGATCTGGAAGCAGAGGCCGAGCAACTGCGATTTGATCTTTCGGAAGCCACTGGCGAATTGAAGCCAAAGAAAATCATCAAGCGTCTGAAAATCGTTGAGAGCTTCATTGAATCTGGCAACCGGCCAGAGTGGATGATCTTGACTGTGATTCCAGTGATCCCACCAGAATTGCGCCCCTTGGTGCCTTTGGATGGAGGCCGTTTTGCAACGTCGGATTTGAACGATCTCTATCGTCGTGTCATCAACCGGAACAACCGTCTAAAGCGCCTCATCGAACTGCGCGCTCCTGATATCATTGTGCGCAACGAAAAGCGCATGCTGCAAGAATCTGTGGATGCCTTGTTCGACAATGGCCGTCGCGGCCGGGTGATCACCGGACAAAACAAACGCCCGTTGAAATCCTTGTCTGACATGCTCAAAGGCAAACAGGGTCGTTTCCGTCAAAACCTTTTGGGTAAACGCGTTGACTTCTCCGGTCGTTCGGTAATTGTGACCGGTCCTGAGCTCAAGCTGCACCAATGTGGCTTGCCGAAAAAGATGGCGTTAGAGCTCTTTAAGCCTTTCATTTACAGTCGCTTGGAGGCCAAGGGCCTGTCTTCCACTGTAAAGCAAGCTAAGAAATTGGTTGAAAAAGAGCGGCCGGAAGTATGGGATATCCTCGATGAGGTGATCCGTGAACATCCCGTCATGCTCAACCGTGCGCCAACACTGCACCGTTTGGGCATCCAAGCTTTTGAGCCGGTTTTGATCGAAGGTAAGGCTATTCAGCTTCACCCGCTGGTCTGTTCTGCGTTTAACGCTGACTTTGATGGCGACCAAATGGCGGTTCACGTTCCATTGAGTTTGGAAGCGCAGTTGGAAGCGCGGGTTTTGATGATGTCCACCAACAACGTCTTATCCCCAGCCAACGGCGCACCGATCATCGTACCATCACAGGATATGATCTTAGGCCTTTATTATACCTCTCTCATGCGCGAAGGCATGAAGGGCGAAGGCATGATTTTTGGCTCCGTAGATGAAGTTCAGCACGCGCTTGATGCGGGTGTTGTGCATCTTCATGCGAAAATTCAAGCCCGAATTCCGCAGATTGATGATGAAGGAAATGAGGTTTTGGTGCGGTTCGAAACCACACCGGGCCGCGTACGTTTGGGCGCTTTGCTCCCGCAGAATGTTAAGGCGCCTTTCAGTTTGGTGAACCGCCTCTTGAAAAAAGGCGAAGTTCAACAGGTCATCGACACGGTCTATCGCTACTGTGGTCAGAAGGAATCTGTGATTTTTTGTGATCATGTGATGACTTTGGGTTTCCGTGAAGCCTTCCGTGCCGGTATTTCATTCGGCAAAGATGATATGCTGATCCCAGATACAAAATGGACCATCGTTGATGGTGTGCGCGCTCAAGTGAAAGAGTTCGAACAGCAATATATGGATGGTTTGATCACCCAGGGTGAGAAATACAACAAGGTGATTGATGCCTGGTCAAATTGTAATGACCAAGTGACTGATTCCATGATGGATGCGATTGCCTCGGTGAAATATGATGAGAACGGCGCTGAAATGGAACCGAATTCGGTTTACATGATGGCCCATTCCAAAGCGCGTGGCTCGGTCACTCAGATGAAACAGTTGGGCGGCATGCGTGGTCTCATGGCCAAACCAAACGGCGATATCATCGAGACACCTATTATTTCGAACTTTAAAGAAGGTCTGACCGTTCTTGAGTATTTCAATTCAACCCACGGTGCGCGGAAGGGTCTGTCAGATACGGCTCTGAAAACGGCCAATTCTGGTTACCTTACACGTCGTCTTGTGGATGTTGCGCAGGACTGCATCGTGCGCCAGCACGACTGCGGCACTGATCGTTCCATCACAGCTCGCGCCGCGATCAATGATGGCGAAGTTATCTCCTCTTTGTCAGAGCGAATTCTGGGCCGCGTTGCGGCTGAAGATGTGGTCAAACCCGGCACTGATGAGGTCTTATGTGCCAAAGGCGAGATCATCGACGAGCGCAAAGCGGACTTTATCGAAGAGAATGGTGTGATTTTCATGTTGATCCGGTCTCCTTTGACCTGTGAAACGGAAGATGGCATCTGTGCGGCCTGCTATGGTCGTGATTTGGCCCGCGGTACATTGGTGAACCAAGGTGAAGCGGTTGGCATCATCGCGGCGCAATCAATTGGCGAACCGGGTACACAGCTCACCATGCGGACATTCCACATTGGTGGTGTTGCCCAAGGTGGTGGCCAGCAATCGAGCCAAGAAAGTAGCCAATCTGGTAAAGTGCATTTCGAGAATGCAGTCTTGCTGGAAAACTCAAACGGCGAGCAGCTCTCCATGACTCGGAACATGGTCGCCAGTATTCTTGACGTGGGTGGCGCAGTGATTGCCAGCTACACGGTGGCCTATGGCTCGAAAATGTTGGTTAAAGATGGCCAAACAATTGAGCGTGGCGACAAGCTGTTTGAATGGGATCCGTTCACATTGCCGATCATTGCTGAGAAATCAGGTGTGGTGAAATATGTAGATCTGGTATCTGGCATCGCAGTTCGCGACGAAACCGATGACGCCACAGGCATGACCCAAAAAATCGTGACCGATTGGCGCGCAGCCTTGAAAGGCAGCGAATTGGCGCCCAAAATCATCGTCACCGATAAAAAGGGTGAAATGCTGATCCGTGAAGATGGCAATCCAATTGCCTATGCCATGTCCGTGGATGCGATTCTATCTGTTGAAGATGGTCAGGAAATCAAAGCGGGCGATATTCTTGCGCGCATCCCGCGCGAGGGTGGCCGTTCCAAAGACATCACCGGTGGTCTGCCACGGGTTGCGGAATTGTTTGAGGCACGTCGCCCCAAAGATCACGCGATCATTGCAGAAATTGATGGCTATGTGCGCTTTGGCAAAGACTATAAAAACAAGCGTCGCATTGCGATTGAACCGGCTGACGAGACTTTGGCACAAGTCGAGTACATGGTGCCAAAAGGCAAGCACATCCCCGTCCAAGAAGGTGATTTCATCAAGAAGGGTGATTACATCATGGATGGTAACCCTGCGCCGCATGATATTCTTGCGGTAATGGGTGTTGAAGCCTTGGCCGATTATATGATCGACGAGGTTCAGGACGTATATCGCCTGCAAGGGGTGAAGATCAACGATAAGCACATTGAAGTGATCGTGCGGCAAATGTTGCAAAAATGGGAAATCACCGACAGCGGAGAGACAACCTTGCTCAAGGGCGAGCATGTCGACAAAGCTGAATTTGATGCGGCCAATGAAAAAGCCCTTTCAAAAGGCACCCGCCCTGCGCAGGGTGAGCCGATTTTGCTGGGGATTACCAAAGCCTCTTTGCAAACACGCTCTTTCATCTCTGCGGCTTCATTCCAAGAAACCACGCGGGTTCTGACAGAGGCTTCCGTGCAAGGCAAACGTGACAAGCTTATTGGTCTTAAAGAGAATGTCATCGTTGGGCGCTTGATCCCAGCGGGCACCGGTGGTGCGACGCAGAAAATGCGTCGTGTGGCTACGGATCGCGACAATGTTGTGATCGAAGCGCGGCGTGCGGAAGCGGAAGAGGCTATTGCCTTAGCCGCACCGGCCGCCGTTGCCGATACGCCTGATGAAATGTTTGAAAGCCTATCGGTCGATACGGTTGAGAATAACGACGAGTAAGATAGTTACACTTTGTGATTTAGGGCCGTTCTTCTGAGCGGCCCTTTTCTTTTGCAGTTGCACTTTTTGTCGAAATAAAGCCCGGTAGGTCTAAGGCGACATCCATTTTCAAAGCGAAGGCAGATTGATGACCGACAATATCCGTGGAGCGCTCTTTATGGTTTGTTCTATGATTTGTTTTGCTGTGAATGACGCGGTGATCAAATCTTTGGGCGGGGTGCTGCCAATATTCCAAACGCTTGCGGTGCGCGGCGGGATGGTGGTGGTCCTTCTGGCACTTTTGGTGATGCGCTCCGGTTGGCGGGTGCAGGATCTTCGGCGCCGCGATCAGATGATCCTATTGCTGCGCGTCTTGGCCGAAATTGGCGCCGCATTTTTTATTGTTACTGCTCTGTTCAATATGGAATTGGCAAATATGACGGCCATCTTGCAGATCTTGCCGCTCACCATCCCGTTGGCTGCTTTCACGTTCCTCGGTGAACCTATGGGTTGGCGCCGATTGGTGGCGATTTTCATCGGCTTTGTTGGGATGTTGCTCATTGTGAAACCTGGAAGTGATGGATTCAATATTTACTCATTATTTTGTTTGGCGGCTGTGATCTGTGTCACCATCCGTGATCTGACGGCCCGCAGTTTAGGGGCCAAGCTTTCCTCACAGGAAATGTCGCTCTTTGCCGCCGTTGGTGTGTTCTGTGCGGCGGCTGTAGCAGCGAGGTTTGAGCCCTGGGTGGCGATTTCTCTGACATCTTGGGCGGCCCTATGCGGCTCTTCATTTGCAATCTTTTTGGGATATCTGGTCAGTGTTTACGCCATTCGCACAGGGGATGTCAGCTTCACCGCACAGTTTCGCTATATTGGCCTCATTGCGGCATTAATATTGGGCTACGTATTTTTTGGTGAATTGCCAGATCCTTTGGCTTTAATGGGGGCTGCGATTATTGTTGGTACGGGCGCTTTTACACTCTATCGCCAGCGAATAGGTCGGAAGGCGGAACCTGCTTAACACAGGCCATACTCTGTTGGCTGTGCCAAAGTGTGGATATTCTGCACTTCCGGACTTGACGTTGAAATTGCGCTGGCATACCTCTCTGACACGGTGCGGGTATGGTGAAATGGTATCATAAGAGCCTTCCAAGCTTAAGGTGCGGGTTCGATTCCCGCTACCCGCTCCAAAATCACACATTTTTTCCGTCATGAATACAAACATATAGTGGGTTCCATGTTCTTTCGTGGTATGGATCTAAGGTTTGGACTCAAGGGTCACATCAAAATCGCATAGAAATTCAACAGCACTGGCTGGCGTTTGTGGCCCCAGTCTCAA
Source organism: uncultured Planktomarina sp. (assembly GCA_943788425.1). Taxonomy (GTDB): domain Bacteria; phylum Pseudomonadota; class Alphaproteobacteria; order Rhodobacterales; family Rhodobacteraceae; genus Planktomarina. Next base: position 523,399 of record CALSQF010000006.1, read on the forward strand.
CTGTGCATGAAAGGTGAGGTCAAGCCTGACCTTTTCTTGTGGTGTCAAAGACAGCGGTGCCACCGCCTGCGGATCCGCGGCATCAGCTGCGAACTCTAGGCCTGCGCCATTGACCGCCTGATATTCTGCGATGGGGCACAGCGGGCTAGGCTTAACGCGCAGATGCACCTGCGCGTTTTGGTGGCGCTGGCCTGCACCAAGGGTACAAGCCAAACCCTACAAGAGATAGAGATTAAGCACACATATGTTTAAATGCCGCCCACGTTACCCTATTCATGATTGGCCAGCTGATAGATTTGGTTCAACCCAGTCAGTTTGTAGACCGCCTTGCCTGGCGGCATACCTTCCGGCAGTTTTACTTGCCATTCCCGCCAGGATCCCACTAAAGTATGTGCTATGCTGTTGTTGGCATATACGGGCGTGTTGTCCTGGTTGGAATTCGGATGCAATCCGACGCTTACCATGGTCACCCGCTGGTTGCCTGAGTTGGTGGCCCGCAGGGTGGCGGTGTCGCCTTGGCTCGTGATGGTCCAGCTCAATTTCGGCCCACCGGGGCTTTGCGGGGCGACATAAACCGGCAGGACATGGCGCAGAATCACATCAAGTGTTGATGTGCCCTCCTCGGCTTTCTTCACCTCTGAGGGAACTTCTGCGACGATAAGACGGAAGGTTTGTTCTGATGGGGTGCCACGCTTTCCGCGAAAGCCCAGACGTACTTTCTTGGATTTTCCGGGATGGAGTTTGAAGCTTGGTGGGCTGACGATGAATAATCTTTTGTCTTATATTCATAGGTTCCATTGACCATGGCCCATTTCAACACTTCGATGTTATAAAGTGTGGGTTGAGTTCGCAGTTTTGTGATTTCCACAACTCCGCGGCCAGAGGCTTCCACGTCGACAATAACGGGGACAATTGTAGAATTGGCCTGAAGCCTGGTTGCCAGAAAAACAATGGTGAAAGCGGTGTAAAGTATGCGCAAAATGCCAGTCATAGGAAGTCTCCTGAAAGTGTGACCCTATTGGGTTCGATAAATGGTAGGTATCGCTATACTTAGGGAGTGTTAAATCATTGCTTAAAACGCAGGTAAATTATTGAAATTATACATGAAAAACAAAATTAAAAGAGGGGCTATCGACCAGTATCGGTGGAATGAAGTGAGCCCTGTGAACGGAATCTTCAGGGCCCAATTCAAGGGATTTCATCTAATCGTTTGTATTAGTATGTGACGGTAATGCCCAGTGTATCGGAGTAAGTGCCAACGACCCCTACACTGTTTTCGTCTGCCAAAACGCGGCCATAGAGCGAATAATTCACGGTCTCGCTGCTTTCAGCGATAGCGTTGCTGACCAAGGCGTCATTTGCTGGAATGTAGCTATCGACTGCCCGAGATTCATCAAAGGCGATGATATACTCCAGATAGTTTTTGCTCTCGGCTTCAGCCAAACGCCGGTTGGTATCAACCAAAGAGCTGCCGCCCATCAATGGTGATTTTATAGGTTGTGCCGGTTGTGCAGGCGGCGCCGATGCTGCCTTGTGCATCTGTTGCTGAACCTGGTGTAATGGAGCCAAAATTCAGAGCAACAGCAGAAACGGTGCAAGAACTATGAACGTTAACAGAGACATTCATTATTCCAGTTGCACTGCCAGCCTGAGCGACCTGAGCCGATGCCAATGTTGCCAAGAGAAATGGTGCGGCGAGTTTCATTGCATATGTCATTGTGGTGTACTTAATTAATGTTTGCTTTAATTGAAGTCTTGGGAAGAAGTTGCGAGACTTCGCTGCACAAGTAAGCTCACAAATACGAACAAATGGTAAATCCGCCCGCTGTATTTCTCAACTGGACAACTGGCTAAAATTGTCCTTCAAAAGTATGAAAATTGTGCTTTTTTTGATATTAATTTACAATTTAGAGATCGTTTATACTTTGATTTAAACCTGTTAATGATTGGTTTAAACTTTGACGCGTTTCTATCGCGCGGAAGCAGGTTTTTGGGGTGATGGATCCTAAAAAATTGTGGTCGCCGGCCGGTTGGTGAGACTCTTGGCCTGTTGGTCGCCGCGGCATATGCGATACTCCAATTTTATTGAACGCGCCCTCTTGTTGGTTGCACTGCACCCGGTTACATCGTCTGCACGAACTCAAGGGGCGGGTATGGCACAGACACCAAATTCAGCGGCAGAGGTGAGCGACGAGCGCGCAGCCTCAAAACAAGTTGGCGTATTAAAAGCTCTGCTCCCTTATTTTTCCCCTTACAAAGTTTGGGTCGTATTGGCATTGGCGGCCCTCACCATAACGGCCAGCGTCTCGTTGATCCTGCCGGTTGCGGCCCGCAGGGTGATTGACGGATTTTCCGCTGGGGATGTATCTTTGCTCAATCAATATTTTTTGGGCGCGATTGCGGTGGCTGCGGTCTTCGCTCTGGGCACGGGCCTACGCTATTATGTGGTCACACGTCTTGGCGAGCGCGTGGTTGCTGATTTGCGCAAGGCCATCTTTGTCCGCATGATTGGCATGTCGCCGGCGTATTTCGAGAAATTGATGACGGGTGAAGTTCTCAGCCGCATCACAACCGACACGACATTGATCTTATCGGTCATTGGGTCTTCTGCCAGCTGGATGCTGCGGAATATGCTGATGATGTCTGGTGGGTTGATCATGATGCTCTGGACCTCGCCAAAGCTGACCGGTTTGGTTCTTTTGATCGTGCCTTTAATCTTGGGTCCAATATTGGCATTGGGACGTAAATTGCGCGGCTTGTCGCGACAAAACCAAGACTGGATCGCGGCCTCTTCCGGGAAGGCGTCGGAATCGCTTTTGTCGGCGCAAACCGTACAAGCCTTTACCCATGAGGCGCGCAGTTCAGCAGAGTTTTCAGATGTCACCGAAAAAGCCTATGGCAGCGCCCGTGCAAGGATCAAAGTGCGTGCGCTGATTACGATGATCATCATCTTTGTGGCATTTAGCGGTGTGATGGGGGTGTTGTGGATTGGTGCCATTGATGTGCGCAGCGGCGCCACAACTGCGGGACAATTGGTGCAATTTGTCATCTACGCCGCAATTGTTGCCAGCTCTACCGCGGCTTTGTCAGAGCTTTGGTCCGAGCTGCAGCGGGCGGCTGGTGCAACTGAACGCTTGGTTGAGTTACTGAAGGCTGAGGATTCGATTGCCGATCCAATAGAGCCGACACCCGCGAAAACTGGGGCTATCGTCTTTGAAGATGTTCAGTTTGCTTTTCCAAGCCGACCAGATTCGCCGGCGCTGAATGTGGTGAATTTCACCATCAATCCCGGTGAGACGGTGGCTTTGGTCGGACCTTCTGGGGCTGGCAAGTCTACGATTATTCAACTGGTGCAGCGATTTTTTGACCCGCAGGCCGGCCGCATTACCCTGGGTGGTGTGCCTTTATCTGAGATGCGGCGCAGTGACTTTCGCCAATTCATGGCGCTTGTTCCGCAAGATCCGGTTATTTTTGCCAGTTCTGCCTATGATAATATTTTATTTGGTCGCCCGAGTGCCAGCCGCGATGAGGTGATTGCGGCAGCTCAGGCGGCGGCGGCACATGATTTTATCAGCGCTCTGCCGGATGGCTATGACAGCTATGTCGGCGAGCGTGGTGTGATGCTGTCGGGCGGGCAAAAGCAACGGATTGCGATTGCCCGTGCAATCTTGCGCGATGCCCCGGTGCTGCTGTTGGATGAGGCGACCTCAGCCCTGGATGGTGAGAGCGAAGCGCTCGTACAAAAAGCATTTGAAGAGCTGTCAAAAGATCGCACCACCTTGGTGGTGGCGCATCGCTTGGCGACGGTTAAAAACGCAGATCGTATTTTGGTGATGGATCAGGGCCAAATTGTGGCGCAGGGCACGCATGCCAGTTTGGTCGCAGAAGGCGGGCTCTATGCGCGCTTGGCCAAACTCCAGTTTTCTGAAACCGAAGGCGTATAGCAGTTATCTGTGGTGATCTGCGCAAATTCCTTGCGCAATTTATGAATATTTCGCATCTTGTCTCATAGAAACGCGGATTGGCGCGTGTGAGTTTTGGGAGATGCTTATGGGATTTGCAACTAAAGCTGATCGGGACGCAGTTGAAAACGAAATGCCCTGGGCAGAGCGTGATGTTCCTAAAACGATGTATGAGTTCATCGACCGGGTGGCTGAGCGTCATGGTGCGCGCCCTGGCGTTAGTTTTCAGATCACCTCTGGTCCGACGGACAAGGCCGAAACCCTGAGTTGGCAAGAGTTCCGTGATAAGTCAGTTCAGGCCGCCAATCTATTCCGCCGCTTGGGTGTTGGGGAAAATGATGTCGTGGCTTATCTTTTGCCGATTTGCAGCGAGGCGGCTTTGACCCTCGTGGGGGGAAGCATTGCGGGGATTGCCAATCCAATTAACCCTTTGCTGGAACCTGACCAAATTGCCGCGATCCTGCGCGAGACGAATGCGAAAGTCTTGGTCACCCTGCGCGGTTTCCCAAAAACGGACTTGCCACAGCTGGCAGCCGATGCGGTGGCTCAGGCACCGAATGTGCAGACTGTGTTGGAAGTGGATCTCAACCGCTACCTGACACCGCCAAAATCTTGGATCGTGCCGCTTATTCGTCCGAAAGTCACCGTCAGCCACGCCGCGCAGGTTATGGATTTCAATGCTGAGCTGGCCAAGCAAAATCGGATACTTGATTTTCAAGATGCAACGGAAGACCGCGTTGCGGCCTATTTCCATACCGGCGGAACAACGGGCATGCCGAAAGTTGCGCAGCATAAATATTCTGGCATTGTTTATAACGGCTGGCTTGGGGATCGGATGTTATTTGAGGCCCAAGATACAATCATTTGCCCTTTGCCACTGTTTCACGTTTTTGCCTGTCATGTCATCTTGATGGCTATGATCAGCTCCGGCGCCCATGTGGTCTTTCCCACCCCACAAGGCTATCGGGGCGAGGGGGTGTTTGATAATTTTTGGAAACTCATAGAGCGGTGGAATGTGACGTTTATGATCACCGTCCCGACCGCGCTTTCAGCTCTGATGCAGCGGCCTGTGAATGCTGATATCTCATCGCTTCGAACGGCGTTTTCTGGCTCCTCGCCTTTGCCCGTTGAATTGTTCAAGCGCTTTGAAGCCGCAACAGGGGTTGAGGTTGTCGAGGGATATGGTTTGACCGAGGCGACGTGTTTGGTCTCTTGCAACCCCGATAAAGGTCTTAAAAAAGTGGGATCCGTTGGTCTGCCCTTGCCCCATACGACTGTTAAAATTCTGCGGGACGGGCCAGAGGGGCTTGTGGAGTGCGATGTCGATGAGATTGGAGAAATCTGTATTGATAATCCCGGAGTATTTGCCGGCCACACCTATACCGAGGCGGCCAAGAATGACAGTCTGTATCATGACGAGCGCTATTTGCGCACGGGGGATCTGGGACGGATGGATGCGGATGGCTATCTGTGGATCACTGGCCGCGCCAAAGATCTGATTATTCGCGGCGGGCACAATATTGACCCGGCTCTTATTGAGGAAGCTCTCGCGGGCCACGAGGCTGTTGGATTCGTCGGCGCGATTGGCCAGCCCGATGCGCATTCAGGGGAAATTCCCTGTGCCTATGTGGAGCTGGTCGCCGGCGTCGAGGTCAGCCCAGAGGAGCTCGTGACTTTTGCCAATGAACGTGTGGCAGAGCGGGCTGCACAACCAAAATATATCGAGATTTTGCCTGAATTGCCCAAAACCGCCGTTGGAAAGGTTTTCAAACCTGCGCTGCGCAAATCTGCGATCATTCGCATTTATAATGCGGCACTGGCGGAGGCGGGTGTGCTGGCAGAGGTGCACGCGGTGATTGAGGACAAGCAACGGGGGCTGGTGGCGCAAGTACATGGCACCGCGGAAGATGAGGCTGTGAACCAGGTGCTGGGTGCCTTTACCTGGTCTTGGGAGCGCGCATCTTAAGGACGAGACGGGGCAGAGCGGCGTTGCAGCAAGGGGCTGGACAGGCTTCAGAGCGCTGACTAGGCTGCCTTGGAACTGATGGATGAGGTTAATATGGACGCGTCATTTTCACGCCGAAAGCTGGTCACGCCTGCCGAACTTAAGGCGCTCAATACACGCTCGAACCTTTGGGGGGCCGTACAAATGGCCAGTCATTTGGGCGCAATTGTCTTGGCCGGTTACCTGCACAGTTTGGCTCTGGGAACGGCCTGGGTCTGGCTGACCGGATGTGTCTTGGGTGTTTTGCTCAATTTTCTCTATGCTGCGCAGCATGAGCTGAGCCACGCCACCGTTTTTGCCACCCGGGGGTTAAATGTGCTCTTTGGCCGGTTGATTGGCTTTGTGATGATCTTTCCACGAGATTACGATCAAGTTATGCATTTCGCACATCATACTCATACGCAAGATTGGGAAAAAGATGGCGAGTTGGTCCGCGCGCCCTATACGCTTACGACCTATTTATTGTGGCTGTCAGGGGTCACTTATTGGCGCAATCGCATCTTTGGGGTGATCCGCCGGGCGCGGGGGGTCATTATAGAGCCATTTATCCGCACCGAGGAAGAGGCCAAGATCATTTTTGAGAGCCGGGTTCATCTGGCGCTCTATGCAGCGATCTTTCTGGTCTCAATTGCTATGAATTCATGGGCGGCGCTGAGTTTTTGGCTATTGCCGATGCTGTTGACGAAACCTGTACACCAGTTGCAAAATACCATTGAGCATTTGGGTCTCAGCCATGAGAATGATATCTTAAAAAACACACGGTCAACGCGGACCAATGCGCTGATGCGCTGGCTGTGCTGGCAGATGCCCTATCATACGGCGCATCATGTGTTTCCCTCAGTGCCGTTTTGGAAGTTGCGGCAGCTGAATGCGAAGATTGAAGCGCAGGCAGGGCCTGTGCATCGGATGGGCTGGATCGAATTTCAGATCGAAGTCATTAAGCGGTTTGCGCAAAAAGATGAAAGCCAATGGCCCATGGATGAAGTTTGGATTGTTCCCCGGTCAGCGGGACGCCCGTTGCGGGTTGAGGCTTAAGTCGGCATCCGCATAGGCGCGCTCCAGCTCTATTAATTTTTGCTTGCGCCACAGCCCGCCGGCATAGCCTGTCAAAGTGCCATCAGCGCCAATGACGCGGTGGCAGGGCAATACAATGGCGATTTGATTGGCCCCATTGGCGCGCGCGACAGCACGCATGGCAGTGGGGCGGGCGATAGCCTGCGCCAATTGCGCATAGGATCGGGTGTGACCGGCCGGGATCTCTTGCAAAGCGCGCCAGACAGTCTTGGAAAAATCGGTGCCATGTAGGGCCAAAGGCAGATCGAATTTCGGTCGCCGCCCCTCGAAAAATTCGGTCAATTGCTCTTGCAGCTGATCGGTTAAGGCAAAGCGACCAAAACCCAATTGCCCCTTGGAAAATTGAAAGAGGCGCTGCACCTCACGGGCCAGACCTTTCCGCTCGGGAAACTCCAGCAAATGCACATGGGTGGCGTCACAGATGGTCACCATTGCGCCAATGGGGGTATCGAACCAACTGGCCCGCAATTGGGCATTTTCGGAAAACTCTCCTGGGGCGCGTCCCAAAAATTTTGCGAAAGCGGCGCGAAATGCGCTGGGCGAGTCAAATCCTGCGCTCAGTTGGGCCTCGATGACCCTATCGCCCTTGGCCAGAACCTCGGCGGAATGGCGCAATCGGCGGTGGCGGGCCATTTCCAGAAACGTCATGCCAAAATGTCGTTTGAAGGCGCGCCTTACGGTTGACGGGTCAAACCCCATCTCGGCGACGCCAGTCTCGCTCCAGTGGCGCATCGGGTCTGCATCAAAGGCTTTTAGCATCTGATCTACAAGCGGATCCAGCCGTGCCACAGGCGCCAGCGGGTTGCAGCGTTTGCAGGGGCGAAATCCCGCAGCGATACAATCGCCGGGGTTGTCAAAAAACGTGCAGTTTTCCGGTTTGGGATTGGGGGCCGGGCAGTTGAGACGGCAAAAGATGCCCGTTGAGGTTACGCCGACATAGGCACGCCCCTCATAGGCATCACTCCGGGCGACAAGTGCATCATAGAGCACATCTGGATCAGGCAACGAAAACATCATTTCAGCATCCTAGCGCGATTCTCTTTGCCGTTGCGCCGTTTTTCGGGCGTGACTGTGAGTTTTTTGGCATCAATGTGTCAGTTTGGGCCGGACCGCCGCAGGCCGCGTGAAAATGACTTGCCTCATAGAAGAACTCATTGCAGGCTTGCCAGATGACACAGACGCTTAAGACCTTCACCAGCCTTTGGGCCATGCAGCCGCACGATCAAACAGGGATAAAACTGCCCTACGCGCAGCTGTGCGAAATGGTAGCGCGGGCAGGTTATGATGGGATGGCAATTGACCTAGGTGCTGGTGATGTGGCGCAAGCCCATGAGGTGCGCCCGCATATGGAGCGTCATGGTCTCACACCTTTGATTGTTGCATTTCCCAAGACCGTTGAAAGCCTGCGCGAGACGCTGGTCATGGCGAAGGATTTCGGCAGCCCTTTTGTGGATGTGATTGGTCAGGTGACGCCACTGAGTGTTGATGGGATGATTCCCGTGATCCGGCAATGGATGGATATGGCCGATGAGATTGGCGTTCCGGTGCAATTTGAGACTCATCGCAATTGCATCACGAATGATCTATATTCCACGCTTTGCCTGCTTGATGCGATCCCTGAGATGCGCATATGCGCTGACTTGAGTCATTATGTGGTCGACCGCGAATTTTGGTTTCCCCTGTCGGAGCGTGACATGGGGTTGATTAGCCGAATTTTGCAGCGCTCGGATAGTTTTCAAGGCCGGGTGGCCAGTCGGCAGCAGATTCAATTGCAATTGGACTTTCCGCAGCATCAAAAATGGGTTGAGCTCTTTAAAGGGTGGTGGCGCGAAGGGCTGCAAGATTGGCGCCGGCGCTCCGAGGGGGAGTGTATCTTCCTATGCGAGCTTGGGCCGCCGGAATATGCGATGACCGATGCCCAGGGGCGCGAGATGTCCAATCGCTGGGAAGAGGCTTTGCAGATTAAAGCTTGGGTCGCAGAGATTTGGCAAGAGCTTGGCGGCGATCGTTAAGAGCCGCTCATCGCCTTTGGTGAAAAATAAAGCCGATGAAGTTTAAGAGCAATTGCGCCGCAAGAATTTGCGTGCTGTCCGTTGGGTCATAGGCAGGTGCCACTTCAACCAGATCAATCCCGGCGACTTGTCCGCGCTGGGCCAGGCCCTGCAAGATTTCCAAGACGTCGTAATACAGAAAACCGCCATGGCTTGGCGTGCCGGTGCCCGGAGCGATGGAGGGGCAGAAAGCGTCGATATCTATAGTGACATAGTAGCGCGCTCCGGCGGGGATTCGCTCCAGCACAGCCTCTAGCCCTAATGTGCGGACTTGTCGTACTGAGAGGATATCAGATCCGCGGGCTCGGGCGTCATCATAGCCTTCTTTCGCAGTGGAGCTGACGTTGCGAATGCCCAGTTGCGTCATGCCGCTGACCCATGGTTTTTCAATGGCTCGGCGCATGGGATTGCCATGGCCCGCAGTGACCCCATGACGGCTGTCCACAAAATCTAAATGAGCGTCAATCTGTATCACATGTACCGGTTCTTGCTCGGAAAAGGCGTTGATGCAGGGGATATTGATGGAATGATCGCCGCCCACCACAACTGGCAGCGCGCCTGCGGCCAAAATCTTACGCACGCCAAATTCAATGTTGGCATGGCTTTCGTCGGTTTTCGTATGGATGATATCGGCATCACCCAAATCAACGATCCGCACATCGCTTGCCAGATATGTGGCGTCATCTTCGTGGTCATAGGCACCGGCATGTCCGAAAGAAAACAGAGTTGAGGCTTCGCGGACCGCACGCGGGCCAAAGCGCGCACCAGGTCGCCATTGGGTGCCAAAATCAAAGGGAGCACCCAGAATCGCCACATCAGCGTCGATCGCGTCCCAATCCGCCACATAGGGGCGTTTGCCAAAAGTGGAAATCCCAACAAAAGGCAAGTTCAGCCGCCCTGCTTCATAACCGTGATCTGACATAAAGGCTCCGTTTTGCTTTTACCGAATCAATGTTGTGCGATTGGGCTGAAAATGTCGATAAAAAATTAGAGCATTCAGAGCGAGCGCGCCTGCGGCGGGCGTAGGTGAGGGTGAGGGTGGCCGCAGACGCGTTCTATCCCAGTTTGTGGAGGGTTTGGCAGGCAGAGCGCACCTCATCCACCCCGGTGTGGGAACTGTATGTTCTTGTCCCCTTCCAAAGGGGCCGCAGCAGGTGATGAGGTGAAGATCAGCTAGGACATGTGTCAGCTAGACTGGTGCCATAGGGCTTGGCCCTGTTTAATTCGTCTTACCTACCTTTGCCTCATTGCGTGCTACACTCCCACCGCTAAAGGAAGCATCCGAGCATGGAAATTGCGCGATAGTATACAAATTTATTCGAATGCGCTCAAAAATACCTGTTTAGATTGCATTGGCGGGTAATTTATTCACCTTTCTTTCATATTTCATTTCGCGAGACTGCGGGTGGACTGCGCTGCCGCTGCTTTGGGGCTGATCCAACCGAGTATTTGGCCGTACAATTTGGGCCAAAACGCTCAAAACCATTGCAATGCCGTGGGAGTTGGAAAATATAAATCCTGCATCTTATGCATGTATTTGATCATGATTTTCTATTTAGGCGCATTTTATGACTGAATTTGGCAAGAATCTGCGGTGGCTCTGCTGTCTGAGGAAATCTGTGTCCTTTGTTGCGCGCGAATTGGGAATCAACCGTCAGCAATTTGGTCGCTATGTTAACAACAAGTCCTATCCTAATACCCATCATTTGATCGCCATTTTTGATTATTTCAATGTGCAAGCGGCGGATTTTGAAATGCCGCATAGCCAATTTTCTCAGAAATACCGCAATGTGGCGTTGCTCAAACACCGTCCTCCACAGCGGACATTGGAGTTTTCGCGGGATGCTTTTTTCCGCCAGCCACCGCGCGCTTTGGAAAGGTTTCGTGGAGATTACTTGATATATTTCAACACGAAGACTTGGCCAAATCACTATATGATTGCATTTTGTTGCGTGGTTTCGCGTGAAAATGCAACCTTTTTACGCCACATTATTCGTGGTCGCGAACCGCTTTTGGGCAATCGAATACTGTTCAAAGGTGGAGGGCAAGCGGCGAAGTTTGAACATAATGTATTTATTCAGTCTTATTCAAAACCTCTGGCCGTGCCGTTGGTCTCGGAGATTATTTCGGTTCGTGACTGGAAGCATACAGAGCTGCTCTCCAGCCGCATGATGTCGACTCATATTGATACAAATGAAATCCTATATAAAGCGCGCCTCTGGCGCCGTCTTGGAATTGGTACGGATCTGAGAGACGGGCTGAAAGCCAGCGGCTTGGTTCGAAAGAATTCACCGCGCGTCTCCACTGTGATTCGCGATATACTCGATGGGCCAGAATTTCAGGTCCACACGGTTTGAGTATGAGATTGCGATATGATCGAAAGGCCCTGTGCGGCTCGTTGCGGAAAATTGGATTGAGAGGCAAAAATCTGCGATTTACCCCTTGTGATTTGCGTGGTGAGGGTCTAGCTAGCAGAAACTTGGCGCGGGATGGAGCAGCCCGGTAGCTCGTCAGGCTCATAACCTGAAGGTCGTAGGTTCAAATCCTACTCCCGCAACCAACAAAAATAACGCTGGCTCAATGAGTTGGCGTTTTTTGCGTTTTAGGACCTATTTGCATCACAGAATAATTGCCGCGTCCATTGCCGCTTTTAACATTCCCTGACGTCAGTCGAATTTCTGATCGAGGGAACAGCAAACTATAAAGCTTAATCTGCTGTGAATACTCCCGCACCAATCATAGCGAGAGCCTGTTTCCTGAGCTAAGCATTCCCAAGAGGTGTCGGCCATCTTGTTTCGGGGGTTACTGCGCCCAATCCAAACAGATGAAACGTGCCAGGCTCACACCAGCCCCCCCAATCATAGGGCCTCGCGTCTCGGACCACGGGCCTTTAGTATTAGCCGTGTAGTTTCATTCGGAGGTAATTTTGTTCGGCAACTGCATTTCTATTCACGCACCAATTTCAAGCTGAACCGCGCCGCTGCTCTCGCTGAGTGGCGCCAATTATTGAGCGCATAAATTCAGGCTGCGCCAGTAATCCGATGCGAGTTCTCATTCGTCTGACAACACCTTTCATTCTAATTTAACAGCACTGGTAGGTTGAGTGGCCCGCGAAAACCAAAACCGCGCCAGTTAACGGCGCTTGGTTTGGACAAGGACATATTTGGAAAGCGATCGAACAATATGGGCAACATGACCTGCGCTACCGCGCGGCGTGCAATGTGAGTTCCTTGGCAAAAATGTGGACCATTGCCAAAAGATTGATGTGGGTTCGTATTGCGATAAACGAAAAAGGACTCACCATCGTCAAACAGATCCTCATCACGGTTGGCACTGGCCTGAATGGTCATGACCACATCTCCTTTTGGGATGAAACATCCCCTTATTTCGGTATCCTCAACGGCCAACCGCGATGAGGCAGAAATTGGCGCAACCCATCTAATGCCTTCTTCGAAAGCTTTGTCCCAATCCGCGTTGCGCTTCACCTCTCCCAATTGTTCTGGATTGGAGAGCAGTCCAAATAAAACGGTATTCAGGGCATCTCGGGGCTCGTTAATTCCGCCGCCAATAGCGATTTTCATATTGGCGTAAATTTGTGTTTTCTCAATTGGATCATCTGCGTTGAGCATAACCGACAATGCGGAGTTGTTGGGTTTGGCGCGATGCCGGTCTCGAAGGCTGTCGAAAAGCCGATGCATTTCCTCATTGGCGCGATCGGCTCGCTGGAACGGTTCATCCTTCCAGCCGAAATTTCCTGCACCATCAATCAAGGCCTGTGACCAGCGCTGCATTTGATCGTCTGTGGCCGCGTCGATCCCAAGCACAATAGCAAGACCGCGGGCGGCGTAGGGGCCGGAGAGCGCAGAAAACAAATCAACCACCTCGCCGCGTGGCAGGCGGGCCACATATTCTTTGGCAATTTTTTCATATTCCGGAACCCATTCATCACGAATTACCTTGGGTGCGAAAGATGGTGCCATAGCCATACGTTCACGCAGGTGCTCTTGGCCATCTTTACGCATCAAGGTATGGGCCCAAAAGGCTCGCCTCATTGGTGTATTCGGATCGTTTGAGCTGAAAATTTCTGGGTTGTCTTTCACATATCTGGTGTCTACGGCTTTTGTTATAAACGTGCGTCCGGCGTTTTTGACCTGCACAACGGGCGCCTCGCGCCGCAGACGCTTGTATATTGGAAATGGGTTATCATCCAATTGAGCCAAAGTAATTTCGGTATCTTCGGGCGCTTGTTTCATGGTGCTTTTTATCCATTCTCTCCGAGTAATCGCATGGCATTTTCCTTGAGTATGAGAGGGCGCAACGCCTATTTGAAGGGCGCCTCCGCGAAATCTTTGAGCCAGCGGTCAGGGGTAATGTTGGCTCTGAGCCATAGAAACTCCACCTTCACTCACGTCTCAATTTCAACCTGAACCGCAACGCTGCTCTCGCTGAGTGGCGTCAATTATTGAGCGCATAGATTCAGGGTGCATCAGCCATCCGATGTGAATTCGCATTCGTCTGATGCACCTTCAATAGCCGACAATGTTGAGGCCGACTTTTCTTACAGAGCGTCGAAACGGATCGAAAAAACCACAACCACGTCAGTCTGGCTTTTTCTTACCAAGTGTCTCGTCAAACGAGACGCCCATTTGATCGCCAATCTTTTGCAGCAGAGGATATTGTACCGCCATATCCATGATGGAGTCCATCGCGGTTGTCACCGGTGATTTTGGCCCAGTTTCGCCACCGCTGCCGCCTGACCCACCAAGCCCTGTCACATGATTGACGTTTATCGAATTGATCTTTTCTGCCGGCTTGACCATTTCACTGATGATTTTCGGCATCGCTTCAAGGCGCGCTTTCTCAAGCTCCATTGCGACCAGAGTATCAGAGCGTGAGTTCTCAGCCTCAATATGTGCGCGGTTTGCATCTGCTTGAGCCAGCTTAACTACTTTTTCAGCTTCTGCTTCTTCGCGTCGTGCAGCGGCCTTGTCTTTGGCTGTCGCTTTATCACTGTCTGCCATGATTGCCGCGCGCGCAGCGGCAGTATTTGCGTCTGATTTAACAGAGATATCGGCAAGTTTCGCGCGACGTTCCGCTTCGGCCATGGCCCGCACAGTCGCGAGTGCCTCGGACGCTTTTACAGCTTCTGCACGGGCTGTGTCCGCCTCTGCTTGCGCGCGACTTTCTTCCTGAGACTTCGCGGAAATTGCAATCTCGCGATCTTGCTCGGCAATAGAGAGCGCTTGCTCCCGCTCTACTTCAGCCGCTTGGATTGAGCGTTCCATGTCAATCTTGGCTTCTGTCGCCGAGCGCTCGCTCTCGGCTTTACGTTTCGCAACTTCTGCGATCTGAGCGGCGGCGAGTGTTTCGATCTCTTGTTGCTGCGCGATCTCTGCACGGCGTTCTTCTAGATCAATCTCAAGACGTTGACGCGAGGCTTGCATAGACGCGCGACGCACCGACACCTCGCTGTCTGCATCAATCTCTGCACGCTCCTTTTTGGATTTTGCAATGACCTCTGCCAGTTTGCGCATTCCTACCGCGTTAAATGCATTGTTCTCGTCCAAAGATGAAAATGGTGTTTGATCGAGACCGGTCAAGGACACGCTATCGAGTTGCAGTCCGTAGCGCGCAAGCGTGTCTTTCAACCCTTCACGCACTTCACCAACAAACTGCGCGCGGTTCTCATGAAGCTCATCCATCGACATACGTGCCGCAACACAGCGCAAAGCATCGACCAGCATACCGTCGATCAAATTGCGCAGCTCATCTCGTTGAAACGTGCGCTTGCCAAGGGTTTGCGCCGCACGTGTGATTGAATCCTCGTCAGGGATGACAGAGACGTAGAATTCCGCGCCAACATCGACACGTAAGCGATCTTGCGTGATCAAGGATGAATCTCCGCGTCGATCCACATCGAGGCGCAGAGTTTGCATATTCACGCGACTGATTTCGTGGAAATAGGGGATCGCAAGCACGCCGCCATCGATCACGACGCGACGCCCCCCTACGCCAGTCCGCAAAAGCGACACTTCGTTGTTGCCCCGCTCATACCACCAAGCAGCAAGTGCGATGATGATTGCCAAAAGAATGACTATGAGAATGATCCAGCCAATGAGCCCCATCTTTTCCCCTCCCTATAAACCGTGCGCGCGGCAGGTCAGATTTGACGCCATGCCACCGTCGGCCTGAATGTTGAAACCTCTGATCCACTGTGTCATGTCTGATACAAGGAACATAATCACAGGGGCAATATCTTCGGGTGTGCCGGGCCGATCCATCGTGTCACGGTCCTCTGTCGCACGCGCGCCGAGCGTTTGGATAAAGTCGGCTAGGATTGGCGTATCCACTGGCCCCGGGCTGACCGCGTTCATGCGAATGCCGCGATCGCGCCACGTCCAGCGGTTCTGCATGGTCCATGTGATCAGCAGCTCTTTGGAAAAGAAGTAGCTGCGACCGCCCTCAGATGACACTTTCCAGCGTTCGATAAACTCATCAAGATTGTGGTAATCCAGATGCTCCGCCGCTTTGATCGCATCAACCGCATTCGGCCAGCCATGCCCTGCAAGCGAGGCGACATTCACGATGCTCGCTGCATCGGTTAGTTTCGGAATGAGTCCATGGGTGAGACGCTTCAGCCCCAGCCAGTTCACCAACAACAATCGATTGGCAGGCTGCGTTGGCGGAAGCCCCGCATTGTTTACCAACCCATCAATGTCTTCTGGCAGCACATCAATCAGGGCATCAATGGTGCGCGGATCTGAGAGGTCCGCACGGTAGAACTCATCAACGTGATCGAAGCCCTTATTGATATCGACGCCCAAAACTTCGGCCCCTTGTTCGGACAGCAGGCGGGCCGTCTCAAGACCGATCCCTGAGGAACTGCCCGTCACCAAAATGCGTTTGCCTTTTACTATATCTTTCATGTTCAAAACACCGGAGGATATTGTTTTTGGCCACGATCCAGCGTGATCCAGCGCGTTTCAGAGAAGCTTTCTTGCGACCATCGACCGCCATAGCGTCCCAAGCCGCTGGCTTTGGTGCCGCCAAACGGTGCGTGGGCTTCGTCGTTGATAGGTGAGCAGTTGATATGGCACATGCCCGTTTCCAAATGCTGCGCGATGTCCATGGCGCGGTACTCATCGCGACTGATAATGCCCGCTGACAGACCATATTCCGTGTCGTTATTCATCGCGATCGCTTCGGCGTCGGTCTTGAACGTGGTGACCACAGCGACAGGGCCAAAGGTCTCATCGCGCCAAATGTCCATGTCGGAGGTGACATCGATAACAATCGTAGGCTCCACAAACTGTCCATTGACCCCACCGCCAAGCACGATTTTGGCACCCTTCGCGACGGCATCATCAAGCTGGTGCTTCACGCGCTCCACTTGACGTTCGTTAATCAATGGGCCGATCACATTGGCTTTGTCAGCGGTATTGCCCGTTTTCAGTTTAGACGCGCGCGCAACGAAGCCTTTCATAAACTCTTCATAGACCTTTTCTTGCACCAACACCTTTTCAACGCTCATGCAGATTTGGCCCTGATGCATGAACGCGCCAAAGCTTGCAGAGGATGTCGCGCGCTCCATGTCTGCGTCTTCAAGGACGATAAGACTGTCTTTGCCGCCAAGCTCGATACACGCCTTTTTTAGATGCGCCCCACATTTTGCAGCGATGCGCCGACCCACCGCAGCAGAACCAGTGAAGGCCACTCCTTTGACCTTAGGGTTATCGACCATCTCATCTCCGACCTCGGCCACATTATCACGCGAACAGGTGATGACGTTGAAAACACCGGGCGGCACGCCGGCTTCCTCCATGACTTCCGCAAAGAACAAACCGCCCAGGTAAGGCGTATCCTCAGAGGGTTTCAGCACAATCGTGTTACCCATCGCCATCGGCACTGAAAAGGGGCGCGTCGCCAAAATGCCCGGCATGTTCCAAGGCGTGATGATCGCGATCACGCCCATGGGCGTGCGCACGGCGTTGGAGACCTTGCCATATAGCGAGGGGAGTACTTCACCAATCGGCGTATAGCACGCGGCGGCGGCAGCTTTGAACATTTCTGGCATGACCTTGGTCTCATAGACCCCTTTGCCATACCATCCGCCACCTTCGAACTGGGCAGCAGGGATATAATCACCCGCGCGGCGTTCGATGATCTCTGCGGCTTTAAGCATCAGATCAGCGCGCTCTTGAAACTTCAGCGCAGCCCAGGCTGGAAAGGCCGCTTGTGCCGCATCAATCGCGCGTTTTGTGTCGGCCCCCGTGGCGTCAGGAATGCGCGCCCAAAGCGCGCCGTCATTTGGGTTAATGTCATCAAACTGGCGCGGCGTTTGATGCCACTGACCATCGATATAAATCCCTTTAATCGCGGGGGCGGAGGCGGTCATGTCTAACACATCAATCCCTTTCGAACTGGCCCGATGGGCGGCGGCGGTAAACCTCGACGCGTGGGCGTTTGTAGACTTCAATGACGGGAGGCGGCGCTGAGGGTTGCTCTGTCACGGCCTTGGATGGAATGGATGCACGCGGCTCGCGCGGTGCCCGGCGACGGGCGTTCATTGCGGCTTGTTCGATGTCTTTCAATACCACTTCGATCGTGGAACTCGCCAGTTGACGTGCGGCTGCCATTGTCTCTGGCGCAGAACCTCGCGGTGCTTCTGCAGAGGTCTTTGTCGCCACCGCGACCAGATCATCAATGGAACCGCCAATTTGTTGATCCGCACTGCGGCGTGGCGTGGGATTACCAGTCGGCTTGGTTGATTTTGTGACTTCAACAAGAGGAGTGGAGCGCGTCGATGGACTTGCCGAAGTCTTGCTGCCCACACCGAGATAAGCCCGCTGCACCGCGGGGTCATTGGCCAAGCGCGCAGCCGTATCTTCATGGGTGACTCGGGTGTTTTCCAAAAGGTATCCACGATCCGCAATTGCGAGACTTTGCTTTGCATTCTGCTCAACCAACAGCACTCCGATGCCAAGGTCTTTCACACGGGTCAGGTTCTGAAACAGCTCTTTGCACAGTAGCGGCGACAGACCCAAGGAGGGTTCATCCAACATCAAAATCTCAGGCGCAGACATGATCGCGCGGCCAATCGCAACCATTTGCTGTTCGCCCCCCGACATTGTGCGCGCGATCTGGCCTTGCCGTTCGCGCAGCTTAGGGAATTGCATCAAAACGCGCTCAAGATTTTCGCGTTCCGTTTCGCGTGCACCGGCAGAATATGCGCCCAGCAGCAGGTTCTCTTTCACTGTGAGATCACCAAAGATCCCACGACCTTCCGGTACAAGCGCCACGCCTTTTTCGACGATTGCGTCAGAAGACAGGCCTGTCAGGCTCTCTCCGTTCAACGTCACGTCACCTGAAACCTTGCCCTCACAAATCCCCGAAATCGCGCGTAACAGCGTCGATTTGCCAGCGCCATTTGCCCCAAGGATAACGACAACTTCGCCCGTGTTCACCTTGATCGATATATCATTCAGCGATGGATGCTGGCCATAGGCCGCAGAGAGGTTGGTGACTTCAAGCATCGTCATCCCCCAGATAAGCGCGGATCACGTCTTGGTCAGAGAGCACATCATCGGTTGTGCCGTCGGCGATTTTAGCACCTGATGACATGACCACACAGCGATCACACAGCGAGCGGATCGCGTCCATCACATGTTCGACCATCACGATAGTGCGGCCCTCATTGCGCAGGTTGTGGATCAGCTCAATTCCTGTCTCAAGCTCGGTTGGGTTCAACCCCGCGAGCCATTCATCCAGCAACAAAACCTTGGGTTCGCCAGCTAATGTGCGCGCCAGCTCGACGCGTTTTTGATCGATGTAGGTGAGCGAGGACACAGGCGCGTGGCTCATCGCGTCCATGCCGACACGCTCCAAAACGCTATGCGCGAAATCTTCGGCTTCCCGACCCCAACGGCGTTTGTGGCCGTAAACTGCACCTGCCATAACATTTTCTAAAACGGAAAGACCTGGCAACAAACGCACCAATTGAAACGTGCGCCCCACTCCTTCGCGGGCGATAATTTGCGGAGCCGCGTCAGAGATCAAACGCCCACGTAGCGAAATCCGACCATCCGTAGGGGCAAAGACCCCTGAGATCATATTGATCATCGTCGTCTTGCCAGAGCCGTTAGGCCCAATGATGCCAACCATCTCATGTTCGGCCACATCGAACGACATGTTCGAAACGGCCACCAATCCACCAAAGCGTTTAGTGATATTTTTGACTGAAAGGACTGCGCCGGCCTGCTTCATTAACGCCCCCTTGCGCGCGCGCGTAGTTGTTCGATCCGTCCGACAAAACCGTGCGGCAGGAAGTAGACGATCACCAAGAAAGCAACGCCAAGAACCAAGATTGACTGATTAGGGAAGTTTGAATCGACCCAGTTCCAGATCAACAAAAACGGGATCACGCCAACCACTGGCCCCCAAAGCCGTCCTGAGCCGCCCAAAAGCGCCATGATGACGACGAAGAAACTCAGCTGCGGGGAGAAGACTTGATTGGGTTCGATGTAGCTCCAACGCGGGGCGATAATAGCTCCGACGATAGCACCGAAAACGCCAGTGGTGGTGAACAGGATTACCTTGGCCATGGCGGTGTTGATGCCAACATGACGCGCGACGGTTTCATCGCCGCCAATAATACGCAGCGCAAAGCCAAGACGCGAACGGCTGATTATCCATCCCAGCAGGTAGACGCAACCCGCGGTCACAAGCAGCATCCAATAAAGATGCGCATCGGTGAATTCCGTCAGAACATAAAGGCCGCGCGAGCCGAGGAAATTGTTCTGCACCCAGCTCACCAGATTGCGGATCATTTCTGCTAGACCCAGCGTGAAGATAACGAAATAGACCCCTGACAAACGCAGCGTCGCAAGTCCGATCAGCGCGGCAAGCACACCGCCGATGACCGCAGAAAGCGCCAGCATCGACCAGAAACTCGCGTCATAATCGCTCATCCCAGAGCCAACGACAAAGCCACCAACCCCGAAGAACGCAGCAGAGGCGAGCGATATATAATGCGTCGGGCCAGAGAATAGCATCCACGATGTAGCAAGCGCCGTGTACATCATCACATCCACGCCAATCCCAAGCCAATAGCCATTGGACATCATCGGCCAGAACGCAGCGAGCGCGACAAGCACACCTGCCCAGATAAGCTCTTGCACGGTTGCAGGATTCATACTGCACGTCTCCCGAACAGGCCTTGGGGGCGGAACAACAGGATGATAACGAAGATGAAATAGGCGGCAGCAAGTGTCAGGCCTGGATCAACCAAAGTGGCGACACCTGTCTCCACAAGGCCAAGGATGATCGCCGCAACAATCGCGCCGCGAATTTCGCCCACGCCGCCCATGATGACGATGATCAGGGCTTTGAGCGTAAAGACTACACCGATTGAGGCGTCTAGCGTGATGAAGGTCGAAATCAACGCGCCGCCTACGGCGGTGATGGTGCCGCCCAATGCGAAAGTCAAAGCCGAAACGCGTGGCACGTTGATGCCCACAAGACCAGAGGCTTCTGTAGACACAGACACCGCGCGCACTGCAACGCCGGGGCGTGAGTAATGCAGCCAAATATAGAGCGCGGCGGCGATCAGTACCGCGAGCAAGAAAGCGACGAGGCGGTTCAGCGATGTGGTGGATCCCAAAATGGAGATCGGCTCGCTTAGGTATTTATAAAAGAAGAAGCCGCCCTCAATCGACACCATGATGCCGATAAAAATGAACGACATGCCAAAGGTGGCGAGGATACTATCAACCTCAAGCGCGCCTTGCGATTTGGAGCGGCGCACAAGAGGCGTCAGCAGGAAACGATAGATCAACCAGTTGCCGATAAAAGCGACGGGGATCACAAGAATAACCGTGAGGATCGGACTGATTTGCGCCGTTGTATAAAGCCAAAACGCAGCCAAAGCCCCCAAGACCAACACCTCGCCATTGGCGAGGTTCATGATCCGTGCAACGCCGTATTGCAAGTTCAGACCCATCGCGACAAGCGCATAGGTGCCTGACAAAAGCAGGCCGGAAACGAGTATGTCGAGCATTAGATCTCCCGAGAGTGGTCGGGCGGGAAAGTCCCCGCCCGTGCCAGTTCTTTTTAATCAGACCAACCGGTTTTTGCGCGCACAGGTACCGCGCCGATCACGTTAGATCCCTTCACACCGCGAAAGACGCCATCTTGCCACTGGCCCACGGACCAGAAGGTATTGGAGAAGTTGTTGGTAAAGCTCAGCTCGCCCATCACCGTTTCAAACGAGTTGTCCTTGATATACTGAGTGACAACTTCACGATCGAGCGTGGCTGCGCCAACAATCGCTTGTTCTAGGATCTGCAAAGACGCGTATGTGTTGGCGGATGCCCAATAGTCCGCGACTTTGCCCGTGATATCCATATGTGCTTTGCGGTAGGCCGCGATCGCTGGATTATCCACATTGGTACCGCCAGCACCCAAGACGTTGTTAATCTTGTTGCCATAAGCGCCTTTGAACGCTGGGAAGCTCGTCGCAACTGCAGAGTAATAAAGTTTTACGTCGAGGTCTTCGATAATCGCCTGCTCGGCAAGTCCGAAGCTGTCTGGTGGGTAGGACCAAGCAACGAACGCCTTCGCGCCACTCTCTTTGGCACCCTTCATTACAGGGCTCAAATCTGGTGTGCCCAGAGGGTAAGACTTGTCATAGACAATGTCGAAACCAGCTTCGCCGAATAGCTCGCGTGCGCGATCAGCAAGCTCAATACCGAAGGCGTCAGCCACATTGACCATCGCGATTTCGTTACCGATTTCACCAGCGTCACGTTGCTCGATCAGGATCTCTTTTACACCGTCCACGAAGGCCGTCGTGGTCCCAAGCGTGAAGAACAGGTTTGGATAGCGCGTTGTCAGCTCTTCCATCTTGTCAGTGATCGCAGAGACCGCAATCATCGGATAGCCGAACTTGCCATAGATCGGCGCGGTCGCGATGTTAAAACCAGTACCATATGGGGCAACCACGAAATCAACTTTGTCCTGCGTCGCAAGACGCTGCGCCAGTTTGATGTGCTCGCCAGGATTGGTTTTGTCGTCATACTCGATCAATTCGAGCATCTTCATTTCGCCGCCAACGTCCAGACCGCCGCGTGCATTCACTTCTTCCACCCAAAGGCGCACGTTGGGCCACTGTGTTACGACAGCGCCACCCGCAAGCGGGCCAGTCTTAGGTGCAATCGCACCGATCTTGATCATATCCTGAGCAAACAAGGACGTGCCGGCGACAGCTAACGCTGCTGCAAGGCCAAAAAGGCTTCTTCTATACATAGATTTCTCCCTGAATCGTTGTGTCAGATGGCCCATTACGATGCCGACTCGTTTGCGGTCGGAGAGCCTTATCTATAAATAGTGCATTGAACCTGTACGTTAAATCAATGCATTTGTTAATTGATTTTCGAGTACGCGGATTTTACTCTGCTGGTTCTGCCATCTTTGGCGCGACGATAGACTCCTCGTAGGTCAGCTCACCAAGCCCATCTTCAAAGATGTTACGTTCGGCAATCCATTCCCGCGATTTATCAAAGATTTCACGCGAATAAGGTTCAAACACAATGCGCTCACCAGGTCCGAACAGACGCGTATCCATCTGATCTTTGAAGCGCTCTGGGAATTCGTTGCGATAGTAATGCGTGTAAAGCTCTTGGCGCAAATCGATGTCCTTTTGCGCCATACGCAGCGCGCTGAAATACTTTTCAACATCTTCAAGTTCTGCATCTTCTGAGACCATTGCCGCCATCATGAACGAGGTATCGAGCACTTTGCGATATCCCAATTGCTCCATGAAATAGTAAGGCCCGCTGAACAAGCTGACCGCAGGCACAACTCCATCGATCAGGTTCTCCATCCGCTTGAAAAGGAGGCCATCAGCAAAGCTGAGATTGATCTCGTTATGCGACAAGAACGGCTCAAGGGCTTGGATAGTCGAATAGTGACTGCCCGATTGGAAACCTACTGAAATTGGCACATTTGCGAGATCTTCAGGCGTTTCGATATCACTGTCATTTGGAACGAAGATCCCACAGGGCGAGACAGAATATGCGTTCGCATATAGCTTGCCATGACCCGACGCAGCCGCGACGTTGACTGTCCAATGGCACGCTGAACTGACGTCACAAGTACGCCCTTTTTCAAAGGTCTGATACGCTCCAACGCGATCCCCGAGATCGTGGCGATCACCTGTGGCAGACAGCAATTGATCTTCTAACTCATATGCGAGACCGACCTCAACAAAATAGCCTTTCTCGACAGCAATCCACTCATGCAAGCGCATGTGCGGCGCGATAATAAACTTGCTCATAACATCCCTCTCTAGAGTAGCTTTTACGTCATGTTGGCAGTTTTGAGGGAAATAGACCAGCCCTACAACTTTGATATATGTTTTAAACAAATTCAATAAGCTGGAGGGAAACAAATATGACGGTACTGTCAGATTAAACTCGGTTGAAGTGGGCAGGCGGTTTCGTAGCCTCGCCGTATAACAAAGCGCTCTCCATTCAGGTCCTTTAAAACGAGCCCTGAGATCATCCGCCTGGCTGTGATGCTGTACGTTCGTTTTCCGCTCTCACTCCGTAATGTTTAAGATCTTCTACAGCTTACGAGAAGCACAGATAATCATCGAAGAATGGAGGAAACACTACAACACAAAGAGACCACACAGTGCGTTGGGCTATCGCCCGCCAGCTCCTGAAACCATCATACCACTGGATCAGAGGCCAATCATGCACTAACAATTAACCTGGCCCAGTCAGATGAGGCTGCTCAATGTTGACTAGGGGTGGGGCATAGGTGCTCCACCTTTATTCACGCACTAATTTCAAGCTGAACCGCGCCGCAGCTCTTACTGAGTGGCGCCAATTATTGAGCGCATAGATTCAGGCTGCGCCAGTAATCCGCTGCGAGTTCTCATTCGTCTGACAGCTGCACTTCTAAAGCTGCTATCATCGTCATCCGGGTCGGGCAAGATAACCGGATTGACAGGTTGCTCGACTGCAACCAAATCCCTGTTAATCTTTGTTGCAGAGTTTCAAAGCGCTAACTCATGATCATACATCGGCTCATAGGTTTCAGGTGTGTGGAAGCCCACCAGACGAGACTGCCGCACTGCAACGTCAAAGGTGATGGCTGAGAATTTTGTCACATAAACAGAGAGTTTAAAAAAGGATTCCCGTCTTGATTTTTGGTTAAGACAGGGACAACGGTACTGTCAAATTAAACTTGGTTGAAGCGAGCAGGGTGTATTTGTAGCATCCGCAAATGACAAAACACTCCCCATTTAGGTACTTTAAAACGAGCCCAGAGATCATCCGCTTGGCTGTGATGCTGTACGTTCGGTTTCCGCTCTCACTCCGTAATGTGGAAGATCTTCTGCACGAACGAGGCATTGAGATCAGCCACGAAACAGTTCGGTTTTGGTGGAACAGATTTGGTCCGATGTTTGCTGCTGAGATACGAAGAAACCGGGTCAGTCGGATGCGATCTTATTCGAACTGGCAATGGCACCTGGACGAGGTCTTCGTAAAGATCAATGGAGAGACGCATTACCTCTGGCGAGCCGTTGATCACGAAGGTGAGGTGCTTGAAAGTTATGTTACCAAGCGCCGAGACCGCAAGGCAGCATTGAAATTCCTCAGAAAAGCAATGAAGCGCTACGGCGGACCAGAAGTAGTTGTGACGGACAAACTACGTTCCTATGGCGCTGCAATGAAAGTTGTTGGCAACGCGGATCGGCAGGAAACGGGCCGCTGGTGTAACAATAGGGCTGAGAATTCCCACTTGCCGTTTCGACGACGAGAACGCGCTATGCTCCGCTTCCGACAGATGCGATGTCTGCAAAAGTTCGCTGCAGTCCACTCTTCAGTCCACAACCATTTCAATCAGGAACGCCACTTCTACTCACGAGACAATTTCAAGCTCAATCGAACTGCCGCTCTTACTGAGTGGCGCCAACTATTGAGCGCATAGATTCAGGCTGCGCCAGCAATCTGATGCGAGTTCTCATTTGTCTGACAGCACCCTCCCCTAGGGCCGCACAATCAATCACCGATTGGTTTAGGTCCGGGGTCTTTGGTCAATGGCAACAGCGATGTTCGGATGCGCCGCAGGTTCTCTTTGACTCGTTCTGGCCGCTTTCTCGCAGCACCGGCGGCCAGGACATCGACAATCGCAATGTAGACAAGACGCGAGGCTGAGGGTTTGTAAATGTCTTGATCTTCAGGAATATCGATTTGGATTGAAATGTCCGTTAGCAGTGCAAGGTCTGAGCCGGTTTTGGTTAAGCTGATCGTAGTTGCGCCATATTGTTTGGCGATTGCAATGCTATCCAAAAGTTCAGCAGGTTGACCACTTGATGAAATTGCGACCAGCACATCACCTTCGATCAGGGTCGAGGATAGCATGCGCTGGAGATAACCGTCGGCATGCGCCTCTGCGGGAATACCAAGCCGAAAAAACCTGTTGGCCCCCTCACGAGCAACATTGGCAGAGCCCCCGCCAACACCAAGAAAGGCTATGCGGCGGGCATCGGCAAGTTTGTCTGTTGCTTGTTCAATCGCCTCACTATCCAGTTGCCCACGAACCAGCGTCAGAGTGTCGACCAATGTACTGAACACCTGTGTTACCAATTGCCCGGTTTCAGATTGATCTCCGCTTGCCCCCCCAAGGTATTGCAAACTGACCGCCACGTTTTGCGCAAGTCTGATTTGAAAGTCGCGGAACCCTTCGCAGCCGATTGTTGTACAGAATCGATTCACTGTCGCGACAGAAACCTCGGTTGCCGCTGCAATCTCGTGCTGCGAAAGAAAAGAGATTCCCTCAAGGTTTGCCAGCACAAAATCAGCAACCAGTTGCTCGCGCTTGGGGAAAGCTCCGTTCAGAGTGCGCACATGCGAGATGAGATCGATAACTTCGAGCATTGTCTTGGTGTGCCTCTCATACGGGCTTATATGCCACTACATCCATTTCAACCTTGGCGTCTACCATTAGCGCACTTTGCACTGTGGCCCGCGCGGGTGGATGTGCGGCGAAATATTTAGCAAAGACCGAATTGAAACTGGTGAAATCCCGTGGATCGTCCAGCCAAACGCCGACTTGTACCACATGCGCCAAGCTGCAATCTGCAAGTTTTAGAACGGCGATGATATTGGCTATAACAGCTTCTGACTGTGCGATGATCCCCCCTGTGACAACTTCGCCGTCAACTGTCGGGACTTGCCCGGATACATAGATAAAATCCCCCGCACGCACGGCTTTAGAAAAGGGGCGCGGCGTGCCGCCAGCAGCAGCGTCTGCGCCGTCAAAGCGGATGATTTTTTGTGGAGTAGTTTGCATATTGGTAACCTTTATGTAAGTTATTTACATTTTATACTCGGTTTAGCTGACTTTTCCAAATAATATTTGACTATTATTGGCTAAATTGTAAGATATTTACATATAAATAAAATTAACTTGAAACATCATAACGAAGGAGATTGAGATGAAACTGAAAATTTGGATGAAATCTGCGCTGGCAGTGGGGGCTTTGATGACCCTGACAAGCGGGGCATATGCCGATGGCATGTTGCGCTATGCTACCGTGGGCGAACCTCCCAGCCTTGATCAACAGGTTGTTACCTCTGATCTGGCAACCACCATTGCGCATCATATGTTTGAAGGTTTGTACACCTTTAATGCGTCCAATGCGCCAGTACCGCTGCTAGCATCTGGCGAAACTGTGTCCGCAGATGGCAAAACAATTGTAATTGCGCTGCGCGAGGGTGTTAAGTTTCATAATGGTCAGGCTATGACATCTGCCGACGTCCTGGCATCACTTCAGCGTTGGGGCGAATTTGGCTCACGTGGCAGCCTGATTTTTGATCACGTCGACAGTGTTGAGGCGAGTGGAGATTATGAGATCACCATAAATCTTAAAGAGCCCTTCGGCCCTTGGAAAAATCTAATGGCCTTTATAAACGGTGGTCCCGCGATCTATCCAGCTAGCGTTATGGAAGGCGCTACAAAGGAACCAATCTCTCCTGATCAGTACATTGGGACAGGTCCATACAAGTTCAACGAATGGGAGGCCAATCGCTATGTAGAGTTGGTGCGCTTTGACGGTTACATTTCGCCCGAGGGAGCGGCCGACGGATACGGCGGTGAACGAGCGACTAATTTTGATACACTCCGTTTTATCCCAGTGTCTGATGTGGGTACTCGGGTCGCCGGGGTTCGCGCTGGAGACTACGACTACGCAGAAAGTATTCCGGGTGATTTGTTTGCAGATTTGGATGCAGATTCGGGCGTGAAAACTATGCTTAACGGTGGGCCAATTTTTGGTTTGGTCTTTCTAAACTCCAGTGATGGTCCATTGAAAGAAAACTTTGCGCTGCGTCGTGCCATTCAGACGGCCATCGACAAAACACCCGCCTTGCAAGTTTCTATTGGGCCCGAAGGACTGTGGCGCGCCAATGGCTCTTTTGCTCCAGAAGGCAGTGTTTGGGCTACTAAAGCAGGCACCGAAAACTACAGCCGTGGAGACGCAGAAGCAGCAAAAGCTATGGCAGCAGAGGCAGGCTACGACGGTCAGCCAATCAAGTTCATGGTCTCGACTAACTATCCATTCCATTATGACAGTGCGATCGTTTATACCAAGCAACTGGCGCAGGCGGGGTTCAATATTGACCTTCAGGTCTATGACTGGGCAACATTGATTGAAAAGCGTGCGCAGCCTGATCAGTGGGATTTGTTCTTTACACACCATGGTTTTGTACCGGATCCAATCTTGATCTCTGTGATGAACGACAATTACCCCGGTTGGTGGGCAACTCCCGAAAAGAAAGCTTTGAAAGATCGTTTCACAGCGTCCTCAGACCCGAGTGAGCGTCAAGAAATTTGGGCGGAGCTTCAGGCCTTGATCTACGAACAGGTGCCAACAATGAAGACCGGCGACGTTTATACCTACAACATTGCCTCTCCAAAGCTGAAAGGGCTTGGCAAACAGACTTTGATTTGGCCAAGCTTTTGGAACGTTTCCAAGTAAGGTTCTTCCCAGCCCCCTGCTAAACTTGAAGCGGGGGGCTAATTTACCCATTCCAGTCAACTGAGGT
>CALSQF010000007.1 GCA_943788425.1 uncultured Planktomarina sp.
GATCCTTTCTATGAAAAAGAAATCACCCTTGTCATTCCTTCGTACAAGATCTTCGGTACGAAACCATCCATTCTGCATTACGGCTTGGGTTGCATCTTGATCCTCAAAATAGCCCTGCATCAGAATTGGAGAACGCACCAGTAATTCTCCGGCATCACCATCGGCAACCGGTTCACCTACACTGTCTACAATTTTCAGTTCAGCAAGGGGGTGCATATCATCAGGATGTAGCGAAATGCGCCCAATACTTCCAATTTTAGGGGGCTCATCAATTGGCTGATTGGTGACTCCCGGAGCTTCTGTCAAGCCATAGCCTTCGCGCAGGCAAGGCACTTTGAACTCAGCTTGAAAACCAGCATAGAGTGCAGGGGTAAGAGGAGAGAGGTATATTTTCGAAAGCGCGTGCGAAGCGACGAACTCAGATCGGTTTCGACGGAGCAAAATATTGCCTGCAGCCGCAATCAAATTCACCTGCGAAGCACGTGTTTTTGCAACGGTCTCCCAGAAGCGCGATGCACTAAAGCGCCGCTCAAAAATTATTGTAGCACCAGACACGAGTGCGCCTGCGAACGAATAGAAGAGCGCATTTATATGAAACAGTGGTAACACGCAAAGCATCCTCTCCTTGTGGGACAAGTCCATGCGCTGAATAAAGCCTTCACCTGAGAGCACAAAATTTCGTTGCGAATGCATGACGCCTTTCGGAAATCCGGTTGTTCCGGAGGTAAACATTATCAAGCAGGTGGATTCTGGATCGGGCTCGGCGGGCAAGTTCCCAGTTACTTGCTCTGAAAGTTTCCACAAATCCGGAATTTTGCTGTCGCTACTGTCCATTAAAATAGCTTCGGGCTGGTTAAGTTTATCTAGTCGATCCTGAGAGCAAAGTATGAGTTTGGGCCTAACTTTGTCCAGAATTTCTAAGATTTCTCTAGAAGATAGCTCACAGTTTATTGTGACAGCCGCTGCGCTAAGCCGTGCAATCGCGAGGAAAGAAATGGCATAAGTATCAGAATTAGTCGCAATCAGTGCTACGCGATCACCGCGGGAAATTCCTTTGCTTTGGAAATAAAGGGCAAACCTTTCCACGGCTTCAGAAAATCTGTTCCAGGTCCAGGCCCTGTCCTCAAATACAAGTGCTGTTTTATCACCCAGTCTGGCCCGTCGGCTTTCCAGCAAATTACTGCAGTTATACCTGTGCGAAACAAACGCAGCGCGGGAGTATTTTTTGCTTTCCATAGTTGGCTTAATACTCCCGCATGTGTTTCGTGGCTTGTTCTTCTATCTGATCCCAGATGGGCTTGGCCATTGGGTTTTTAGCCTCCTCCAAAAGATGAGCGACAAGACCTATTGATCTAGCCATCACCGCAATCCCCCGCATTATATTCCAAGGCAACCCAAGCTCACTACCGATAGCTCCGATAGCCCCAGTTGCATTGATTGGAAGCCGCTTGCCAAATTCTCTTTCAGCAGCCATTTCAATACGCTTCATGAGATCAACATAGCGACCTGACAAATTATGCTGCGCAGCGAGATCAAAAAGGACTGGAGTTCTTGGATCACCTTTTTTGTGAAGGTTATGTCCAATCCCAGGGATTATACTTTTGCTAGCTCGATGATCCTGGACAATGGATAGCGCCACAGCGTCCAAATCAATGTTGTCGGGAGCTTTATTTAGGTGGACCTGTAGAATCCGGGCCGCTCCTTCCATGGTTCCTGCGAAGGTATTGCCAAGGCCTAGGAGGCCCGCCGCAACAGCACCTTGAAGCGATTCTGGTGCGCCGAGATAGGTCAAGCGTGTCGATAAAACGCTGGGCGTCAAACCATGCTCAACTAAGGTTACTGCAAGCGCGTTAAATACAATTGATTCATCTTCGTTTGGCTTCCGGCCTGTCAACTCGAGAAAAGCAAAATCACCAAGACTAAATTTGCCAATAATTTCCAGTGGCAAATCTAGCCCATGAACCAGAATTCGGTCTTCATTGCTCCAGGCGATGTCGGTGCGTATCGTTTCGTTGTTTTTCATGGCTCGAGCCTCTATCTTCTGTTATCGGCTTTGTAAGGGAACGGGAGAAAATTTACCGCAGTCAGACCTGATTTTCAGTCCTATCCCCAATTTTGTTGGATCAATGACTATTTTTCCGCCGCGACGCACAAGCCCCTCGAATGGATCATTAAGAAACATCTCATGCATGGATAAATCATGGGCATAGCGCTGTTTCGGCAAAGCCAGAGCAATATGGGCGCTAATTGCATTTTGCAGGCTAGGCGTAAACATCGCACCAAACCGAAACCCCATGTCGTTCTCAATGCAACTTCGTGCAATATGAACCGTTTGTTGGAGGCTGCCAAAGCGTGAAATTCGCAAACTCACTATGTCTGCTGCGCACTGGTTGATTATAGCATTTGCATCTCTCTTTGAACAAACGGACTCGTCAGCCTCAATCGCAACGTTGCGGGATGCGGTAAGTGCAGCCATTGCAACCAGATCATCGCCGGTCACAGGTTGTTCGAAACTTACAACACCTAACGCAGCAAGCAGAGCAGCAGCATCTTGTGCACTGTCATATTCGTATGACCCGTTTGCGTCACAATAGATTTGAAGGCCATTGCCAAAAACTTCCCGAACATGGCGAACCTTTGAAATATCGCCTTCTCCATTTCCAGTGAGTTTTAACTTTACGGCATTTGTTCCTTTTGAAATACATTCTTCTATGTCAACTTGCGTCTGCTCTCTGGAACTCAAGGGGATTACATCAAGAGTTTCAACACTTCCCCCGTTTGAAGCACAGCCCAAATATTTGCATAAGGAAACACCCGCTAAGCGCGCTGCCAGGTCATGCAAGGCTGAGTCAATCGCCGCGAGGATCGGATTGAATGAATAGTTCAGGCTAAAGAGTTTATGCCGGATTTCCGTTAGGATTTGGAGATGATCCACGACCTCCCTGCCAACGACAACTTCCCTGAAAATACCAAGAATGGGGAGAACGGATGTGACAGGCAGGCCGAGTGGTGGCGTAGCCTCAATCACACCAAAACCATCTTCTCCTTCTTCGGTCGTGAGCTTTATTATAAGGCTTTCCACAACTGTTACAGCCCCAAACTTAAAGGTTATGGCCCCTCTTTTTACGGGTTGTCTAACCACCAGTGTTGAAAGCTCAGCGATTCGCATTTCTCAGCGCCCTTTGACCAAGTCTGGTAGGAAGGTTACGATTTCAGGGAACATAACAAACAGGGCGACGGCAGCAATATCCGCCAAAACGAACGGCAAAACAGCACGGAAGATTTTTTCAATAGGTATATCGGGTCTGACTCCAGAAACTACATAGCAGTTAAGGCCAATTGGTGGGGTCACAAGACCAATTTCAACCATCTTTACAAGAATGATACCGAACCAAATAGGGTCAAAGCCTAGGCTAATAATAACTGGGTGGATAACTGGAAGAGTCAAAAGCAACATGCCGATTGCATTCATAAACATACCTAGAAACAGATACATCAGCAGTATTACGAGAAGTGTGGCAAAGGGCGAGATTGGCAGGCTTGAAACCCATTCTGCTGCTGCAGAGGGTAGGCCCGCAAAGCCAAGAAATCGCACGAAAGTAACGATGCCCCAGATGACTGAGAATATCATTGCTGACAGCTTGACTGTTTCTATAAGCGACTGAGAGAGGTTGGAGAAATTCAGTCTGCCGCGTAACAATGCAAGTACGAAGACAATAAAAGCCCCGAGAGCCCCAACCTCGGTCGGGGTAGCCCAACCGGTATACATACCGCCCATGATCACGGAAATCACAACGACGATAGGCAACACGCCTCCGATGGAGGCAAAACGTTCGCCCCAAGAAATGCCTGTGACTGATGGACCAAGCTCAGGTTTAACCTTGAACATCCCGACCAACAGCAAAATGTAGATGAGAGCTGTAATTATACCGGGGATAAAGCCTGCCAGCAGCAGATCTCCGACTGATTCTTCGACGATTATACCATAGATTACAAGTATCGCTGAGGGTGGGATTAGCGAAGCAAGCGTGCCACCCGCAGCGACTACAGCAGCAGAGATAGCCGGTTGATACTTACTCTTAAGCATCTCAGGGATAGCGATGTGAGAAAAGACTGCTGCTGTAGCGCTGCTAGCACCGGAGACCGCTCCAAAGGAAGCGGTGGCAAATACAGTACCAATAGCCAGACCGCCGGGCAGCCAGCCAAGCCAGGCCTTTGCAAAGCGGTAGGCACCCTTCACCATCCCACCATGGTGAGCAAAGAAGCCAATCAGGATAAACATTGGCAGTACCGACAGCGTGAAATTTGAAACCTCTGAATGGGGTGCCATACCGGCAACCCCAGCAGCAACCTTCCAATTTTTCATGTAAAGCAGGCCGAGAAAGCCAACTAGACCGGCCGCAATGAAAATACGCACACCCAGAAAAATCAGCACGATGAGAACAACAAAGCCTAAATAGCCAACGGTGATATTATCCATGATAATGCTGCCTCAGTCGATTGCTTCTTTGAGAGGGTCTGCCTGTTTTGGTAGTGCTATTTCTGTGGCGTTCGGATCGGCGAGCATGCGCAGGCTGGCGACGAGTTCAATCGCCAGACGCATAGCAAAGACGCTGAGACCCACCACCGCGGCAAGTTTGGACGGCCAGATTGGCCATTCCATGTTCATTGTTGAGTCCCCTAGCACAAGCGAATTGCGGTAGAAGTCGAATAAAGAGGGTAGAATAATAAGGATAAAGGCTAGGGCAGTAGCGGTGGCAAACGTTTTGTAAAACCACATACGGCGGCCCGAAGAGCGACGTACCATCAAATCCATTTTCAGGTGGCCATCTCTCTGATAACAATAGGAAATTGGCAAAACGGCAAAGGCAACGATGCTTATTTCCACAGCTTCAAGATAGCCTGGGATGGGCGAATCAAGAAGCGAGCGAAGAAAAATTTCAGCTGCTCCTGCTAGCATCATGAAAAAAACGACAATTGCTCCTATAGATGCTGTGCAAAACTCAACTTTTTGAAGGCTGCGATCAACAACTGTGAGCCCATTTGTCAGCTTATTTTGATCGTTTGGCATTTCCACCACCTTTGTTATTTACACCCGACGACACTGGGAAGCAGGGGCGAAATCATTTGAGACATCGCCCCCACATTTGGTTGGGTGGAAATCGACTAGTTTTCAGATGCCTCGCTCAGAAGGAAATCAAGCAGTTCCTGAGCTGGAACGCCCCGCTCACTTGCAGATGCGATCCAGTCAGCGTAGATTGACGCTGAATTTTCTATCTCCATTGTTTCGATTGCAGCGGGATCAAAGCTAACCCTGTCTATACCCATCTCTTTCCACTTGGGGAAATTCACTTCTTCGATACCTCCATATGCATCCTTTAATGCACCCTGTGCAACGGGAATAGAATTTATGAGAAGTTGCTGATATTGCGCAGGAAGCTCTTCAAAAGCCTGCTTGCTCACTAGCGAAACTGTGACAAGGCGACCAAACTTGATATCATCGGAATACCAATCAGACAGTTCATCAACCTTAAATGCTGAATAGCCATAACTCGGAAAAGATACCCCGTCCATTGTTCCACGCTGCATGCTTGGATAAGTCTCAAACCCTGGGATTGACACCGGCGTCGCACCAAGCAGTTCAGCGACTCGTGCGCCATTTCCAATAATACGAACCCGCAATCCTTTTAGATCATCCAGGCTCTTAGGCGTATCGCCTTTAGCCATGACACTACTTTCGGGAATGAGTTGTGTTGTTAAATAAATAGCTCCCCATTTAGCGGCCTCTTCAACTAAAACTGGATGATTCAGGTAGGATTGGTGGACTCGTGCCACCTCATCAATACTTTCAAGAGGCAAGAAGGGAAGCGTCAGGGCCGAAAGAGCCGGGGCTTTTGCAGGTGACCAAGCAGAACTCCAAAGACCCATCTCAAATGCGCCCAGTTTGATACTATCGATATTATCCTGGGGTTTCGCAAGAGCGCCACCGTAATGTATATTGATAGAAAAATTACCGCCAGTTTGTTCTGAAATGTATTCGGACATGGCTTCGATCCCGCGGGTCAGTGCGCGTGAGCCACCATGTGCATTGAGGTCCCAATTTACTTTTGGTCCTTCAACTTCTGCTATCGATGCAACCGGCGCAAGAAAGGCACCGGTAAATGTTAAGGCACAGACCCAGAAAGTAGATTTGAACATGAAAGTTTCCTCCTTCAAATAAAGCAACGTTCGAATCAGTTATATAATGATATTACGGTATTACGCAATATTTTATAAATATATAGGTTGCTTGGGTAACAAAATGCTTTATTTATGCACTTAATTTGCTATTCCAGTGGAAATTTAGAGTAAATATTTGACAAATGTTTTCTGAATTCGACATTATGATAATATTGATTATGCCATCCTGAGACTACTTGGTTAAAAGAAAGAACAAATATGAGAAGACCCAACGTTGCGGCTCCCCTCCGTCAGGAGATCGCACAGGAATTGAAAGCCGATTTGGCAAATCTGGCTTTCTCGCCGGGTAGCCGACTGATTGAACGTGAACTTTGTGAGAGATACGAGGTGAGCCGCACCATCATTCGGGAGGTTCTTCGGGAATTTGAGTCGGAAGGGCTGGTTGTGAATATCCCGCAAATCGGGCCCGTTGTAGCGGTTTTATCCCCTGAGGAAGCTGTTCAAATTTACGAAATTAGAGGCATTTTAGCAGGCCTAGCAACAAGAAAATTTGTAGAGATTGCGTCACAGCGAGATATTTCAAGAGTGCTCAGGATTTTTGATCGTATAAAGGCCTCAGCAATTGAGGAGGATATCAGAGCGGTATTATCAGGGGTTTCTGATTTTCATAATACAGTCCTTGATACAATTAATAATGAACCTTTACGTGGGATGTTGGACCGCATTCACACAAGGGTGGCAATTATGCGGCTGACAACTCTATCTGCGCCGGGGCGACTGCCAAACGCTGTAAGTGAGCTTTCCAAAGTTTTTGAGGCCATCAAGAAACAGGATGCAACTGCTGCGGAGCGCGCATTTATTGCACATATTGAGTCGGTAGCGTTAGTTGCGCGGGAAGAACTCAAGCGGCAGCACTTAGAGCAGCCAATGGTAAAGCCAATGAAGCGGAAAGCCAAGTCAACCTGATCGGCTATCAATCCAATTCTAGGCCTGAGAGGCGCTCCAGCCATCGTATCAGCGCTGTGTGGTCGGAGCCTGCTCCCTCTTCAGAGTTGGCAGCATCCACCATTTCTCGAGTTAGGACACTATGCCTACTAGGAGCACCGCACCTGTTAGCCACATCGAGCGCTATCGCCAAATCCTTAGCCATAAGGTTTAATGCAAAACCACTGTCGAATTTGCGCGAAAGAACAAATTGCCCAATCTTGTTTTCAGTTGAATTGTTTCGTCCGGTCGAGGCGTTCAGAACATCCAACATAACTTGACTATCCAACCCAAACTTTTTGCCGATTAGCAACACCTCGCCTGCAGCAATCAATCCTGATGCTGACAAAAGGTTATTGAGAGACTTAATCGCGTGCCCTGATCCAACAGGCCCAACATGAGTTATTTGACGCGACATTGCGCTGAGTGGTCCCCGTACATATTCAATCGCTTCAGCATCACCCCCTGCCATAACGGCAAGTTGTCCAGTGCAAGCCCTTGTTACGTTACCCGAAACTGGTGCATCGACAAGCATGATCCCATCAGCTGCAAGTATTTTGGAGAGCTCCTGAGTTTGGAACGGAGAGACCGAGGACATATCGAGAATTGTGCTACCCTTTTTCAAGCCGTTGATAAGACCTTCCTGGTCATCGCCTAGAACAACATTTTTAACAATATCTCCATTTGGAAGCATCAGTATTATAAGGTCCGTAATCTCAGCTAATTCACGCAGAGACCCCGCATGCTTATCCACACCCAATTCTGCCGCCGCCTCCATATTCTCAATTGATATGTCATATCCAATAACCCTGTATTTCCCTGATGATACAAGACAGGAAGCCATCGGCTTGCCCATGATTCCAAGCCCTACAAAACCAATTCTCATCATGAATTAAGTAGCCTCATTAGTGCCTGCGAGCAGCCCATTCTTTTCCAAAACTGCCTTCGCAGTTCGAAATGCGTCAATACCAGCTGGGAAGCCGCAATAAACCGTTGCCTGCAGTAAGGCTTCGGAAATCTCTTCGGTGGTGCATCCATTGTTGACTGCGCCAATAACATGAGCTTCAAGCTCGTGGGACCTGTTCAAAGCAGTCAACATTACAATGTTTAAAAGGCTTCTTGTTTTTCTCTCAAGACCGGGGCGTCCCCAAACATCATTCCAGCAGTGGCGGGTCACAAAGTCTTGGATATCTCGATTGAAGTCGGAAAGATTGTCCAGAGCTCGATCAACATAGAAATCGCCCATGACCTCCCTTCGAATCTTGAGCCCATTTTCAAAAGCTTTTTCAGTCATTTTTTTCCTATTTTTTTCAGTCATTTTTTTTCCTATTATTGATAACCCAGTATTCAGTTACAGATTTTCCCGCAAGAACCTCAGCAAATCCAAATAAGCCCGCTCGGTCGCCTCTGGATGGTAGGCGGTTTCCCTGATCGGGTTAAAAAATCCGTGCTGTCCACCTGCATGAAGATAATATTCACCGCCGTCGAGTACATCCATCGCGGCACTCAGAATATCACGTGTTTTTTCAGACGAGTGAGGGTCTTCGCTTCCCAAATGAACCTGAACTGGGCAATCAATCTCGCCTAGTTTTTCCTTGTATGTCGGCACCTCTACAGGATAGAAAGCTCCACCGGCATCCAACAAACCTTTCGCAGCTGCCTTCAGAACTATCTTTCCGCCAAGGCAAAAACCAACCGCGCTGACTTTACCTGTGCAAAGCTCGTGAGACCGCAACGCATCAACAGCAGCTTCTGCATCAGCTTGAGCTGCTTGCTGATCTAATAAATTATAATACTGCAACGCTTTTTTCAAACTGGCCTCATCATATCCCAGACTGATATCAGGTTCGATGCGATGATACAGATCCGGAGCGATCACAGTGAATCCGTCTTCAGCCAATCTGGCTGCAATCCATTTTACAAACTCGTTAACACCGAAAATTTCCTGAAGGATTACAACACCGGGAGCTGGCGTCATTTTTGGCGTAAAGAGTGACGACCGCATTGAGGCTCCAGAGACAGGAATTGAAATGTCATTCACAATTTTTCTCCTTTTATAGAATCTTAATTCACTATTGATAATACCGTATTACCATTATATATTAAGAAAGTTCAAGATATGAATCAGCTTATCGCGAAGATTACAGCCCAGCTAAATTAAGAAATAAAATTCGTGATACTGAGGGACGCATAACAAGATAGTTCACTGAAATGGCAGACACCGATGAAACGTACATTTGAATATAACGGCCTTCCCGCCCATGTGGTTTTTGGCTATAGCACAATAGATTCTGTTCGCGCTGAGGTTGAAAAGCTTGGTGTAAAACGGGCTATTGTTCTGACAACGCCAGAATTTGAGGACAAGGGAAAACAGATAGCTGACCTTTTGGGGTCATTGAGCGCTGGTGTCTATCCATGTGCTAAAATGCACACCCCTGTTGCTGTCACGGAAGATGCAATAGCTTTTTTTCAAGCACGGAAAGCAGACGGCACTGTTGCCATCGGTGGCGGGTCAACAATTGGCTTAGGAAAGGCGATAGCCCTGAGGACAGACTGTCCACAATTGGTCATACCGACGACCTATGCCGGATCCGAGATGTCTCCGTACCTGGGTCAAACTGAGCATGGTGTGAAGACCACAATCTCGTCAAGAAAGGTTCTACCTGAAACAGTTATCTACGACGTTGCATTGACACATACTCTCCCATCTCGCTTTGCTGCGGCTTCCGGTGTAAACGCAATCGCCCATTCTGCCGAAGCCCTTTATGCAAAAAATACAAATCCTGTAGTTAATCTAATGGCTGCAGAAGGAATATCCGTACTACGCGAAGCGCTTCCAAAGATTGTGGCGAATCCAGAAGATCGAGAAGGAAGGTTTAATGCTCTTTATGGTGCATGGCTCTGTTCGATCGTTCAGGGGCAGGTTTCAATGGCATTGCATCACAAGATTTGCCATGCCCTCGGTGGTTCTTTTAATTTGCCGCATGCAGATATTCATGCGAACGTACTGCCACATGCAATTGCTTACAATTCAAAGGCAGCAGTTGCTGCAGTAGAAACAATTGCCAACTCTATAGGAAATCAAAATGCAGCTTTAGGTTTATACAACTTTAATTTAGAGATTGGAGTCTACACTAGTCTCAAGGATTTAGGGATGCCTGAGAGTGGTATTGAAGTAATTGTTGATCAGATCATGAATACTCCTTACTGGAATCCTCGAAAAATGAACCGCGGTGCACTGACTAAGCTTTTGCAACGCGTTTGGATTGGTGAACCCCCAAAATATGATCCGGATCAATAGCACCTAAATCGTCCAATCTGTCCCAAAGACTCTGACGTTAGACATGCGAGGGTGCTGTCAGACAAATGAGAACCAGCACCAGATTTCTGGCACAGCCTAAATCTATGCGCTCAATAATTGGCGCCACTCGGCGAGAGCAGCGGCACGGTTCAGCTTGAAATTGAGGCGTGAATAGAGATGGCGTTACCAAACAAAACCGCCCCCGAATGAATTTACAACGCTAATACTAAGGGCCCGTGGTCCGAGACGCGGGGCCCTGGGATTGGGGGCCCCGGTCCGTGGTCCTGCGGCTCAACTGTAGCGATCAGACACAGTAACCCCACGCTTTACGCGATCGTCCGCACATTCACGGTCACACACTGGTCACACACTCTTTGACAAAAAGGTTATATTCAGACAAAATACTCCAAGTATAACTTGGTGTGACCACTTAGGTTAAACTTCTATTTTCGTTGAAGTTGTGGTGCCCGGGGGCGGATTTGAACCACCGACACGAGGATTTTCAGTCCACTGCTCTACCCCTGAGCTACCCGGGCATGGGTGAGGAATTTCCTCGAGGCTGAGGCGTATTTAGGCGACCCGCTTAGGACTGTCCAGCTGATTCCGCGGATTTTCTAAGCAAAAAGGTCGAAAATAAAATTTGCCGGTTTTGAAACGGGCAATCCTGTGTTGGGCCGGGCTATTTTGCGGGGCTAGACTTCTGGATCGCAGGTTTGACTTTCAACTTCGGTACTATCGCTTTCATCATCATTTGCAATCACATAGCCACCGATCAACCATTTGCTGAGGTCAACGTCTTTGCACCGTGCAGAGCAAAAGGGGCGGTGCTCAGGTTCGCTTGGCTTCTTGCAGATGGGGCAAGTCATCCTAGGACATCTTGCACCACAGGGCGCTCGCGTTTGCGTTTCAGCTCACCGTGGCCCAGCGGGGTCCAGCCGACAAATTCCGTGGCCACGGTGCAGCTGCGCAATGCGGCGCGCAGGGCCACTTCTATCGGTTTACGATCTCGCTTGCTCATCGGCGCGAAATCAATTGCGATTTGCCCTGAATACCCTCGAAGACGCAATTGGCGGGGCAGATCTTTTGCTGCGGCCAGGTTGACCTTCAGCGAGGCTGCAGGCGAGAGGTCGGTGCCGGTGTTGATGTCTACGGTGATCATGGCGCGTGTGCACTCAATGAACATGCCGCCACTGCCCAGCGGCACCCAAGCCTGCTGAGCAGCTTCGATTTGATCCAAAGCGCCGCTGTCTTCGAGATCAGCATCGGCGGTCAGCACATCTGTCACATCAGACCATTCGCGCCAGGCTTGCACATGCGGATCATCGCCTTCGAGCAGAACCTCGGGCTCTTGCCCGGTTTCTGCGGCGATGGTCTCTGCGGTGCTACGCATGGTTTGAATGTCCTCGGCAATCTCCTCGAGATCTGCTGCTGCCGCCGCGCTGCGGATGATAAGCCCCATATCGGAGCCATCCATCGCGGATTTTGCCAAAAGCGTTAGCGCATCGCGCAGATCATCAGAATAAATTTGCCGCGAAATATTAAGGCCCGGTTGATCCGGAGTGACAATGGCATAACGACTTTTTAATAATACTCTTTGGGTGACCGGATCGGCCTTGCCATCTTCGGCAAAGCCTGAGGTTTGCACCGTGAGGGTCTGACCGGGGGCCAATCCTTTGGCCTTTTTCAGGAATCCTGTGCCATTGGGTAGGCGAAGGATCACGCCGCCAATGCCTTTTACCGGGCGATCAACGACAGCGCGCAAAAGGCTGCCGAGGGGCAGGCGATTGACATCTTCGACCAGAACGTCGTGCAATATCCCATCGACCAAAAGTGCCGCGACTTTGGCCTTTCCAATGTGGCCCAGAACGACCTGCTTGCCCTTCATGATTGCCCCCAAATATTGAGCCCTGCGGCCTGAAGCAGGTGTGCGGTCTCTGGGAGGGGCAGGCCCATGATCGCCGAGTAGGAGCCAGAAATCCAAGGGATGAAGGCGCCCGCAGGCCCCTGTATTCCATAGGCGCCGGCCTTGCCCTGCCAATCCCCTGTGGATAGATACCCCTCGAGCTCTTGCGGTGAGAGGCGTTTCATCTGCACGGTTGAGACGACATCTTTTTGCCAAATACACTCAGTGGTTTTAACGGCCACGGCAGTGATGACCTTATGGCGGCGGCCAGAGAGCTTTTGTAAAAAGACGCGCGCCTCGACTCTGTCGGCCGGCTTGCCCATGATGCGGCGCCCGAGGGCAACCGTCGTGTCGGCGCAGAGAATGACCTCATTTGCAGCTGCGGGCAAAGCTGCGGCCTTGGCAGCCGTGATGCGGTTGCAATAGCTGCGCGGCAATTCTCCCTTTCGTGGCGTTTCATCGACATCCGGAGCGCGCACGTCAGCAGGACAAAGCCCCAAAACCGCCAGCAATTCAGGCCGGCGAGGGCTTCCTGATCCCAAGATCAGTTGTTTACTTGAAACGGTAATTGATCCGTCCTTTAGACAAATCATAGGGTGTCATTGCAACTTGCACCTTGTCGCCCGTCAAAACCCGAATTCGGTTTTTGCGCATTTTGCCCGCCATTGTTGCGACGATCTCATGGCCATTTTCCAGCTCAACCCGAAACGTCGCGTTAGGCAAGAGCTCCTTTACGACACCGGGAAATTCGAGTGGTTCTTCCTTCGCCATGGTCTCTCCTTCAAAAAAGCCTGACCTGGTGCCAAGCGTGCCTCTAAATGAGCGGAGTTGCACAATTTTTCAAGTCAGATTCCGCGTAAATTCCGCGAAATCGCGCCTGGGAGGCGTGAATTTGGGAGCTTTGCCCTCTTTGGGGCCGGCGCAGTTGTGAAGAATCATCGAAATCAATTCAAATGATGGCTATCAAGGATGCCTAGATGCCGTCTTTTGGGGGGCCGAATTTTGCG
This sequence comes from uncultured Planktomarina sp., assembly GCA_943788425.1. Taxonomy (GTDB): domain Bacteria; phylum Pseudomonadota; class Alphaproteobacteria; order Rhodobacterales; family Rhodobacteraceae; genus Planktomarina. Next base: position 13,376 of record CALSQF010000007.1, read on the forward strand.
ATCAGTCGCTCAATGATCTGATCGCGGGCTTGGCGATAGGCCGCCAGTTTTTGTTCGCGGGTCTCGCCCGTGGCGGTTGGATCCATGATCGGCCAATATTCGACTTGCAGCGCGTAAAAGCGTGTAATCTCTTTTGCCTCACGTTGGCTGGTAGGCGAGAGCGCAACGATAAGGTCAAAAGACGAGAGCTCATCACCGAGTTTTTGCATTTCGTCAAAGGACCGCGTTTTATGGCGTGCCAGCTCAATCCCGAGTTCAGAGCAAACAGAGATGGCAAATCCATCAACATCCATATCGGCCAAAACACCGGCTGATTGCACGTAGGTTTCATGGCCGTAGAATTTCTTCATAAGGCCTTCCGCCATGGGAGAGCGCACGGCATTGTGGTCGCAGCAAAACAAAACAGATTGGGGAAGCCGCGACATCTAAGTTATCCCCCGAAATGCAAAACGCAAATAAGTGTGAACAGTCGACGCGCCGTTTGCTCATCAATATCGGCTTTGCCATTAAGGCGCTCTTGTAGGACCCGCGCGCCTTCATTGTGGATCCCGCGCCGGGCCATATCGATGGTTTCAATTTGGCTGGGCGGGAGGGTCTTCACGGCTTCAAAATAGCTTTCACAAATTTGAAAGTAGTCTTTCACCACTTGGCGAAAGGGGCCAAGGGACAGGTGAAATTCAGCGGCTTTCACTTCATCTTCAGTGGTAAGATCAAAGACCAGGCGTCGGTCGCGTATGAAAAGTTCCAGCCGATAGGGCCCGCTTGGTGACGGGGTCTCATCGCGGGCCGGCAAGGTGAAGCTGTTGCCTTCTAAAAGATCAAAAATCGCCACCTTCCGCTCTTGGTCAATTTCAGGAGTAGGGGGCGGGAGATTGCTGTCGTCCAGAGATATTTTTGAAATGTAGCTCATTTACTGTTTAATTTATCTAACCGAGCGCGCACTGACAATCCATGCGCTTCGAGGCCTTCGGAAATGGCCAATACCTCAGCCGCAGGACCGATGGCGGCCAATGAAGCCGGGGTCATTTTGGTCAAAGTAGTGCGTTTGATGAAATCCATGACTGAGAGGCCGGAAGAGAATCGCGCTGACCGCGCTGTTGGCAGAACATGATTGGGCCCGCCAATGTAATCTCCAATTGCCTCTGGCGTCCAAGCGCCTAAGAAAATTGCGCCGGCATGGGTGATCTGCGCTGCCAAGCTATCGGGATCAGCGATGCAGAGTTCCAAATGCTCAGGCGCGAGTCGATTGGATAGGGCCGCGGCCTCTGCCATATCATTCACCACAATTACCGCGCCAAAATTGCGCCAAGACTCGGCTGCAATCGCGCGGCGTTCCAAAGTTTCCAACTGCTGAGTGACTGCTTGCATCACCCTTTCACCAAATTTTGCATCATCGGTGATTAAAATGGATTGTGCGCTTTCGTCATGTTCCGCTTGGCTGAGCAAATCTGTTGCGATCCACGCCGGGTCATTCTCCCCATCTGCGATCACAAGAATCTCGGAGGGTCCGGCGATCATATCAATGCCGACTTTACCAAAAACCCGCCGCTTGGCCGCGGCGACGAAAGCATTGCCGGGGCCGGTGATTTTATCGACTGGAGCGATGGTACCAGTGCCATAGGCCAGCGCGGCAATGGCCTGCGCACCCCCGATGCGGTAAATTTCATCGACCCCGGCAATATGCGCGGCTAGAAGCACCAGCGGATTCGTTACCCCCGTCTGGCGTTGGTACGCAGATTGCCAAACGTTCAACCCCGGCCACTTTTGCCGGAATTGCGTTCATCAGAACGGAAGAGGGATAGGAGGCCAGCCCACCGGGCACATAAAGCCCCGCTGCCGATACTGGGGTCCAGCGCCAACCTAACTCTGCGCCAGTTTCATCTTCCCATAGGGCATCTGCTGGCAATTGCCGGGCGTGATAGGCACGAATACGATCTGCGGCCGACTCGAGCGCCTCGCGTTCAACGCTGGGCACGGTTGCGCAATGGGCCATGATCTCTTCACGTGAAAAGGCCAAAGTGTCGGGCGTCAGATTAAGTCGATCAAATTTTGCGGTCAGCTCAATGACCGCATCATCTCCGCGGGTGCGCACATCTGTGATGATATCTGCGACAATGGCATCCACATCGGGGCTGTTTTCCCGCTTCGCTGTCAGCAAGGCCAGAAAGCAGGCTTCAAAATCAGCCTGATTGATATTCAGAGTTTGTGGCATTCGATCCCCCAAGATTGCCCTGACTTAGCGCGATGTGGCCCAAGCCTCAAGCCGGTCGCTTTAGGTTAATCATGGCTGGGCGCACGGTTGGCCGGGGAGAGATAGGGGCGTGTTACATCGCGCAGGCCGGCTTCAAGCGCCTCCACCTCAAGCCGTATCGCTCCATCGCCCGCGAAAGTGAGAAGGCAAGCGCCCGCCCCATCAGTCTCGGGGGTAAATGTGAGGCTGAGCAAGCTCAGGACCAAATCTGGATCTGTGCGATCGAACCCTTGGGTTTGAACCGCTTTAACATCCTCAAAGCTCAAAACTGATTGCACGCGCTCGACCTGGGACGCGCCACGAGCCTCCCAGCGAAAGCGGTTGAGCAGCAATGCAAAACGACGTTTAGAGCCATGCCAAGCCATCTGTGCTACAGGCAGGACCGCATCTTGGGTCATGGCGGAGAGCACTTGTAAATCTTCCTTGTCGAAGGCGATTAAGAGCAGAGGCTTTTCCAGGCCATCTTCAAAGTGCGCATCATTCACTGGCCCGTGATCCGCTCAATTTTAGCGCCACAATTGCCGAGTTTTTCTTCCACCCGCTCATAGCCGCGGTCCAGATGGTAGACGCGATTTACTAAAGTCTCGCCTTCGGCCGTAAGCCCCGCCAGGATCAAAGAGATCGAGGCGCGTAGATCGGTGGCCATAACCGGCGCCCCTTTCAGACGTTCCACGCCAGTGACCGTCGCCATGCCGCCATTCACCTCAATCTGCGCCCCCATGCGGCTCAGTTCAGGTGCATGCATAAAGCGATTTTCAAATATTTTCTCCTCTAAAACGGAGGTTCCTCTGGCCGTGCAAAGCAATGCCATCATCTGGGCTTGTAAGTCTGTCGGAAAACCTGGGAAGGGTTCGGTGGTCACATTTATGGCTTTGATGTCTGCATTTGTGCGTTTCACTTTGAGACCCTGCTGGGTTTGCTCAACGCTTAGGCCTGCTTCATCCAATTTCTCACAAAAAGCCGTCAGAAGTTCAATTTTCCCACCTAGACATTCCACTTCTCCACCCGTTATCGCCGGGGCTAGCATATAGGTGCCCAGCTCAATACGGTCTGTCACAACCGGATGAGTGGCCCCATGCAGCCGGTCCACCCCTTGGATGGTGATGGTGGAGGTGCCATGCCCGTCAATCTGCGCGCCCATGGCAATAAGGCATTCGGCGAGATCAACTATTTCGGGCTCACGCGCCGCCTTTTTTAGGATGGTTGTGCCTTGAGCCAATGTTGCGGCCAAAAGCGCATTTTCTGTGGCGCCAACAGAGACGAAGGGAAATTCGATCGTGGCGCCTTTTAAACCTTGCGGCGCTTTGGCGTGGACATAGCCGTCGCGCAACTCAATCTGTGCTCCAAGCGTTTCCATCGCTTTGAGGTGCAGGTCGACGGGTCGCGCGCCAATGGCACAACCACCGGGCAGAGAGACGACCGCTTGCCCCGCACGCGCCAGCATTGGTCCGAGCACGAGAATTGAGGCGCGCATTTTACGCACAATATCATAGTCGGCTGTCAAATTGTCGAGGTTGTGGGAGCACATGGTTAACACCTTGCCATCCTGCATGGTGGTTACTTCTGTCCCAAGGCTCTCAAGCAGGACGCCCATGGTCTTGATGTCCGATAGGCGCGGCGCATTGGTTAAAGTGATGGGTTCCTCACTGAGCAATGTGGCGGGCATCAGGGTCAGACAGGCATTTTTTGCGCCAGCAATGGGGATTTCTCCATGCAGCGCACTACCACCAGTTACCAAAATCGAATCCATTCAACTGTCCTTTTTGTCGGTTCCATCGTCACGCGCGCGCGCCCGGGCCTGCGCCTTACGCCGGCCCATATTCGCCTTCAGGGCGGCTTTCAAGCGTGCTTCACGCTCAGACTGGACCGACTTAGGGGTCGATTTGTGCTTGTCTGCCATAACGCTGGCTTAACTCAAGCTTTGCGCGCGGTCCAGCCGCCGGCATGCTTTGCCAAGGCTACAAGCGATATTCTGCAGATTTTGCCCATTCTTGGACTTGCGCCCAGGCCCAAGACTGTCTAAATCGCCCATCAGATGCTGTGGTAGCTCAGTGGCAGAGCACACCCTTGGTAAGGGTGAGGTCGAGAGTTCAATCCTCTCTCACAGCACCATTCGACTCCCCAGGAAAACTAAAATTATTTTAAATGATATACTTATTTTCCTGAATGGGCCATATAATCACGACCTCTGCATAATCTAGCCACCAAGTCATAGCACTTTTCCCGGTGGCAAGACCGGGCTGCACCTGCTTGCCCCCCGGCAAGCGCTGCCCTCAATTCTTTGTTGAAATGGCGTTATGCAGAGGTCTTAGGCTTGTACTTGTTCATCCAATCCAGACTGTTACTGGTTGCCCCATCGGGTTGGTATTCGGCGCCTAAGGGGCGGTTCCAACCGAGCCTGTCTAGGGCGGCGAAAACCTCCGTATAGTCCAAAGTGCCTTGATCGGGACTTTTGCGGTTGGGTATGGAGGCAAATTGAATGTGGCCGATGAGGGGGAGGCGCGACCGCAATTGGGCGATGACATCGTCCTCGGTACGGCCGACATGATAGCAATCAAACATCAATCTGAGGTTTGGATAATTGACGGATGTGATAATCTCTTCTGCCTGCGCCAAGCTGTTAAGGAAATATGCCGGCGCATCGTAGCGGTTGAGAGGTTCGATCAAAATCATCATGCCAACTTGCTTAGCCTGATGGCATGCATGGGAGAGCGCTGTGCAAAAGCTTGCCTGAGCTGCAGCTCCTGAGGCCATGCCTGCCATCACATGCAGGCTGCGCGCTCCGATGTCGGCGGCAAAACTCAAAGATTGGTCAATAACCGCCCGCGCCAGAGCTTCATGTCCCGGTAGGGCGCTGAGGCCAAACAGGCCAACGCCGCCTGCAGACTTCGGCGTGTTCAGCCCCAACATTTCAAGCCCTGTGTCCTTCAAAGCGGCTGTGATCTCTGTCGGCGGCGTGGCGTAAGGCCAATGGCATTCCACGGCGTCAAATCCCGCGGCTTTGGCGGCGCGAATTGCGGCGGGTAAAGGCAGATCAGCCCAAAGAAAGCCAAGGTTGGCTGAGAATGTCACCATGCTGATGCTCCAAATTTCCGCTTGGCCCTGATGAAAATGAGGGTGGCACGCGCCATGGGGCGTAGATTAGGGCTGTGGCGAAGCTGGCGCAAGCCATCTTGCCAAATGCCAGGTTTTGCGATCCGCCGGTCACGTAGCGGCTTTTCATTGCCGCCGACACTCCGTAAAAGGGGCGCGATCTTCCTCGTAGTGGTGAATAGACCCCGTGACCCCTGTTTGTGACCTTGAAAGTGCTGTACCGGTGCCTTGGCGTCTTACTGCCAAAACTGAGGCAATGACCGCAGATATTGCCGCATCTCTGGCGGAGTTGCTCGGGCCGGGCGACGTGGTGCTGTTGCAGGGTGGCTTGGCTGCGGGCAAGACCTTTTTCACCCGCCATCTGGTCCAAGAGCTTGGAACGCAGGACGATATATCCAGCCCCACCTACACGATCGCTAATATCTACCAGACAAAGAGATGCAATGTGATGCATGTGGATGCTTACCGCCTGTCTGACGCGCAGGAATTTCACAATCTGGGGCTTGAAGAAGAAATTGACACATCCATCTCAGTCATCGAATGGGGCGAGCGGATTCAGGAGGCGTTTGACGCATATCTGCACATTACCTTCACCGCCGTTCATGAGCAGGCCGGCGCGCGGGATTTGGAGTTTGGCGCTTTCGGGCAGCGGGCCCATCGTCTTTTGGCGCAGTTTCAAAAAAGGTGTTTGCGTGGATGGCTATGATGTCGCTTTTGTTGCAAAATTCTGCCGGTCAAATGGCTGTAGGCTTAGGAGATGGCGACCAGCTCATCTTCGACAGCTCGCTTGATGCTGGTTTGGTGGGCTTGCGAAATGTGCAGGCCCATGTGCAAGCGGGATTGGATCAAAGTGGCAAGACGATGTCAGATGTGGATTGTGTATTCGTCGATATTGGGCCTGGGGGGTTGGGCGCGACCCGCACCACCGTGGCCTTTGCCAATGCCTTGGGTTTTGCCGCTTCTATCCCGGTTATCGGTCTGCATGCCTTTGAGCTGATTGGCCGCCATGTATCGGCGAGTGGGCTTCGGCCGGTGGTATGTATTCGTCCAGCGGCGCGCCCAAATTACTATATTGGAAAATTTGAAGCTGGGCTGTTGTCACATTTTACGTTTGCGGATGTTGTCGCGGTCAAAGATTTTGTGCGGGCGCATAGAGATATCGCGGATTTCGCTGGGAAGTTTGCCTTCTCCAATGACGAGAACGCACCTGATGAGATCTGGCCGATGTCACAGGGAAACACTGCATCTATGGACTGTTTTTTAGCCCTGGGGTTGGAAAAATATCAAACATCCACGCGCAGCACACGCGTGTTTCCGATCTCTGAAAACTTAAGTGTGACGGCACAATGAGCGGGGGATCTTTGTCCAGCGATCTGACAGCTCTGCCGCGCCTCGTGGAGGCGTTGCGCGCCGGCGGCGTGGTGCTTTTGCCAACGGACACAGTTTTGGGGCTTGCGACTTTGCCGCATATGCAGGCCGGTGTGGATCGCCTTTATGCTTTAAAGGATCGACCTCGTGCCAAGGCCCTACCGATTATGGTTGCTTCGCCTGCACAGCTTGCCGATCTTGGCGTAATTCTCACACCCGTGATCGAGCAGGCCCTGGCCAGCCCATTTGTGCCGGGGGCACTGACGATTGCGGCAGAGATTGATCCGCAAATTTGCCCAGACTGGCTCGCGGGTCGCCGCGAAATAGCCTTTCGCATTCCGGATGCTCCGCTCTTGCTGAAACTTTTGCGTCAGGTTGGCCCGCTGTTGGTGACGAGTGCCAATCGTGCCGGCCATCCCACACCGGCGAAAGCATCTGAAGTGCTTGCGCAACTGATGGGCGCACCCGATTGGGTGGTGGAGGGACCGGCCGGTGCGGATGTAGCATCAACTCTCATCAATTGCACCCGATCTCCCGCTGTGATTGAGCGCTTGGGCGCGATATCACAGGCGCAACTGGCCCAATACATGCAGGTGTGCCATGGGTGATTTGGTATTGGGGATTGAAACCTCCTGTGATGACACCTCTGTCGCCTTGGTGGATCAAAACGGTCAAATTGCTGCGATCAAAACGGTTTCGCAATATGAGGTGCATTCGGAATTTGGCGGTGTTTATCCCGAATTGGCCAGCCGCGCGCATCTCGAAGCCATTTTGCCCACCGTTGAAGCTGTCATGAAACAGGCCGGCGCGGGCCGTCTGGATCTTCGTGCCATTGGAGTTACGCGCGGGCCGGGCCTCATGGGATCGCTTTTGGTAGGCGTGTCGACCGCACAGGCTTTGAGCATGGCTTGGGCATTGCCCTGCTATGGGGTGAACCATCTGCGCGGGCATATCCGCAGTGTGGATTTAGAACAAAAGCGTCTCACCTATCCGGCGCTTGTCATGTTGGTGTCGGGTGGCCATACGCTTTTGGCCTATCTTGAAGACCAACACTCCTATGAGCTTTTGGGCACAACCCGGGATGATTCCGTGGGGGAATGCTATGATAAGGTGGCCCGCACCCTTGGGCTGGAAATGCCCGGCGGTCCGGCGATTGACCGTATGGCAGCCTCTGGCACCGCATGTATAAAATTTCCGCGTCCGATGATTCAATCAGGTTACGAATTTTCGTTCTCCGGTTTGAAATCCAGCGTGGCGCGTCATGTGGAAACCAATCCTGACTTTGCGATCGATGATGTGGCGGCCTCCTTTGTCGATGCCTGCTTGGACGTATTGGGCGCCAAGCTGTGCCGTGCGATCGCGCAAAAGGCACCCGCTTCTTTGGCCGTGGTTGGCGGTGTGGCGGCAAGCTGGCAGCTGCGCGCGCGTATGCAGCAGATCAGTGAGGAGACAGGTGTCTCGCTCTGCCTGCCACCGCAAAAATGGGCAACGGATAATGCCGCCATGATCGCGCTTGCCACATGGGACTATATCGCCCACAACGCCCCTCAAAATCTGGAGCCAAAACCAAATCTGCGTCTGGTTGATGTCTGACTTACAGCTGGCTTAAGATATCCTGTGCAATATAATACCCACTGGTAAAGGCAGCCTCAACGCGCCCTTTGATGAGCCAATCTCCGCAAGCCCCACTTCTAGACGCATGATCTATGAAATGGGTTTCGCCGGTGCGTTTGCTGCAATTTGCGTAGCGCCATTGGTGAATTGCCTTGTGATCTGCATGGTTCACGTCCTGACCCATCACCAAACTTGTCTGCTTTAGTAGGTACTGCAGAGCCTCATTGCGATCCAAACCGTCATGCTGTGTCGCCCAGCCATTGGTTGAGTGAACCAGCAGGGAGGTCGCAGAGTTACGGTCCGGTTTGGAAGAGTTTACAGAAATCCAACTGATATCTTCGCCGCGCACCAAAGCGGCTTGGTAATCCAGTGGTAATCTGGCCTCAAAGCCCAGCATGAGAGTGAAACACCCCTTCATTTTGGCCGATTTTACTTTGGTGTTAAATGACGTATCTTCCGGCCATAATTGGGCAGCTTGCTGCGCAGGAATAGCCGAAACAACCCAATCAAACTGCCCCAAATTTTGACCGATCTCACCTTTTAACACCCAGCCTTTTGGGGTTTTTTCAACTGCGGTGACAGCTGTACCAAGAACAAGGCTCAGCTCCTGGCTCAGGAATTTCCCAACAGCATTCATACTTGGTGATCCGACATAATGAGGGGTCTGCGCATCCCATTGTCGAGATTTGGTAATTTGGCGATTTTCAATTTCAACAAAAGTTGCATTCCAGGGCTTGATCACACCTTGGCGCAGCATGGGCGCTAAGAATTCTTTAAAAGTGCTGGATTTTGCGCTGAAAAATTGACAGCCATGATCAAAATTGTAGGGGTCGGCGCGTCGCGTTGCGAGGCGACCGCTTGGTCCCTTGGCCTTGTCGAATACGGTCACATTGGCATGTGTGTTCAAGATGTTTGCCGCCGTAAGACCTGATAGCCCGGCGCCAATGACGGCGATGTTTAACATAACAATACCAATACCTTTCACCTGTCGCAGCAGGCCAGTTTAAAGTCACAAGCTGCTTTCAGATGAAATATAGCGAGACGCCATTATATCAATATCGGCGGAAGAATAGGGACCCTTAAAGAACGCAAAGAATGACTGTTGTGCGCATATTGAGCATTCATTTTCATATCATCGAGCTTCAAAAAAGAGACAACTGGCCATCGGTTTTTGGTTTTGCTTTGCGCGCCTTGCGTGACTGGACCTTGCGGCTTCCTAATTTGACGAAAACAGTATTTGCCGCGGTTTTAAATCCTGGCCCATCTTTGATGTCAAAAATCTTTTGCTTCGCAGCCCGTGTTGCTGTGACATTATCCACGATCGGGGCCGGGTAATCCTGCCCAAGTCTAAAACGGCTGGACGCAATAAGATTTGGTGTGAAATTCCAAGGTTCGTGAACATAATCGTCCGGAATTTCCTTAAGTTCTGGGACCCACTTGCGAATAAAAACGCCGTTTGGGTCATGCTCCTTGGACTGTTTGAGCGGGTTGTAAATTCGAATGGCATTAATCCCCGTGACACCGGATTGCATTTGCATTTGGCTGTAGTGGATGCCGGGTTCATAGTCTGTAAACAAGCGCGCCAAATGAGGCCCCGTGACGCGCCAATCGAGCCAAAGTTGGTAGCTGGCGAAGCTTACGAGCATGGCGCGCATGCGAAATGTGATCCACCCTTCCGCGATGAGGTTGCGCATGCAGGCATCGATAAAGGGAAAACCTGTAGTCCCATCTGCCCAGGCTTGAAAATGCGCGGGATTATGCGTGGCTTCGCGCAGATTTTTAAAGGCAGGATGCATGCAATGCGTCTCAATTTCTGGCTGGTCTTCAATCTTTTGAATAAAATGACATCGCCAGGCTAAGCGTGATTCAAAGGCGCGCAGATTGCGCCCAAAACTCTTGTTTTCTTGCGTAGATAATTGTGCACGCCGTTTTGCAATCGATTGGCTGACCTCTCGGGCAGACAGTGTTCCAAAAGTGAGGTGAGTGGATAGGCGGGAGCAATAAAATTCAGATTTATTGGGCCCGGAAATATGCGAAAGATAACCGCGAGAGCGATCATTAAGAAAGCTTCTTAGATCCTTTATAGCCTGAATTCTACCGCCTTTTTGAACCTGGCCAATTGGCAGTTTTCCAAACATCGGATCGTATTTGGTTGGCAATGGATCTGATTGACAGCGTTCGACTGCTTGTAGGGCATTTGGTTTTGGATGAAGGGATTCCGCCATGCGTTTGTTTCGGATACTTGACCAGTTATCGCGATTGCCGAGTCTTCGCACAATGCCATTTGTTGGGCTGGTCTCTAGGCGAATACCGAGATCAGTGCAGAGATTTTGCACGGCAATATCTCGTCTATAAGACCAAAGGTTTCCCGTCTCTTCATGGGTGTATAGCGTGCCAATATTATAGTCTGAGTGAAGCTGTGCTAGGATGTCTACGGCACTTCCAACCCTAACGACCAACTCTTGCCCCAAATCTTGCAGCTCGATGTTTAGATCGCACAGACAGTCGTGAATAAAGTGCCAGTGGCGCGGCGATGCATCCGGTTGGAGCCAATGATCCGGCTCGACTATATATAGAGGAATGGCGGGATCCTCTTGGCGTGAAGCAGTGAGGAGGGGAGCATTATCATTGGCCCTTAAATCGCGCTTGAACCAAATTATGTTGTGTTTTTGTGACATTTGAAACTTTTGGTTGGTACAGGATTTGGGTGCATTGATCTTGTCAAACTAGTTTTTATCTCTGGCAATTCGACATCCGGTTTTACGCATTTAATCTTCGCTTGGATCATTGGGTTCGCAAAGTTCGCGCTCAGAGATATCGGGAAGGTTTTTTCTCATTAGTCGCCTTATATTGAGTTTCTCGCTGACGATATCTTGTAGCTTTGTTTGGGAGTTTTTGGCGACTGCAGCGATATCCCAATAGCAGTTAATGCAGAGCTTTTGATCTCCTCGATGGAGTTTTATGCGCGTTGTAACGATAGGTTCATGGCTATAATCGGGGTGGGGATTTTTTGTACGATCGCAAAGCGCACAAGTGGCGCTGGCGTTATTGTAGGTAAAAATTGGATTTGCCATAGACGTAAAGTCCCCCTGCAAGGGATCCCATATTAAAGCTTTAGGCAGATGGGGGATTGAACTGCCAAACTCCTCGCCACGGTCTCGGTATAGTGAAACACCATCTCCCTTGCATGACGATGAGATAGTGTGATCCTCAAATATGACCACATAAAAATTTAAGTGATCCAATAGCATCAGGACGGCGTAATTGGTGTAACATTTCTTCTCCCTGAGTAAATGTGCAACTTTGCGGCTGGGCTTTCGGGTCCAGCCGTTTTTTTCGGATTTATCGATTAGCTTAACGTCGCCATGGCTTGAGCCAAATCACCGGTCAAATCCTCTACCTTTTCAAGGCCAATATTGAGCCGGACAATTCGCCCTCCATAATCGTGATGGGGGCGTTGTAAATCTGGATAAACCACTGCAAGGCTGTTGACGCCACCCCAACTCATTCCGATCTTAAAAATTTGCAGCTGATTGATGAACTCCACAACACGATCGGCCGCAATGGTTTCCTTAAATATGAAGGAAAAAACGCTTGTTGATCCGCTAAAGTCGCGCGCCCAGACAGCATGCCCTGGACAAGTGGGCAGTGCGGGATGGAGCACCTGCGCGACCAGAGGGTGATCGGCCAACCAGTTTGCAATCTCAAGGGTGTTTCGTTCCAATACCTCCAACCTGACAGCCAGCGTTTGCAACCCGCGCAAAGCCAAGCTGCAGTCGTCGGGTGATACGGCGAGGCCCAGCTGCTGATAGATTGGTCCAAGCTTATCGTAGGCCTGTTTGTCACGCGCAGAAACCGAGCCAAGCAAGAGATCACTGTGACCGCCAACGTATTTTGTGAGCGCCTGCATGCTGATATCGACACCATGAGCGAATGCATCGAACATGACACCCGCCGCATATGTATTGTCCAAGGCCACAGCAACGCCATGGGCATGGGCGGCTTGAACGATCGCGGGCACATCTTGCACTTCCATCGTCACGGAGCCGGGGCTTTCGCACCAAATGAGGCTTGTATTTTCGCGTATCAGCCCATAAATTCCAGCGCCGATTAGGGGATCATAGGCTTCGACTTCAATATTTAAACCTCGCATGATGCCTTCTGCCATTGCCTTGTTCGGCCCATAGGCGGAATGCGGCACCAAGGCATGGCTGCCGGCTTGGCAATAGGAAAAATAGATCAGCGCGATCGCCGCCTGTCCCCCTGGCACAATAAAGGTCTCCGATGCCCCTTCAAGCTCCGCAATTCGTGCCGCCAATTCCAAAGTCGTCGGTGTTCCATATAGCCCATAGGAATAGCCATGCTCGGCTTGCTGCCAGTCATCTGTAACAACTGATTGTTCATGAAATAAAACGGTTGAGCCGCGATAGACGGGTGTGGCAAGTGAGCGATAATCCTGTCGCGCCTTGGGGGAAGGGTTCAATAATTTTGTACGCCAATCCATTTCTATTCCTTACTTTTATGTAATCTGACACCTTCTGCGAGGCCCATCAAATCCGATACAACCACGGCTTTTGCGTGAAAACCTAAAGCACCAACCTATTTAGGTTTCTTGGTTCGAAAGCTGCGCGTGAAACAATCGTCCAAGGACTGTGACTTCATCACGAATCCCAGCCAGTCGCAACAAATGCCATGCCAAAGCATGATTGCTGGCTGTCACCGGTTTGCCCAGTGCCGCTTCTGCGTGCCCGATAATGCCGGCCGCACGTAGGCTTGTGCATGAAATAAAAACACCATCCACAAGATGATGTCGGCCAACCGCAAGTGCCGCGTCTAAGATCGCATCGGGCGTGATCCGTCCCACCACCCTATCATCCTCTTGGTAAAAGGAGCCAACCGATTGAATGACGATGCCAGCCTCTTCGAAGCGCGCCTGCATCAATTCTGTGACATCAGGACGGTAGGGGGTCACAAGACCAAGCCGCTTGATCCCCAATTGCTTGAGCGCAGCTTTTGCAGCGGTCAAGGGATTGCTGGTTGGCACAGTGGGATGATGGCTTTGAATCAGATCACAAACCCGCTGCTCTCCAATGACCGTACTTCCAGAAGTGCAGCCATAGCCAATAGCTTTGAGACCAAGATAACCTGGCAAAAGCGCTGCTGCCTTCGGAATTTCTAACTCCATTTGCACCATCGTCTCTGGCGTTACCTTCACCTCATTGGCGAGCCGTGCGTGATAGAGTGCAACCCCTGGAAGATCGGCCATTTGCCGCATCTCCCATTCCATAGTTTGATCAGATTCCAGTACCAACAGCCCAATCCGCGCCCGCGCACCCGCGCCGAGATCTGTCTTGAAATCAAGTTGCGTAACCTCTCGAGTTTCGGATGTGGAATTTGGCAAGCTGTACCTCCTCAAGGTCTATGGCGCAAAGCTTGCAATGGCTGCGGACTCAAAAACAATCTTTTTCTCAATAAAGGGGGCTCGTTTTTGAAATGCGAAATTGCGCTGGCATTGCCGAAAAGAACGCGATCAACTGGCTTTGCCGAATATGCTCAAGGTGACTGTGTGGCGGCTTCCAAAGGATTTTCGATTTGTGCGCTCTTCTCGCGTGTCAATCACGCGATGACGCCTTTTGCGCGCCAGGCGTCAAAAATTTCCAGTGCTTTGTCCGCAAATTCCGCATCATTGATGTGGCATTTTATCCGTTGCGCAACCACGTTGCTTGGCAGAGTATGTTCCAGTTCCAGCAAAAACGCGTTTAGTCCGGCCTGATTGTGTAAATCAGCACCCGCTCGGTCCCATTCGCCCAGACCCTTCTCAGGCAATAGCATGGCCACCGGCCCGGTTGCTTTGGCCAATTGCGCGCTATGCGCACGCGCCACCAACCGGCGTTCATCATCATTTAAGACAATCGAAGTCAGTAAGCGATTGTGTTCGTGTTTCAAGTGATCTGACCATTTGTCTGGCAAAGGTTGCCAACCAACGACATCAACAAGATCGTAACATCCCGGCGCCACGATTTGCGGGGTGCCATTTAAGCCGGCATTGGTCAAACGATCCGCTCCAGCAGATATATTGGACCCGTGCACATGATTGCCCAATTCCTGTGTGCAAAGATCGAAAACACAAGCAAACGCCCCCTGTCCCGCGAGGCTTTCAAATGCGCGCCCCCCCATACCGGTTGCGTGGAACACGGCGACCTCAAAACCACGGGCTTCAAGCGCAGGCTTCAGCGGAATGACGTATTTTAACGCAGAGGTTCCCAGCGACATCATCCCGATCAAGGGTTTATCCGGATCTGGCATTTGCACCGCGCGTGCTGCGCCCAGAACGGCGCCTGCTGCTTGACTTAAGGACGCCTTGCATACGGAATTCAGGCCATAAAGCCCCCCGGCCCATAAAATCATTTGCGTGTCGATTGCCAACCGTTCCGCTGGGATGAGTGGCGAAAAGGATACCGTGGACACAATGTATTTCGGCACCCCAAGCGGCACTGCGGAACATACATCCAACGCAAGGTCTGTCCCCATTGTACCGCCAAGGACAATTAACCCATCAAATCGGCCTTCGGTGAACAATCGCGCTGCCAACAACGCCGCTCCTGTGGCCATAATCTGCATTGCCTGGTTTTCATTACCCGAAGCGATAGCCGCTTCGATCGAACTTCCACCTTCTTGCGCAACATCGTGTTTGGAATAATCTGTTGGCTTGGATGGGTCACCCAACACAGACACGTCCATGGTGACCAATTGACCACCTTGCGCCTGGATCACTTCGGCCAAAAATCCTAACTCGTCATCTTTGGTGTCATAGGTGCCAATTACCAAAATGGTCTTGTTCATCATTGCACAGCCCCAACGGTTTGATCCACTTAGGTCTCAGAAGGAAACATTTATCAATCTTATGCAAGGATTTTTCGGAGCCAATGTCACGGGGTCCGGGGCTGCCGTGTCCAATCCCCAAACCTTCACTCAAAAATGGCTTGAGACGGGACATTCTAAACAAATGGTAAATAAAAGTCGCGGATCTCGTCGACACTTTTGTTGAGGAGACGCTTGAACTCATCTCGCTTGAGGTAGAGCAGCCCATCGCAATAGGCCTCGCCAACCGCTTGACGCAACATCACATCTTTGTCCAAGGCCTCCAAGGATTTGTCTAAACCTGATGGAATGTGGCGCCGCTCCCGCACGTTTTCCAACCCATCTAAATCTTCAGCTGGTTGCAGTGGCAGACTTCCCGCCACGCCTAAGCGCGCAGCTTGCAATACAGCGGCCACAGCTTGATAGGGGCTTGTCGCACAATCGGCCATTCTATGTTCAAGACGCGCCGATTTGGGCGACCCTGTTGAACAACGTGTGGTCACCAAGCGATGGTCTTCTGCCCAATTTGCCCAATACCCAGCCAAGCTGCCAGCGGCCAATCTGTCATAGCTGTTCACAGTCACTGCAAGCAGGCCCGCGAGCGCCTCATGGTGATGGATCAGCCCTGCGATGCAGTGTTGTCCAAGGTCTGACAAAACGCCAGTTGGTGCAATCTGGTTTTGGTTGTCTTTGTTCAAAAAACTGAAATTAACATGGAGCCCTGATCCACCACGATCCGGCACTGGTTTTGGCATAAATGTCAGCAAAAGCCCTTTTTTCAGGGCGATTTCTCTTGCCAATGTCTTCATTAGAAAGGTGTCATCACAGGCTTTAAGCGCATGGTCGAACCGCAAAGTAAGCTCGAACTGCCCATTGTCATATTCTCCATTCATGCTTTCGATTGGAATCTCTGCTTGATGAGCCGCCTCCCAAATATCGTCCATCACGCCCCTTGGATCATTCTCCGGGCCAGTGCCATAAACAAAAGCTCCAGGCGTGTCATAGGGGCGCCAAACGCCATCTTGGTCACGTTGAAAAATGTAGGCCTCTGTCTCGAGACCAACCATTGGAGATAATCCTAAGGCTTCCCAATCTTTAACCGCACGTTTGAGCGCTGATCGGGGGCAAAGTCCAAACGGCTTGTCATCCACATGTAAATCGCCCAGCGCAATTTCCGTGCCCACCTGCCATCCCTTGCGTCGCTCGGCATCCAAAATGAGCTCCATATCAGGCAGGCCATCGTAAACGCCGCAGCCAGGCACTGGTAACAAATCTCGGTCATAGGAGACAGCAAAAGCCCCACGCGCAAAGCCAACCTTTCCGCCGGCTGCCACGTCCGTTGGAACATATTTTCCCCGTGGTAAATTCAACATATCATTAAACATAACGCGGGTGCGGGACATCTCCTGGGTCATTTTAAGTTACCTTTGTGACACGGACGCGCTGTTGTTTTACGCCGCAAATGAAGTTGGATCGTGTCCAGGTCGGGGCTTCGGTTGCCTCAAATGATGCGACGCGCTTAACCAGCTCTTCGATCGCAATTCGCACTTCAAGCTTGGCCAAATGCATTCCCAAACACACATGAATTCCACCCTGTCCAAAGGCCAGGTGCCTATTTGGAGATCGCCCCAAGATGCAATCATTTGGATGTTCAAAAACTGCTTCATCACGACTGCCAGAAACAAACCATAACAGGACTTTGTCCCCTGCGCGGATTGTCTTTCCATGCAGCTCACAATCCTGAGTGGCGGTGCGCCTGAAATGCATTGTTGGGGAGGCCAATCGGATAAATTCATCTGCGCAGCTGTCCCAGAATTTACCTGTCTTCAGCTGCGCAATGAGATCGGGGTTATGGGCCAAGAGGTTGAGCGCCATCGCGATTGAATATCGGGTCGTGTCGTTGCCAGCTGCCACCAAAAGACAGAAAAAATTCTTGAAGTCCAATTCATTTAAACCTGTCTCATCTCGTGCAATTTTTGCCAAAATTCCCTCTTGGGCAAGCGCGCGTCGATTGGACAATAAATCGCTGGCATAGTCGTAAAGTTCAAGACCTGCCGGACTGCGAAACGGCATCATTCGGTAGGCACTGGTGTCCACTTGGTCGATGACATGTTCCGTAAAATCAGGATCCGAGTTGCCGATCAGCGCATCACCTTTTTCGACAAGCCAATCCAAGTCCTCATTGGGAACACCCAAAATACGGCCGAGCATTAACATAGGCAACTGTTTGGCAATCGCCTCCACCGCATCAAATTCAGTATTTTTGAGGGCTTTATCAACGATATTTGCGGACAACTCGCGGATCACTGACTCAAATCCACCCATAACCGGCTTGGCAAAATTGGGGTTCACAAGGCGCCGAACCGCGGTGTGCTCAGGTTGGTCCGTTTCTTGAAATGTCCGGCGCGCCAGATATTCCTGGGGGCTTTGGTCTTCCAGGCGAATACCCTGAGCGGAACTGAAAATCTGGTTTTCCTTATTCGCAAAAGCGATATCGGCATGTCGTGTGAGGTTCCAAAAGCCTTTGGTGTCGGCATCGCCTTCATTCCAATGCAGTGGGTCGTCTTTGCGCAGACGCGCAAATGTCTTGTGTGGCACGCCACCAGCAAAGCTGTCGTGTCTGAGCAGGTTCAGATATCCATCATCGTGCATCGCCCAAAGCTTTCTTGAAAAAATTTGTCGCCCACGCGCCAAAAACAGATCCATCCTGGTCGAGCGCCAAACTGTCCCATGCCTTTTTTGTGGCGGAGGCTGGCATTTTACCCTCCGTAAATCGTAGTAAACACGCCATGAAGTCGTAGGTAAATTCAGGATGCGCTTGGGTGGTGATGATATGATCGCCTTTTGCAAAGCTGGCGATTTTGCAATTTTCACTTGAGCCCAAAAGCGTACAGCCTTCGGGCAGATGCGTCACATGATCTTCATGAAATACATAAAGTCGCAAGCTGTCGCGTGGCGGCACCATCCAGTCTTTTGTTTCATGAAACCGTGTGTCTTCGACACCGACATTATACCCCTGACTTGATCTCTCAACGGTCCCCCCGAGCGCCAGTGCAATGGCCTGATGTCCAAAACATGCGCCCAAAAGAGGCTTTTTTGCTGCGTCACAGCGACGAATGAAATCCAATAGGGCATCGGTGAACACATGCTGGTCTAGGACACTCAGAGGGCTCCCAGTGATCATATAGACATCTTGCTCATCCAAATCCTGAGGCACTTCTCCGCCAATCGTCATGTATATTCGATAGGTAAAGCGCTCATCTTGCAAATCAAAAAGGTCGCGGAACCGGTGCGCGTCATCTGGAAAAGCATCACCCACCTCAACAGATTTATCATGGTTGGTTTGCAAGATACCAAGTTTAATTCGGCGCATGCAGTCTCTCCAAATGAAGCGCTCCAAACGGTTAGATGGGCGCCTGCACGCCCATCTATAATTTATTAATCGTTGAGAATTGCGCCCAATTCAGCGTTCTTTGCGCGATCCGCTTCGATACGTTCTTGCGAGGCTGCCATATCTTGCCAATAGACCCTTGCACCGGTTTCGGCCATCAAAGCCTGTGCCTCGGCGCTTGCCATGGTCGCAGCGGCCACTTCATCAAGCTTATCAATAACCTCTTGTGGCGTGCCTTTCTTCACAAATAGGCCGTTCCAAAGCTCCAGATCATTGATCCCAGACTGGGCCGCTAGGGTTTCGACGCCTGACAATTTAGCGATCGGTTCTGATCCAATATTTGCTAAAATATTGATCTCATCCAAACAGGGTTCAATCAACGCTAGGGTCGTATTCACAACATCTGCATCGCCCGACGACAAAGTGTTACAATCCAACATGTCAAAGGCGCTGTCATCTGCAAATTCAAATCCCATCTTCTTCGCAGCGGCGAAAGAGGCTTTGGTTGGGGTCAGACCCGCTCCAAAATGTCCAAGAACCACATCATTGTTTTGGGCATGGGCAGCCAGTTCAGCCATATTGCCATAAGGGGCATCTCCGGAGGCCGCCAGAACAAAGGGGTAGGTGAGAAAAATCCCAACGGGTGTGAAACTATCTTCCTCAATTCCAATATCGATAATGGGCCCAACGATTGGAACACCAATCACAAAAGACCCAACCATGGAGCCATCTGCAGGACCATTGAGGACCTCTAAAGCTCCCGGAAATGGCCCATCGCCGCCGCCAGGTTTGTTCACAACCGAAGCTGAGACGCCCGTCATTTCTTCCATTTTGGCGGCAATCATCCGTGTGAGAATATCCTCAAAATCACCCGGCGGCCATGGCACCACAAATTGTACCGGTGTCGTTGGGTATTCGGCCTGGGCAGGCA
>CALSQF010000008.1 GCA_943788425.1 uncultured Planktomarina sp.
GCTCACCTGCCCGCGCACCTGCGCCGCGAAGGCCTTGCCATCAATCAACTGTGCAGTCATCTATCATCTCCCAAACCCAAAATTTCTGCCTTCAAATCGGAAACCCAAAGGCGCATCCCCGCATCCAAAGGCGCGGGGACGTGCTTAGAACAAGCCTTCGATTTCACCCGCATCATTGAGCATGATTGTTTCGGCAGCTGGCTTGCGCGGCAATCCCGGCATGGTCATGATTTCGCCGCAAACCGCTACAATAAAGCCAGCGCCGGCGGAAAGGCGCACTTCACGAACCGGCACTGAGTGGCCCACAGGCGCACCGCGCAGATTCGGATCCGTGCTGAAGCTGTATTGGGTCTTGGCCATACAGACGGGCAAGTGCCCATAGCCCTGCGCCTCCCAATCCTTCAACTGATTGCGGATCTTTTGATCCATCAAAGCCTCATCGGCGCGGTAGATGCGTTTACAGATGGTTTGGATCTTTTCAGCCAGCGGCATTTCATCTGCGTAGATCGGCGCAAAATTGGCCATATCCGAATCTGCAACCTCCGCCACACGTGTGGCCAAGGCTTCAGCGCCCTTGCCGCCAAATTCCCAATGTTGCGAAATAATTGCTTCGGAGCCTTGCCCGGCCACAAAGTCTTTTACCGCTTGCACTTCAGCCTCAGTATCGGTGACGAAATGGTTGATTGCGACAACCACAGGCACGCCAAAACTCTTCAGGTTTTCGATGTGGCGTCCCAAGTTCGGGCAACCAGCTTTCACCGCGTCCACATTCTCAACGCCAAGATCAGCCTTCGCGACACCACCGTTCATTTTCATCGCTCGAACCGTCGCCACCAGCACCACAGCGGACGGCGCGAGCCCCGCTTTGCGGCACTTGATGTTGAGGAATTTCTCTGCGCCCAAGTCGGCACCAAATCCGGCCTCCGTCACCACGTAATCACAAAGCTTCAGAGCGGTTGTTGTGGCGATCACCGAGTTACAGCCGTGGGCAATATTGGCAAATGGACCACCATGCACAAAGGCAGGGTTATTTTCCAAAGTTTGTACTAGGTTAGGCTGCATCGCATCTTTCAGCAGGACGGTCATCGCACCATCTGCTTTAATGTCTCGTGCAAAAACCGGGCTGCGGTCACGACGATAGGCCACGATCATATCACCGAGGCGTTTTTGCAGATCGGTCAGATCTTTGGCCAAACAAAGAATGGCCATTACCTCCGAGGCAACGGTGATGTCAAAACCCGCTTCGCGTGGGAACCCATTGGACACCCCACCCAAAGAGGTTGTGATCTGGCGCAGGGCGCGGTCATTCATATCAACAACCCGGCGCCACACCACGCGGCGCGTGTCGATATCAAGCTCATTGCCCCAATAGATGTGGTTATCGATCATCGCGGACAAAAGACTATGCGCCGAGGTGATTGCGTGGAAATCGCCAGTGAAGTGCAAGTTCATATCTTCCATCGGCACGATTTGCGCGTAGCCGCCCCCGGCTGCGCCACCCTTCATACCGAAATTCGGCCCCAAAGAGGCTTCACGAATACAGACCATTGCCTTCTTGCCGATGCGGTTCAAACCATCGCCAAGACCAACGGTGGTCGTGGTCTTACCTTCACCCGCTGGCGTTGGATTGATGGCGGTCACCAAGATCAACTTGCCATTCTTACGGTCTTGAACGGAATTGATGAAAGACTGGCTCACTTTGGCCTTATCGTGGCCGTAAGGCAGAAGATCTTTGCTCTCGATTCCAATCTTTGCGCCAATGTCCTGAATGAGGGCTTTTGAAGCACCGCGTGCAATTTCAATATCCGATTTATAGCTCACTTTACGTCTCCAATGTGACCGCTTGATCAAAGTATACCGTTGCATGTACCGCGATCTGCGACAAAGTAGCAGAGTAAATCCGACATTTGCACTCGCGTGTGCGGCAGCCAATTGACCTCTGTGGGGTTCATTGGAAACCCGTGCTACAACTTTGAAATTTTTTTGCTAACATTTAGGGACATTAGTAGGACACGTCTTTGAAACGAGACATTTTCATTTTGCATATCATAATGCTGATTGGTGCCGCAGACCTTATTCTTTGGATCACTTAATCCAATCCAGCTATGCAGGCCTATAAAAAGCGCATTTGTCCGTCCGCCTGCCAGGCCCGTTGCTCTGGGCAATGCAGGCGCAGCACATCGCCCAAGACCAGGTCGCCGGGGCGCTCGACCCATGCGGTCACGCCGCGCTTGCCCTTTGCATGGGCTTTAAACGATTTCCCCTGCCCTGGCAGATCCCGTTCAATGGTCATGCCGACTTGGTGGCAAGGGTAATTTTGCATATCCACCACCAGGGTCGTGCCTTGCGGTGCCTGGAGCCGTGAAGACGGCGGGAGATGGGAGAAATCTGGGCATCCTGACAGCACCATCGTTGCCCCCAGCCACTGGGGATTGAAATGCGCAAGCCCCATGTCGCGCGCAATCTCATCAATTTCTTCCTGACTGACGATGCTTAGCTGCCGAACATTGATGATCTCCGTGCCACACGGATGCTGTTGTAAGACACGGCTGTCTGAAGCACGGGTCCGCCCTAGATGCGCAGCACCGGTAACCCCGTCCCAATCCAAGTCCAGCCTTTTGCGCGGCTCTGTCTCGATTTCAATGTCGCGCCGATGGGTAACCACGCCCAGCCAAGTAATGGTGAGATAAACATTTGTTGCGCGCAAAACAGGCATAGCTGCGCCTCCTTAAAAAAGCCCCCGCCTTTGTATCTGGCAGGGGCTCAAAGTCTTAGGCCGTGGGCTCAGGTTCCATCCCGCCGCTGCCACTGCTGCCGCTCGGCTTCTGCTTGGTTTTGGGCACTGCCGTCACCGATGGTGTGCCGCCAGATGTCGCGCTGTCATCCTCATCACCATCACGGTCAAGGCTCTCGCCCTCCATCACCTTTTTGATTTCTGCTCCGGTGAGGGTCTCATATTCCAAAAGACCCTGCGCCAAATTCTCAAAGCGCTCTTTATTGTCAAGGATGGTTTTCATGGCCAAATCATAACCATTTTGCACAAAGCTGCGCACCTCAGTTTCGATCAATTCCTTGGTAGCCGCCGAGGTCGACAGGCCGGATGTCCGGCCAGAATAGCCTTCCGCCGCTTCGGAATAGTCAATATTACCAACTTTATCGGACATGCCCCAACGCATGACCATAGCCCGCGCCAGATTAGAGGCCTGTTGAATATCGCCTGACGGGCCATTGGACACCTGATCTTCGCCATATTTGAAGATCTCAGCTGCTTTACCCGCCATGGTCATCGCCAACTCGTCATGGCACTCGTCTCGGTAGAAGTTGAGGCGATCCATTTCTGGCAAGCTCATTACCATACCGCCAGCGCCGCCACGGGCAATGATTGTGGCTTTATAAACAGGTTGGCATTTTGGCAGAAGCGAACCCACCAGAGCATGACCGGCCTCGTGATAGGCTGTTTTCTCCAATTGTTCCTTGGTGCGCACCATGGAGCGCCGCTCCGCGCCCATAAGGATCTTATCCTTGGCTTTTTCAAAATCTTCCATAGTCACCAAACGGCGCCCAATACGCGCGGCGGCCAGTGCCGATTCATTTACCAAATTGGCGAGATCCGCACCCGAGAAACCAGGGGTACCGCGGGCAATGATCCGCAAATCCAAATCAGGGCCCGTCGGCAATTTGCGCGCATGCACGCCCAAGATTTTCTCGCGCCCTCTCAGATCCGGACTGGGAACAGTTACCTGCCGGTCAAAACGCCCCGGACGCAGCAAAGCCGGATCAAGCACATCTTTGCGGTTTGTCGCCGCCACGATAATGATGCCCTCGTTGGCTTCAAAACCATCCATTTCAACCAAAAGCTGATTGAGTGTTTGCTCACGCTCATCATTTCCACCGCCGTAGCCCGCACCACGCGCCCGGCCAACAGCGTCGATTTCATCGATAAACAAAATGCAGGGCGCATTCTTCTTCGCCTGCTCAAACATATCGCGGACCCGGCTCGCACCGACGCCCACAAACATCTCCACAAAATCCGAACCAGAGATCGAAAAGAAAGGCACGCCCGCTTCACCCGCAATGGCCCGCGCAAGGAGGGTCTTACCCGTGCCCGGAGCGCCTTCCAGCAAAGCCCCTTTAGGAATTTTACCGCCCAATCGGCTAAATTTTTGCGGGTTCTTCAGAAAATCAACAATTTCTTCCAGCTCTTCTTTGGCTTCGTCAATGCCAGCAACATCGTCAAATGTGACATTGCCCTGCTTTTCGGTGAGCATCTTCGCGCGACTCTTGCCAAAGCCCATAGCTCCGCCCTTACCACCGCCCTGCATCCGGTTCATAAAATAGATCCACACCCCAACCAGCAGCATGATCGGCAGGAGCGACAACAGAATCGATTGGAACATTGAAGTTTCTTGCGACGTGGCAGCAACGCTCACGCCTTTAGACACCAAAAGATCGCTGATCTGCGCATCACCTGGAACGATTGTGACATATTCCGTGCCATTTGGCCCAGTATAAGTGACCGTTTCACCATCCAGCGTTGCGCGGCTGACTTGCCCATTTTCAACCGCCTGAACAAAGTCAGAATAGGTCGTACTGCGGCTCGAGGCTGTACCTGCATCCCCAGAAAACAAACGAAACAACATCAATAGCAAGATGAACAATACAAACCAAAAGGCGAGGTTGCGTAGATTACCCAAGGGAAACTCCTATTAGAACCGCAATGTGTCGACACGGTATAGCGTCGGACTTTGACTTAAGATAGACATCATACCGCTTTATTCAATGGGTTACTATCATTCCCAGGGCGGTGAAACTACCTCAAGCATATCTTTTGGGCCAAAATGCGCCATTGGTGCGGCCAAAAGGGTTTTCCCTTGCCACAAAGACGGGCTGGCCAAAAGCGCTAAACGCGGACGACCACTCTCCCGCCACTCCGGGCATTGCGCGAGACCAGAGGGGCCAAGCGCCCGAATTTCATATGATTTCTTACATTTTGTGATGGATACCCGGCCATCCCAGGGCGCGCCACCCTGGGCCACCAAACCCTCAACCACAGAAAACTCCCGAGAAATGCGCAGTACATTCTCAGGCTGCGGTATTAGGACACATCCGTGCAGAGTTTCGGTTTTTTTTGCGGCAATAGCCCTAAGCAGCGCAGAATTTCGGGGCCTGTAGGGCTTACCGCTAATCCAATTAAGGGCATCCGACACCATGCGCTCGACATATTCGCGCGGCAAGCTGCTCAATGCTACCCGATCAAAAAGCACATCGGTGACATCAATTTGCGCCACCTGGGGCCAAAGGCCTCGCACAGAATACTCCAGAGCCTCTTGAACGTAGCCCATGCGAGTTGCGGTTTTGGCCAGCCGAAGGCTCGTCAATCCAAGCGCATCTAAGTCCGGCGCCGCCTGACGCATGCGCACGCGCATGAAGGCTGGATCTTCATTGCTTGGATCATCGCACCAGCCCTGTCCCTGTGCACGCAGGAAAGCTTGCAACTCCACCCTGGAAAACTCAAGCAGCGGGCGCAGCCATTCCATACCTCGCTCTGCCCAGCGCCCACGCATCACGCTGAGACCATCGACTCCAGAACCGCGTGCCAACCGGATTAAAAAGTTTTCCGCCACATCAGTCTGGCTATGCCCCAAACAGATACAGCTGCACGCCAGATCCCGCCCCCAAGCGGCCAGCGCATCATAGCGCGCGCTTCGGGCGCGCGCTTGCAGATTGGGTCCCGTTGGCAGATCGCTTACAGTCAACGTGCTATGGGCTACGCCCAACTTGGCGCAGAGCGCGCTCACCCATTGCGCTTCCTCCTTTGCTTCAGCCCGCAACCCATGGTCGACAGTCGCGGCGCGCAAATGCGCCTGAGGCATGGCGGCACGCAAAGAAAGGAGCAGCGCCACAGAATCAGATCCTCCCGACACTGCGACCCCAATCACTGCATCTTTTGGCAGCTGCGCAAAGCGCTCCGCGCTCTGCGATAGAATATGATGAGGCAGCTCCAAGCTCATGAGCAGGACAGTTCAGCCTCGGCCAGCTTGGCATCCGCTGCAACCTCCGTCTGCGCATAGCGATACTGAACTTCACTGAGCGTCAAACAGCCCTCTTGTGCATTGCCCATGCGATGAAATGACAAAGCAAGATGATATAGAGCCGAGGGCGCGACCTCATTGGCCTCATCCACGGAATAGGCCTCTAAATAGGCCCGCGCTGCCAGACGAAACTCCGCACTATCCATATAGGCATGTCCCAAAAGCAAATGCGCCCGCTGCGTCAGCGGCCCAATGGGAAAGGCCATAACAAATTCTTTGAACATTTGCGCAGCGCTGCGGGTGTCGCCCGACAGCAACATATCATTTGCCGCATCAAATTCAGCTTGCTCCGAAATCGTTAATATCTCACCGGTCAGAACCAAATCCAATCCCGAATCCTTATCAGATCCGAGCGGGAGTGTGGCGCCCAATTGCGTCACCTCACAGCCCGGCTCCATGGCGCAAATGCGCGCCTCAAGCAGGGCAATCCTTTGAGTCGCATCCCGGACAATAGCGGAAATGCGATAGGCCAGCTCTTCTGTCTGGCCCGTTAAACGCTGCAACTCATTTTCAATCGCAGCTGTTCGATCCAGCAACGCCCCGTCATTTGCCAGAGCACCCATTTGCGTGGCGGTCAACTCCAAGCTCAGGCGTTTGGTTTCATACAATAGACCCGCAAGGTCTTGACGCATATCCGCCAAACTGTCGGCAGAGGCGGGACCAGACAGCCCCGCGATCAAGAACAATACGCGGCCCAGTTTCATCAGCTCAAGCTTTGGGTCAAGATAGTGACTGTCCGGCGATTTTTCTCATAGCACCGCTCAGAACTGCAAATTTCCACCGGCCGCTCCTTGCCGTAGCTGCGGGTCTTTAGGCGTAGGCCTGAAACGCCGCGCGCAACAAGGTATTCCTGAACAGATTGCGCCCGCCGGAAGCCCAGCGCCAGATTGTATTCGCGCGTCCCCCGCTCATCCGCATGGCCTTCCAATACAATGACATATCCGGGGTTGCTGAGGAGCCACTCCGCCTGAATGTCCAATGCGGCCTTGGACAAGCTGTTCAATGTAAACTCATCCACATCAAACAACACCGTATCGCCAACTGAATTTTTGAAATAGGCTCGAGAAGCTGGATCGTTCAAATCCTCAGAGCTGATGTCAGTGTCATTCCAACCGGACCCACCCTCAAGTCCTGCTGTGTTGTACCCTCCATTTGTATCAGCGCAGGCCGCGAGGGTCACCATAGCCGCGAGGGCCAGATACATCATTCTCATGTTGGTCTCCTTTCACAGAAACATAGCATCATCAGACCCCCACCCTAAGGCAGGACGGGGCCCCAAGAGGGATCAGAAGCAGGGCTGCGCAGGTTCATGGCGCGCAGGTTCCTACCAGAAATATCGACCGAATACAGGCTCGGCGCACCCTTTGGCCCCTGAGTTTCGCGGGTAAACATAATCACCCGCCCATTGGGAGACCAGCTGGGCCCCTCATCCAAGAATGAGGCCGACAAGAGCCGTTCTTCACTGCCGTCGGTGCGCATTACACCAATTCCAAAGCGCCCGTTGCTTTGCTTGGTAAAGGCGATCAAATCGCCACGCGGGCTCCAGACCGGCGTACCATAGCGCCCATTTCCAAAGGATATCCGCTTCGGCGTGCCGCCCGTAACCGGCATAACATAGAGCTGCTGCGTGCCGCTGCGGTCACTTTCAAAGACAATTGAGCGCCCATCAGGGCTAAAACTTGGGGCCGTATCAATGGAGGGGCTCGACGTCATCCGTGCCGAACGCGCGCTGTCTAACTCCATGAGATAAATATCAGTGTTGCCACCCTGCTCAAAGGAATAAACCACCCGCTTGGCATCGGGTGAAAACCGCGGTGAGAAAGCCATACCATTGTCCGGTGTCGGCAGGCGCTTGCGCGCGGCGCTGCTCACGTTGAGCTGATAGATCTGCGGAAAACCAGTCTCCCAGCTGGTATAGAGCACCTGCTTGCCATCTTTCGAGACGCGTGGTGCGAGAACAGTATTCTCGTTGCCAGTCAAAAATTGCAAATTTTCGCCGTCATAATCCATGATGGCCAAACGCTTGAGCCGTTGGTCTTTCGG
Organism: uncultured Planktomarina sp.; assembly: GCA_943788425.1. Classification (GTDB taxonomy): domain Bacteria; phylum Pseudomonadota; class Alphaproteobacteria; order Rhodobacterales; family Rhodobacteraceae; genus Planktomarina. The sequence goes on from CALSQF010000008.1 coordinate 8,136, forward strand.
GCCAGACTCAGAAACGAAAACGATTTTGCTGTCGAAATATGGCCCCTCACCAGTGATGCGCGTATACACTTGATCGGCCACCTTATGGGCCATGCGGCGCACAGCTTTGGTGCTGCCGCTCAGCTGCATACCGCTGCCCAGCTGCACGCCCGAATAGATGTCAAAAATGCGAAATTTGACGGTCAGCCGTCCAAAGCTGTTAGTTTTAACCGCAGCAGTGACCAAAGCCTGCGTATTGATGGCGCGCCAATCAGGATAGCGCACAGGCTCATCAAAGCTGCTGCGCTGTGCGATAAATCGGCTTGGCGGCACTTCGCGGAACAGTCCACTGCTGGACAAATCTGTCGCCACAATGCGCGACATTTCTGTGGCAATCGTCACCGCCTCAATATTTTCCGCTTCGAACATCGGAACCGCAAAGGTAAGAGGCTCAATCACCCCATCAGTGATTTCAATTCGCAAAGGACCATTTTGCGCCATGCCCGTACCTGTCCACAGGGCAAACGCCAAAACACCAAAATAGATCAATCGCTTCATCGCACTCTCATTTTCTCTGGGTTAAATGTTAATTCCACACGCCGCCAAGTTGCATATTGATCTTTCGGCAGTTCAAATCCCTGTGCGCCGCATCCTCGTATCGCACGCAGCGCGGTTTCAAAAGCCCGCTCTGCGCTGATGTCATCTCCCCCCTCATAGCCAAGCATCTTGATGCTGTTAGCCACGGGTTTTGCGTCAAGTGTCAGCTCCACCTCCACCACTACAATCGTCGACAAGGCCGCCGATGACAAGGCTCCAAGGTTCCAACATTCTGCAACCGCCAGCTGCATACCACGAATATATTGTTCTGCCAAAGGTGCCGCTGCGGATTCCGCCCCCCCAGGGGCGGCATCATCAGCCATCAGTGCTGCGTTCAAAGCCGCTGTTACCGGATCAATTTGTGACCCTTCAAGCTCTGATTCCGATGGTTCGGGCGCGATCACAGCGCGCGGGGCCGGCCGAATGCGGGGCCGCAGCGACCGTTCTGGCGCATTGGCCGTTACCGCCGGGGCCGCAGAGGGTTCCTCCGCCTCTGTGACAATTTCAGGGGCCGCGGCTTCGCGGGCCTGTGCCTCCTGCTCCTGCGCCACTTCCGCCGGAGCGTCTTGTGGGGACGCCGCCACGCGGCTCTCGGCACCCAGGTTCATCTCCACGTCAGGTGCATCAATGGCGACGGGCGCGATCCTCTGCGCGGGGCGTGGCTTTGGCGGCAGGCTGGTTTGCAGTGGCTTCTGCGCGCTGTCATCCACAAGAGGCGCCTGCAGCTCGACGGGTGGCAAGATCATCACATCTTGCACAGGTGCAACCATTTCGGGCCGCCGCAAAGGCAGGGCATCATCTGTTGAAATTGGAGTTAAGTTTTGCGCCAATTGCGCGGGAGCGCCATCCACCTTTGGCGCGCTGGGACCCGCGGCAGCCTCCGCAACCAGACTCGCCTCTGCACTCGGAATTTCAGTGGAAATCTCCGGGCTGCTATCGTTTACCATAATGTCAAACAACTCAGAAGAGACGACAGAAACATCTGCAAACTTAATCTGAGGCGGCTTGCGGGAAAAATCCCCGTTAGACAAAAACCAGCCCATTAAACCGAGATGGAGGGCGAAGGAAATATAGCTGCCCGGCGACATGCGACCCTATCCACCGGAGCCGTCAAATGCTGGACCACCCAGATCTGTGACCAAGCCGATATTGCCGAAGCCGGCTGCGTTCATCGCTCCCATGACCTGCATCACCCGAGCATAGGGAATGGCGCCATCGGCCCGCAGAAAGACCTTATCATCTGCACGCTCCTGTGCGATGCCGCGCAGACGGGTCAAAAATTCCGTCTCTAGCGTTTCGGTTGTCTGTATCACAATTGCACCCTCAGCCGTGAGTGTGACGGTCAATGGCTCCTCTGATTCACTCGGCAAGGCACCGGCAGCAGTTTTGGGCAAATCAACATCTACCCCAACTGTCAGCAACGGCGCCGCCACCATAAACACGATCAGCAAGACCAACATCACATCCACGAATGGCGTGACATTAATCTCAGCCACAGGCCGGCTGCGCCGGCGCTGGCGTCGCCGACCGGAGCGCTCCTCCGCCATATCCATCTTGATAGCCAAGGCTCAGCCTCCCAATTGGCGCGACAAAATGGTTGCAAACTCGTCCGCAAAGGCTTCATAGCCCGCAGTAACCCGATCGCAGCCAGCGCTGAGATGGTTGTAAAACACCACCGCTGGGATCGCAGCCAAAAGCCCGAGGCCCGTAGCCAAAAGCGCCTCGGCGATCCCCGGCGCCACGACCGCTAAATTGGTATTTTGTTGCGCTGCAATTTCGATAAAGGCGTTCATGATGCCCCAGACCGTCCCGAACAGTCCAATGAAGGGCGCCACCGAGCCAATCGAGGCCAAAATTGCCAATCCACTTTGTAAATCATTCGATTGCTTGCCCAAAGCCACATCCATGGAGCGCTCTATCCGCGATTGTGCCCCGGCAATCAACACCCCATCGCTGCGATGAGAGCGCCGCCATTCGGTCATTCCGGCCGTAAAAATCAGCTCGCTGCCGCCTTTTGGCACAGCGCCGATTTTGTCATAGAGCTCATCCAGCGGCTCGCCAGACCAAAAGGCCTTGTCAAACTTAGCAGCCCTACGCCGCGCCAGGTTCAAAGCGATGCGCTTGTTAATCGCGATGGTCCAAGACCAAATTGACAGGCCAATCAGCAACACAATCACCGCCTGAACTGGTAGTGTCGCACGTGAAAATAGGGCCCAAATCGAAAAATCGATTGCTGCTTCCATGTGAATGCCTCTGCTTGTGGCTCTTTGACCAAGTTTTGCGCAACTGTAGCGAAAAACCTTACAAAAAGCCAAGCATTCGCTGCAATAGTTTTTAGGGGTTAGAATTTCGGCGGAGTTCTGCCGGAAGACGGGTCGGTTTGCCCGCCTCCGTCAGGGCCACGATCGTCACTTCAGCGGTAAAAAGCACCTGCCCCGCGCGCTGCACCTCTTGGTGCAAGATCCATCGTGCTGGAGTGGATGACCATCGCTGGCTCACAACCTCTAACAAATCCCCCAGCCTTGCGGGAGCCAAGTACTCTGCCTGAATGGCGCGTACGGCGAAAAACACGCCACCTGCCTGAAGCGCTAATTGATCCACTCCCAGTTGCGCCACCCAAGTCGAACGCGCCCGTTCGATGAACTTTAAATAATTGGCATAATAGACGATACCGCCCATATCCGTGTCTTCGTAATAAACAGTTAATTCAAACCTATGGCTCATTGAGCCGCCTCAATCCGCGCAGCCAATCGCAGCGTATGGCTGGCATCATTGGCGCGCGCCGGCATCACCGGATCATAGCCCGCGCGCAGCAAGGCGGCAATCTCAGGTCGCATGACTGTGGTGCCATTGTCCAGCACAGCCAGAGGCGAGCGGTTTTTAAACGCCTCTTGTGACCACAAGAACATGGCCTGCACCGCCTGCGACAACGCCAGGCTATCGGCCCCCAGTTGTTGCAGGGCCTCATCGACGCGCAGAAAGACGAAACAAGCCTGAATTGCACCCTGATCGTCAAACCGAAAAGCGCGATATTGATTGGCCTGCGCGGCAACGAGGCGATCCACCACGTTGTCCAAATGCGGGATCATCTGATCGAGATCTGGCACGGCGCGCAATTCTTCCCAATCGGAAAAAAAGAACATCATCAGATTGCTGCCCAATTCCGGATCCAATTCATCGGTGTGGTGCCCCGCAGCGATACACACGGCCTCAATTGCCGACTTCATGATGACCAAAGTCTCGTCCTGCACGCCAAAAACCACTGGGCAAATCGGACGGCCCCAGCGGGCAAAGACATAGCTGTCGTCGGTCCGGGTGAACATGCGTTCAATCTCGCTTGCCGTTAACACGAGCCAATCCTTCTATTGCCACAAAACGCGCGCCCCTCATAACGCTCTACAGGGTGTTTGGCTAGGCTCAGCAGCCAGGCGCGTTGCGGCTATTCAAACAGCTGAGCCTGAGACGCCGGCTGCGGCGGCGCCATACCCAGATGCGTCCAAGCCTTCTGAGCCAACATACGGCCCCGCGGGGTGCGCTGTATCAAACCTTTTTGCAACAGATACGGCTCAATCACCTCTTCCAACGCATCACGGCTCTCTGACAGGGCCGCAGATAGAGTTTCAATCCCCACCGGGCCACCCACATAATTCTCCGCAATCAAACGCAAATAGCGGCGATCTGCGCCATCCAACCCCAGATAATCCACACCCAAACGGGTCAGCGCATGATCAGCGATTGCTTGGGTGATACGCCCATCTCCTTCCACAACTGCGAAATCCAGAACCCGGCGCAGCAAGCGCCCGGCAATGCGCGGCGTGCCACGCGCGCGTTTGGCAATCTCCCGGGCGCCTGCATCATCCGCTGGTACGCCAAGGAGTTTGGCGTTGCGCGTCACAATCTGGTGCAACTCTGCATCTGTGTAAAATTCCAAGCGCGTCGGGATACCGAACCGATCACGCAGAGGTGTCGTGAGCAGACCCAAGCGCGTTGTCGCGCCGACGAGCGTGAAAGGCTGCAATTCTATGCGCACGGTACGCGCCGCCGGGCCCTCTCCAATCACAAGATCCAGTTCAAAATCTTCCAAGGCCGGATAAAGAATCTCTTCCACCACAGGGTTAAGGCGGTGAATTTCATCAATAAACAACACATCGCGCGCCTCAAGGTTGGTCAAAATCGCGGCCAAGTCCCCCGCTTTGGCCAAAACCGGCCCGCTGGTCATACGGAAATTCACACCCAATTCGCGCGCCATAATCTGCGCCAAGGTGGTTTTGCCAAGACCCGGCGGCCCGTGAAACAGCGCGTGGTCCATAGCCTCGCCGCGCTGCCGCGCCGATTGAATGAAGACATTCAAATTGGCGCGCGCCGCCTCTTGTCCGATAAACTCACTTAGCCCTTTGGGCCGTAAAGCCTTGTCGCCATCCTCCACAAGCCGTTCGGGCCGCAAGGTCGGATCAGGCGCGGCGGAACCGCTGTCCCATTCGGCGATCATATCTTAGGCGCCATTTTCTTGAGTGCCGCACGGATCAAGCTTGCAGAATCCACCCCTCCCATTTCGCCACTTAACTGCGCCACAACCGCCGCCGCTTCCCCTGGAGCATAACCCAGATTGCTCAAAGCCGACAAGGCATCGGCCTGCGCCGAGGGGGACGCAGCGGGCGCGGGCTTTGCCGGAACGGCAGGCCCTGCGCTCTCTATCACCGCTGCCTCCTGCACATCATCCTGGTGGATCTCAGCCGCCCCATCCATCATGGCCATAACGGCCGGCACCTTATCTTTCAGCTCGATCACCACCCGTTGTGCGGTTTTTGGTCCAACACCCTTTGCCGCTTTCAAAGCTGTCCAGTCACCCATTGCGATGGATCGGCTCACCCCATCAGGCCCCAAAGCCCCGAGGATCGCCAGGGAGGCCTTCGCCCCAATCCCTTGCACAGACATCAGCAATCGGTGCCACTCCTTTTCGACCAGAGAGGTAAAGCCAAACAATTGCATAAGATCTTCACGCACCAATAAATCCGTGTAGAGCGCAACAGCCTCACCGACAGGCGGTAAAACCGCAAGGGTGTGGTCGGAACAATAAACCATGTACCCCACGCCACGCACATCTAGCATGACATGATCGCTGGCTTTATAGTCTACGCGCCCTGACAGTTTTCCAATCATCCACTTGCCCTTTGCAATGCGGCCTGAAAATGATTACCCGCTTGGATATGATGCGCGTGACAAATGGCAATCGCAAGCGCATCTGTTGCATCGGGCCCAACCAATTGCGCACCCGGCAGTTGCAAAGAGACCATATGCTCGACCTGCCGCTTGTCCGCGTGCCCCACGCCCACCACCGCTTTTTTCACCGCGTTGGGCGCATATTCTCCCACCTCCAGCCGAAACTTCGCAGGCACCAGCATCGCAATTCCGCGCGCCTGGCCCAATTTCAACGTCCCCGCCCCATCGCGGTTCACAAAGGTTTGCTCCACGGCCGCATGACTCGGCTCATAGCACTCAATCACCTCAGACAGCCCGTTAAACAGCGCCAATAAGCGCCCAGCCAAGGGCCCCGGCAGGGTTTGACATTGACCATTGGCCACATGCCGCAGCTTGCTGCCTTGCACATCCACAAGCCCCCAGCCTGTGGAGCGCAAACCCGGATCAATGCCCAATACCCGCATAGAATTGCCCCTCGCAAATTCGTGTTGTGCCTTAATTAGCACGAAACGCGAACATCTGAAAAGCAGTCATTTCGATTGTGGCGCAAATTTCAGCGGTACTTAACCCCAATTTTGAACAAAGACCTCTTAAAAACAGAACCCTATATCTCCAAAAAGGTATGCAAAAATCGCATATCGGTTATGTTGTTTTTCCCAGTAGCCAAGACCTCGTAGCGCGCCTAAATGCCCAGCATAAAGACACACACCCCCGGCATCATTTTCCGAAAGGACGTCCCCAATGGCATTTCTTGACACATCCCGCAGCTCCGCAATGTCCTCATCTCGCACAATCCTTGCAAATTTCGCCGCCGCCGTCTCCACAGCCATTATACGCTGGAACGATGCGCGCGTCACACGCAAGGCCCTGTCACAACTGACATTGCGTGAACTCAATGACATAGGTTTGGCAGCCGGTGACATCGAACGCATCGCACGCCGCTGATACACGCCTACCATCGGGAATCATGCCCGATTTCAAAACGTCGCGCTGATCTCAGCGCGTTGTTTTGCTTTCGAGCCTGAAGGCTACTGGTGCCGGCGCAGCGTCAAAGCGCTCCATTCTCCGAGATCTTCGCGGGTTTGCAAGTCGAAACCCTGCGCCTGATAGGCCTCAACGATATCCTCGGCTTGCTCAATCAACAGCCCCGACACAATGGCCAGGCCGCCAGGTGCCAGGTGCGCCGCCATTTCAGGCGCCAGCTCAATCAGCGGGCCTTTCAGGATATTTGCAAAAATAAGATCAAAAGGTGCGCCTGCCTGCACCACAGGCGAGTCAAAGCCAATGGCCTCAACACAGCCCACCTGGCCCTCCAACCCATTGGCTTTCACATTGGCAAGTGCCACCTCGACCGCCACCGGATCAATGTCACTGGCCAGAACAGACGCCGCGCCCACACGGGCGGCAGACATGGCCAAAACGGCCGTACCGCAACCGAGATCAAGGACATTGTCGAACCGCTGCGCATCATCCAACAGCCGGTCATAGGCTCGCAAACAGCCTAGCGTGGTCCCGTGATGCCCGGTGCCAAAAGCCATGGCCGCTTCGATCAACAGGCCAATACGATCCTCAGGTAAAAGCGCGGCATCATGGCTGCCATAAACGAAAAATCGCCCAGCCTCGACTGGCGGCAATTCGCGGCGCACTTTGGCAACCCAATCTTGATCCGGCACTACGGATACGACAAAGGGCCCTGCTCCAAAAGCGGCCGACAACAAAGTCAGATCAATATCATCGGGTGCATCGAGAAAATACCCACCCACTTCCCAAATGCCCTTGCCGTCTTCAACTTCAAATACCCCGACCCCAGTTGGTGCAGGCTCCAGCTCTTCAAGCGCCTCTCCCAGAGCTTCTGCTTGAGATTTACCGGGCAATGTCGTCAGGGCGGTGTAGGTCAGCACGGGTCGGCTCCAATGGTTTTATGTGCCCATATCCTGTCTGGCCAGCCATCGCAATTGCTTGCCACCCGCGCCATATGCGAAGGGCACGCCCGCCGCAAACTCAAGGACAGAGCCGCGGCACGCGGCGCAGTTAGGTGACAGCCAATCCGATCGGACAGGTCACCCCAGTTCCGCCTATGCCGCAATAGCCATTGGGATTTTTCGCCAAATATTGCTGATGATAATCTTCGGCATAGTAAAACGGGGGCGCAGGCAAAATTTCACTGGTAATCGCGCCAAAGCCAGAGGCCCTCAGCTGCTCTGCAAAGACAGTCAGACTGGCCTTTGCAGCCTGTGCCTGCTCAGCTCCGTAGGTATAAATGCCAGAGCGATATTGCGTGCCGCGATCATTGCCCTGGCGCATACCTTGGGTTGGATCATGGCCTTCCCAAAAGACCTTCAGCAAAGCCTCATAAGTCATAAGTGACGGATCAAATATCACGCGAACCACTTCGTTGTGTCCAGTTATTCCGCTGCAAACCTCTTCATAGGTCGGATTGGGTGTGTAGCCGGCCGCATAGCCCACCATGGTCAACCAGACCCCGTCAATACCCCAAAACATCCGCTCCACGCCCCAAAAGCAGCCCATGCCAAACATCGCCTCCTGCAACCCCGCCTCTGGAGCGGCTTGCAAGGGACGGCCCGTTAAAAAATGCGTGGGGGCGGTGGCAATTGGGGTGCCACGCCCAGGCAAGGCTTGGTCCCGTGAAACCATCTGTGACTTTTCTTGCGACATAAAAAACATCTTTGACTCCCTTCAAGCTTAACCTCAGATATAAGGGGGATCGGACGGATATCCAGTACAGAAGCCTGTGTCGCACCGCAAACGGCCCGTTATCGGCACAAAATTGTCTCATAACCCGGTCGGGGCTGTCTGGGAATCAACAAAGCCAGCCCCAGTGACGTCAGCGCCATGCTAGCGGCCAGCACAAACACCAAACTTGGCGAAAATAGCCACAAAAATCCCAAAAACACCGGCAGCCCCACAGCCGCAATATGGTTGATCGTAAACGCCACCGCGGCCGTTGGGGCAATATCGGCCGGATCTGCAATTTTTTGGAAATAGGTTTTCAGGGCAAAGGCGAGTGAGAAAAATAAATGGTCTATCACAAACAAAGCCCCCGCCAGCATCACACCCCAGCCAAACATATAAATGCCCCCATATGTCAGAAACACCAGGGCCAAACCCGCATATTCAAAGATCAACGTATTGCGCTCTCCGTAGCGCGCCACCACTCGGCCAAATATCGGCCCAATGAACATATTCATCACAAGGTTGATTAAATACAGAGACGTCAATTCATGCACATCAAATCCAAAACGTTCCACCATCATAAAGCCCGCGAAGACCATGAAGATCTGCCGCCGCGCACCGGCCATGAATTGCAGCGCATAATACAGCCAATAGCGTTTGCGCAGCACCATGGTTTTATGTTGCGGCGTGGGTGATTGGAATTGTGGGTAAAGTATCATACAGGAAAGGGCGATGGCCGCCGTAATGCCGCCCGAAATCATATAGGCCGTATTAAAACTCAACGCGAGCCATTCCCAAGTGATAACGATCACGCCAAACGCCACCAGCGAAGCTGCCGAGCCCATGGCCAATAGCCAGCCCAGAACCTGCGGTGCCTGCGCCTTAGAAATCCATTGCAATTGCAGCGATTGGTTGACCGTTTCATAATAATGAAAGCCAATAGAAGAGAGCAATGTCAGCGTTAAAATTCCGCCCATTTGCGGAAACCAAGCGGTCAATGCCGTGGCCACCCCCAAGAGCACCAAGGACAACAGACCCAAGACCTGCTCACGCACAAAAACGATGATGGCAATGACCCCGACCGCAAGAAATCCAGGAATTTCCCGCACCGAGTGCAATAGACCGATGTCTGCGCCATCAAAATTGGCCACTTCGATCACAAAATTATTGAGCAACGCACTCCAAGTTGCGAAGGCAATGGGCATAGCTGCGGCCATCACAAACAGCAAAAATATCGGTCGGCGCCAGATTGGCGCCGATTGCGCCTCTTGCAAAGTTACGATCTGCATAGTCCCACTCCAAAGCACCGCCTGGCCCAAGCACCGCCGGCAAATGCAAACCATCAGGCGGATCTTTACCTCTATCTCACATATTGGTAATGTAAATTGACCAATTTACAGCAAAGGCTAGGCTATGCCCGTAATCACGACCATTCAAGACCTGAAAGAGATTTATCAGCGCCGCGTGCCACGAATGTTTTATGACTATTGCGAAAGCGGCAGCTGGACCGAGCAGACCTTCGGCGATAATATTTCTGACTTTGCCAAATTACGCCTGCGCCAACGCGTTGCCGTTGATATGACCAACCGCAGCACCGCGTCCAAAATGATTGGCCAAGACGTCTCCATGCCCGTGGCCCTAGCCCCGGTCGGTATGACCGGCATGCAATGCGCCGATGGCGAGATCAAAGCCGCCCGTGCCGCTGCCGCTTTCGGTGTGCCCTATACCTTGTCGACCATGTCGATATGTTCGATCGAAGATGTTGCAGTAGCCTCAGACGCGCCATTTTGGTTTCAGCTCTACACCTTAACCGATGAGGATTACTCAGATCGTTTGATCCAGCGGGTGAAAGATGCCAATTGCTCCGCACTCGTGATCACCCTGGACTTACAGATATTGGGGCAACGTCACAAAGATTTGAAAAATGGCCTCTCAGCCCCACCAAAATTGACTGCCAAAACCATAGCCAATCTGGCGACCAAATGGAGCTGGGGCCTCGAGATGCTCGGCACCAAGCGCCGCGGCTTCGGCAATATCGTAGGGCATGTCAGCGGCATCTCCGACACCACCTCCCTCAGCGCCTGGACCGCCGAGCAATTTGACCAAGCGCTTGATTGGAAAAAAGTTGAGATCTTGATGAAAAAATGGGGTGGTAAGGTCATTCTGAAAGGCATCTTAGATCCCAAGGACGCAAAAATGGCGTCAAAACTGGGGGTTGATGCGATCATTGTATCGAACCACGGCGGGCGGCAGCTCGACGGCGCGCTATCCTCAATCCGCATGCTGCCAAGTATCGTCGAGGCCGTGGATGGCAAATGCGAGGTCTGGATGGATGGCGGCATCCGCAGTGGGCAGGACATCCTCAAAGCCAAAGCCCTTGGCGCGACGGGAACGATGATCGGCCGGTCTTATATATACGGTCTTGGCGCGATGGGTCAGGCCGGCGTGACCAAAGCTCTGGACGTCATGCAAAAAGAGTTGGACACCACGATGGCGCTCTGCGGGCATCGCGACATCAACGATGTGACCCGCGATATTCTCTACATTCCAGAGGATTTTGAGGGACGCTGGGCCTAGCGCGACACAGTTCAGGCTGCCTAAATTGCTATTGGCATTAGACGGCCAAGCTAAGGCCCAAATCACGAGCGCAACCAAAATGCCCTTACTCAATAATTCCCTTACTCAACAGGGCGATTTCAACGCTGTGACCTTCATAAAAACCGGAAGCGGCCCGTCGGACCTCAACCGCTGTAAATGGGGGTTTTACGGACATATCTGTCCTTCTATTCTTTCAATATGACGATGCCTCGCAGCCCACATGCAACAAAATCGGTGCTTATAATGCGGTTTATCAACTTATTATTATAGAAATATCATGTGTTTATATTTTCAGGCCTCTCCTTTGCAGTCACTGCAAAATAAAAACCGCCTCTGGCATCTCGCAGGTAAGTGGCAGACTATATGCACTGAGGTCATGGCTTTGGCCCATTAAAATAACTGCGTAGAAAATGAGTATTTACAAAGAGCACCGCTTAATACGGCCAACCCAGCCCGAGCATATTTGCTTTCGCAAGCTTTTGTTTGTGAGGGTTTACGCGCGCCGCAACAGAAAGGTCAGCGGAATGGCTGTAAGACTAAGTGCTGCGGCGGCGAGGAACGCAATGCGCAATCCAAAAAAATCGGACAATAGCCCCATCAAAGATGGCGCCAAAAAGAATCCAGCAAATCCCAGAACAGCCACGCGTGAAATCGCCTCAGTGCGCAGATGGTCCGGCACTTTTTGCCCCACCAATGCCAAGCCCAAAGGACCGACAACCGAGATGCCAAGGCCTAAAATACCAAATCCAATAGCGGCCAAAAAGGGCGTAAGGGCCAAGGCGGCCAAAGTCCCCCCAGCCGCGGCCACCAATGTGGCCAGTATGATGACTTTTGTCTCAGAAAAAATTTGCGACACCGCCTGGCCGGAAAACCGCCCGATCGCCATGGTCAGGCCCAGCATCGCCGGCCCCATCGCCCCTTCGGCCGCACGGCCCTGCAGACTGCGCTCAATATGCAAGGCAGACCAGGTCTCGACGGTCGCTTCGGTCATAAAGGCAACCAAAACGATCAATCCGCATAAAATAATTGGCTTTAGCGGATAACGACCGCCCGTGCCGGCGCCCGAAGCAGCATATCGAGGGGGCATGTAAAGAAAGATCGATAGGATCAAAATCGCTGCTGCCAAAGTCGCGAAGGCGGGTCCGGGCGCAATCTGCGCCTCGCGGGCCAAACCGCTCAAAATCGCTGCAACCGCGTAACCAACCGAAAACATGCCGTGATTTGCATTCATCAAAGGTTTACTGTGCAGCTGCTCCAACTCGCTGACCCGCGCATTCATCAGCACATCGGTGAAACCCGAGGCGGCGCCAACAATCACCATCGCCAGACCAAAGCTCAACGCATCTGTGGCAAAGCCTGGCAATAGAAAGCTCATCGTTAAGGCAACGCTGCCAACCTGCATGCCGCGCGCGCCGAGCAAACGATCTAAACGCGGTGCTAAGACCATCGAGCTGACTAGTCCAAGCGCATTGCACAGCAACAGCAAGCCAAAAGTGGCATCGCTGACATGCAAACGCGCTTTGATCTCCGGCACATAGGCCGCAAAACATCCCCAAAACATGCCAACGATCACAAATGCAACCGCAGGTCGGCGGGACAGATATAGGGCGTGAAAAACTTGCATGGCCTGCTTTTTCATAGCCGCGCGTCTCTTGCAAGAAACAAAGTAAACAAGGGCTTTTCTTTTGCCTCATATGGCCCTATACGGCGCACTTCAACGGGGCATACACCCTTGGAGGATGCCCCCCCATTTTAAGGAATAGACCCATGGCAGGACAGATCCCAGATCTAATCGCTTCGGTACGGACGGGGACAGGCAAGGGGGCCGCTCGTCAATCTCGCCGCGCAGGCAACGTACCAGGCATCGTTTTCGGTGGTGAGGCAGACCCGTTGCCCATCGATATACCGTTCAACAAATTGTTTTCACTCTTGAAAGCAGGACGCTTCAAGTCAACTTTGTTCAATCTCAAAGTAGAAGGTCACGACGACGTGCGCGTTATCTGCCGCGATGTGCAACGCCACACTGTGAAAGATTTGCCAACACATGTTGACTTCATGCGTCTGCGCCGGACATCAAAAATCAATCTCTATATCCCGGTTGAGTTTTTGAATGAAGCCACATGCCCAGGCCTGAAAAAAGGCGGCGTGCTGACCTTGGTGCGTCCTGAGGTGGAACTGGTGGTCACTGCAGGGGATATCCCTGAGAAGATCACAGTTGATCTGGCCGAGCTCGAAGTTGGTGATGTGATTACCATCTCATCTGTCGACCTGCCAAAAGGCTCCAAACCGACAATCGACCGTGACTTTGTGATCGCCAATATCGCAGCACCCTCTGGTCTGCGCTCTGCCGATAATGAAGCGGATGACGAGGCCGAAGAGGTTGAAGTCGCAGTCGAAGAGTAAACCTCGACCCTCGAGCCGATGTGAACCATTTGAAACCCCGCCAGAGATGGTGGGGTTTTTGCATTTCTAACCCAACATCCGCGCAAATCTCTTTCAACCCACCGGTTTGGCCGTTAAACTCATCTTATGAAACTCTTCGTAGGCCTCGGAAACCCCGGCGCAAAATATGCGCATAATCGGCATAATATTGGCTTTATGGCCCTTGATAGAATTGCCGCAGATCATCAGTTTACCCCCTGGCGCTCAAAGTTTCAGGGACAGGTTTGCGACGGCACATTGGCTGGGCAAAAGCTGTTGTTGCTCAAACCCACAACCTTCATGAACCTCTCAGGTCAATCGGTGGGAGAAGCCGTACGGTTTCACAAGATCCATCTAGCTCAGGTCACCGTTTTTCACGATGAATTGGATCTCGCGCCAGGCAAATTGCGGCTCAAACAGGGCGGCGGTCATGCGGGGCATAATGGTCTTCGCTCAATCCACGCCAATTTGGGAGCAGACTACGGGCGCGTGCGGCTGGGCATTGGTCATCCTGGCCATAAGGACGCGGTGGCCGGCTTTGTACTCCGAGACTTTGCCAAGGCAGATCAGAATTGGCTGGCGGCCATGCTGACGGGAATCGGCAATGGCGCGAAGCATTTGGCCGCCGGGGATAGGACAAAATTCATGAACGCTGTCGCCTTGCAAACCGCCCCACCGCGCTCTTCAAAAACCACCAAAGCTGCGGCGCAAAAACCTCCAGAGCCCGCGGCGTCTCCCGCCGATCTCGCACCTGCTCCCTCTCCTTTGCAAAAGCTTCTCGACAAATTCAAATGAAACGCCATTTCGAACGCCAAGCGACGCTGGCATGCGGTTACACTTGTGGCCCGAACAAAAGCGGATAGAGTAAGGGGAATGGATTTTCACGGCCGTTGGATCACTTGGACGGTACCACAGCTGGAGCACTGACATGCAAAAAGACATCGAAATTAATGTTTTTGGCCTGCCCCTCGCGCCTTGCTCGCAGGAGCCCTTGACTGGTTTTTTCCGCGATGGGTCCTGCAATACCTGTGCCCAAGACACAGGCAGCCACACAGTTTGCGCGGTGATCACCGCTGAGTTTCTCGCATTTTCGAAGTACCTCGGAAATGACCTGAGCACCCCGCGGCCAGAATTTGGCTTTGCAGGCCTGAACGCCGGCGACCGCTGGTGCCTTTGCGCCGGCCGTTTTTTGCAAGCCCATGAAGAGGGTTGCGCGCCACAGGTGCAGCTCGGGTCGACCCATCAAAAGGCTTTGGACATTGTTCCGATTGAAATCCTGCGGCTCTATGCAACGCCCAAATAGAGGTCGCAAAGAAACCTGAGGCTAGGCCCCAGTGTTCATCTCAATTCCCAGAGCCGCCGCTACGGTAAAGATATCCTTGTCTCCGCGTCCGCACATATTCATGCAAATTAAGTGATCGGCTGGCAAGTCAGGCGCGATTTTCATGACATGGGCCAAAGCGTGGCTTGGCTCCAGAGCTGGAATGATACCCTCAAGTTCACAGCACAGCTGAAAGGCTTCCAGCGCTTCCACATCCGTGATCGAGACATATTCCGCCCGGCCAATATCATGAAGCCAGGCATGTTCCGGACCAATCCCGGGGTAATCAAGCCCCGCTGAAATCGAGAATCCTTCCAAAATTTGCCCATCATCATCCTGCAGTAGATAGGTGCGATTGCCATGCAGCACACCGGGACGCCCGCCAGTCAGCGAAGCGCAATGCTCCATCTTGGCGTTCACGCCTTTACCCCCGGCTTCGACGCCGATGATTCCCACCGAACTGTCATCGAGGAAGGGATAAAACAGCCCCATGGCATTGGAGCCGCCACCGATGGCGGCAATCAATGTATCCGGCAGGCGCCCTTCCTGCTGCAGCATCTGCGCGCGCGCTTCGTTACCGATAATGGCTTGGAAGTCTCGTACCATCGCGGGATAGGGGTGGGGGCCTGCCACCGTGCCAATGCAGTAGAATGTATCCTCCACATTGGTCACCCAGTCGCGCAGCGCATCATTCATAGCGTCTTTCAATGTGCCGCGACCGGATGTGACCGGCACGACTTCTGCGCCCAAAAGCTTCATGCGAAACACATTTGGCTCTTGGCGCTCAACATCATGCGCACCCATGTAGACCACGCATTTCAAACCAAATTTGGCACAGACCGTAGCGGTGGCCACCCCATGCTGACCCGCACCAGTTTCAGCGATAATCCGGCTTTTTCCCATGCGGCGGGCCAAGATAATCTGGCCCAAGACATTGTTAATTTTATGCGCACCGGTGTGGTTGAGCTCATCCCGTTTCAGATAGATCTTCGCACCGCCCAAATGCTCGGTCAAACGCTCCGCATAATATAATGGGCTCGGCCGGCCAACATAATTGGTCCAAAGATCATTCATCTCTTCCCAAAAGCTGTCATCGGTCTTGGCAAATTCATATTGCCGTTCGAGATCCAAGATCAGCGGCATTAAAGTTTCTGATACAAACCGCCCCCCAAAATCGCCAAAACGACCCTGTTCATCCGGTCCTGTAGTAAAGCTGTTGAGCAGATCGTCGGCCATAGTTTTCTCCCTCGCGCGTCTCAGATAAGAGGTAGCGCCCTGCCCCTCTAAGGTAAAGGGCCGGTCGCGATTTTCCAACGCTTTACCTATTGGCTTCAGATACAAATTTCGCCATCAGCGCGGCGTTTTTTTGGCCGGGCGCCGTTTCAATGCCCGAACTGACATCGACTTGCTGAGCGGCGCAGCATCGTACCGCCTCGGCCACATTGTCAGGTGTCAGACCACCGGCCAGCATCCAAGGTACGGACCAGTTTTCGCCCTCAAGCAGTCGCCAGTCGAAAGACAGACCATTGCCACCAGGCAACGCTTCTCCCTGCGCCGGTTTGGCATCCAAAAGCAGTTGATCGACCACGCCGGAATAAAGCTGCGCGCGGGCCACATCGTCACGCGATGCTATTCCCAGGGCCTTCATCACCGGTAAGCCATAGCGCGCTTTCACGGCCGCCACACGCTCCGGGCTTTCCGTGCCATGAAGTTGCAGCATGTCGAGAGGTACAGAGGCGGTGATGCGATCAAGAGCCGCATCGTCGGCATTCACCACCAAAGCAACTTTTGCGAGGCCCACAGGCGCATGCCGCGCCAAGCCGCGTGCCGTCTCAATTGTAACATTGCGGGGTGATTTCTCGAAAAATACCAAACCGATATAGGCCGCCCCTGCGGTCGCAGCGGCATCTATGTCGTCCTGCGTGGTCAAGCCGCAAAGCTTGGCGCGCACCTTCATGAAACTTCGTCCAAAAGCGCCAAAATTTCATCTTTGTCTTTATTGGCGGACGTTGCCTTCAATTTGCTCACCTCACGCTCCAAGCGCACGACCTGCATATGCTCGCTGCGCGCGGCGCTTCGGTGCTTCATCTCCCGCAACCACTCCCACACAAAGCCAATCAAAAGTCCCAGGGTCACGCCAAGGAAAATTACCACGAAGAGTGGGACTTGCATTTGTACGTTGAAACCGATCAGCTCACCGAGAGCTTCCGGCAAAAGCGTTAAACGCACAACCCCCCGGTTGGCTAGGGCCACGGAAATCAAGCTGATCGCAATAAAGCCCAAAACCATGTGCCGCAGATAGCGCATTTTACTTCCCGTTTAGACGGTCTCTCAAAAGCTTGCCTGTCTTGAAAAAAGGCACATGCTTTTCTTCAACAGATACAGACTCGCCTGTCCGCGGATTGCGGCCAATACGAGGGTCACGTTTTTTCACAGAAAAAGCCCCAAAGCCGCGCAATTCAACGCGATCGCCTTCAGCCATCGTATTTATTATTTCTTCAAAAATAGTGCTCACGATTTTCTCAACATCACGCTGATGAAGATGCGGATTTTCATCCACTAATTTTTGAACCAATTCTGAACGAATCATAGTATCCCCCTCGAAACTGTAAAAGTCATGAGCCACCCAAGCCCTGGTTATAGGTTACAGGAAAACCATGCCGATTGTGAACCTATTGTTTTGTCAATATGTGAAAAAAACAAAAAAATAACAACTCAGGCGAGAAATAATCAATAAACGTGGTCTTCACAAAAATTCTGGTTCTATTTTTAATTTAAATCAGGGACTTGAAGCCAAAAAAATCCCGCCAGGGCGGGATTTTTCAGATTTTTGTTCGATAACAGATCGGCTATTCGTCAGATTTAAGCGCGGCGCCCAAGATATCGCCCAAAGACGCACCTGAGTCGGAAGACCCATACTGCTCGACCGCTTCTTTCTCTTCTGCAATCTCACGCGCTTTGATGGACAGGCCAAGACGGCGTGTTTTCGCATCAATATTTGTAACGCGCACATCCACTTTATTTCCGATACCAAAACGATCTGGACGCTGCTCTGCACGATCGCGTGACAGATCAGAACGACGAATAAACGACTTCATGCCTTCATATTCGACTTCAATGCCACCATCTTCGATCGCCGTAACTTCAACAGTGATGATCGAGCCGCGTTTCACGCCGCCAACCGCATCTGCGAATTTGTCACCACCCAAAGCTTTGACAGACAGGCTGATGCGCTCTTTTTCGACGTCCACTTCAGAGACAACGGCCTGAACCATGTCACCTTTGCGGTAATCGCCAATCACATCTTCGCCGCGGCCTTCCCATGTCAGATCTGACAGGTGAACCATACCATCTATGTCGCCTTCAAGCCCGATGAACAAACCAAATTCCGTGATGTTTTTAACCTCACCTTCCACCTGGCTGCCCTCAGGATGTTGCTCTGCAAAGACTTCCCATGGGTTGCGCTGTGTTTGCTTCAGGCCCAAGGATACGCGGCGCTTCACGCCATCAATTTCCAGGACCATCACATCAACCTCTTGCGATGTTGATACAATTTTACCCGGATGCACATTTTTCTTAGTCCAAGACATCTCAGACACATGCACCAAACCTTCAACGCCAGCCTCCAGCTCAACAAACGCACCGTAATCGGTGATATTTGTCACGCGGCCTTTGTGCTGTGACGCCAGTGGGTATTTCACGCTGACGATATCCCATGGATCATCCATCAACTGTTTCATGCCCAGGCTGATACGATGGGTCTCTTTGTTGATTTTGACAACTTGGACTTTCACAGTCTCACCAATTGTCAGGATTTCTGACGGGTGGTTGACGCGGCGCCAGGCCATGTCAGTGACATGCAACAGACCGTCGACACCGCCCAGATCCACAAAAGCACCGTATTCTGTGATGTTTTTCACCACACCGTCCACACTGTCACCTTCGGCCAGTTTGCCGATAACTTCAGCGCGCTGTTCGGCACGTGACTCTTCCAAGATCGCTCGGCGCGACACAACGATGTTGCCGCGGCGGCGGTCCATTTTCAAAATCTGGAACGGCTGCTTCAACCCCATCAATGGGCCCGCATCACGCACGGGACGCACGTCGACTTGACTGCCCGGCAAGAAGGCCACAGCGCCGCCAAGATCCACAGTAAAGCCACCTTTCACACGACCAAAGATCGCGCCATCGACGCGCACTTCGTCTGCATAGGCTTTTTCAAGACGATCCCAGGCTTCTTCACGGCGGGCCATTTCACGGCTGATGACAGCCTCGCCCTTGGCGTTTTCTGCGGCACGCAAGAAAACTTCGACCGTATCCCCAACGGAGATGACGGGAGCTTCGCCGGGATCTGCAAATTCTTTGATATCTACGCGGCCTTCCATTTTGTAGCCGACGTCGATGATGGCCTGTCCCGCTTCGATTGCGATGACTTTGCCTTTGACCACTGTGCCCTCTTCGGGCGTGTCAATCTCGAAGCTTTCTTGCAAAAGGGCTTCGAATTCTTCCATTGTTACGCTTGCCATGTGGCGTTAATTCCTTACGTTTATGTTTCTGGCCGTGCGGTTGTCTCCGCCGGTCTTGAGTTGCATTGGTCCAAGGAAACAACGCGGACTTCAACGCCAAGAAGGGCCGGTGATAGCCGACCCTGCTATAATGCTCATAATCCACGACTGCTGCCACCTTTTGGACAGGGCCGCGTATAGGGGCAAAATTCCAATCTTGCAAGAGCCGATCACCAATGTAATGCTCACCAATAGAAGGCACCTATGCCACACGCCGATCTCAAATATTCCCCAGATCTTTCCTTCGATCCGCAAGATATGTTCACAGCCATTGAACAAACCATTCTGGCCCACGATTCCGGCTCCGGCAATTGTAAATGTCACAGCTATCCAGCCGAGGCCAGCAACCACACCCATCTGCTGATTGGGATTTCAATGCTGAGCAAACCGCATCGCGATGAGGCATTTACGCTAAGTCTGCGCGACGCAATCGCAGCCGCAGTCAAATGTCACCTGAAACAAAGCTGCTATATATCGCTCGCTATCACATATTCAGACGCCATGTATCTCACAGACCCGCACAATATTTGATCAAACTCCGAGCAGTCCTGACCTACTGGAATAATGGCACAGCAATCTGACAAAACTGCGCCTGCAAGCCTGTCGCATGCGTGCCGAGATCAATCGCGCGGACAATTCGCGGGTGTGATGATTTGCACATCGGCCGGTCCCTGAGCTGAGACCGGTGGGCGCAGCTTGTGATAGGCTGTGATCTGCTGGAAAGCTTGGGCGAGATCTGCGCGGAGATCATGATGCAGGACGAATGCCAACCGGCCCCGCCGCAGCAAACTGCAGTTTTCGCGGTCCAAGTCATGGGCGATGAAGAATTCCGGTTCGAGCTCTTCATTGGCCAGCGTAGACAAAATGGCCGCATTGGCCCCGCCCATCGAATAGACACCGAGCAGGTGATCCAATCCAGCCACTGCTTGGCGGATTCGCTCTGCCGTTCCGAGCGCCAGCCCTGCCCCGCCACTGGCCTCACGCAGACTTACCTGCGGGCACAGCCGGGCCATTTCCGACGCAAAGGCCCGCGCCCGTGCCTCTTCGCCTTGAAACTGCCGGCGCGATGTCGTGGTCAAAACTGAACCGCTGCGGCCTTGCAGCCGTTGCGCAAAGAGATATGCCGCTGTGCGTCCCGCATTTGCATTGTTCAACCCTACATAGGCCAACCGCGCGCAGTCAGGGCAATCGGTAAATACGGTCACCACCGGGATTTTAAGATCAAGCAGCCGATCAATCTTAGCGCGAATTGGTGCCACATTCTGCGCCTTGAGCACAATGCCCTGACTGCCCCGCTTGGCAATCTTGGACAGGATCGCCACGGTTTTGCCCGGTCCGATATCTTCCGCAAAGTGGAACCTTGGCCGAATGACGGCAGGCGTAAATTGCGGCAAAACTTGGGTAGTGGCCCAGCGCAGCTCGTCGGAAAACCTCCGCGGCGCTTCGACCACGATATCTATGAACATCCGCCGCCCCCGCGCAGCCAATTGCCCCTCTTGCCGTGTCAACTCCACAATCGCCGCCTGCACACGCCGTGCAGTCTGTGCACTGACATGCGCGCGCCCATGCAATGCGCGATCGACCGTGGCCAAACTAAGGCCCGATTGCAAAGCAATCTCTTTGAGAGGAAAAGGATGTTTCATTGAGGTGTTTTTGAGGTGTATTGAGGAGTTTCACAAGCCATTTCTGGCTAAGCTGCTATCAACCACCAAACAGGAGCGCGAAATGCAAGCCTATCTTTCCCCAGACGAGTGCAATCTGGAAGAGTTCATCCAGCAAGTGACCCGAAACCTTACCCCGCGAGAGGTGCCGCAGGCCCATGATATACAACACAACATTCCTGTCTATGATGTGACACAGTTAGATCTCACCGGCGACACCCGCGCCCTAAAGGCCGAATGGGCGCATGTATTTCTCAAATCCGCTGGGGTGTTGCTGCTCAAAAATGCCTTTCCAGACATCAGTTGCATTGACACAGCCAGCACGATTTATGAACGCATCATCGCAGATGAAAAAGCCGCTCAAGGGGGGAAGGCCGATCACTTTGCGGCCTCTGGCGCCAATGACCGCATCTGGAATTCCGCACAAAAACTTTGCCACCATGACCCCAAGGTCTTTGCGCAATATTTTGGAAATTTAGCGATTGATGCGGCCTGCGAGGCTTGGCTTGGGCCAAATTACCAGATGACCGCGCAGGTTAATCTGGTGCGACCCGGCGGCGCGGCGCAAAGCCCACATCGCGATTATCACCTTGGGTTTCAACCGCGCGACGTTGCCGCACGCTATCCGGCTCATGTGCATGACCTCTCGCCTGTATTGACGCTGCAAGGGGCGGTCGCGCATGTGGACATGCCGACTGAAAGCGGACCGACCAAGCTACTGCCTTTCAGCCAAAGCTATCGCCACGGCTATCTGGCCTTTGCCTTACCAGAATTTCGCGCCTTCTTTGAAGAAAATTTCGTCCAAGTGCCGTTGCAAAAGGGCGATGTTTTGTTTTTCAATCCAGCCCTCTTCCACGCCGGTGGTGCCAATGTGAGCCAAGATATTCAGCGCATGGCCAATCTGCTGCAGGTCTCTTCCGCCTACGGGCGCTCTTTGGAAAATCTGGACCGCCAGAACATGACCCATCACCTCTATGAGGTTCTGGCACGCGGGGACCATGGCCTCTCAGAGCCGCAGGTCGATGCCGCAATTTCCGCCTGTGCGGAGGGCTACTCTTTTCCGACCAATCTCGACACAGATCCACCCATCGGCGGTCTGGCCCCAGAAACTCCCGCAGCATTGTGCCGTCGGGCCTTGGCCAATGAGATGCCCGTGCAAGAGTTCAACGCCGCGTTAACAGCGCTCTACGCACGCAAAAAAGCCTAAGCTCCTCTCGCCCTAAGCATAGCGCTCAGGCCCGGCCCATTGCGCCCCAGAATAGCGATCCCCATTGATCCAGCCCATGGGGAGCGCCGCTTCAACCGCCGCCAGCTCCTGAGCGCTCAGGCCATAATTTGCCCCCGCCACAAGGGCTTTGAAATGGTCTAGGTTGCGCGTGCCCGGAATGGGCAGGATATGGTCCCCTTTGGCCAAACACCAGGCAATCGCGAGGCCGGCCGCTGTCAAACCCATCTGTGCTGCGAGGGCGCGAAAACTTGCGGCCGCCTCGATATTCATGCTCAGGTTTGGCTCCATGAAACGGGGATTTTGAGCCAAAAAAGGCATGGATTGTGCCGCCTCGCGCCGATGCGGTGTATCGGTCAATAGGCTTCGGCCAACCGGGGAGAAGGCCACAAAGGTCGTGCCGAGATCGGCGCAGGTTTGCAAAATACCCAATTCCGGCGTGCGCGTAGAAAGGGAGTATTCCGACTGAAGCGCCGCCACGGGATGCACCGCGTGGGCCGCTCTAAGAGAGGTTGGAGAAATTTCAGAATATCCAAAACCACCAATTTTGCCCGATTTTATGAAGCCCGCAAGGGTTTCCGTAACCTCTTCTATGGGGACAGAGGGATCGCGGCGGTGGACATAATACAGATCAATATACTCCAGCCCAAGTCGCTCGAGACTGTTGTCCAATTGCTCTGTCAGATAGGCCGCTTCATTGTTGAACAAGCGGTTTGGATCTTGGCGGTCTGTTATGCCGCCCTTGCTGGCGATGTGAAAGAAGGATCGCGCCTGCGGATTTTCTGCCAGATAGGCACCGATGTGACGCTCTGAACCGCCCATGCCATAGACGCTGGCCGTATCAATATGGCCCACACCCAGATCTCTCGCGGCATCCAAAATGGCAAACACCTCTTCGCGGCTCACCTCCCCGTAGAAATTAGAAAAGGACATCGCACCGATGCCCAGCCGTGACGTCCTTGCGCCACTATGGGGGAAACTACGATTTTTCATCGGGAAAATCCTTATCAATGGCCGCAATGGCCTGCGCAATCGCGGCACTTAAACTCAGCTCAGAGGTATCAATCAGAACCGCGTCCTCTGCCGCCGCCATCGGAGCTGTGGCACGGGAGCTGTCGCGGGCGTCACGCGCAATTACATCCTGTAAAACCTGTTCAAACGTGGTTTCGGCACCGCTGGCCACAAGCTCCTTAAAGCGCCGGTCGGCCCGCACATCTGCATTGGCGGTGACAAAGAGTTTCACCTCGGCTTGCGGCACAATCACCGTGCCAATATCGCGCCCGTCCAACACTGCACCGCCTTCCCAGCGCGCAAAGCGGCGCTGAAACTCCAGCAATTCCGCCCGAACCTCGGGCATGACTGCCACATCGGCGGCCGCCTGTGACACCTCTGCACTGCGCAGCCCATCTGCTTGTAAATCATCCACCGTGAGATTTTCTGCCGCGCGCAAAGGATCGGAACCGCTCAACACCTGCGCCCCAACAGCCCGGTACAAAAGCCCCGTGTCTAAATGCGCCAAGCCATAATGGGCCGCAATTGCACGGCTGATAGAGCCTTTTCCAGCGGCGGCCGGTCCATCAATGGCGATGGTGAAAGCCGTGCCGGAGCCAAATGGCTTGCGGTCATTTCTATTGGCCTGCCCTGCTTTCATGAGCAGGTCCGCACAATAGAAGCACCCAAAGCTGCCATCAGAGGCTCAAAAATTGGAAAAGATGTTGCCACTGGCCCGCCATCGTCAATCGACATACCTTCCCGAGCGCCCATCCCAAGGATCAAAAATGACATGGCGATGCGGTGATCGAGATGCGTTGCGGCCAAAGCGCCGCCTTTTACCTGGCCACCCTGCCCGTGCACATGCCACCAATCGGGACCATCCTGCACCGTGACCCCCGCCGCGCGCAGCCCCGTCGCCATGGCTTCTATCCGGTCACTTTCTTTAACGCGTAGCTCTTTGACACCGTGCATCCGGGTGACACCCTGTGCAAAACTGGCCACCACGGAAAGGATTGGATATTCGTCAATCATAGAGGCCGCCCGCTCCGGCGGCACCGCAATCCCCCGCATATTAGGGGAATATTTCGCGCGCAGATCGGCCACGGGCTCACCGCCTTCCTCGCGCATATTCTCAAATGTCAAATCCGCACCCATCTCTTGCAAGGTGTCGAACAGGCCGGCACGGGTCGGATTGAGGCCAATATTGGGCACTAACACATCAGAGTCCTCCACAATCAACGCGGCACAGACCGGGAAGGCCGCCGACGAAGGATCACGCGGCACAATGATATCCTGAGAGCGCAATTCTGGCTGGCCTGTGAGGGTGATCACCCGGCCCGCGTCGGTCTGCTCCACCGTCAATTCGGCGCCAAAGCCCACCAGCATCCGTTCGGTGTGGTCACGCGTGGCTTCTTTTTCTATGACAACTGTCTGACCCGGCGAGTTCAGACCCGCCAGAAGCACCGCGGATTTCACCTGTGCCGAGGGCATCGGCACCTCATAACGCACCGACAAAGGCTGCGTAGCCCCGATAAGTGTGAGCGGTAAGCGACCCTCAGAGCGGCCATGGGACTGCGCACCAAAGAGCGCCAAAGGATCCGTCACCCGGCCCATTGGGCGCTTGTTCAAACTGCCATCACCGGTAAACGTGGCCGCGATCGGAGAGGTGGCCATCGCCCCCATGATCAGCCGAACCCCAGTGCCGGAGTTGCCACAGTCAATCACCTGATCTGGCTCGGCAAATCCGCCAACCCCCACCCCATGCACCAACCAGGAGCCGTCACCGTGATTGATGACCTCAGCGCCGAAGGCCTGCATCGCCTTGCCGGTGTCCAGCACATCATCGCCTTCAAGCAGCCCTTGGATGCGGGTCTCCCCGAGGCTAAGCGCCCCCAAGATCAATGAACGATGCGAGATAGATTTATCCCCCGGCACATCCGCTTGGCCCCGCAACGGGCCAGATTTATGCGATGTCATTGGAAGTGCTGCGCCATGGCCTGACATATTCGTCCCCTTACAAGTTGACAAAGTGATAGCGTCCCAGCCACGCAAGGTCCACCGCTGAGCGCTGTTGTGGTTAGGATTTTTGGAAGGTTAAATAATGCGGACGGCGGCCTTCCCGCAGGGCTTTTTGCTCATATCGTGTTGAGATCCAATCTCCCCAAGCCATGCGCCAATCTTCCGGCCCCTCTGCCAGCCAGTCAAAGCAGGCCTTTGGAACTTCTTGCAAAGTTTGACGCACATAATCCTCAATATCTGTTGCAACGCGAAACTCAGCACCCGCCATTAAGCAGCGACTGAGTGGCTCCAGATGCTCCTGCGTGACAAAGCGCCGACGATGGTGGCGCAGTTTTGGCCAAGGATCGGGATAGAGCAAAAATGCCTTGCTGACGCTTTGCTCCGGTAAGACATCCATAAGATCGCGAGCGTCCCCCATGTGTAACTTGATATTCTCGACGCCCGCCTTGCGCATTTTTCCCAGCAACATCGCCACACCGTTGACATAGGGTTCCACCCCAAGAAATTGAACCTCAGGATTGGCCAAGGCTTGATGCACCAAGTGCTCGCCACCGCCAAACCCGATTTCCAACCACAGCGGCTTGCCCGACGCGACCTGCTGCATATCGAGCAGGCTTCGCTCGGGATTGTCCTCGCGGGAGATGCCGTCGACGCTGAGCTTGGGCAAATCTTCTGTCAGGTAACGTTTTTGCGCGGCATTGAGAGCCTTGCCTTTGATGCGCCCATAAAAATTTCGATGTTCCATGGCCTGTCTCTTACAAAAAGGATGCGCCTGCGCGCAGCCAATTGGTCACTGATCTGGGCCCACTCACGCGCCCCTGCGCCTACACGGCTTTTTTGAGCGCTTCAACCAAGTCAGTCTTTTCCCAACTAAAGCCGCCATCGGCCTCAGGCGCGCGGCCAAAGTGCCCATAGGCTGCGGTCCGTTGATAGATCGGCTTGTTCAAGCCCAAATGTTCGCGAATGCCGCGCGGCGTAAGATCCATAGACTGCGCCACCGCCCGTTCGATCGACTCTTCGGACAGCTCTGCGGTGCCATATGTATCCACATAAATTGACAAGGGCTTAGAGACGCCAATGGCATAGGACAATTGCAGGCAACAACGCTCTGCCATACCGGCCGCCACGATATTTTTGGCCAAATAGCGCGCCGCATAGGCCGCCGAACGGTCCACTTTGGTGGGATCCTTGCCCGAAAACGCGCCGCCGCCATGTGGCGCGGCACCGCCATAGGTATCGACAATAATCTTGCGCCCCGTCAAACCGGCGTCGCCGTCCGGGCCACCAATCACAAAAGTACCAGTTGGATTAACCCACCATTCGGTTTTGCCTGTAATCCAATCGGCCGGCACGACCGCGCGGATATAGGGCTCGACAATGCTGCGGATATAGGCACTGTCCTGATCTGCGGAACGGTGTTGCGTCGATAAGACAATCGACATGATCTCAACAGGCTTGCCGTTCTCATAGCGCAATGACAATTGCGACTTGGCATCAGGTCCAAGGTCCGGCGCGCTGCCGTCTTTGCGCGCCTGGGCCAAACGCCGTAAAATCGCATGAGAATATTGGATGGGCGCGGGCATAAGCTCAGGGGTCTCAGTGGTGGCATAGCCAAACATGATCCCTTGATCGCCCGCTCCCTCATCTTTGTTTGCGCCGGCATCCACCCCTTGGGCGATATGCGCTGATTGTTCATGCAAAAGATTGGTGACTTCAACGGTTTTCCAATGAAACTTGTCTTGCTCATAGCCGATGTCTTTGATGCAACCCCGAGCGATTTGATCAATTTTCCCCATATGGTGCGACAGTTTTTCTTTGTCACTCAAGCCAACTTCGCCGCCAATAACAATGCGGTTTGTCGTGGCGAATGTTTCGGCGGCCACCCGCGCCTCCGGTTCTTCGGTTAAAAAAGTGTCAAGCACGGCGTCAGAAATTCGGTCGCATACTTTATCCGGATGCCCTTCAGAAACAGACTCTGAAGTAAAAATATAATTTGATCTTGTCATGGGGAGCGCTCCAATAAAATGTAAGCTGCGCCAGGAAGCCGTTGCAGCTAAGGCTTCCTAAAAGTCCCACCGCGAGGCGTCAATGATAATCTCGCCCGCGCCTGTAAAAATGCCCCAGGATCAAGACTCCAACAAGGGTCAATAGGCCAAGCCAAGGATTTTTTGCATAAAATGTTGCTAGGCGGGGTCTGGGAATCGGCGCATCTAGCGCCCCGCGCTCGTGAAGATCCAACCGATCGCTTGACCGCCCCCAAGGATCAATCACAGCAGTGACGCCGCGATTGGCCACCCGCAACATCGGCAGGCCCAGTTCAACGGCGCGGGCGCGCGCCTGGGCAAAATGCTGAGCCGGGCCCTGCCCCTCGCCGAACCAGCCATCATTGGTAATCAACACCAACAGATCAGGACGGGTGTCGCCGCGTCCAACAAACTGCGGGAAAATCCCTTCATAGCAGATCAACGGCTGGAGCCGACCGATACCTTCGATATCAATTTGTGCCGGACCACTGCCAGCTGAAAATTCAGGGAAATCATACCCAAAGGCCCGAGCCAAATGGCTGAGGGGCAGATATTCCCCGAACGGCACCAAACGGCTCTTGTGATATTCGCCCTGAATCTCCCCTTGTGGTGCCACCACGCCCAGAGTGTTGAAATACTGGCCCGCCGGGTTGCGGCTCTGGTAGCCAACCACCACATGCGCGCCCTGCGCCGCGCCGGCAATCTCGCGCCGGGCCAACTCTATGGGCAGATAGACCGAAGTTTCGGGCCAAATAATGAGATCAACCGCAGGCCCCGCGTGGGTAAGAGATAGATGCCTTTGATAGATTGCCTGCGTCTTGTCCGGGTTCCATTTGTTTTCCTGTGCCACGTTGGGATGTATCAAACGCACAATCGGCCGGTTCTCATCTACCGGGCCGCTGCCTGGCCCCTGCACAGGCACGAAGGGCAAGGCGAGGCTCAGGGTCAAAATAACCAATCGCGGCATCACCCGCCCCCGGGCGATCAGCGCCGCCAGGATCAGGGTCAAAAGACTCATGCCATGAGGTCCAATAATAGCCGCGAGTTGGTAGGCGATTGTGTCAATCCACACATAGCCCAGCAAGGCCCAAGGAAACCCGGTGAACAGGTAGGAACGGGCGAGCTCAGCTGCCAATAGCGCGAGACAGACCCAAAGCCGCACACGCCCGCGTGCCAGTGCAAAAGCGCCGCCCCAAAACAGGGCCAATCCCCCCGCCATAGCCAGCAAGGCAAAGGGTGCAACCCAGGCAGTGCCGCGGCCCTCTACTAAGAAGGGCTCAACAATCCAAGCCAAGGCGACCAAAAAATAGCCAAACCCGAGGCCCAAACCGCGCCAGAAATGCGGCAGGCGGGTCTGCGGGCGGATTATCCAAAATCCAAAGGCCAATCCGACAAGCGTAAGCGCTGGCTGATCCACAGGGGCCTGCCCCAGCCCAGCAAGCCCACCTGCCGCGACCGTCAAGGCCCCTTGCCCCCATGCTGGCGCTTGCGCCCAAAGCCTATGAGCTGCTGATGGCTCTAACATGGGCTCTCAGCCTTTTGATCCGTCTCGGATCTGCATCGACGATTTCAAACTCGACCCCAGCAGGGTGTTTGATGACCTCGCCCCGCGCGGGCACTCGGCCCAGTAGCATAAAGACCAACCCACCCAGCGTGTCGACCTCTTCGGGATCCACCTCTGCGACCTCCGACAGATCTCGGCCAATTTCCTGCTGAAACTCATCCAAAGGTGTCTTGGCCTGCGCGAGGTAACTGCCCGGTTTTTCAACCACCCAAAAGTCACCCTCTGCCGGATCGTGCTCATCCTCAATCTCGCCAATCACCTGTTCGATCAAATCTTCAATGGTCACCAGCCCATCCGTGCCACCATATTCATCAATCACCAAAGCCATATGAATACGATCAGCCTGCATTTTGGTGAGCAATATGCCAATCGGCATAGAGGGCGGTACAAACAATAAGGGGCGCAGCATAGATTTGAGCACCAAACGCCCACCAGAGCCGTTAAACCCGTGTTTGAGGGCCAGATCTTTCAAATGCACAAACCCAAGAGGTGTATCCAGGGTTCGATTGTAGACGGGCAAACGCGTTAGACCGGTGTTGCGAAACACATGAACCAAATCTTCTTTGGTGATGGTCACAGGCACGGATTTAATATCCGCCTTAGGCACCATCACGTCTTCCACCCGCAATTGCCGCAGGTTCCAGATGCCGGGAATAATCTCTTCCCCATCGGGCCTGAAAAATTCAGAGCTATGCTTCTGTGGCAAACGACCGCCAGAGAAGGCCCATTTCAAACGATCCCAAAAGCCCAGCGCCTGTGTCTGTCTACTCGAGGGGTCTTCGGCGGTCTCAGAGCCGCCGGCCGTGTCATCACTTTGTGGCATATCACCAATCATTGGGTTTCATTATTCATTACATAAGGGTTGGAAATGCCGAGGCTTGTAAGCATTTTGATTTCAAGACCCTCCATCACGTCCGCATCTGCATCCTCTATGTGATCATAGCCTAGAAGATGCAATGTCCCATGAAGCAAAAGATGGGTCAGGTGATCGAGAATTGCAAGCCCAGCCGCCTGCGATTCGCACAAACAAGTCTCATAGGCGATTGCAATATCACCCAATTCAGAGTCCGCCGCCCGTTTGGGCTGCGCGCCAGGCTTATGCACAGACAAGTCAGCAGCGGGCCAGGACAGCACATTGGTCGGCTGAGGCTTGCCGCGGAAATCTTGGTTTAGCTGGGCAATCTGAGCGTCATCACAGGCCATCACAACCGCGGTGCATTGCGCCGGAAGCGGCAGATATTGGGGTATGACATCGCCCAGTTTTGCGCCAATCGCCGCCAGTTCTTGCGCCTGCCAGCGGGCATCTTCCAAAATAAACTCAAAGGTCAGGCTCATGTGCCATCCGCGTCATAGGCTTCAATAATCGCCGCCACCAAGGGATGACGCACCACGTCTTTTGAGGTGAAGTAATTAAAGCTAATTTTCGGAATATCCGACAACAAACGCTCCGCATCAGCCAGCCCCGATTGGACACCGCGCGGCAGATCAATCTGCGTGCAGTCGCCGGTGATCACCATGCGGCTTCCCTCTCCCAAACGGGTCAAGAACATCTTCATCTGCATTGACGTTGCGTTTTGCGCCTCATCCAATACCACAAAGGCATTCGCCAAGGTTCTGCCGCGCATAAAGGCCAAGGGGGCAATCTCAATTGTCTTATCTTCCATCAATTTCGCCATTTGCTTGGCCGGTAGAAAGTCATTCAGCGCATCATAAAGTGGCTGCATGTAAGGATCGACTTTTTCCTTCATATCGCCCGGCAAAAATCCCAAACGCTCCCCGGCTTCCACAGCGGGGCGAGACAGAATAATCTTATCGACCCGTCCGGTGATGAACATTGACACAGCCACGGCCACGGCCAGATAGGTCTTACCTGTGCCCGCAGGCCCAATGCCGAAAGAGAGCTCGTTTTTGAACAAGGCCTCGACATAGGCCTTCTGCGCCTCTGTGCGCGGTTCGACCAATTTCTTTCGGGTTTTAATCTCTACCACTCCGCTGCGGAACATCTCCATCTGCTGATCGGTGCCGCCGGCGTCACCACCGGCCATATTCATCCTGAGCTCAGCGGTCACATCAGCGGGTGTCACAGGCCGCCCCTGCTCGAGCCGTGTATAGAGAGATTGCAAAATCGCAGATGCCTGTGCCGCTCCATCCGCATCGCCGACCAAAAGCAATTGATTGCCCCGGCGCACAATTTGAATGGCGTGATGCGTCTCTATCGTGGTGAGATTGCGATCAAATTCTCCGCAGAGCTCCGCCAATAGGCGGTTATTGGGAAATTCAATCCGAGATTCGTTTTGTTCAGCGGTGGCTGTTACGGCGTCTTCTGCCAAGGAGGTCCCCTAAATAGGTCTAACGTGCTTTCGCAGACTATAGCGCGATTCTCGCAAGAGGAAGGCCCACAGCAAACAAAATACACAAAACAAAAGATCATGCGCCCCCAAGCGGGCTCGCGTCCACAACCTGCCCTGTCAGCGAGTTGGTCATATCCTTGAGGATCCGCACCGGGATAACTTGCCCAATCATATGATCAGGCGCCTCGGCATGGACCGCGTGGAGATACTCGGATTTCCCAATCAACTGCCCCTCACGGCGGCCTTTCTTCTCAAACAGAACCTTCACCTCGCGCCCCACCATGGCGGCTTGGGCGGCGCGTTGCTGTTCGGTCAAAAGCGCTTGCAGCTCTTGCAGTCGAGCAGAGGCCACTTCGGGCGGCACTTCAGCGCGTTCGGCCGCAGGCGTTCCCGGGCGCGCGGAATATTTGAAGGAATAGGCCTGCCCGTAGCCTACGCGGCGCACAAGATTCAAAGTATCGTTAAAGTCTTGGTCCGTTTCACCGGGGAAGCCGACAATGAAATCTCCCGATAAAAGCAAATCGGGTCGGGCGCTACGGATACGCTCGACCAAGGAAAAATAGCTCTCACGCGTGTGTTTGCGGTTCATGGCTTTCAAAATACGATCACTGCCAGATTGCACGGGAAGATGCAGATAAGGCATCAGCTTGTCACAGGTGCCATGGGCTTCAATCAGCGCGTCATCCATGTCATTGGGATGGCTGGTGGTAAAACGAATGCGCTCTAGCTGCTCAAGCTCTGACAATTGCCAGATCAAGCCGGCCAACCCGCCCGCATGCCCGTGATAGGCATTCACATTCTGGCCCAGAAGCGTAATTTCGCGCACACCGCGCGCCACCAAATCCGCGGCCTCTGCCATGACGCGCTCTGCTGGGCGGCTCACCTCGGCGCCGCGCGTATAGGGCACAACGCAAAAAGCGCAAAATTTATCACACCCTTCCTGCACCGTTAAGAATGCGGTGGGACCGCGTTTGGCCTTGGGCCTGCTGGCGAGATGGTCAAATTTATCTTCCTCGGGAAAATCAGTATCCAGCGCACGCTTGCCGCTCTGAACCCGCGTCTCCATCTGAGGCAATTTGTGATAGGATTGCGGGCCCACCACCAAATCGACCATCGGCTGCCGCCTAATAATTTCGGCCCCTTCCGCCTGAGCCACGCAGCCGGCAACACCAATTTTCAGACTTGGCTTTGCAGCTTTCAGCCCGCGAAATTTACCCAATTCCGAATAGATTTTCTCGGCGGCTTTTTCACGAATATGGCAGGTATTTAGCAAGATCATATCTGCATCATCCGCCGTATCGGTCTGCACATAGCCCTCCGCACCAAGGGTTTCGGCCATCCGTTCACTGTCATAGACGTTCATCTGACAGCCATACGTCTTGATATACAGCTTTTTCGTATCGGCCATGGTCAATTCCTTTTCGGCAAGGCTTGCTTGCGGCGCTGATACCGCGTGAATTCTTCCCTTGCAATGCGTGTGCATTTCAGGGATTTTATCTCAGAATTTTCATTAGGCAATTTCATGCAGTTCCCAACGCTTAAAAGGCATTTAAACTAAGCCAAAGGCCATGCACCCTAAGGACCGTTTGCCTTTAGTTTCGCGCAGGATGATATCGAGCTGACCCACCCAGTCGCGCATCATATAAAATTAGGGTTTCGTCAGACGGTGGTGTTGGCCAATACTCCACTTGTTCGACCGGTAGATCTGCCTGCCGAAACCGCCTTCGTCCGGCGCGCCACAGATATCAGCCAAGAGATAGATGCCATCATCTCTGCCCTGCCCCGACAATGGATCTATTGCTGCTATAATGGCGAATATTTATTTTACCCGTTTTGCGAGTCCCGCAGCATTGGAGAAATCATCGCCTTCGCCACCGACGAGCGCCGCAAGACGATCCCCACGACCGTGGTCGACCTCTATGCGGGAAATTTACCGCAGAGCCCAGATGGGGTGGATGTCACAAGCGCCTATTTGGATCGGTTTGGGTATTACGCAGAGATACGGCAAGACGCCCAAAACGTCCCGCTCGAGCGGCAGGTCAATATCTTTGGCGGCTTACGGTGGCGCTTTGAGGAACACGTTCCATGGGAAAAACGGCGGCTTGATCGCGTGGCTCTGTTTCAGGCCGTTCGTGGGTTGAAATTCCAGCCCGATCTCACCTTCAAACTGCCAAAATTCAACAAAATTTCTTTCCCATGGCATCACAATTTAACCGCAGCTGTCGGCTCGTTTTGGGCGGCCAAATCTTTGCGCCGCAATCCGGACAGCTGCAATGCTATTTCCAGTTTTCAATGGCCGGGATCGGAGCAATTTAAATGGCACTCACAGCACTTGATGGATCTGGGGTTTATGGAACCGGGTCAGTGGTTTTGAGTGAGGCGCTAAGACTTGCGCCTCAGACGAATAACCACATCTACTTTGGCGATCTCCGCCCCATCCGGCGCATCGGGCAGTACCGCAATTTTTAATTGCTCTGCCGGGGCATCCACCAACTCGGCGCTGTCTTCCCAATAAAAATGCGGATGATCCGTAATATTGGTATCAAAATAGCTCTTTGCGCCATCTACAGTAATTTCACGCATCAAGCCAGCATCACAAAAGGCGCGCAGGGTATTGTAGACAGTGGCCAAAGAAACCTTGTCGGCGTGATCATTGCTCGCAGCAAAAAGGCTTTCAGCGGTAACATGCCTATTGTTACCATCACCAATCAATCGTCGCGCCAAAATGACCCGCTGCCGTGTCGGGCGCAACCCGCCTCTGGCCAACCATTGGTCGACAGTCCGATGCGTTTCACCCGAGCTTTTTGCGTAATCCATAGGGTCAATATGACGCCTTGCGACTAATTTTCAATGGCAAAAGTTCAAAATATAAACCAGCATAGTGAAAAAACGAGGCTTCGGCAGCCTTGCCACATGCCCTCAGACGTATATAGAGCTGTAATCAAAACCGTTACACTAACGCAGGAGCCCAATATGCCATCACATTTTCCGACCTCTTTCGACAAAGACGGTCTTTTGAAATGCGCCCGTGGCGAGCTCTTCGGTCCAGGGAATGCGCAATTGCCCGAACCACCGATGTTGATGATGGATCGCGTGACTGAGATCAGCAGCGACGGTGGCCTGCACGGCAAAGGGCATGTGATTTCAGAATTTGATATTCATCCCGAACTATGGTTTTTTAAGTGCCACTTCCCAGGCGATCCGGTCATGCCTGGATGTCTGGGTCTGGATGCGCTGTGGCAATTGACCGGGTTCAATTTGGGATGGCGCGGCATGCCGGGGCGCGGACGAGCTTTGGGCGTCGGCGAGGTGAAATTCACTGATATGGTCACGCCAGAGGTCAAGACGATCACCTATCATGTTGACTTTACGCGTGTTATTGATCGCAAGCTGAAACTGGGCATGGCCGATGGCCGTATGTTTGCAGATGGCAAAGAAATTTATACAACGGCCAATATGAAAGTTGGCTTGTTCACCGATTAATCTAAGGGGATCACATGCGCCGTGTAGTCATCACAGGCCTGGGTATTGTCTCACCCATTGGCAATAATTTCGACGAAGTGACCGATGCGCTGAAAGCGGGCCGGTCAGGGATTGCTTTTGAACCAGAATATGCAGAGAACGGCTTTCGCAGCCGGGTTGCAGGTATTCCGAAAATCAACCCAGCCGAGCATATCGACAAGCGCCACATGCGCTTCATGGGCACGGGTGCAGGTTACAACTATCTGGCTATGGATCAGGCCATTGCCGATTCCGGCCTGGAGGAGAATGAAGTCTCCAATGTCCGCACAGGGCTGATCATGGGCTCTGGTGGGCCTTCGACTGCGAATTTCCACGCGGCTTTCGACGTTGTAAAAAACCGCGGTGGACCAAAACGCATGGGGCCTTTCATGGTGACGCGGTGCATGAGCTCGGCGCATTCTGCGACTCTGGCCACGCCTTTTAAAATCAAGGGCTTGAACTACTCCATCACCTCCGCTTGCGCCACTTCGGCCCATTGCATCGGCAATGCGATGGAGCAAATTCAGCTTGGCAAACAAGATGTGGTCTTTGCTGGAGGTGGTGAAGAGGTGCATTGGTCGCTCTCCTGTCTGTTTGATGCGATGAACGCCATGTCATCGAAGTACAATGATACACCCGAAACGGCCTCACGCCCCTATGACGCCAACCGCGATGGGTTTGTTATCGCCGGCGGCGGCGGCGTCTTGGTTCTCGAGGAACTGGAGCATGCAAAAGCACGCGGCGCGAAAATCTATGCCGAAATGACCGGCTATGGCGCCACATCGGACGGCGCAGATATGGTGGCCCCCTCTGGTGAGGGCGGTGAGCGCTCAATGCGCCAGGCGCTCGCCATGCTAGATCCAGATCGCAAGGTAAACTATATCAACGCCCATGGCACCTCTACCCCAGCCGGCGATGTCACCGAAGTGCAGGCCGTGCGGAATATCTTTGGTCAGGGATCAACACCACCGATCTCCTCGACCAAATCCCTGACGGGGCACTCTTTGGGCGCAACCTCGGTGCACGAAGCCATCTATTCGCTCTCAATGATGCAAAATAGCTTCATTTCTGCCTCCGCTAATGTGCAAGAGCTCGATCCGGCTCTGGATGCCTCAGAGATTGTCACCACACGCCAAGACGATGTTGAACTCGACACGATTCTTTCCAACAGCTTTGGTTTTGGTGGCACAAATGCGACCCTAATTATGAGCAAATTTAACGGATAATATGATGGCAGAACTTCTTAAAGGAAAACGCGGTCTCATCACCGGCATTGCAAATGATCGCTCCATCGCATGGGGCATCGCAGAGGCTATGAAGGCCGAAGGCGCAGAATTGGCTTTCGGCGTGCAAATGGATGTCTTTGGCGAGAAGGTCAAACCTTTGGCGGCTGATATGGGTGTAGATCTGGTGCTGGATTATAATGTGCAAGATGATGCCAGCACACAAGCAGCCTTTGACACATTGGCTGATAAATGGGGCGGGCTGGATTTTGCCGTGCACGCCATCGCCTATTCCGACAAAAGTGAATTGACCGGACGGTTCGTTAATACCAGCCGCGAAAATTTCAAAAACTCTTTGGAGATTTCGGCATATTCCTTCATCGACATGGCTAAGAAAGCTGAGCCTTTGATGAAAGATGGCGGCACTTTGATCACGTTGACCTATCAAGGCAGCCGCAAGGCCACGCCTTGGTATAATGTCATGGGTGTCGCCAAGGCGGCACTGGAATCGGCGGTGGTCTATCTGGCCAATGATTTGGGCCCGCAAAAAATTCGCGTGAACGCGATTTCGCCCGGCCCGATGAAAACCCTCTCCGGCGCGGCCATTGGCGGTGCACGCAAAACGTTCCGCTTTACCGAAGCCAACACCCCTCTGCGGGCCAATGCCACCAAAGCCTCCATCGGCGGCACAGCGGTTTATTTGGCATCAGATTATGGCGAATGCACCACCGGCGAGACCATAATGGTGGATGGTGGTCTTCACATCTTGGGCCTACCGCAACCCGAGAATTTCTAAGAACGACAGGTTCTTAGATATTATCTCAAAACTTTCCGCCCGGCGGCAACGCCGGGCTTTCCTAGTGACAGGGATAGGTTTGAAGTGCGCGGGTGAACAGCTGCGCATCGATATTGCCGCCAGAGGCGATGCATATCACATGATCACCGCTCAGCTGATCCCCATGATATAGGGCAGCTGCCAGCGCAATGGCCCCGCCGGGCTCAAGCACAAGTTTAAAACGGCTGAAGGCTACAGAAATCGCACGCAGGCAATCGTCTTCTGGCACAACAATGCCAGGTCCGCACAGATCGCGCATGAGCGGGAAGGTCATTTCTCCGGGACTCCGGGTCACAATGGCGTCGCAAATGCTGCCGCCGCTACGATCATTGCTTTCCCGACGTCCGCTTTGCAACGAGCGGGTCACATCATCAAAATCGACGGGCTCCACGGGCCGCACGCGCATCTCTGGCGCCTGATGCTCCAGCGCCAAAGCCACACCCGAGGTCAAACCGCCACCGCCACAACACACCAAAACATCAGCCTTCGCGATCCCAACCGCTGCAGCTTGCGCCGCTATTTCCAACCCACAGCTGCCCTGTCCTGCGATCACTTCAGGGGCATCATAAGGCTTGATCAGGCTCAAACCGCGCACTTCAGCCAAATCCGCGCCGATCGCCTCACGATCCTCGCGGTCTCGATCATATAAAATCACCTCTGCCCCCAATGCGCAGGTATTCTCAACCTTCAATTGGGGCGCATCTTTCGGCATTACGATGACGGCTGGAACCCCATGCAGACGCGCGGCCAGCGCCACGCCCTGCGCATGATTGCCTGATGAATAAGCAATCACGCCCGCCGACCTCACCTCAGGTGCAAGAGCCGAGACCGCAGACCAGCCGCCGCGAAATTTAAATGACCCGGTATGTTGCAAAGCCTCTGCCTTGACCCAGACCCTGCGCCCCGCGATCTCATCGACAAAGGAAGAATTGAGCAGCGGGGTGCGCCGCACCTGCCCCTCCAGACGCTGGGCCGCCGCCCGTATCATCTCAATGTTCATTTTCTACACCCCTGCTATCGCCGGAATCCCAGTTAAATCTTGCAACTGATGACGCGGGGTCCATGGCAGGCGATCCACCGGCTCACCGCTCCGGTTCACCCAAGCGGTCGAAAAGCCATATTCCGCTGCCGCTGCCGCATCCCAACCATTGGAGGAGACAAAAAGCACCTCCTCAACCCGACATCCGAAATGCGTGCCAACCAGGTCATAGACTCGGCGGTCTGGCTTGAAAATACCGACAGATTCAACCGACAACACCGCATCCAGCCGATCTGTAAGCCCGGCAGATGCAACGGCACCGTCCAACATATCTGGCGAACCATTGGACAAAATAGCCGTGTTGAGGCCCGCCGCCTTGAGTGCCGCAAGCATTGCCGGCACTTCGTCATAGGCCGCCAAACTCCAATAGAGATCCAGCAGGTCTTTTCGCAGGCGCACGCCCGAGACCCCATTGGCCTCCATCGCCCAATCAAGCCCATCTTGGGTCACCTGCCAAAAATCAGTGTGAGCGCCCATCACAGCTCGCAACCAACTGTATTGCAGCTGTTTTTGACGCCAATCTCCAGCCAATTTCGCCCAATTTTCCGCAATTTCAGCATTTTCTGGGCGGCCAGCTGCTTCGCGGGCCGCAGAGGCCACATCGAACAAAGTCCCATAGGCGTCGAAGACGCAGGTTGTGATAGCCATAGAATCCTCCATAAGATGCTCGCAACGATAGCGACAATCGCCAAAAGGGGAAGAGCCATGCAAGTCTTCGACAAGTCAGGAATGCATATTCATTATCGCGACGAGGGTGACCCACAGGGAGCTCCTTTGGTCTTTTCCAATTCTTTGGGCACAGATATGCGGCTGTGGGATCAGATCATGCCTTTGCTGCCCGAAGGTCTGCGCATCATTCGATATGATATGCGGGGGCACGGTCTGAGCGATTGTCCAGAGGCGCCCTATTCCATGGGTGCGCTCATCTCTGACGCAGAAGCGCTGCTCGATCACCTAAAGATTACATCCTGCCTCTTTGTTGGCCTGTCTATCGGAGGTATGGTTGGCCAGGGTCTGGCGAGCAAAAGGCTCGATTTGATCCGGGCCATGGTTCTTTCAAACACAGCTGCAAAGATCGCCACCAAAGATATTTGGCAAGACCGGATTGACAGCATCCGAAAAGATGGCAATGGGCCCGTGGCTGACGCCACAATGCGGCGGTGGTTTAGCCCTGAAATGTACGGCACGCAGGCCATGGCGCCCTGGGCCAATATGCTGCAGGCCACGCGCAAGGAGGGCTATATCGGCTGCGCTCACGCGATTTCTGGAACAGATTTTCTGACTCCGACATCGGCTTTGCGCTTGCCGGTTATGGGCATCGCCGGAGATCACGACAGCTCAACCCCACCTGATTTGGTGCGCGAAACCCTCGAGCTGATCCCCGGCAGCAGCTTTCACATCATCCGCGGCGCGGGCCATCTGCCCTGCGTTGAGCGGCCGGTGCAATTTGTTCAGCTCTTGAGCGATTTTTTGCGGGCAACCGGACACATCTAATTACTCTAGGAGTCCTGACATGAACAAACCCCTGGCCTTTACCTTCATCATTGTCACGCTGACAATTGATGCCATGGGCATTGGCCTGATTATTCCTGTGATGCCAGATTTGCTGCAAGACATTGAGGGTGGAGATCTCGGCCATGCAGCCATTTGGGGTGGGATTTTGTCAATGGTCTTCGCCTTGATGCAATTTCTTTTTGGTCCAACTATCGGCTCGCTCAGTGACAGATACGGACGCCGTCCCGTCCTGCTGGTCTCATTGCTTGTGATTGCCGTTGATTATGTCGTC
Source organism: uncultured Planktomarina sp. (assembly GCA_943788425.1). GTDB lineage: Bacteria > Pseudomonadota > Alphaproteobacteria > Rhodobacterales > Rhodobacteraceae > Planktomarina. The sequence continues at coordinate 47,731 of CALSQF010000008.1, forward strand.
ATGGGGCTGGCCCATTCGATCTGGCTGCTGGTTCTGACCCGCGTCATTGGCGGCATCGCCGCCGCCACCCAAGCCACTGCCGCAGCCTTCATCTCGGATATCTCGACCAAGGACAACCGTTCCGCCAACTTCGGCATACTGGGCGCCTCCTTTGGTGTTGGCTTTGTGCTGGGGCCACTGATCGGTGGTCTTTTGGGCGAATATGGTTTCCGCGTCCCCTTTTTCGCCGCCGCAGGGCTTGCCAGCCTCAACCTCCTGTTGGGATATTTTGTGTTGCCCGAAACGGTGAGCAAACCCATGCGCCGCCGGTTTGATCCAGCCCGGGCCAATCCTTTAGGCGCGCTGGTGCAAATTCGTAAAATCCCCGGGCTCGCGCGCTTCTTACTGGTGTTTTTTCTCTATGAATTTGCCTTTTATTCATATCCTGCGATTTGGGTGTATTACGCCAAAGCACAGTTCAATTGGGAGCCTGGCATGGTTGGCCTGTCCTTGGCCTCCTTCGGGATTTCCGTTGCCGTTGTCGAGGGTCTGTTGATTCGCAGAATCTTGCCCTGGCTTGGTGAAAAGCGCACCATAATCATCGGCTTTATGTTCAATATCGCCATGTTTTCCGCTTTGGGCTTTCTCACCTCGGGGTTTTGGGCCCTCATCATCGCGCCGTTCTCGGCACTTGGCTCGATCGTTGTCCCCGCAATGCGTGGCATAATGGCCAATAAGGCGGCCAGCAATCAGCAAGGGGAATTACAGGGTATCATCGCCTCAACCCAATCTTTGGCGGTTATTTTTGCCCCCTTGGTGCTGACCTATGTCTTTTATCTCGCCACACGCCCGGGTGGGCCGGTCTTTCTGCCGGGCGCGCCGTTTCTTTTGGCTGCAGCCGTGGTGGCGATCACGCTGACCTTATTCACCACCCGGCCAAGGGGAAGCATCTCTGGACAAAATTCAGCCCCTTAAATGTCGCAAAACCTCTTGCAGGTTCTGCAACAGCCCTTAGCCTCGGGGCATCTATCTCATGGAGCCGAAATGACCCGTATCAAAGCCGCCGTCGCCCATGCCTTTGGCCAGCCTCTTTCCATCGAAGAGGTTGAACTGGCGCATCCGAAACCTGGTGAAGTCGAAGTTACCCTCGATGCCTGCGCCATTTGCCACTCAGACATCACATATCTGGATGGCGGTTGGGGCGGCTCACTGCCTGCGGTCTATGGCCATGAGGCGGCGGGACGCATTTCTGCCCTTGGCGATGGGGTCACTGGGCTAAAGGCTGGCGATGCGGTCGTGGCAACATTGATTCGCTCTTGTGGCACTTGCCCCGCCTGCTGCACAGGCCGGCCGACAGGCTGTGAAACCGCCTATGACGGGGACAAAGGCCCGCTGTCCATGCCGGACGGCAGCAAGTTGCATCAAGCTATGGCCAGCGGGGCCTTTGCCGAGCGCGTGGTTGTTGCGCAAACTCAGGTCGTGAAAATCGGCGATGATATCCCCATGGATGTAGCCTCTCTCATCGCCTGCGGTGTGATCACTGGCGTGGGAGCGGTGGTTAATGCTGCTCAAATGCGCCCTGGCCAAGATGCGGTCGTCATTGGAGCGGGAGGGGTTGGTCTCAACGCTATCCAGGGCGCACGGATCGCCGGCGCCCGGCGGATTGTCGCCGTGGATATGCTGCCAGAAAAGCTCGACATTGCTATGGAATTTGGCGCAACCCACGGGGTGCTGGCCACCGGCGAAACGCCTTGGGTTGAGGCGCTGCAGGCGCTGGGCCGCGGCGCGGATGCAGTTTTTGTCACAGTGGGTGCCGCCGGCGCCTATACCACCGCGCCCAATTATCTCGCCAGTGGCGGCAAGGTCATTATGGTGGGCATGCCCGCAACAGGCGCCGCCTCTTCCTATGAAGCCGGAAATCTTGCGGCGGCCTCGCAAGCCATGATCGGCTCCAAAATGGGAGATGTGGTTATCCAACGCGATATCCCATGGATCGTGGATCTGTACCGCCAAGGCCGCCTAAAGCTTGATGAATTGATCTCGGCCCATTGGAGCCTTGCGCAAATCAATGAGGCCATCGCAGATACAAAAACTGGATCCGCAAAGCGGAATGTGATCCTGTTTAAATAAATTGGCAACCACCTCAAACCCGCCACAAGAAGGCGCAGATATTGGAACATTGATATGAAACTGCAAGATCTTGAAGTGATCGTCACGGCGCCTCCTGCACCCGGCTGGGGGGGGCGCTATTGGATCTTTGTCAAAGTCACCACCGACACTGGAGTTACGGGGATCGGGGAGTGCTATGCCAGCAGCCTCGGGCCGACCACAATGACACATGTGATCCACGATGTCTTCGAGCGGCATATGCAGGGACAAAGCCCAGAAGATATCGAACTGATGTTTCGCCGCGCCTATTCCAGCGGTTTCACCCAAAGACCAGATTTAACGGTCATGGGGGCTTTTTCGGGGCTGGAAATTGCCTGTTGGGATATTCTTGGCAAGGATCGTGACCGCCCAGTCTGGGCGCTTTTAGGCGGCAAAATGAATGAGCGCATTCGGGCCTATTCTTATCTCTACCCACTCGAGCACCACGATGTGAACAATTTTTGGGGCAACGCAGATCAAAACGCAGAATCTGCGCGCGCGGCCCTTGCCAAAGGTTACACGGCAGTAAAATTTGACCCTGCTGGTCCCTATACTTTGCGCGGCGGGCATATGCCGGCCATGTCTGATATTCACCAATCCATTGCTTTTTGCAGCGCCATCCGTGAGGCCGTGAGCGACAAGGCCGATTTATTATTTGGCACCCATGGGCAGTTTTCAACCGCAGGCGCCATTCGGCTTGGCACGGCGCTGGAGCAGTTTTCACCGCTTTGGTTTGAAGAGCCCATACCGCCCGATAATATTGCTGAAATGGCCAAGGTGGCCCGCGCTGTCACCACACCGATCGCCACCGGGGAGCGCTTGACCACCAAAGCTGAATTTGCCGAGGTCTTGCGGCAAGGGGCAGCCACAATCTTACAGCCCGCTTTGGGCCGGTCGGGCGGCATTTGGGAGACCAAGAAAATCGCCGCCATTGCGGAAGTGTATAATGCGCAAATGGCTCCGCATCTTTATGCCGGACCAGTGGAATGGGCCGCAAATATCCACCTTTCGGTGTCCATCCCCAATACTTTGATTGCCGAAACCATTGAAACACCCTTCCATGATGCTTTGATTAAAAGCTCGATCCAAGTTGAAAACGGGTTCATAACAGCGCCCAGCGCCCCGGGTCTTGGCATTGAGTTTGACGAGGTGCTCGCCTGGGCCCATCCCTACGAAGATGATGGAAAACACCTACATTTGCAGATGCAAGAGGCACCATGTGACTACCAAAACGGCAATCTGTTCCTTGGAGGTGCGCCGCCCAAACCCATGGATTAAAGCGTCTGGGCAATGGGTGCGGGACACATTGCCCAGTGCGCGCTGCTCCTTAACTGCGCATTTTTAACCCATCGGGGTCGTAAAGCGGCGCGGACTGTATTTCGGCGTTGTACATTTGCCCTAAAATTTCGACCTCTAACTTTTGCCCACCGGCGCTAAGCTCTGCGGGAACATAGCCCATCGCCATAGAGCGACCGACATGATGGGCAAAGCCGCCGGACGAGATATAGCCAACGGCCGCGCCCTGATGCAGGATCGCCTCATCATTGGACACATCGATCCCCTCAAGCTCGAGGGTTAAGGTGACCAAGCGCTTGGCCGGTTGTTTCCCCGCTAGAGCGGCAGATTTGCCGATGAACTCTTTGTTCCAATTGATGAACCCATCAAGACCGGCTTCAGCGGCGGTAAAATCGGGTCTGAAATCGAGGCCCCAAGCGCCCCAGCCTTTCTCAAGCCGCATCGACATCAAAGCCCGCGCGCCGTACCAGCGCAGACCCTTGTCTGCCCCAGCCAGCTCCACCGCTTCGGTCAGGCGGCGCAAATATTGGGGCTTGCAGTAAATTTCATAGCCCAATTCACCCGAAAAACTGATCCGGGTCAGGATTACCGGAACGCCCGCAACATAGGTCATTTTGGTGTCGCGAAAGGCGAAGCCTGCGGCGCTGACATCCTCGCGGGTCAATTCAGCCAACACCGCTCGGGAGTTTGGACCGCTGAGCGCCAAACCATGCCAATCCTCACTGACATTGCGATAGCGCACATCGGCAGGCAAATCGCGCGTGAACCAACGCCTATGGGCTTCTTGCATCGTTCCCGATCCAAAGAGCATGAAATGATCCGCCCCATAACACGCCACGGTTAAATCACCGTAGAGCCTGCCCTTTTCCGTCAACATCGGCGTCAAAGTCACGCGGCCGGGTTTTGGCACGAAACCGGCCAAGATCCTGTCAAGATAGGCACGGGCTCCCGGGCCCTTGAATTCATGTTTGGCGAAATTGGCCACCTCAATCGCCCCAACATCTGCGCGCACAGCTGCCACCTCACGCGCCACATAGTCATGGCTGCGGTTGCGTTCAAAACTGGGCGCCTCATGGGCGTCTTCAGGGCCATTGGCAAACCAAAGCGCATGTTCCAAACCAAAACTCTGATCCATGCGCGCACCCTTGGCCAGCAGATGATCGTAAATCGCAGTAGTTTTCTGCAGACGCCCCTTCGGCAACGTCTCATTGGGAAAGGTCATCACAAAACGACGTTCGTAGTTTTCAGTCGATTTCACCGTGCCCCAATCTGGCGTCGCCCAATCACCAAAACGTGCCACATCCATGGCCCAGACATCGATTGAGGGCTCCCCATCTATCATCCATTCGGCCATGGTCAGCCCAACGCCGCCCCCTTGGCAAAAGCCCGCCATAACTCCGACCGCGCACCAATAGTTCGTCATTCCTGGCACGGGGCCAATCATCGGATTGCCATCCGGGCCAAAAGTAAAGGGACCGTTGATTGCTTGCCGAATGCCCACCTCCCCCAAAACAGGAATACGCTCAAAGGCAAACTCCAAACGATCTGCGATTTGCTCCAGATTTGGTTGCAACAATTCATGGCCAAAATCCCAGGGGGTGCCATCTACTTTCCAAGGGGTTCCGCGCTGCTCATAGGTGCCCAAAAGCAGCCCGTCCCGCTCTTGGCGAAAATAGATATTGGCCTCATAATCAATTCCACAGGGCAAGCGGTTCGGTGCATCAGCAATGGCTTGGATCTTTTCCGTCAACAGGTAGTGATGCTCCATCGGCTGCACCGGAATCTTGAGCCCCTGCATCTGCCCCACTTCGCGCGCCCAAAGCCCGCCACAATTCACGATATGCTCCGCGTTGATCGTACCGCGCGGCGTGTGTACGTCCCAGCTTCCATCTGGCCTCTGAATGGTCTTTGTCGCAGGCGTATGGGTGAAATATTGTGCCCCATGCACCTTGGCCGCTTTGGCGAAGGCATAGGTCGCCCCAGAGGGGTCCAAATCGCCATCTTGATCATCCCAAAGCGCGGCAATGTAATGTTTTGGATCAATCAACGGATGGCGATCAGCCACTTCCGCCGGACTGATGAACTCTTGACTAAGGCCCATATAGCGCGCCTTCGACCGTTCGCGTTTGAGGTAATCATACCAGGTTTTATTTGACGCCAAATAAAACCCTCCGGTCATATGCAGCCCAACCGAATGGCCCGAAAGCTCCTCAATTTCTTTGTATAGGTCGATGGTATAGCCTTGCAGACGGCTGATGTTCGGATCGCTTGAAATCGTGTGAATTTGCCCAGCCGCGTGCCAGCTAGACCCCGATGTCAGCTCGTCGCGTTCGAGCAAAACTGCATCGTTCCAGCCAAATTTTGCCAGGTGGAACAAGATAGAACAGCCCACGACACCGCCGCCAATAATCACGACTTTCGCATGGCTGGGTAGAGCTTTTGCTCCGCCCCCGTTTTCGGATTTTTGAATCTCTGGCATATCAGTCTAACCGTCTTTTAAGTTCTAGTTTTCAAGCCTAGCATGGCCGTTCTCTCAATACCAAGCGTCCGGAATTTCAGATTTTCGGCGCTCCACATAGGCTTGCAATTCTTCCTTCACACCTGCGTCAATCGGCGGAGGCTTATAGGCACGCAACCGGCTGGTCCAGCGTTCATAGGCCCGCTGCCGCATATCTTTCGCCCCACCGTCTTCCCAGCTTTCGACATTTTCGCTGTCGCTGAGCGCTGGCTCATAAAAGGCAGTTTGGTAATTGCGCATGGTATGGGCCGAGCCGAGAAAATGCCCAGCCGGTTCAACCTCGCCATAGGCATCACGCGCAAGCGCTTCAGGGCTGCAATCCAGCCCGGCACCCAGTTTTTGATAGCCGCCCAAACGGTCCGCATCCATCACCAGCTTTTCAAATCCAGTGCAGAGCCCACCTTCCATCCAACCGGCTGCATGAAGAACAAAATTTGCGCCGGCCAGCATGGTGGAATGCATGGAATCGGTACTCTCATAAGCCGCCTGTGCATCTTCGATTTTGCTTGCGGTCAAAGATCCACCACAGCGCAGCGGCAAGCCCGCAGCCCGCGCCATTTGACCAATGGCATAGTTCGACAGGATCGGTTCTGGCATGCCAAAGGTTGGCGCGCCTGATTTCAGGCTCATTGAACTGAGAAAATTGCCTAAGACAAATGGCGCCCCTGGGCGGATCAGTTGCGAAAAGGCGCAGCACATCAGCGCCTCTGCCATGGCTTGGGTGACCGACGCTGCGGTGCTGACAGGTCCCATCGCGCCCGATAGTATAAAGGGGACCACCACGATCCCCTGGCCGCGGCTGCAATAGGTATCAATCGCCTGAGTGACCACTTTGTCGACCAAAAGCGGTGAATTTGTGTTCACATTGCCCATGATGACACAGTTTTGATCCATCACCTCGCGGCCAAAAACAATTTCCGCCATGTCCACGCTGTCCTGCGCCCGGCTTTGTTCGGTGATCGCGCCCAGATGCGGTTTGTCCGAACAGGTCATATGCAAATACAACATATCCAAATGACGCTTGCTCACTGGCACATCGCAGGGTTCACAAATCACCAAGCCTCCATGATGCAAATTCGGGAGCATATAGGTCAGCTTGATCAATTTCTCGAGACTGTCCAGATCCCCATAACGTCGGCCCTTTTGCAAATCGCGCACGAATGGCACGCCGTAGATCGGCGCAAATACTTGATTTTGTCCGCCTATAACCACATCGCGGGCTCTGTTGCGGGCAATTTGGGTGAATTGCTCCGGCGCGGTCTTGCACAATCCGCGGACCTGAGATGCCTCCATGCGCACCCGGTCGCCGTCAATCCGCGCACCGGCCTGGCGCCAAATCTCAAGCGCCTTTGGATCATCACGGAACGCAATGCCAACGTCTTGCATCAACCAATCAACCTGCGCCTCAAGCTGCGCCATAGTAGCGTCATCTAACGGGTCGAAAAACGCCAATCGCCGCTTCAGATAGGGGCTGGGCGGTGCAGTACCAATTCCCGCCTCATTGCCTTGCCGCGCCCGTGCTCCGGTGGTTGATTTTCGTCGGGCCATATCCGCTCCAGTTTGCTGATCGACCCTATACTAGGCAAATCCACCCCACCACCGAACCGCCATTAACGACGAAACCATGTCAAAAACCCACGGTTTTGCGCCGATATCGGCGGCGCCGGTAAGTCTTTGCAATCTGCGCCCCATAGGCTACCAATGTGGTAAGGAGGCACAGTATGACCCAAGTGATTACAACATCTGTCAAAGACTTGGTGGCCGCAGCCAACGCAGAAGTCACCACCCTTACTGTGGAACAGGCCCAGGCACTGATTGACAGCCCGGACCATGTGATTGTGGATCTGCGTGACATACGCGAGTTGCAACGCACAGGTAAGATACCAGGCGCTTTTTCCTGCCCGCGCGGGATGCTGGAATTTTGGATTGATCCAGCCAGCCCCTATCATAAAGAGATTTTCAACCAAGATAAGACCTATGTATTTTACTGTGCCAGCGCTTGGCGTTCGGCCCTAAGTGCGAAAGTGGCGCAAGATATGGGACTGGCACCGGTGGCCCATATTTCTGGCGGCTTTACCGCATGGCTCAAAGCCGATGGACCCGTTGAGGCGCTGCCAGAAAAATAGCGCCCGAGCACTTGGGGTAACAAAAGAGGTTTCATGCAAAATTCACCGTCTCCTGAAGAACTACACGCCTTTGATCGGGAGCATTTCTTGCACCCATGGCATGATATGAACGCGTGGCGTGGCTATGATAATATGTTGGTGCAGGAAGCGCAGGGTATCTATCTTTACGATGAAACCGGCAAGAAATTTATAGACGGTCCCGGCGGCATGTGGTGCGTGCAGATCGGCTATGGGCAAGCAGAGATGGCTCAGGCAATCGCAGCCCAGGTGCTGGAAATGCCCTATGCCTCACCCTTTACCAATGTGACCCAACCTGGCGCGATGCTGGCCAAGAAATTGGCCGATTTTGCGCCAGGGGATTTGAACAATGTATTCTTCACCACAGGCGGCTCCACAGCCGTCGATACCGCTTTGCGGGCGATGCAGTTTATGAACAATAGTCTTGGACGACCCGAAAAGAAGATGATCCTAGCTCGGGAGAAAGGCTATCACGGCTCGACTTATCTGGCAGCATCCGTGAGCGGAAAAGAGCGGGATGTCACCAAATTCGATGTCGAAAGTCGCTTGGTGCATTTCCTACCCAATGTGAATCCCTATCTGCGCCCCGATGAAATGAGTGTCGCGCAATGGTGCGATGCCAAAGTGCAAGATCTTGAAGAGGCTATTGCCCAGCTTGGGGCCGAAAATATTGGCGCGTTCATTGCCGAACCTATTTTGAGCTCAGGCGGTGTGATTGTTCCGCCAGAGGGGTATCATAAACGCACCTTCGATATCTGCCGCGCCCATGATATTTTATATATCTCTGATGAGGTGGTCACTGGCTTCGGACGACTCGGTCATTGGTTTTCCTCCGAGGCTGTATTTGGAATTCAGCCCGACATCATTACCTGCGCCAAAGGCTTGACCTCCGGCTATTTGCCCTTGGGCGCCTGTATTATTTCTGACCGCATGATGGAGCGGATGACCCATCGAGGTGACGTCTTATTCTCCAACGGCTATACCTATTCGGGCCACCCAGTGAGCTGTGCCGCAGCCCTGAAAAATATAGAAATTTTGGAGCGCGACAATGTATTGGCACATGTGCGCGATATCGCCCCCTATTTCCAAGAGCGGCTCGCGCGGTTGGCGCGTTACCCAATCATTGGTGACGCCCGGGGCGCCGGTTTGATCGGGTGCATAGAAGCGCGGCTGAGCAAGGATGGCTCGCGGCTTGAAGATGAACGCGAAATCGGCGCGATGATTGATGAGGCGTGCCATGACCGCGGACTGATTGTACGGCCCTTGATCAACATGTGCGTGTTTTCGCCGCCGCTCATAATCAGCAAAAATCAGGTGAATGGTTTGTTTGACATTCTAGAACAAGCCATTGAAACGGTTTGTGACAATTTCGATCTGCCCCCATGATCCTGATCTGGTCATGTAACCCATAGGGCTGTATTTTAGTTCTTAACCCATAAACAAAATCGGTGTCATTATTTGACTTGAAAAGCATTAAAAAAATCGTATAAACGAAAAAGTTTCCGATAGTGGAAAAATGTTCAAGAACGGGAAAATATCATGAGCGATACACCCAAACGTACAGCATTATATGATCTTCACTGCGCCTTGGGCGGCAAAATGGTTGATTTCGCGGGATGGGAAATGCCCGTGCAGTATCCTATGGGTATTATGGGTGAGCATCAGCACTGCCGCAACAAAGCAGCCTTATTTGACGTGAGCCACATGGGGCAAGTCCTGTTGCATGGCCCCAATGCCGCCGAAAAATTGGAAGCCTTGGTTCCAGCCGCTTTGAGCACATTGCCCGAGGGCAAAGCACGCTACACATTCTTCACCAATGAGACTGGCGGCATCATGGATGACCTGATCGTATCGAATGCGGGCGATCATTTGTTCTTGGTGGTCAATGCCTCTATGCGCGCTCAAGATATCCCGCATATGAAAGCCCATCTAAAAGACATTGAGGTCACAGAAATTTTCGACCGTTGCCTAATTGCGGTACAAGGCCCCTCAGCGCAGGATGTGGTGGCCGGGCATTGTCCGCAGGCGACTGAATTGAACTTTATGCAGACTTGTGAGGCGCTGATCGATCACACGCTCTGCCGAATTTCACGCTTGGGCTACACCGGTGAGGATGGCTATGAAATTTCCATTCCAGAAGCCGATGCCGAACGGATTACACGGTTGATGCTGGATCATCCAGACTGCGCCCCGGCCGGACTTGGTGCCCGAGATAGCCTGCGTCTCGAAGCGGGATTGTGCTTATACGGCAATGATATAACACCTGATACATCCCCTATTGAAGCCGGTCTCAACTGGGCCATTCAAAAAAGTCGGCGCGAAGAAGGCGGCTTTCCCGGTGCGGCGCGTATCATAGCAGAGTTGGAACATGGCGCGGCGCGCAAATTGGTCGGCATCATGCCGCAGGGCCGCGCCCCAGCACGCGCAGGGGTCGAAATTCACGACCTGCACGGCAACGCCATTGGTGAGATCACTTCAGGTGGTTTCGGCCCAACCGTCCAAGGTCCGGTTGCTATGGGCTATGTAAAGGCCCATCACAGCGCGCCGGGCCAAGAGCTGCACCTGATCATTCGCGGCAAGCCGCAGCCGGCCACGGTCTGCGCGCTGCAATTCGTTCCACAAAATTACAAACGCTAAACGGGAGACCCAAATGACGACATATTATTCCGAAGAACACGAATGGATCATAGTGGAAGGCGACACTGCCACCATCGGCATCACAGCCCATGCCGCAGAGCAATTGGGCGATATCGTCTTTGTAGACCAAAAAGAGGAAGGCGATGAGTTTGAAAGCGGCGATGAAATCGGTGTGATTGAATCGGTTAAAGCGGCCTCTGAAATCTTCGCCCCTGTGGACGGGGAGATCATTGCAGCCAACGAGCTTTTGCAAAGCAACCCCGCCGCCTTAAACGAAAATCCCGAAGCAGATGCTTGGATTTATAAAGTCAAACTCTCCGATCCTGCCCAGCTCGAAGGGCTGATGGATTTGGCCGGTTACAAAACTTTCATCGCTTGACCACCCACAGACTTAATCGCTGAACCACAGACTAAAAGCGGAGCTACACGCATGCCTTTTGAACTGACCACTTATGAAGCCTATGATTTCGCCAACCGTCGACACATCGGCCCATCGCCGTCAGAGATGGAAGAGATGCTGCGCACCATTGGATTTGATAGCCTGGATGCATTGATCGATGCGACCGTGCCACAGGCCATCCGTCAAACAGCTCCGCTAGACTTTGGCCCGGCAATGTCCGAGCGCGATGCGCTGCATCACATGAAACAAGTGGCCAGCAAAAACCAAGTCCTGACCTCGCTGATTGGTCAGGGCTATCACGGCACCACCACCCCAGCGCCCATCCTGCGCAATATCTTGGAAAATCCCGCTTGGTACACCGCCTACACCCCCTATCAGCCAGAAATCTCGCAAGGGCGGCTTGAAGCTTTGCTGAATTACCAAACGATGGTGAGCGATCTTACTGGGCTAGATATTGCCAACGCCTCCTTGCTCGATGAAAGCACAGCGGCCGCAGAGGCGATGACGATGGCCATGCGCTCTGCCAAGTCAAAATCACAAACTTTCTTTGTAGATGAGAACTGCCATCCGCAAAATATTGCTGTGATTCAAACCCGTGCGGAACCTTTGGGGATCGAGATTGTTGTGGGTTGCCCAGACGATTTGGACGCAAGCGCCGTTTTTGGCGCCATTTTCCAATATCCCGGCACCTATGGGCATGTGCGCGACTTCACATCCCAAATTGAGGCCCTGCATGCGCATAAAGCCTTGGCTATTGTTGCGGCAGATCCACTATCTCTGGCACTGCTCAAAAGCCCTGGTGAGATGGGCGCGGATATCGCCATTGGCTCCACTCAGCGCTTTGGCGTGCCCATGGGCTATGGCGGACCGCATGCAGCCTATATGGCGACACGGGATGCCTTCAAGCGTTCAATGCCTGGCCGGATCATCGGCGTCTCAGTGGACAGCCGCGGCAATAAGGCGCTGCGCCTGGCGCTACAAACCCGTGAACAGCACATTCGGCGTGAGAAAGCCAACTCGAATGTTTGCACCGCGCAAGCGCTCTTGGCGGTGATCGCCTCCATGTATGCGGTCTATCATGGGCCGGACGGTATAAAAGCCATTGCACAATCGGTACACCGCAAGACAAGCCGCCTCGCCAAAGGGCTTGAGTCCTTAGGCTTTGATGTGCAACCTGAGGTCTTCTTTGACACGATCACCGTGCATGTTGGGAACCTCCAAGGGGTGATCCTACAGGCCGCCGTGGCCAATGGAATCAACCTGCGCAAGATTGATGCGGACCGTGTCGGCATCAGCCTTGATGAGCAAACACGCCCAGAAACCATCGAGGCAGTGTGGCGCGCCTTTGGTAGCGATCTGAAGGATGACAGCAAGGCCAATCGGGCCTATCGCCTGCCAGATTCCATGCTGCGCGAAAGCGCCTATCTTACCCATCCTATTTTCCACCTCAACCGCGCCGAAGCGGAAATCACCCGCTATATGCGCCGGCTAGCAGACCGCGATTTAGCGCTGGATCGGGCTATGATCCCACTGGGCAGCTGCACGATGAAGCTCAACGCCACCATAGAGATGATCCCGGTGACTTGGCCAGAATTTGCCAATTTGCACCCATTCGTGCCTGTCGATCAAGCGCGCGGCTATCATGAGATGTTTGCGGATTTAAATGCTAAGCTTTGCGACATAACTGGCTATGATGCCATCAGCCAGCAGCCCAATTCGGGCGCACAGGGTGAATATGCTGGCCTGTTGACCATCCGAAAATACCATGCAGCCAATGGGCAAGCGCATCGGAATGTCTGTTTGATTCCCACATCCGCCCATGGAACCAACCCAGCCTCCGCACAAATGGTTGGCTATAAGGTCGTTGTCGTGGGATCAGATGCTGACGGCAATATCGATGTCGCCGATTTTCGTGCCAAAGCAGAACTGCACAGCGACGCCCTGGCCGCCTGTATGATTACCTATCCCTCGACACATGGGGTGTTCGAGGAAACCGTGCAAGAAGTGTGCAAGGTCACCCATGATCACGGCGGTCAGGTCTATATCGACGGGGCCAATATGAACGCTATGGTTGGCCTGTCGCGACCTGGCGATATTGGCGGTGATGTCTCACACCTCAATCTGCACAAGACTTTCTGCATTCCCCATGGCGGGGGCGGGCCAGGCATGGGGCCGATTGGTGTAAAGGCCCATTTGGCCGCGCATTTGCCAGGCCATCCGGAATATGGAAGCGACGTTGGACCGGTCTCCGCAGCACCTTTCGGCTCACCGTCCATCCTGCCGGTCAGCTGGGCCTATATCCTGCTAATGGGCGGCGCCGGCCTCACGCAAGCGACAAAAGTGGCTATTTTAAACGCCAATTACATTGCCGCGCGTCTCGAAGGTGCGTTTGACATTCTCTACACCTCCAAAACGGGGCGCGTGGCGCATGAATGTATCATCGACACAAGACCCCTCAATGAGGCAGCGGATGTCACAGTAGATGACTGCGCCAAACGCCTGATGGACAGCGGCTTTCATGCGCCGACAATGAGCTGGCCCGTCGCGGGCACCTTGATGGTTGAGCCCACCGAGTCCGAGCCTAAAGCCGAATTAGATCGCTTCTGTGACGCTATGCTCTCGATCAGAGCAGAGGCGCAGGACATTATTGATGGCAAAATGGATCGTATCAATAACCCCCTAAAAAACGCGCCACACACAGTCACGGATTTGATCGAAACCTGGGACCGGCCCTATAGCCGTGAGCAGGCTTGCTATCCTGCGGGCGCTATGCGGGGTGACAAATATTGGGTGCCCGTGAACCGTGTGGATAATGTACATGGCGACCGCCACCTGATCTGTACCTGCCCCCCTTTGGAAGCCTATGAATAGGCCTGATAGCGGGCCGGGTCAAAGGCAGACAGATCTGCATTTCTGGGTTGATTGCTGACCATATAAGCAATCAACCGCCCGGTTTTTGGTCCAGCCGTCAGCCCGATATGTTGGTGACCAAAAGCCATATGGCCATTGTCTATGGCGCGGGCAGGCCCAATGCGCGGTAGGCTGTCTGACGTGGCCGGCCTACGCCCCATCCAGTCGCTCATGTGATCGTAAGTCAAGTCGGGAAACAGCGTTGCAATCTGTCGCTTGGTGAACTGTACTGGCCCATCCTGCACCGCCGCCTCGGTGCTGGTAAATTCCACCACCCCCGCATATCGGATGCGCCCTTCCATGGGGGTCACAACATATTTGCCGGCAGCCACCATCATCGGCGCTTTGGGCATGGCGCTGAGATTATGCAGCTCAATATGGTAGCCGCCCTCGCTCTCAAAGGCCAAGCGTTTGATCCCAAGCTTCTTTGCCATCTTGCCCGACCAAGTTCCCATGGCCAGAACGATATGATCGCCCGTGACCCGGCCCTGATCTGTGATTAAGGCCTTATAGGCTCCATCCTGCAGCTCGATATCTTCAATTTGGCCACGAGCATCGTGCCGCCTTCCGCTTGAAAACGCGCCAGGAGCGCGGCCAGATAGGCCCCCGGATCTGAAATACGGCCACTGTTCTTATAACACACAACTTTGGCACATTGACCGCTGTAAAGCGGATCTCTGATCCGCATAAGCCGCCCCATCGAGCCCCTCAATCTCATAGCCATGCGCACGGCGCAGCACACGGCCTGACTCATCTGCGAAGTAACTCGTCTCTGTGGCGTAACCAAAACAGAAATCCTCTTGACTGATAAAGCGCTCTGCTCCGGTTACCTCGGCCAAAGATTGATGCTGGGCATGGCTATCGGACAAGAGATAAGATAGGGAACAGGCGCAATGTGCCACATGAACTGCGCGAGCAAAGCTGAGAAATTTCGCCAAAAAAGGCAACAGGCGAGGCAGATAGCGCCATTCTAAAAATAACGGTTCATCACGGCTGAACACCATTTTTGGCAGCTTTTGCGCCAATCCAGGCACAGGCACCGGCAGGATCGCACCCGCAGCCAGAACGCCCGCATTGCCATAGCTGGTGCGCAACGCCCCATCCATACGATTCACAAGCGTGAGCTCATGCCCCGCCCGTTGCAGCCAAATTTCCGAAGAAACTCCAACGATACCGGCGCCGGCAATCACAACATGAACCATGGGTTTTACCTTCATTTTTACAAGGCGAAAGCCGCGAGACCGCCCTTTGCAACCGCCCCACCGCAAGTCATATCGAATAGAATTCTTGAAGCAAACAAAAAGCTGGTCTAAAGTTTTTTCACGGCGGTTTGCCGACAAGGAGATACATTATGAACCTGAAAAAAATATTGCTGGCCACCACGGCCGCAACACTTGTCAGTGGCGCCGCGACAGCCGCCGATGACGGATTGGTTGTGCTCGATTGGTCTGGCTATGAAGACGAGGGCTTCTTCCAAAAGTATATCGAAAAGCATGGTGATGCGCCAACATACTCCTTCTTTGGTGAAGAAGAGGAAGCTTTCCAGAAACTGCGTGCGGGTTTCAGAGCGGATGTCTCACACCCTTGCAGCCAATCTGTGTCAAAATGGTTAGAAGCCGGCCTGCTCGAGCCGCTTGACACCTCACGGATTGAACTGTGGGATGATGTGAATATGGAGATGAAAGAAGCCTTCAAATTTGACGGCGGGTATTATCTTCTGCCGATGGATTGGGGCACGACAGCTTTGACCTATCGCACAGATATGGTTGACATGGCGAAAATGGACAGCCTATCGGTGTTCCTTGATCCCGCCTATGCTGGCCGGATTGCACTGCCAGATAATGTCGATGACATCTACGCCTTGGGCTATTTGGCCAATGGTCTCGCCGATTGGACCAAAGCCACCGACGCCGATTTTGAAGCTGCCTCTGCCTGGCTGCGTCAAGCGCATCAAAATGTGCGGGCCTATTGGGCCGATGGCGCAGAATTGGCGCAATTGATGGGCAGTGGTGAGGTTGTTGTCTCGTGGGCCTGGAGCGAAACGCCTGCTACCATGGCCGCCGAGGGCCTGCCGGTTGAAGCCAACCGCTCGACAAAAGAGGGCTCTTCAAGCTGGTTCTGTGGCTATGTGAATTTGGCAAATGGACCCAATCCAGAAGACAAAATGTATGATTTCTTCAATGCATGGATGGACCCCGGCTCAGCAGGTTATATCGTGTCAGAATGGGGCTATGGCCACGGCAACCAAACCGCCATGACGGCCATTGGCGCCGAAGCTTTGGCTGAGGCCGGCCTTGGCCCTGTGGATGCGCCCGTCCTGGCACAGGTACCAATGAACCAAGCATTGCGTGAAAAAATGATCGCAGAATTCGAGAAGATCAAAGCCGGTTTCTAATCTAAACCGCAAGCCATACGAAAAGACAAAGAGCGCCCCTTTGGGCGCTCTTTTTATTTCAAAAGGCCTTTGCAAAACGTTCCCCAAACACCGAGAGACGGCGATACCCACTAAGGGCGAGATGATCAATCTTTAATCCTTTGTGGCTCCGATGCCCTAAATGCGAAAGGGCCGTTGTACTGCAATCACAGCAGACCCACTTTCGAATCACTGCAACAAAAGCAGCGAAACCGGGCTCCATCCCACCCGGGCCGTATCTCCCGCGGCCAGCACCTTGCGGCCTGCAGTATTGCGCATCGTGACAGTCACCGGCGCATCCTTTTGCGGCAGATTCACGTCATAATAGGTCATATCGCCGTAGTAGAAGACCTCCGACACCACAGCTTCAATTTCACGCTCAGCGGTTCGCCCCTCGGCCAGAATGGTCAACATTTCCGGACGTATGCCGACAGACTGGCAGCCCTCAACCCCTCCTGGAGCTTGGGACAGAGGCAATGTGACTGTGCCAAAAGATTGTACATCCACCTCAACCGTCTCACCCGACGTACTCAGGACTTTGGCATCAAAAAAATTCATCATACCAATAAAATTGCCCACCCGCCGCGAGCTAGGTTTACCATAAAGCGTTTGCGGCGTGGCCACTTGGGCGATTTTGCCGTCAAACATGACCGCAATCCGGTCAGACATGGTGAGCGCCTCTTCTTGATCATGGGTTACGAGAACAAAGGTGATGCCAACCGCGCGTTGCAACCGCCGCAATTCCGATTGCATTTGTTCGCGCATCTTTTTGTCAAGCGCCGAGAGCGGCTCATCAAGAAGCAGAACCCGCGGCTTGAGGACTAAGGCTCGGGCCAACGCAACCCTTTGACGCTGCCCGCCTGACAGCGCATGAGACGCGCGGCTGTCGAAGCCTTGCAGCCCCACCATGGCAATGGCCTCAGAAACCCGTTCATGTATCTCCGCCTTTGGCAAGCCGCGTGCCTTCAGCCCATAGGCGACATTCTGAGCCACACTCATATGCGGAAAAATTGCATAGCTTTGAAACACCATATTGGTCGGACGCTTATTGGCCGGCACCCTATCCATGGATTTACCATCAATATGCAGGCTGCCCACAGAGGGGGTTTCAAACCCGGCAATCGAGCGCAGCAAGGTGGTCTTTCCACAGCCCGATGGGCCTAAAAGCGAGAAAAATTCCCCGGTGCGAATATCCAAATCGATCTGTGACAGCGCTTGAAAATCACCATAAAATTTATCAACTCCGCTGAGTTGAATAATGGGCTGTGTCATAGGAATCCCCCTGAACTCTCAATGCCGGTTTTCTTGAGTCCACGCCGGCGAACAAAATCTGCGAGGACCAGCAAGCCGATCGAAAGCAGCAGCAACAATGTGCCCAAGGCCATCAAGCTGGGCAGTTTTTGTGGGAATCGCAATTGCCCCCAAATGTAGACGGGCAAGGTCGGCTCGGTCCCAGCCAAGAAGAAGGCAATAATAAACTCATCGAGTGAAATGGTAAAAGCAATCAACAGGCTTGCCACAATCCCTGGCATAACCAGCGGAAAAATTACCAACCGAAACGTGTTCCATCGCGTTTGCCCAAGATCAATCGAGGCCTCTTCAAGGCTTTGATCCAAATTCATAAAGGCCGATGATAAAATGGCGATGCAAAAGGGTGTGCAGATCAGAATATGCCCCAAAATAATGGTGAAGAGCGAAAGCTCAAAACCCATCTGAACAATGACCACCAACAAGGACACGCCGATAATGATCTCAGGCAAGACCATAGGAAGCATGATAAAGCCCATGATGGACCGCCTTGCGGGAAAGGCAAAGCGGGTAGAAGCCCGGGCTGCCAAAACGGCAAAAAGCGTAGAGAAAATCGCCGTTGTAACTGCAATCATCAGACTGTTGCGCACCGCCACATGCAGCGCCTCGGTGGATTGCAGCATTTCGAACCATTTTGTCGTGAAACCCTTCAACGGAAAAGACACGATGCTGCTGTCATTGAAAGCAAAGACCGGTAACAGAATGGCCGGTGCATAGAGGAACACCAAAAACAGCGCGATATACCATTTGAAAAAATATCCCTTGCCACGCATTATTTTGGCCCTCGCATAAATTTTCTATTCATCCAAACAAACACCAAGGTAACACATGTCACGATTGCCATAGCAGAAATGGCCAAAGCTGCTCCAAGGGGAGCGTTATTGGCCTTTTTGAACTGCAACTCGATCATATTGGAAATCATGAGCCCATTCGGACCGCCCACCAATCGCGGCGTGACGTAATCGCCGATGGTGGGAATGAACACAATGATGGTCGCCGCAATCACGCCGGGCATCGACAGGGGCAATGTCACCCGGAAAAACCGGCGCAGCCGATTGTCGCCCAGGTCCTCTGCCGCCTCAATCAAAGAGCGATCCACGCGCTCCAGCGCCACAAAAATCGGTAAAATCGCGAAGGGCACCCAAGAATGGGCCAGGGTCAACACCACTGCATTTTGATTGTACAATATAAAGCTTAATGGCTGTTCAATCAGCCCAAGCCCCATGAGACTGCCATTCACCACGCCGTTATAGCCTAAGATCACCTTCCACAGGAAAATCCGCATCAGATAGCTGGTCCAAAACGGGATCGTGATCAAAAAAATCCACATGGCCTTGCGTTTCGGCGTGACATGGAAAGATATGAAATAGGCCACGGGATAGGCCAAGACCACCGTTAACGCCGTCACGAAAATTGAAATCTTGAGCGAACGGGCCATCAGATACTGATACATCGGCTCAGTCCAAGCCGTCTTGTAATTCGTAAGAGAAAAACTGCGATCCAACGTCAAATAGTTCTGTGTCCAAAAACTGAGCGCCAGAACCATAATCAGGGGAACAGCCAACATCAAAAGTGTAAACACCAGCGTTGGGCTGATCAAAACCATGCCCTGCGCGCCCTCACTCATCAGCCGTTTTCGCAACATTCCCACCTATTCAATCCCCTTTGCTGAGAAGCGCATCATTGAGTAGGGCAATTTGCCCCGACTCGGGTGGAACGGGCTGCGCCAGCACCGGCAATAGCTGTCGCAAATGGTCGTGATAGGTCTTCACACCGTACTCCAAATCAGAAAATATCACGCCGTCATATGCAGAGGATTTTGTCGCCTCGCAAGACCAAACCATGAGCATCTGATCCTCGTCCGCCGTATCGCGGTCAATCCGTCCACTCAAATAGCGCGCGGCCTTCATTTCACGGCTTTCGTTGCTCCGCCGATAGCACATTCCGCGCTGCACAGTTTGCTCGGCAGACTGGGGCACTTCTTGATAATATATGACACTGTCGGGATAGAGGCCGAGAACAAAATTGGGGAACATACCAAAATAGATCCATTGACGCTGCTGTTCCCGTGGAAGGTTATCTGCCTCTGGCAAGATCTCGCGGTATTTCCGCACGCTCCAGCGATGGCCGTAAGCCTCATTGAATGTCCCGACCGATCGCGAGGTGCCATTGGCGTAAGGCTCGTCAAAATAGCCATTTCCATAGAGTTGATGCAGCCCCGGATGGGCTTGCCGGACATGGTAGCCCTCATTGTCTACATCACGCACAGATTTCCAGTTCACCGGCAGGAGATCATCCATTGAATTGCTGTCAGTTGGAACCATATTGGCCAAATCATAGGGGGTGATTTCATCATCGAACCGGGCTAAAATTTCTGCTACCGCGGGCTGGGGACCGGCTTGGAAACGAATGAAAACCAGGCCATTCCAGATTTCCATCTCCAGCGGTTTCAGGCCCCATTTCTCAGCTTGCATCGGCGGAAATGTATCCCGATTGGCGATCCCGCGCAGCCGGCCGTCCAAATTGTAGGCCCAACCATGATATGGGCAAACCATCGCCTTGTTGCAGACACCGCGCGCATCCGGCACAATCCGCGATCCACGATGCCGGCACAGATTGTGAAAGGCTCGCAAAATGCCGTCATGCCCGCGGATTACCAAAGCGCGCTCCCCAGCAACATCATAGGTGACATAGGCGCCAATATCTGCCGCTTCATTTACATGACAGACAAATTGCCAATGGGTTTTGAACAGGGTCTCACATTCCAGCTCAAACAATTCTTGCGAAAAATAGGCCCAACCGGGCAAACCCGAACGGTCCCAGTCTTTTGGCAATGCGGTATCTACACTCATGTATGGCTCCGATCAATATCCCCTCCCACGGAACAACTTGAGCCACCGAATATCAACACTATTTTAACAATTCGAGCGAAATGAGCTGGTATGTCCCCAGCCCGTTGGTCTTTAAACCCGAAGCCAAAACAGAGTAATTGCGGGGAATGCCACGAGCAAAATCACCCGCGCAATGTCAGAGGCCACGAAATACATCACGACCTTATAGGTCAGTACTAACGGCGTACTGCGATCCATCGCATTGATAACAAATAAATTCATTCCCACGGGCGGGGTAATCAGCCCAACTTCCACTACGATCAGCACCAAAATTCCAAACCATATGGCGATTTGCTCTTGGCTCATGCCAAAATCAAGCTCCACGATGACTGGAAAGAAAATCGGAATGGTCAATAAAATCATCGACAAGCTGTCCATTAGACAGCCAAACACAAGGTAAAACAGCAAAATGATGGTCAGAACGACCCAGGGGCTAAACCCTTGGCTGACCACGAAGCTCGAAATCTCCTGTGGCACTTGGGTTAGGGCTAAAAACCCATTGTAAAAGCCAGCGCCAAGGATAATGAAGAAAATCATTGCGCTGGATTTTGCGGTGACAAGGAAGCTCTCAACCAAGGTGCTGCGCGTGAGACCCTTGTTCATCCACGCGATGAACCCCGTGCCG
Source organism: uncultured Planktomarina sp. (assembly GCA_943788425.1). Taxonomy (GTDB): domain Bacteria; phylum Pseudomonadota; class Alphaproteobacteria; order Rhodobacterales; family Rhodobacteraceae; genus Planktomarina. The sequence continues at coordinate 69,000 of CALSQF010000008.1, forward strand.
GCCGCCCCAACCGCCGCCCCTTCCGTGGGCGTGAACCAGCCCTGATAGATGCCACCCACCACGAGGGCAAAGACCAACAACACCGGCCAAACTTTGAACAAGGCCGCAAAGCGTTCGGCATAGGGCACCGCCGCTTTCACACCCGCCGCCTCCGGATGAAGTCGGACATAGATGGAAATGGCAATCACATAGCCAAGCGCCGCCAAAATTCCCGGAATGAAGGCTGCCAGAAACAGTTTAGCAATATTTTGCTCGGTTAAAATCGCGTAGATCACCAAAACAATTGAGGGCGGGATCAAAATCCCTAACGTGCCACCGGCTGCCAAAGTGGCGGTGGAAAAACCGCCAGAATATCCATATTTGCGCAATTCAGGCAGAGCGACGCGCCCCATGGTCGCCGCCGTGGCGAGTGACGAGCCGCAGATTGAGCCAAAACCGGCACATGCGCCAATGGCCGCCATGGCAATTCCGCCCTTGCGATGGCCCAAAAAGCTCTCAGCCGCTTTAAACAGGGCACTCGACATACCCCCCAGGGTCGCAAAATGTCCCATCAACAAAAACATCGGTACAATCGACAAAGAATAGCTAGAAAACGTGCTGAAGGTTTCAGATTTCAACCGGGCCAGTGGCAAATTGAAACTGCCCGTGGTGAAATACAGTCCCACCAAGCCAACCAAAAACATTGCAAGACCAATAGGCACACGGATGAAAATCAATATCAGAAGCGCCGGAAAAGACGCCAGGCCAATCTCTAAGTTGCTCATAAATCCAGCCCTGCCTCTTGGGACAAAATATCTTCACCACGCATGAGTTCCAACGCACGAATACCCGCCACATATAAAGAAATCACCGCTGTGAGAATGGATCCTGACAGGCTGGCGGCATAGGCCCACCAAATCGGAAATTGCAATAAAAAGGTGGTGTCGCCATAGCGTTGTTTTGACAGCATGCCGTTGTACAACTGATAGGCCATTGCGATAAGGACAACCGCAAAAATCACGTCAATGGCAAGCTGCAACACGCGATTAATCCAGGTCGGCAATTTTGCCGTAAAAATATCAACAGAGGCATGGCCTGCGGAAATTTGGCACAAAGGCAGAAAAGCAAAAATCGCAAAGGCCACACCCGCCTCCACCAATTCAAAATCACCATTGATTGGCCCAACACCCAGATCCAAGGCCCAAGCCGAAACGCCAGGCATCACCGCGCCGATCCATCCATGCAACAGGCCATTTAAACTGCGTCCAATTACCGAAATGCAAATCAACACAATCAGGAAAGTTAACACCAGACCGCCACAGATCGCCATCAAACGTGCGGCCCGCGTTGCCAAATTTCTCATGTGAGCGCCCCGTCTTTGAAATAGAAACGCTGCGCGAAACAGCCCGCGCAGCGTTAAATGTGCTTTAGCTAATTAATTTGCGTTCATCAATGCGATGGCTTGATCAATCATAGCCTGTCCGTCGAGACCGCGCCCTGTCATCTCGGCGATCCAAGCCCCATAGACGGGCTGGGCCGCTTCGGCCCAGACAGCAGATTGGGCCGCGTCCAGAGTGACGATATCATTGCCCCTGCCCACGGCAACGTCGCGACCTGGTGTGTCATAGGCTTGCTGCGTGGTGCCAGCAAAGATGGAGAACTCAAGGCCTGAGTTGTCTTCAATGACCGCTTGAAGATCGGCGGGCAAAGCTGCAAATTTGTCTTTGTTCATCACCAAAACGAAAGTGACCGTATAGAGCATCGGACCGGTGAATTCTGTATGATGCTCGACAAGCTCTGGAACTTTCAGCGCCTTCGTGACCTCCCATGGAATCGTCGTTCCATCAATAACACCCTTGGACAAAGCCTCTGGCACCGCTGGCACCGGCATGCCCACAGGGGTGGCACCCAGTTCGTTCAGCATCGCATTAACCTGGCGCGACGCGCCGCGAATCTTCATGCCATTGAAATCGGACGGGACCGTCACAGCCTTATTGGCATGAATAACGCCGGGACCGTGCACCCAACCGCCCAACACCTTCAGATTGCCAAACTCGCGCTCGGCAATATCTCCCTCCAACATTTTCCAGAATGCCGCAGAGGCCGGACCCGCATCATTCACAAGGAAGGGCAGCTCAAAAACTTCTGTCGATGGGTAACGGCCAGGCGTGTAGCCCACTACATTCCAAGTGATATCAATGACGCCATCGAGCACCTGGTCGATCAACTCAGGCGGCTTGCCGCCCAATTGCATTGCCGCATAGCGGTTGATTTCGATGCGCCCGCCAGAGGCCTCCTCAACATTATCGGCCCAAACATCGATGATTTTCGACGGAATCACCGCCTGTGCGGGCAAAAAACTCTGTAGGTTAAAGCTATAATCTGCAGCGTATGCCACACTGGACATTGCCAAAGCCGCAACGGCACCGCCCAAGGTTCTGTGAAAGATCGTATAAAAAGTCATGATATATCCCTGCCAATTATGAGTGAAACCACTTTACGAAAAACGGCCAACCGATCAACTAAAAAGTCTCATTACATGCCGTTTGAGAAAAAGCTGGTCTTGGGCTGCAAACTCCGAATTGAAATTCACACACGCCTGTGGCAGCACAGTACAAACGAAAAGGATCTCAACCATGCCCCATCCTCTGCTCACTCAAGGCGATATCGACGCCTTTCAGCGCGATGGTGTCGTCTTGGTCAAAGGCCTGTTTGCCGATCATGTAGAGACATTGCGAGCGGGCATTGCGCGCAACATGAACGCGCCGGGCCCCTATGCTGCAGAAAATTTGAAATCCGACGAAGTGGGGCGGTTTTTCGATGATTATTGCAATTGGACCCGCATTCCAGAATTTGAAACTGTCCTGCGCGAAAGTCCCGCGGCAGCTGTGGCCGCAGACCTTATGAGCACGCAGCGAGTACAAATGTTTCACGACCATATTTTAGTAAAAGAACCTGGCACATCCAAAGCCACTCCTTGGCATCAAGACGGGCCCTATTATTTTGTCGACGGCCAACAAAATGTGAGTTTTTGGAGCCCGCTGGATCCCGTGACAGAAGCCTCGCTCCGCTGCGTTGCCGGCAGTCACAAATGGGCCAAACCAGTCCTGCCAACCCGCTGGCTGGCCGAGGAGAGTTTTTACCCCAATCAGGAAGACTATATGCCTGTGCCAGACCCCGAGGCGGAAGGCATGGAAATCCGCGAATGGGCGATGGAGCCCGGTGATGCGGTAGCCTTTAACTTTGGTATTTTGCATGGCGCACGCGGAAATGAAAGCAACCAGCGCCGCCGGGCCTTCTCTTTGCGGCTCATGGGCGATGATGCGCGCTATGTTGAGCGCCCTGGCCCGACTTCCCCGCCCTTCCCGGGTCACGCGATGAAGCCCGGCCAGATTTTGCGCGAAGATTGGTTCCCAGTGATTTATGACCGCAACGCCTCATACGCCTGACGCGAGATGAAACCAATATTTAGACCGCGTCGAAGTCTAAAACCACCAGCTCTGACCGCGGTTTAAATTGACAGGCCAAAACATAGCCCTGTTCAACTTCCCAGGGCTCGAGAGAGAAGTTTTGTGCCATCTCCCCCTCTCCTTGGCTCAACTTACAGCGGCAGGTCGCGCACATGCCATTGGCGCAAGAATAGGGCAGCTCAAGCCCAGAATGGCTGGCCGCATCCAGCAGCATGTCGCCCGCCTCCATGGCAAATCCCCGCCGCGCACCATCCAGCACAACCTCAACCCGCGCACCGCGCGCAACGGAAGGCTTTTTTGCAGCGCTGGCAATCGGCAGCGGGCTTGACGGGGTAAAGAGCTCAAATTTGATCCGTTCTGGCGGCACGCCCAACACTGTCAAAGCCTCAGACGCCGCCGTAATCATCGGCTGTGGACCGCAAATATAGATTGCGTCATAATCCATTGGGGAAATAAGGCCACGCGTGGCCATGGTACTGAGTTTCTCCGCATCCATGCGCCCGTTAAAAAGAGCCACATCTTGCGCTTCTTCATCCATGACATGCGTCATCAGAAACCGTGTGAGATACCTGTCCTTCAGATCATCAAAGGCTTGACGAAACATAATGCTTTCGGTGTTGCGATTGGCGTAACACAGGGTCACCGTGCTATCAACTTCGCCCTCCAACACGGATTGCGCAATCGATTTGATCGGCGTGACGCCTGAGCCTGCGGCCAAGAGCAAATAATTGTGCCGCCCACCAATCGGCGCCGTGAACCGCCCCTGCGGTGGCATAACCTGCAGCACATCCGCCGGCTTAAGACCCAAAGCAAAACTGGAAAATGCGCCGCCTTCGATCCGTTTAATCCCAACCGAAAGCTGCGGTGCGCCCAATGGAGAGCAAATTGAATAAGATCGCCGTAAGTCCTGCCCATCCACCACAGCCCGAAGGGTTAAATACTGCCCAGGCTCAAAAACAAAATTAGACGCCAAGGCCGGTGGGATGTCAAAACTGAGCTCGACAGAACTGGCAGTATCGACGCGCACGGCGCTGATGGTCAAATCATGAAATCTCAGTTTGGCCATTATAGCCTCTCCTCAAATACATTTGAAATAATCGAACGGCTCATGACAGGCATTGCAGCTATACTGGGCCTTGCAGGCCGTTGAGCCAAATTCGGACAACTTGGACGTATCCACTGCCGCGCAGCGCGGGCAGGCCACGGTGATCTCGCCAAAGAGCGCGCGTTTCGATGAAGAGCCACCGACAGGCGGCGCAATTCCATAGGCGCGAAGTTTTTCTCGCCCCTCCTCGGTGATCCAATCCGTGGTCCAAGCCGGTGCGAGAACCCGCTCAATCACCGGATCAAAACCGGCCTGGCGCAGTGCCGCTTCGATGGCCAATTCAATCGCCAAGACCGCCGGGCATCCCGAATAGGTGGGGGTGACCTGCGCAACAGCTCGGCCTTGATCATCAATGTCAACAGCACGCAAAATGCCCAAGTCGGCCACGGTAACCGCAGGTACCTCGGGATCCAACACAGCCGCTGCCGCCTCCCATGCGCGGCGGGCCTGGAACGCTACCATGTCATATCCGGAAAACTGCGCTGCATAAATTGCAACTGCGCCAAAAGATGGCCCATGGCTTCCGTGTGCAGCCCCCTGCGCCCCCCCTTTTGCGCATAGACCGCTTGTGGCAGGGCCAGTTTGGCCGCCGCGAACACCTGCTCAACATCCGCCTGCCAGGCAGGTTGCAAAGTTTGGATCTGTGGCAATACTCCAGCCGCAACAGCGCCGCCGGCTTCAGGGTCTGCTATAAAAAATTCGCCCGTATAGGGCGCCAAAAGCGTCACAGCCTCATGCATCCGCACCGCACTTTCATCGGTTCCATCCCCCAAGCGGATCACCCATTCCGCACAGTGGCGGCGGTGATACTGCGCCTCTTTCACGGCCTTGGCGGCAATCGCTGCGAGGGTGGTATCGGTTGAGCACTCAACCTTCTGCCAAAACAAATGCATGAAAGTGGCAAAGTAAAATTGCCGCAACATGGTCTGGGCAAAATCACCATTGGGCAGCTCGCAAATCAATAGATTTCGATAGGCACGCTCCAATCTGCCAAAGGCCAAAGTATCCTCGTCGCGCCCCGCACCTTCCAATTCACCGGCATAGGTATAAAGCCCGCGCGCCTGCCCAATCAGATCCAGTGCAATATTGGGCATGGCCAGATCTTCCTCGAGCATCGGCGCATGGCCGCACCATTCCGACAACCGGTGCCCTAATATGAGGTGATCATCCGCCAAGCCGATCAAGGCTGCAACCAATGCGGTCGACATTACATATGCCCCACATCATCTGGAATGTTGTAAAAACTGGGGTGGCGGTAAATTTTATCATCGGCAGGATCAAACAGCAGATCACGATCTTGCGGATCAGAGGCGACAATCTGTGCCGACGGAATAACCCAGACCGACAGCCCCTCGCCGCGGCGGGTATAGACGTCCCGCGCCGCTTGCAATGCCATTTCAGCATCCGCCGCATGCAGCGAACCGCAGTGACGATGCGCCAGCCCATTGCGCGGGCGGATAAACACTTCCCAAAGCGGTATTTCTTCGGCTTCGCTCATCTGGTCGCCTCCTCTTGCCTCACTCGGCAGCTATGGCTGCGGTGTGTCGCGCGGCACGTTTCTTGGCATGGGCAAGCGCCGCCTCACGAACCCAAGCCCCCTCTTCCCAAGCCTTTTTGCGCGCCGCCACACGGGCTTTGTTCAGCGGACCATGCCCTTTGACCACAGCCCAAAACTCGTCCCAATCAATTTCGCCATAGTCATAGCGCCCCTCCACCTCATTCCAAGCCAGCGCCGGATCTGGCAAGGACAAGCCCAAACGCTGCGCCTGAGGCACGGTGGCATCAACAAATTTCTGCCGCAGCTCATCATTGGTAAACCGCTTAATTTTCCAGCGTGTCGATTGATCTGAATGCTCACTTTCCCCATCAGGCGGGCCAAACATCATCAATGAGGGCCACCACCAGCGATTCAACGCATCCTGCGCCATCTCCTTTTGCGCCGGGCTGCCTTCGGCCAATTTTAGCATGATCTCATAGCCCTGCCGTTGGTGAAAACTCTCTTCCTTGCAGACGCGGATCATTGCCCGTGCATATGGTCCATAAGAGCAGCGACACAAAGGAACTTGGTTCATAATCGCCGCCCCATCCACAAGCCAACCAATGGCGCCAATATCGGCCCAGGTCTGGGTCGGGTAATTGAATATAGAGGAATATTTTGCTTTTCCAGACACTAATTCTTCGGTCATCTGTTTGCGGCTGACCCCGAGGGTTTCAGCGGCGGAATAGAGATATAAGCCATGCCCACCTTCATCTTGCACCTTGGCCAAAAGCGCCGCCTTGCGCCGCAAAGTCGGTGCGCGGGTGATCCAATTGCCCTCCGGCAACATGCCGACGATTTCTGAATGCGCGTGCTGCCCAATCTGACGAATCAGGGTGTTACGATAAGCCGCTGGCATGGGGTCATTCGGCTCTATTTTTTCATCCGCATCAATGCGGGCTTGGAAGGCCGCCAAAAACTCTGGCGTTTCAGTGGTCTGCTCGCCAGATCCAATCAATCCTTGTGAATACATCCGTTCTCTCCCAGCAATCACTGGATTGCCTTATATTACGAAAATCTATAAATCAATAGTATTTTGTAACACAACTGAAGCGGGTGGCACAATCGGGTGCCCCACCGCTCAGCTGCACCAATTGCGGATAGATGCGGGCCAGCGCGCGATGCGCACGCGCCAAAGGCCAATCATCTAGCGGTGCCTCAATGGTGGGATACCGCAACACCAAGCGGCGCCAATAATGCACAAGCAACAGCCGGGTTAATCGGGCCTGCAGGGTCGTCATGATAGGCCCGTCAAGAGCGTCACACAGGCGCAGGATCAAACCGCAGCTCTCAGCACTCAAGGCGGGAAACACCTGGGAGCACGCCCAATCTGGAAAGACTGACGGCGCGCTGTCAAATACCACAAGTCTTTGGAGCCAAGGCTTCAATCCCTCGGGCATAGCCGCCCTTGGCCAACAGACAAGCCGGGCCCTAAAAATCAACGGCGGATCGGCCGCGCTGTCTTTTTGCAACTGGGCTAAATCGCCATCTGGACCGATCAAACCATAGCACCACTGTGCAATATCTTGAGGCGCCGCATAAATCCTACGCGCGGCCCAGTGATACTGCTCGAGACCTGCGTTTGAGAACCGATAAAATGCTTGCCGCCCCACGCGCCGTCCCGAGACCAACCCGTCTCTTGAAAGGCGAGACATGGCGGTGCGCACCGCTTGCGGCTCAATCTCAAGCGCCGCGCAAAGCTCTAGCAGCGCGGACATCGAGATTTCACCCCCCTCCGGTTCCGCCAATTCGCCCAAAATCGTGACAATCACAGACCATACACGCAACCGACCCTGAGCGTGCAGATGTTCAATCAATTGGGCAAGAGGCGCAGGTTGCTCTGTCATGCCCCTTTGGTTTCACCATATGAATTCATGGTCAACAATTCATATTCTGCCACCAAATCGCGTTCTTGGTTGCGCAGGGCCACATGCCAGCGCACTTCACCATAGGCATCGGTGCGGCGCGTCTTGCGCTTGACTGTAAGCTGCACAGAGATGCAGTCTCCCGCCACAACCGGCTTTTGAAACGACAGCCCATTGAGCCCCGTATTCGCCAGCACGGGCCCAGGACTTGGCTCCACAAAAAGACCTGCGGCAAAACTCAGCAACAAATACCCATGCGCAACGCGATCTGGAAAAAATGGATTGGCCTTGGCAGCCTCTGCGTCCATATGCGCGTAAAACCGATCCCCGGTAAATTCAGCAAAACGCTCAATATCTGCCAGCGTGACCTCACGCGCATCGGTGTGCAGAGTCTCGCCGATCTGAAGCGCATTAAAACTGCGTGTAAACGGATGCGCGGGCCCCACCTGCTCTGCCGCTCCTGTCACCCACATTCCAGTGATGGCTGAAAGCATATCCGGGCTGCCTTGAATGGCGCTGCGTTGCATAAAGTGTTTCACCCCACGCAAACCGCCCAATTCCTCTGAGCCTCCCGCCCGGCCTGGTCCGCCGTGCACCATATGCGGCAGGGGGGCGCCATGTCCTGTACTCTCGGCCTGAGATATCCGGTCATTGAAATAAAGGCGCCCATGAAACGCCGCTGCCCCCAAAACAACCTGCCGTGCCACCTGTGGATCATGTGTGATGACAGAGGCCACCAGCGAGCCGCCACCTTTGTTCAGCAAGGAAATTGCATGGGGCACATCGCGATAAGCCATAACCGTGGAGACCGGGCCAAAGGCCTCAATCTCATGAACGGTCTTGGCGGCATCAGGATCTGGACAGTTGAGCAGCACAGGCGACATAAAAGCCCCCTCTTTGGCATCGGCCCCGCTGACCACGCAGTGCTGCGCATCGCCGAATATAACATCGCATTCCCCCGCCAGAAGCTGTAATTTGCCCCGCACATCCTCGCGTTGCGCCTGAGAGACCAAGGCGCCCATCTGCGTCTCTTTCTGAGCCGGATGGCCAATTTGCGTGGCCGCCAGCCGCTCTGACACTGCGGCAGTCACCGCCTGCAAATGGGCCTCTGGCACCATAATGCGTCGAATAGCGGTGCATTTTTGCCCCGCTTTCGTGGTCATTTCACGGTGCACCTCGGTGATGAAGAGATCAAATTCCGTAGACCCAGGCTCTATATCCGGCCCCAGCACAGAACCATTCAAACTGTCTTGTTCCGCAGTGAAGCGCACGGCGTTTTGCAAAAGTGATGGCCGGCTGCGCAGTGCCATGGCTGTGGCAGCGCTGCCGGTGAACCCCACAGTGTCTTGCGCGTCCAGACAGTCCAAAAGATCCCCCGTGGCGCCCATAATCAGCTGAAGCGCGCCGTCGGGCAAAATTCCACTATCTGCGATCAACCGCACCACGGCCTGTGTCAGATAGCCCGTGTCACTGGCCGGTTTGACCAAACTGGGCACCCCAGCCAAAAGACTGGGAGCAAGCTTTTCCAACATGCCCCATACCGGAAAGTTGAACGCATTAATCTGCAATGAAATCCCTTGGCGCGGTGTCAAAACATGCTGGCCAAGAAAGCTGCCGTCGCGGCTGAGCACCTCCAGCTCGCCATCGGGCAGAACAAACCCCTCGGGCATTTCCCGGCGCCCTTTGGACGCATAGACCAACAAGGTGCCAATGCCCCCGTCAATATCAATCTGACTGTCCGCAAGCGTGGCGCCAGTAAGGAAAGACAAGTCATAGAGCGCTTTGCGATGGGCCTTCAGATGCAAGGCGAGGGCTTTGAGCATGCGCGCACGGTCGTGAAAATTCAATGCGCGCAGAGCCGGCCCCCCGTGGCTTTTGGCATAGTCCCGCATGGCCGCCACATCTGGCACCCCGCCCAGAACGCCGAGGGTCTCACCGGTGACCGCTGAGCGAACCTGCCGCCCGCTGCTGTCTGAACGGAGCCAGTGCCCCATAGCATAGCTTGAAAAATGATCTTGATCCAACACCGGCGCACCTCTGTTCAAAACTTGGAATATTAATTGACCAAGCGGTCGGTCTATGCAAGTTATTTATATAACCCGCATTGGAGGTCCGCATGTCCGACACGATCCTGACCCAACACACCGACGGCTGGATGCAGATCACATTGAACCGACCCGATCGGCTCAACGCCTTTAATGACGAGATGCATGCCGCCCTCAGCGCGGCACTTGCAGAGGCAGAAAAGCCCGAGGTGCGCGCGCTATTGCTCACCGGTGCGGGGCGTGGATTTTGCGCCGGGCAAGATCTTGAGGGCCGCGATCCGCGCAGATTGGGCGGCCCCCCTGATCTGGGCCATACCCTGAGCACGCTTTACAATCCTCTGGTGCAGCGCCTACGCTCATTGGCCAAACCTGTCGTCTGCGCTGTCAATGGTGTCGCGGCGGGGGCAGGCGCCAATATTGTATTCGGCTGCGATATTGTCCTAGCAGCCACCACGGCAAAATTTGTACAAAGCTTTGCCAAAGTTGGGCTGATCCCTGATGCGGGTGGCACCTATCATTTGACGCAAATCTTGGGACCGCTGCGCGCTAAAGCCTGGGCCATGACCGCCGCGCCAATCACTGCGCAAACCGCCCAAGACTGGGGATTGGTTTGGCAATGCTTCGAACCGGGCGCGCTTTTGGAGTCTGCACAGCAGTTGACCGCAGACCTGGCCAGAGGCGCGACCCTGGGTTTGGCACAGACCAAACATGCCATCCACAAAGCGGGGCAAATGGATCTCGAGGCGCATATGGCGCTTGAAGCGGAAATTCAGCGCGCCTGCGGCCAGTCGGCAGATTACCTCGAAGGCGTTACAGCCTTCCTCGACAAGCGCCCCGCACAGTATTCAGGATCCTAAAATGCCCCTCACCGCGCAACAAATTGCTGAAAAATCATCCGCGGCCTTGGGTGCACATGATGCGGCCAGTCAAGCGCTGGGGTTGCGGGTCACCCATATCGCGCCCGGACAGGCCAATGTGACCATGCAGGTTAAAGAGCAGATGCTCAACGGCCATGGGATTTGCCACGGCGGCTTAATCTTCACCCTGGCCGACACGGCCTTTGCCCACGCCTGCAACAGCTATAATCAACGGGTCGTGGCCCAGACCTGCTCCGTCAGCTTTCTGGCCCCCGGCCAGTTGGGCGATCAGCTCACCGCCGCGGCCCGCGAGCTGCACCGCGCCGGGCGCAGCGGCATTTATGATATTGAAGTCACCCGCGCCACGGGCGAAGTGATTGCTCAGTTCCGGGGAAACTCCCGCAGCATCAAAGGTCAGCATTTTGAGGAGCCCCAACCATGACTGAAGCCTATCTGTGCACCGGGCGTCGCAGCGCGATCGGTCGGTTTGGCGGCGCTTTGGCGCAAACCCGGCCCGACGATCTTTTGGCCCATGTGATCATTGCCACTTTGGCCGATGTGCCGACACTCGATCCAGCGGCCATTGATGATGTGATCATGGGATGCGCCAATCAGGCCGGAGAAGACAATCGTAATGTGGCGCGCATGGCGGCCCTCTTGGCAGGCTTGCCTGAGAGCGTGGCGGGCGTCACGCTCAACCGCTTATGCGGCTCAGGACTGGACGCAATCGCAATGGGTGCTCGTGCCATCAAAGCCGGGGAGGCCGAGATCATAATGGCCGGCGGCGTGGAAAGCATGACCCGCGCGCCCATGGTCATGCCCAAGGCCGAGAGCGCCTTTTCGCGAAAAGCTGAAATTTTCGACACAACCATCGGGTGGCGGTTTGTGAACCGAGAGATGAAAGCGCGCTTTGGCATCGACAGCATGCCCGAAACAGCCGAAAATGTGGCCGCCGATTTTGGCATATCGCGCGCCGATCAAGACGCCTTTGCCCATCGCAGCCAGTGCCGCGCGGCGCAAGCCCAGGCCTCAGGGCGATTTGCCCGGGAAATCACGCCGATATCACTGCCGCAACGGCACGGCGACCCGATCATCTTTGACACAGATGAACACCCTCGCACGACAAGCCTTAAAAAACTTGCCAGCCTCACCACCCCGTTTCGGCAAAATGGCACGGTCACAGCCGGCAATGCCTCGGGCGTCAATGATGGGGCCGCAGCGCTCATCATCGCCTCACAAGCGGCGGTGGAGCGCTTTGACCTCACGCCCATGGCCCGCATTCTTGGAACGGCCGTGGCCGGGGTCGCCCCGCGCATTATGGGCATCGGCCCTGCGCCGGCCAGCGAGAAGCTCTTGCAGCGGCTTGGACTGACAATGTCAGACATAGATCTGATAGAAATGAACGAAGCCTTCGCCGCCCAAGGCTTGGCGGTCATGCGGCAGCTTGGCCTGGCCGATGATGCCGCCCATGTAAACCCCAATGGCGGCGCCATAGCCCTTGGCCACCCGCTGGGCATGTCAGGGGCGCGTCTGGCTTTGACCGCCGCCCATGAAATGCAGCTGAACGGCCACAAACGCGCCCTATGCACCATGTGTATCGGCGTGGGGCAAGGCATTGCGATGATACTTGAGAAACTGTGAGACGAGACGGATGAAAGATCTATCCCCAAAACCCGGAGATTTAAGCGCCATTGAAACCGCCAGCCGCGATGAAATCGAAGCGCTGCAACTTGAGCGGATGCGCTGGTCCTTGACCCATGCCTACACCAATGTGCCACATTACAAACAGAGCTTCGATGCGGCCGGCGTGCATCCCGATGATCTGAAGTCTCTGGCCGATTTGGCCCGCTTTCCGTTCACAGTGAAAACGAATTTGCGGAGTAACTACCCCTTTGGCCTCTTCGCCGTGCCACGCAGTCAAATCAATCGCATTCATGCCTCTTCTGGAACCACAGGCCAGCCCACGGTGGTAGGCTATACCAAAGCTGATTTGGCGATGTGGGATGAGGTGATGGAACGCTCCTTGCGCGCGTCCGGCCTGCGCGCTGGAGATCTGCTCCACAATGCCTATGGCTATGGGCTTTTTACCGGCGGATTGGGCGTGCATGGCGGCGCGGAAAAAATGGGTCTGACAGTTGTGCCCGTCTCCGGTGGCATGACCGAACGGCAGGTGCGTTTGATCGAAGACTTTCAAGCCACTGGGATCACAGTCACCCCCTCCTATATGCTGTCAATTCTGGACGAATACCGGCGCCAAGGGCTCGATCCGCGCAAGTCTCCGCTACAAGTGGGTATTTTTGGCGCCGAACCTTGGACCAACGCGATGCGCGAGGAGGTCGAGCAGTCGTTTGACATGCATGCGGTGGATATTTACGGCCTCTCAGAGGTGATGGGGCCCGGTGTGTCTTGCGAATGCGTCGAAAGCAAAGACGGGCTACATATTTGGGAAGACCACTTCTACCCGGAGATCATTGATCCCGAGACTGGCGCGGTTCTGCCCGATGGGGCGCTTGGGGAATTGGTCTTCACCTCTCTGAGCAAAGAAGCTTTTCCAATCATTCGATACCGCACCCGCGATCTGACCCGGCTCCTACCTGGCACTGCGCGCAGCATGCGGCGCATGGAAAAAGTCACCGGCCGCAGCGATGACATGATGATCCTACGCGGCGTCAATGTCTTTCCGACGCAGATTGAGGAGCAATTGATGAAGGTGCCACAACTGGCGGCGCATTTTCAAATTGAACTGGTCAAAAAAGGCCCAATGGATCACATGATTGTGCATGTAGAAGGCGATAGCGCCGCCGGTGACACCCTGGCAACTCTCATCAAGGCCAATATCGGCATCACCGCAGAGGTGCGCGCAGGCGCTGACAATTCCGTCGCCAGATCTCAAGGCAAAGCCGTGCGGGTCATTGACAAACGAGCAGCGTGCTAACCTGTGGCCCGCCCCATCGCCAAGGACCACCGCGAAAAACGCAGCGCGATCTTGAAACAGGCCGCGGTCTACTTCGCAGACCACGGCTATGATCGCGCGTCGGTCAATGGGGTGGCGGGGGCCTGCGGCATCTCCAAGTCCTTGATTTATCACTATTACAACAGCAAGGAGCAGCTGCTCTTTGACATTTTGCACAGCCATCTCACGACGCTCTACGAGGGCCTAATAGCCCTGCCAAAGGCCGAAGATCCTGAGCTGCAGCTGCGTCAATTGGTGAGAAAACTGCTGCATATGTACCGCGGCGCAGATGCAGAGCATCGATTACAATTGCAAAGCACAACGGCCCTGCCCGAGGCGCAACGCCATATACTGGCGGACATCCAACGGTCGATTGTCAAAGAATTTTCCCAGGCCATTGCTGCCGCCGCGCCCGAATATCTAGAGCAAGACCCAGTTCATTTGCGCCCGCTCACCATGTCGCTCTTTGGCATGGTCAATTGGTTCTACCTCTGGCACCAACCGGGCCGCGGCTTGAGCCGGGAAACCTATGCCGATCTGGCAACCGAAATTCTCTTAGGCGGGTTGGCACGGCTTCAAAATCAGGGGCGATCCCCTTAACCCTCGGGCGCCAGAATATGCCCCATGCGCTGCATCGCCAGACTATAGCCTTGGACACCGAACCCGGCAATCACCCCATCTGCTCTTAACGAGACATAAGACGAATGGCGGAAGCTCTCGCGTTTATGCACATTTGAAATATGCACCTCAAGAACCGGGCCCTCAAAGGTATGCAAGGCGTCGAGCAAAGCAATCGACGTATGGGTGAAGGCCGCAGGGTTGATGATAATGCCCGCTGAAGTTTGACGGGCCGTGTGGATCATATCAATCAGCGCACCCTCATGATTGCTTTGCATCAACTCGCAGCGCAGCCCGAATTGCGCCGCCACCGCCGTGCAGGAGTTTGCCACATCGTCCAATGTGTCATGCCCGTAAATTTCCGGCTGACGTTGTCCCAAAAGGTTCAAATTGGGACCGTTCAAAATCGTAATGAGTTGCGCCATGATCTCAGTTCCATCTCGTTTGTCACCCGGCCATGCCACAGTTTTGCAGCAATTGCGACTGTTTCTTGCCCTTTGCTGAAATTATGCAGCCAGCTCGCAGAGCACCTGGTAGGCACATTGCACGTCGTCCTGGGTCACATCAAATTGACCAATCTGGAACCGTACGGCAATCTGCCCATCCACTTGCGTTTGTGTAATATAAATCCGCCCATCGTCATTGATCCGGTTTACAAAGGCAATTTGCGCCGCATCATCACGGCCGGCCAATCGAAAGGTGAACAGGGATAAAACCGGGGACGTAACAATCTCAAATTGAGGATGCTGTGACAATTGATCAGCCAAACCCTCAGCCCAAGCCACATGATTGCGCAGCCTCTGGCGCAGGGCCTCAAGCCCGTAGGAGCGCAGCAAAAACCACAGCTTTAACGCGCGGAACCTCCGCCCGAGGGGCAAAGACCACTCCGAATAATTAATCACCCCGTCACGGCCATGGGTCTTGAGATATTCTGGTTGAATGGCCAGAGTTTTGACCAAGCTTGCAGGATCGGCAAGGAAATGCGCCGAGCAATCAAACTGCGCACCGAGCCATTTATGCGGATTGAACACGAGGGAGTCCGCGCCCTCAATCCCGGCCCATAGCGCACGAAATTCAGGGCAGATCATGCCCGCGCCGGCCCAAGCCGCATCCACATGGCTGTAAAGGTTAAACTCTTTGGCCACGCCAAGCACAGCTGTAAGATCATCGCAGGCGCCGGTGCCTGTGCCGCCGGCGCAGGCGATCACCCCCGCCGGCAAATGTCCCGCCGCAATATCGGCCTCAATCGCTGCCCGCAGCGCGACCGGATCCATGCCGCGGCGGATGCCGCCAATGGGTATGCGCACGAGATTGTCTTGACCAATTCCCGCCACCCATATGGCGCGATCTACCGATGTGTGAACCTCTGCAGAACAATAAATACGCAGCCGCGGCGCTCCCGATAGCCCAGAGCGATTGCCTTGCCAATTCAGCGCCCGCTCGCGCATGGTCAGCACCGCCGCCAATGTCGCCGAGGAGGCCGAATCTTGAATGACACCAGAAAACCCTGAGGGAAGACCAATGGCTTGGCGCAACCAATCGAGCATCACGGTTTCCATCTCCGTCGCCGCCGGTGAGGTCTGCCAAAGCATACATTGCGCCGCAATGGTTGAGACCAGCATCTCCGCCAGCATAGACGGAGGGGCGGCATTGGCTGGGAAATAGGCAAAAAACCTTGGGTGCTGCCAATGGGTCATCCCTGGCATCACCACCCGCTCAAAATCGGCCATGATCTCTTCCATGGACTGCGGCGTCTCCGGGGCGCTGTGTTCTAAAAGAGCGGCCACATCCCCCGGCGCCGTTTGCGCGCGCACCGGGCGGTCGCGTAGATTTTTATGGTAATCTGCGGCCCATTGAGAAATTTTTGCACCCCAGTCAGAGAATTCATCCCAGTGCATTTTCAGTCCCTTCTCTTAGCAGCACAGACCCCATGCGGGCGGCCAAAGGCGGATAGAGCCAACGCGATTTGCGCAAAATACAACATACCACTCCGCTCATGGCTCGCAAGCCATAATACGGCAGCGCGCCTTAAATCTATACAGGGCTATGCGTCCCCCTTTGTGCATCGCGCAATTTGACATTGACCCTTGGCGCGCAAAACGCCAGCCTTGCCGTACAGAAGCTCATGCCCATACCGCCGGCAGTGCGTGCACAGCTGCATCCCATGCGAGGCTGCGGGCAGTGCCAGACATCAGGGAGATTCCTTTGGAATTCCAAGGCAAGATAATTATCCTCACCGGTGCCGCGGGCGGCATTGGCGCGGCTTTGGCCCGTGAATTTGCCCAGCGCGGCGCGCGCTTGGCGCTCTGCGACCTCAATGCCCCCGCGCTGAACGACCTGGCCCAGGAGTTGGGCGCGCTGCAGATGGTCTGCGATGTGACCGTCGAAAGCCGCATTCAGGCCGTCTTGAAAGAGGTCGAAGTAACCCTTGGCCCGGTGGATATTTTCTTTTCCAATGCCGGATTCAGCGCAGGCGAGCCAGGTCACGCCGCCTCAGCGCCAGATCGGATTTGGCAGGCCGCCTGGGAGGTGCATGTCATGGCGCATGTCTACGCCTGCCGTGCCGTATTGCCGGCCATGCTGGCGCGTGGCCAGGGCTATCTCGTGCAGATGGCCTCGGCTGCGGGGCTGCTCAACCAAATTGGCGATGCGGCCTATTCCACCAGCAAACACGCCGCCGTCGGTTTTGCCGAAGCCCTGGCCATTTCTCATGGGCACGAAGGCCTCAAAGTCTCAGTTGTTTGCCCGCAATATGTCGCCACGCCAATGCTGGGATATGATGATCCCGGCGCGGCCGCCCCATTGCCGGATGTATTGAGCCCAAAGACCGCAGCCCAGCGCATAGCAGATGCGATGGAGGAGGAACGCTTTTTGATCCTACCGCATCCGCAAGTCGCCGATTACATGGCCTTCAAAGCGATGGAGCCCGAAAAGTGGCTGGCTGCCATGCGCAAACTGCGCGCGCGGTTGATGGCAAAACTTGGCAAGCTTGATTTGGCACAGATGCACAAATGGATGTGATCGCCGGATCGCTTCCCTGTCAGAGGGTTTTTTGCATGGTGATTTCCGTCACGCGATCATAACCCGGATGGGCATTGCGCGCGGTCTCAATAAACCCGCATTTGCCGAATATTTTTTGGTTTTCCACCAGCTCAATACGCACCTGCAGCTCAAGGCGGGACAGGCCTCATGGAGCGGGCCAATGCCTCACTCGCCGCCAGCAGCGCACGCAACAAGCCCCGGCCACGCAGATCCTCCGAAATGGCAATTTTTCCCAAATACAGCGCATGGGGCAAAGGCGTGGCCACAAGGCAAGCGGCGACAGGCTCGCCCAGAGCCAAAAGCCAGCTGTCCTTTGCCGCATCTGCCAGCTTGCTGACGGTCAGCTGATGCATTGAGCTGGGCGGATCAATGCGTCCAGTCATATAGGCAAAGGAGGTTTGAATAAGCGTAAGCACCTGCGCCAAAGCCACGGTATCGCTGGCCTCCACTCGCCGCACCGCAGAGTGCAGATCGGCCTGCCCAATCATACGCTGATAAATCGCTGTTCCGTGCCATTGGTCAAATTTGCGCCCAACCTCCTGCAAGCTTCCCACATGGGCAAAGCCACAGCGTTCGTGCAACTGCGCACTCTGCGGATTTGGCAAGGTGACAATGGCCACTGCCGTATGAAACCCGCGGGCGGCCAAATGTGCAAAGAGCATCCGATAGAGCGCCTGGGCAAGGCCGCGACCCTGTCCCTCGGGCGCCAAGTAAACACTGACCTCTGCGGTGCGGTCATAGGCCGGACGGGGACGATAGGGGCTGGCATAGGCAAAGCCTAAAATCCCCGCATCTGACTGCGCCACAAAGTAGCCATGGCTGGCAAGGTTGCCGGCTATGCGCTCAGCCATGGTCTCCACACTGGGTGGAACGGTTTCAAAAGAAATGGAAGTCTCTTGCACGAAAGGCGCATAAATCGCCCGAATATCAGCTGCATCCTCTGGCCGGGCCGCACGAATGGTGACATCTCCCTGCGGTGTAGACATCTCGGTGGCCCCTCAACCAATATGTGGACTCGGAGCGCCGATGCTGTTGCGCAACACCCCCCGCATTAGAACAATCGCCCGCCAATAGGCACATCCTGATCTGGCCGCATCAACACCACTTTGCCCGCCTCATCCGGCACACCCAGCACCAAAATCTCTGACATCAGCTTACCAATCTGGCGCGGCGGAAAGTTCACCACGGCCAGAACCTGGGTTCCAACCAACGCTTCGGGCGTATAATGATCGGTCAACTGCGCGGAAGATTTCTTAATCCCAAGATCGCCGCCAAAATCCACCCAAAGCTTGATGGCTGGCACGCGGGCCTCGGGATAGGGTTCGGCTTGAGTGACATGGCCAATGCGAATATCAAGCTTGGCAAAATCCGCATAGGTGATCTCAGCCATTGGACAGCTCCTGCGATCGTTGGCTGGCAGCGGCCACGGCTTGATCCAAAAGTTGCGGCAATCCTGACTCGTTGCGCATCAAGATCTCAAGCGCCGCTTGGGTCGTGCCATTGGGGCTGGTGACGTTGACCCGGAGTTGCTCGGCGCTCTCACCAGAGTGAACGGCCAAAGCCCCTGCCCCCGCCACAGTGGCCTGCGCAAGCTGCATCGCCATATCCTCTGGCAGCCCTTGGTTTACACCCGCCGCAGCCAAAGCCTCGATCATTAAAAATACATAGGCCGGGCCGGAGCCAGACAGGCCCGTCACCGCATCCATTTGTTGCTCATTTTGCAACACAAGCGTTTGACCCACGGCCGCCATCAGGCTTTGCGCCTCTGCAACGTCTTTTTCCGTTGCACGCCCATTGCCGATGAGCGCTGTTATTCCTTGTCCAATGGCCGCCGGCGTATTGGGCATGGCGCGCACAATTGGCGTGGATTTGCCCAAAACATCCTCAAAGGCCGAAATGGGCGTGCCGGCGGCCACTGAAATAAACAAGGTTGTCGCCGAACCAAACCGCTGCAATCGCGGCAGAGCTTCCCCCATCATCTGGGGTTTGACCGCCACCAAAACCGCGGCGGGGTCATCGGGCAGCATTTCATTGACCCGCACGCCAATTGACAAAAGCCAATCACTGGGTTTCGGATCCAAGATCCAAACAGATTTAGGATCCATCCCCTGTTCGAGCCAACCGCTCAATAGGGCCGACCCCATTTTTCCGCAGCCAAGCAGCACCAAGCCACGTTTTAAAATATTATTTGAGAACATCTCCAAACCCGTATTCGCCTTTCACCGCAGATCCTACGCGTGGCCGTGAGCCTCTGCAATGGCCACTTTCAATGCCGTCTCAAGGTCTTTTTCGCCCCATGTGACCATTTGAAAGGCTGGATAATAGCGCTCAGCGGACATGACGGCGGCAGAAATCATTGTATCAATCTGATCGGGCGTCGCCATTTGGGCGTTGGAAAGGATCAACCCATAGCGATAAGCCATCAACCGCTCCGCGCCCCAATAGGTGAAACTGCCAGCCCAGCACATATCATTGACCGCATTGAGCGCCTCATAGAGCGCGGGCATCCGATGGGCCGGCGGGTCCATCTCGAAGCTACAGATCAAACGTAGAGTTTGATCGGCTTCACACCAAGCCAGAGTGATGGAATAGCTGCGCCATTGTCCGGCCATCTCCATTGAAATTTGATCATCCGCAATCCGGTCGAACTGCCATTCTTGATGGGTGGCAATATCTTCCACGATATCTATGGGATGCAGATCTTCAAAATCATAGGCGTGATTGGACAGTGCCATGAAGAACCCCTTTCCGGGTCAAAAACTCCGATCCGGCAGCTCCACAACCTCTTGTACACTCCCCAAGATTTTGCGGCCGCCGAATACTTCCATACAATCTATGGTGTCCTTTGACCGGGATTCTGTCGAGTCATTTATCTGGGGATAAGTCATTTATCTGTGGACAAGACGGCAAAATCACCACGCCGCAGCCGCAAAACCACAAAGGCCGCCCCGAGGGACGGCCTTTTAGCAGCTGAACCAGTCACGCGCCCACGGGATTCGTGTTTGGCTGTGGCGCGGCTTTGCTTACGACTTGGGCGCCGACCTTGGATTTCGGAGCCTTTTTCGCAGCGGCCGCTTCTAGCGCCTCAAGCCGCGCGCTCAAGTCTTCATTTTGCGCCCGCGCCTTTTGCGCCATGGCCCGCACCGCATCGAACTCTTCGCGGGTGACAAAATTGCGATCCGCCAGCCAGCGGTCCATGAAGCTTTTCATGGCATTCTCGGCCTCGTCCTTGGCGCCTTGCGCGACACCCATCGCATTGGTCATGATTTGGCTCATATCATCCATGAACTTATTCTTGCTTTGCATCATCTGTCTCCTTGGCGGCGATAACTCGCTTCGGTCTTATATGGGGGCTAATATCGCGGAACTCAAGGTTGACTTACAGCGCCGCTCTGGGAATGAAGGGTCATGATCGCTTCGATTCCCTTTCCAGATGTCTCGCCCACCCTCTTTTCGGTGGACATACCGCTCTGGCAGTTTTCACTGGCTGGCATGGATTTTAGCTTGGGTGGGTTTGAACTCGCCCTGCGCTGGTATGCTCTGGCCTATATAGCTGGTATTTTGCTTGCCTCTTGGATCATGCGCCGTGCCCTGCGCCGGCCTGCGCTCTGGCCGCAAGATCGGCCTGCTTTCAGCGAAGCAAACCTGGATGATCTCATCACTTGGTTAATCTTTGGCATCATCATCGGCGGGCGATTGGGCTATGTGCTGTTCTACAACCCCAGCTATTACCTCGCCAACCCCGCTGCAGCCCTCCGAATTTTTGACGGGGGCATGTCTTTTCATGGCGGTTTTCTGGGCGTTGTCGCGGCCGGCTTGCTGTTTTGCCGCAAGCACAAGATCGCACTGCTAAAAGCCTCGGATGTGATGGCGGCCTCTGCGCCGGCGGGCCTCCTCTTTGGTCGGCTGGCCAATTTCATCAATGCCGAGCTCTGGGGCAGAGAGACCACCCTGCCTTGGGGGGTGATATTTCCGGGCGAGGACGCTCAAACATGTGTTCAGGCGGCCGCCGGCCTTTGCGCGCGCCACCCCTCGCAGCTCTATGAGGCCTTGGGTGAAGGGCTTATCCTGGGCGCGCTTTTGCTATATCTTCTGTTTCGCACAGGGGCATTGCGCCGCAGCGGTCTGTTGACCGGGATCTTTTTGATCGGATATGGTCTTACGCGGTTCATGGTCGAATGGGTGCGCCAGCCAGATGCGCAGTTTCAAACCTTGGACAACCCGATTGGCTACGCCTTGCAGCTGGGTCCGACCGGTCTGACCATGGGACAAATTCTAACCCTGCCGATGCTTCTGGCTGGGCTATGGTTGATCCAAAAGGCACGCGCCCGGCCATGAACGCCTTGGCCGAGACATTGCGCCAACGCATTGGGCAGCACGGCCCATTGACCCTTGCCGATTATATGGGGGAGTGCTTGCTCCATCCCAAGCACGGCTATTACACGCAGCAAGAGGCCTTCGGCCGCAGCGGCGATTTCATCACCGCCCCCGAAATAAGCCAAATGTTCGGGGAAATGATTGGCCTCTGTCTTGGTGCCACATGGCAAGCGCAGGGCGCACCCAGGGATGCTATTGTGGTGGAGTTGGGGCCCGGACGTGGCACATTGATGCAAGACCTGCGCCGCATTGCGCCGGCTGTACCGGGCTTTGACAGCTTACCAATCCATATGATCGAAGCCTCGCCGAGATTGCGCCGGCTTCAATCCGATGCGCTGCCCGGTGTAATCCATCACGCCGAGGCAAGCGGACTGCCACAAGCGCCCCTCTTTCTAATTGCCAATGAGTTTTTTGACGCCCTGCCCATCCGGCAATTTCGCCGCCACTCGGCTGGCTGGGAAGAGATATTGGTGGGATGCGACGCCAATGGCCTGTACTTCGGCAAGGCCGCGCCCCAACCCTATCATTTTCTCGACCATCGGCTTGAGGATACCGAACCCGGCATGATCGTTGAATATTGCCCCGCGCTCCCGCCCATCGTGGCCGAGGTGTCACAGCGTATCGCCGATCACAGCGGTGCGGCGCTGATCATTGACTATGGCGATTGGCGCTCTCAAGGTGATACAGTGCAGGCCGTCAGCCATCACCAACACGCCAATCCCCTGGCCGCGCCCGGGACAGCGGATCTCACAGCCCATCTGGACTTTGAGGCCCTGTATAACGCGGCCAAGGCCGCAGGACTGCGCCCGACCCGTTTGACCACGCAGGGGGTATTTTTGGAGCGATTGGGACTGACCCAGCGCGCGCAAACCCTGGCCAAATCCCTAAGCGGAGCGGCGCTAGACTCCCACATTGCCGCGCATCGCCGCCTCACCCATCCTGACGAGATGGGCGGGCTATTCAAGGTCATGGGCCTTGTGGCAAAGGGCGCGGCTGTACCGCCGGGGCTTGAACCATGACGCTCACCCCCCTCACATCTGACCTTCTGTCGGAGGTGTCACACGGGTTTTTCACCCGGATGGGCGGCAGCTCAACGGGTATTTATCATGGGTTGAATTGCGGCAAAGGCTCGGGTGACAGGCCTGACGCGGTCCAGAGCAATCGCGCAGCAGTTGCGGATTTTTTTGGACGGCCAGCCGATCACTTGCAATCGGTGCATCAAACCCATTCAGCGCAGGTGCAGATCCTAACAGCTCCGCTCACCGCTGCGCCCAAAGCCGATGCCATGGTGACAGCGACTGCGGGCGTGATCTTTGGGGTTCTCACGGCCGATTGCCAGCCTGTGTTGTTTCATGACGCGAAAGCCGGCGTCATTGGCGCCGCCCATGCGGGCTATCGGGGCGCCAAATTGGGGATTTTGCAAAATACCCTCGCGGCTATGGAGACCCTGGGCGCCCAGCGACAAGAGATTTGCGCGGTCATCGGACCCTGCATCAGTCAAAAGGCCTATGAGGTTGGGCCGGAATTTCTTGACGATATCTGCCACGACGCCCCTGACGCCCTGCGCTTTTTCGCTCAGGGCAAGGGCGATCGGTATCAGTTTGATCTGCCCAGCTACAGTTTGGACCAGCTGCGCGCAGCCGGAATTAAAGAAGCGGCATGGACGGGCCATTGCACCTACAGCGCGCCGGATCAGTTTTATTCTTATCGCCGCTCGGTGCACGAGCACCAGCCCGACTATGGCCGGCTGATCTCTTGTATTTGCCTGTAACGTCCAAGAGCATATGCCCCGGCGGTGAAATCACTGTAAAATTTGAAAAATTACCATATATACCAGTATATTGAGATGGTGAATGCGCCGGCCGGAGGGGGCTGTCAGGCCCAGCCCGGTGTTGCCAACGGGCAAAGTGTTTTGGCTTGGCGGTTAGGTTATGCAAAGGTCTTTTAATGGAAAAACGACATCGACGAACCCATTTTTGCGGGCATCCTCAATCTGGACTTTGGTGCAGCCGAAGCGCATTGGCGCTTTGTCCCGCGTTGTATAAATTCATCAGCGGTGCCACAAAGCTTCGCTCCGCGCCCGCCCTGCCACACACGGCGACCGGTTGGTTTTGCTTTGGAGGTGGGGTGCTGTTCTTAAGGTTGTTTTGACAAGCGCGCTTCGAGCACCTCGAAGGGCACGCCAGGTTGATCTTTTGCACCGCGGATGACGAGCGATGTTTTAACGGAGGCGACATTCTCCGCTGAGGTCAGCTCTTCGGTCAAAAATGACTGGAATGTCGACAGATCTGGCGCGACGCATTTCAAGATGAAATCCACCTCGCCGTTGAGCATATGGCACTCACGCACAAGCGGCCAGCTTAGGCAGCGCATCTCAAAGGCGGATAGATCCGCCTCCGCTTGGCTTTGCAGCCCGACCATAGCGAAGACCTGAACCTCAAAGCCCAATTTCCGCGCGTCAATATCCGCATGATAGCCGCCGATATAGCCGGTTTCCTCCAAAGTGCGCACGCGGCGCAGGCAGGGAGGCGCGGAAATTCCGACCCTTTTGGCCAGCTCAACATTTGTCATCCGCCCATCGGCTTGTAACTCTGCCAAAATCAAACGATCAATGTCATCCAGACGGTGCATAAACGGGTACCCTTTCGCAGTGTTCGGAAATCATACCCAAATGGCGCGCCCAGCGCAATAATATTTCAACACTGCGCAATAATAATTCGTATAGCGACCTGTAGTCGCAAAGGTCCCGGTTTGGGCTTTTGCCCGGCGGCTGGCCTGTGTATATGCAGCAGTAACACTCACCTGTAGGAAATCCCATGTCCAATACACGCCACACGAAAGTCTTGATCATCGGCTCCGGTCCTGCCGGCTATACGGCTGGGGTTTATGCCAGCAGAGCCATGCTCAATCCGATATTGGTTCAGGGCATCGAGCCCGGCGGGCAACTGACCACAACCACCGAAGTGGAGAACTGGCCCGGGGACAGCGAAGTGCAGGGCCCCGACTTGATGATCCGTATGCAAGACCACGCCAAGGCCATGGGCACGGAAATCATCGGCGATATCATCACCAATCTGGACGTCTCGGAACGCCCCTTCAAAGCTCAGAGTGACAGCGGCACGCTTTACAACTGTGATGCTGTCATTCTGGCAACCGGCGCGCGGGCAAAATGGCTTGGTATAGACAGTGAAGAAAAATTCAAAGGCTTTGGCGTCTCCGCCTGTGCCACATGCGACGGGTTTTTCTATCGCGGGCAAGAGATAGTTGTGGTTGGCGGCGGCAATACCGCAGTGGAGGAGGCATTATTTTTGACCAACTTCGCCTCAAAAGTCACATTGATTCACAGACGAGATGAGCTGCGCGCCGAGAAAATCTTGATCGACCGCCTCATGAAAAATGAAAAAATCATGCCTCTATGGTTCCATGAGATTGATGAAGTCTATGGCACAGATATGCCTCTGGGTGTCGAAGGTGTGAAAGTCAAACACACGAAAACTGGCGAAATCACTGACGTGCCCTGCAAAGGTGTCTTTGTCGCCATCGGCCATGCGCCGGCCAATGAACTGGTCAAAGACGTGTTGGAGACCCATATGGGCGGGTATGTCGTGACCCAACCCGACAGCACTGCAACGTCAATCGCTGGTGTCTTTGCCGCGGGCGATCTGACCGATCACAAATACCGCCAAGCCGTCACCAGCGCAGGAATGGGCTGTATGGCAGCGCTCGAAGCCGAACGGTTTTTAGCCGGTCAGGACTAACGCTTTGGTTTTGGGCGGCGCGCGCGGATCAAAACTAAAAATCACCTCAGCGGTTGCCTGTTCATAATAAAGCGCCTTGCAATTTATGCGAGACTAATTCGTTGCCCTATTAATGAATTAAATTTAAAAGCATGAACCGATTTATTAAATACATATTACTTTAGCCTGATACATATTCCTTTAACCTGCTAGCCAACGCGCCATTAAATATATTACTATCTCATTAAACTGGGGCCGGCGATCCAAGTCGCCAGCACTACACCTATCACTTCCGCAAGTGATTTTGTCACCGACAATTGGCGAGTCTTCTGCGCCAAGCGACCTTATCGAGATACATATTATGCAAAATAATTTAACACCGATCCCCGAATTATACATCGGCTATGACAGCGCACAGAAAATGAAGCTCGAAGCAGCAGAGCTCGCCTCTTGGGATCTTACGCCGCGGCAGGTCTGCGATTTGGAATTGTTGATGAACGGCGGGTTCAATCCTTTGAAGGGATTTTTGGGTCGCGCAGATTATGACAGCGTGGTTGCGCACATGCGTTTGAGTGATGGGGCGCTTTGGCCCATGCCGATCACTTTGGATGTGGGTGCTGAATTTGCAAACACCGTCGAGCTGGGCCAAGATATCGCTTTGCGTGATCCCGAGGGCGTCATTCTTGCGACCATGACCGTCACAGACAGCTGGACCCCTGACAAAGCCCGCGAAGCCGAACAGGTTTTTGGCGCCGACGATATGGCCCATCCTGCCGTGAAATATCTTCACAATACCGCAAGGGAGGTCTATCTCGGTGGGCCGGTGACGGGAATTCAACAGCCGGTCCATTACGACTTTCGCGGCCGGCGCGACACGCCCAACGAACTGCGGGTCTATTTTCGCAAAATGGGCTGGCGCCGCGTGGTGGCTTTTCAAACCCGAAACCCGCTGCATCGCGCCCATCAAGAATTGACCTTCCGCGCCGCTAAGGAGGCCCAGGCAAATTTGCTCATTCACCCGGTGGTGGGCATGACCAAACCCGGCGACATCGATCACTTCACCCGCGTACGCTGCTATGAGGCGGTGCTTGATCAATACCCATCCACAACCACGGCGATGTCCTTGCTCAACCTGGCGATGCGTATGGGCGGACCGCGCGAGGCGGTGTGGCACGGGCTCATTCGCGCCAACCATGGTTGCACTCATTTCATTGTCGGCCGCGACCATGCAGGACCCGGGAAAAACTCGGCGGGAGAAAATTTCTACGGCCCCTATGAGGCGCAAGATCTGTTTCGCAAACACGAGGCAGAAATTGGGCTGGAGATGGTAGATTTCAAACATATGGTCTATGTGCAAGAACGCGCCCAATATGAGCCTGCCGATGAGGTTGAAGACGGGTGCACCGTGCTCAATATTTCCGGCACTGAGCTGCGCCGCCGCCTCTCAGAAGGTTTGGACATTCCCGAATGGTTCAGCTTTCCGCAGGTGGTTGCCGAATTGCGCAAATCACAACCGCCGCGGGCGCAACAGGGATTCACCGTGTTTTTCACAGGATTTTCTGGATCCGGAAAATCAACGATTGCAAATGCTTTGATGGTAAAGCTCATAGAGATTGGCGGGCGGCCAGTCACTTTGCTTGATGGGGATGTGGTGCGCAAGAACCTATCGTCAGAACTTGGATTTTCCAGAGAGCACCGCGACTTGAACATTCGCCGAATCGGCTATGTGGCCTCAGAAATCACCAAAAATGGCGGCATCGCTATCTGCGCGCCCATCGCCCCCTATGCCACCACCCGGCAAGCCGTGCGCGAAGACGTAGAAGCCTTTGGAGCCTTTGTTGAGGTGCATGTCGCCACCTCCATCGAAGAATGCGAACGGCGCGACCGCAAAGGCCTTTATAAATTGGCCCGTGCCGGAAAAATCAAGGAGTTCACAGGCATTTCAGATCCCTATGATGTGCCCAGCGCACCAGAATTGCGGATTGAAACTGAGAATGTAGAAGTCGACAATTGCGCCCATCAGGTTTTACTCAAACTAGAGAGCATCGGCCTCATCGGCGCGTAAGGCAGGCCCTAAGCATAGACAGTTGGGCGCGGCACTGCTCAAAATCGCAATGCGATCGCTGCGCCCAAAATTTTTTATACTAGAATTTAAAAAATTTTATAACAATGCCTTGCGAGCCTAATGTAAAGTCATTGGGGAATAACGAAACTCACGGGCCATGTCATAGGCTTGAGCCAAGTCGCCAACCAATGCCAATTGCTCACCTTCGGAGTTATGCACCGACCAGAGCCGCTCAATATCCCCAGTTTCTTCAAAAATTTCCTCTGGAAGATCCGCTTTATCAACCGGTTTAAGATAAACAATGCGATCTTCTAAGACGCCAAATTGATCTTTCATCTCATTGTCCTTTCTTGATTTCAATCTTCTGAATCACAGTCTCAGGTAGAGCGCGCTTTAGATCGATATGCAACAGCCCATGCTCCATAATCGCCGCCCCCACATCGACGCCATCCGCCAAAACAAACGTTCGCTGAAACTGTCGCGCCGCGATACCGCGGTGCAAATAAACCCGCTGGCCACTATCCTCACCTTGCCGGCCCAGGATCACCAACTGCCGGTTCTCCACGGTGATCGCGAGGTCCCCTTCGGCAAAGCCCGCAACGGCCAGGGTAATGCGATAAGAGTTTTCTGAAGTTTGTTCGATATTGTAGGGTGGATAGCCCTCATTACCAGTTTTGGCGGTACGCTCAACCAAGCGTTCAAGCTGGTCGAACCCCAATAGGAATGGATGGGTTCCAAGACTCAATTTTGACATGTCTTCGTCCTTTAGCAAAGCGACAGAACAGCAGATCCCTCAAGAGGCAATCGCTGGATGTTAGATATGGGGTTGGTGGTAAAATTACGCAAGAGCCGGCTTCTCAATTGCTTCAAAAACCTTTAAGCGAAAAGCAGAAACTCAAGAGGTCGCCCATGTCAGGCAGTCAACAGCTCAATCCGCGAGAGGTCATGACCATCCAACTTGCCGTGCTCCGCCAAGAACACCGCGATCTCGACCTGGCAATATCCGCCCTAGTGGATCGTGCCGGTGATCAGCTGACGGTGAAACGCTTGAAACAGAAAAAACTCCACCTCAAAGACCAAATCGCTAGACTTGAAGATGAACTTACCCCCGATATTATTGCCTAATCTCCGGCAATGGGTTAATTCGGCCTTTCTCTTAGCGCTAAATATGGAACATTCAAATGGTGCATGTCGGAATAATAATGGGCAGCCAATCAGATTGGCCAACAATGAAACATGCCGCCGAAATTCTCGACGCCTTGGACATTGCATATGAAAGCAAAATCGTTTCTGCCCATAGAACACCTGATCGCCTCTGGGATTATGGGACAAGCGCGGTGGAAAGGGGCTTGAAAGTGATTATTGCTGGCGCCGGCGGGGCCGCGCATTTGCCTGGCATGGTGGCCTCAAAAACCCGCATCCCAGTTGTGGGCGTGCCTGTGCAAACCAAGGCGCTTTCAGGGGTCGATAGCCTCTATTCAATCCTTCAGATGCCAAAGGGCTATCCTGTGGCAACTATGGCCATTGGAGCGGCCGGTGCGGTCAACGCCGGGCTGATGGCCGCAGGTATCTTGGCCACGCAAAATCCAGATATCGCCGCGCGGCTTGATTCCTGGCGCGCGGCCCTGTCCGCCTCTATCCCCCAGGAGCCAGTTGATGAGTAACCCCCTGCCCCAAGGTGCTTGCATTGGAATTTTGGGCGGTGGTCAATTGGGCCGTATGCTCGCAGTGGCCGCCAGTCGTTTGGGACTAAAGGCGCATATTTTTGAACCCGGCGCCAATCCTCCGGCCGGTCACGTAGCCGATCAGGTCACCACCGCCTCCTATGAAGATGACGCAGCGCTGCGCTGTTTTGCCCAATCGGTAGATGTGATTACCTATGAATTTGAGAATATCCCAACCTCGGCGCTGGATATCCTCGAGCAGATCCGCCCTATTCACCCAGGTCGCCGGGCCTTGACAATATCACAAGATCGCCTCTCTGAGAAAGAATTTCTCACCGGGCTCGGCCTGAAAGTGGCGCCCTATGCCAATGTCACCACCGCGGCTGAAGCCGAAGCAGCTGCCCAGTCTATTGGCACCCCCTCCATTCTGAAGACACGCCGCATGGGCTATGACGGCAAGGGGCAAAGTCGGCTCAGGGATGCCTCAGAAATGGCGGAAACATGGCAGGCCATGCAGGGCGCGCCCTCAGTGTTGGAAGGCTTTATCAATTTCAGCCATGAGGTATCCGTGATCGCGGCACGTGCCAGTGATGGGCAGGTGGCCTGCTATGATCCTGGTGAGAATGTCCATCGCGAGGGGATTTTGCACAGCACAACAGTCCCGGCCACTTTGACCGCCGCCCAACGCATGGATGCGGTTCTCTTGGCCGGACAAATCCTGAATGCTTTGGATTATGTTGGCGTCATGGGCGTCGAGCTTTTCGTGACCAACGATGGGTTGATCGTCAATGAGATTGCCCCACGCGTGCACAACTCGGGCCATTGGACACAAAACGGCTGCGATATCTGCCAATTTGAGCAACATATCCGTGCGGTCGCCGGCTGGCCTTTGGGCGACGGCACTCGCCACAGCGATATACGCATGGAAAATCTGATTGGTGCCGATATAGGTCGGGTATCGGAGCTGCGCGAAACCAATGCCGCATTGCATTTATATGGCAAATCGGAGATCAAACCCGGCCGTAAAATGGGTCATGTCAATTTTCGCACATAGCACCCCTGCGCGGAAAGACAGATATTGGATCAAGGGCGCTGCGAGTCGTCTAAGCTGAACCTTAATGCCTTGAGAAACAGATCCAAGCTCACGTCGCGTAGGGTGAGGTTGGCGTCAAACGCCCCAGCCTTTAGGTAATGAGATACTTGGGCAATGACCAATGGGTTGTTCATCATAAAGCTGTGAGACACCGGCAATATCAAATGATCGCGCATCCCTTCCACTCGGGTGCTTTCAACGGAGACTTTCCCATCATCTGGCCCGTTGATGAAATTGGAATACACCGGGTTAAAACTGACCGTGCCGGCAATGATGCCCAGCGAAAAATTAACCTGTGGTAACCGATTTGGGAAACTGCTGGCGTCCGTGCCCAATTGCCGCCCTGCCGGCCCATTGACCCAATCAAAGGCCGAGAGTGCCTGCATCGCATCCACCACCTCTGAGCCTTTATTTGGTGGCCCAAGCATCACCACATGGCCTAAGTTCTCGGGCTTGGCCCAGGCCAGATAGGCCCGCACCATAATACCGCCCAAAGAATGGGTCACAAAATGGAGCCGACGCGCGCCACAGCCCGCGACAGCCTCAGGCAAAGTTTCACTCACCAAACTCTCAATCGGCTTACCCCGCGTGGAAAATTCCGGAGCCACCACGTGATAGCCCTGCCCCCGCAGGCTCCGCGCCATCAACGCAAAAGAGGCCTCGCTGCGCGCCAACCCATGCAGCAGGATCACACAGTCTTGCGCAAAGGCCCAATTGGGCAGCAAAAGGCCAAAAGAGAGGAAAAGCGGTTTGAGCATGATTTAGAAATAGGCGCCAGGGCCAGGCCTTTAAAGAGCCACTCCAACAAAAAGGCCCACGACAAGCGCGGGCCTTTTCAAAAAACAGGTCGTAAATGACCAGCTGACTTACATCATGCCGCCCATGCCGCCCATGCCACCCATATCGGGCATGCCACCGCCAGCAGCAGCGCCGGCTTTTTCGGGCTTATCAGCTACCATAGCTTCGGTTGTGATCAACAGACCTGCAACCGATGCTGCATCTTCCAATGCGGTACGAACAACTTTGGCCGGATCAATAACGCCAAATGCGAACAGATCGCCATATTCTTCGGTTTGCGCATTGAAGCCAAAGGACAGATCGTCGCTTTCACGCACTTTGCCAGCTACAACCGCACCATCAACACCGGCATTTTCGGCGATTTGGCGCAAAGGAGCTTCGATCGCGCGTGCCACAATTTTGATACCAGCAGTTTGGTCTGGATTGACGCCTTCGAGGCTGGCCAGTGCTTTACCAGCCTGAACCAGAGCAACTCCGCCACCGACAACAACACCTTCTTGCACGGCCGCACGGGTCGCGTTCAAGGCGTCATCAACGCGATCTTTGCGCTCTTTCACTTCAACTTCGGTCATGCCGCCGACGCGGATCACAGCAACACCGCCTGCCAACTTGGCAACGCGCTCTTGCAGTTTTTCGCGGTCGTAATCGGAAGTTGTCTCTTCGATCTGACCACGGATCTGAGCCACACGAGCTTCGATTTCGGCTTTCTCGCCCAAACCGTCGACGATGGTGGTTTCGTCTTTGGTGATAGAAACGCGCTTGGCAGAGCCGAGCATGTCCATTGTCACAGACTCAAGCTTCATGCCAAGATCTTCAGAGATCACTTGACCGCCAGTCAGAATTGCCAAATCTTGCAACATGGCTTTGCGGCGATCGCCAAAACCTGGGGCTTTGACTGCTGCAATTTTCAAACCACCGCGCAATTTGTTCACAACCAAAGTTGCCAAGGCTTCGCCTTCAACATCTTCCGCAATGATCAACAATGGTTTGCCAGACTGGATCACTTGCTCAAGCAATGGCACCATTGGCTGCAAGGAGGAGAGTTTCTTCTCATGCAACAAGATGATCGCATCTTCCAGCTCAGTTGTCATTTTGTCAGGGTTGGTGACAAAATAAGGGGAGAGGTAACCGCGGTCAAACTGCATGCCTTCTACAACAACAGTTTCTGTTTCCAGACCTTTGTTCTCTTCAACAGTGATGACACCTTCATTGCCAACGCGCTGCATCGCGTCTGCAATTTGCTGGCCGATGTCAGCTTCGCCGTTGGCGGAGATTGTACCGACTTGCGCGACTTCTGCGCTGTCTGTCACTGGACGTGCAGCGGCTTTGATCGCGTCAACAACGGTTGTTGTCGCTGTGTCGATGCCACGCTTCAGATCCATTGGGTTCATGCCGGCGGCTACAGATTTCATACCTTCGCGCACGATGGCTTGAGCCAAAAGAGTCGCGGTGGTTGTGCCGTCGCCAGCCTCGTCATTGGTGCGTGAGGCCACTTCTTTGACCATCTGCGCGCCCATGTTTTCGAACTTGTCTTCCAGTTCGATCTCTTTCGCCACTGAGACACCATCTTTTGTGATGCGCGGTGCACCGAAAGATTTGTCCAGAACCACATTGCGGCCTTTCGGGCCCAATGTAACTTTTACAGCGTCGGCCAGGATGTTCACACCGTTTAACATACGGTTGCGTGCATCGGTGCCAAATTTGACGTCTTTTGCTGCCATTTTGCAGATCCTCGTCTTAAAATTTCAATTTAAAAACTTGTCCTTAGGGATCTTAAGAGATTACACCTAGGATATCGCTTTCTTTCATGATCAACAAATCTTTGCCGTCAACGGTCACCTCGGTACCGGACCATTTTCCGAACAGAACTTT
Source organism: uncultured Planktomarina sp. (assembly GCA_943788425.1). Classification (GTDB taxonomy): domain Bacteria; phylum Pseudomonadota; class Alphaproteobacteria; order Rhodobacterales; family Rhodobacteraceae; genus Planktomarina. The sequence continues at coordinate 102,077 of CALSQF010000008.1, forward strand.
GTCACCTTTTTTAACGTCCAAAGCGATGCGATCGCCATCGTCGTCACGCAAACCTGCGCCCACGGCGACAATAACGCCTTCAGCAGGCTTTTCTTTGGCGTTGTCTGGGATGATTAAACCACCCGCAGTTTTTTCTTCGCCTTCAACGCGTTCGACAAGAACGCGGTCGTGCAGAGGGGTAAATGCCATCTTTAGTAACTCCTAGCTGGCTCAAGGTTGAACTTGAATTAGCACTCGAGTGCTTCGAGTGATAACGAACGGGAGATAGGGACTCCCGTTGCCGGTGTCAACGGTCAGATCAAAAAAAATTCTAGGTGGCAAATTTACTACTTTAGAGCGAAACTTGCAGAAAAATTGACTTGAAATATCTTAAAGAATATCTGAAATATAGCAGAATTATTTTTTAATTAATAAATAAATTTTCACAAAGTTATTTGATGCTGAAAAAAAATTTGCGTTTCCCTTGGCCGCCGCGATCACCGCCTGCAGCAATCCAAAAGAGACCACCGGTACAACAAGCGCTGCGGCCCAGATTGCCACCTCTGGCGTTAGCACGGCCTCGACCGGCACCTTTCGCACCCACAACGGTCCGATGACCCTGGTGCAAGACGGCAAAGTCTCCTTCGTTAACGATGAGGTGATCAACGTAAAGGCGAACCCGTTAAGTGCGACCGCCTCCAGCAATCAAAAAGATTTCACTTTCGATGTTGAGATCTGTGGAAAAACCGTCACCCTGACATGGGATACCAAAGAGAGGCATTATTCTGGGCGCGTCAACGGCAAGGATATTTATCTGAAACCAAAGGAAACCGGCAGCGATGGCGGCTCTTGGGTCGCCTCCTATGAACGCCTTGAGATCAAAGGCCACAACTCTTCTTACACCGTTTGGAGTGTGCTGCTGGTCTATGGTTATGAGACCGCTGAAGCGACAGTCGCAGCGGCAACCGGCACCGCAACCTATACAGTTAAAGGCCGTCTGTCCTTGCAAATGCCAACCACCCGCAAGTGGCGCAAGCTTGATGCGAATTTATCTGTCAACTTTAGTAATAACACAGTCGGCGGCTCAATAAAAATCAGCGAAGCGGCAGAACATACCAAACTGACAGCGGGTACGCTTACCCTGCCAACAACCGCTATTTCCAGAACTGGATTTGACGCGAGTAATGCTCAAATCACAATCAACCAATCAATAGACACAGCTAAGAATACAACAGCCCAATATGCGCTGAACACTGCTGATGTAAGCGGCGCGTTCTATGGGATAAATGGCGGCGTTCTAAGCAGGGTCATTAAAGCCGACGGGGCCGTGAATACAATTGATGGAAGTGAGAGTACCATCAGCGTAAGTGTTGTGATCAATGGTGGTTATGTAACCGAGGATTGATCCAGCACTCATTCAAACCTGTTGAAAAATCATGGCCATGGCAAACTGCTTTGGCCGTGAAGTTATTAAGAACATGTAATTAAGTGGTATGATCCTTTAAAAATCTAGTTTATAACATCTCGAAGAAAGACGCAAAATCTGTTTTTGGCACGTCCTGTTTTACTCTCCCTTACGACGGCGGTGGTGATGAAGCCACAACCGAACCTGCACAGGCGCAATATTCGAGCACCACCAGCACGCCACACTGAGCAACCACACTGCCTGTGACTCTCTCCACCTAAGTGAAGGTCATAACGAATTTACCGTCTGGATCGACGATGGAGTCATCCAGAAACTGGTCATTCTACAGAAATAACAGCGAGGTCCTCGCCGGCGTTTTAAGTTTAGATTAAACCGTTAACGGCACGCCCCGTGTGGCCATCGGAAACTACTCCGCGGATTAATTTCTCAGCATCCTTGCGGTTATCGCCGCCGGGGCAGATCTGGACTTGTCAGAGGTAAAAGCCTTCGGCATCCTGCGCTCAAAGGGAGTTCAGGATGCCGTTTCATTTTTCAGATGCAGAATATGCAACAAGGCTGTCCAAGGCCGCCGCGGCGCTTCAGGCGCGAGACTTAGAGGCGGTACTGCTCTTTGCGCCAGAAAGTCACTATTGGATTTGCGGCTATGACACTTTTGGCTTTGCCATGTTCCAATGCCTCATTTTGGGGGCAGATGGGCGGTTGAACCTGCTCACGCGCGCGCCAGATCTCCGCCAAGCCCAGCAGACCTCAACCCTCACTGATGCGCAGATCCATATTTGGAAAGATATCGAAGGCGTATCACCAGCCAGCACTCTGGCGGATTTGGTCAAATCCTTGGGCTATCGCGGCAAAATTGCCATGGAAACCGAAACCCCAGGTCTCACCTTCGCCAATGGGCAATCAGTCATCGACGCTTTCGACCAGAGCTTGCAACGCGCAGATGGACTCATATCGGACCTGCGCCAAGATAAATCGCCTGCGGAGTTGGACATGCACCGCCGCGCCGCCGCCCTCTCTGATGATGCTTTGGATGCGGCATTGGCCAGCACCCGCGCCGGTGCCTTTGAAGGCGATATTTTGGCCGAAATGCAAGGCGCGGTCTTCCGTGGTGGCGGCGATTATGCTGGAAATGAATTCATCATTGGCTCCGCTGAGCGCGCATTGCTGTGCCGCTATGCCTCCGGCCGCCGCCATCTTGATGTGCAAGACCAGCTGACGCTTGAATGGTCGGGCGCCTATGCCCGCTATCACGCCGCGATGATGCAGACTTTGGTCATCGGCAAAGCCAACGCCGCCCAACGCCTTATGCACAGCGTTGCTCGCGACGCGCTCGAGGCCTGCGAAGCCGCCATCCAACCCGGCCGGCCCATGGCCGAGGTTTTCGCCACACATGCACAGGTCTTTGACAAAGCCGGTCTGGGCCACGCCCGCCTGAATGCCTGCGGCTATGCGATGGGGGCAATTTACAACCCAATTTGGGTCGATTTCCCCATGTTCTATGAGAATAACCCGACATTGATGCGCAAAAGCCAGGTGTTCTTTTTGCATATGATCCTAATGGACAGCGACGCGGGTCTGGCCATGTGTCTTGGCCATTCCGTAGAGGTGACCGCTCATGGCGCCAAACGCCTGTCGCGCCATGCGCCTGATTTATTTGAGCTATGATGCAGCACCCCCTGAGGGATGGATAAAACATCCCTCAAATGCGAAAAATAACACCGCCACAACTTAATAAGAAATTAACTTTTTCCGCCCTCTTTGGCTGCATAGACGGAAGAGCGAGTTATGAAACAAGGCCTGAGTTGGGTGCCGCTATGTTTATCCCTGAGCGCCTGTGGTGGTGACGGAGCAGAAACAAGCACCACGCCCCCCACCACACCGACGCTGCCCCCTCCCGCTGCGATCGGGCGCGCGGCCTTGGCCGCGTCTGGCTATGCGGGTGCAGGCGCTCAGGTCCGCTTTGGTGAAACCTGTGAGCTGGCAAATGATCAATCCCTGCGCGGCACGCCCACCAGCAGCGGCATATCCTATGTAATTATCTCTCGATCCCCCATGCAGATCAATTTCACCAGCGCCACCATTCTCACATTAGACAGCCAAGGCCAGCAATACAGCCTGTTCGACGGGTATGGAGATTCGGTCTTTGAGCCGATCTCGGGCGGGCACCCAAAAGTTTTGGCCGTGATTGTAGAAAAAGAGTCCGCTTTGGTCATGGCCATAGAGCTGACCAGCGCCAGGCAAGTGGACACAACCTACAGCGCCATCTGCCCCAATACTGACCCCACGGCCATGCCTGCCTCGGGCAATGCCCGATATAAAGATACGGTCAATGCCGTCCTGCAACCCTCGGTCACCCCCTCCGCACAGCTCAGAAAATTTTTGGGCATAGGAACATTTAATGTGGATTTCACCGCAAACACCGTCTCCGGATCCATGGTTTACAGCCAATACAGCGATCCACAATTCACCCCCGGATCAGCCATCTTGACAGTCGCCCTACCCAGCACCTCCATCACCAAAAACACCTTTGAGACCACCACAGGCACCGCACGATTTAACCAGACCCCAAGCAATGGCACAAGCTTCGGCCCCATGCGCATCGAGGGTGTTTTTTTTGGCGAAACAGCCGGCACCCTTTCCGGGGTTTTTGATCGCGCGGGCGCAGACAGCAGCGGCAACGCCGCTTATCTGCACGGCGGGTTTGTGACCAAAAAATAAGGGCGGTGCGGCCCACTAAGACCAGTCATTAAGACCTTTTCGGCCCGCCTCGGTCAGAGCGTAAACCCCGGTCTCCACCTTCTCAAACCAGCCGTAGACATTGTTGCGCATCAAGCGCGTTGCAGAGGGCACACCGGTAGCCTTTGCGACGATGGCACCTTTTTCCGGCCCTGTATGCGCCAGGTAGCGCGCGCATTTCAAAGCATCTTGCCGATATCCCGTCACCAGCCCATGCCGAGTGGCCCCTCCTTCGTTCGGATCCCCCTCAAGCCGGTCGAAAGCTTTTATAATACTCTTAGCTTTACGAGGATTCTTACGCGGGGCATATGGGCCCGGCGCGCAGTGCTGTTCAACGAATAAATCGCGCGGCCTCAAGGTCAAAAGCCCAAGGCCCAGCCGCCGGCAGAGGGTCACATTGGCCTTCAATCGCTTCAATCCAGCCTTCCCCTCGGGCCGCAGCACGGCGATGTAAACATCATCCACAAGCTTGAAACGTTCCAAAGCCTGATGAAACACTGTCAGCGAAAACGCCAGCTTCAACTCAATGATCACAGCCGGTTCAGCACCGCGACGCGCCATGACGTCCGCCGCGCCGATCTCGCCCTTTACCTCATAGCCCTGAGCTTCAAAATGCGCTTTTATGGGCGCGTATAACTCACTTTCCCTCATGAGACCTTCATGCAGCAAATGCGCGAAAAGGTCCAACCTTAGCTGGGTGACAATCACTATTTCGCCACCTATAAGGGCGCAAATTCAACGACCGCCTGAGGATTGTATTATGATCAAAGTATTTGGCCACAAAGCCCCTGACACGGACAGCACCGGAAGCGCCATCATTTGGGCCTGGTATCTTAATGAAATGACAGGCCAAGCCGCCCAAGCGGTTCTGCTCGGCACGCCCAATACAGAAGCGGCCTTCGTCACTCAGCGTTGGGGCTTTGAGACACCTGAAACCATCGCAGATGTCGAGGACAACGCGCCGGTAGTTATTGTCGACACCAACAACCCCGCCGAATTGCCCAGCAATATCAATCAAGCCGATATTCTGGCCGTGATCGATCATCACAAACTGATTGGCGGGCTTGAAACCAAAGGACCAATTTCCGTTACCATCCGCCCCTTAGCCTGCACAGCAACCATCATGCATGATCTCATGAGCGATGATGCCGCGCAGATGCCAGAGGCCATCAAAGGGGTGATGTTGTCCTGTATTTTGTCTGACACCTTGGCGTTCCGAAGCCCCACCACGACACCGCAGGACAAAGCCCTAGCAGAAAGTCTGGCGGTGGATCTGAACCTATCCATTGCGGAATACGCCGCGGAGATGTTTGCCGCAAAATCTGATGTCTCTGCCTTCTCGGATTCAGAGCTGTTGCGCATGGACAGTAAGGAATATGCCGTGAGCGGTACGAAATTCCGCGTCTCTGTTCTCGAAACCACCTCCCCCAAGATGGTCCTAGACCGCAAGGCAAGCCTCATGGAGGCGATGCCGTCCGTGGCTCAGGAAGATTCGGTCGATCATGTATTGCTCTTTGTGGTCGATATTTTGAATGAGGAGGCCACACTATTGATCCCTAATGCCATCGCACAAAGCGTGGCAGAAAAATCTTTTGGCGCTACGGTCACGGGCGATACCGTCGTCCTGCCCGGGGTCATGAGCCGCAAAAAGCAGATCATTCCCAACCTTAAACTTTAACGGAACCGAAAGCCTCTCATGACACGAATTATAACGTCCCTTTCGGACATCTCCGAGTCCTATGATGCACTGTTTTGTGACCTCTGGGGCTGCGTTCATGATGGGCTAGCACCGTTTGCGGAGGCGGTGACGGCGCTGCAGGCCTTCCGCGCCAAGGGCTGCACGGTCATGTTGGTGACCAACGCCCCGCGCCCCCACGCGCCCGTGCGCCGGCAATTAGACCGGCTCGGGGTTCCCAGCGATGCCTATGACGGGATCGCGACCTCCGGTGACAGCGCCCGCGCTGCGATGTTGCGCGGTGCGGTGGGCGAAAAGGTGTATTTTATCGGCCAGCCGCATGATCAAGATTTTTTTTCGCCGCTAGAGCTGATTGAAAACCCCGTCACGATTTCACATGTGCCCTTAGAGCAGGCAGAGGGGATCGTTTGCTGCGGGCCTTTTGACCCGCTGGCCGATCCAGAGGAGATGCGGGCGCAATTTTTGCAGGCGAAGACCCGCGGCCTAAAACTGCTCTGCGCCAACCCTGATATTGTCGTGGACCGAGGCGAGACACGCGAATGGTGCGCGGGCGCTCTGGCGAAACTCTATACACAGATGGGCGGCGAGAGCCTCTACTTTGGCAAACCACATCCCCCCATCTATGATTTGGCGCGCAGACGCCTTGAGGCTTTGGGCAAAGACATTCCCGACAGTCGCATCCTCTGCATCGGGGATGGAATTTTGACCGATATTGATGGGGCACTGGGCGAGGATCTTGATTCGCTCTTTATCACCGGAGGCCTGGCCACACGCGAAACCCAGACCACAGATCAACCCGAGCCTGCAGCTCTGATGGCGTATTTGACCAAAGAAATGCGGCAACCGACCTATTCCATCGGAAAATTACGCTAACGCCCTCTTGATTTATCTCCCCTTAAGGAAATAATATTGCTCATACGACATCATGACGTTGCGATTATTACCTTGAGGTGCGAGATGCTCGACAACATGCCCCGCGGCACAATTTGTATTGAAGATATTGAAATCGGCATGACCCGGCATTTGCGCAAGGTTGTGACTGATCGAGATATAAAGATGTTTGCCGAAGTCTCCACAGATCATAACCCTGTGCATCTTGACGATGACTATGCCAATGACACCATTTTTGAGGGCCGAATTGCCCATGGCATGCTCACCGCGGGCTTGATCTCAGCGGTGATTGGCGAGCAATTGCCAGGCCATGGGACCGTATATCTGGGGCAATCGCTCAAGTTCCTGGCGCCCGTGCGCCCCGGCGATCTGGTCACGGCGCAGGTGGAAGTGACAGACATCGATCTGGGTCGCCGCCGTGTCAAACTTGACACCCATTGCTCAATTGATGGCAAAAAAGTGCTGGCCGGCGAGGCCACCGTCTTAGCTCCTTCCCGAAAATTCGACTAAAACGCCACCGTTTCATCCGCCACAGCTTGCTCTGCTCAATCTGGCGCGATAGGGGGAATTCATGAGGCGTTTTCAAACCAATCTTTTAGAACAGGATGCTCGTGGCGCAGCGGTGGCAATCGGCAATTTCGATGGTGTCCATTTGGGCCATCAAGCGGTGATCGATGTGACCCGTGCCGCAGCTGAACGCAGCGGTGCGCCTTTGGGTGTCATAACCTTTGAACCACATCCTCGCAGTTTTTTTGCCAAAAAAATTGGCACAATTTTGCCACCTTTTCGCTTGATGAATGCGGAGGCCCGCGCACATCGGCTGGAAAAATTGGGGGTTGAAGTTCTCCTTGAACTGCCCTTTGATCAATCGCTTTGTGACCTCAGTGACTGGGACTTCTGCAAAGAGGTTTTAAGCGACGGATTCGGCCTGACTCACGTGGTGGTTGGCGCTGATTTCTGCTTTGGCAAAGGTCGATCCGGAACCGCGCAAACGCTCAAAGAACACGGCCAACGCCTTGGTTTTGAAGTCATAATTGCAGATTTGAAAAATCATAAAGCGGAAATCATCAGCTCGACCAATATTCGCAAAGCTCTTGCAGCCGCAGATCCGCAGCGGGCCGCCGCAATGCTGGGCCATTGGCACCGGCTTGAAGGCGCGGTTGAGCATGGTGAGAAGCGCGGACGTGAACTTGGCTATCCAACCGCCAATATGTCTATTGAGGGGCTCCAGCCACCAGCCTTTGGGGTTTATGCGGTTTTGGTAGATGTGCTCACCGGGCCGCATAAAGGCTGCTATCATGGTGCCGCTTCGATTGGTGTGCGCCCCATGTTTGGAGAAAATAGCCCCAATTGTGAAACGTTTATTTTTGATTTCACAGGGGATGTATACGGGGAGACCCTATCAGTCGGTTTGGTTGCCTATTTGCGCAGTGAGAAGACCTTCGATGGGCTTGAAGCATTGATTGCGCAGATGGATGCCGATTGCAGCCGTGCCCGCCGCATTTTGAGCCAGCTATGAGCGTCAGCTCAAACCAAAAGCCGATGCGCCCAAAATTTTGGGAGACGGTGCCACTTTCCAAGATGACCGAAACTGAATGGGAAGCGCTCTGTGACGGCTGTGGCCGCTGTTGTCTCAACAAGCTCGAAGATCCCGACACCGGACATGTGGCCCTCACCCGCATTGCCTGCCGCCTTCTCGACAATGAGACCTGCCAATGCTCACAGTATAGTATTCGACAAAACTTCGTGCCAGAGTGTATCCGAATGACCTCTGAAACCATTGAGCAACATGCCTATTGGCTTCCAAATACTTGCGCATATAAACGATTGTATGAGGGCAAAGAAATTCCAGACTGGCACCCGCTGCGCAGTGGAACGGCGCAATCGGTGCATGAGTCAGGCATATCTGTGCAAGGCTGGACAATACCGGAATTTGAAGTGCCCGAAGAGGGATGGGAAGACTACATAATTGAGGATTAAGCGATGAATTTTGCATCTGATAACACCGGCCCCGTGCACCCCAATGTCATGTCTGCGCTCAATGCGGCGAATATGGGCTATGCCCTGCCCTACGGTGCCGATGACGCCACCGCACAGGCTGTGCAGGATATACGAGATGTATTTGAAGCCCCTGAGGCGGCGGTTTATCTGGTCTCACTTGGGACGGCTGCCAATTCCTTGATCCTTGCCACGCTGTCTCAGCCCTGGGAAACGGTGTTTTGCCATACGGTCGCGCATATCCACGAAGATGAATGCAATGCTCCCGAATTTTATTCCGGTGGGACCAAGCTGACACTCGTGCCAGGTGATGATGCTAAAATGTCCGCGCAAACTCTGCGCAAATCCATTTTGGCGGAAGAGACTCGCGGCGTGCATGGGCCGCAACGAGGCCCTGTGTCCCTGACCCAAGCGACAGAACGCGGCACGATCTACAGCCTTGCCGAAATTCAAGAAATTTCCGCCACCGCTAAGGACTTTGGCCTTCCGCTGCATATGGACGGAGCGCGATTCGCCAATGCCTTACAAACCCTTGGATGCAGCGCGGCAGAAATGACTTGGAAGTCAGGCGTCGATGCGGTCACCTTCGGCGGGACAAAAAATGGATTAATGGCGGTGGAGGCGGTTGTTTTCTTTGATCCAAAACACGCTTGGGAATTCGAGCTACGGCGCAAACGCGGCGCTCATCTATTTTCCAAGCACCGCTTTCTGGCGGCACAAATGCAAGCCTATTTGGCCGGTGATCTTTGGCTTGATATGGCGGAAAAATCCAATGCCGCCTGTGCAAGATTGGCACAAGGTCTTAAGCAAACACCGGGCATTGTGCTCGAATTTGAACCCCAGGCCAATATCATATTCGCCCAATGGTCCCGCGCGGCGCATCAGCGCCTACATGCGGCGGGAGCCCAATATTACGTCATGGCAGGCGATCACACCACCGGACCGGCCGATGAGCTTTTGCCGGCCCGCTTGGTGACAGATTGGTCTGCAAGCTCGGATGATGTCGATCGTTTCCTACAGATCTTACGCTGATGAAATCTGCGTCTCCGGGCGTCACCCTGTGACGCCCGATAACCTTTTTGCAAGCTCAGAGTGCGCCTGAAAGCACGAGATCCAAATCGTCCAAACGATCTTGCCCCCAAAAACGCTGATCTTTATCTGTGATGTAGAACGGCGCACCAAAGACGCCTGCAGTGACCGCATCTTCGGTGTTTTTGGCATATTGCTCCGCAGAGCCGATCATATCTTTGTCCGCAAGGCTTGGATCAAAACCAGCAGTTTTCAGACACTCTGCAATGACGTCGGGTTGTGAAATATCCTTCTCTTCGGCCCAAACCGCACGGGTAAAAGCATGCACCAATGCGCCCAAATCTCCATCCCCATAGTTCGATGCGGCAATCACAGCGTAGGAGGACGGCGCCATATTCACGGGAAAGAAGGCCGGTTGCATATTGAGCGGAAGTTTGCGCTTTTTTGCCTGCCGGGGGAGCTCTTGTGCACGCATTTCAATACGGCTGATGTGACGGTCCTTCGGCGGCATACCGCCCGTGCGGCTAAACACAGTCATCAAATCCATAGGCTTGTAGGCGATCGTTGCCCCATGTTTTTGTGCGATCTCTTCGAGAGCCCGACCTGCCAAATAGGTAAATGGAGAAATTGTCGCGAAAAAATAGTTAATATGTGCCATGAGCATCACCTTTTTGTGTATCAAACCTGTGACGACCAGTAACCACATGGTAAGCCATGTCAACAATATGCGACTCAGGCTCGCGGGTATCGTAGAGGGTAATACGAATGGCTTCTGTTCATGGTCCAAAACTAATCGCCGGAAATTCCAACCTCAAGCTGGCCCGGTCGGTGGCGCGGCGCATGTCTCTGCATCGGGGCATGAATGTGGATCTTGTGGATGCTCGGGTTGAACGCTTCAACGACGGGGAAATATTCGTCGAAGTCTACGAAAACGTCCGCGACGAGGATATGTTTATCATCCAACCCACCTCACGCCCCGCCAATGACGCGCTGATGGAGCTTTTGATCATCGCCGATGCTTTGAAACGCTCTTCCGCCAGCCGCATCACTGCTGTGATCCCTTATTTTGGCTACGCTCGGCAAGACCGTCGCAGCAAGGCCCGCACGCCGATCACCGCCAAATTGGTCGCCAATATGCTTGAAGAAGCGGGCATTGAGCGGGTTTTAACCCTTGATCTTCATGCGACACAAATTCAGGGATTTTTCGATATTCCGGTCGACAATCTATATGCCTCACCAATCTTTGCGTTGGACGTCAAACATCATTTCAAAGGTCAAATGGACAATCTGATGGTGGTCTCCCCCGATGTGGGCGGCGTTGCCCGTGCGCGGGATTTGGCACAACGCATTGGCGCACCTCTGTCGATTGTCGACAAACGCCGGGAGAAGGCTGGTGAGGTGGCAGAGATGACGGTGATTGGTAATGTCGAAGGCCGCACCTGCTTAATTGTGGATGATATCGTCGATACCGCTGGAACACTGTGCAAAGCGGCTGATGTCTTGATGGACAATGGTGCGAAAGAAGTACATTCCTACATCACCCACGGGGTTCTGTCCGGTCCTGCGGTCGATCGGATTACCAATTCTGTGATGAAGAACCTGGTCATTACGGATACGATCGAGGCCACCCCTGAGGTTGCGAATGCGACCAATATCCGGATCGTTCAAACTGCCCCCATGTTCGCGCAGGCTATTTTGAACACATGGAGTGGCACCTCGGTCTCTTCGCTATTCTCGACCGAATCCTTGTCGGCAATTTACGAGGGTATTTACGATTGCGGCTAATGCCGGCGCGTTAATAAATATCCCACCGCTCGGGATCTGCCACGCCGCCGATCGCCAGCCAACTGGCGCTCACCCGAGCAACGCGCGTGTCAGACCAGGTGCGGAACACCAGATCAAATCCTGTCTCGGTCACGTTTTCCGCCCGAATGTCCGCACGGGCATTACAGTCGCTCCCCATGTCCCACATAGTGAGGCTTACGTGGACCATTGGTTGGGCTGCAAAGGCTTCAGAAAATTTGATCGCCCGCAACACCTTGCGCGGACCCGTGCCGGTCCACATGTCTCCATCGTCTTTAATGTCTGAGAACAATTCAAGCGATCCTTGATCCACCCCAACGGTATATGACGACATGCGTTTCATGCAGTAAAAATTTAGTTTCTAAAAATATAATAAATGAAAAAAGGGCCCGCGTGGGGCCCATTTCTAATTTTATCAGACCGCTTAAGCGGCGTTGAGGCCCAAGGCAGAGGCCAGCGCCGCGACATCAGACTGCACCTTGCGGGCGGCCTCCTGCGCGTCTTCACTGGCTCTTTCAACCGCTTCAGCTGCGCCAACAACGATGCCATCCATATCTTCCTGAGTGACATCGGCTTTCGCCATGGCGCGCTCCGCAATCACGGTGACGCCCTGCGCTGTGACCTCAGCAAACCCGCCTGTGACAACATATTCGTTGACGCCGCCGGCGGCGCTGACGGACAGAATGCCAGGCCGCAAAGTGGTCAGAACAGGCTCATGGTTCGCCATGGCTGTCATATCCCCTTCGGATCCCGGAAGCTGGACCGAAGTAGCCTCAAAAGAAGCGAGGCTTCTTTCGGGGCTGACCAAATCAAAGTTCAATGAATCCGCCATTAGGCTGCATCCGCTGCCATACGTTCGGCTTTTGCGATGACTTCATCGATGTCACCAACCATGTAGAACGCGCCTTCTGGCAGGTGATCATAGTCGCCAGCTACAACCGCTTTGAAAGATGCAATTGTTTTGTCCAAAGGCACCTGAACACCGTCAGAACCTGTGAACACCTTGGCCACGTCAAACGGCTGTGACAAGAAGCGCTCAAGTTTCCGCGCACGGGCAACGGCCACTTTGTCGTCTTCAGACAGCTCGTCCATACCCAAGATGGCGATGATATCCTGCAAGGATTTATAACGCTGCAGAACTTTTTGGACATCGGTTGCCACTTTGTAGTGCTCATCACCAATGATCAGCGGATCGAGCAAGCGAGAGGTGGAGCCAAGCGGATCCACCGCAGGGTAGATGCCCTTTTCAGAGATCGAACGATCCAAAACAGTTGTCGCGTCGAGGTGCGCAAATGAGGTGGCCGGCGCAGGGTCGGTCAAGTCATCGGCAGGAACGTAAACCGCTTGCACAGATGTAATCGATCCAGATTTGGTCGATGTAATCCGCTCTTGCATCGCGCCCATGTCCGTCGCCAAAGTTGGCTGATAGCCCACAGCGGAGGGGATACGGCCCAACAGCGCAGACACCTCAGAGCCGGCTTGTGTGAAGCGGAAGATGTTGTCAACAAAGAACAAAACATCGGAACCTGTTTCATCACGGAACTGCTCCGCCAAGGTCAAACCTGTCAAAGCAATCCGCATACGTGCGCCTGGAGGCTCGTTCATTTGGCCATAAACCAGCGCAATTTTGGACTCTTGAAGATTGTCAGGGACGATAACACCGCCCTCGATCATCTCATGGTAAAGGTCATTACCTTCGCGGGTCCGCTCACCCACACCGGCGAAAACAGACACACCAGAATGCACCTTGGCGATGTTGTTAATCAATTCCATAATCAAAACGGTTTTGCCAACACCGGCACCACCGAACAGACCAATTTTACCACCTTTGGTGTAAGGGGCAAGCAGGTCGATTACTTTGATACCTGTTTCCAAGATCACGGATTCAGTGGCTTGCTCAGAAAACTCAGGAGCGTCCTGGTGGATGCTGCGCTTTGCTGTTTTGCCGAGAGGTTTACCTTCATCCACTGGCTCACCGACCACGTTCAAGATCCGGCCTAAAGTGGCGCGGCCTACGGGAACAGTGATTGGACCGGCGGTATCGGTCACCTCTTGGCCGCGCACCAAACCTTCGGTTGCATCCATAGCGATGGCACGTACTGTACCTTCGCCCAAGTGCTGGGCAACTTCGAGCACCAACGTCTTGCCGCCATTGTCTGTTGTTAAAGCGTTCAAAATTTGCGGCAGGTCGCCGTCAAATTGAACGTCAACAACGGCGCCGATCACTTGAGTGATTTTGCCTTTTGCATTTGCCATGTTGTTTCTCCGGATTTTAGAGCGCTTCAGCGCCCGAAATAATTTCAATAAGCTCGTTGGTGATCTTCGCTTGACGTGACCGATTGTATTGGATGGTCAATTTGTCAATCATTTCACCAGCGTTGCGTGTCGCGTTGTCCATAGCTGACATGCGTGCGCCCTGTTCGGAAGCTGCATTTTCCAGCAAAGCCGTGAAGATTTGCGTCGCAACCGAGCGCGGCAGCAAGTCGGCAAGAATACCTTCCTCGCTTGGCTCATAATCGTAAACTGTGCCTTCATCTGTCGCCGCTTCAAACTTAGCAGGGATCACCTGCAGTTCGGTTGGGATTTGATTTACAACGCTACCAAATTCCGAATAGAAGATTTTAGCCACATCAAATTCACCAGCATCAAACCGATGAAGCACATTTTGCGCAATCGCGGAAGCATTATCATAGCCCACGCGTTTCACGTCCGACAAATCCACATGATCGACAAGCAAGGTACCAAATTCGCGTTTCAGCGATTCACGGCCCTTTTTGCCAACAGTTAAGATTTTGACGGTCTTGCCTTCGGCCAGCAGCTGTTTCGCTGCCATGCGCGCCAGTTTGACAATGTTTGAGTTAAAGCCACCGCACAAACCCCGCTCAGCTGTCATAACGACGAGCAATTGGGTTTGATCAGATCCGGTGCCTGTCAACAGTTTTGGTCCCCCTTCGGAGGCGCCAACGGATGCGGCCAAACCAGCCATCACCGCATTGAAACGTTCCGCATAGGGGCGGCCAGCTTGCGCCGCATCTTGTGCGCGGCGCAGTTTGGCAGAGGCGACCATTTGCATCGCCTTTGTGATCTTGCGGGTCGACTTGACCGACGCGATCCTGTTTTTTAGGTCACTAAGGTTCGGCATGTGCCAGTATCCTTATGCGAAATCTGCGGCGAAGTCGTCCAGCGCAGCTTTAATTTTTGCTTCCGCATCACCTTTAATTTTCGGATCATCATTGGTGATCATGGTCAAAACGTCGCTGGCTTTGCCGCGCAGGTGCGCCAGAAGGCCAGCTTCGAAACGACCTACGTCAGAGACGTCGATCTTGTCCAAATAGCCTTTGGTGCCAGCATAGATCACGCAGACAATTTCAGCGTTTGTCAAAGGCGCATACTGCGGCTGTTTCATTAACTCCGTCAAACGCGCACCACGGCTCAGCAATTGCTGGGTCGCTGCATCCAGATCTGATCCAAACTGAGCGAATGCCGCCATTTCGCGATATTGCGCCAATTCCAGTTTCACAGGACCAGCCACAGATTTCATCGCATTGGTTTGCGCAGAGGAGCCCACACGGGACACAGACAGACCTGTGTTTACCGCCGGACGGATCCCTTGGTAGAACAATTCTGTTTCCAAGAAGATCTGACCATCCGTGATCGAGATCACGTTGGTTGGAATAAAGGCTGACACGTCGCCACCTTGGGTTTCAATGATCGGTAAAGCGGTCAAAGAACCTGATCCATTGTCTTCGTTCAGTTTCGAAGAACGCTCGAGCAATCTGGAGTGAAGATAAAACACGTCCCCTGGATAGGCTTCACGTCCGGGCGGACGGCGCAGGAGCAAGGACATCTGGCGATAAGACACCGCCTGCTTGGACAAATCATCATAGATGATTAAAGCATGCTTGCCGTTGTCGCGGAAATATTCTGCCATCGACGTCGCAGCGTAGGGCGCCAAAAACTGCATCGGTGCAGGGTCAGAGGCGGTTGCGGCCACAACTATGGAATAGTCAATCGCGCCGGATTCTTCGAGCTTTTTCACCAATTGAGCCACAGTCGAACGCTTTTGTCCCACCGCAACATAGACGCAATATAGTTTTTCGGAATCGTCCGCTGCTGCATCATTGTATGATTTTTGGTTCAAGATGGTGTCCAGCGCCACGGCGGTTTTACCAGTCTGACGGTCACCAATGATCAATTCGCGCTGACCACGGCCAATTGGGATCATCGCATCCACAGATTTCAAACCCGTCGCCATCGGCTCATGCACCGATTTACGCGGAATGATGCCAGGCGCTTTCACGTCGGCTTGGCTGCGCAATTTGTTTTTGATCGGTCCTTTGCCGTCCAATGGGTTGCCCAGACCATCAACAACGCGGCCCAGCAATTCCGGACCGACAGGAACGTCCACAATCGCGTTCGTACGCTTTACTGTATCGCCTTCTTTAATGTCCCGGTCAGACCCGAAAATAACAACACCAACGTTGTCAGATTCCAAGTTCAGCGCCATCCCTTGGATGCCGCCGGGAAATTCCACCATTTCACCAGCTTGAACATTGTCCAGACCGAACACGCGCGCGATACCATCCCCAACGGAAAGGACGCGGCCCACTTCGGCAACTTCAGCTTCTTGGCCAAAGTTTTTAATCTGGTCTTTTAGGATCGCAGAGATTTCTGCAGCTTCGATCGCCATTTATCCGACCTCTTTCATTGTGTTCTGAAGGGCATTGAGCTTGGAGCGGATCGACGTGTCGATCATCTTCGAGCCCACTTTAACGACAAGACCGCCGATGAGGCTTTCATCAACGGTCGCTTTGATTTTCACATCAAGGTCCAATTGAGCCTTGAGTGTTTTGGCCAATTTCGTGGCCTGCGTTTTGGTCAACGCTTTGGCCGAAGTCACCTCAGCGGCCACCTCGCCTTTATCTTCCGCGATTCGTGCACGCAGTGCAGCCAAAAGGCTGGGCAGTACAAACAAACGGCGCTTCGCAGCCATCAATGACAGGGTGTTGACCATCATTGGTTGCAATTTCATTTTCTGGGCCACAGCTGTGATCGCCTGCCCCATTTCTGCGCGTGTGTAGACAGGTGATGTTACCAAAGCGCGCAATTCTGCACTTTCGCTCAATGCGCTCTCTAGCGCATCTACATCAGCCTCCAGTGGCTTCAACTTCTTGTCGTCTTTGGCAAGCGAAAACACCGCTGTCGCGTAGCGGCTAGCAATACCAGACGAGATCGATGCTGGTTCGGACAAAGAAAACCCTCTCGATGCTGGCCCGTCCGAAACTGCTGCTTCAGACAAAGGCGTTGGACGCGCGCTATAGTGGTACAGCGCCAAAATCTCATGCCGTTTAGCAGAGCATTTCGCATGCCGCAACGCCAATGACGGCCAAAAAGACCGCAAAAATCCAAAAAACAAAGCATTTATGAAAGGTGCGTCCCTTTGTTCCGCCTCGGGCACCTAAAAACGGGCGAATCCGCAGGGTGTCACAGGTTACCCGATTGCGCAGAAATCGGGTCTGGCGCTTTGATGCCCTCTAGAATCCCCAGGGGCCGAGAGATAATTTGCCCCAAGCCAGGTCGCCGAGGCCGCGGTACTTGCTTGCTCACCTCAAGAATCAAAACGCCGCCCCCACGCCACGCCGGGATGTTTTGCCCAATGCGCTCAATCGGCCCAGACATGCGTCGCCAAAACGGTCCAGACCACGGCGGCTGGTAAAGGGCCATCACATGATGCTCAGGCAAAAACCCATGCCACTTCAACCGAGATTCCAACTGCCAAGCGGTGTAGGGGCGTGCAAAGGAGAAGGGCGTGCCTTCCCGCCGCGCCCAAAGGCTGGCTCTATTGGGCACTATAAAGATGGCACGGCCAGCAGGTGCCAGCACCCGATAACATTCCTCCAAAACCGCTGCGGCATGTTCTGAGGTATCAAGCCCATGCAGCACCAGAAGCTTGTCAATCGAGCCGGTTTCGACCGGCCAGCGCGTTTCTTCGCTCAGCACGGAGCAATTGGGCAGTCCCGGCGGCCAATGCATGACCCCTTGCCGCGCAGGCATCAAGGCAGTGACCCGCCGCGCCAAACTTAGATAGGGGCGCAAAAGTGGGGCTGCAAAGCCGTAGCCAAGCACGGCCTCATGCCGAGCTTGCGGCCACAGACGCAAAACCTGCTCTCGAATCGTTGCTTGAACCGAGCGCCCCAAGAAGGACCGGTAATAAAACGCCCGCAGCTCACGCACATCTAAATGCATTGCAGTTTGGTCCTCTTGGATTACACTCATCATAATGCTACCAAAAAAAGGCGAAAATACCATGGTAAATTCGAGCATCACAATTCACACCTTGCCCTGCCTGTCAGACAATTATGCCTATGTTGTTCACAACAGCGCCGCAGGCACAGCAGCTGTTGTGGACGTGCCGGAAGCGGGGCCTTTGGTGGCAAAAATTTCCGAGCTAAATGTGCCGGTCACCGATATATTCTTGACCCACCACCATTGGGATCACATTGATGGACTGCCCGATTTGCAGGCCGCATTGACCGGCCCTTTGGGCCAGGCACCGGCACAGGTTATCGGCGCCAAAGCCGATGCAGATCGCCTGCCAACCTTGGATCAGGCCATCAACCCAGGAGATCGCCTAACACTCTGCGGAATTGACGGTGAGATCTATGATGTCTCCGGCCACACGCTCGGTCACCTTGCGCTACATTTGCCGAGCGCGAACGCGCTTTTCACCGCTGACAGCTTGATGGCTATGGGCTGCGGTCGTCTTTTTGAAGGCTCTGCGGCGCAAATGTGGCACAGCCTGCAGCAACTCCGTGCGCTGCCGCAAAACACGTGGGTGTACTCGGGCCATGAATACACCGCCTCCAATATGGCCTTCACGCAATCTTTAGGCGAAGACAATCCTGCCATCAACGCTCGTGCGGCCCAGATCACCAAAGATCGCGCCGCGGGTCGCCCGACGGTACCAAGTCTTTTGGCCCTTGAGATGCAAACCAATCCGTTTTTACGCGCCGACGACCCGGCCCTGAAAACAGCCGTGGGTATGCCAGAGGGCACCGCCGAGCGGGTTTTCGCTGAAATTCGCGCTCGAAAAGATAAGTTTTAGGAAAAATTCAGGGATAAAAGCGCAATATTTAACTTTTATGGCCTAAATAACAATTTTCCCCTTGAAGGTTGCCTTAGAAAACCGAAGTCTTAAGGGAAGAGCGATCACACCGATCACAGACCGTTGTAGGAGACGCGCGTGCCATCATTTTCCGCATCATTAGAAAACGCCATCCACGAAGCGCTGGCCGCTGCCAATGCCCGCAAACATGAGCTGGCCACTTTGGAACACTTGCTCCTCGCCCTTCTCGATGAACCCGATGCTGCCAAAGTTATGCGCGCCTGCTCGGTCGACCTCAAGCTCCTGCGCAAAGCGCTGGTTGATTTCATCGAGGACGATCTCAGTAGCCTAATCACCGATGCGGATGGGTCAGAGGCCGTACCAACTGCCGCCTTTCAGCGGGTGATCCAACGGGCCGCCATTCATGTGCAATCCTCCGGTCGTACAGAAGTAACAGGCGCCAATGTTTTGGTTGCAATATTTGCCGAACGCGAAAGCAACGCGGCCTATTTCCTGCAAGAGCAGGACATGACCCGCTATGACGCCGTGAATTTTATCGCCCATGGGGTGGCCAAAGACCCAAACTTTGTCGAAAGCCGGCCCATTGTTGGCGCCGAGGATGAGACGGAGATGTTGGATAGCGACGGCAATGAGACCTCGGAAAAAGAGAGCGCATTGACGAAATATTGTATAGATCTCAATGAAAAATCTGCCAAGGGCAACGTTGATCCGCTGATTGGCCGCGAACATGAAGTCGAGCGCTGCATCCAAGTGCTGTGTCGCCGCAGGAAAAACAACCCAATTTTGGTTGGAGATCCCGGGGTCGGGAAAACCGCCATTGCTGAAGGTCTGGCCCGCAAGATCACCAAGGGTCAAACCCCGGCAATTTTGTCCAAAACAACCATCTATTCGCTGGATATGGGCGCGCTTTTGGCGGGAACACGCTATCGGGGCGATTTTGAAGAACGCCTCAAAGCGGTGATGAATGAGATGGAAGAGCACGCGGATGCAGTGCTCTTTATTGACGAAATTCACACCGTGATAGGTGCCGGCGCGACCTCCGGTGGGGCAATGGATGCCTCCAACCTGCTGAAACCCGCGCTGCAGGGCGGCAAGCTGCGCTGCATGGGCTCGACAACTTACAAAGAATTTAGGCAACATTTTGAAAAAGACCGCGCCTTAGCCCGGCGTTTTCAAAAAATTGATGTGGCCGAACCTTCTGTGGAAGATAGTGTGAAAATTCTCAAAGGTTTAAAGCCCTATTTTGAGGAGCACCACGACGTTAAATACACCTCCGATGCCATTAAAACCGCGGTCGAATTGGCCGCGCGCTACATCAATGATCGCAAATTGCCCGATAAGGCAATCGATGTGATTGACGAGGCTGGAGCGGCGCAACATTTGCTCAGTGACAGCAAGCGGCGCAAAACAATCGGGGTGAAAGATATTGAATCGGTCGTTGCGAAAATTGCCCGAATTCCGCCCAAGTCAGTGTCAAAAGATGATGCGGAAGTTCTGCGCGATCTTGAAGCCGGTCTGAAACGGGTGGTCTTTGGGCAAGATACGGCGATCGAAGCTCTGGCCTCGGCGATCAAACTGGCCCGCGCTGGCCTGCGTGAACCCGAAAAACCCATTGGAAACTATCTATTTGCGGGGCCAACTGGCGTTGGTAAAACTGAAGTCGCTAAGCAATTGGCCGATGGTCTGGGTGTCAAGCTTATCCGCTTTGATATGTCAGAATATATGGAGAAACACGCCATAAGCCGCTTGATCGGCGCCCCTCCCGGCTATGTCGGCTTTGATCAAGGTGGCATGCTGACCGATGGCGTCGATCAAGATCCCCACTGCGTGCTCCTCTTGGATGAAATCGAAAAAGCCCACCCGGATGTCTTCAACATTCTTTTACAGGTCATGGATCATGGCAAATTGACAGATCACAATGGCCGCACCACAGATTTTCGCAATGTGGTGTTGATCATGACGTCCAATGCCGGAGCGTCGGAAATGTCGAAAGCCGCCATCGGATTTGGCCGCGAACGCCGTGAGGGCGAAGACACCCAAGCCATTGAGCGTACCTTTACGCCCGAGTTCCGCAATCGCCTCGATGCGGTGGTCAGCTTTGCCCCGCTGGACCGCGATGTCATTGCGCAGGTGGTCGAAAAATTTGTGTTGCAACTCGAAGCGCAGCTGATGGATCGCAACGTGACCATCGAGATCACCAAAGCGGCCGCCGATTGGCTCGGTGAAAAGGGCTACGATTCCAAAATGGGCGCCCGCCCCTTGGGCCGGGTAATCCAAGAGCATATCAAAAAGCCATTGGCCGAAGAATTGCTCTTTGGCAAACTCACCAAAGGCGGCGTCGTAAAAGTTGGTGTGAAAGCCGGCGAATTGGATCTGAAAATCGAAGAGCCCCAAAAGCCGCGAATAACCAATAAAGACAAAAAACCGCCGCTGTTGACCGCCAAGTAAGCCGAATAAACCGCGCAGATCGGCTGATTATGGGGAAATTTGACTTACTTCTCGGTCAATTTCAGCTCGATCCGCCGATTTTGGGCCCGTGCAGCTCGGGAATTGGCCAGGTTGATGGGTTGATACTCACCAAACCCATTCGCAGAAAGCCGGCGCGGAGGCATCTGCTCCGAGGTCATCAAATATAAGACCACAGACAGCGCGCGTGCCTGGCTCAGCTCCCAATTGTTTTGAAATTGGCTGCCAGGAATGATCGGTTGGTCATCGGTGTGACCATCAACCTGCAACACCCAATCAATATTTTGCGGGATGTCTTCCGTGACGTCTTTCAAGATATTTGCCACTTTCGATATCTCTGTGCGGCCCGCCGCGGTCAGCTCCGCACGGCCTGAGGCAAAGAGGACTTCAGAGGAGAAGACGAAACGGTCCCCAACTATGCTGACGCCCTCGATGTCCTCCAAAAGCCCGCGCAGACTGCCGAAAAAGTCCGATTTATAGCGCTCTAGAGTCTTGGCCTCGGCTTCAAGCCGGGCCTTTTCCTCCTGCAAGCGTTGCTTTTCAGCCGCTTCCAAAGCGAGGTTGCGCTTTGACTCAGCCGCGACCTGTGCCAGTGCAACGTTCAATTCACTGCCAAGATTGGTGATCTTCACATTGTTATCCGCATCGCGGCGCTTGTAATCGTCCAGCGTGGCTTGAAGCCCACCAATTTGGTCACGCAATGCACGAACCTCTTGGCTCAAAAGCGCCATTTTGCGCTGTGCCTCTGTCGAGATCGCCTCAGCCTCCTGTAGCTCAGCCTGTGCCGTTGCCAACAATGCCGCCCGTTGCTCGGCAGCAGTCAATTGCCGCTCAGCCGTTTGGCGCGCAGCAATGGCTTTGGACAGCGCTGAACGTAGATCATCTATGTCTGAATTTTGCGCGATCGCCTCAGCTTCTTGTAAAGCGACTTTCAAGCTCTCAAGCCGTAACAAGGCCGTTTGCAACTCCTGTTGACTTGCCGCATCGCGTGCGCTCACAGCTTCCAACTCATCTTGCGAACGCGCCTGCGCCAATCGCGCCGCCTCAAGTGCCAACAAAGCCGTCGTCAGCTCGTCGTCCAAGGTTTTCTCAACGCTCTGCGCTGCGGCCAAAAGCGCCAGGGTTTCCTCGGCTTTTTTGCGTTGATCGTTCAATTGCAAAGTCAAAGAGGATATTGCCGCTTCACTCTCTTCAAGATCAGCCCGCAGTTTTTCGGCTGCCGCTGCCATGGACAATTGTTCGAGTTCTTTCTGGTTCAATGCCGCCTCTGCAACCTCCAAACGTTCGCGCAAAAAGGCCGCAGACACGCGGTTGAGCTCTTCGTCACTCAATGCCTCCGCCAATTCTTCTGCCCGGCGACTCAGCTCTTGATTGTCCTGCTCAAGACCGGCTGCACGTTCCTGCTGCGAAGCCAAAAGCGCTAGGGTATTGGCAAGGTTCATATTTGTATTCTGCACATCGCGGCGCAAATCTGCCAGCATCTCATCCATGAGTTCGCGTTGGCGTTGCGCCAGCGCAGCCTGTTCAGTCTGCGCTGCAATTGTCGCCTGCGCCACCAGCAATGATTGCTGCAAACTGGCCTTGTCCGCATCCAGCGTCGCCAGTTCTTCACGGCGCATCGCCTCAGTGTTGATCAGCTCCTGGAGCCGGGCCTCAAAATCTGCAATGGTGGCCTCCGCAGTAGATTTTTCATCCTGCAGCGCACTGATTTGCGCCTCTGCATCTGCAATGCGCGCCGTATCTTGCAGCGATTGGGCCAGCAGCAGGGTCAATTGCGCTTCCAGCTCCGTAATTTGCCCTTCTGATTGGGTTTGTTCGCGCAAAAGCGAAGCCACTTGCGTTTCGAAATCTAGGATCGTGCCCTCCGACTGGAGTTGCTGTGTTTGAAGTTGCGACACTTGGAGTTTGAACTGCTCAATTTCGCCTTCCGCCCGCTGTTGCAGGGCCAACAAATTGGCCACCTGTGTCTCGAAA
This sequence comes from uncultured Planktomarina sp., assembly GCA_943788425.1. Taxonomy (GTDB): domain Bacteria; phylum Pseudomonadota; class Alphaproteobacteria; order Rhodobacterales; family Rhodobacteraceae; genus Planktomarina. The sequence continues at coordinate 125,201 of CALSQF010000008.1, forward strand.
TCATTAATCCGTGCTGTGGCCGCCATGAGGTCTGCGGCACGCGCATCGCGCTCGGCAGTCAAAGTTGCTATAAGGCCCAATTGCCTTTCCCCGTCTGCCTGCGCTGCGGCAAGCTGATCGTCGAGCTTGGCAACTTGCAAAGTGAGATCAGAGGCCGCTGCGCGCTCCAGACCCAAAGCATCGCCCAGGGCCAAAATCTGCCCTTCCAAATCCTCCAATTGCGCATTTTTTTGGGCGATATCGATGTTGAGTTCGTCGAGCATCGCCCCCTGCCCTTTGATGGTTTGCTGCAATACAAATTGCATCACCACAAAGATCGTGAGCACAAACATCAAGACCAGCAGCAAGCCAGTCATCGCATCGACAAACCCCGGCCAGATAGAGGCTTGGAACCTTGCGCCAGTGCGTCGAGAAAGTGCCATCGCGCGCGCCTAGCTCTGATCGCGACTTGTGGGCTTGGCCAAGGCCCTGATGGCCTTTGTCAGATTGGCCAGATCACTGCGAATTTCAGATAGGCTTTCTTGCCGGCCACTTGAGACTTCCTCCAGCACGCGCAGCATCTGCACATCAATCGACCGCAGGCGCATCCGGCTCTCCGCATCCATACCATCACCGCCGCCGCCTTCTCCCATCCGCGCGATCATCCGCTCTTGGCTGGCCGCCACACGTTCAAGCGCTTCGGTCTGCCCCTGATCGAGTTTCTGAGTGAGCTTCTCCAAACTCGCTGTCATCGCCATCAAATGCGCCTGCACATGAGCCTGATCTTGCCCAGTCTGGGCATACATCCGCGCGATACCGTCCATTTGCTCAGACATCTGCTCCATCATCGCGCCCAGCATGGTGTTCTGCGCGCCCTCTTCGCCCTCGCCACCCGAGAAACCCACCCGAGTGATGGTCGATAACCATTCTTCCAATTCTCCGTAAAAGCGGTTTTGCCCACGGCCCGAAAACACCTCAAGCAGGCCGACAATCAGCGAACCTGCCAGACCCAATAAGGAGGAGGCAAAGGCCACGCCCATCCCGTCCAGCTGCCCTTCAAGACCCACCTGTAGGCGGGAGAAAATGTCCACCGCGCTTTCATTTTCCGCCGGGGTCAGAGATTGAATGGTCGCCACCAATGCCGGGACGGTGGTCGCCAGACCATAAAACGTGCCCAACAAACCAACCAGGATCAGCGTATTGGTGATATAGCGGGTCAATTCGCGCTGCTCATCAATCCGAGTTGAAACTGATTCCAAAATAGACCGCGAAGAGGCAGAGCCCAATTGCGTCCGCGCGCCACGCCCCCGCAGCAAGCTGGCCAGGGGCAAAAGCAATTGCGGCGGCTTGGCCTCCTCATGCCCCTCACGCTGGCTGGCAAAGCCTTCGATCCATTGCACGGAATAGATCAGCGACAACACCTGGTGAAAACAGGTCGCCACGCCGATGAGAAACACAAAGAGAATAAAGCCGTTGAGATAGGGATTGGCCCAAAAGGTTGGCCCAACGCTGGGATAGGCCAGATAGCCCAAGCCCATGACCCCGCCGACAATGGCCAGCATGGTGAGGATTTGACTAAACGGCTGCGAGAACTGAGGCGTTTGATCTCGGCGGATATGATCCATATCTGTAGTCCTGCCCTAAAATTCTAAGTGTATAAGTTTACTGCGCACGGCCCTTTAAGCCAAGCGGTTATGCACAATTAGTTAAGTTTGCGACTTTCTCCGCCAAATAATCCAATTGCGGATCCGGAATGCCCAAATCATGCAACATTTCAGCGGTTTTAAACAGGTATTCCGGGTTCGGACCGCGCCCGCCTACGGCACCTGCGATGATCTGGGCCTGCTGATCCAGCCCGTAGCGGCAATATTGCGCATGATCGCGGTCCACCACATAAGTTGCGGCCTGCACGATACGCCCATCGGCCAAAGGCAGGTCCACCCATTTTTCCACATAGGCCGATGAAATCAGCTCTCGCGCGCGCAGCTCTTGCAGCACATGCTCTGCCGCGCGCTCATGCACCCGCAGGGCCAGCCCAGCGCAGACCTCCGACGGCTCTGCCGCATCCAGCGCGAGCACCAAGCCCGGATCCTCAGGCGTGCCGCGATGATGGATCGAGAGCATGCAAAACGAGCGCCGATAGCCTGGCAAATCCGCGCGCACCTGCTCGGCGGCCTCAAACCCAGGGTTCCAAAGCAAGGAGCCATAGCCAAACACCCACATTTTTATTGCCCTCCGGCCTGCCTCAGATGACGCAGCCTCTACGCCCTATTTCGCGGCAATAAAATACCCCACGCACATCCCGCGCCCTTGGCGCTTTATAGAGGGTGGCCCGCGTATATGATAGGGAAATCTGGCATAGAATATTGAACCAAAAGCAGATTTTGAAAAGCTATTTGGGAGGAAGGAATGACGCACACAGCACCAGAAAACCCATGGTGGCAAGTGGCGGTTTGAAGCGCTCTTTATGCGGCGTATTTCATGGCAACCTACACGCTGCATCTGGGCATGGAGCGAATGGATTTTGCGCTCCGCGTCATGGGGCTTTCTGTTGCGAGTTTATGTTCCGCCTTTGGATTTCACCGGCGGTGTCCCAGTGATCTTTTGGCAGATCGGGCGACGGGCGCGATCGGCTCTAGCTTTTCTGGCGGCCAAAATCCGGCGCATCGGTGTCTTGGCCCGCATCTATGATGCCCCGGCGGATGGCGCGGGTTCGGGTGAAATAATCATGCAGCATCTCACCATCGCCAGTTCGGATCGCCCGTTGCAGCGCGAAAAGCTCTTCGGTGAAGCGCCCGAGGATCTCTAAAGTCGCGTCCTTATTGGTCAAAAACACATCGCGCCACATGGTCGGATCACTGGCCGCGATGCGGGTGAAGTCACGAAAGCCGGTGGCGGAAAAATTAATCACCTCTGAATTCGTCACCCGGTGCAGATCGTCCGCCACACCCACCATCGTATAGGCGATCAAATGCGGTGCGTGGCTGGTCACCGCCAGCACAAGATCGTGGTGGTCAGGATCCATTTCTTCGACCTTCGCCCCCAGCGCCTGCCAATAGCGCGACAGTTGCGCCACAGCCGAGGCATCGGCGCCGTCGGGGGTCAAAAGACACCAGCGATTGTCAAACAGCTCGGCAAAACCCGCCCTTGGCCCAGAATGCTCGGTGCCCGCCAGCGGATGGCCCGGCACAAAATGCACCCCCGGCGGCACATGTGGCGTAACCGCCTCCACCACCGCACATTTCACCGAGCCCACATCCGTGATCGTAGCACCCGGCTTGATATAGGGGGCCGCCTCAGCCATCACCGTCCCCATCGCGCCCACCGGCAAGCAAAGCACCACCAGATCCGCCTCACGCACTGCACTGGCCAGATCATCGCAGACCATATCGCATAGGCCAATCTCGCGGGCCGTAGCGCGGGTCTGTTCGGAGCGCGCATAGCCTGTCACATGCGCACCCATACCCGCTCGGCGCATCGCCCAGAACATCGACGAGGCAATCAACCCCAAGCCAATAAAGGCCACGCGATCATAGCTCATGACTGTTTCTCCAAAAAGCTCTGCACCGCCTGCACCACCCGCGCGCAGCCCGCCATATCCGGCACTGTGATGCGCAAACACTGCGGCAATCCATAGCTGCCAACCCGGCGGACAAGAATGCCAAGGCTTTGCAGATAGTCATCGCACGCCTCCGCCTGCGCTTGATCTGAAAAGCGGGCCAGAATGAAATTCGCGTCTGACCTGTCAGAGGCCACGCCAAGCGCGGCCAGCTCCTTGGCCAAATGGGCGCGGGCCGCATTGTTTTGCACCCGGTGTTGAATGACGAATTCATGATCGCGTACCGCCGCCTCACCGGCGGCCAATGCTGGGGCGGAAATATTGAACGGCCCGCGAACGCGATTGAGCACATCAATGATATGTTGCGGCCCATAGCCCCAGCCCACGCGCAATCCGCCCAGCCCGTACATTTTGGACAGGGTGCGCAGCATGACCACATTGTCATTCGCCTCCACAAACCCGGCGCCACCATCCCAACCTTCCACATAATCGGCATAGGCCCCATCGAGCACGATCACGACAGTCTTCGGCGTTTTCGCAATCAACTCCGCAAGATCTGCATCCGAAATTTTTGTCCCCGTCGGATTGCCGGGATTGGCAATAAAGATCATGCCGGTGCGCGGGGTGATGGCGTCCAAAATCGCCTGCACGTCCACATGACGCTCGGCCTCTGGCACCCTGACAATGCGCCCGCCCGCGGCCATGGCATAAAGGCGGTACATCAAAAACCCATGCTCTGTATGAATGACCTCCACCTCCGGGCCTGCATAGGCCTGGCATAGAAAGCTGATGATCTCATCGGATCCACAGCCGCAGATAATCCTCTGGCTATCCAAACCATGCAGATCCGCCAAAGCCGCACGCAGCTCGCTGTGATCGGAGGATGGATAGCGATGCAAAGTACTGGCCGCCTCCGCAAGCGCCTGTTGCGCCGACGCAGGTGGACCATTGGGGTTTTCGTTTGAGGACAATTTGAGAATATCCTGCACGCCCTGCACAGAGGATTTTCCACCGACATAAAGCTCAATATCCAAAATTCCAGGCTGAGGTTGTGGCTGTGTCATCTGATATTCCCTTCTGCCGCCCTTCTAACGTCAATCTCAAGCAGTTCCAGCGGTTTTTGAATGGCCAATGCCGCACCACGCCTGCCCCGCGAAACACTGTGACGAAATGCGGAGCGGTGTAAACTGGGCATATCGCCCCAAATAAAAAAGCCGCGGCGGTGTCCCGTCGCGGCTTTCGAAACTTGATCTGGCAAAGATTAGTTCTTCGCGTAAAATTCCACCACGAGGTTCGGTTCCATAACCACAGGATAGGGCACGTCGCCAAGACCTGGGGTGCGCACGAAAGTCGCGGTCATCTTGCTGTGATCTGCATCGATGTAATCTGGCACATCGCGCTCAGCCAATTGCGTGGCTTCGAGCAAAGCGGCCATTTGCTTGGAGCGATCACGCACCTCAATCACGTCGCCTTCAGATACGCGATATGACGCAATATTCACCTTCTTGCCGTTCACACGCACATGACCGTGGTTCACGAACTGGCGGGCTGCAAAAACTGTCGCCACGAATTTCGCACGATAAACTACAGCATCCAAACGACGCTCCAGAAGACCTATCAATTGCTCACCTGTGTCGCCTCTGAGACGCTCAGCTTCGGCATAGATGCGGCGGAATTGTTTCTCGGTCAAATCGCCATAGTAGCCTTTCAGCTTTTGCTTTGCGCGCAGCTGTGTGCCGAAATCAGACAGTTTGCCTTTGCGGCGCTGACCGTGCTGACCGGGGCCATACTCACGACGATTGACGGGTGATTTAGGACGACCCCAGATGTTTTCGCCCATCCGGCGGTCAATTTTGTATTTGGCAGCGGTACGTTTTGTCACCGGCTGATCTCCTTCGATAAAGTCGAAGCCCAACATGGGCCACTATGAAGGGCGTTGTCCTTTGGGCGAACCCCGACAGGCATCCCCTTGCGGGGGCCACCAACACCAATGAGGCGCGGATGCCAGTCCTGATGGGGGATGTCAAGGCCCAAGAGGAACGCCTTACGACGTTCCTCTGTCATCCATCGCTCTTAAAAGCTTATGGAGCCTGCAGGGCCCTGCGTCCACGTCTCTGTGAGATCCAAAATCCCATCGGTGGCGTCTGTCCCTGCCATGTCACTGCTCAGTCTTGCGCTGCTTTATCACAGTGGTAGCAGAGGTGATTCGCCTTGTGAATCCCCTTTGTGACTTTTTTCGACGCGCGCATGCCCAAGCAAATCAGAGCGTTTAAGACGGCTTTCGCTTCGGCTTACCTGGATCAAACTTGCGCGTGTCAAGGCGCCCGCCTGGCGCGCCGCCTTTGGGCTTTCCCGAGGCTGGTTTGTTTGCCAACTTGCCACCCGACTTAGCACCGGGCTTGCCATGCGATTTGCCCACAGCGGGTTTGCCCGCACTCGGTTTCCCACTGCCAGTTTTTTTCTTGAAACTCTCAACCACCCCGTCAGGGCGGCGTTGCGCCTCAGTCTTGGATTTAAATTTAGGCTTGCCGTCACTGGATTTGGGCTTACGGGTTTTAGGTTTTGGCGCATCGTTCCAATCTATCGGTCCGCTTGGCTTGTCCACAGGCGGCTTTTTGTCTGAACGCGATTTTGGTGCACTTGACCGCTCATAGGGCACATCAGCCGGCGGCGCTTTAAGTTCCGTCACCACTGCATCATCCTCGACAGTCATATTCGGACCCAAGGCTTTTTTGAACCCGTCAACGCTGGAGAGTTTTACCTCAAAAAACGAGGCGTCGGGATGAATTTTGATCGCGCCAATGTCATGTTTGGTCAACCCACCGGCGTTACAAATCATCGGCAAAAGTCGTCCCGGCAATGTGCCAGAAGCCCGGCCGCCGGGAATGGAGAACCAGACTGTTGGGCCAAAATCTGCAACGCGACGTGGCTTGGCCTCCTTGGCCTCGCGCGCATCTACCGCAGAAAGCTCTTCTGGAGCCGATTGCTTGGCTGAATAAACCCGCAAGAAAGCCGCGGCCACCTGAGTGGGCGAAAAATGCGACAAAAGCTCCTCGACCGCCACCTGATCGGTGGCTGAAATTTCCTGATGCCAGGCAGGATCTTCCAAAAGCCGGGCCCGATCCTTGGCTGTCACCTGATCCGAGGAGGGTGGCAGGGCCCATTCTGCCTTTACCTTCGCCCCTTGCAAAATGCGCTCTGCCTTGCGCCGTGCCGAGGGGGGTACGATCAGCGCGGAAATCCCTTTTCGTCCAGCCCGGCCCGTACGGCCAGAACGATGCATCAAAGTTTCAAAATTGCTCGGCAATTCCGCATGGACCACCAAATCCAAATTTGGCAGGTCAATCCCGCGTGCCGCCACATCGGTCGCCACACAAATCCGCGCCCGGCCATCGCGCATGGCCTGCAAGGCATGCGAGCGTTCCGCTTGGCTCAATTCGCCCGACAGGCTGACCACAGAAAAACCACGGTTGGACAGTCGCGTGGTCAGGCGACTGACCATAACCCGCGTATTGGCGAAAACCAAAGCATTCGGAGCTTCATAGAAGCGCAACACGTTGATGATGGCATTTTCCACGTCTCGCGCAGCCACGTTCAAGGCGCGGTACTCGATATCCGTGTGCTGGGATTTTTCCGCAACGGTCGACACGCGCTGTGCATTTCTTTGATAGGATTTTGCCAAAGTGGCGATGGATTTTGGCACAGTGGCGGAAAACATCAACGTGCGGCGCGACTCTGGCGCGTGACCAAGGATGAACTCCAGATCTTCCTTGAAGCCCAAATCAAGCATTTCGTCAGCCTCATCGAGCACCACCGCCCGCAGCTCGGACAAATCAATCGAACCCCGCATGATGTGATCGCGCAAACGGCCCGGCGTGGCCACAACGATATGCGCCCCGCGGGCCAAAGCACGACGCTCGTCGCGCATATCCATCCCGCCCACACAAGACGCCATTGTCACCTGCGCCTCGCCATAAAGCCAGTGCAGCTCGCGCTTGACCTGCAAGGCGAGCTCGCGGGTCGGGGCAATGATCAAAGCCAAAGGATTGGCCGCGCGGTCAAAAACTTCGTTACCGCCCAAAAGGCTGTCACCAATGGCCAGACCAAAACCAACCGTCTTCCCGGATCCTGTTTGGGCCGAGACCAATAGATCGGCCTGTGCCAGTTCTGGTGCGGTAACGGCCATTTGAACGGGCGTCAAAGTGTCATAGCCGCGCTTTTGCAGCGCGTCAGCTAGAGCTTGTTTCACGAGTGTCTCTTTCTATGTCATGCGGGCGCTACAGCCCCCCATGGACCGACCAACCCCCGTTCGGCGCCTAAAGGCCACCATACCAGAGCGCCGATAGGCGGTTTTGCACCAGAAGTATAGAGCGGGCGTAAATTAGAGGCCCGCACCTGCGCGGCGCCGTCTTCGGCGCTTATGCGCCGCAAACAAAAGTGGCGCGAGACATCGGCGATAAATCACAGAGGAGATCGCCTTAATGGGTTTGAAATTAACAATTGGGGCCAAGATCCAAAAATAAGGCAATTGCCGCCAAATCGCCACAAAGGCCTCAACACCAACCGAGATCTGCGCACCGCGCCGAACGTGCAGCTGTTTGGCAGCTTGATCCTCGCTCAGGCCCCAATCTGCCGCCGTTTCAGCGGTGATTTCAACATAGGTCAAATCATCGCCAGAGATCCGCTTGTAATGCTCGATCTCTCGACGGCAAATCGGGCATTCAGCATTATAAAGAACTTCTAATTGGGCCATTGGATCTCTGCTCGCTGCTTCGTCTTGTCACCCATGAGATAGGTCATCGCATGGCCAGGTCCAGCCGCAGAACCGGCCCAGCCTTGTGAGAAGATCAGCAGGCCGGGCCTATAGAATTCAGCCGCATTTCGAAAAGCCGCAGCTGCCGCATGTCATGCAGCCTTCGACCATGCGCAAATCAAACTGACCGCAACTTGAACAGGCGCCGCCCCTGCTCTCTTGGAGGTTGACCACTTCGGCTTGCGGATCGGATTTCAGACCCATGCCTTCGCCGGACAAAAACCCCGTGACCACCATGTGATGTTCAATCACCCCGCCGATAGCGGCCAGAATCGAGGGGATATATTTCCCATCCACCCAAGCCCCACCGCGTGGATCGAAGACCGCCTTCAACTCTTCAACCACAAAGCTGACATCACCGCCGCGCCGGAACACTGCCGAGATCATCCGCGTGAGCGCCACGGTCCAGGCAAAATGCTCCATGTTCTTGGAATTGATGAACACTTCAAAGGGCCGGCGATGCCCATTGAGCAACAGATCATTCACAGTAATATAAAGCGCATGCTCGCTGTCGGGCCATTTCACCTTATAGGTTTGCCCTTCCAACGCTTCGGGGCGGCTCAAAGGCTCACTGATATAGACAACATCGGCGCCTGTATCGGCCTCGGGCGTTTTCTCGCCTTCCTCTGACACAGATAAAACAGACCCGGTCACAGCATTGGGCCGATAGGTGGTGCAGCCTTTGCACCCTTGATCCCAAGCGGCCATATAAACGTCTTTGAAGGCCTCAAAGCTGATATCCTCGGGGCAGTTGATGGTTTTCGATATAGAACTGTCGATCCATTTCTGCGCCGCAGCCTGCATCCGTACATGTTCGAGAGGCGCCAGGGTTTGCGCATTCACGAAGTAATTGGGAAGCTCTGCATCACCCATCTTTATCGCGCCACATTTGCACGGCATAGTCGATCACTTCTTCTTCTGTTCGCGTGCCATCTTTTTGCAGAACTTTGCGCGTGTAGGCATAGGCAAAAACCGGCTCGATCCCAGAAGACACATTGCCGGCATAAAGGCTGATTGTTCCGGTGGGAGCAATGCTGGTCAACAAGGCGTTGCGAATGCCATGTTCTGCGATCGCATCGCGCACATCAGCGTCCATCTGCTCCATCGCGCCGCTTGTGAGATAGCCCACAGCGTCGAAGAGCTCAAACGCCCCCTTTTCCTTCGCCAGCTCAACCGAGGCCAGATAGGCTGCTCGGGCGATTTGATGCATCCAAGCCTCCGTCTGAGCCGCGGCCTC
>CALSQF010000009.1 GCA_943788425.1 uncultured Planktomarina sp.
ATTCGCCCAATTAAAACCCTGCCAGGAGACTGGTGGGGTTTTTGTTTATGGCAAGGCAAGAGAAGCCGCCTGGCGCGCCGCTTTGCACTTGATCCTCTACGCTCAGGACACTATACGCACCAAGTGGCCAGAATTCTGTGCCAAGAATCAATTACGCCGTGGTTGGCCCGCTTACGCTTCAGGGGTCACATCCGGCAAAGGAGAAGCGACATGAGACTTAATGAACTGCACGACAATCCCGGCGCAACCCGATCCAAAAAGCGCATCGCGCGTGGTCCGGGCTCTGGCAAAGGTAAAACTGCTGGTCGGGGTATTAAAGGTCAAAAATCCCGTTCAGGCGTGGCGATCAAAGGTTACGAAGGCGGCCAAATGCCCTTGTACCAACGTTTGCCAAAACGGGGCTTTAACAAGCCGAACCGCAAGGCCTATGCCGTGGTAAACCTCGGCTTGATCCAAAAATTCATTGATGCAGGCAAGCTGACCGGTGATGTCACTGAAGACAGCTTGATTGCGTCGGGCCTTGTGCGCCGCAAATTGGACGGCATTCGCGTTTTGGCGAAGGGTGATTACGCTGCAAAGGTCTCAATCACAGTAACCGGGGCCTCCGCGGCTGCGAGAGCAGCAGTTGAAGCGGCTGGTGGGACTTTGACAGTGGCGTCAGCCGCCTCTTCTGAGTAATTGGCGGTTGCGAGCGGCCTCTAAGCTGCTTACATAACTTTTAGTGTCCAAGCGCCGCCATCGGGGACCCCCGTGGCGGCGATCTTGTTTTAGGGAGTTTTCAAATGGCATCTGCCGCCGAACAAATGGCCGCAAATTTAAGCTGGAGTACATTGGGCAAGGCGACCGAATTACGCCAGCGGATATTTTTCACCATCGGTCTGTTAATCGTCTATCGCATCGGGACTTACATTCCAGTTCCTGGGATCGACGCCGTTGCTTTGCAACAATTTATGGATCAAGCCGCCACCGGGATTGGCGGGGTCTTGTCGATGTTCACGGGCGGCGCCTTGGCTCGCATGGGAATTTTTGCGCTTGGCATTATGCCTTATATTTCAGCCTCCATCATCGTGCAGCTTTTGGGCGCCATGTGGGAGCCGCTTAAGCAGCTCAAAAAAGAGGGCGAGCAGGGGCGCAAGAAAATCAACCAATATACCCGCTACGGCACTGTTATCCTGGCGACCTTCCAAGCCTATGGCCTGGCCGCCAGCTTGCAAGCTGGTGATCTGGCCTCAGATCCGGGCATGTTCTTTATTGCGGCATGCGTGATTACATTGGTGGGTGGCACGATGTTCTTGATGTGGCTGGGTGAACAAATCACCGCGCGTGGCATTGGTAATGGTATTTCCTTGATCATTTTCGTAGGTATCATCGCCGAGCTTCCCGCCGCCTTTGGCCAGTTTTTCACTCAAGGGCGTTCAGGCGCGATTGGGACCGGCACGATGCTGGGTGTGATTGCAATGCTGATGATCACACTTGGGTTTGTGGTGTTTATGGAGCGCAGCCTGCGCAAAATCCATATTCAATACCCACGCCGTCAGGTTGGTATGAAAACCTATGACGGTGGTTCAAGCCATTTGCCGATCAAGGTCAACCCGGCCGGTGTTATTCCAGCGATTTTCGCGTCAGCCCTATTGTTGCTGCCCACCACGCTGACGACGTTTTCCGGCGGGCAGTCTGGTCCGGTGATGTCGACGATATTGGCCTATTTTGGCCCCGGTCAGCCGGCCTATCTTGCATTCTTTACGGCGATGATTGTCTTCTTTACCTATTTTTACACGCGGGAAGTGGCATTCAAAACCGATGAGGTAGCTGATAATTTGAAAAACCAAAATGGGTTCGTGCCGGGTATTCGCCCGGGTGCGAAAACCGCCGAGTATCTCGACTATGTGGTCACGCGGCTTTTGGTTTTGGGATCTGGCTACCTCGCGCTTGTGTGTTTGGTTCCTGAGATTCTGCGCAGCCAATTTGCCATCACGGCATATTTTGGCGGCACCTCAATCTTGATCATCGTATCGGTGGGTATGGACACCATCCAACAGGTTCAATCTCATCTATTAGCGCATCAATACGAAGGTCTGCTTGAGAAATCACAGCTCCGTGGCAAACGCCGCGGCAAAAAGGGTGGAGTGACGCGTCGATGAATATTATTTTAATTGGTCCACCCGGTGCGGGCAAAGGTACGCAAGCCAAGCTTTTGGTTGAAGAGCGTGGCATGGTGCAATTGTCGACGGGTGACATGCTGCGCGCTGCTAAGACATCTGGTACAGATATGGGCAATAAGGTTGCCGCCGTCATGGATGCCGGCCAATTGGTCACTGACGACATTGTGATCGGCCTGATTGCAGAGCAGCTAGACAGCGAAGCTGCTGGAGGCTTCATCTTTGACGGCTTCCCGCGCACCTTGGCGCAGGCCGATGCACTGGGTGAGCTGCTTGCGTCTAAAGGCGTAGGCTTGGATCATGTGATCGAGATGCAAGTGGATGATGAGGCCTTGGTGAACCGTATCACCGCAAGGTCCACCTGTGGTGGCTGTGGGGAAGGTTATAACGACATCTCCAAACCCATCCCGGCATCGGGCGCCTGCGGCAAATGTGGCAGCAGTGAATTGAAACGTCGGGCTGATGATAATGCGGAGAGTTTGAAGACGCGTTTGATGGCTTATTATAAAGAGACGTCACCGCTGATTGGCTATTACTACGCCAAAGACCAGCTTACATCCGTAGATGGTTTGGCCGATATTGAGGATGTGACCACATCAATTTCTCAAGTCTTAGGTTAAGGTCTTGACGTTCTAAGCAGATCCTCATACCAGACGCTATCTCTGGTAAGAGAATCATAAGGGCTGTGCGCATGGCCCTGAGTACCTCAATCGCAGGCTCGATGGCTTTTAGCTCCGGGCCTGTATCTGTGAAAAAAGGTTCCGGTATTACGGAACCGCAGTAGAAAAGGAATATGCCTTGGCTCGTATTGCCGGCGTAAACATCCCGACCCATAAACGGGTCCCGATTGCCCTCACTTACATCACTGGAATTGGCCTCACTTCTGCCAAAGAAATCTGTGTCAGTACAAACATCGACGAAACCCGTCGCGTGAATGAGCTGAGCGATGCAGAGGTTCTTGCGATTCGTGAGCACATCGATGCGACATACACTGTTGAAGGTGACCTGCGTCGTGAAACCCAGATGAACATCAAGCGTTTGATGGACCAAGGTTGCTACCGCGGCCTGCGTCATCGTCGTAATTTGCCTGTGCGCGGTCAGCGGACACACACAAATGCTCGGACGCGCAAAGGCCCAGCAAAAGCAATCGCTGGCAAGAAGAAGTAAGGGCAGATAGATGGCACGTGATAAAAGAGCGCCTAAGCGCAAAGAGCGGAAAAATATTGCAGCCGGTGTGGCGCATGTGAACAGCTCGTTCAACAACACAAAGATTTTGATCTCTGACGTACAGGGCAATGCGATTGCATGGTCGTCCTCGGGCAGCTGTGGCTTCAAAGGCTCGCGGAAATCTACGCCCTATGCTGCTCAAATGGCTGCGGAAGATGCGGGCAAGAAAGCCCAGGATCACGGTGTAAAAACTCTGGAAGTCGAAGTGCAGGGTCCAGGCTCAGGCCGTGAGAGCGCTCTGCGCGCATTGGCAGCATTGGGTTTGAACATCACATCGATCCGTGACGTGACGCCTATGGCGCACAACGGCTGCCGCCCACCTAAGCGCCGCCGCGTTTAAATATTTTGACTAAAGGGCATGCGGATGTTCGCGTGCCCTTTGGACATTTTTTCCCTCGAGCGTCTTTGGTTTTGGGACATGGAGCAAAGACAAGAATGGAGGACCGCATGATCCACAAGAATTGGGCCGAATTGATTAAGCCAATGCAGCTTGAAGTGAAGCCAGGCAATGATCCGAGCTGTCAAGCGACATTGATCGCCGAACCCCTTGAGCGGGGCTTTGGTCTTACTTTGGGCAACGCCTTGCGTCGCGTTCTGATGTCGTCTTTGCAGGGCGCTGCGATTGCCAGCGTGCAGATTGACAACGTTTTGCATGAATTTTCCAGCGTTGCGGGTGTTCGTGAAGATGTGACTGACATCGTTTTGAACCTTAAAGGTGTTGCGATCCGTATGGATGTTGAAGGCACCAAGCGTTTAATAGTCCAAGCCAAAGGCCCTGGTGTCGTAACTGCTGGTAACATTGTTGAATCCGCCGGCATCGAAGTTTTGAACAAAGAGCATATCCTGTGTCACCTCGACGAAGGCGCGGATCTGTTCATGGAACTGACTGTGAACACCGGTAAAGGTTATGTGGCTGCGGACAAAAACCGTCCCGAGGACGCGCCTATTGGATTGATCCCCGTCGATGCGATCTATTCGCCCGTGAAAAAAGTAAGCTATGATGTGCAGCCGACCCGTAAGGGACAGGTGTTGGATTATGATAAGCTGACTTTGAAAGTGGAGACAGACGGCTCTTTGACGCCAGATGATGCTTTGGCCTATGCGGCGCGGATTTTGCAAGATCAGCTTTCGATCTTTGTGAATTTCGACGAGCCGGAAAGCGCCAATGCAGCATCGGATGATGACGGCTTGGAATTCAACCCGCTGCTTTTGAAAAAGGTTGACGAGTTGGAACTTTCTGTGCGCTCTGCAAACTGCCTGAAAAACGACAATATCGTTTATATCGGTGATTTGATCCAAAAAACAGAAGCAGAAATGCTGCGCACGCCAAACTTTGGCCGAAAATCTCTGAACGAAATCAAAGAGGTTCTGTCCGGAATGGGGCTGCATCTCGGTATGGATGTCGAGGATTGGCCGCCCGATAATATCGAAGATCTGGCCAAGAAACTCGAAGATAACTTCTAAACTGGTAGGCGGGGCAGGGTCCCGCCTTCCATACGACTGGGCAATACCGCCCCAATAGGGAGGGGTTCACTCGCATGAGCCCCCAGACAAAGCAAAATGTAAACGGAGAAATAAAATGCGTCACGCACGTGGTTACCGCCGCCTGAATAGAACTCATGAACACCGCAAAGCGATGTTTGCGAATATGGCTGGGTCTTTGATCGAACACGAGCAGATCAAAACAACTTTGCCAAAAGCCAAAGAATTGAAGTCCATAATCGAAAAACTTGTCACTTTGGGCAAGCGCGGTGATGAGCATGCGCGCCGTCAAGCGATGAGCCGCCTAAAACAGCATATGCATGTCACAAAATTATTTGATGTGCTTGGCCCCCGCTACGCAGAGCGCCAAGGCGGCTATGTGCGGGTTTTGAAAGCGGGCTTCCGTTATGGTGACATGGCGCCCATGGCGATTATCGAGTTTGTTGATCGCAACGTTGATGCAAAAGGCGCGGCAGACAAAGCTCGCTTGGAAGCCGCTGATGAATAAGCCGGCATCACACTCGGAATGAGTTTGAGACCTCCGTATCGCGGGGGTCTTTTTTGTTTGCCCTTATACTTTTGCTCGGGCTTGCGCATAGAGTTTACGATTTTTTTGGATATTACAGCTTATCGTATTTGGCATGTTCTCGGCAAATTCTACGAGGGCAGAGTGCTGAATTTAAGTGTCTTGCGCTTATGGATTGGGATTTTTCTGCTGAGCGTGAATGCGCAGAACTGAAGCGAATGGCGCCGGCTGGCTATCACATCGCCCTGCATATCAAGGACACGACCCCACTGCACCGATTGCTTGATTATCCCGCCAGCTTGGTCGCTCATTATAAGGCGCAGGCCTATGGTTTGCGTAACCCGGTGGTGGCTTGGGCCTTGTCGGAGATTGGATCTGTGCGCTGGAGCGCGATCATACTTCCCGACCCTTTGGATTTATTGGGGCAGGCCGGGGCGCATGGTCTGGTCTATGGCGCGACGGTGTCAACCGGCCCGCTTGATGCGCGCACCATTGGCAGTCTGGCCGGGTCTGATCGAGAATTGACCGATGAAGAGCTGGCGCGAGCAGAGGTGCTCATCACAGAGTTGCATCGGCGGTTGATGCCACCCAGGCCACTGACCCTGGCGCAGGTGGAGGCACTGCGCTTGATTGCCAAAGGGTATCGCTACGCGGATGCTACGAAAGCTTTGCAGATTTCGCAAAGCGCATTGAAGGCACGGATCACCGCTGCCCGTCATCACCTTCGTGCCTGCACCACCGCGGAAGCCATCCAACGAGCTTCATCTTATGACTTAATTTAATTGATGCACCGCGCGACAGGTCGGTTGGATATTTCCCTTTGCGCGCTCCTCGCTTAGGTTGGCGGGATGATGGATCTATTCGACACGCCGGGCAATGAGGTGCCCTCTTCAGATGCGCCGCGGCCCTTGGCAGACCGGTTGCGTCCGCGGTTTTTGGCTGATGTGATTGGCCAAGGGCAAATTCTGGGTCCAGAAGCTCCCTTGACAGTGATGCTTAAGGCCAATGCCTTGGGGTCGATCATCTTTTGGGGGCCGCCGGGCGTGGGTAAAACCACCATCGCCCGCCTATTGGCTGAGGAGACAGATCTGAAATTTGTGCAGATTAGCGCAATTTTCAGCGGCGTACCGGAGTTGCGCAAAGTATTTCACGCGGCGCAAAACCGGCGGAGCAATGGGCAGGGAACGTTGCTATTCGTGGATGAAATCCATCGTTTCAACAAAGCTCAACAAGACAGTTTCCTACCGCTTATGGAGGACGGTACGCTGGTATTGGTGGGGGCCACCACTGAAAACCCCTCCTTTGAATTAAATGCCGCCGTTCTATCACGGGCGCAGGTTCTGGTGTTAGAGCGTCTGTCCGATGATGAGCTGGAGCTTCTGGCGCAGCGGGCTGAGATGGGGACGGGCGCTGCCTTGCCGTTGGACGCAGGCGCGCGCCGGGCACTTTTGGAAATGGCCGATGGTGATGGGCGCAGCCTGCTCAATTTGATTGAACAAATCTTGGCTTGGGGGCTGCAGGAGCCCATGGGCCGGAGCGCCCTGTCCAAACGTTTGATGCGCCGCGCCGCTCTCTACGACAAATCTGGAGACAGCCATTACAATTTGATTTCGGCTCTGCACAAATCCATTCGTGGTTCTGACCCAGATGCGGCGCTCTATTGGTTTGCGCGGATGATGCAGGGTGGTGAGGATCCGCGCTATTTGGCTCGCCGCCTGACACGCATGGCTGTGGAGGACATAGGTTTGGCAGATCCACAAGCGCAAGAGGTTTGCTTGCAATCTTGGCAAACTTACGAAAGGTTAGGCAGCCCTGAGGGGGAGTTGGCTTTGGCGCAGGCCGTGACGTATCTGGCCCTAGCGCCAAAATCGAATGCTGCCTATGTGGCCTATAAGGCCGCCCTGCGCGAGGCCAAGCAAACCGGATCGCAACCGCCTCCCAAACATATTCTTAATGCCGCGACCAGTTTGATGAAGGATCAAGGCTATGGCGCCGGATACGCATATGATCATGATACGGAAGATGGGTTTTCCGGGCAAAATTACTTCCCAGAAGGCATGGAGCGCCCGAGTTACTATGCACCTGTGGAGCGGGGATTTGAACGAGAGTTGCGAAAACGTCTTGCCTATTTCGAAAAGCTGCGCAACCGCCGCAAAGGTTGACAAACCGTCCGCCTGAGCACATTGCACCCACATGCATATGACAGTGTTACAGGTGGCCCTTGGGGGAGCGATTGGCGCAGTGCTTCGGTTTTTGGCCGCAGTGGGCATCTTGCGTCTTGTGGGACCACGATTTCCACTGGCGGTGATGAAGGTCAACATCTTGGGCTCTTTTGCGATAGGAATGTTTGTGATCTATGCGGCGCAACGCGGTTTAGCCCATTTGACCCTATTGATCATGACGGGCCTGCTTGGTGGGTTCACAACCTTCTCTGCCTTCCCCTTGGAGGCGGTGAATCTATTCGAACGCGGCAGCATGGGGCAAGCGCTGGGGTATGTCACCCTATCGGTGGTCCTTTCAATAGGAGGCTTGAATTTGGGCCTGATGATTGCACGAGGAATATGGGCATGAGCCGAGTACAGCTTTTGGAAGTGAATGAGGGAGATGGCGATCAGCGCTTGGATCGTTGGTTCCGCCGTCTTTTTCCGCAGGTGCAGCAGGGCCAGATCGAAAAGATGTGTCGCAAGGGCGATATTCGCGTAGATGGGGGGCGGGTGAAGTCCAATACGCGGGTAGAAGTGGGGCAAGTGGTCCGTATCCCGCCTTTGCCGGATACGCCGGCGCCGGCCATCGTCGACAAAAAAATCTCTGATGCGGATGCCAAAATGATTCAATCCTGCGTTTTATACCGCGATGAGCATATTATCGCGTTGAACAAACCGCCGGGCCTGCCGGTGCAGGGGGGTAGTAAACAGCATCGCCATGTGGACGGCCTCACCCCTGCGTTGCGGTTTGGCAATGACGAAAACCCGCGGCTTGTGCATCGTTTGGACAAGGACACCTCTGGGGTATTGATCCTAGGGCGCAGCCGGCAGATGGCGGCGTCTTTGGCTGAGGCCTTTCGCCACCGAGAGACACGCAAGATTTATTGGGCCGTTGTCGCTGGCGTACCGCATCCAAAAATGGGCACAGTGAAATATGGGTTGGTCAAAGCTGGTGGTCATGGCAGCTATGGTGAGGGCGAGAAAATGCATTGCCTGCATCCCAATGAGGTAGCCACAACCCCCGGAGCGAAGCGCGCCACTACGGATTATGCGGTCCTGTCGCCGCTTGGCAGCCGAGCAGCTTGGGTCGCATTGGTTCCCGTAACCGGGCGGACGCATCAGCTGCGGGCGCATATGGCCGAAATGGGACATCCGATTGTTGGAGACGGCAAATATGGCGGCTCGAGCCAAGAAAATCTTGGGCATGGCTGGGGTGCGCAATTGGGCGGAGATATCAGCAAAAAGATGCATCTCCATGCTAGGCATTTGCGGCTGGAGCATCCTGTGACCCGCGCAATGCTGTCCTTTACCGCCCCTTTGCCCGAGCATATGCAGCGCACGTGGGATCAGATGCAATGGGACCCGCGCGATGTGGAACTTGATCCATTTGAGGGCGATGAATGAGCCGACCGCGGACTTTGGTTCTATTTGATGTCGATGGTACGCTGATTGACAGCCAATCTCATATTTTGGGTGCCATGGACTTTGCCTTCAAGACGCGCGGTCTCGTCTTGCCGCCCGCCTCTGAGATATTGGCTAATGTTGGTTTGTCGTTGCCGGAAGCCTTTGCGCAACTCTGCCCTGAGACAGATGCGCAAGAGCGCCTGCTGTTGGTCGAGGCCTATAAAGGCAGTTTCGCGCGCCTGCGATCGGCCTCTACCTCACCACTCTATCCGGGGGCTCTGGCGTGTTTGGACAGGCTGAAACACATGGATGATATCGTCTTAGGTATCGCCACTGGCAAATCGCGCCGTGGTTTGCGCCATGTTTTGTCGAACCCTGATTTGGCCGGGCGTTTTGCAACAACGCAAGTGGCAGATGATCACGCATCGAAGCCGCATCCCTCGATGGCTTTACAAGCTATGACGGAAAGTGGCGCCGTGCGCGGGGTGATGATCGGTGATACCACGTTTGATATGCAAATGGGCCGGGCTGCCGGGTTAAAAACTATTGGGGTATGTTGGGGCTATCATGCGGAACAAGCTTTGCGCGCGCAGGCGGATCGGATGGTCACCGATTATGCGCGACTGGTGCCGGAAGTGCAAAACCTATGGAGTGAGATATGAGCGATTGGGCTGCAAAACGATTTTGGAGTGATGTGACCGTTGATCTGCGCGGCCAAGACTATGTGATCCTTTTGGATAATCGCTTGGTCAAAACACCCGCCAAGGCAACTCTAGCCGTGCCCACTCAAGCCATGGCAGCAGCTATTGCAGCGGAGTGGGAGGCGCAAAGCGAGAAAATCGACCCGTGGGCCATGCCCACCACGCGCACGGCAAATGCGGCCTTGGACAAGGTGATGCCGCAACGGGATGAAGTGGCGCAGTTGATTGCTGCTTATGGCGAAAATGATTTGCTCTGTTACCGGGCCCCTGCGCCCATAGAGTTGGCGGCCCGTCAAAAAGAGGCATGGGACCCGCTTTTGGCTTGGGCGGCTGAGGTGCTGGATGCGCCCCTGCGCACCGCTGAAGGGGTGATGCATTTGGTGCAACCCGCGAATGCGGTGGCCAATTTAACCGCGCGGGTTGTGGCGCAGTCGCCGTTTCAATTGGCTGCTCTGCATGATCTTGTCAGCATGTCTGGATCACTGGTGATTGGGCTGGCGGCGCAGGCAGGGGCGTTTGCCATCGACGATCTTTGGATGCGCTCGCGGCTCGACGAACTGTGGCAAATCGAGCAGTGGGGTCAGGATGACGAAGCTGACGCAACGGCAAGTTTGAAGCATTTGGCATTTTTGCACGCCCACCGATTCTATAAAATGAGCTAAGTCCTGCAGTATACAAATGTACACAAATTTTTATGCCCTATTTTAACGAAATAATAAGTAAAAAGCACCGATTTTTGTGGTGATCTCTTGACCGGCTGACGTAAAACTTGTCATTGTCTATCATTGCAGAGGAAACTCTTGCATTCATGCCAATTAATTTAATTGGATTAGACTGCCCTTTGGGGTGGAAAACAGGATGAGGTAAAAATGAAAAAAACCGTATTTCTTGGTGCATTGACCGTAGCTGGCCTAGCGGCTGGCTTGGTATCTGCTGGCACCCTCGATGATGTTAAAGCACGCGGCAAACTGAACTGTGGTGTGACCACAGGTGTTCCAGGTTTCGCTGAGCCTGACGCAAATGGCGTTTGGCAGGGTTTTGACGTTGCTGTATGTCGCGCGGTTGCGGCAGCTGTGTTGGGCGACAACATGGCTGTTGAATTCGTTCCAACAACCGGCAAAACGCGTTTCACCGCTTTGGCATCTGGCGAGATCGATCTTCTTGCCCGTAACACAACTTGGACAATGTCCCGCGACGTTGACCTGAAGTTCGAATTTGTCGGCGTAAACTACTACGACGGTCAAGGCTTCATGGTTCCGGCTTCTTTGGGTGTGTCCTCAGCTGCTGAGCTGGATGGCGCGACTGTTTGTATCCAAACTGGTACAACAACAGAGCTGAACTTGGCTGATTTCTTCCGTGCGAATGGCATCTCTTACGAGCCAGTACCAATCGAAACTGGTTCAGAAGCGGCTCAACTGTTCCTCGCAGGTTCCTGCGACGTTTACACGACTGACCGTTCCGCTTTGGCCGCTCAACGTGCAAACTTCCCAAATCCAGACGACTATGTTGTTCTACCCGACGTCGTTTCCAAAGAGCCACTCGGCCCATTGGTTCGTCACGGTGACAATGACTGGGGCGATATCGCGCGCTGGACTTTGAACGCTTTGATCACAGCTGAAGAGCTGGGTGTGACTTCCGACAACATCGCTGAAATGTCTGCGGGCACAAACAACCCAGAAATCAACCGTCTATTGGGCTCTGAAGGCACTTTGGGCGAAATGCTCGGTCTGGACGCAGAATGGGCAAAACGTGCCATCATGTCCGGCGGCAACTACGGTGAAGTGTTCGAAAGCAACATCGGTGCTGCAACAAACATCGGCTTGGCCCGTGGTTTGAACGCACAGTGGAAAGACGGCGGTCTGATCTATTCACCACCATTCCGCTAAGAACATATTGGATTGGGCGCAGAGAAATCTGCGCCCTTTTCACGTCCAAGCCTAAGACAAATCTGAAAATATAAAATTCAAAATAAATTCAGAAACTCAGGGAAAAATTCCATGTCATCAACGACACAAACAGGGGCAAGCAAGTTCAGCTTGTCAATGTTGATAAATGATACCCGCTACCGATCAACAACATTTCAAGTGATTGCGCTGATCGGCCTTATTTTTGCGATAGGCTATCTGGTTTCTAATCTTCTGTCGAATCTCGCTGACGCCGGTCTGAATATCAGCTGGAGATTCTTCGGCGAGACAGCCGGCTATGACATCAATCAAATGCCCATCGAATATAACAATCAGATGAGCCATGGCCGCGCCTCCCTGGTGGGGGCCGTAAATACGCTGATCGTGGCCTTTTTGGCCTGTGTGAGCGCCACCATTTTGGGCGTCATCGCCGGGGTGCTGCGCCTTTCAAATAACTGGGTCGTTTCAAAACTCATGGCGATATATGTGGAAGCCTTCCGCAATGTACCGGTTTTGGTCTGGATTTTGATCATTTTTCTTGTCATGTCGAACATCTTGCCGCAACCCCGTGAATTTCGTGGTGATGCAGCGGCAAGCTCCATGTGGTTTGACATGGTCGCCTTCACCAACCGCGGGGTTTATATCCCTCGGCTGATTTTGGAAGATCTTGGCTGGGTTGTATACGCCGCTTTTGGTCTCTCGATCATCGGTGTTTTCGTCTTCCGACGCTATGCTAGAAACTTGCTTTTCAACACCGGACGTTTGATCCCAACTTTCTTGCCATCCATTGCTATTTTGATCCTCCCAACTGTGCTGGTCTATTTTGCTTTGGGCAGCCCGATCGGGCTGGAGAACCCTGCACTGAAAGGGTTTAACTTTAAGGGTGGCCTGCATTTGCGCCTATCTTTGATTGCACTCTGGTTTGCATTGGCCATCTATACTGGAGCGTTCATTGCTGAAAATGTCCGTGCAGGGATTCAAGCCATCAGCCACGGTCAAACGGAGGCCGCTGCTGCCTTGGGAATGCGTCCGGGTCGGATCATGTCACTGATCATTTTGCCGCAAGCGCTGCGCGTTATCGTACCGCCGCTGATTTCCCAATATCTAAACATCACCAAAAACAGCTCGCTGGCCATTGCTGTCGGCTATATGGATATCACCGGCACGCTGGGCGGTATTACGCTCAATCAAACTGGTCGCGCGATTGAATGTATTTTGGTCTTGATGCTGTTCTATTTGGTAATCAGCCTGTCAATTTCGGCCATTATGAACGTCTATAACAATGCTATGAAGTTGAAGGAGCGTTGAGATGAGCGATACACCGAACATCGGCTTTGTACGTCATGAGCCTATCCCGCCATCTGCACCGCCCATTCAACAGGCTGGTATGGTCAAATGGATGCGTGAAAACCTATTCTCGAATTGGATCAATTCGATCCTAACCATTCTGTCCATCTATTTTGTCGCTAAAATCATCCTCGCGTCGACACCCTGGATGTGGAACGGGGTCTGGACCACTAGTAGCCTGAGGGAGTGCCGGGAAGTTTTGCAAGGCACCATTGGCGCATGTTGGTCGGTTTTGGCTGAACGCTGGAACCAAATGTTGTTTGGCTTTAAATATCCGGCCGAAGCCTATTGGCGGCCGACCCTGGCCTTTGTGTTGCTTTTGGTCTGCATCGCTCCGATTTTGTTCCAAAAATTGCCACGTAACATGTTGATATTTTCCGCGATATACCCCTTCCTGGCCTTTTGGTTGATCTGGGGCGGAACAGTTTTGACCCCTGTTGTGGTCGCCCTATCACTCATAGCGGGATATCTGGCCTTCGTGAAGATGGAGCGCCTGACTGGCTTTGCGACAGGGCTGTTGTCCGGCGTCGTCGCAGTGGCGTTGGTGCTTTACTTGGGTAGCTTTGTGACCGCAGCTCTGCCTGAGTTTATCGCGCTTGAGCCTGTGGCGTCGCGGGATATGGGGGGCTTTATGCTCAACCTTATTCTGGGAACCGTCTGCGTGTCTTTGTCTATTCCACTAGGGATCGTCCTGGCCTTGGGCAGACAGTCGAATATGCCTATCATCAAGGGCATTTGTGTGGTATTTATCGAGTTTATTCGCGGTGTGCCGCTGATCACGCTGCTGTTTGTGGCCAATGTCGTGCTGTCATATTTCTTCCCACCCGGCACCAATCTGGATTTGATCCTAAGGGTGATTATTATGATCACACTTTTCTCTGCGGCCTATATCGCAGAGGTGATCCGGGGTGGCCTCGCAGCCCTGCCACGCGGGCAATATGAGGCGGCTGACAGTCTGGGCTTGGACTACCCGCAGGCGATGCGTTTAATCATCCTGCCGCAGGCGCTCAAGATCTCTATTCCAGGCATCGTGAACGTGGCAGTTGGCTTGTTCAAAGACACCACGTTGGTCTCGGTTATCTCCATGTTTGATCTCGTCGGTATGATCCGGGGTCCGATTTCTTCCTCCACAGCTTGGACGGGGATCTATTGGGAGCTTTATCTCTTCGCGATCTTGCTGTTCTTCGTCGTCTGCTACGGCATCTCACAATATTCACAATGGTTGGAGCGGCAGCTTCGAACCGATCATCACTAAGGGAGCTTTGAGAATGTCTGAAGCCCAAATGAAAGTTTCTGATGAGATCGCAATCTCAATCGAGCACATGAATAAATGGTATGGTACATTCCATGTGCTGCGCGACATCAATCTTGATGTGCAGCGTGGCGAGCGGATTGTGATTTGCGGGCCGTCAGGCTCGGGAAAATCCACCCTCATTCGCTGCATCAATGCTCTGGAGGAGCATCAACAGGGATCCATCACAGTCGATGGGACGCTATTATCCTCCGATGTGAAGAACATCGACAAGGTGCGCTCTGAAGTTGGTATGTGCTTCCAGCACTTCAACCTGTTCCCACATCTTACAATCTTGGAAAATTGCACCTTGGCTCCCATTTGGGTGCGAAAAATACCTAAGAAAGAAGCCGAAGAAACGGCTATGCACTTTCTTGAAAAGGTTAAAATTCCGGAGCAAGCCGATAAATATCCCGGCCAGCTGTCTGGCGGTCAGCAACAACGGGTGGCAATTGCGCGCTCCTTGTGCATGAAGCCCCGGATCATGCTCTTTGATGAACCCACCTCTGCGCTTGACCCTGAGATGATCAAAGAGGTGTTGGACACGATGATCGAACTTGCCGAGGATGGTATGACCATGCTTTGCGTGACCCATGAAATGGGGTTTGCACGCCAAGTGGCAAATCGGGTCATTTTCATGGATGCGGGGCAAATTGTCGAACAGAACAAGCCAGAAGAGTTCTTCAACAAACCGCAATCAGATCGCACAAAATTGTTCTTGAGCCAAATTTTGGGTCATTAGCGGTCTTTTAGCCTGTCAGAAGTCAAATTGGGCCCCTCGCGGGGCCCTCTTTATCGTGTGAGATCTGCGGGCGTCGTGAAATCAACGAGCTGTGCTGTGCCGCCTTGGGGATCATAGTTTAGCACAAGCGTGGCGCCCGGCGGATATGTGTAAAATGTAGGATGGTCCGGCGGTGTTTTGACCATGGTACTGGCCACCTCAGCAATGCCGGGGTTATGGGCCAGCAGCAAGAGGCTGTCGCTTTGGCTCTGGGCATGGATGGCCGCGCGCAAAGTTGTGCATTCTGCCAAATAGAGTTCAGCCATTTCATCTGCGCCACAGGTAAGCGTGAGCGCTGCAAAGCTCTGGCGTGTGCGTTTGGCATCTGAGACCAATGCATGACGTGGCAAATGACCTGATTTTTTGAGCCAAGAGCCTAACCGGCGAGCCTCATCTTGACCCCTTACACTGAGTGCGCGGGCGTGATCGTCCTGTCCGGGGGCACATTCGGCATGGGTATGGCGTATCAATATGAGCTTCAATTTAAAAACTCCCGCATGTGATAGGCCGATTGTGCCGCGTCGCGCTCATAGGCTTGACTGATTGGACAGGCGCGCCGGGCCAGACAGCCCGTCGTGAGGCAGCGTTGCAATGGATCCGACTGCACATAGGATCTGCAAGCCTCAACAGCATATTGCTTGCCCTGTAGCGCGCCAACTGGGCAGGCGGTCGTGCAAGGCGCGGCACAGCTGGCACAGGGATATGTTGGCGCTTCAGGCGTCTGGATTTCCCAATCCAATTCCAAAGCGCCGCGATAGGAGACCATAAGCCCAGCGTTGGCTTGCACCAGCATGCCCACGGGGCTGATCCAGGCGCGGTCACTGGCCATGGCCCAGGTGAGAAACGGGGCTTGCTCTGCTCCAAAAGGAAAATGCACCCGCGCTTCAAGCCCGTCTGCCAGCCCTGTGATCACGCGTCGTGACCAGCGGTCTACGGGATCCGCTGCGCCATCTCGCCATTCGGGACTGTCACAGAGCGCAGGCCAAAACCCCGGCTCATGTGGACCGAGCAATAGGATGGTGCCGCGTGCGCCGAGCAGAGTTCCAAAAATGGTCAGATGTTCCGCCTGAACCCTGTAAAGAAGTTCGCCATATGTCATTTGTGCAAGAATGGCAGAGCCAGGGACCAGATCAGGCGCGTGGGGCGTAGATCTTGCCATTGCAGGCCAATTTTCATCTGTCGATGCCCGTCTTGTGGGCTTTGGGTATAGGTACCAAACAAGCGGTCCCACCACGATAGGGCAAATCCGTAGTTGCTATCGTGTTCAAAGCGATGCACCGAATGGTGAATGCGGTGCATGTCAGGGGTGACCAAAACACTGCGCATGACCCGATCCAGTTTCTGCGGCAATGCGATATTGGCATGATTAAACATGGCCGATCCATTGAGCAAAACTTCAAATACCAGCACGGTCCAGGCCGCGGGGCCAAGCAGATATACCAAGCCAATCTTAAATCCCATGGACAAGGCAATTTCTACCGGATGAAAGCGGATCGCTGTGGTGACATCAAATTCAATATCAGAGTGATGCACGCGGTGGATGCGCCAGAGCAACGGGATTTTATGGCTCAGCAAATGCTGCACCCATATCGCAAAATCCATCATCAGGATGACCACAATCAACTCTATCCAGCTGGGCAGGGCGATAAGGTTGAGTAGGCCCCAGCCCCTGGCGCTGGCATCCGCGGCGGCCAAAACTGCGGCGAATGGGAGAAATATCGCCAAAGCCCGCAGGGTGAGCGTATCGACCACGACAAAGACCCAATTTGTGATCCAGCGCCGAGTTTTTTGCGGTCGAGGGCGGCGGGGGGCCAAATGCTCGATGCCTGCTAAAATGGCGAAGAGGCCTAGAAATATGGCGAGGCGCAATAGGGCGTCTTGGGACATCTGCGCGCGCTTCCCTATGATCTTTTGGGGGCGTCTGGAGATCGGATCAACGATCCTGCCCCGTGATCCGTGAACAATTCTAAAAGACAGGCATTTGGCGCGCGCCCGTCGATAATCACCACTGCTCGCACACCGCCAGAAATCGCTTCCAGCGCGGTTTCGGTTTTGGGGATCATGCCTCCTGCAATCACACCATTTGCGGTCAAATCTTTGATATTGTCTGGCGACAGTTCTGTCAGCACGTCGCCATCGGCATTTTTCACACCTGACACATCGGTCAAAAGCAAAAGCCTGTCTGCCTTAAGTGCTGCGGCAATGGAGCCGGCAACTGTGTCGCCATTTATGTTGAAGGTCTCTCCAGCATCGCCTGCGCCCAGCGGGGCAATGACCGGAATCATATCCGCGTCAAAAAGTGTATTTAGAACAGTTGGATCAATATCCCGCGGTTTGCCGACCAGACCTAACTTCGGATCCGCAACATCGCAGGTCATCAAGCTGGCGTCCTTGCCCGATAGGCCAACGGCGCGTCCACCCTGCGCGTTAATAGCCTGCACGATCCGTTTGTTAACGCGACCTGAAAGGACCATTTCAACAACTTCCATCGTCGCCGCATCCGTGACACGTTTGCCGTCGACGAAGTGGGATTGTATATCCAGGCGCTTGAGCATTTCATTTATCATCGGCCCGCCGCCGTGCACGATCACCGGGTTTACCCCCACCTGCTGCATCAAAACAACATCACGCGCAAAGGACTCCATGGCCGCATCACTGCCCATGGCATGGCCGCCAAATTTTATCACCACTGTTGCGCCGTCATAGCGCTGCAGATACGGCAAGGCTTTTGACAAAGTGCTGGCGGTGGTTAACCATTCGCTTTTCATGGGGTGATCTTTCTGAACCGGCTAATGTAAGCGTAGTGAATTCAAGCAGTGCTGCCAAGAGTGTTTTATAGAGGCGCAACTACTCTAAGCTGGAGATCACGGCGCGCAATGTGGCGATGCCATCGCCTTTTTCTGAACTCGTCATAATCAGTTCTGGGAAGGCAGCAGGGTGTTTGGCCAACTTCCCGCGTACTTGCTCCAACACTCGATCTCGTTCGTGGTCTTTGATCTTATCGGCTTTGGTCATGACCACCTGAAAGGTCAGGGCCGATCTGTTCATCAGCTGCATGATCTCTTCATCAACCGGTTTGATGCCGTGGCGGCTGTCGATCAATACAAAGGCCCGGCGCAGGTTCGGGCGGCCAGAGAGGTAGTTCTTTAGAAGGCGTTGCCATTTTTCGACAACTGCGAGCGGCGCATTGGCGTAGCCATACCCGGGCAGATCGACCAAATAGCGCGCCGCGCCCAGTTCGAAGAAATTAATCTCTTGGGTGCGCCCGGGGGTGTTGGAGGCGCGGGCCAGACCTTTGCGATTGGTCAGCGCATTGATTAAGCTGGATTTACCCACATTTGAACGCCCGGCAAAGCAGACCTCGGCGCGATCGGCATCGGGCAGGCCATCCATGGCAACCACGCCTTTGAGAAAGTCCACTGGACCGGAAAACAATTTGCGCCCCAACTCGGCGGCCGCTTCGCTTTCAGGTTCCGCGATCGGGAAAGGTAGGATCATAACAGCTCCAACGTGTCATCGAGTGAGAGTGTGCCCGGTTCAATCACGCGGGCATACAGGCCGAAGTCCTGATGACCGCAAAGCGCATTCAGAGCGCCGAGCGTATCGGCATCACGCAGGCCTGTGTCTGGATTGGCGGTCGTGGCCAGGCAGCGCACAATTGGCTCCACGCCTTCAAATACCACGCTGCCAATGCGAAACCTTTGCGCGACCCAGCTGTGCTCAACCCAGGGTTCAAGCCCATCAATCCAAAGATTGCCGCGCCAGCGAAGCGGCGAAAGCGGTTGGCCCATGTGCTTGGAAAGAGCGCGCAAGGAAGCATGGCTGTTGATGCTGATGGAGGGAAAGTCGGTATCTGTAAAGCCGCGCTCGGGAAGGTGCAATATGCGCGCTGACTGCGCGCGTTCTGCAGGCATCAAGGGTTTCACCCAAGCAAGAAACCCTGAAAGCTGCCGCTCATCATCGGGTTGAAAGGTGAAATCTTTGCGATTTGGATGCGATAGGGTGAGGCTTTGATCCGTCTCATTGAGCCGCGCAGTGATGGCCACAAGGAGGGGTGCTTTTGAGCCGCGAGAAAAATTGGCACAGGATGCCCATCCGCTGCCATCGGCCTTGGATGCCTCATGGGCCACCGCCCAGCGACGATCCCATGGCATGGCCGCACCCTGAGACAATGTCACCTGTTTTAAGGCCTCACGCCCATGAGATTTCAGCGGATGGCGGAATATTTCCGTAACGCGCGGCATATCAGCTCTTCTTTTTCGGTCGTTTGAAGCTGTTGGTGATATTGCCAAAGATATCTGGTTTGACCCCTTGGCTACGCATGATCGAATATTGCTGAATGAAAGTGATCGTGTTGTTGGCAATCCAGTAGACCACGAGCCCGGAAGCGAAGCCGCCCAGCATGAACATAAACACCCAAGGCATCCAGGCGAAGATCATCGCCTGTGTTGGATCTGTTGGTGCGGGATTGAGTTTTTGCTGCATCCACATGGAAATGCCCAGAAGAAGTGGCAAGATACCAATTAAGATCAAGGCCACGATAGATCCGGGCTCTGGCGCGCCCCAAGGTAGGAGGCCGAACAGGTTGATTATCGAAGTTGGATCGGGTGCGGAAAGATCTTGAAATGGACCGAACCAGCTGGCGTGGCGCAGCTCCAGCGTCACGAAGATCACTTTATATAAGGAAAAGAAAATTGGGATCTGCGGCAAGATGGGCAGGCAGCCGGCAGCGGGGTTGACCTTATTTTTCTTGTAAAGCTCCATCATACCCTGCTGCATTTTTTGCCGGTCGTCCCCAGCGCGCTCTTTGAGCTTTTCCATTTCTGGCTGAAGCTCTTTCATCCGAGCCATAGAGACATAGGATTTATAGGCCAGGGGCAAAAGCAGTGCTTTGATCACCAGAGTCAAGCCGATGATCGACCAGCCCATATTGCCTATGAATCCGTTCATCGTATGCAGCAGCCAGAATATGGGTTTGGTCAAGAAATAGAACCAACCCCAGTCGATACTGTCGACGAAGCGATCCACACCCTTGTCGTTTTGGTAGCTGCGGATCACTTCCCATTCCTTCGCGCCTGCGAAGAACTGCGATGTGACTGTGGTTGAGGCGCCCGCTTCGATGGTCTGTGTTGGCTGCACGGCTTCGGTCAAATAGACGTCGTTGTTGATGTCATATTTGGCAACGGATTTGAACGCGCCCTGTGGCACAATTGTGGTCATCCAATAATGATCCGTGAATCCGATCCATCCGCCTTCGGCGACTTGCACAACATCGGCCGGCGCGCGTTCTTTGGGGTTGATATCGAATTCCGGCATATTGCCATATTTGGTTTCGTTCAATTCACCGTCGGACATGCGCACCATGCCTTCGTGCAAAATGAAAAAGCCTTTCAGGTTGGGTGGCTCGCCGTGGCGGGCAATTTGGGCATAGGGAGCCAGTGCAACCGGGGTTGCGCCGTCGTTTTGCACCGTTTGCTCAACTGAGAACATAAAATTTTCATCGAGTGATATTACGCGCTGAAAGGCCAGGCCTTTTCCATTGTTCCAGGTCAGTGTGACGGGGGAGGTGGGGGTCAACTGGGTCGAATTGGAGGACCAAAGTGTAGTCGGCCCCGGTACGTCGGCCGGATCAACGCCAGAGGCGGCGGCCCAACCATTAATGCCGTAATAAGCGTTGTCGGAGCCTTCCGGTGACAGAAGCGTCACGATTTCGGATCCTTCCTGTATGGTTTCGGTGTAATCTTTCAGGCGCAAATCATCAATTCGCCCGGCAAGAAGCGATAGGGAGCCTTCGAGGCGCGGCGTGCTGATCGTGATGCGTTTGGCACTGGCGACGGCCTGCGCGCTGCCAGTGCCCATATTTGTGCTCACCTCGGCGGTGCCGGTGGCGGTTGCTGCAACCGACGCGGTTTCACTTTGGGCCTGCTCTGGTGGTGGCGCAGTTTGTGGCGGCGCAATTGCGAACCAGGCCAGCATCACTGCAAAGCTAAGGCCCGTGGCCAAGAGAAGGTTTTTATTTTGATCGTCCATTTGAGCTCACCATGCGTCATTTGCCCGATATTGGGTTACATGGGGTTCAACCGCTGGCAAGGCAAAAGGTCAAGTAGATTCGGGGATTTCTGGGCTTTTAGCGCCCTTTATGCCAATTTTGCAGGTGATGCATGTGGGTGGGGCGGTTGTTGGTATTGCAAAGCCCAATTTTGCAATTGTTCAAGGGGCATAGGTCTGCCGATTCCGTAGCCCTGCCCGTGGCCGCAGCCAAGTTTTTGCACGACACGCAGCTCCGCATCGGCTTCAATTCCCTCTGCTATGGTGTCAAGATTAAGGAGTTGGGCCAATAAGGCGACAGCCGCCAGCATGTCTTACTTTTTGGGGTCCCGATCGATGTCGAAAATAAAGGAGCGATCTATTTTCATTCGGTTGATGTCCAATTGACACAGGGAATCGCACGGATTTTGCGCGGTACCAAAGTCATCAAGATCAACGTTACATCCGAGTTTGGCCAAAGAATTGACCGAGTGGCGCACGGGCGATGCCGCGTCTTGAACCGCAACATTTGCAAGCACCTCAATTGAGAGCCGGTTTGGGTGTAGATCGTATTGGTCCAGCGCCCATAGAATTCGGTTGACCAGATGCGGATGCTCTAGATCTGCTTGTGCGAAATTGACGCCGACATGGACGGCGAAAATTCCAGCGTCTTCCATGTCGCGCATGGCGCTTAGGACGTCGTGCAGTATCTTATCTGTCAATTTTTGCCAGAGTTGCGCTTCAGCGACTGAGGATAAAAACTTTAGCGGCGCAACCACGCCATGACTTGGATGGTGTCAGCGTGTCAATGCTTCCATGCCGGTGATCTGGCCATCGCTGAGGCTTACTTGTGGTCGAAAACAGGATCGAATTTCCTGGTTGTCGAAGGCTTATTTAAGGTCTTGCGTGATGGTAAAATGGTCTTTGGCTTTGGTGGGGAGGCTCGGCGGGATGATGGCCGATGCTCGGGTGGCCTCAGCCCGAAGCAAGACCGCAGTCATCGTGGCACATAGGATCGCGGCCCAAAGGCCGGCCTCTGGCGCGAAGACCCGCGCCAAGGGGCCACAATAGGCCATTGTACAATCTGCCAGCGGTGGGGTTTTGCAAAGCAATCACGGGTCGTCCTCACTGTCGTCAGGACAGTTAGCGGACAAATCGTAAGGTTTGGCTTAATCGGCGGGAGAATTTCACTCGTCGCGCGTCTCAAGCGCCAGGCCGAGGAAATCAAACAACTTGCTATCAAGCAGATGGGAGGGGCGGGCATTGGTCAAGGCGCGAAACAGCACATTGCGCCGCCCGGGATGATTGGCCTCCCAGCCATCTAAAATTGACTTTACCTGCTGACGCTGCAACCCATCTTGGCTGCCGCAGAGATCACAGGGAATGATTGGGTAATTCATCGCTTTAGCAAAAGCTTCGCAATCTTGCTCAGCCACATGCGCAAGGGGACGGTATAAAAACAGGTCTTTATCTTTATTGACCAGCTTGGGCGGCATTGTGGCCAATCGACCGCCATGGAACAGGTTCATGAAAAATGTTTCTAAAATATCATCGCGGTGGTGACCCAAAACCACGGCGGAGCAGCCTTCCTCGCGGGCGATACGGTATAAGTTGGCGCGCCGCAACCGGGAGCATAGCGCGCAAAAGGTGCGCCCGGCTGGCGTTTTGTCCATGACCACGGAATAGGTATCGCGGTATTCAATGCGATGCAGCACCTGCATGCGTTCAAGGAACTCAGGCAACACCGTTGCTGGAAAGCCTGGCTGACCCTGATCGAGATTGCAGGCAATCAAATCAATTGGCAGCAAGCCGCGCCATTTCAACTCATAGAGCACCGCCAGGAGCGTATAGCTGTCTTTACCTCCCGATAGGCAGACCAACCATCGCGCCCCTGGCTCTATCATTCCATAGTGTTCGATGGCTTCGCGGGTATTGCGCAGCAAGCGCTTGCGGAGCTTTTTGAACTCAGTGGTTTTGGGCGCTCCCTCAAAGAGGGGATGAATTTCTGTATCGTCATCTAACATGCGCTCCTTATGCCCAAGCCGTTGATCGGTTGCAATTGCTCGTTGACCGGCCAGTTTATAAAAGGAATTTGAGCGGATCGGGCGGTTTATGCGCAGGTGGCAACCCAATATCCCGGCGGATATGCGGGTTCATCGGCAAGCGGGTGGCGCGCTTGGTTTTACGCCGCATTAATTTGAGTTTGAGAATTTGGCCCAAGACCCGAAAAGTTCCGTTGTCTTTGATCAAGTCTTGTATATGGGCCATGAGACGGTTGCGTTCAATCAGTGTCATGATATGTATTCTGAACGGGCAAAAATCTCGCTTAATGCTATAAAATTGACAGCTGTGGTCTGGGGCTGGAGGCTTGTAAATTGGATGGAGTTATGAGGGTTTGGGCCTAAAGTTTGGGCAGGGCATCGGGCAAAAGATGCCGGGTGACAGATGCGCTAGGAGGCAGCGCCTTGATCGCCACAGCACACAGCTCGAGAGGCGCAATTAAAAATTGTCATTATTTTAATTTTCCTTTCAGAAAGTTGCGTGACGACAAAGAAGTGCAGTCATCAAATTAGTACAAGCCATTTGGTTCAATTACACTGCCCCTGTGGGTTTCTGGTCACGATTTAGGAGGGTGTTTGCCCGGCACCGGGTCGTAGCCATCGCCGCCAAAAGGGTGGCACCGCCCCAAGCGCCGGACGATCAACGCAAAGCCTTTGAACGCGCCGTGCTTTTCGAGTGCCTCAAGCGCATAGGCTGAGCAGGTGGGTTGATACCTGCAATTGAACCCCACCCATGGGCTGAAAAACAGCCGGTAAAACCGCACGGGGAGAGCGAGGATATGGGCGAAGATCGTCATTGCTTGGCTTGCAATTTTCGCAAGGAGGCTAAAAGCTCTTCTTGCAGCGCAGTGAATTTGGTGGAGGCGGTGACATTGGCACGGCCAATGAGCACATAATCGTGGCCGACCTGGCCAAACCGTGGCAAAATCAGCTGGGCTATTTCGCGCAGCCGGCGTTTGGCACGGTTGCGTGCCACCGCATTGCCGACCTTTTTGGAACAGGTGAAGCCCACGCGCAGCGCTTGCGCATCGCCCCTGTCACGCGCCTGAAGTACAAAACTTGTGGAATGGACCCTTTTGGCATGGGCCAGTCTCAAAAAGTCTTCGCGGTGTTTCAAACGTTCCAAAACCAATAAGTCCGACGACCCATGATCGCCGGACTTATCGGTACTAAGTTCAGACATCACTGATCGGGCGCTTATGCGCTCAATGATTTCCGGCCACGAGCGCGGCGTGCATTCAGAATTTTGCGGCCAGCTTTTGTGGCCATACGTGCACGGAAGCCGTGGCGGCGTTTGCGAACGAGGTTCGATGGTTGGAATGTGCGTTTCATCGCGAAATCTCCGGTTGGTTCAGCTCAACTGCTAAGCCATTTATCTCAGGACCCAGCCTTTAGGGCCTCAACGTCCGCGAGTCAAACAGACAATGCGTTATTTTCGGCAAAATTCTTTTAGAATATTTATAATCACTGAAACATTTTCGTGATTCTGATCAATGTCGCGTGAGGTGGGGTAGGAAAATTCTTTTTTGCCAGGCATGTGTAGGGACATACAAATATGTGGGGATTTTGATAATGCAGGCATTCTTGCCATCGGTATTTCGCCTATTGGGGCATTATCGCGTCGCGATCTTATTGTTGGTTTTTGTGGTATCGGTATCCTATTCTTTACAAGGGTACTTAAGCTTTGGCAACCTGCGAGAGCACCGAGCAATTTTGACTGAATTTCGGGATGCCAATTACCTGGTGGCGGTTGTGGTCTTCATTCTTGCCTATACGTTGTTCGTAGCCTTTTCAGTGCCGGGAGGCTTGCTTCTGTCCCTGACCGGCGGGTTTTTATTCGCGACCTTTCCGGGAGTGTTTTACAATATGGTGGGGGCGACTTTGGGAGCGAGCGCAATTTTCTTGGCGGCGCGTTGGGGATTCGGCGCAAATCTTGCCGCCACTTTGGAAAATTCCGAAGGTTTGGTCAAAAAGATTAAGGACGGGGTGGATGAAAACCAATGGTCCATGCTATTTCTCATCCGCTTGGTTCCAGGGGTGCCGTTCTTTTTGGCCAATCTGGTGCCAAGTTTTCTAGATGTGCCCCTGCGCCGCTTTGTTATTTCAACTTTCCTTGGCATTTTCCCGGGGGCTTTGGTGTTCACCTCCATTGGCGCGGGGCTGGGCGACATCTTTGAGCGCGGGCAGACACCGGATCTTGCGGTTGTGTGGGAGCCGCAAATTATTTTGCCGATTTTGGGGCTTTGCGTGCTCTCGGCCTTGCCGGTCTTGCTGAAGGTCTTACGCGGCAAGAAGGGAATTTGAGCATGGAGCGGATAGATACAGATATTTTGGTGATTGGCGGTGGCTCGGGCGGCCTTTCTGTTGCGGCGGGTGCGGTGCAGATGGGTGTGCGCGTTGTATTGCTGGAGGGTCACAAAATGGGGGGCGATTGCCTCAATTATGGCTGCGTGCCGTCAAAGGCGCTATTGGCTGCTGCATCTGTGGCTCATGCGCAAGGCGGCAATGCCGCCATGGGTGTTGGGCCTGGTCAGGCGACCATCAATTATGGCGAGGCGAAAGACTTCGTGGCCTCGGTCATTGGCCAAATCGCGCCGCATGACAGCGTGGCGCGGTTTGAGGGTCTGGGCGTGAATGTGATTGAAGCTTTTGGCCGTTTTATATCCCCCACAGAGGTCCAAGCCGGAGATTGGGTGGTCACCGCGCGCCGAATTGTAATCGCCACCGGCTCTGGCCCCTTCGTGCCGCCCATCCCAGGT
Organism: uncultured Planktomarina sp.; assembly: GCA_943788425.1. Lineage (GTDB taxonomy): Bacteria > Pseudomonadota > Alphaproteobacteria > Rhodobacterales > Rhodobacteraceae > Planktomarina. The sequence goes on from CALSQF010000009.1 coordinate 25,873, forward strand.
TTGAACGATCTGCCTCACTATACAAATGAAACAATATTCGAGTTGCGCGAGCGGCCTGATCATCTCTTGATTATTGGTGGCGGACCGATTGGCATGGAGATGGCTCAGGCGCACCGCCGTCTCGGCTCTGAGGTGACTGTGATCGAAGGGCAAAACGTCTTTGCCAAGGATGATCCCGAATTGTCTGCGATCCTCGTGCAGAAGCTGCGCGATGAAGGCATTGAGATTGTCGAGGAGGCTTTGGCGCAAAGCGTGTCAGGCAGGGGTGGTGATATCACGGTGTCCACAACACAGGGTGAGTTTCACGGGACGCATCTTTTGTTGGCCGTGGGCCGCAAGGTCAATACAGAGCGGCTCAATCTGGAGGCTGCCGGAATTGACTACGACCGAAGCGGGATAAAGGTTGATGCGGGCCTGCGCACGAGCAATCGAAGAGTCTACGTGATCGGCGATGTGGCAGGCGGTCTGCAATTCACCCATGTGGCGGGTTATCATGCTGGTGTTGTGATCCGCTCAATGCTCTTTGGTCTGCCGGCCAAGGCGAAGAAGAACCACATTCCCTGGGCGACCTATACTGATCCCGAACTTGCCCAAGTGGGGCTGACCGAAGCGCAGGCACGGGCACGATATGGCGCGCGATTGGAAGTTGTCCGGGTTGATTTTGATGGCAGCGACCGGGCCATTGCCACCGGCACGACCACCGGTATGATCAAAGTCATGGTGGTCAAAGGACGACCCGTTGGAGCGTCTATCGTCGGTGCCGGAGCAGGAGAGCTGATTGGGATCTGGGCTATGGCTCTGGCCAACAATTTGAAAATTTCCGCCATCGCCGCCATGGTCCTGCCCTATCCCACGATGGGGGAGATCAACAAAAGGGTTGCAGGTGCCTATTTTTCGCCAAGACTATTTGAAAGCCGGTTCATCCGGTGGTTGGTTGGTCTGGTTCAGCGATTTATTCCTTAAAGGATCAGGTCACATTAGCATGTTTCAAACGCTTTCAGGACGGTTCGTTATTGTTACAGTGCTTTTTGTGGTAATGGCAGAGATTCTGATTTTCGTGCCATCGGTTGCGCGTTTCTGACTAGATTATTTGCGAGCAAGCCTGGAGCGCGCCCAAATCGCATCCTTGGCGCTTGAGGCGGAAGATCGGATTTCTTCGGATCTGGAGGCGGAGCTTTTAGAAATAGCTGAAGTCTATAACGTGGTGTTGCGGCGCAATGAGGTGCGCCAGCTTGTGCTGTCTTTTCCGATTCCTGCGCCGGTTGTCTCCTCTTTTGATTTGCGGCATCCCACTGTCTATGACTTGGTGGTTGATGGTTTGGCCGCCCTGTTTGATCTCAGTGATCAAGTCATTCGCTTGCTAGGGGACCCGATGCGACAGGCCGAGCTTTTGATTGAGATTACCATGTCCACTCGGGGGCTCAATGAGGCGCTTGTGGCCTATGCCAGTCAAGTGCTTTGGGTGTCGGCGGCCATTTCTGCCCTGACAGCGGTCCTGCTGTTTTGGGCTGTGCGGGAGGCCCTGTTCCTGCCGATGCGCCACGTGGATTCGCATATACAGTCCTACGCCAACGCACTGGAGGATGCGCGAAGCGCAAGAGGCGATGAAATCCATGCAAATTGAATTGACAGCGGCTTTGAAGCAAAAAGAGTGATTGGCACAATTGGGCAGCGCTGTGGCAAAAATTAGTCATGACCTACGCAATATCCTGAGCTCGGCGCAATTGTTTAACGATCGCATTGAAGCCAGCCAAGACCTTACGGTTGCACGATTAGCGCCAAAACTTGTTCGCTAGATTTCTCGGGCCGTCCATCTGTGCGAAACGACATTGGGCTTCGGGCGCGCTGAGGAGTCGGCGCCTCAGCTCGAGTGGCTGCAAGTGTCGCGCCTATTTATGGATGTGGTAGAGGCCGAGCAACTGGCCAGCGAGGGTAAAAATCATATTCACGCATTCTGTCGCCGAAGATCTGCAGCTCTGGGCCGATCCTGCGCAACTCTACCGAGTGATTTCAAACCTATGCCGCAATGCCTGTCAGGCCGTAGAGACTGTATCAGGGCAGGGGCAAATTGTTTTGAGTGCGGCAGAGGGGCAGAGGGGCAGGGGCATTGGTGAATCAAAGTGAAAGACAGCGGTCCAGGTCTGCCGGAGCGGGCAAAAACAATCTGTTTACCGCTTTTCAGGGCGTTACAACCAAGGGTGGCTCTGGTCTGGGCCTTGCCATTAGCGTCGAGTTGATCCGCGGCCACGGCGGTCATTTGAGCTTGGAAAAATCAGAGGCGCAGGGCAGTATATTTGTCATCAAGTTGCCAAAAGCCAACATCTGAAGTTTTAGAAATAATACCCTTGCATCCCCGCCCACCTCCCGCTATCTCCGCGACTAGTGGACCGATAGCTCAGCTGGATAGAGTACCTGACTACGAATCAGGGGGTCGGGGGTTCGAATCCTCCTCGG
>CALSQF010000010.1 GCA_943788425.1 uncultured Planktomarina sp.
GCGCTAAGACGTAAAGCGCCACAACCATGCCGCCAACACTCGCCAGGCCCGTGGCCACGCCGGCCATCCAGCCCGATCCGTAAAGCCCCCAGTTGCTCGCCAAAAAGCGCAATTGCACCCGGGCAAGTTGCAGGGCGGCGAGACTGGCGATGACCGCCAGCGCGATCAGCTTTGAGGTTTCCACATCCACCTGCGTTGTAAGGGCCAGGCCAAAAGGCACGCCAATGGTTGACCCAATGGCCAGACCCAGCGCAACCTTGCGATTGGCCTCCCGCCAGCCGCCGCGCAGCATGAAAAGCGAGGCGGTCATCTCAAGCCACCAACAGACGGGGATCAGTTGGACAGGCGGCAGGATCAAGGCGCCGGATGCCATGACCATGGCGGACAGTGCAAAGCCCGAAAAGCCGCGCACCAGCCCGGCAATTAAGCAAATCAGACCGAGCAATGCAAGGTGATCCGGCGGCAGCGCTAAGGCTGCTAAGGCCGCTTGCATCACGGGCGCATCTCGCTGGCAATAAGCGCCACGCCTTCTGCAATTTTCCGAACGGGAAGCGAGCTGTAGGCCAAGCGATAATAATTCTTTGGCGCATCTTGTTGGGTAAAAAACGGCCGACCTGGTTCGATCAACACGCCTTTGCTGCGCAGCCTCTCGGCAACCTGCTCCGTGTCAACCTGTGCCGGGGCACGCATCCAAAAGGAGCTGCCGCCAAAGGCGCCTTGCCCAGCGACGGTAAGGCCATTTTGGGAGAATGCCTCCTCCATAGCCAAGCGCCGCGCATGAAATTCAGCGCCCATCCGGCGGATCAGCGCGTCGTAATGACCAAGCGATAGAAAATAGGCCGCCGTGCGTTGAATATGGCCGGGCGGATGACGCAACACTGTTGAGCGCAGCGCCCGTGCCTCGCGAACAAATGGCTTGGACCCGACCAGATAGCCAAGCCGCAACCCGGGAAACAGCGATTTAGAGAAGCTGCCAACATAGATCACCCGCCCCTCACGGTCCAAAGATTTCAGCGCTGGAGACGGGGCCTTAAGAAAGGACATCTCAAACTCATAGTCGTCCTCAACAATCAAGAAATCTTGCTCTGCCGCGCGCGCCAGAAGCTGTTCGGCGGCGCTCCAGTGGCATTGTGGTGGCGGTCGGGCATTGGTGGGAAGGGGTGGTGAAAACCACATCGACATTAGACGGCAAGGCGTCTGGCCGCAAACCTCCCGCATCCACCTCAACGCTGGCAACTTGGCAGCGTGATTGGGTTAAAATATCGCGCAAGGATGGGTAGCAGGGGTTTTCCAATGCAGCTGTTCGCCTTTGGTTCAGCAGGACATTCGCGGTCAACCAAAGCGCATTTTGCGCCCCCATGGTGACCAAAACCTCATCTGGCTCTGCTCTGATTCCCCGCCGCGGCAGCGTGTGGCGCAGGATAAATTCGATCAACTTTGGATCATCCCGATCGAAGTAATCACTGGTCAGCGCATCGTAGTCTTTTGAGCCCAAAGCTTGAAGTGCACAGAGCCGCCAATTCGACCGATCAAACAGAGTTTCATCGGCTTGACCGTAGATGAAGGGATATTTGTAACTGCCCCAATCGGAGGGTTTCATCAGTGTCACCCCGCCGGAAAATTTTTGACCAATGGCGCGAACCCAATCGACTTTGTCTTCACGAGGCATGATGGGAAATTTCGGCGGCTGCGGTGCATTTGAGCTGATATAATAACCGGAGCGACCGCGGCTTGTGAGATAGTCATCTGCCAGAAGTTCGGTATAGGCGAGGGTCACGGTGATCCGACTCACCCCCAAATGGGCTGCCAATTTTCGGCTTGAGGGCATTTTCTCTCCGGCCCGAAACCGTCCACTTAGAATCGCTTCGGCGACCAGCTGTTGGATTTGGTTCTGCAGCGTGCCTTCCGAATCGGGCGGTAAAAAGAACGTCTCTTCAGAAATCGCCATTTTGGACCTAAGCCTATGTGAATTTTGGATCTATTGATGCCGAGTTTTCTGCCAGAGCGCAAGGCCAAGTGGTTGTGGCGCGCCGGGGCACATGCGGTGGCGCATAAAAAAGGCAGGGCGAACCCTGCCTTTCTCATCGGGTTCTCGTAGGATTAGCCGAATACGCGGGTCAGGGCCTGATCTATGGCATCGGTGATGAGATCGATATCTTCCGCCGTACAAATCAGAGCCGGTGACAGGCAAAGCGTGTTGTTGAAACCTGGCAAGGAGCGGTTCGTTGCGCCGATGATGACACCCTGCGCCATGCAATCTTTGACCACCGCCTGCACCTTTGCTTCCGGTGCTGGTTCGCGGGTTTCGCGGTCGGCCACCAGCTCGGCACCGCAGAACAAGCCTTTGCCACGGACATCGCCAATGATGCTGTGTTTCTCAGCCAAGGCTTCGAGATTTGCAATCAACTGCGCACCGCGGGCTTTACAATTTTCAAGAAGGTTTTCCTCCTCAATGATACGCATATTTTCCAGCGCTGCCGCCGGACCTGCAGTGCAGCCGCCGAAAGTGGAGATATCACGGAAGTATCCCATGTGATCGCTGGCGTCTTTGAATTGCTCGAACACCTCTTCAGTGGTGACGGTCAATGAGATGGCCGCATAGCCGGAGGCGACGCCCTTTGCCATTGTGACAATATCTGGCTGGATGTCGTAATGTTGATACCCAAACCAGGTGCCAGTGCGCCCAAGGCCGCAAACGACTTCGTCTATCATCAGTAAAACATTATATTTTTTGCAGATTTCCTGCACGCGTGGCCAGTAGCCTTCGGGGGGGACAATAACGCCACCACCTGCTGTGATAGGTTCAAGGATCAAGCCGCCAACGGTGTCCGGACCTTCGCGCAGGATGACATCTTCAATCGCATTTGCGGCGCGCAACCCGTAGCTTTCGCCTTGTCCAAGGTTGTCTTGTGCCGCTTCGCGATATTCAAGGCAATGCGGCACGGAAATGAAACCGTCGGGGAAGGGGCCATATTGCGCGCTGCGCTCATGCTGGCCGCCGGCAGCCAAAGTCGCAATCGTGGTGCCATGATAGTCGCGCTCGCGGTACAGAATTTTATTCTTCTTGCCGCCATATTTTTTATGCGCGATCTGTCGGATCATTTTGAAGCCTTTTTCATTGGCTTCCGAGCCGGAGTTCGAGAAATAGGCCCGGCTCATGCCAGGCATTTTTTCGATTAACCGCTTTGGAAAAATTGGCCGCAGGGATAGAGCCAGCGGCTCCGGCAAAAAAATTCATTTTTACCAATTGATCGCGTACTGCGTCTGCGATGCTTTCACGGCCGTAGCCAACATTGACGGTCCAAACGCCGCCTGAGACAGCATCGAGATGTTCTTTGCCCACTTGGTTCCAAACCCGCATGCCTTTGCCCTCAACAATGATGTTAGGGTCCGCAGTTTCAAACATTTTATGTTGAATCAGGTGATGCCAAACATGTGCTTTGTCGTTGGCGACAACTTCACTCAAATCATTTTGCAGATTGCCGTCCATAGGCCATGCTCCTTGTTCAGATATTTTGGAATGGTTGAATTCGATCGATTTACGTTGACAGCTATCAGCGCAGAAAAGCTATGCCAAAAATAGGTCCAGATATATATCCTTTGTATGTCCAAAAAACATTTCTGCTTGCTGGATGCGACGACTGTTTGCAGTGTTGCGCGGATGATGCCGTCGTGCTGGCGTGAAGATCAGCAGCGGCTCGTTGTGAAATTGGGAGAGACCTAAATAAAAGCTGTGCAAGTCTGAGCGAATATTTCTCTGAATATTTTAAGTGATATCGCAATATCACATAAAAAAATCAAGAATATGCTTTGCGCGGCTTGTATTTTATGGTTCGGTATACTCCTGAATTTCGCCATTTTGACCGTGCAAGCCGGTCTCATTCTGGCGAGGTTGAATGAAGGAAACAAGTTGGCCATCAAGCGCCAGCGCAACTGGGAGAAAACAATATGAAATTGAAAACTGCATTGAAGAGTGCTGTTGCTGGGTTAACTTTGGTGTCCGGCTCCGCTGCATTTGCCGGCGGCCACGGCGAGTTGAACGTCGCTTATTTTCTAGAGTGGCCAATGCCATTCCAAGCGGCAAAAGTTTCTGGCGCCTATGACGCTGCTTTGGGCATGAAGGTAAACTGGGTTTCTTTCGACACAGGCACAGCAATGTCCGCAGCCATGGCATCCGGTGACATTGATATCTCCGTGTCTCAGGGTGTTCCACCTTTCGTAGTCGCAACATCAGCAGGTCAAGATTTGCAAATCGTTGACGTGGCTGTGTCCTATGCGGACAACGACAACTGTGTGGTCGCGTCCGGTTTGGAAATTGATAAAAACTCCGCGGGCGAATTGGCTGGCAAGAAAGTTGCCGTGCCATTGGGCACAGCGGCGCATTATGGTTTCTTGAAGCAAATGGAGCACTTTGGTGTATCCTTGGACAGCGTGACAGTTGTGGACATGGCACCCGCTGAAGGCCAAGCGGCCTTGGCTCAAGGCGCTGTCGACATGGCTTGTGGTTGGGGCGGTGCGCTGCGCCGCATGAAAGAATCTGGCAATGTATTGCTGACAGGTGCGGAAAAAACTGAGCTGGGTATTTTGGTCTTTGATGTGACCACAGCACCCTCCGGTTTTGTCGCTGAAAATGCCGATGTTGTGGCGAAATTCTTGGCCGTGACTGCCGATGCGAACACCGCATGGAATACCTCTCAGCCTGAATTCATGGCCAACATGATTGCGCAAGACGCAGGTATGAGCGTTGAAGATGCGAAAAGTTCCATGAGCACATTTGTGTTCCCAGGCATCGACACTCAATTGTCTCAGTCTTGGCTCGGTGGCAATGCGCAGACCTTCATGAAAGGTGTTGCGGATGTTTTCGTGAACGCAGGTTCAATCGACAGCGCCAAAGGCAGCTATGCTGACAATGTAAATACTGGTCCTCTGGCTTCTGCTAAAGGCATGTAATATTTGAATGAGGTAGGCGATTTCAAATCGCCTACCTCTCTTTTTACTGTGTGATTAGTCCGCGGGAATCCTCCGTTAACATAAGAGAAGGCCAAGCATTTTGGCCAGAGGGGAGCTTCAGGTGTCAGGCCTGCTTATTGACAATATTTCTATGCGCTTCGATTTGCCCAATGGTGGATCGGTTCAAGCGCTTAAAAACGTAACCTTAGATATAAAATCTGGAGAACTGCTAAGTGTTCTTGGTCCGTCAGGCTGTGGCAAAACCACTTTGCTGAATATCGTGGCCGGGTTCTTGGCGCCCACAGAGGGACAGGTTGTTGTCAACGCCCATGCGGTCAAGGGACCCGGGCCTGAGCGCGGTATGGTGTTTCAGCAAGGCGCGTTGTTTGAATGGATGACCGTGCGGGAGAATGTTTCCTTCGGACCAGATATGAAGAAAATGCCGCGCAACAAAAGCGTCAAGATCGTTGATCGTTTGTTGGAAGTTGTGGGGCTTCAGGATTTTAAAGACAAGGCGGTTTATGAGCTCTCGGGCGGCATGCAGCAACGTGTGGCTTTGGCCCGTTGCCTGGCCAATGAGCCAGATGTGATTCTGATGGATGAGCCTTTGGGCGCTTTGGATGCTTTGACCCGCGAAAAGATGCAGTCCTTGGTGCTTGATCTGTGGAAAGAGACCGGCAAAACCATTATTTTGATTACCCACTCCGTGGAAGAAGCGTTGCTTTTGGGTGAGCGTTTATTGGTTATGGCGCCGCGCCCTGGCCGAATTCATAAAGAATATCGCCTGCCTTTTGCGGAAATGGGTGTTGGCGCGGATCTGCGTGCGGTTAAGAAACATCCCGATTATGCCAAAACCCGTGAGGAAATTTTGGCGATGATTTGGGAAATGGAAGAAGAAATAATGGGCCGTACGGAGGAAAGCGCATGACTGGTTTGATCCTTCTTGCCGTATATATCGCGATTTTTGCGGTTAGTATGGTGATTGTAGCTTGGGCCACAAAACAATTTTTTACCCGCGCTGATTTTACGTCCCTAAAAACAGTTACTTTTGGCGATGAAAGCGCTGTGAATGCGAACCGGGTTGCTTCTGTGATCTCGGTTCTGGCAATTTTTGCGTTGTGGGTGGCTTTTACCAATTCATCCTTGCCATTGTTCAAGGCGAAAGGCCCGTTTGAGGGTATGGTGGAATTTACCTATACTGCCACCCTGCCGGATGGACGCAGCGATGACGCATCAGTTTCTATTTTGGTTTATCCCGAAGATATTCAGCTGACAGTAGATGCCAATGGTGTGGCTGGGAAAATTCCAGAAAAACTTAAGGTTGATCTCGGCGACGGGTTCGCAAAGAACGATACATTGGTCATCCCGCGCTATGGATCCAAGCTGATCTCCGTCTTCCAAAATGATGAGTTTAAAAAATCTGATGGAGCTATCGTGACTCATCTCAACGGGCAGGCCCTAGAGCCTGGTGAACAAATTCTTTTATCCGAGGGACGCTTGGCGCTCACCGAAAAAGGCACACCGTTCTTCGAACCCTCCACCGGGTTTCGCATGGCGCGGCTCTATCTGCCTGCTCCGGAAGTAACGACGAACCGCTTTTTACAGCTGAATCGTGAAGGGTATCGCAATTTCACCCTGCTTGAGCATACTTGGGCCTCTTTGCAGCGTGTGTTGCTTGGTTTTATCTTTGGCGCGCTTGTGGGTATTCCCCTCGGTTACGCCATGGGGCTGACCAATTGGGCGCGGGGTTGGTTTGATCCGATTGTCGAATTTATGCGCCCGGTGCCGCCCTTGGCCTTGATCCCTTTGATGATTATTTGGTTCGGCATTGGTGAGACGTCCAAAGTGATCTTGCTCTTTCTTGCAGCGCTCTGGATCATGGCTATCGCGGCGCGCTCTGGCGTGTCCGGTGTGGCCATTGCCAAAGTGCATGCGGCCTATTCCTTGGGTGCCAAAAAATCGCAAATTTTGCGTAAGGTGATCATTCCAAACTCCCTGCCTGAGATCTTTACCGGCGCACGGGTGGCCATGGGCGTGTGTTGGGGCACGGTTGTGGCGGCTGAATTGGTGGCGGCGGAAAAAGGTCTTGGCATGATGATCATGGTCGCTGCTAAGTTTCAGCTGACAGATATCGTGATTGTGGGGATTATCCTCATTGGTGTGATCGGTTTTGCCATCGACATTGGAATCCGCAAACTTGAAGGCTGGCTGGTGCCTTGGAAAGGTAAAGTTTAAGACCTTATCAAACGGGCCCTATGGGCCCGTTTTTTATGCGGCTCTAAGATTTCACCCGGCTGTTGTCTGGGTCGTAAACTGGCCCGTTCAGAAGTCTGGCCGCATAGGGCTTGCCGATGATATCAACTGTGATGCCCTCGACGATATCGGGCTGCATAAAGGCATAGGCGATATTCTTGCCCGTGCGGTGCCCCCATTCGGCAGAGGTCACCGAGCCGACGAGTTCCCCGCCGGCATAAAGGCTGTCGCTGGCTTGTGGGCTGGCATGTGTGGCATCAATCTCCAGCATCCGCAATTGGCGCCGCTTTTTGCCGCCTCGGGCCACAAGCCCCGATTTTCCAAGAAAATCTTTGTCCTGGCACACAAAGCGGTCGAGCCCAGTCTCATATGGATCAAACTCAGTGATCAAATCTGATTTCCAATGTAGGTAGCCTTTTTCCATGCGCATACTGTCGACAGCGCGTGCCCCGAAATGTCCAATATCATGGGCAGCGCCAGCCTGCATCAGCGCCGAATAAGCGGCAAAAAGTGAGGCATTAGGCACATGAATCTCATAGGCCAGTTCACCGGAAAAACTTACCGACATGACAATTGCGGGCGCATGCCCAATGCGGGCTTCGCGGACCGAAAGCCAAGGAAAACCTGCGGCTGACCAATCACCTCGGGCGCAAGCGCTCAGCACCGCGCGGGACTTTGGTCCGGCCAAGACTAAGATCGTGTGGTCATTGGTCAGGCTGCGCAGCTCTACAGAGCCATCTTTCGGCAGGTATTGGCTTAACCAATCCATATCATGAAATTCGGCGGCTGCGGCGGAACCATACCAAATGCGGCCATCGGGCAGATTGGCAATCGTAGCTTCGGCTTTGACATTGCCATATTCGTTGAGAAGATACCCAAGCCCGACTTTTCCAATTTTGCGCGGTACACGAGAACAGATCATATAATCGAGCCAATCGCGCGCGCCAGAGCCGGTGATCTCAATCCGATTGAACCCGTTCACCTCCGCGAGCCCCACATGATTTTGCACCCGTGCCACCTCGGTGGCAACCACCTCATGCACCTGCGTGAACCGATAGCCATAGTCTTCCAAAAACTCTGAGGTGGGTTTGAAATAGTCAGAGCGCTCCCAGCCGTTGACCACAGTGAAATGCGCGCCGGCCTGCTCTAAGATTGGGGTCAGCGGTGTCGTTTTGGCTGGGCGCCCTGCCTGGCGGTGCTCATGGGGCAGATGAAATCGAAATTCGTTCTGATAATCTTGAATGGCGTAAAGGGACGTCAATTCTTGCGTGGCATGGCCGGTGAAACGCCTTGGATCTAGTGCCCATGTGTCATAACAGGCCTCCCCATGGACAATTTGCTGCGCCAAGAGCCACCCATGCCCGCCGCCCTCCCCAAGCCCGGCCCGTAGACCGATGATGCAAAAGGCGTTCCGCTTGCCGGGAATCGGCCCAACCAAAGGGGTGCCGTCGATGGTGTAGGTGATCGGTCCGTTGACCACCTGTTTGATGCCGACTTCTGCAAGGGCCGGCATGCGGGCAATTGCCCCTTCCAACACATCCATAACCCGGTCCAAATCATCTGGGCATAGATCATTGCTGAATTTTGGATCAATCCCATCCATGCCCCAGGTCTTGCAATCTTGTTCATAAAACCCGACCAAAAGGCCATTCTTTTCCTGGCGTGAATAGTAGTCTGAAATGGGGCAGCGAAGCAGCGGGATCCGATGTCCAGCTTCCATAACGCCGGGCATGTCTTCGGTGATGAAATACTGATGCTCCATGCTGGCAACAGGATGTTCCACCCCCATCATAGCGCCAACCTCATTGACCCGGTACCCGCAGGCGTTGACGACAATCTCTGCGCGAATATCGCCCTTGTCCGTGTGCACCGTCCAGCTGTCATCGGCATGTTGCGTCAGGTCCGTGACAGAGGTGAAACGGTAGACCTCAGCCCCGGCGGCGCGGGCCCGGCGTGCCAAGGCTTGGCAGAGCTGGGCCGGATCGATATGCCCATCACTTGGATCCCAGAGGCCGCCCATTAGGTTTTCGGTCGAAATTAACGGATGCCGCCGCGCGCATTCCTGTGCATCCAGCACTTCGAGCTCAACCCCCATGCCCTTGGCCAGGCTGGTGAAATGCGCGTATCCGTCCATATGAGCTTGCGTATTGGCCAGACGGATGCCGCCATCTCCAAAGTTATATCCGACCGGGTATTCAGGATCTGCGGCCAGTTCTTTGTAGAGTTTGATTGAATGGCTTTTGAGACCAATCATCACCTGCGACATGCCGAAATTGGTGACCTGCGCCGCAGAATGCCAGGTGGTGCCGGAGGTTAATTCATCGCGCTCCACCAGAACCACATCGCTCCACCCCTCCTGGGTCAAATGGTAAAGGGTTGAGCAACCGGCGATTCCGCCGCCGATAACCACAACGCGTGCTTGAGATTTCATTGCCTGCCTCCTGATCTGCACCTTACTCCTGGCACATTGGAAGGGGTTTTGAAAATACTTTTCCGCCATTTGATAGTCTGACAGCGCGGTCATTTTCCTTGACCGAATCCTGCGCGCGCGAGACGGTGCCTGCAAAAGTAATCGAAGGGAGTGTTATGGCGCGCGCAACAGGTGGCAGAGCGGGGCGACATCTGCGGCGCAGTAAAGCCTTGCCGATAAATCCCGCGCCCCCCGGAGGGTTTGGCGGGCAATATAAACCTTTGAGTATGTCTGATATGGAGCAGATCTACGATGTCGCCCTGCGCTTGCTCGAAGAGCTTGGGGTTGGCGAGGTGCCGGACCGCTTGCGGGATCTCTTTGTGCAGCAGGGGGCTCGATTCGAAGCTGGGCGGATTCATATACCGCGTCGCTTGATTGCGCAGGCCGTTGCCGCTGCTCCAAAAACCATCACTTTGCACGGCCGGGATCCCGCGCGCAGCATCGAAGTGGGCGGGGATCGGGTGCATTTTGGCACCGGAGGCGCGGCGGTGCAGACTTTGGATTTGGACGGTGGCGATTATCGCGCCTCGACGCTTCAAGACCTCTATGATTTTGCCCGGCTTCAGGACCAACTGACCAATGTCAGCTGGTTTACCCGTTGCTGCGTTGCCACCGATTTGGTTGGAGAGGAGGCTTTGGATATCAATACAGCCTATGCCTTGCTCGCAGGCACCAGCAAACCTGTGGCCACCTCTTTCACCTTAGCGGACCATGTGGCGCCCATCGTTAAGATGATGGATATGGCGGAGGGTCGCAAGGGGGCGTTTTCGGAGCGGCCGTGGTTGGCGGCCCATATCAGCCCGATGATTTCACCGCTGCGATTTGGCGCGGATGCGGTCGAGGTGTGTTTTGAATGCGTGGCGCATAATATCACGGTCAGCTGCATCACCGCGGCACAATCAGGGGCAACAGCGCCGGCCACCCCCGCGGCATTTTTGGCGCAATCTTTGGCGGAAACATTGGCGGCTCTGGCCATGGTGCATGTGATGAAGCCTGGCCATCCGATGATTTTTTCCAACTGGCCATTCGTGATTGATCTGCGCAGTGGAGCGTTCTCGGGCGGGGGTGGTGAGATTGCCCTCATGAATGCCGCATCGGCACAGCTTTCAAATTGGTTGGGCCTGGTCAGCGGTGTCGCCAGCTCGATGACTGATTCCAAGGCGATTGATGCGCAATATGGCTCGGAGAAAGGGGTGACCGCCCTCGCTGCAGCCTTATCGGGTGCCAATATGATCTACGAAAGCGCCGGCATGACCGCGGCTTTGCTCGGGGTTTCTTTCGAAGGGTTTGTTCTCGACAATGATATGCTTGGCAATATTTATCGCATGCTGCGCGGGGTTGAGGTGACCGAAGAAAACCTCGGCTTTGAGGTGATTGTGGACGCGGTCCACGGAGACGGACATTTCCTGGGCCATCCTCAAACGATGGCCGCGATGGAGCGAGATTATTTCTACCCGGAGACCGCCGATCGAGAGGCGCCAATCACTTGGCGCGAACGGGGCAGCATGGATGCGCAGACTCGGGCCATAGCCAAGGCGCGCACGCTTTTGCAGTGGCACCCCACCTATTTGTCGGCAGAGGCCGATGCCCGCATTCGCGCGGCCTTCGACATCCAACTGCCACCAAAGCGATAGCTTTTATTCGATCGCATTGCCGCTGAGCATGGCGTTGATCCAGCCCTTGGTCTCGGAGGTTTTGGCGAGCCTAAGAAAGGCTGCGCGTTCACGGTCGAACATATCTTGCTCCGTGACCTGCAACTGTGCATCGGAGGCGGTATTTACGACGATGGTCGCGATTTCCATCGCCGTGGTTTTGTTGTGCGGTTTGAACCAGCCCTTTGCCACGCCATCGGCCATAAAGGCCTCCATTTTGGTGTAGATGGCTTGACCCGGCAGGGTCAGTCTTGGCGGCTCTGGTGGTGTGTATCCTGGTGCCATGTCGTGGATCATAGCACTGGCGCGGGTGATGAGCTTGTCTCGGTTCATCACTGTCTCGTCATGGCCGGGCTGAAAATATCGCAATTTAGTAGCCTGCTCAGGGCTTTCGCCAGTTTTGCCATAACCGATTTGCATCCAGCTTTCCCAAGCGGCGGCATCTGCATCGCCGGTCGCTTCAAACCAGCGTTGGTAAGTGGTCTTGACCCCGCCGCCACCGGGCACAACCCCAACACCGCTTTCCACCAATCCCAGCACGGAATTGGCGTGGGTGAGCAGGCGGTCGCAATGCAAAAGTACCTCAAAACCGCCGCCGAGCGAAAGGCCGGAGGGCGCGCCCACAACTGGCACGGGGCAATATTTTAATGCCGCAACGGCCTGTTGGAAATCATTCAGAAAGGCATCCATTTCTTCCCAAGCTTCGCGGGCGATGAAGTTGGCAAAGCGGTTCAAATCGACCCCCGCGCTGAAGTGCTGCGCATCGTTATGGATCAAAATGCCGGTGCCATGATCTTCAGCCGCTTGGCGCACGATGGCCATGCTCTCACCTGTGAGTGCATTGGCTTTGGAATGAAACTCAACCAAACGCAGATCACCGGGCAGGCTCCAAAGGCTCGCTGCGCGATTGCTGGCAATCGGGGTTAGAGTGCGGCGCGTGAGGCTAAAGCGCTCTGTGCCGTCGGGCAGTTGCACGGGTTTGAGCTGTGATGCAGTTTGATCAAAATTGCGGACCATCAGAGTGCCCTCTTGCACCTGATAGAACGGGCCATGATCTGCGGATATTTGCAGGGCTTGGGGAATGGTGCAGCCGGCGTTTTGGGCCAATTTTATGACCACGTCAGCGCCCAAAGCATCGATCATTTCAAATGGGCCGCGGATCCAGTTGAATCCCATCTTCATCGCGTCATCAATGTCTTGCGGCGTGCCGGTGACATCCGGTATCAAAGCCGCCGCATAGGCGAGCACGCGGCCAAGAAAATTGCAACAAAATTGATGATGCGGTTCGGAGCCTTCGATCATCATCGGCAGGGTTTCGAGACCATCTTGATGCGCAGTGGCGGCCTTTTGTGCCAGGGCTGGCAGCTCGGTGATGCGCGGGCGTAATGCGCCGCTGGTCAAATCAACGGCTTGATCCTCACGATAAAACCCGCCTTTACCAGATTTCAAGCCAGTGAAGCCTTCTGAGATCATCGAATCTATCAGGGTATTAGCTGGGTTGTTGGAGCGCCCAACTGCGTGAAACACGTCATTTTCTGGGAGGATATCTCCCAAAGTGTCCACCACATCGGACATGAGGTCCACGCCGATCATATCGTAAAGACCAAATACCCCAGTTTTTGGAATGCCCATGGGACGGCCCATTAGAGCATCGGCATGTTCGATGCAAAGACCCTGTTTGAAGGCCTCGTCCATACCCACTTGTAGTGCAAAGACCCCAACGCGATTGCCTAAAAATCCGGGGGTGTCATTGCAGGGAACCACGCCCTTGCCAAGAATTTCGTCATTGTACTGCGATAGGCGCTCCATCACATCGGCGCGGGTATCGGCGCCACGGACAAGCTCCAAAAGGCGCATGTAACGCACGGGGTTGAAGTAATGGGTGATGGCAAATCTTTGGCGGAAGGCCAAAGGCATCTCCGCTACCAAAAGCTTGATCGGAATGGTCGAGGTGTTGGAGGTGACAATACAATCGTCGCGGATCACTGCGTCCAGACGTTTGTACAGATCGCGTTTGATGTCGAGACGTTCAACCACAGCTTCAACAATCCAATCGCATTCCGCGAGCTTGTCAAAATCAGCCTCAATGGTGCCGGTTTCAATCAGATCGACATTGCCACGCTGGTGCAAAGGCGCGGGTTCAGATTTTTGGAGCCGTTCCAAAGCGTAATCTGTAGCTTTGGTTGTCAGGTCCAAAAGGAGAACCTTGTGACCTGCATTGGCGATTTGACCGGCGATGCCAGAGCCCATGGTGCCAGCGCCGATAACTGCGATGCGCTTGAATGTCATGCTCTACCTGCCTGTTAGAAAAATGCCCTGAGGGCTTTGTTGACATCAAAAGGGTGTTCGGTGATCGACATATGGCCCGATTGGGCAATTTCGACCAGTCCACCTCCTAGCGCAGCCTGTAGGGCCAATCCAGTTTTACGGGGCGTCATTCGGTCTTGGCCGCAGACCACAGTCAAGGTGGCGCAGGTAGATAGATTGTGCGGCGGCGGGGCCATTGGCATACGCATTACAAGCCACCAAATCTTTATGCAGAGTGCCTGGAGCATTGCCGGCCATAAGGCGGCTGCCATAAAGCATATGTGAGGTGCCCGGCATTGTGTGGTCATGAATGTGACCTGCTGAACCATGGCCCCAATCCATCATCGCGCCAATGGCAGCGCCTTCTTTTGTTGCGGCCAGATCGATCAGCGCGTCATTGACCGGTATCGCGAGGGCTGTGCTGATAAAGGCCGCCTTGGCGACGAGATCAGGGTAGCGGCTCGCCAATTCCAATTCGATTAGGCCGCCCATGGAGTGACCGACCAAAGTTGCTTGGGTGATGCCGAGAGCCTGTATGAAGTGCGCATACCAATCGGCCATCGCCTCAATTGTTGTCAGTGCCTCGCCCTTGGATAACCCATGTCCAGGCATATCGGGCGTGATGCATTGAAAGCCTCGATTGGCAAAAAAGCGATGTTGCAACATGAAACCAAGATGTGATTGGCCTGAACCGTGCACAAAGAGCACAACCGGACCAGACGGGTCAAAATCGCGCCCACCGGTTGAGGCAAAGATTTC
Source organism: uncultured Planktomarina sp. (assembly GCA_943788425.1). Taxonomy (GTDB): domain Bacteria; phylum Pseudomonadota; class Alphaproteobacteria; order Rhodobacterales; family Rhodobacteraceae; genus Planktomarina. The sequence continues at coordinate 14,392 of CALSQF010000010.1, forward strand.
GGTATTGTTCAGCGTCAGTCTCATGCGCCTGTTCCTTTTGCCTTTGCTGCTGTTAGTTTTCCGGCTGTGCGCAGCGCTTGTTTGAAATCATCAATAATGTCTTTTTGATCTTCCAGACCTACTGAAATTCGGATCAAATCATCGGTCAGCCCCGCCGAGGCCATAGCCTCGGACGTGAGATGTGAATGTGTGGTCGAGCCGGGGTGGATCACCAGGGTTTTGGCATCCCCAACATTGGCCAAATGGCTGGCCAACTGCACAGATTCGATGAAGGCTCGGCCTGCGTCGCGGCCGCCTTTGATGCCGCAGGCGATGATTGAGCCTTGGCCTTTTGGCATGAGGCGCATGGCGGTGTCATGACCTGGATGATCCGGCAAGCTGGGGTGTTTGACCCAAGAAATTTGTTCATGACCGACGAGGAACTCTAACAGGGCTGCGGTGTTGGACATATGTTTTTCCATCCGTAGACCAAGGGTCTCGAGCCCTTGCAAGATATAGAACGCATTTTGCGGCGACATGCAGGGGCCGACATTCATCATGCCTTCCGTGCGGATCCGCACCGACAGGGCTGCCGGGCCGAACTCTTCCCAAAGAACCGCGCCCTGATATCCGAAATGCGGGGTGGTCAGCATGGGGAATTTATCATTTTGCCCCCAGTTGAAATTGCCCCCATCAATCACTGCACCGCCCAAGGCGATGCCATGGCCGCCCATCCATTTGGTGAGTGAATGGATCACCACATTTGCGCCCAATTCGATCGGTTTGACCATCCAAGGGGTGTTGAATGTGGCATCAATTATCAAAGGTATGCCGGCAGCTTGGGTGATCTTGGCCACAGCAGGCACGTCCATGATATCCATGCCGGGATTGCCGATCACTTCTCCAAAGACCATTTTCGTATTGGGGCGAATGGCCCCAGCAATGGCTTGTGGGTCATTCGGTGCCACGAAGCTGGTCTCGATCCCGTAGCGTTTCAACGTATGTTCAAATAGGTTGATATTCGCACCATACATTTGCGAGGAGCTGACAATGTGATCGCCTGCCGAGCAAAGAGCCAGAACGGTGACAAAGAGTGCGGACATCCCCGACGCTGTGGCAATGGCAGCAACCCCACCATCTAAGGCGGCCAAACGCTGTTCGAGTACGGCGACCGTTGGATTGGTCAGGCGCGAATATATGTGCCCGCCAACTTCCATATTGAATAAGGCAGCGGCATGTTCGGTGCTGTCAAAAACATAGCTGGTGGTTTGGTGAATTGGCACGGCCCGGCTGCCAAAGCGCGCATCGGGGCTTTGGCCGGCGTGAAGCGATAGGGTGTCGAATTTATAGTCAGCCATGAGAGTGCTCCTGGGCAAGAATTTTCAGTGCCTTTGCTAACCGGCAATGGACCATAGCTCAAGCGTTTGCGCTATGTCATTTCAGGCGTTGCAATCATAGATATTTGAAATCCCAAGAATATTGGGAGATGTGACGTAGGGTGAAATTGGCAGCCACAGGCCGCAGACAGCGCATCGCGCGATTTAATCTTGCGTTTTAGGCGGGAGATGGGCTTTAATATCCATATTATGATATTGATATTTTACGTAATATTCTGTTCGCTACTTTCTGCAACGCTGATTTTTTCACTTTATAAGCTTCGTCGCAGTCGCCTGGAGAACCGCAGAATGCGCCGCCGGATTGACCGGTTGCGTCTGTCGAACTCTAAGCTCTCTCGCTATGTTGATCTTGATGATCTCACTGCAGCGCAATCGCGCCGATATCTCGTGGAGCGGATTGACCGCCATAAACGCATCGAAACGCACGCGATGCTTTACGTGGATTTGGATGATTTCAAAACGGTGAATGACACCTATGGTCATGAAGTTGGGCATTCGCTGTTGATTAAGGTGACCGATGCCATGGTGGCGACCTGTCGGCCCGGAGACTTTGTCGCGCGGCTCGGAGGGGATGAATTTTGTGTTTTTCTGAAAGGCTGTGATTTGGAGCGCGCTGAGCAGGTGGCGCACCGCTTTTTGCAGGCGGTGGTCGGGGCCAATGTGGAGGTTGCGGGGCGCCGTGTCATCTGCACCGCCAGCATTGGAGTGTGCGAATTGCGGCCGGATCAAAGTATGGAAGATGCTTTAAAGGTCGCTGATGCGGCGCTCTATGAAGCGAAATCTAAGGGCAAAAACCAAATTTTAGCAGCGGATCATGAAGTGGTGCGCCGCATGCGGCAAAAACAATCACGCCCCTCTGCTGAGGAGGTTGGAGCGGCTTTGGAAATGGGGAGATCACCTATTTTGTTCAGCCCATTTTTGATTTGGAGCAGGATCGAATTGAGGGGGTTGAAGCTTTGATCCGATGGGTCAAACCGGATGGCGAGATTTTATTGCCAGGGGACTTTTTGGATCTGATGGCGGACGGTTATAAACGCGGCGTGCGCCCACCGCTTGAGGAGGCCAATCAAGCTGCAATTGGTTTTTCGGAATTAGATCCGCCGATCTATTGCGGATGGAATATTTCGAGCAAGTTCCTCAACAATACTGTGCAGCCGGGGACGGATATGGATTGGCTCAAAGCCTTGCTCAATGGCTTGCCACCAGAAATGACAGTTTTTGAAATTGTTGAGAGCACAGTGATTGATAACCCTGAGGCCACGAAAACGCTCATCAATGCGCTGAGATCCAAGGGTGTGCGGATCGCTCTGGATGATTTTGGCATTGGGATGTCCAACCTTGAGCGATTGCTGGAATATCCGATCGATATCTTGAAAATTGACCGCTGCTTTGTTCAAAGCCCGACACGAGAAAGCCGCGAGGGGATTATGCGCGGATTGGTCGAGATGTCCAAAACCATGGGTTTTGAAATCGTCGCAGAGGGAATCGAGACTCAGGGTCAATTGGACCTTGTGCGGGCTGCAGGAATCACCCACGCACAGGGTTATTTTTTGGGCAAACCAGAGAGAGCTGACTATTGGCTCGCAGAAACATTGCGCCGGCGGTCTCAAAAATCGCCATCTGCGCGACAATTTTGATGTGGATATATTCGAGGGCTCCAACTGGCCCTAAATATGTCATTGCCTATGTCCTAATAGAAGGGCAGGAATAAACCCACAGAGATGCCGCGAGAGAATGCCGCGGCATATTCAATCCCTTTAAGGAGCTGCCCGATGAAAATGACCACTGAAGAAGCCTTTGTAAAAACGCTTCAGATGCACGGTATCCGCCACGCTTTTGGGATCATTGGTTCTGCCATGATGCCTATTTCTGATATTTTTCCAAAAGCTGGAATCATGTTTTGGGACTGCGCCCATGAAGGCTCTGCCGGCATGATGGCAGACGGCTACACCCGCGCAACTGGCGAAATGTCCATGATGATCGCGCAAAACGGTCCTGGTATCACAAACTTCGTCACCGCCGTGAAAACAGCCTATTGGAACCACACGCCCTTGCTGTTGGTGACACCACAAGCGGCCAATAAGACCATCGGTCAGGGTGGCTTCCAAGAAGTTGAACAGATGAAATTGTTCGAAGATATGGTTGCCTATCAAGAAGAGGTGCGCGATCCGAGCCGGGTCGCTGAGGTTCTTAATCGTGTGATCATGCAGGCCCATCGTGCCTCTGCTCCAGCGCAGATTAACATCCCGCGGGATATGTGGACCCAGGTCGTTGATATTGAACTGCCGAAGATTGTCTCATTCGAGCGGCCACAAGGCGGTGAAAGCGCGGTTGCTGAGGCGGCTGAGTTGATCTCAAGCGCGAAATTCCCGGTTATTCTAAACGGTGCCGGTGTTGTTTTGGCGGATGCTTTCGACGATGTCGCCGCTTTGGCCGAGCGTTTGGATGCGCCGGTTTGTGTTGGGTATCAGCACAACGATGCGTTCCCAGGCTCGCATCCATTGTTCGCAGGTCCTTTGGGATACAATGGCTCAAAGGCCGGAATGGAGCTGATCTCACGTGCCGACGTCGTCGTCGCACTGGGCACACGGCTTAACCCGTTCTCGACGTTGCCAGGCTATGGAATTGATTACTGGCCAACGAATGCGAAGATCATTCAAGTGGACATCAACCCAGATCGGATCGGTTTGACCAAACCTGTGACCGTCGGCATCGTGGGTGACGCAAAGAAAGTGGCGCAAGGTCTCTTGGCCCGTCTGTCTGATAGCGCAGGTGATGCGGGTCGCCAGGAGCGCAAGAACCTGATCGCCACAACGAAATCAGCCTGGGCGCAAGAGTTGACGTCCATGGATCACGAAGATGACGATCCCGGTACAACTTGGAACCAGCGTGCACGTGCGGACAAGCCAGATTGGATGTCCCCGCGTATGGCTTGGCGCGCTATTCAATCAGCGCTGCCGAAAGAGGCGATTATCTCCTCAGATATTGGCAACAACTGCGCCATCGGCAACGCCTATCCCTCTTTTGATGAGGGCCGAAAATATTTGGCTCCGGGTCTCTTTGGTCCCTGCGGCTATGGTCTCCCGTCGATTGTTGGTGCGAAAATTGGTCAGCCTGACGTTCCTGTGGTCGGTTTCGCCGGTGACGGCGCCTTCGGGATTGCGGTCAATGAGCTGACGGCTATTGGTCGGGATGAATGGCCTGCCGTGACACAGATCGTGTTCCGCAACTACCAGTGGGGCGCAGAAAAGCGCAACTCAACCCTCTGGTTCGATGATAACTTTGTTGGCACAGAGCTGGATACCAAAGTGTCATATGCAGGCATCGCACAGGCTTGTGGCCTGATCGGTGTGCAAGTGAAAACTATGGACGAGTTGACCGATGTGCTAAACCAAGCCATCAAAGATCAAATGGAAAATAATAAAACCACTTTGATCGAGGTCTTGTTGAACCAAGAATTGGGTGAGCCTTTCCGTCGGGACGCAATGAAAAAACCTGTTCAAGTTGCAGGCGTATCTTCGGCAGATATGGCGGCTGAATAAGGAGCATCGGTGTGGCGGCATTTCGCGATATTCTTGCCGCCACCCCTGGCGCGAAACCAACTATTGTATTGAGCGAGGGTGCAGACCCTCGCGTTGCAGAGGCCGCAGTTGCGGCCTCTGTTGCCAATTTGGCAAAGATTATATGCATAGGTGACCCGGACCTGGTTGAGCCCGCGCTTTCGGCTGCCGGCAGCGCAGGGGATATCGCCATTGAAGATCCTGCCAACAGCCCAAAGTTGTCGGGCTATATTGAGCAATATGTTAAAAAGCGCGCGGCCAAGGGCATGACACCAGACAAGGCGCGGCTAGAACTTTCACAGGCCAATTTTTTCGCCGCGGCGATGGTCGCGGCAGGCGATGCCGATGGCACGATTGGCGGGGCGGTTTATTCTACCCCCGATATCATCCGCGCGGCGCTCAAGGTGATTGGCACGGCGGAGAACACAAAGCTACTGTCGTCTTTTTTCTTTATGCTGTTCCAAGATCGCCCTGATCTGCCTAGCGAAGTGAATGTATTCACTGACTGTGGTCTGGTGATTGACCCAACGGCGGAAGAACTGGCTGACATTGCGATCTCCTCTGCAGAGTCGATGCACCGGCTCACCGGTCTGCAGCCCAAGGTTGCAATGCTGTCTTTCTCCACCCGCGGCAGTGCACAACACGGCAATGTAACCAAAGTGAGCAAGGCCACAGCTCTGGTGCAGGCGGCACGACCGGATCTTGTGGTCGATGGCGAGTTGCAATTTGATGCGGCCATGGTGCCATCGGTCGGCGCTGCGAAAGCGCCGGGCTCGCCAGTGGCTGGGCAGGCAAATGTTTTTGTCTTTCCGAATTTGGATGCGGGCAACATCGGCTATAAAATTGCGCAGCGTTTTGGCGGTGCCAAGGCGATTGGCCCAATCTTACAAGGCTTGGCAAGACCAGCAAATGATTTGTCACGCGGCTGTAGTGCGGATGATATCATTGACATGATTTGTGTAACGGCAGCTCAGGCCGCCGTCCAAAAAAATACCTGAATTGCAGGCAATAGGGGGTCCTACCCATGGGATTTGAAGAACCAAAACTGAATTTGTCACCCAAGGTAAGTGATGAGATTCGCAAGACCACCTGCTATATGTGCGCTTGCCGTTGTGGGATCAATGTCCACATGAAGGAAGGCAAGGTCGCCTATATCGAGGGAAACCGCGATCACCCGGTCAATAAAGGGGTTCTCTGCGCCAAAGGTTCAGCGGGCATCATGCAGGTCAACGCCCCGTCGCGTCTGCGTGCGCCATTGAAACGGGTCGGGCCGCGGGGCTCCGGGGCGTTTGAAGAAATTTCATGGGATGAGGCGCTGCAGCTGGCACAGGATTGGTTGGAGCCGGTTCATAAAGAAAATCCGGAAAAATTGGCTTTTTTCACTGGGCGCGATCAATCTCAAAGTTTCACCTCCTTTTGGGCGCAGGGGTTTGGCACGCCAAACTATGCGGCCCATGGCGGCTTTTGCTCGGTGAATATGGCCGCTGGGGGCATTTACACCATGGGCGGTGCTTTTTGGGAATTCGGACAGCCTGATTGGGAGCGAACAAAATTGTTCATGCTCTTCGGCGTGGCCGAAGATCACGATAGCAACCCGATCAAAATGGGTTTGGGGCGGTTGAAGGAACGTGGTGCGAAGGTGATTGGCGTCAATCCGATCCGCACAGGTTATAATGCGATTTCCGATGAATGGGTCGGCATTACGCCCGGCACAGATGGCTTGTTTATCCTCTCCATGGTGCATTTGTTGCTCAAAGCTGGCAAAGTGGATTTGAATTATCTCGCTCAGTTGACCAATGCGCCGGCATTGGTGGACAGCACTGAGGGGCCAAACAAAGGCATGTTGTTGCGCGGCGCTGATGGCAAGCTTCTGGTTATTGACCGCAAAACCAAAAAACCTGTGGCTTTTGATACCAAAGGCATCACGCCAGATTTGGCCGCCACTTACGAAGGGCATCGCACGGTATTCCAGCATCTGGCCGAGCGTTATTTGTCCGATGACTATGCACCTGAAAATGTTGCCGAACGCTGCGGTATTTCCGCGGATCGTATCAGGGCCATTGCCGCAGATCTGGCGCGGGTCGCTTTTGATGAAGCCTTCGAGCTTGATCAGCCCTGGACAGATTTCCGCGGTAATAAGCATGAAAAGATGATTGGTCGCCCGGTGTCGTTTCACGCCATGCGTGGGGTATCGGCGCATTCAAATGGTTTTCAAACCTGCCGCAGCCTGCATTTGCTGCAAATCATCCTGGGCACGGTTGAGGTGCCCGGCGGGTTCCGCTTTAAGCCTCCTTATCCCAAACCTGTCTCTGCGCATCCCAAGCCGCATTGCAAAGTCACCCCCGGCGCAGCGCTGGACGGGCCGCATTTGGGCTATGTTCAAGGGCCGGATGATCTGTGCCTGAAAGAGGATGGCAGTGCTGCACGCATTGACAAGGCCTACACTTGGGAAAATCCCATGTCGGCCCATGGTCTGATGCATATGGTGATTTCCAACGCCCATGCTGGCGATCCCTATAAAATCGATGTCTTGTTCATGTATATGGCGAATATGAGCTGGAACAGTTCGATGAACAGTGGTGGCGTCATGGAGATGCTCACCGATAAGGACGAAAACGGCGAATACGTCATCCCAAAGATCATCTACAGCGATGCCTATTCTTCGGAAATGGTGGCCTATGCGGATCTGATTTTGCCAGACACAACCTATCTGGAGCGCCATGACTGCATTTCTTTGCTGGATCGGCCGATCTGCGAAGCGGGCGGTGCGGCCGACAGTATCCGCTGGCCGGTGGTCGAGCCGGATCGCGATGTGCGTGGCTTTCAGTCGGTTCTGGTCGATTTGGGCGCGCGCTTGGGGCTCAAGGGCTTTGTCAATGATGATGGATCCGCCAAATACAAAGACTATGCAGATTACATCGTCAATCACGAGCGCCGCCCGGGTGTGGGACCGCTGATTGGGTTCCGCGGTGAGGTGGGCCAAGAGGAAGGGCGCGGTGCGCCGAACCCCGATCAAATGCAGGCCTATATCGACAATGGCGGGTTTTATGAAATCCACGTGCCCGAAGGGGCCGAATATTACAAACCCTGGAATGCGGCCTATCAAGATTGGGCTGTGAAAATAGGCATTTATGATGCGCCGCAACCCTATCTTTTTGACATATATTCCGAGCCCATGCGCCGCTTTCAATTGGCCGCAGAGGGTCATGGCGAGCGGCAACCGCCAGAGCATCTGCGCGCGCAGATCAAACAGACGTTGGATCCGCTGCCGATGTGGTATGCGCCGTTTGAGGATGGCGCGGTAGATGTGGAAGAATTTCCCATCCATGCGCTGACCCAGCGCCCCATGGCGATGTATCATTCTTGGGGGACGCAAAACGCTTGGCTGCGGCAAATCCACGGGCAAAACCCGCTCTTTGTCCCCACCAAAATTTGGCAGGCCAATGGCTTTGCCGAGGGCGACTGGGCGCGGGTCACGTCGGCCCATGGCTCGATTGTGGTGCCCGTGGCGCATATGGCAGCTCTGAATGAAAATACCGTTTGGACCTGGAACGCGATTGGCAAGCGCAAAGGCGCTTGGGCCTTGGATGAGGCAGCGCCTGAGGCAACCAAAGGCTTCCTGCTCAACCACCTGATCCACGAGCTGCAACCGTCCAAGGGCGACGGGCTGCGGTGGTCCAATTCTGATCCGGTAACCGGCCAAGCGGCCTGGTTTGATCTGCGGGTGAAAATCGAAAAGGCTGAAAGCCAATCCGAAAGCAGCCCCCGATTTGAGCCGATCACCTCCCCCGTGGGGACGGGGCCGGGAGAATTGGAATGGAAAGTAAGCAAATGATGGGTGTGGCCAAACTCATCTCAGAAACGTTGGAACTTATTCCGCGCGGTGTGGCTACAGCCAGAAAAGACGGCGCTTACCAACACATATATTTAGCAAAACAGGGGCAAAAGTAAATGACAACGCTTCCCAAAACCACCTCGGCTAAGAAGCTGGGCTTGGTCATTGACCTTGACACCTGCGTCGGCTGCCATGCCTGTGTGGTCAGCTGCAAAGGCTGGAACACCGAGAATTATGGCGCGCCCCTGTCAGATCAGGATCCTTACGGGTCTGATCCTTCGGGCACCTTCTTGAACCGTGTGCATTCCTATGAGGTGCAACCCGAGACGGGCCCGGCGCAGCTGATCCACTTCCCGAAATCTTGCCTGCATTGCGAAGACGCGCCCTGCGTCACCGTTTGCCCCACCGGCGCGAGCTATAAGCGCGCAGAGGATGGGATTGTGCTGGTCAATGAGGATGCCTGCATTGGCTGCGGTCTTTGTGCTTGGGCCTGCCCTTATGGGGCGCGGGAGATGGATCAAGCGGCAGGTGTGATGAAGAAGTGCACGCTCTGTGTGGACCGGATCTACAATGACAACCTGCCGGAAGAGGATCGGGTTCCGTCTTGTGTACGCACATGCCCATCCGGCGCGCGGCATTTTGGCGATTTGGGCGATGATACCTCCGAGGTGTCGCAATTGGTGGCGGCGCGTGGGGGCATGGATCTTATGCCCGAGCTGGGCACCAAGCCGGTGAACAAATACCTGCCACCACGTCCGAAAGATGTGCCGGCCGATCTTGATATCTTGGCCCCCTATTTGGAGCCTGTTTCGGGCACTCAAAAAGGCTTCCTTGGGTGGCTCGATAAAGCTTTGGAGAAACTCTGATGCATCCTGCTGGTTCTGTAATACTTTTCACTGTCGCATCGGGTTTGGGCTTTGGCATGCTGACCTGGCTGGGGCTTGGTCTGCCAGATGCGCGCGGCTGGGCGGCGTTTTTCCACTATGCTGTGGCCTTTGCGTTGGCGGGGGGTGGGCTTTTGGCCTCGACCTTCCATTTGGGAAATCCACAGAGGTTCTTGAAGGCCTTCTCGCAATGGCGCAGCAGCTGGTTGAGCCGTGAGGGCTGTTTGGCGGTCGCGTGTTTGCTGGTCATGGGTGTCTTTGCCCTCGGGACTGTGTTTTACGATAATGCATGGCAGCCTTTGGGCTATATTGGCGCGGCTTTATCAATCTTGACGGTTTTTGCCACCTCGATGATCTACGCACAGCTGAAGACCGTGCCACGTTGGAACCATTGGAGCACTCCCGTGCTGTTTTTGGCTTTGTCGCTGGGTGGCGGTGGATTGCTTGCCGGTCAAGTGGGTCTCGCCATCGGGCTTTTGTGTTTGGCGGGGGCTCTGCAGCTGTTCGCTTGGCTGTCTGGTGATGGACGGTTTCACGAGCGGGGCACGGATGTTGGCACGGCAACCGGCCTTGGTGCGCGCGGTATCGTGCGCGCCTTCGAGCCGCCCCACACGGGCAATAACTATCTGCTGAAAGAGATGGTGCATCAGGTCGGTCGAAAGCATGCGGTGAAATTGCGTGTGATTGCTTTTGCTCTGATGATTGTTGCGCCCTTAGTGTTGTTGATGATTTCGAGCAGTGTGCTCATGATTTGTTTGGCTGTGGCTTGCCATGCGCTGGGAACCTTTGCACAGCGTTGGTTGTTCTTTGCTGAGGCCGAGCATGTTGTGGGGCTTTACTATGGCAAGCGCTGAGCATTCGGCGAGTCCAAAACCTTGAATAAAGGTGGGAGGTGGTTGTATACCCCCCGCCTTTTTTTGAGAAACGGCGGCCGGCGAGCGGCTAGATCCTGGAGATGACAATGCCTTAGATTGGAAGCTGAGGAGACTCGTCGTCGGCCACTGCGGCGCGGTAATGTTTGCGGCAGAGCGATAGATAGGTTTCATTGCCGCCAATCTGCACTTGATCTCCGGAGGTGACGGCTTTGCCGGTGCTGTCAAATCGCACCACCATCGTCGCCTTTTTGCCGCAGTGGCAGATGGTTCGCACCTCACGCATTTCATCGGCCAGGGCCAAGAGCGCGGCGGATCCTGGAAACAGCTCTCCCATAAAATCTACCCTTAGACCATAGCACATGACGGGCAATCCGAGGTCATCTACCACGCGGGCCAGGGCCCAAACTTGATCCTTGGTCAAAAACTGTGCCTCATCAATAAAGGCGCAGGCGACGGGTCCTTGTGCCAGCCGCGTTTTTATCTTCTCAAACAGGTCATCATGGGGTGAAAATGTGTCTGCCTCTTCGCCAATGCCGATGCGGGAGGCGATTTTGCCCTGTCCGGCCCGAGTGTCCATTTGGGCCGTGAGCAGATAGGTCTGCATGCCACGCTCTTTGTAGTTATGCGACGCCTGAAGCAGCAAGGTCGATTTGCCGGCGTTCATTGTGGAGTAGTTGAAATAGAGCTTAGCCATATGGATGTGTGCCCCGAGCGCGGAGACGATGCAAGAGGGTCGGGGGCGTGTCCATGGGGCGGCAATTGTGGCTTTCGCGGTACCTGTAATGGTGCTAACTGCGCGCGATACATTGACCGGAGGAGGGTGAAATGTCCCAAATTGAAGTTCCGCTTTATGATCCCAACATGCTGCGCCCAATTGATTTTTCGGCTTTGGCTGGCCCGAAAGATGATGGGCATGCGCCACGTATTTTGCTGCTATATGGGTCGCTCAGGCCGCAAAGCTATTCGCGGTCGGTGGCCCAAGAGGGTGCGCGGGTTCTGCGGGCCTTGGGTTGCGAAACCAAATTTTTTGATCCCACTGGCTTGCCGTTACCCGATGGGGCGCCCGACAGCCATCCGAAGGTACAAGAGCTGCGCGAATTGGCGCTGTGGAGTGAGGGTATGGTTTGGTCCAGTCCTGAGCGGCACGGGGCGATGACTGGGGTTTTGAAAAATCAAATTGATTGGATCCCACTGTCTGCCATTGGTGGGGTGCGTCCGACCCAAGGGAAGACTCTTGCTCTGATGCAGGTTTCTGGTGGATCGCAATCGTTCAATTCGGTCAATCAAATGCGGATCCTGGGGCGTTGGATGCGGATGATCACGATTCCAAATCAAAGTTCGTTGCCAAAGGCATGGCTCGAGTTCGAAAATGGACGGATGAAGCCATCGTCCTTTTACAATCGGGTTGTGGACGTGATGGAGGAGCTGGCGCGTTTTACCGTAATGACGCGTGGGCGTAAAGAAATGCTGGTGGATCGCTATTCAGAACGCGTCGAAACTGCTGAAGAGCTGCACAAACGCGTCTCACTGACAGACATCTAAATTGGCCTGGCCCATCCCCAAAGGGTGACGCCGCGGGGATGGGGCCGGTCTGCAGTTACAGCTGCAATGCTTTCACACCCACGTCGCCCTCTGCATGGGCTTTGATGGCGAAGGCGGCGGCATGGCTGCCGGCCAGGGTGGTAAAATATGGTATTTTATCCATCAAGGCTGCAGCCCGCATGCTGCGGCTATCATCTACCGCCTGTGCACCTTCGGTGGTGTTCAAGATAAGGGCGATATCGCCATCTTTGATCTGATCAACGATATTTGGGCGGCCTTCATAGACCTTGTTCACCACGGTGCTGTGAATGCCGGACGCAGCGAGGAATTCCGCAGTTCCTGAGGTGGCGGTCAGGCTGAGGCCCATTTCCACCAAACAGGTTGCGGCCTCGAGCAACATCGGTCCCTTGTCATCATCTTTGATCGACAGGAAGACTTTGCCAGTGGTCGGCAATTGCGTGCCCGCACCCAATTGTGCCTTGTAAAAGGCGCGATGGAATTTGCTGTCAAAGCCCATGACCTCGCCCGTGGAGCGCATTTCAGGCCCAAGCAGCGTATCAACGCCCGGGAAGCGTGCGAAGGGTAGGACAGCCTCTTTCACCGCAAAGCCTTTGATGCTGGCTGGATCCACCAGGTCAAAATTACTCAAGGGTTCACCAGCCATAATTCTGGCAGCAATGGCGGCAATCGGGCTGCGCACGGCTTTGGCCACGAAGGGTACGGTGCGGCTGGCACGCGGGTTGACTTCGATCAGGTAAATCTCGCCATCTTTGACGGCGAATTGCACATTCATCAATCCGACAACATTCAACGCCAGCGCCAAGGCTTCGGTTTGCTGTTTCAATTGGTCAATGATGTCTTGCGACAAAGAGTAGGGCGGCAAAGAACAGGCGCTGTCACCCGAATGCACGCCGGCCTCTTCGATATGCTGCATAATTCCAGCAACATGCACATGCGTGCCGTCGCAAAGCGCGTCCACGTCAATCTCAACTGCGCCAGAGAGGTAGCTGTCGAGGAGCACTGGGCTATCGCCCGAGACCACAACCGCTTCGGAAATATAACGTTCAAGATTGGGTTGGTCGCGGACAATTTCCATCGCGCGGCCGCCCAAGACGTAAGAGGGGCGAATAACCAGCGGGAAACCGATCTCACTCGCTATCGCCAAGGCTTCAGCGTCAGAATGGGCAATGCCATTCTTGGGTTGTTTGAGCTTGAGAGTATTCACCAGATCCTGGAACCGCTCGCGATCTTCGGCCAGGTCGATGGCATCGGGTGTGGTGCCCAAGATTGGGATGCCTGCGTCCGCGAGGGCGTTGGCCAGTTTTAGGGGCGTTTGCCCACCGAACTGCACAATCACACCGTGCAGCGTTCCGTTCTCTTGCTCAACTCGCAGGATTTCCATCACATGCTCATAGGTCAGAGGCTCAAAATACAGGCGGTCTGAGGTGTCGTAATCTGTGCTCACCGTTTCAGGATTGCAGTTGACCATAATGGTCTCATAGCCCTGCTCTGTGAGGGAATAGCAGGCGTGGCAGCAGCAATAGTCAAACTCAATCCCTTGACCGATCCGGTTTGGCCCACCGCCGAGAATAACCACTTTCTTGCGGTCAGATGGCCGTGCTTCACATTCGGTTGAGCCCATCGCCGGAGCTTCATAGGTGGAATACATATAGGGGGTTTGTGCTTCAAATTCGGCCGCGCAGGTATCGATCCGCTTGAAGGACGCAACAACGCCGAGCGATTGCCGCGCGTTGCGAATATCAGTCTCGGTGCGGCCGGTCAAAATAGCCAGACGGCCATCGGTGAAGCCCATCATTTTAATTCGGCGCAGCCCCTGTTCATCTTGGGGCAGCCCTTCGGCCTTGATGACTGTTTCCATCTCTATGATTTCGCGAATGCGCGCCAAGAACCAAGGATCAAAGCGGGTGATGCTGTGCAACTCATCATCGGAAAATCCGAAGCGCATCGCATGAGCAATGACCCGCATCCGGTCTGGCGACTGGATTGCTAGCTCGCGGGTCAGCGCCTTGTCGATCGCCATTTGAGCTTCGGGGCTTTGACCCACTAAGATCCCGTCCCGCAGGACCAAGTCATCGGCACTGGGCATGCCGTCAATCTCGACCTCATCAAAACCTGTGAGACCTGTTTCCATCGAGGCCAGCGCTTTTTGCACCGATTCGTGAAAACTACGGCCGATGGCCATGGTTTCGCCAACAGATTTCATCGCCGTCGAGAGCACTGCTTGAGATCCTGGGAATTTTTCGAATGCGAAACGTGGGATTTTGGTGACAACGTAATCGATGGAGGGCTCAAAGCTGGCTGGGGTCACTTTGGTGATGTCATTGTCCAACTCATCCAACGTATAGCCAACCGCTAATTTTGCTGCAACTTTTGCGATTGGAAATCCAGTTGCCTTGGAGGCGAGTGCCGATGAGCGTGAGACACGCGGGTTCATCTCGATGACCACCATCCGGCCGTCTTCTGGGTTCACGGCCCACTGCACGTTCGAGCCACCGGTCTCTACACCAATCTCGCGCAGAACGGCAATGCTGGCATTGCGCATGATTTGGTATTCTTTATCGGTTAACGTCAGGGCCGGGGCAACCGTGATGCTGTCGCCTGTATGCACGCCCATAGGATCGACATTCTCGATAGAGCAGACGATGATTGCGTTGTTTGCGGTGTCGCGCACCACTTCCATTTCATATTCTTTCCAGCCCAAAAGGCTCTCATCAATCAAGATTTGACTGACGGGGGAAGCGTCCAGGCCAGTTTTGCAAAAATGCTCATAATCTTCTCGGTTATATGCCACGCCACCGCCGGTGCCGCCCAAAGTGAACGCAGGGCGAATAATTGCGGGGAGACCGATGTCATCAAGCGCGGCCATACATTCTTCCATCGTCTCAGCAATCGTGGCACGCGGGTTTTCAAGGCCAAGCCGATCCATGGCTTCACGGAAGAGTTTGCGGTCTTCGGCCATTTCAATCGCTGGGCGCTTGGCGCCGATCATCTCTACGCCAAACTTGTCCAAAACGCCCATTTCCTCAAGCGCGAGCGAGGTGTTCAGGCCGGTCTGTCCGCCCATAGTGGGCAGCAGCGCATCGGGACGCTCAATCTCTATGATCTTGGCCACAGTCTCAGGTGTGATGGGCTCGATATAAGTCGCATCGGCCATATCTGGATCGGTCATGATGGTGGCTGGATTTGAATTGACCAAAATCACCCGGTAGCCTTCTTCGCGCAAAGCCTTGCAGGCCTGGGCGCCGGAGTAATCGAACTCACAGGCTTGACCGATCACAATGGGACCCGCCCCGATAATCATAATGGATTTAATGTCAGTTCTCTTCGGCATGAATCTATCCTTCAGTGTCGGGCGCAAACTGTCCTGCCTTATAGGGAAGGAGGTCTTGGGTGCAAGGGGCTTTGTGATACTCAAGTCCAGTTTGCGGCGCCCAGATTTTAAGACTGGCACGGTCCCATCGTGCCGCAGCTCAGGGCAGGGGCAATTCGGTTGTGTCTTTGAGCTCTTCCATCACGAAGCTGGCGCTGACATCGGCCAATTCGATACGCGAAATGAGGCGCTGATAGAGATCATCATAGGCTTGGACGTCCCGGATGCGCGCTTTGATTAAATAGTCTTGATGCCCCGAAGTGCGATAGGCCGATTGCACATGTGGTAGGCTGCGAATGACCTTTGTGAATTGATCGGCCCAATCTTTGTTGTGGCTGCGCACAGAGATTGACACAAAGACAGTCAGACCAAGCCCAATCTTTTGTGCATCTAACAGCGCCACGCGGGCCTTCAAAAGACCGCTGTCTTGCAGGCGCTTTAACCGCCGCCAAACCGCGTTGCGCGACAGGTGGAACGCCTCGGATAATTCCTCTGAGGGCTGCGCGGCATTGCGCTGCATCTGTTGCAATATAGCGCGGTCATAATCATCATATGTTACGTAATCATCCGATATTTTGGGATATTATCACGCAATTAAAGCATGGCATAGAAAATTTGGGAAAAAAGTTGAGTCCACGCAGTTTATGCTGGTGTCAGCAATTTTAGAGCTTTTACATGACCCGTTCACCGAATTATTTTACGGTGCATTTGAGCAATATTGGCGAAAGCTACGGCCAGCATTTTTTGCACGTAATCTATTACTTTGTCATGCTCTTGACCGCGGCGATCTGTGCTCTGATCCATGCGATCCTGCCCTTTTTATTTGAAAAATCCGCAAGCCAAATCATTTCCAAGCTTTACAGAAAAATGACTGAGAGAAAGCTGCTTGAGGCGTATTCACCCTCAAAGGGCTGAATTTTTGCCGTACGCAGGTCAGAAAACGGCGGTTTGGCTTGACTTTAGGCGTCTGTCGGGATGTATCAGCGCGACCGCTTGAAGGAGCCCTGACCCATGCATGCTTATCGCAGCCACACCTGTGCCGACTTGAACATAAATAATGTTGGCGAGACAATCCGCCTTTCGGGATGGGTGCATCGCGTGCGCGACCACGGCGGTTTGCTCTTTATCGATCTGCGAGATCACTATGGGATGACGCAGGTGCTTTGCGACCCGGATAGCCCGGTGTTCAAAGAAGTAGAAAAGTTGCGCAGCGAATGGTGTATTCGCATTGATGGTACGGTGAAAGCCCGCGACGCGGAATTGGTGAACCCGAAAATTCCTACAGGAGAGATCGAGGTCTTCATCCGTGACCTTGAGGTCTTGGGCGCGGCGAACGAGCTGCCGTTGATGGTGTTTGGAGAGCAAGAATATCCTGAAGAGACACGATTGAAATATCGCTATCTCGACCTGCGCCGGGAGAAGCTGCAAAAGAACATGAAAATGCGTTCCGACGTCGTGGCGTCGATGCGTCGCCGGATGTGGGATCAAGGGTTCCGCGAGTTTCAAACACCGATCATCACCGCTTCTAGCCCCGAGGGCGCGCGGGATTTCTTGGTGCCATCGCGTCTGCACCCGGGTAAATTCTATGCACTGCCACAGGCGCCGCAGCAGTTCAAACAGCTCATTATGGTCTCTGGCTATGATAAATATTTCCAGATCGCTCCGTGTTTTCGCGATGAAGATCCGCGCGCGGATCGCTCACCAACAGATTTCTATCAGCTTGACTTAGAAATGTCTTTTGTGGATCAACAAGATATCTTTGACACGATACAGCCTGTTTTAACCGGTGTGTTTGAGGAGTTTGGCGGTGGTCGCAAAGTGGATCAAACATGGGAGCAAATCAGCTATCGTGATGCGGCGCTTTGGTACGGCAGTGACAAGCCAGATCTGCGCAACCCAATAAAGATGCAGGTGGTTTCCGAGCATTTTGCTGGTTCGGGCTTTGCCATCTTCGCCAAGCTCTTAGAACAAGAAGGTACTGAGATTCGCGCCATTCCGGCGCCAAAAGGTGGCAGCAGAAAATTCTGTGATCGCATGAATGCGTTTGCGCAGAAAGAAGGTCTGCCCGGCATGGGCTATATTTTCTGGCGCGACCAAGGTGACGGCATGGAGGCCGCTGGCCCATTGGCTAAGAATATCGGTCCTGAACGAACAGAGGCTATTCGTCAGCAGTTGGGGCTTGGCGTTGGTGATGCGGCGTTCTTTTTGGGCGGCAAACCAAAAGCCTTCGAAGGGGTTGCTGGCAAAGCGCGGATGGTGATTGGCGATGAATTGGGCCTGACGGACAAAGAGCGCTTCGCGTTTGCCTGGATTGTTGATTTCCCGATTTATGAGCAAGATGAAGAAACCGGCAAGATCGATTTTGAGCACAACCCATTTTCGATGCCACAAGGGGGTATGGAGGCCCTTCAGGGTGATCCTTTGCAGGTGTTGGGGTATCAATATGACCTGGCATGCAATGGCTATGAGTTGCTCAGTGGTGCAATTCGGAATCACCGCCCAGAGATCATGTTCAAAGCCTTTGAAATTGCGGGCTATGGTAAGGAAGAGGTCGAAAACCGCTTCGGCGGCATGGTGAACGCCTTCCAATACGGCGCCCCGCCGCACGGTGGTTGCGCTGCCGGCATAGACCGAATTGTGATGCTTTTGGCCGACGAGGCGAACATTCGTGAAGTCATTATGTTCCCGATGAACCAACGGGCGGAAGATCTCATGATGGCAGCGCCGTCGGAACCGACGAATGAGCAGCTGCGGGAATTGTCACTTCGGGTCATCGCGCCAGAATAGCGCTTCGCGAAGAGGGCAGGTCGGCCGATTACCGACGGCCCTCTCACACCGCTATTTTCTCTGCCAAAAACTCCGTCAGCGCAGTGCGGAGATCGGACCGGTTCTCAGTGGTTAAATACCGTTCGGCGGCCTGTTCTAGCGTTGGATCGGAGGCGGTGCGGGCCACGCCAGCGATAAAGGCCGCAAGGTAGCCGGGCTGCGCTCACTCTTTGTTGTTGAGCAAGTCTAACGCATGGACCAAATCCTCTTGCAAGGCGCGTTGGTCAGCCTCAAACGCTAGATCTGGCAGGAGACGTATGTCCATAGGCCGGCGATGATTTGGGAGATTCATTAGGATTGCGCTTTGAAATCCTGCAACGGAATTGAGGGGTTTTTCGATGAAACTATCGGCGCCCGCTTCCATCGCCGCGGTGGCGCGGCTTGGATCTGCGGAAAGACCGATGATGGTCTGGGTGCGGGGACTGGCTTGTGCAAGTTCTGAGATCAGCTCAGCGCCGTCCCCATCTGGCAGGCCCATATCAACAATGGCCACATCCGGGCGATAAATTCTAAGGTGTCGTCGGGCGCTTGTCATACAGTCTGCGCGTCTCAATCGTGTGCCAGAGGTGATGCACATCAAGCGCACGGCCTCGCCCGCGGTGAGACTGTCTTCCACCAGAAGCACCATCAAGCCGTGCAATGGTCTGCGGCTGGTAGGTTTGAGTGAGTGTAACGTGTTCGACATCCCGGTCATGATCGCCCCCTTATTTTCAGATCATGGGCCAGTTTTGCGCTCAAAGACTCTAACGCTTGGTTAATGCGGCTTGCCTTATTTGGCGGTGCGGCTTTACAAGACGGAAAACAGGAGATGAAAATGATCGGACGGCTTAATCACGTGGCGATTGCAGTGCCTGATTTGCAGGCGGCTGCAGCGCAATATAAATCAACTTTGGGTGCAAAAGTTGGCCCGCCACAAGATGAACCGGATCACGGAGTGACCGTTGTTTTTATCGAGTTGCCAAATACAAAGATTGAGCTGCTGTTTCCATTGGGTGAGGGCTCTCCAATCCAGAATTTTTTGGATAAAAATCCTTCGGGCGGCATTCATCATATCTGCTATGAGGTGGACGACATCCTCGCGGCGCGTGCGCAATTGCAAAGTCAGGGCGCGCGCGTATTGGGCAGCGGTGAGCCAAAAATTGGCGCCCATGGGAAACCCGTGCTATTTTTGCATCCTAAGGACTTCACAGGGTGCCTCATCGAGCTAGAACAGGTCTAAGTCTAGATAAATTTTCAGGAAATTCTCATGCCGATTACCTCAGCCCTCGTACTTTTTGCCGTCATATGGTTTTTGACTTTGTTCATTGTCTTGCCACTGCGCTTGCAAACTCAAGGGGATGTTGGAAAAATAGAACCTGGGACCCATGCGGGCAGCCCAGAAAACCCACAAATGAAAAAACGTTTTATGGTGACAACCGTCGTCGCCTTGGTGATTTGGGCAGTTGTTGCAGGAACGATTATCAGCGGGGTGATTTCCGTGCGCGACATTGATTGGTTTAACCGGATGGCAACGCCCGAAGTCTCTCGAACAGATGGGTGAAGGTGGCCGCGCCGAGAATAGGGATAAACAATCCCACCAGCGGTATAGTCAAGGGAATAGCCATCAAGATCCCAGCGCACCAGATAGCGCCCTGATGGCGCCGCAATAGCTCTTGGGCCTGCGTGCGCGGCACGCGCCGCATAGCGGCCATTTGAAAATATTCCCGGCCCATCAAATAGCCGTTGGTGGCCCAAAACACGACCGGCGCCAAAAATGGCAAAATCATTGAGAGGATCAAAGCGCCAATATTGGCAAGAATCAAAAATCCTAAAAACCGGATACTGACCAAAATTTGATCTTGCAGCTTGGCGGCTGCCTGTTTTGGAAGATGCGGATAGTGCCGCGCCTCAACCGCTTGCGCCACCTCATCGAGAAACAGAGCGATAATCGCTGAGGCCACGGGAACCATTACCCAAATTGACAGAACGATGGTAAGTAAGACCCCGCCGATATTGAACAGGGAGCCGAGCCAACTCTGCTCACCGATCATGCCAGCCACTAAAGCTGAGGACAACAATTGGTTGACGCCATAGATCACCAATAGGCAGGCGGCGGCTAATAATACGATGGTAAGCCCCAAGCTGCGCCACAAAACGCGGCGAAATCTCGGATCGTCAAATTGGGCGATAGATCTCAGAAAGTCTGAAAAAATCATTCATCCAACCATTGGGTGAGGGCAGCAACATCGGGGCGCGGACGGTCGGGCATTTGGGCCGGGCCAGTTCCGATATGAACAATTCCGGCGATATGTTCATGTGGCGCAAGTGCCAAGCCTTCTTTGCAAAAATCTGGGTTGTGCGAGGCCCAACCCGAAAGCCAATTGGCGCCCCAACCACTGGCCAAAGCTGCATTCAGCAGCGACAGGCAGACAGCGCCGGCGGAGTAGGTTTGCTCAATTTGCGGAAACTTGTCGCAGGGCTTTGGGCTGGCGACAACCACGACGGCCAAATGCCCAATTTCAAACTGCTGGCTTGCTTTGTTTGCATCAACCACGTCTGGCCCGGCCGCCTCAGCCATATTGCGGGCCAAAGCGCCCAAGCGGCGCAATGCGGTTTTCTCTAGAACAATGAACCGCCAAGGCTCTAGCTTACCATGATCTGGCGTGCGCGCGGCAACACATAAGAGCGCCTCAAGCGCGTCCCGGTCTGGCACTGGAGCGGTTAAGATTTTCGCCGGGCGAGAGCGGCGCGTTTTCAAAAAGGTCAATGCATCTGTCATGCGCTATGATGTGGGGCATTGCTGGGCTTTTCGCAAGGGGTGTGCGTTTATTCACGGTCTGTGGAATGCCGCTAAATCATCGACCCAAGATCTGAGGAAATCCGCAAACTTGCCGTGCGGTTGGCGCTGGGCGAAAATGTCCGCAAAGGGATCAGGAGCCTCAATTGTGCTGTTGGCCAGGGTTGAGATCGTGGCATGGCCGCAAAAGGGGACATAGACCTCTGAATATCCGCCCTCGTGCACCAAAACCAAACGGCCGTCACAAAGCTCTGTCGCGCTGGCTTTGATTGCAGCAGTTAGGTCACGGAAGGTCTGGGCCGTAGCGAGCATACGAGACAAGGGATCAATGGCGGCGGCATCATATCCACAAGCAACAATGATCAAATCTGGTTTAAATCGTTGCAAGGCAGGCTGAACGATCTGGTCCATAACCTGCATATAGGTGGCATGGCCTGCCCCAGGTGGCAGCGGGATGTTGATGTTGCTATGATCCACTCCGCGAAGGTCGACGTCTCCGCTGTCTAGCGGATAATTTCTTTCTTGATGGATAGAGAGGGTCAGAACGGCTGGATCGTCGATGTAAATCGCCTCTGTCCCGTTCCCGTGATGCACATCCCAATCTATAATGGCCACTTTCAAATCCGGCTGCGTGCTGCGGGCGGCTTCGACCGCCACGGCGATATTGGCCAAAAGACAAAACCCATTTGGAAAATCTGGCAAGCAATGATGCCCCGGGGGGCGCGACAACGCATATGCATTGCTCACACGTCCCGCCATCACATCTGCAACCGCCCGGCAAGCCAGTCCGGTGGACAGCGCCGCCTGCTCATAACCGCCATGACCGAAAGGCACGCGCAGACCCAGCTCGCCGCCGCTTGCCTTTGACGCCTCCTCAAATGCATCAAGATAGCTGCTGGGGTGCACCCGCAACAGCGCGTCCCGCGTGGCAATATCCGCGCTCTGGCTTGCGAGGGTCTGGGTCAGCCCGGTGACGTCCATCAGATTCTTCAACCGGCGTTTGGTTTCGGGGTTTTCAGGAATGCCGCCAGCAGCGAGAGGCTGAACCAAGCCACCGACGGGCTGGGTGAAGGCATAATTGCCGCCAGAAAACCAAAAACAGCGCTCATCCCAATAAAATCCGGTCGTCATCTTTGGCTCTTTCGCAGTTAAGGTTCGGCCCGTTGGTAGACGCCTTCAGGCAAATCCAGCGCAGCGGCAAGGTCGCGGGCTTGGTTCATGGAGAGCGTGATCCTGTGCATGCGATCACGGGCGGCGTCCCATTGCTCAATAACAATTCGGTCCTCATAGGATTTGATACACACATCTTCCAAAAGCGCGCCGATCGTATCATCGATCAAAGTTATAGAGGTGGCTTCAAAGCCATGTTCAATGGTAAACATATGCTAACCTTAATTAGATTTACTTATGGTGCAAGTGACAAGTGCACTGGGTGATTTCTCGCCTAAGAGGCCGGATCAAAGGGGTGGTTTGCAGCAATTTTATGGGTAAGCTGTCGGAGAGGTTTAAGGAGAGCGGAATGCGGATCATTCCTGTAATAGTGATGCTTGCGTTGGCCGGATGCACACTCATGCCAGATGCGCGATCTCCTGTGGTGGTGGCGGATGAGCCGCGGGTTTTGAAAGCCGAAGATGTGCCCGAGCGTTTTGCCATCGCTGTGCGCAGGATGCGGCCAGTCGTAATCGAGACCTGCAAGTCGACCAGCCCGAATTTGAACTGTGACTTTCTCATCGCCATTGATCCAAATCCCAAAAATGCGCCCAATGCGTTTCAAACGGTGAATGACGCGGGACAGCCAATCTTGGCATTTACCCTGACCCTGCTGGAAGACATGTACAACGCCGATGAGGTGGCCTTTGTCATTGGACACGAGGCGGCTCACCATATTTTGCGGCATTTGGAGCGGCAAGATGAATTCGCGCGCGGTGGGGCCACGCTTTTTGAGGTATTGGCGGCAGCTTTGGGCGGCTCCAACCGTTCGGTTGATGCGGCGTCGGAAATCGGCGCAGCGGTTGGCCGGCGCAATTACTCAAAAACCTTTGAGCTTGAGGCGGACCGCTTGGGCGCGAAAATGACGCAAAACGCAGGGTTTGATGCGGTGCGCGGCGCGGCTTATTTCACGCGAATTCCCGATGCAGGCAATCGGTTCTTTGGCACCCATCCGCGCAATGCGGATCGGATCGCTGGGGTGAAAGCCGCGGTGGCAGAGTTATGAACAGGCGCGCGGCCCTGACCCTTGTCCCGAGGGCATGGTTGTGAGGAAATTGGGGATAATCCTCAGTGACCGCGGCTCGAAATATGCGGTTTCCGGCTGCGCAGTTGCAGATCGGGCAGAGATTGATGCGGCGCTCCGCGATCTGAAGCGGGACAAGAAATATGCCAAAGCGACTCATAACAGCTGGGGTGTTCTGCTCGATGGGGTGCCGCTAAAGTCGGATGATGGGGAAAGCGGCGCTGGGATGGTGATCCTGCGCATGTTGGAGCGGGCCGAGCGGGTGGGTGAGCTGATTGTTGTCACCCGCTGGTACGGCGGCAAACCTCTTGGCGGCGACCGCTTTCGCCATGTGCAAGAAGCAACGCGTCTTTACCTTGATCACCCCGCCCCATAACACGGGTTTGCGCGCAGCGGCGGGCAGGCGCGGCCTGGTGTTGCTGTCGGGCGAGGAGATTTTGCTGTAATAGTCTGTTATGCAGAGGCTGTGCAAATGCCCCCATTCACTGTGGCGACCAAGATAACATCCAAAATAGTGACTTCGGGCAGTTACGACACGATACGGCCCCAGAGATCATAGGCGCCGGCTTCATCCACTTCCACCGTTACGATGTCGCCAGGGGCCAAAACGTCTGCAGCCTCGTCAATAAACAGGTTGCCGTCGATTTCGGGGGCGTCAGCCTTGGTGCGGCAGGTGGCGATGCCCTCTGCGTCCAGCTCATCAACGATCACATCCATGCGTTGGCCCAGTTTGGCCGCAAGTTGCGCCTCGGAAATGGCCTGTGCCTTCTCCATAAACCGGCCCCAGCGCTCCTGCTTGACATCTTCGGGCACATGATCGGGCAGGTCGTTGGAGCGCGCGCCAGCGACGTTCTCATATTGAAAACAGCCAACCCGGTCGAGCTGCGCCTCATCCATCCAATCGAGCAGGGTTTGAAACTCTGCTTCAGTCTCGCCGGGATAGCCGACGATGAAAGTTGATCGAAGGGTGATATCGGGACAATCGGCGCGCCAGGCGGCAATCTCATCAAGGGTTTTGGAGGCGGCGGCAGGGCGGGCCATACGTTTGAGCACATCGGGGTGTGCGTGTTGGAAAGGAATGTCGAGATAGGGCAGGATCAACCCCTCGGCCATCAGGGGAATCAAATGGCGCACATGGGGGTAGGGGTAAACATAATGCAGCCGCACCCAAGCGCCCAATTGCCCCAATTCGCGGGCCAGATCGGTGATATGGGGGCGGATGTCTCCCTCTACCGCTGATTTAATATCAATGCCATAGGCGCTGGTGTCTTGTGAGATGACCAAAAGCTCGCGCACGCCAGCCTCAACCAATTTCTCCGCCTCCCGCAGGATCGCACGCGGTGGGCGGCTGACCAATTTGCCGCGCATATCGGGAATGATGCAGAATTTGCACTTATGATTACAGCCCTCTGATATCTTCAAATAGCTGTAGTGCCGCGGTGTCAGCGAGACGCCGGATGCGGGCAAGAGATCTACGAAAGGATCCGGTGCGGGCGGCACGGCGGCATGGACAGCATCCAAAACCTGTTCGTATTGATGCGGGCCAGTGACGGCCAAAACCTTGGGATGCGCGCCGGTGATATACTCGGGATTGGCTCCCAAACAGCCGGTGACAATCACCTTACCATTTTGATGCAGCGCCTCACCAATCGCCTCAAGACTTTCCGCCTTGGCGCTGTCAAGAAAGCCGCAGGTGTTTACAATCACCGCCTCGGCACCCGAATAATCAGGGCTGATCGCATAGCCCTCGGCGCGCAGGCGGGTCAAAATGCGCTCGCTATCGACCAAAGCTTTGGGGCATCCCAGCGACACCATGCCGATGGTTGGCTGGCCCGGGCGTGGGGTTTCTATCCGCGCTTTGGGCGCGAGGTCGGGGCGGAGATGGGGAGGATTCTGTGCCATAGGGCCGCTATAGCAGAGATTGCGCGGATGTGTAGATGGCAGATTGCCGAGCCTATATCCCGCCAATGGCCCAGGCAAAGGTCTCAAAAATCCAAAGCACGGTGTTGAATGTGGCGCCGCGGTCATGGGTGATGACGAAGACGAAGATGCAGATCGGACTCCAAACTGCGACGGTGATCATGGCGCAAATGCAAATGCCGGAAAAGAGGGCCGCCTGGTGGCTCTGTGCACCCCTCTCCAAAAGATCGGCAACAAAATTGCGCCACCATGCGGGATATTGCAGCGCCAGGGTGAGTGCCGCGATCGATAGATGCAATAGCGTGGGCAAAAGCGTGGAAGTTAGCGCAACCATCAACCAGATATAATCGCCGGGTGCAGAGCGTAGTTTGGCAAAAAGCTCTGCTAAATCCCATAGCGGCACCCCATCCGCAGGGGTAGCAAAAGTGATGAAGGCGATGAGCGCAGATCCCAAGGCAAAGAAAATGGCAATCCCGCCCAGCCCATCTAACACCGCCCGCCAAGCCGCCTGTTTTTGATCAAGCCCTTTGCACTGCGCCTTGCTGCGCCCCATCAGCGGAGAGCCGGGTGTCGAGCCAATCCAACCATCCGTCCATCACCGAACGATAACGTTCTGCTGGGCGATCGTCGCGCAGCAATTTAAGCCAATATGCGCGGTCGGTTGGGCGCGACGCAGTGTTGCGGAATGCTGGAATGCTCATAAGGCCGACAAAAGTCACGAGCGGCCACCCGATTAGCCCATTCTGGAGCAAAGCCCATTCTATAAAAGCTTGAATCAATTTACCGTCGCCCCTGGGGCCTAAAATTTTCTTTTCAGAATATCAATGGGCTGGGGAATTTCAAGACGGTTGGCTTACCTGCGGCGGTCGCGGCGGCTGGACATGGGCTGAAAGGCCACACCAACATGCGCCTCGCAATAGGGTTTGCCGGCTTTTACCGCCAGACCGCAGAACCAAAAATCATCTGTCGCGGGATCACCGACCGGCCATTTGCAGGTTTTTTCGGTCAATTCCATCAAGCTGATCTTCTTGGCGGTCTTTTCCACTTCACTGACTTTTGCCAGAGCTTCGGGGCTGATCTCATTGGCTGAGGGCTGCGGCGGAAGCGGCTGGCCGGCAGGAATGATCTTGCGCACCGCAGGCGGGGTGACCCGCACGGTTTCGGTCGCAGGCGCAGCCGGTTTTGGCGGTGCGGCTGGTGTCGCGGGCGCGGCTGGCTTTGCCCTGACCTGCGCTTTTGCCTTTTCCTTGGCGGCCGGCTTGGCCGTGGTCGAGGTCACGCGGTTGGACAGGCCCAAACGGTGCACTTTGCCGATCACCGCATTGCGGGTTACGCCGCCCAATTCCTTGGCGATCACACTGGCCGATTGGCCCTCGCCCCACATTTTTTTCAGAACTTCGACGCGTTCATCAGTCCAGGACATCATGCCCCCCCTTGAATTTCGTAGCCATACCGGGTGATACCCATGCAGCATCCTACTTTAGGCTCAACTGAGGCTAAGGACAACCACCCAAGTGGAGATAAGCTGTGGCAAATGTTTCTCAATACGGCGCAAGACGCTTCGGACGGGTCAATTGGCTGGGCCTTTGGACGCTCATTCGCCGCGAGAATATGCGCTATCTGGCGATCTGGCAGCAGACAATTTTTGCTCCGTTGATAACTGCTGGTTTGTTTCTATTGGTTTTTTCTATTGCCATAGGTCCGGGCCGCTCGGAAGTCATGGGGTTTGATTATGTCAGCTTTTTGGCACCGGGTTTATTGATGATGACGGTGATACAAAATTCTTTTGCCAATACCTCATCTTCCATGCTTTCGGCGAAAGTCATGGGGTCCATTGTCGATACGTTGATGCCGCCGCTGTCGCCCTTGGAAATGACCGTGGGATTCTTGGCGGGTGGCATTGGGCGCGGATTGGTGATTGGCGCAGTGCTCTGCCTGTCGATGGGATTAAGCCTCGGCATCTGGGTAGCTCATCCGCTTTGGACCTTGGCCTTTGTGGTTTTGGGGGGGATGTTCATGGGCGCGCTGGGGCTTTTGGGCAGCATCTATGCGTATAAGTTTGATCAAATGGCTGCGATCTCAAATTTTGTGATCACACCCTTGGCATTCTTGTCTGGAACCTTTTATTCGATCCAAGCCTTGCCCTCCATGATGCAGCCACTGATCCATGTGAATCCGATGTTTTATATCATCGACGGCGGTCGTTACAGTGTTCTGGGGGTTTCAGATGGCAGCCCGTGGGTGGCTTTGGCGGTGATTTGTGGCGCCAATATATGTGCGGTGGGCTTGGCTTGGGTTTGGTTGGCACGGGGCTATCGGTTGAAATCTTAGTGGGATTTGCAGCAGCAGATATTTGGACTTCCCATGGCCGGGGGGCTTTGGTATGATAACGGTATGAAAACGATAATTGAATTGACATTGCGACGCCGACGTCGCTGATATGATCACCGCAACGAGGCATGCCCCTCGTGTTTTGCGCTCCTAGGCCTCTGTCCCAATTTTAGTTTTCTCACTCCCACCTCATTAGAAAGGTATTCCGATGATCCCTTCGATTCTGCCCACCTATAATCGCGCGCCGATGTCGTTTGTCTCCGGCACAGGCAGTTGGTTGACCAGCGATGACGATCGGCGATTTTTGGATCTCAGCGCTGGGATTGCGGTCAACAGCTTGGGGCATGCGCATCCGAAACTGGTGGCGGCGCTGACGGCGCAAGCCGGTCAATTGTGGCACACATCCAATTTGTACCATATTCCAGCTCAACAAAAACTCGCCGATCAGCTGGTGGCTTTGACCTTCGCCGACACGGTATTTTTTACCAATTCTGGGACAGAGTCTTGTGAGTTGGCCGTGAAAATGGCGCGCAAATATTTCTATGACAAAGGACAACCTGAGCGCGTGGAAATTATTGCCTTTGAAGGGGCGTTTCATGGGCGTTCCTCTGCAGGTATTGCGGCTGCTGGTGCAGAAAAGTTGACAAAAGGCTTCGGGCCCTTGCTGCCCGGCTTTGTGCAATTGCCATTCGCCGATCACGACGCGCTGCATGCGGCTGTTAACGACAAGACCGCAGCCGTATTGATTGAACCGATCCAAGGGGAGGGCGGCATCCGCCCCGTGCCGGATCATTGTTTGAAGGGTTTGCGCGATTTTTGTGACAGTCATGGGATCTTGCTGATTTTTGATGAGGTGCAATGCGGTGTTGGACGGACCGGGAAGTTGTTTGCCCATGAGTGGGCAGGGATTGATCCAGATATCATGATGGTGGCCAAAGGTATTGGTGGAGGCTTCCCCATAGGGGCCGTTTTGGCAACTGAAGAGGCCGCAAGCGGCATGGGGGCGGGTACGCATGGCTCAACTTATGGCGGGAACCCTTTGGGCTGTGCGGTGGCAAGTGCTGTCTTGGACGAGGTGGCTGCTCCGGAGTTTTTGGCAGAGGTGAGCCGCAAAGCCGGGGCGCTGCGCCAAGGGCTTGAGGGGTTGGTCGCGCAATACCCGGATGTGTTTGAGGGTGTGACTGGCGCAGGGTTGATGCTGGGTCTGAAATGCAAGGCGAGCAATATCGATGTTGTCACAGCCGGATATGACTGTGAGGTTTTGACCGTGCCTGCGGCCGATAACGTTGTGCGCGTTCTGCCAGCGTTAAATATCTCAAACACCGAGATTGCGCAGGCGCTCGAGCGATTGGAGACGGCGGCGCAAGCGGTTCAATCTGCGCAATGAACAGCGTGGGTTCTCACATTTTGGCGTATGGTGCCGCGCGGCACGCCGCTTGCTTATAGGACAGACTAAAAATGCAAAATTTTCTCGATATCGATCAGGTTGATCCACAAAAATTGCGTGGCATTTTGGACGAGGCCGCGCGGATCAAAACCGCGCGTGCTGGTCTGTCCAAGGGCATGTTGGATGCTGAACGCCCACTAGAGGGCAAGATGGTGGCGTTGATTTTTGAAAAGCCATCCACACGCACCCGTGTGAGTTTCGATCTCGGGGTGCGGCAGATGGGCGGTCAGACCATGGTTTTGTCCGGCAGTGAGATGCAGTTGGGCCATGGGGAAACCATTGCGGATACAGCGCGGGTCTTGAGCCGTTATGTGGACATGATCATGATCCGCACTTTTGAAGAGGCGACGCTGCTTGAAATGGCCGAATATGCCAGCGTGCCAGTGATCAACGGGCTAACGAACCGCACCCATCCATGCCAAATCATGGCCGATATTTTGACGTTTGAAGAGCATCGCGGCTCTATACAGGGCAAGCGCGTCGTCTGGACGGGTGATGGCAACAACGTTTGCGCGAGCTTCATCCATGCCGCCGGCCAATTTGGCTTTGATTTCGTGTTCGCTGGCCCTGCGACGTTGGATCCTGAGGCGGAATTCATTGAAAAGGCGCGGGCCAAAGGCGTGAAGATCGAGATACAGCGGGATGTGCAAGAGGCGGTGCGCGGTGCAGATCTATTGGTGACCGACACTTGGATCTCTATGCATGACAGCCAAACGGCGCGGGAACGGCGCCACAATCAATTGCGCCCCTATCAGGTCGATGATGCATTGATGGCACAGGCCAAGCCAGATGCTCTTTTCATGCATTGCTTGCCAGCACACCGCAACGAAGAGGTGACAAGCTCCGTCATGGATGGGCCGAATTCGGTGGTATTTGATGAGGCGGAAAACCGGTTGCATGCGCAAAAGGCGATTATGCGCTGGTGCCTAGACTAAATATGGCTCTTGGTGCATGATTTTAGGGTAAAATCTCTGCTTGGCTCTGGTTGTTTGTGGATTAAGGGTTAAGGAGAACGGGACGTTTCTCATAAAGTGATCTGGCATGTCCTTAAATATTGGATGTTTGGTTCGAAAATTTGATTGGATGGAGCGTTGGCAAGCGCCGGCGCCAGTAGATTGGTTGGAGCGACTGGGGTTTTCCGCGCAGTCAGATCAGGTTGATGAGGCGCACCTCGATTATTTCCAAGACTCTGATCACATGGTTGTCTTCTCGCAGAAAGGCCAAGAGGTTTGGCTTGGTCTTGGCGTGAGTCATCTGTTCAATAAATTGTGCCAATCCCAAGATTTTAAGGGCTTAGGTGCTGGCGTTGCCATGGTCGCGGATGATGCGCATGGCTATTACGGCTTTCAGGAGTTTGCACGCGGCGAGGCGGGTTGGGGCGCGCAGGTGACAACCGCCCCCCCCAGCATGTGGATGCGCCCGGCCTCTCACGGAACCGCAAGCCCCCAGCGCACCATGGCGATCCAGTCGGTTGCAGATCTTTTGGGCGCACGGGTCAGTGTGATCGAAGCCTGCGCGACGGCGCAGGGCGAAGACGCGGCTTGCGGCATCGCATGGCATGGACAGATGCAAGATTGGGTTTTGGCGTCGATGGCGGCTCATGGGACGGCTTTTCAACAAATTGATTCGTCGAATTTTTTACCGACCGGCACATTATTTGAGGCGGTTGATCCTCCCAGTGGTTGGCCGCGCTATTGGCGGCAAGGGGATTTGTTTGCCGCGATGCAAGATCGTTTGAGCCGTGCCTGTTGTGGCGTGGGGTTCAGCGAATTTACTCTCAACCATCCAATACTGCGGGGCTCCTGCCTCGTGATTGAATTAACCGCAGATACATAACAGAAGCGCCTGGGCGCTGGAGGTGAAGATGACACAGGCTTATATCGGTGTGATTGGGGTTGGAACGATGGGCTCAGCACTGGCGCTGAACTTCGCCGAAAAGGGCCATGATGTCGTTCTTTGGAACCTTGAGCTGGAAGCGGTTGATCGGCTGATCGCTTCCGTTGGGGATTTGGCCACTCGGCTGCAGCGCTGCGAGACCCTGATCGATATGGTGGCGGCTTTGCCCGTGCCCCGTTCCATAGTCTTGATGATCCCGGCGGGCGCGCCAGTGGATCAAACGATAGCGGCGCTGCGGCCTTTGCTATCCGTCGGCGATACCATCATTGATGGCGGCAATTCCGATTTTCGCGATACAATGACCCGAACGAAAAGCCTTGAAGCTGCGGGGCTGTCCTACTTGGGGATTGGCGTGTCTGGTGGCGCAGAGGGTGCGCGGCGGGGACCGTCCATGATGGTCGGAGGCACAGGCTCTAGCTATAACCGCGTCGCACCCATTTTGGAGGCGATTGCAGCCCGCTACGAAGGTGATCCCTGCGTGGCGCATTTGGGACCAGACGGGGCTGGGCATTTTGTAAAAACGGTCCACAATGGGATCGAATACGCCGATATGCAGATGATCGCCGAGGTCTACGGCATGATGCGCGATGGCGCGGGTCTGGCGGCCAGCGATATCGCGCCGGTCTTCCGCAGCTGGAACCGTGGACCACTGGCAAGCTATCTTATCGAAGTCACGGGAGAGGTCTTGGGGACCAAAGACCCGCAGACGGGTGAGGATATTGTAGATCTTATCGTGGACCAAGCTGGGCAAAAAGGCACCGGCCGTTGGACTGTGATTGAAGCGGTGCGCATGGGCCAAGCGGTGAGCATCATTGAGGCAGCAGTTGGCGCCCGGGCCATGAGCGCGCAAAAATCCACCCGTCTACATGCCTCCAGAGCGCTTGTGCCGGCGGGCACGGATATGATGATGCCAGTCACAGAGCATGATTTGCAATCTGCCTTAATCGTCGGGCGCATTTTGACCTATGCGCAGGGGTTCGAAATTTTGGCGGCCGGTTCAAAAGAATTCAATTGGTCGTTAGATTTTGCCCGTATTGCAGAGATTTGGCGTGCTGGCTGTATCATCCGTTCGGCCATGTTAGACGATATTGCCACAGCGTTTCGCAGCCCGCTTCCGGCCGGAAATTTGGCGCTGTCTGACCATTTCATCTCCCTGCTCACTGCTCATATCGCCGGGCTGCGCCAGGTGGTTTCTGCCGCAGCGCTCAAAGGGCTGCCGACGCCTGCACTGGCTGCGGCTTTGAGTTGGTTTGATATGATCCGCCAAGAACGCGGAACTTCGGATTTGATCCAAGCGCAACGCGATTACTTTGGGGCCCATTCCTTTGAACGTGTTGATGCGGAGGGATCGCATCATGGTCCGTGGCACGCGTGCTGACCGCTCAGCGCTTGCGGGGTTTGGCGCGTAGGGTTGGGTCCGCTTGGGTGGGATCCTCGGGCCAGGGGTGTTTGGGATATTGCGCCCGCATATCCTTGCGCACATCCCCATAGCTTCCGGTCCAAAAGCCGGGGATATCGTTGGTCACTTGGATGGGTCGATGTGCCGGAGACAGCAAGGTCACTTTTAGCGGGTGATCGCCGATCATAGGATGGCAGGTCTGCCCAAACATCTCTTGAATACGCAGTTCAATGGCCGGGTGATCACCAGTGTAATCAATTGCGATTTTTCGGCCCAGCGGCGTGATGAAATGCGCTGGGGCAATTTTTTCAAGCTGGTGCAACCCATTCCAACCAATATAGGCTTCTAAAGCTGGCAGCGGGTCAAAACTTTTCCAATCCTGTTCTGTGGTCATCCCTGTAAGATAGGGCGCCAGCCATCCTGGCGCGGCTTCGAGAAGGGCTGCATCTGCGCAATCGGGAAATTGTCCGGTTGGCGCCGCCGCGACGCGTGCTTGCAAAAGTCGCGCGGCTTTTGGCAGGCGCAAGCCCATGTGATGCACGCCCTCCACCATAGCTGCAGCCAGTGCATCGGTGGGTGCCTCGCGCCAAACCTCTTGCGTGAGCGACAGGGCGCCGAGCGTTTCACTGCGACTTGCAATGACCCGCCGGTGGCGTTTGGACCAGTGGCAGCGGGTCTCCCAAGTGATGCGCTCGGCAAAAACCTCTCGAAGCTCTGCTTCACTGAGCGCAAGGGCCCTGCGGATTTTAGGGTCTGGGCCCGTGCTGATATGCGGGTTTCCAAGATCTGCAATTACCAAATATTGCGCATTGGCCAAAGTATCATCGCTGGCTAAAACTGCGCCCTTGCCTCCCGCCATGATGTAGCGTGGCTGCGTGCCGGGCCTGCGCTGGGCGACACGTTCAGGATAGGCCAGTGCCAAGCATTGCGCGGGGCTTAAGGCAACTTCGCGTATGGCTTTCGGCGCGAGTCTGCTGAGGCGTTTGGCCTCCTGTTTGATTCGTTCAAGCGCGCTGTGATCGCGAATTGTACCGGCCGGTGCCTTCTGGCCAGCCGGCCCACGCAGGGCAGTGAGGGCGGGTGCCAGATCGCAATTTTGGGTGGAGAGCATGTCTCGATCAGACAAAAGTGCTGTCAGCGGCGCGGCGCGAGGCCCGGCTTGCAGCAGCATTTGCGCCAAACGTGGATGCAGTGGCAATTTGGCAAGCGCCGCCCCGTAGGGCGTCAGGCGACCCCCTGACAGCGCGCCGAGTTGAACAAGCAAGGAATTTGCCTGGGCCCAAGCGCCTGGTGAGGGCGGTGTGAGAAAGGCCAAATTCTCTGGCCCGGAGCCCCATTGCGCTAGCTCAAGTGCCAGCGGGGCCAGGTCGGAAATTTCAATTTCAGGGGGCGCGAAGGCGGGCATGGTTCCTTCTTCGGCACGCGCCCACATGCGATAGCAGCGACCGGCTGCCACCCGCCCTGCGCGCCCGGCGCGCTGGGTGGCTTCGGCCTTACTCACCCGTTCGGTCACCAGCTTTTGCAGTCCCTTTGCCGGATCATACCTGGCCCGGCGTGCACGGCCGCAATCCACCACAACGCGGATATCCTGGATGGTCAGAGAGGTCTCGGCAATGGCGGTTGCCAAAACGATCTTGCGCATATTTTTCTGGGCCTCAGGTTGGATGGCCAACTGTTGCTCGGCAAACGGTAGGTTTCCCAACAGAGGGCGCAGAACGCAATTTTTGGGCAGGTGATCTTGCAGAGCAGCTTTGGTGCGGCGAATTTCAGCCTCGCCGGGCAGGAAAACCAAAATTCCGC
Source organism: uncultured Planktomarina sp. (assembly GCA_943788425.1). Classification (GTDB taxonomy): domain Bacteria; phylum Pseudomonadota; class Alphaproteobacteria; order Rhodobacterales; family Rhodobacteraceae; genus Planktomarina. The sequence continues at coordinate 48,483 of CALSQF010000010.1, forward strand.
CCTCGGTATCGGTGACCGCCTGAATAATCAGGCTGCAAGCTTGTGCTTCAAACGTGAGGTCTTTGGGCGCTGGGCGCGGCAGATAGGTAAGCTCTATGGGGAAACTGCGCCCGGCGCTTGTGATAATTGGTGCATCGTTGAGCAGGGCGGCTACGGGCGTGGCGTCCAATGTGGCAGACATGACTACAAGCCAGAGGTCCTCTCGCAGGGTCTCGCGCAGCTCCCAAGTCAGGGCCAGACCAAGATCGGCGGCAAGGGAGCGTTCATGAAATTCATCAAAGATAATGGCGCTGACGCCGGGCAGCTCTGGATCCGCCTGGACCATGCGGGTGAGGATACCTTCGGTGAGCACTTCAATGCGGGTATTGGGGCCAACTTTGGACTGGCCGCGGATGCGATATCCCACCGTTTCACCCAATTTTTCGTCCAGCGTCTCTGCCATGCGTTCTGCGGCGGCGCGCGCGGCCAGGCGCCGGGGTTCGAGCATCAGAATTTTTCCAGGGCAATGCCCTGACTGTAAGATGGCCAAGGGGGTGCGTGTGGTTTTGCCGGCCCCCGGCGGGGCTTGCACAACCACACGGCTAGACTGTGTTAAACACTCCAGCACTTGCGGCAGGACCGCATCTATTGGCAGATCAAACTTCACCCCACCCTTATCGGCGAGAAAATCTTGCGCGTCCACGGCTGGTTTGCGACTGGAGGCTTTTGGCATGTAAGACCTTTTGGCGGGATAAATTGCCTCGCACCGCGCCTTTGCAATTGCGCAGCTGCGCGGTAGATGGTCAATTTAAATGGATATATCCGCAATTCGAGTGCCAGACACCGTCCTGGAGGGCTAATGAGTAAAGCAGAATTTGCACCAGAGGCGACCGCCCGTTTGATAGAGCAGGGCAATCGGCGGGCTTTGGCGCGGGCCATTACTTTGGTGGAGAGTGCCCATCCGGAGCATCGGCAGCAAGCCACGGCTTTGCTCGCAGCTCTGCGAAAGGATCGACAAGCCATTCGCATCGGATTGTCAGGAACGCCCGGTGTTGGCAAATCTACTTTTATTGAAATCTTTGGGCTGCACTTGGTGGAAAGCGGTCTCAAGGTTGCCGTTTTGGCGGTAGATCCCTCGTCTGCGCGATCGGGTGGATCTATTTTGGGCGATAAAACCCGAATGGATCAGCTCTCGCGCCATCCGGGCGCCTATATCCGCCCCTCACCCAGCCAGACCCATTTGGGCGGTGTGGCCCGGCGCACCCGAGAGGCCACCGCGCTATGCGAAGCCGCCGGGTTTGATGTGGTTCTGATCGAAACCGTAGGCGTGGGGCAGTCAGAGACGATGGTGGCTGAAATGGCGGATTTATTCGTGCTGCTGCTCGCACCGGCCGGGGGGGATGAGCTACAGGGGGTGAAGCGCGGCATTATGGAGATGGCCGATTTGATTTTGATCAATAAGGCCGACGGCGACCTCAAATCTGCCGCCATCCGCACCTGCGCCGATTATGCCGGTGCTCTGAGGTTGCTGCGGAAGCGGTCGCAAGATCCTGAAGGCTTCCCCAAGGCGCTGACTGTATCTGCTTTGGAAGGCGGGGGATTGCGACAAAGTTGGGAAGAGATGCTGGCCTTGGTGGCTTGGCGCCGCGAACAGGGTGTTTGGGCCCGCACCAGAGCGTCCCAAAATGCCTATTGGTTCAATGCGGAATTGCGCCACGCGTTGCTCACGCGGCTTGAACATGATCCAGAGGCTGCGGCGGCCTCACGGCAATTGCAAAAGGCTCTTCAAGCCGGGGAGATTGCACCCTCCGTTGCGGCCGAGCGCGTTGTGGATATCTTCTTGCGGACCAAGATATAGAAGGGCTATCGATTCGGGTCTGCGCCTCAGTTTTGCAAATGTTTGAGGTAATATTTCTGACATTAATCGTGAAAAGCCTAAAAACCGATGTTAAAGCGCAGCCGAAGACAGCAAGAAGGCTTGACCTTGCATTAGGATACTCCTAAACCCCGGCAACGAGTTTTCACCCGAAGCCATTTGGTGCGGGTTTTCAATATCTGAATAAGGACGCATTAGATGGCACGCCGCTGCGAACTGACGGGCAAAGGCCCAATGAGTGGAAACAATGTAAGCCACGCCAAAAACCGCACACGTCGTCGGTTTTTGCCAAACTTGAATGAGCTGACTTTGCATTCCGATGCTTTGGGTCGTGCGTTCAAGCTGCGCATCTCTTCAGCTGCCCTGCGCACCGTGGATCATCGCGGCGGCTTGGATGCTTTTCTTGCCAAGGCAAATGATGCAGAATTGTCTGACACAGCCTTGAAAATCAAAAAAGACATCGCGAAGGTACAGGCGACCGCCTAAAGCCTAATGCTGATGTGACCCGAAGAGCTCCTCTTTCGAGGGGCTTTTTGTATTTTGGAGACCGCATTACAGGGGCAACCGGGCTGACCACTCGAAAAGGTGTAGCTTCGAGTGGAATTTGATACAGCTAATTGATTTTAGGTTAAACCTTTATAGGTTAAGCGCATTAAGAACGCTGGTTTTTAGCATGAACCTATTTTTGACATTTCCAACCTGTTATTGGCTTATGCTCCTGCATTGGCAGTGTCTGGTTCGCCATGGGGGCCTTGGACTATGTGATGATATCCTAAAAATTCCGGCTTATATGCAAGCGATGCCTGAGGATTTACAGTTTTGGCTTGACCCGCGTCCCGTGTGGTTCACGAGTGTTTGGGCGATAAGCGTTTGGTCTGCGCTTCTTGGATCTTTTTTATTGCTGCTGAGGCATAGGCAGGCGTTAGGCCTCTTTGTTCTGGCGCTGGTGAGCTTTCTCATTGTGGTGCTTTGGGCCTATTTGTCTGAAGCGGCCAATATGGCGCATATGCAGTCTGCAATAATTCATATTTTCAATGGTTTAAATTGTGTTTTCACTCATATTTTTTATAGCCTTCTGCCGGCGATACATTCAAACTGGTGTTTTGCGCTAGGCGGTACGGAGCAATCGGGCGCCATTGGTCTGACAGATGCGGCATATTCCGCGTGGACGGGGGGCGACTCTCCTTTGTGCAGATGATGATCCCCCATTGACCAAACCCCTACTCTATTCCATATCCCACCTATGACAGCTCTATCTCATATCAGAAACTTCTCCATCGTGGCGCATATTGACCATGGAAAGTCCACTTTGGCTGACCGGCTGATCCAGGAGACTGGAACAGTTAAGGACCGGGATATGCAGGCGCAGATGCTGGACAGTATGGATATCGAGCGTGAGCGCGGGATCACTATCAAGGCCAATACAGTGCGGATCGATTATACGGCCCTCAACGGCGAGAGCTATGTGCTCAATCTGATCGATACGCCGGGCCACGTGGATTTTGCCTATGAGGTCTCCCGCTCCATGCGCGCGGTGGAAGGTTCGCTTTTGGTGGTGGATAGCTCGCAAGGGGTTGAGGCCCAAACGCTTGCTAATGTGTATCATGCGCTTGATGCCGATCATGAGATTGTACCGATTCTCAATAAAATCGATTTGCCAGCGTCGGATTGTATTCGCGTGGCGGAACAGATTGAAGATGTTATTGGCATCGATGCCACGGACGCCATACAGGTCTCTGCCAAGACTGGCCAAGGGATTGTCGAAACACTTGAAGCGATCGTACATAGGCTGCCTGCTCCGAATGGCGACATCAACGCTCCGTTGAAAGCAATGTTGGTGGACAGCTGGTATGACTCCTATTTAGGAGTGATCGTCCTGGTGCGGATCATTGATGGAAAGCTGAAAAAGGGTGAACGGGTTAAGTTCATGTCCAACGGCAGCACCCACCACGTTGACCGTATCGGTGTGTTCCGGCCGCAGATGGAAATGATTGACGAATTGGGGCCAGGTGAGATCGGGTTTTTGACGGCCTCGATAAAACAGGTGCGTGATACCCGCGTTGGTGACACCATTTGCCATGACAAGCAAACTGTTGAAGCATTGCCAGGTTTCAAACCATCACAGCCGGTGGTGTTTTGTGGCCTTTTCCCTGTGGATGCGGCGCAGTTTGAAGACTTGCGAGACAGTATTGATAAATTGGCTCTTAATGACGCCAGTTTCAGTTTCGAGATGGAAACCTCGGCGGCGCTTGGCTTTGGGTTCCGGTGTGGCTTTTTGGGGTTGCTGCATCTTGAGGTGATCCGCGACCGTATTGAGCGCGAATATTCGATTGACCTGATCACCACAGCACCCTCTGTGATTTATGACATCCACATGCGTGATGGGCGGGTCGAGCAGCTGCACAACCCGGCAGATATGCCCGACCTCACATTGGTGGATCATCTTGAAGAGCCACGGATCAAAGCAACTATTTTGGTGCCTGACGACTATCTCGGCGATGTTTTGAAACTCTGCCAAGATCGCCGCGGTGTGCAACTGGATCTCACCTATGCGGGCGCGCGTGCCATGGTGGTTTATGATTTGCCGCTCAATGAGGTCGTGTTTGATTTCTATGATCGCTTGAAATCTGTGACCAAAGGCTATGCCTCTTTTGATTATCAAATGATCGGCTATCAGCAAGATAATTTGGTGAAGATGAGCATTCTGGTTAACGACGAGCCAGTGGATGCGCTGAGTACTATGGTGCATCGAGATCGTGCGGACATGCGTGGCCGCGCGATGGTTGAAAAGCTAAAAGATTTGATTCCCCGCCATATGTTCAAGATCCCAATCCAAGCGGCCATTGGTGGCAAGGTGATCGCGCGTGAAACGCTGAGCGCGATGCGCAAGGACGTGACGGCAAAATGCTATGGTGGTGATGCGTCACGGAAGAAGAAACTTCTGGAAAAGCAAAAGGCTGGCAAAAAGAAGATGCGCCAGTTTGGCAAAGTCGACATCCCACAAGAAGCGTTTATTTCAGCCTTGAAGATGGATGGCTAGGCGTCGTAGGCGACTTGGCTTCTAAAAATACGCGAACTGCGGCTTCAAATTCACGCGGCTTTTCTGCGTGTAGCCAATGACCTGCTTGTGGAATTTTCGCAAAACGGGCTTTTGGGAAGAGGGCTTTGATGAGCGGGCGATGCTCTGGGAGCAGATAGTCTGACTGAGCACCTGTAAGGAACAAAGTCGGGGCGTTGAAACGGCCTGAGAGTTCTGGAAACCCAATGATTTGATCCATAGAGGCACTGAGAATCGGCAGGTTGAGCCGCCAACGGCGCTCGCTGATATTCAAGCTTTGCAACATGAAATTGCGTAGGGCCGGATCTTCAATATGGCCGCTCAAGGCTTGATCGGCCTCTGCGCGGCTGGAGATGTCATCGAGAGGCACAGACTGCATGGCGTCGATGACGGGCTGTTGGCTATGGCTATAACCCACGGGGGCAATATCGGCGATGATGAGCCGGCGGATCGGCGCACCAGAAAGGGCCGCGACCATGGCCGCCTTGCCCCCCATGGAATGACCCAAGAGATCGACCGGTTGACCCAGCTGTGTGGCCACCTCGGCGATATCTGCCGCCAAAGCGTGATAGCTGTGATCCGCATGCCAAGGGCTCGCTCCATGGTTGCGCATGTCCAAAGCAATGACCCGGCGATGATTGGCCAATCGTTTGGCAATCACGCCCCAATTGCGCCCAGAGCCAAAAAGCCCATGTGCGATGAGCAAAGGCGTGCTGGCTTCGGGGTCACTTTCAGGGCCATGGGAGATCATATGTAGCATATTGGCAATCTAATCTGGGTTTGCACTCTGCACCAGCCCCGCTAGGGTGGTTGTGCTGTAATGAGGATAAACCATGTCAAGAACCATACCGACCCAAGGGCTGCATCATATCACTTTGACCGGCGCAGGGCGGCAGATCACCTTGGACTTTTGGGAGGGGGTCTTGGGCATGCCCTTCATCTTTGAGCAGCCCAACCTCGACAACCCCGATGAGAGTCATTTGTATTTTGATCCTGGGGACGATCGTTTGATCACAGTATTTTGCGATGAAACTCGTGCACCTGTGCCGGGCAAAACCCCGAGTGTGCCAGGTGCCGTGCATCACATTGCATTTTCGGTCAGCCAAGCGGTATCAATACATTTGCCGCAAAAATTGGACGCGCTTGGCATAGCACATTCGGGTTTGAAAGACCGGGGGTTTATGAGCTCAATCTATTTTCGTGAGCCTTTGGGGCTGTTGATTGAATTGGCGTCTTATAAGTTCACGCCGCCGCAGGGGGTCTCGCATGCAAGGGTGCTATTTGAGGCGCATAGGATTCGGGTGGCGGCAGGGGATGCTGCGATTGCAGATCGGCATGTGGCTGAAGCCTTAGGGGTATTGGTGCACGGCCAGGTTCCAAGCCTGTCCGATGTATAAGACGGCGGGCGGCGCTATTTGATGGCGGGCAAGGCCCGCCATCAAATAGCGCCCCACCCGCCGTCCCGTGGTTCAGTAAATCGGGAAACCTGCGCAGAGCTTTGCGACTTCGGATCGCACTTTGGCTTCAACGGCCGCATTCCCCTCTTCGCCGTTGGCGGCCAATCCATCAACCACTTCGATAATCCAATCCGCAATTTGACGGAATTCCGCTTCACCAAAGCCGCGGGTTGTGCCCGCCGGGCTGCCCAGACGGATACCGCTGGTAACGGCTGGTTTCTCTGGGTCGAAAGGCACGCCGTTCTTGTTGCAGGTAATATTGGCGCGACCGAGGGCTTTTTCGGTGGCATTGCCCTTCACACCTTTGAGGCGCAGGTCAACTAGCAAAACATGCGTGTCGGTTCCATGGGTTACCGTATCCAGACCGCCTTTGATCAGCTGATCGGATAGGGCTTGCGCATTCGCAATGACGTTTTGGATATAGGTCTTGAACTCAGGTTTCAGAGCTTCGCCAAATGCAACGGCTTTAGCGGCAATAACATGCATCAAAGGGCCCCCTTGAATACCGGGGAAGATTGCCGAATTAAATTTCTTGGCGAGAGCGGCATCATTGGTCACGATCATACCGCCGCGAGGACCGCGAAGGGTCTTATGCGTGGTGGTTGTGGCGACGTGTGCATGTGGGAAGGGGCTTGGGTGTTCACCCGCTGCGACTAGTCCCGCGAAATGTGCCATGTCGACATGTAGATAAGCGCCCACGCTGTCAGCGATCTCACGCATGCGCTTGAAATCAATTTGCCGAGGGATGGCCGATCCACCCGCCACAATGAGCTTGGGCTTGTGCTGAGTGGCCAGTTCTTGAACTTGATCATAGTCCAGCAGGTTGTCTTGTTTGCGCACGCCATATTGCACGGCATTGAACCATTTGCCCGATTGGTTTGGTGCGGCCCCATGGGTTAAATGGCCCCCAGCATCCAAAGACATGCCAAGGATCGTATCGCCCGGCTGCAAGAGTGCTTGGAAGACACCTTGGTTGGCTTGGCTGCCCGAATTGGGTTGGACATTTGCAAATTCGCATGCAAACAGCTGGCAGGCGCGCTCAATAGCCAAGGTCTCGGCAATGTCTACGTATTCACATCCGCCGTAGTAGCGCCGTCCCACATAGCCTTCAGCATATTTGTTGGTCATGACAGAGCCTTGTGCCTGCATCACTGCCCGTGAGACAATATTTTCGGATGCGATCAATTCAATTTCATCGCGCTGACGGGTCAGCTCTTTATCAATGGCCTGCGCCAGGGCTGGATCGGTGTCGGCCAGTTCTGCATTGAAAAATTGGGAGAGGCTGGATGTCATGGTTTTGCTCCTTAGACGGTTTGTGCCTTATTGCGTGTTTCCTATAGGAAATGTCAAAGGTTCCTGCCGCGACCTTTTGACCGAATTCCCGATATTTTAGCCATGGCTTGCGTTTTTAGCCTGCCCCAGCATAGGGTGCGGAAACGGAGTTTCCGAAATGCACAATATACAGAACAAACGCATCGCCTTTATGGCCAGTACCGCAGAGTTGGCGCAGTCTGCAAGGAATACATTGGTGCACAGTTTTGGCGATTGCGACACAAGCACTGCGGAGGTGATCGTGGCGCTTGGTGGCGATGGTTTTATGCTGCAAACTCTGCATGCGACCCAACATTTGAACGTGCCCGTTTATGGGATGAATCGCGGAACGGTTGGGTTCTTGATGAATGAGTTCTCGACTGAGGGTTTGAGTGCGCGATTGGCGGCCGCGGAAGAGGCAGTGATCAATCCGCTGCGGATGCGGGCAACCTGTGTTGATGGCCAAACCCAGACGGCGCTGGCGATCAATGAGGTATCGCTTTTGCGTCAGGGGCCGCAGGCGGCAAAATTACAGATATTTGTCGATGATCGGCTAAGGTTGAGCGAATTGGCCTGCGATGGGGCTTTGGTCGCCACACCAGCGGGCTCGACCGCTTACAACTATTCTGCACATGGTCCGATTTTGCCGATTGGATCCGAAGTTTTAGCGCTGACTGCGATGGCGGCTTTTCGGCCGCGCAGATGGCGCGGGGCGGTGTTGCCAAAGGCGGCGAAGGTGCGGTTTGAAGTGATTGAACCTTTTAAGCGTCCCGTCATGGCCGATGCGGACAATTGCTCGGTCAAAAATGTGGTGTCGGTGGAGATTGAAAGCGCGGGGGATGTGGCGCACCGTTTGCTATTCGATCCCGATCATGGGTTGGAAGAGCGGCTCATTCGCGAGCAATTTGCCTGATTGGGCGTGACAGCCGGACCTGCATGCATGGCCCGGCTGCAATTTTACTTAGGTGCCTGAAGAGGAGGCCACGCCGATTGTTGCCACGATCACAACCAATGGCAAAATGTTCACCAAGCTGGATGTGTCGATAACATTTTTCATTTTTTAACATGACGTTAAGTTCGAACAGCGAAGATTGCATCCAGAACTATTATAATGCGCGCTTTATGATTGGGCGTATCCCAAGCTTTGCAGCGCTGAACGCACCTCGTCCAAAACAGCAGGATCATCTATCGTCGCGGGAGCTTTATAGGCTTTGCCGTCAGCTATGCTAACCATCGTTGCGCGCAAGATTTTGCCTGAGCGTGTCTTGGGCAGGCGATCCACCACACAGGCCAGTTTGAATGCCGCAACGGGACCGATCTTCTCGCGTACCAAGGTGATGACCTCGGCAACGACCTGCTCGGCTGTGCGGGTGCAGCCATCGTTGAGGCAGAGAAACCCAAGTGGCAATTGCCCCTTGAGCTCATCGCCCACACCAATCACGGCGCATTCAGCCACATCTGGATGACTGGCCAAAACTTCTTCCATTCCACCGGTTGAAAGCCTGTGCCCAGCGACGTTGATGACGTCATCGGTTCGCGCCATGATATAGAGGTAGCCATCTTCATCAATCATCCCGGCATCGCCTGTTTCATAATAGCCGGGAAACGCTGTGAGGTAGGATTTAATGAAGCGATCAGACGCATTCCAAAGGGTTGGCAGGGTGCCGGGGGGGAGCGGCAGTTTTATCGCAATAGCGCCCAACTCGCCGACTGGCATTTGATGGCCGCTCTCATCCAAGATTTGCACATCATAGCCGGGCATGGCGACGGTTGGGGAGCCAATTTTGACCGGCATGGCCTCAAGGCCCGTCGGATTTCCGGCAATTGTAAAGCCGGTTTCGGTTTGCCACCAGTGGTCATAGACGGGCACGCCCATGACCTTCTGCGCCCATTCTATCGTATCAGGGTCGGCCCGTTCGCCTGCCAGATAGAGCGCACGAAGTCTGCTCATGTCGAAATTTTTGATTGAGTCGCCCTTTGAATCTTGCCGTTTGATTGCACGAAAGGCGGTGGGTGCCGTGAAGAAACTGCGCACATCGTGCTCGGCAATGACCCGCCAAAAGGTTGTTGCATCGGGTGTGCCAACTGGCTTGCCCTCAAACACGACAGTGGTGTTGCCATGGATCAATGGCGCATAGCAAATATAGGAATGTCCAACGACCCAACCCACGTCGGAGGCGGCCCAAAACACATCGCCCGGATCGACATTATAGATGTTTTTCATCGTCCAGTGCAACGCAACTAAATGCCCAGCGGTTGGGCGCACAACGCCCTTTGGCGCGCCGGTTGTACCGGAGGTGTAGAGAATATAGGCCGGATGATCTCCGGATACGGCAACGCAGGGAGCGGGCGCTACGCCCTCTTGCAAATCGTGCCATTCGATGTCCCGCGGTCCCAACTCAGCCTCGCATTGGGGGCGCTGAAAGATCACGCTAAATTCAGGCTTATTCGCAGCCAAATCAATAGCGCCATCGAGCAGTGGTTTATATTCGACAATGCGGCCGGGCTCGATCCCGCAGGATCCTGCAATAATTGCCTTTGGAGTGGCGTCATCTATACGAACTGCCAGTTCATTTGCGGCGAAACCGCCGAAGACAACTGAATGAATCGCGCCGATACGGACGCATGCCAGCATGGCCACCAAGGCTTCAGGCACCATCGGCATGTAGATGACGACCCGATCTCCCACCGTCACACCTTTGGCGGCCAGCCCGCCTGCGAGCGTGGCGACTTGCTGTTGTAACTCGGCATAGGTGGTTTTGGATTTTTGTCCTGTAACAGGGCTGTCATAGATAATGGCCACTCGATCGCCATTGCCGGAGTCGACATGGCGATCAACGGCGTTATAACAGGTGTTGACCTGCGCATCCTTGAACCATTCGTACAGGGGGGCGTCATCGTTCCATAGAGCTTTGGAGGGTGCTTTGATCCAATCAATAGCCTCAGCAGCTTTCATCCAAAACGCCTCTGGATCTGCCTGCCAGCCGGCATAAACTTCTTTATAGGACATCTGTTCGCCTCCACGTCAGTTTTGAGAAGGTTATTCCCTATCACAGGCTTGGACGCAACATTGGGCTTGCGCTAACAGTTCGGCATGCGACGATCCGCCATTGCATCATGTAGAACTCTGGTGGAAAATGGCGATTAAGTCGCTGTGATATGGAAGAGAGATCATGCAAAACATACGCGCCGAAGTGGTGTTGCCAACCAAAAAATTGCGAGATGACATTCCGTTTTTCACCAAAACGCTTGGGATGCGCATGGATGAAATTTTTCCAGCCGATGATCCCAGCGTTGCGGTATTTTCCGGCTATGGTTTGCGTGTACGGGTTCAAAAGGACGCGGAGACTGTTCCGGGGTTGTTGCGCATCCTATGTGATGACCCGATGTTGATTGCCGGTGGCCAGACGCATTTGACCGCGCCCAATGGCACGCGCATTGAAATTGCCGCCCTCGCCCCGCCCGTCGTGATGCCACCGGTTGCGCATGAATTTGTTGTGCGCCGCATGGCCGATCAAGCCCCCTGGGTCATAGGGCGCGCAGGCATGCAATATCGCGACCTTATTCCCAGCCGCTTGGGCGGTTCAATCATCGCCAGTCATATCCGCATTCCTGGCGGCGGACCGGTGCCGGATATGGTGCATTTCCACTCCGTCGGGTTTCAACTGATCTATTGCTACAAAGGCTGGGTGGATTTGGTCTATGAGGACCAGGGTCCACCGTTTCGCCTCGAAGCTGGAAATTGCGTGATCCAACCGCCAGAAATCCGTCACCGTGTGCTCTTTGCCAGTGAAGATTTAGAGGTGATTGAAATTGGCGTGCCCGCAGAACATATCACCACAATAGATCATAGCATGGATCTGCCAACCGAGCATATACGGCCCGATCGGCTGTTTGAGGGGCAGAGGTTTGTTCATTACAAAGCCAATGAAACTGAATGGTGCCCGTTCCGCCTTCCGGGGTTTGTGGCGCGCAACACGATGATTTGTGCGAATACAGGAGCCATCGCGGGGGTTCAGGTGGTCAAGCCGGGGTCGGACCGACCTGTTTGGGCAAGCCACACGAGTGATATTCACTTCACCTTCGTCTTGCATGGTCACTTGACGCTGCAAAGCAAAGATCAAGCGGCGCAGACGCTTGTGGCTGGCGATGCTTTTGTCACCCCGCCGGATATGGCTTGTTTGTATAGCGCGCCCTCTGAGGATCTTGAGCTGTTAGAGGTCAGTTTGCCCGGTGAATTTGAGACTCATTTGGAAGACAGGGCTTAAACCCTTAACGGCTGCGGCATTTGCAGGGTAGACGGGGTCAACCATTGGGTATGTAATGCGTGTCAGCGGCGCTGCGCGCCGATTTTGAAAGGTTATAGTCATGAGCAATGATTTAATTCTCGCCGCGTCTCAGGTTCGTCTGAAAGCCTATGTGCCTTATTCCAATTTCCCTGTTGGGGCCGCGTTGCGCACTGTTAGCGGCGCAATTTATGTCGGCTGCAATGTCGAAAATGTTGCCTACCCCGAGGGAACTTGCGCTGAGGCCGGTGCGATTGCTGCCATGTGTGCAGGGGGGGAATATGAGATTACTGAAGTGGCTGTGATTGCTGGATCAGACCGTCCTGTGCCGCCCTGTGGCGGCTGTCGTCAAAAATTGGCGGAATTTGCCAAGGGACAGGTGCCCGTGACGTTGCTGGCGACCAATGGTGCGCAAGAGCGAACAATGGTGGCAGATTTGCTGCCCAGTGCATTTGATCCCGATCATCTGACATCTGGGACGCAGGACCCGAAAGCCTGATGCTGACCCGCGACCTTCTTTTGGCTTTACGAGAAGGCTTGCCGGTACCGGCAGAGGCGGTGCGGGCTTTTGGTGCCAACTTGGGCGCGGGCGATATTAGTGATGCTCAAGCCGGAGCATTTGCAATGGCGATTTGTTTGCAGGGGCTCAGCGAACAGGGGCGCGTGGCTTTGACGCTCGGCATGCGAGATAGCGGCAAAGTGCTGGGCTGGGACCTGCCGGGTAAAATGATCGATAAGCATTCTACCGGCGGCGTAGGGGATTCAGTTTCATTGATTCTGGCGCCGATGCTGGCGGCGGTTGGTGCCTATGTTCCAATGATTTCTGGGCGCGGATTGGGGCACACGGGCGGGACCTTAGACAAATTGGAGGCTATCCCAGGCCTGAAAACGCAATTCACTGAGGTCGAATTTCGCGCCATTGTGGCCAATGTTGGCTGCGCGATTGTGGCGCCAAGCCTGGATATCGCGCCGGCCGATCAACGCCTCTATGCGGTGCGCGATGTAACCGGGACTGTACGATCTCGGGATTTGATCACTGCCTCCATTTTGGCCAAAAAACTGGCCGCGGGGCTGGAGGGGCTGGTGCTGGATGTCAAAACTGGCTCGGGAGCGGTGATGTCAGATCTGGGTCAAGCGCGAGATCTGGCGCAGGCCTTGGTCGCCACCGCCAATGGAGCCGGTTGCCCCACCAGCGCGGTGTTGACCGATATGAGTCAACCGCTGATCCCAAGTATTGGAAATGCGCTTGAGATTGCCGACGTGATGCGTGCCTTTGAGACTGGGCAAGGGGCGATGGTCGAGGTGGCGCTTGAGCTTGGCACGCAGCTCTTGCTGCAAGCACAAATGGTTCTAACTGAGACAGGCGCGCGTGACCGCTTGCGGGCAACTTTGCAAGATGGCAGCGCCAAGGCCCGGTTTGGCGCGATGGTTCGGGCGCAGGGCGGCCCGGCAAATTTTGTAGATCGCTGGCAAGACTATCTTGAAATCGCTCCGGCCTATGAGCTGCGTGCTGCGAATGCGGGCTATTTGAGTGAGATAGATGGGGCCGCGCTGGGGCAGGCTGTGGTTACGCTCGGCGGCGGGCGGCAACGCGAAGATGATCGGATCGACCATTCCGTTGGCCTGTCTGACATTACCCCCCTGGGCACGTATCTGCGCAAAGGCGCGCCGATCGCGCGGCTGCATTGCCGAAGCTCGAAACAAGCGGATATCGCCCTGCGCGCTATTCAGGCCGCGCTTACCCTGAGTTCAGAGCCTCCGGTTTTGCCGGCTTTGATCATTGAACGGATTATGCCAGAAAAGGTCTCAAAACATGGCTAGGGCGTTCGTGGTTGTTCTGGATTCTTTGGGTTGCGGTGGTGCGCCAGATGCTGCCGAATTTGGCGATCTGGGGGCCAATACGCTGGGTCACATCATCCAGGCGCGCCAGGGTCAATTGCATGTGCCGACTTTGGCCGCTTTGGGCCTGGGCGAGGTGCTGCAGCATTCCAGCGGCATGTCCTCTCCGTGGCCGGCAGCGACCTTGGGGGTATGGGCGGTGGCACGCGAAATCTCCAAGGGAAAAGATACCCCATCGGGCCATTGGGAATTGGCTGGGGTGCCAGTGCCGTGGGATTGGCACTATTTTCCCAATAAAACGCCAGCGTTTCCGCCGCAGGTGTTGGCAGCATTGCAAGACTTTGCAGGTGGCAGCCTGGCCAATTGCCACGCTTCTGGGATGCCGGTGATTGAGGCTTTTGGTGCCGAGCATCTGCGCTCTGGCTTGCCGATTTGTTACACCTCTGTGGACAGCGTGTTTCAAATTGCTGCCCATGAAGACCATTTCGGTTTGCAAAATCTTTATCAGCTTTGCCAAGATATGGCAGGCATTTTACATGAAATGAAGGTTGGGCGGGTAATCGCACGGCCCTTTGTTGGATCGCTGGAAACGGGATTTCATCGCACGCTGAACCGTAAAGATTTTGCTATGGATCCACCGCATGCAACCCTCTGCGAATGGGTTATGCAGGCCGGACATCCGGTGCATGCGATTGGCAAGATCGGTGACATATTTTCGATGCGCGGGATTACGCGCTGCCGCAAGGGCAGTGATGCGCAGCTGATGGAACATTTGGCCGATGAAATGAAGCACGCGCCGGACGGCAGTTTAATTTTCGCGAATTTTGTAGAATTCGACACGCTCTTTGGCCATCGGCGCGATGCGGAGGGCTATGCGGGGGCACTGGAATGGTTTGATGCGCAGATTGGTCCGATTTTGGCTGAAAGCCGGTCTAATGATCTGGTAATCTTTACAGCGGATCATGGCAATGATCCGACCTGGCGGGGCACAGATCATACGCGCGAGCAGGTGCCAGTGCTTGTTCATGGGCAGAAGTTGGCGCAACAATTGGGTTGTGAGCGCACGATTGCGTTTCAAGATGTGGCTGCAACGGTGGCCATGCATTTGGGTGTTGTCGCACAAGGGCAGGGTAGGAATTTTTTATGAGTTGGAAAACATTTCCGAAAATTGAGCTGCATCTGCATTTGGAGGGGGCGGCGGATCCGGCCTTTATCCGGGGGCTCGCACAAGAGAAATCTGTTGATATTGGAGGGATTTTTGATGAGGCTGGCGCCTATAAATACAAAGGATTTGGCGAGTTTTTGCAGGTTTATGAGGCGGCCACCCAAGCGCTGCAAGGCCCAGAGGATTTTCAGCGCCTGACGCAATCAGTCTTAGAAAACCTCGCTGAACACAATGTTGTTTATGCAGAGACTTTCGTTTCCCCAGACTTTTGTGGTGGCAGAGATTTGGGCGCTTGGCGCGAGTATCTGCATGCCATGCAAGAGGCGCATGTTGAGGGGGTGACGCTGAAAGGTATCGTCACCTGCATCCGCCACTTTGGTCCAGACAAAGCGCGAGAAACGGCCATGTGCGCTGCCGAAACGGCGGGGGAGTGGCTTGTTGGCTTTGGCATGGGCGGGGCTGAGGATGCAGGCAAGGCCCAGGACTTTGCCTATTCGTTTGATATGGCGCGCGAAGCTGGGCTGCGCTTGACCTCTCACGCTGGCGAATGGGGTGGGGCGCAATCCGTCTGGGATACGATTAACGATTTACGAGTCGAGCGGATTGGCCATGGGGTGCATGCGATTGAAGACCCTAAGTTGGTCGATTACCTTGCCGACACGGGACTTGTACTGGAGGTGAACCCTGGCTCAAACATTGCCCTGGGCGTTTATCCAAGCCTGGCGCAACACCCGATTGCAAAGTTGCGGGACGCGGGGGTGAAAGTCACTGTCAGCACCGATGACCCGCCATTTTTCCACACCGATATGACCCAAGAATTTGAGAAGTTGGAGCGGGTGTTCGGCTGGGGCGCAGATGATTTCCGCGCGCTCAATGCCAATGCCCTCGACGCCGCATTTTGTGATGCCGGCACCAAAGAGGCTTTAGTTAAGATTCTAGAAAACTAGAACTCAGTTTCACCGCATGGCAATTTTGACCTCAGTTGAGGCGATGGTGCATTGTCATGGCGGCAATTTTGCACCAGTATTGGTACGGAAAATCCTAGTAACTGGGCCAAACCTCATGACACTCACCATTGTTGATCATCCACTTGTAAGGCATAAGCTGAGCTTGATGCGCGATAAGGCGACACCGACCAATCAGTTTCGCCAGTTGCTGCGCGAGATCAGCCATCTGATTGCCTATGAGGTGACGCGGGATCTGCCGCTGGAACTGTGCGACATTGAAACGCCTATGCGCTCTATGCAGGCGCCTGTCCTGGCGGGAAAAAAGCTGGCTTTGGTTTCCATTCTTAGGGCTGGAAATGGATTGCTGGATGGGGTTTTGGAATTGATTCCCTCAGCCAGGGTGGGGTTCGTGGGGCTTTATCGGGATGAAAAGACGCTGAAGCCGGTTCAATATTACTTCAAAGTGCCCGATGACCTGCAAAACCGTGTTGTGATCGCGGTTGATCCCATGTTGGCCACAGGAAATTCGAGTGTTGCGGCGATTGATTTGCTCAAACAGGCGGGTGCACGCAATATCAAATTCCTCTGCCTCTTGGCCGCCCCTGAAGGCATCGCCCGGATGCAAGAGGCTCATCCCGATGTTGATATCACGACCGCCGCGGTTGATGAATGCATCAGCGATATCGGCTATATTTTGCCGGGCCTCGGCGACGCGGGCGACAGAATGTTTGGGACGAAGTAAGCCGAATTAGAGCGTGGCATAGAGCGGATAGGGTTTCAAATTCTTAGCTTCTTGACACGAGATATAATCGCCTTTTGGTGTCACACTACTTGCGCCCTCACTCTGGGGTGCAAATCGCTTGTAGGCCGAGCCATGCGCCGTCGGGGAGCGGGGGTGTGGGGAGGGTCGTGGGGGGCTGTATGGTCGATGCGGGTCCGCGCTGATCTGACAGGGCAATTTTTGCCAGTTGGTCCACCTGCCGGTTTGAGAGCTCGTTTGAGGTGATCAGGCTTATAGAGACGAATGGTCCGGCGTCTTGCAGGTAGGTGCCGAGCGGATCTGCTTCATTTAAAGTGGCTATGGCGGAGGCGACATAGCCTGCCGTCACCGCTGGATCACCCGATTGCCCCACCATGTTATCAAACAATATCACTTTGCCGCCGGGCAAGATAATTGGAGCTGTGCGTTGACCGGGCAAGACGCGCAGCTCAAGTGCGGCGTTCGGTGCCAAGCCCTCCATGAGAAGCGCGGCGCTGCGGATGCCTTCAGGACTGGTGCAATAGGGGCCGGCCAACTGGCCAATGCGCTCTGCAAGCACTTGGCCAAGTTGCACGCGCTTGGCCTCCGGTAAGACATTGCTTGCATAGCTGACCATGGCTTGCGGGCCCCAAATTAAAGTTGCAAAGCTCAGGAGGACGACGCTGGAGGCCGCAAGAATGAAACGCAATCTGCCGGGATGTGGGCGGCTGCGATCAATGGCTTTTTGAACCTTGAGCAGGGCTTCGAGCATGGTTTTATCGGAAATTTCCAAACTTTCTTCTGAGCCAGGCGCTGGTCTTAGGGTTGCTGCATCCTCTTTATGCGTTTGAACATCGACCGCGGCCAAAGACCAATGGGCCAGCGGGCGGTTTTGCATGTCCGTCAAAATCAAGGTGGCTTGGCCGCAAGAGACCACTACCTCACGCCTTTGCGTCGCAGGGCCGCTGCGCCAAAGGCCGGTACATTCCAGCCGGTCATATGCTTTAAGTGCGGTCATAAGGGCCTGCTCTGCCTCTTTCCCGCAAGATAGGTTGATCTGTGCAGTGACGCAATGGCCTGTGGCGACCTGCGCTGATGTTTGCTCGCCCTTAGGCTGTTTTTGCGATACCTCGAAGCTCGAATTTTTGAATTTTGCCCGTAGATGTTTTGGGCAGCTCTTGGAAGATGATGCGCTTTGGGGTTTTGAACCCGGCCAGTCGGCCACGCACAAAGGCGATCACTTCAGCCTCTGTGGCCGATTTTCCCTCAAGCAGCTCTACAAATGCGCAGGGTACTTCGCCCCACTTATCGTCGGGCTTGGCCACAACGGCGCATAGGCTCACGGCCGGATGGGCCATTATAGCGCCTTCGACCTCAATGCTTGAAATATTCTCTCCGCCTGAGATGATGATATCTTTCATCCGGTCAGCAATCTGCATCATGCCATCGGGATGTTGAATGGCGATGTCTTCGGAGTGGAAAAACCCACCAGAAAAAGCCTTTACTGTTGCTTTGGGGTTTTTGTAATAGCCCTTCATGACCGCGTTGCCACGCATGACGATTTCGCCCTGGGTGGCGCCATCCATCACAATTTGCTGGCCTGTGTCATCGATAACTGTGGTCAAGTCCATCATCGGCATGGCGATGCCCTGGCGGGCTTTACGGGATGATTGCTCTTCTGCGGGCAAAGCATCCCAGGCTGGGTTCCAAAGCGATTCCACTACATGCCCATAGGTCTCGGTCAGCCCGTAGACTTGTGTGACATTAAAACCCATTTGCCCAATGGCGGCCAAAGTCGCCGGAGCGGGTGGGGCGCCTGCGGTAAAGACCTCAACTTGATGATCAAAGCTGCGCCGTTCGCCGTCGGCAGCGTTTACGATCATGTTGAGCACAATCGGCGCACCGCCAAAATGGCTGACACCTTCACCTGCGATGCCATCATAAATGGCTTTCGCTGAAATATCTCTGCAACCGACGACGGTACCGCCCAAAAGTGGCATCATCCACGTGTGGTTCCAGCCATTACAGTGAAATAACGGCACGATGGCCATGAACACGGGCTGAAGGGTCATGCGCCAACTGATTGGCGTGCCCATGGTCATTAAATAGGCGCCGCGGTGATGATAAACCACGCCTTTGGGGCGGCCTGTTGTGCCGGATGTGTAATTGAGTGCGAGGCTCTCCCATTCATCTTTCGGCATGATCCAAGGGGCCTGTGCATCGCCGCGTGTGAGCAGCGTCTCATATTCCAGATACCGGCCAGAAGCCTTAAAACCAGCCTCTTGATCGGCCACCTCAATGATCTTCGGCTTGGGTGTGTTCATAGCGGCAACGGCCGCCTCAACCGGCGGGAGAAATTGGCTATCGACCAAAACAACTTTAGCCTCTCCATGTTCGAAAATATAGGTAAGCGTGTCAACATCCAGCCGGGTGTTGATGGTGTTCAAAACAGCGCCACATGCCGGCACGCCAAAGCTGGATTCAATTTGCGCTGTGATATTGGGGAGCAACGTTGCGACCACATCACCAGGCTGGACGCCCAATCCGGTTAGGGCGCTGGCCAATTGGCTCACCCGCGTGTGATATTGGCTGTAGGTGGCACGATGGGAGCCGTAGACCACAGCAATGTGTTCCGCGAAGACCGAGGCGGCGCGTTTTAGATGCGACAAAGGCGTTAGCGGCACATAATTTGCCTGGCATTTGTCCAAACCGGTCTCGTCCGCCATCCATCCCATGTCGCATTCCTCCCTCGTCTCGCACTATCGCTCTTGTGCAGATGATTTCAAGAGCCCATGCATAACAAATGGATCAAAAAACAAATACAGTTGCGTCAATTCTCTTCATGGTGACCGGCATGGCCACGGTTGGAGTGATTGATAACTTCATCACCTATATCGCTGTGGAAGTGAGCCTGTGGCAATTTCATTTTCTGCGCAGCATGATAGCTGTTCCCGCTATTGTAGGTTTTGGCCTAATGGTTGGCTGGACATTGCGCCCCTTGCGCATTTTGCCGGTCTTGGGGCGCAATATGTTTCTGTCGGGTGCCATGTTTGTCTATTTTGGCTGTTTGGGGTTCTTTCCCATTTCGGCCGTGGCGGCAGGTCTTTTCACGGCGCCGGTTTTGGTGATGTTCATAGATGCTGTTTGGTCGCGTCGGCACATCGGGCCCATTCGCCTCGCCACGGCATGTTTAGGGTTTTTGGGCACGCTATTGGTGCTCAAACCAGAAGTGGGCGGATTAAGCTGGGCCAATTTGATCCCAGTTTCGGCTGGGATGATGTATGCTTTTGGCAATGTGGCCACCCGCAAATGGTGTGAAGGTGAAAGCGCTGTTGCCTTGCTTTGGTCCTATATGTTTTTGATGCTGATTTTTGGAGCTTTGGGAGCCGTCTACCTTTATTTCTTCCCCGGAGATCCAGACAGCTATCTCACGCGCGCCTGGGTTTGGCCCTCCGCAAGTGTATGGATGTGGATCGTTATTCAGGCGGTGTTTTCGTTGATTGGTATCGGATTCATCATGAAAGCCTATCTCATAGGTGAGGTGACCTATGTCTCGATCTTTGAATATTCTATGTTGATTTTCGCCAGCGCCACCGCTTGGATGTTGTTCGGTGATCGCCTTGGACCCTTGGGGTTTGTCGGCATCGGCGTCATCATCGTGACCGGAATTGTCATTGCTGTTCGTTCAAATACGGCGGACAATTAGGGCATCTACGGCCTGCAGCTGAGCGGATTCAAGCGGCGAAGTGGCTGTAAAAGCCTTTGCCTTCTTCTGCCAATGTGCGGAGCAATTCGGGCGCGGCAAATCGGGCGCCATAGCGTGATTGCAGCTCACCGCAGCGCGCGACCCCATAGCTGGCACCCAGCATGTCGAGCCAAGACAGCGGCCCGCCGGACCAAGGGGCAAAACCCCAGCCCAAAATCGCGCCGACATCGCCCTCGCGCACATCCATCAACACGCCCTCTTGCAATGCGCGCACCGCCTCAAGGCTTTGGGCAAACATGAGCCTGTGCTGCACATCTAATAGCTCCAGATTGCCGCCCTCTTTGCCGAAATGATCGCGCAGGCCCTGCCAGAGGCCTTGCCGCTTGCCTTTGGCATCATACTCATAAAATCCGGCCGAAGACTTGCGCCCAAGGCGGCCCTGCTCAAACAGCCAAAACAAGACCTCATCGGCTTGTGCATTGTCGTAATCTGCGCCCATGGCGGCTTTGGTGGCCTTGGCGATCTTGACCCCAAGATCGATAGAGGTTTCATCATTCAATTGCAGCGGGCCAAGGGGCATTCCCATGAGCTTGGCGGCATTCTCGATCAGGACAGGCTCAACCCCTTCGTGCACCATGCGCAGCCCTTCGTTGATATAAGGGATGATGCACCGGTTGGCGTAAAAGAACCGCGCGTCATTCACCACAATCGGGGTTTTGCGAATTTGCCGCGCAAAGTCCAAGGATTTTGCAACCGCTCGATTGCCTGTATCTGCACCTTTGATAATTTCCACTAGCGCCATTTTTTCGACAGGGCTGAAAAAGTGGATGCCAATGAATTGGTCGGGCCGCGCGCTGGCTTTTGCGAGCTCCGTTATGGGCAAAGTTGAAGTATTGCTGGCAAAAATACTGTCGGGTCCAATGACAGCTCCTACCTGACGGATCACCTCTGACTTGATTTTTGGGTCCTCAAACACGGCTTCGATGATCAAGTCGCACTCTGTCAGAGCTTGATAGTTGGTTGTTGCGTCAATGCGCGACAACAGAGCCTCTTTCTGCTCAGAGGTTGATTTGCGACGCGTGATCCCCTTGTTGCAATAGTTGGCGACATAGGCTTTGCCCCTATCGGCTGCCTCTTGGGTTTGATCAATGAGCACCACCTCAATACCAGCCTGCGCCGAGACAAGTGCAATGCCCGCTCCCATCATTCCCGCGCCAAGAATGCCCAATTTGCGCACGGATTGATCTGGCACTTCTTTGGGCCGTACCGCGCCTTTGTCCAGAGCGCCTTTGTTGAGAAACAAGCTGCGGATCATATTGGAAGAGGAGGGGTTCATTATAACCGATGTGAAATGCCGGGCCTCGATTTTTAGGGCCGTGTGAAAGGGCACTAAGGCGCCTTCATAGACGGCACTTAACAGTGCCTTTGCGGCTGGGTAAACACCCATGGTTTGACCATTGACCATAGCAGACGCACCGACAAAGGTCATAAAGCCGGTCGGGTGATAGGGCGCGCCGCCGGGCATTTTATAGCCTTTTGCGTCCCATGGCTTGACCAAATCAGTGTCTTTTGCCGCCAAGATCCATGCTTTTGCATCTTCGAGCGGGGTGGTGCTGACCGCATCAATGATCCCGGCTGCTTGGGCCTCAGATGGTGAGCAAAGCTTGCCCTGCAACAGATAGGGGCTTGCCGCCATCGCCCCCATTTTGCGAACCAAGCGAGTCGTGCCCCCTGCGCCGGGGAAAATACCCACCTTTATTTCTGGCAGGCCAATTTTCGCCTTTGGGTTATCGGCGCAAATGATGTGGTGGCAGGCCAGTGGGATCTCAAGCCCAATTCCAAGTGCTGTACCCGGCAGCACGGCGACGATGGGCTTGCCGCCCTTTTTGGTTTTGAAATCCATGCCTGCCAGTTCAATTTTACGCAGGATTTGGTGAATTTCCATAACCATCTCGAAACAGCCCTGCGCGGGATTTTCTGGGTGCATGTCCTTTGTCTCAGCGATCACCGCCAAATCCATACCAGCGGCAAAATCCGACTTAGCGGAGGTGATGATCACCCCATCGACCATGGGATCATTGAGGCACCCATTGATCAGAGCATTGATATCGGCAAAACCCTGCTTACTCATGACATTCATCGGCCGGGCCTGGCAGTCCCAGGTGATGGTGGCCAGACCATCGGCATCAAGGGTTTGGGTGAAATCGGACATATATCCTGCCTCTAGGTTAGGTATTCCCGGGTCGTCCAATCGCGATGACCCAGAGCGTTCATTATTGAGCTGATCCACCAAGTCTTCCCGTCATGGATTAACATGGCAGAGGAGGTATAGGGTCCCACAACACGCCGATCTTCCGCAAACATTTGCGTTTGATAGGTGCCGATCAACGTGTCCTCTTCGCTGGCTTCAATCACCATGACCTTTCGGATGATCTGCGAGATTTTCAGCGTATCAAGTGCTTGGCAACAGAGATCCCAATCTTTTTGGAGGCTTTCAATTGAATCGTTGTACAGCTGGCCGTTGAGCGTAATTGAGGTGAAGGGCAAGGCGATATGATCAACCCATGTCTGAAAATCGCAATCGACCCAACAGGCGGAAATTCGATCTAAAAAAGCTTGAAATTCGTCTTCATCCACGGGAATGCTCCATTTCTGGTCTCAAATGCGTTCAATAATCGTCGCGGCGCCCATGCCAGAGGCGACGCAGAGTGTGGCCAGGCCAGTGCCCTTGCCGCTGCGCTCTAATTCATCGAGCAACATGCCAATAATAATGGCACCTGTGGCGCCAAGCGGGTGGCCCATGGCAATTGCGCCACCGTTTACATTTACGCGGCTCTCGTCAACATTGAAGGCCTGCATAAAGCGCAGCACCACTGCGGCGAAGGCCTCATTGACTTCAAAGAGATCAATATCTGAAATGGACATCCCGCTTTGTGTCAAAATCTTTTCGGTAACGGGAACCGGTCCGGTCAGCATGATCGTAGGATCGGATCCAATTTTAGCTGTGGCGCGAATAACCGCGCGGGGTTTGAGACCCTGGGCCGCGCCAAAAGCTTTTGAGCCAATCAAGATGCCAGCCGCCCCATCGACGATGCCAGACGAGTTGCCGGCGTGATGGATATGGTTGATCCGTTCCAGATGCGGATACTTCATCAGGGCGACCTTATCAAAGCCAGGCATGGTTTCGCCCATATCTTTGAAGGCAGGTTTCAAAGCCCCCAGTGATTGCATATCCGTGCTGGGGCGGGGGTATTCGTCATGGGTCAGAATGGGGAGGCCGTTGAGATCCTTGACCTCAACCAATGTGTCGTCAAAGCGCCCCTCTGCTATGGCCCGCGCGGCGCGTTTCTGGCTTTCAACGGCCAAAAGATCAGCCTGCGCGCGGGTGAAGCCATATTCGGTGGCGATGATATCTGCGGAAATGCCCTGCGGCACAAAGTAATGCGCCATGGCGATCGCGGGATCTACCGCCACGGCGGCCCCGTCGCTGCCCATCGGCACGCGGCTCATCATCTCGACCCCGCCTGCGATATAGGCGCTGCCTGCACCGCCTTGGATTTGATTGGCCGCAAGGTTGACGGCTTCCATGCCGCTGGCACAGAAGCGATTGATTGACAGTCCGGGGATGCGCTCATCCAGATCCGAGGCCAGCACCGCCGTGCGGGCCAAACACCCGCCTTGTTCCATCACCTGCGTGGCATTGCCCCAGATGACATCCTCGATCACTGGCCCGTTCAGATGATTGCGGTGTTGCAACGCGTTGAGCAGATCGGCAGACAGCCGGGCGGCTGTGACCTCATGCAGGCTGCCATCGGCGCGCCCCTTGCCACGGGGTGTGCGTATGCAATCGTAGATATAAGCCTCAGTCATAGATCGTTCCTTTATGCCCGGTCAGAGGGATTGCCTGGCATCAAATCATAGGGGTGTTTCCAACCGGGCGTCTTTTCGATCCGGCCGAGCCAAGCGTCAATATTGGGCCAGTCAGAACGGATGAAGCCATAGGGCTCCGGATAGAATAGATAGCCACAATTGGCGATATCGGCGATGGTGAGGCTTTGGCCGACGATCCAATCGCGCCCTAGGAGATGGCTGTCCAGTGTTTTATAGGCACCAAGCAAGCGGCCCTGCATAAATTTGATCGCCTCTTGCGGGCGTTTTTCTTCGGCTAAGAAATTCATTAAGAAACGGGTGACGCCGGCCTGTGAAGACATCTTATGGTTGTCAAAAAGCACCCAGCGCAGCACTTCGTATTTGTCCTCTGGCTTCCCGCCCAGTTTGCCGGTTTGGTCGACCGCCCATTGCTGAATTGCGCCTGATTGTGACAGGGTAAAATTATCCTGTTCCAGCACCGGTGCCTCGGCCATAATGTTAAGGCTGAGATAGGAGTCGGTCCGCGCTCCGCCGCTGAAAAAATCTACAAAAACGGGTTGCCAGTCGAGGCCGGAGAGCTCAAGCGTGAGCGCTGCTTTGTAGGAATTTCCGCTTTCTCCGAAGCAATATAGTTTGAGCGTCATTTAAGCCTCTAGATGTATTTTGTTGCGGTCGAATGAAGTGTCAGCCAGAAAAGGCCTCCGCGTCAAGTGCCATTACCGTGTCTCCGCCCGAAGTTATTCGCGCCAGGTGAAGCGCCGTGGCCGGCAAGTGCCGGGTCATATAATATTGGCCCGTTGTCAATTTTGCTTCGTAAAACGCGCGATCGCTCGGGTCTGTTTCCAGCGCCGCACAGGCCGCCTTTGCCATCTCGCCCCACATCAAGCCGAGACAGACATGGCCGAGCAGATGTAGGAAGTCTGTGGATCCGGCCAGGGCATTATGGGGGGTTTTGATCCCGTGTTGCATGAAATACATCACGGCGGTCTGCAAATTTTTGGAGGCGGCTTTTATGCCGGCGACGAAGGGTTCCATCGCTTCACTATCGGCATTCTCATCACAAAAGCGCGCGAGACGCTCCATAAACCCTAGGATGTATTTTCCACCTTCTTGCCCGAGCTTGCGGCCCACCAGATCCAGCGCTTGTATCCCATTGGCGCCCTCGTAGATCATTGCGATACGCGCATCTCGGGTGAATTGCGACATGCCCCAATCTTCGATGTAACCATGGCCGCCGAAGACCTGTTGCGCCTGCACGGTCATCGCATAGCCTTGATCGGTCAAAAACCCTTTTATCACAGGGGTCAAAAGCGAAATGAGCCCATCGGCGGCAGCGTCTTGCGAGCGATGGGCCTGGTCAATGAGACTCGCGCCCCAAAGTGTAAGCGCCCGGGCTCCTTCGATAAAACTTTTTTGATCCATAAGGCTGCGGCGGATGTCGGGATGCACAATCAACGGATCGGCGGGTCCATCTGGGTTTTTGATGCCGGTGACGTCGCGGCCTTGCAGGCGTTCCTTGGCGTAGATGACTGCATTTTGATAGGCGGCGCTGGCCTGTGCCAATCCTTGCATGCCGACACCCAAACGCGCCTCGTTCATCATGGTGAACATCGCGCGCATGCCCTTGTGCATCTCACCAAGCAAATAACCTGTGGCGCCGTCGTAATTCATGACGCAGGTTGCATTGCCATGAATCCCCATTTTCCGCTCAATCGCCCCGCAGGTCACTCCGTTGCGCTGGCCAATGCGGCCCTCGGGGGTGACAATAAATTTTGGCACAATGAACAGTGAAACGCCTTTGATGCCCTCCGGTCCACCTGGAATTTTGGCAAGAACGAGATGAATGATATTCTCGGCAAGATCATGCTCTCCGGCTGAAATGAAAATTTTCTGGCCGGTCACCGCATAGCTGCCATCCGCGTTCGCGATAGCCTTTGTGCGCATCAGGCCCAAATCCGTGCCGCAATGCGGCTCGGTCAAATTCATCGTGCCGGTCCAATCGCAGGCAATCATCTTTGGCAGGAAAAGATTTTTTTGTGCTTCTGTCCCATGGGATAAAATTGTTGAGGCGGCGCCGTGGGTGAGGCCATGATACATGGAAAACGCTTGATTGGCGGCCATAAAATGCTCTGTGACTGCGGATCCGATCACGGAGGGCATGGATTGCCCGCCATATTGTTCCGGCATATCAATCCCAGCCCAGCCGCCAGATTTGAGCTCTTCAAAGGCTTTCTTGAACCCGGCGGGCGTGCGCACCTTGCCTGCGTCCCATGTGCAGCCGTCACGATCACCAACCGCATTCAAGGGCGCGATGACGGCACTGGCCAGCTTGCTAGATTCGTCTAATATTGCCTTGGTGAATGCTGGATCAAGATCGCTGTAGCCTGGAATATTGGACTGAGAGAGCCGCAACACCTCGTGCAAGATGAATTGCTGATCCTTAACGGGGGCGCTGTAGCTTGGCATGGGGGATCCTTTGGCTGGAAACTTAATCTGTGGCGCGCGTTTTTTGGTGCAGCAATTGGCGGCCCCAGTCTAATTGGGCTTTCAATTCGTCAATTGCCTCATTGAGCTCATCGCGCTGGCGCTCCATATCCTCCAAGCGCGCGCAAGCAATGCGATAAGTCTCTTGGAGTTGCGTGGCTTGCCCGTCTCCAATGTCGTACATATCCAGGAGCTGGCGGATTTCCTCGAGGCTAAAGCCAAAGCGCTTTCCGCGCAGGATCAGCTTAAGCCGGGCGCTGTCGCGGCGGGTGAAAAGGCGCTGGGTGCCCTCTCGCTTGGGAAACAGCAATTCTTTGGATTCGTAAAATCGTAAGGTGCGTGGCGTGACGCCGAAGGTCGCGCACATTTGTTGTATCGTTTGTGTCTCTTCCATCTCTTCACCACTGAGGTTTCATCATA
This sequence comes from uncultured Planktomarina sp., assembly GCA_943788425.1. GTDB lineage: Bacteria > Pseudomonadota > Alphaproteobacteria > Rhodobacterales > Rhodobacteraceae > Planktomarina. Next base: position 75,620 of record CALSQF010000010.1, read on the forward strand.
GGCCTGCTTGCAATGCCTTACGTTGACGTCAATCAAGAGATAGGTAAAGCAAATTGGCATAATATATAAATTTTTGGCGGCAGTTTGCCTATTTATTGTAAGTTTTGACCCTAGGATAGCTCTGCTGAAATGGCGTCAATCATCGTCGAGAGATCTGTAATTGCGCCTTTGATGTCCTCTTGCTGCTGTTTCAACAGAGCTAATTTTTCTTGCGCGATTGGAATCCAGGCCTGCATCTGCGCCGTGCTGCCTTCTTTGTCGTAGATCTGCAACCATTGGCGCAGTTCTTCCAGACTAAAACCAAATCGGCGGCCGCGCATAATCAAAGTCATGCGCGCCACTTCGCGCGGGCTGTAAAAGCGGGCCCGACCAACCCTTTGGGGCTGCAAAAGCTCGATGTATTCATAATAGCGCAGAGTGCGCGGGGTCACATCGAAATGCGCGCACATGTCTTTGAATGTTAGGTTTTCTTGTGTCATGTTTCCCCCACTCGCATGGTATTGCACTGAAATGGACGGTCAAGAGATCAGTTCATGAAGCCCGGTGCCAGGATGTAAAACCCATAACCTACCACAAGAGCCGGGATGGCCGAATAGCCTGTGGCAATTAGAGCTGCACGTGGATTGAGCGCAATGGCTGGGAAGAGCGCATCACCGTCATTAGAGATCGCATTGCCGATCAATGCCGCAAAGGGCAAAACGCCATTAAGGTAGAGCGTGGCGACCAAAACTTGCGGTCCGCATCCTGGAACAAACCCAACCAAGACCGCAATCAGCGGCAACAGCACCCCGATGGTTCCAAAGGCGGCACGCAGGTCAAACCCGCCAAAGGTTTCGGCGTAACTATAGCTGAGATAGGCGATGATCACCCAGATAGAGATAAAGGAGGTCTCCTCTGCGACGCGGGTCAATGGGTGATCGGCAATATTTGTCATGGCTTTGAGCGGAGAGGTTGCCCAGATGAAAAGCCCGAGAAAAATACCGGCAAGAGCGACGGAGAAAATCAAACCAGTGCCATAAAGTGCAAAAATGTCTGCTCCCGCCACTTGGGTGACGCCAAAGATTAATCCGGGCAGGGCCAGGCCGACATATGCGTAGTCTTGCCAGCGTGTGCGCCCAATGACCGGCGCAATTTCGCAATGTCCAGAGGTGTCCGGTGTGAGATCAAACCGATTGAAGCGATCGACAAGCCATCCTGACAGAATGCCGACGACAAAGGACAGGGGCAAAACAACCAGCGCCGCATCTGGACGGGTTGCGATCAACAGAAAGGCGGCATCCCCCATGGTTGCGGTCAGCGTTGCGACCACGGCGCCAAAGCTGACATTGCCCGAAGAATAAGCCGCCACCACAACCACAGCGCCGCCGCAGCCGGGCGTGGTGCCCAGAAGTGCGGCCATAGGCACTTGAAACCCTTTGGATTTTTTCAGAGCGGACCCAATATCAAATCGAAACACCCGTTCCGCACCATAAAATAATAGCAATGTTGCGGCGACAAATGCTGAGACCTGCACATAGGCATCCACCATCAAACCACGGGTGAGATGCCCGACGGGTCCTGGAGCGAGCGCGAGAGCCAAAAATACACATAAGACCAGCAGTCTTCGGCTTCGAAATGGGCCGAGCATATCTGACGCGATGAATGTCTGCGCATTGGAGCCTGTGGTCATGACAGCTTTCGTATTTCAATTGAGAATAATTCGCAAGTGCAAATAAAGCGCTTGGCAATCACCGGCGCAGGCACAATAACCGCTGCATGACAAAAGACCAAATGACAGCTGCGCGTCAGTTCATTGATGCAATTCCGCATTCTCGCCGATTGGGCATGCAGCTCGAAGAGCTGAGTGATGGTCGTGCGATTATTTCGATGCCCTATGATTCCGCCCTGATTGGCGACCCGGTCACAAAGGTCATTCACGGCGGCGCTGTGTCTGCTTTGATGGATACGGCGGGTGGGGCCGCGGTGGTGGCACATCCTCTTGCGGGGCTGGGCACGGCAACTTTGGATTTGCGCATTGATTATATGCGGCCTGCAACGCCAGGCCAGACCATCACGGCCACTGCGGAGTGCTATCATGTCACCCGGACAGTGGCCTTTGTGCGTGCCACGGCCTGCGATGAAGACACAGGCCGCCCCGTTGCTACGGCGACGGGTGCTTTTACTGTTGTGAAAGCCAGCGCATGAGCCGGCCAGAACCTGTCACCCAAGTCAAACGTCGTCGCGATCTCGCCTTGTCCGTAATCGTTAGCCAAGTGCCCTATATCGAGTTTCTGGGCGTGCGCTTTGACCGGCATGGCGATGAGTTGACTGCAACTATGGGGTTCCATGACAATCTGATTGGCAACCCGATGCTGCCCGCGCTCCATGGGGGCGCAACCGCGGCCTTTTTGGAGATCACCGCGATCATCGGCTTGGCCTGGAGTACGCTTTGGGATGATATCGAAGCGGAGAGATTGGATGTCGAGGCGGTCCAAAATGGCGCCTTAGTCCTGCCAAAAACCATTGATTTTACCGTTGACTACCTGCGCACCGGCCTGCCGCGCGATGCCTATGCAAGGGCACGGGTCAACCGTTCGGGCCGGCGCTATGCTTCGGTGCATGTCGAGGCTTGGCAAGACAATCGAGATCGCCTCTTCGCGCAAGCATCTGGACATTTCTTGATGCCGCAGAGCCATGGCTAACCCAACTTATGGCATAACGCATAGGCGTTTTTTGTCGATTGCCCTGCCGATCGTGATTTCCAATGCGACCGTGCCGATCTTGGGTGCGGTAGATACCGGCGTGATTGGCCAATTGGGCGGAGCGGCGCCCATCGGTGCGGTTGGCATTGGCGCCATTATTTTGGGCGCGCTCTATTGGATCTTTGGATTTCTGCGCATGGGCACCGTGGGTCTGACCAGCCAAGCATTGGGCGGCGGGGACGCGCAAGAGGTCCGCGCGCTGTTCTTTCGCAGCGCAGGCATTGGACTGCTCGCCGGGCTAGGTTTTATTACGTTTCAGATCCCCATTTTTGCTGCTGCCTTTTGGATTGCCCCAGCCTCTGCGGAAGTCGAGGGTTTGGCGCGGGCCTATATGTCTATTCGTGTTTGGTCGGCACCGGCGGCGATTGCAATTTATGGCCTCAGCGGGTGGCTGATTGCGCAAGAGCGCACCCGCGCGGTGCTGATGATTCAGCTTTTCATGAATGTGACAAATATCATTTTGGATTTCTGGTTCGTACTCGGATTGGGCTTTGGGGTCGAAGGGGTGGCCGTGGCGACTTTGATTGCCGAATGGGGCGGGCTGGTATTGGGCCTCTATCTCTGCCGACAGGTCTTTCGCGGTTTGGCGCTGTCTTTGTGGCAGCAGATCGTTAACCGGCGGCGTGTGATCTATATGATGCAGGTGAATGGCGATATTCTAATCCGCTCAGTGCTCCTGCAAGCGGGCTTCGTTAGCTTTTTATTCTTTGGGGCCGAACTCGGGGATGTGACCTTGGCGGCCAACCAAGTCTTGCTGCAATTTGTTTATCTGGCCTCCTATGCCATGGATGGCTTTGTTTTCGCGGCAGAGTCTTTGGTGGGCCAAGCTATGGGTGCCAAGGCTGTAGCGCAATTGCGGCGGGGCGCATCGGTGACAGCGGTTTGGGCTTTTGGCTCGGCCTTTGTCATGGCCGCCGGATTTTGGATCGCCGGGCCCTTTGTGATTGATGTGATGGCCAAAGATCCCGCTGTGCAGCAGGCGGCGCGTTTGTATCTACTGCATATGGCGCTTGCGCCCCTTTTGGGCGCTTTGGCCTGGATGCTTGATGGGGTTTTTATCGGCGCCACCCGCACAAAAGACATGCGCAACATGATGATCCTGTCGTTTTTAGGTTACTGCGGTCTTGTGCTCTTGCTCTTACCGAGTTTCGGCAACCATGGGCTTTGGATGGCGATGAATGGGTTTTTCATTCTGCGCGGTGTCAGTTTGGCGCTTCGCTATCCCGCGCTGGAACGGGTTGCCGCCGCGCCTTAATCATGAGCCGGCCTTTGGCTTTAGAGCCAGTCTTGCGTGGTGGTGCCAGTGGCTTGATCGAGCCGCTCATGGCCGTCCTGGGCCAAAAGTTGATCCAGGCCATTTGCAATGTGCGGCACCAAGGATAGCCCCTGGTAGACCATGGCCGAATAGATTTGCACGGCGCAGGCCCCAGCCGTGATTTTCGCATAGGCGTCCTTTGCCGATCCGATACCACCCACGCCCACCAGATCGATCTCGCCCTGTGTGGCCTGGCGCATTTTGGCCAGAATGCGGGTGGATTTTTCAAACAAAGGCCGCCCCGACAGGCCGCCTGTTTCTTGGCGCTGCGCAGAGGCAAGCCCGTCCCGGTCCAGAGTGGTATTGGTGCAGATAATCGCCGCAAGCCCGGTTGCGCGCGCCAGATCGGCGATATCCTGGATTTCTGCATCCGTCAGATCAGGTGCGATTTTAAGGAAGATAGGCAGGGGGGTGGTCAGATTTGAATTGGCTGCGTTCACTCGGCCCAACAGATCTTCTAGGGCCGCTTTTCCCTGAAGATCGCGGAGCTTTTCGGTATTGGGCGAAGAGATGTTTACCGTTGCGAAATCAATATGGGCTGCGGCCCGTGTGAGTACCTGGCCAAAATCATCGGCTCGGTCTGCGCTGTCTTTGTTGGCACCAAGATTCAAACCGCGTGGTATGGCTGTTGGGTTTTGCGCGAGACGGGTGGCGATTTCGGCGATGCCTTGATTGTTGAAGCCAAAGCGGTTGATGACCGCCTGGTCTTTGGTCAGACGAAACAGCCGTGGCTTGGGATTGCCGGGCTGTGGCTGCGGGGTCGCGGCACCCACTTCTAAAAACCCAAATCCCGCCTTGGCCATTGGCGCCAGCGCCTCGGCGTTTTTGTCATAGCCCGCGGCTAAACCAACCGGGTTGTGCAGGGCAATGCCGCCCATAGAGGTTTCAAGGCGCGCCCTTTGAACCGGGCCGCCGTGCAGCGGGGCCAGGCCCAGCTGTAGCGCTTGAATTGACAATCCATGTGCACGCTCTGGATCCAACTGGTGCAGAAGCTTCAGGCCCAATTTTTCCCGCAGGCTCATGTTAGGCCTTCGGGGAGTTTGTGGCGTCCATCGACCAGCGGCAGGGGCTGGCACCAAAGAACATCTGATAATTTGAGTGTGGCATAGAGGTGGGGAAATTCAGCGCCCCCGCGCGAGACTTCCCATTTTATCGCAGGGCCCAGAGCGTCAGTTTCGACCGCTGCCAGAAACAGATTTTCCGCATTGGCAAAATGTTTGTCGGCTGTGTCTTGGGCCTGCTGGGCTGTGGAGAAATGGATATAGCCGTCTGCGATATCGATGGGAGCCCCAAGGGTCTCGCCCTGTGTCTGCAGGGCGTGCCATTCATCGGCACGGAATATTTTGTAAATCATCATCCCCCACCTGTGCCGTGTCAGGGGAAAATCGTCAACCGTCCTTTCGGGGCAGGGGTTGATTGACGCGCTTGAAAACTCAGCCAGCCAGGTCGAGGCGGTTGCTGGCCGTTTTGCACAGGTTGCTGGTTTTAAATACACTTGGGATCGGCAGGTTGCACCCAATGAGGGACGGATCGTCGAGGTGCTGGTCGCGCAAAATGGCGGCTATGAGCCTATTGATCCTGCGGCCCTCTATTCTGTTGTTACGAATAATTATGTGCGCAATGGCGGAGATGGGTACAAAATGTTTCGGGATGGTTTGAATGCCTATGATTATGGACCAGGTCTCGAAGTGGTTTTGGCCGAATATATGGCCGCGCAGGGAAGCTATGAGCCCTATATTGATGGCCGTATTTCGGTCAAATAATAAAATGCAGGGCCGATTAGCCCCGCATCCCGCAATCTTTGGGCCTTACATTTGAAAATATTTCTTGCCGGTTATGGCCAACATGCAATCAGGCCAACGGTGTTTTGCGCAAGATTGGCTAAATCCACGGGCTCCAGCTTGACGGTCGTGGTTTCGGTGCTGGCGGCGGCCTCGGCCGTGATCAATGTCTCAGAAATCAATGGCCAATTGGCTATGAATTGTACATTTGCAGGCAGTTGGCGAGATCCCTGCGGTGGTGGAGGCAACAGCACACCGATTACAGAGCCATATTGATCATAAACCGGCCCGCCAATATCGCCCGGCAGGCTGTCGATCTCCAATCGGGCAACACCCGCGCGGCCTGTGAGGTCTGTCAGTGCTTGCAACTGGCCCATGGTTATGGATGGTGCGCCAAGTTTGCCACCATAGGAGTAACCCCCCAGAGCAACATATTGCGGCGCATTGGGACGCTCGGTTTCGAACCGGCCAACCGACGGGGGTGCCGCGCCTTCTGTGGGAACCAAGACTGCAAGCTGCGCGTTTTGCGCTGCGATGCTGAGTGGGAGACCATCTTGCAGGAGCAAGCTTGTGCACTCGGAAAAGTCTTGAGCCGCCGTGAGGATGTGGCCCGCGCTGCTGATGAAAACACCCGATTGAGTGAAGCTTGGTTGGCGAATGGTCAGGCCGCCCAGGGATTCTTTCGGCTTGAGATCCGTGCCAAGAATGGGTGCCTCGCCCAGCGCGCCAGCAACAGATGTGAAGCTGGTGAAGATTTCCTCTTCTACGCGTGCGCGGCGCGTTGCGTCCCCGCGCGGCCAGACAAATATTACGCCTTTGATGTCACCGCCCTGCAATGTGGCAAAGCCGGTGGTGTGGAGCCGGTCGTCATAGGCCTCTATCGTGAAGCTGGATTTTGCCAGATTGCGTGGGCCAGTTTCTGGTAGGATGCTCAAAGTTTGCATCACCTCATAGAGGGCTGCCAGCCGGGGTCTATCGCCGCGTTGACTAATGAGGATCACCTGCGCCAAGCCTGTGCCTTTGGCGGCATAGGTGGCAAAGGGCGGGTTATAGGAGACTGGCGCCAAAAGAGCGTTGGGCAGGCGCAGCGCGATACCAGCCTGCGCATCAACCACCTCTTCAAATCCCAATCCTGCCAACAAAAATTGATAATCCGCAATAGCTTCGGCTCTTTGTTCGGCGGTAAGAACACTGGTTTCTTTATAGCCATTGGCGCTTTGCCAGCGCGTCATAGCCGAACGCGTTCCCGGCCCATAAAGCCCATCAATGGTACTTTCATAAAACCCGGCCCAAGCGAGTGCGCGTTGCAGGTATTTTTTCTCGCCCTCTGTCATCGCCCCTTCTGTTGCTTTGGCTTGGGCGAGCTGCTCGGCCAGGCTGATTGGCTGTTCCGGTAAGGTCACTTCCGCCGGCCCATCGGGCACCGCGCCAGGCTCTTGATCTGCGGCGTGTGCCTCGGTTTGGGGTGCCGTATTTGGCCGCCTAGCGGTTTGTGTGGCGACTTGAGCTGTGCGCGGGCGCGGGTAGAAGCGTTCACCGTAGGATGTGCCGCTTGTGGTGAAGCTGGTGCGGGGAATAATTCCCTCAGCGCGGAACTTTTGCAAGGTGGCGTCGGCCTGCTCTGGATCATATGGGCCAATGGCGACGCCGAACCAGCCACCGTCAATTTCAAACCCGTTCACATTATCTAGATCGCGGGCATAGATCTCAATTCTGTCCAAACTTGCCTCGAGATGCAGCCGGGTCTCGAGCTGGATCCAAACCTGCCGAGTCACAGTCGATTGTGCCAAAGCAACCTGTGCCGAGGTCAAAATCATAGCCACGAGGCTGTAGATAAGCGCTGATTTCATCGTAGAACCTTTAAAAAATTTATCCTGTTATTTGTGCGATTGCTGCGTAAATCAAGTCACTGCAGGAAAGTTTTGGGATTTGCGCTGATTTCGCATCGGTGGCTTGATTGACGCTGGCCCGTGCAGCGCCTATTCAGGCGCCAGATCAGCGGCCGAGGAACATATGAGCACTCCTAAATCATTCCAAGAGATTATTTTGCGTCTTCAAACCTACTGGGCCGAGCAGGGCTGCGCCATTTTGCAGCCCTATGATATGGAGGTGGGTGCTGGCACGTTTCACCCCGCCACCACGCTGCGGGCTTTGGGCTCTAAACCCTGGGCCGCTGCCTATGTGCAACCATCGCGCCGTCCAACCGATGGGCGCTATGGAGAAAATCCAAACCGCTTGCAGCATTATTACCAATATCAGGTGCTCATCAAACCCAGCCCGCCGAATTTGCAAGAGCTCTATCTGGGCAGCCTCAAAGCCATTGGCATTGATATGGCCCTGCATGACATCCGCTTTGTCGAAGACGATTGGGAAAGCCCGACCCTGGGGGCTTGGGGATTGGGCTGGGAAGTGTGGTGCGACGGTATGGAAGTGTCGCAGTTCACATATTTCCAGCAGGTCGGTGGCCACGACTGCCACCCGATTTCTGGCGAGCTGACCTATGGTCTAGAGCGTTTGGCCATGTATGTCTTGGGCGTGGATCATGTGATGAACATGCCCTTTAACGACCCTTCGGCGCCTATCGCGCTAACCTATGGGGATATTTTCCGTCAAACTGAGGAAGAATACGCCCGTTGGAACTTCGATGTGGCCAATACCGAGGTATTACTGCGCCAGTTTGAAGAGGCTGAGGCAGAATGCGAGACCATTTTGGCGCAAGAGGCGGTTGACCCCAAAACTGGCAAGCGGATCATCATGGCCCATCCGGCCTATGATCAATGTATTAAAGCCAGCCATATGTTTAACCTTCTGGATGCGCGTGGCGTAATTTCAGTAACAGAGCGGCAGGCCTATATTGGCCGAGTACGGAGTTTGGCGACCAAATGCGCCGATGCCTTCGTTCAGACTTCAGCAGCGGGAGCGGCCTGATGGCTGTCAGTGGAAAAGTGATCAGCGGCGGAATTTTAGGGATAACAGCGGCCTTCGGGATTGGCGTCTATTATGCGCAGGTCTATGGCTATTACGAGACCTTCACCCAGGGAGAGGTTACCTTGACCTCGGTCGTTAGTGGTGAGCCGACACGTATTCCGGTGACGGAGTTTGAGGGCATTGATGCAGACAGCAGCCCAATCCGCTATCGTGCCTGCTTCAAAACCCCCTTGAGCACGGCCATGCTCACAGAGACATTCACCACGCTGGAGCGCTCGGAGCCGCGCAACGCGCCGGAGTGGTTTGGGTGTTTTGATGCGGCCCAAATAGCGGCTGACATCGACGCAGGCCTTGCGACCGCTTATCTTGGCGCGGCGAATTTCGAATTTGGGATCGACCGGATTGTGGCAATTTACGATGACGGGCGCGGCTTTGTTTGGCATCAGATCAACGATTGTGGCGACAAACTTTATGACGGCTCGCAGGCCTCTGACGATTGCCCGGAAAGGGATCAATAATGGCGGATCTTCTCATTGAACTCTTTTCGGAAGAAATACCCGCAGGTTTGCAAGCTCCAGCGGCCGAGAATCTCAAGAAACTTTTGACCAATGGGATGGTCGAGGCGGGCTTGACCTATGCGACGGCTTCAACGTTTCACACAGCGCGGCGATTGACTTTGGTGGTGGAAGATTTGCTTGACGCCAGCCCCACCGTGCAAGAGGAGCGTAAGGGCCCGAAAGTTGGCGCGCCGGAGCAGGCGATCAATGGATTTTTGCGCGGCGCGGGACTGTCCATGGATGACCTTGAAGTGCGCAACGACAAAAAAGGTCAGGTCTATTTCGCGAAGATTACCAAGCCTGGGCGCCCCGCCTCTGAGATTGTGGCCGAGGTGTTAGAGACGACTATTCGGAATTTCCCTTGGCCAAAATCGATGCGCTGGGGCTCGGGGAGCCTGCGTTGGGTGCGGCCTTTGCAATCGGTTCTTTGTATCTTGTCGAATGAGGCCGAAGTCTCGATTGTCCCGCTCGAAGTGGATGGCTTCAAGGCTGGCAACCAGACCCGAGGTCATCGTTTCATGGCGCCCGATGCTTTTGCGGTGAGCGGTTTTGACGATTACGACACCAAGCTGAAGCGCGCCAAAGTGATCCTGCGGACCGAGGAGCGCCAAGCGGCGATTTGGCAGGACGCCCAGACCCAAGCTTTTGCGCTGGGCTATAGCGTGGTGGAAGATGCCGGCTTGCTGGCGGAGGTGGCAGGGCTTGTGGAGTGGCCCGTTGTTCTGATGGGCCAAATTGACGAGGAATTTTTGGATCTGCCGCCAGAGGTATTGAAAACCTCTATGAAGGAACATCAAAAATTTTTCTCGGTCGCAAACCCGAAAACAGGCCGCATTGAGCGCTTTGTGACTGTGGCTAATATTGAGGCGGCCGATCAGGGCACTACGATATTGAAGGGCAACCAAAAGGTACTGGCCGCTCGTCTTGCCGATGCGAAATTCTTTTGGGAGAATGATCTGCGCGAGGCAAAAGTGGGCATGGGAGCCTGGCAGGCGGCTTTGGAAAACGTCACTTTTCACAACAAGCTCGGCAGCCAGGCTGCGCGAATCAAACGTATCGCGGCTTTGGCCCGTGACTTGGCGCCAATGGTGGGCGCGGATCCCGATATGGCAGAGCAGGCCGCTTTGGTGGCCAAGGCAGATTTGAGCTCAGAAATGGTCTATGAATTTCCCGAATTGCAGGGATTGATGGGACGCTATTACGCCGCAAAAGCGGGCATGTCTGCCGAGATTGCGGCGGCCTGTGAAGCGCATTATTCGCCGCTTGGTCCCTCGGATGACGTGCCGACAGCGCCGGTTTCTGTTGCTGTAGCTCTGGCCGATAAGCTTGATACTCTAACAGGGTTTTGGGCGATTAATGAAAAACCGACTGGCTCGAAAGATCCGTTTGCACTGCGCCGCGCAGCTCTGGGGGTAATCCGTTTAATATTGGACAATCACCTCACCTTGCCGTTAGCTGATAGGCTGATCCCTGCGGATGCGGGTGCTGGAGCCGCGGATTTGCTCGGATTTTTCCAAGATCGCCTCAAAACCTATCTGCGTGACCGCGGTATTCGTCATGATGTGATCGACGCCTGCATCGCCATGCCGCAAAGTGACGATCTGGCACTTTTGATCAAGCGGGCCGAGGCCTTGCAAGGTACGCTGACCACCGATGATGGTGAAAACCTGATTCAGGGCTTTAAACGTGCCAACAACATCTTGAGCCAAGCCGAAGCGCAGGACGGGGTTGAATATAGCTTCGGCGCCGATCCAAAATTTGCCGAAAATGAAGCGGAAAAGGTGCTTTTTGCGGCGCTAGACGCGGCGGATAAGAAGATTCAACCTGCTATGGCAACACAGAATTTTGCCACTGCTATGGCAGCTATGGCCACATTGCGTGGTCCGATCGACGCGTTTTTTGAAGCGGTTAAGATCAATGCCGATAGCGCATTGGTCCGCCGTAATCGGCTGAATCTTTTAAGCCGGATTCGCACAACCTGCCTGTCTGTTGCTGATTTGACCAAAGTCGAAGGCTGACAAGTGCCTCTTGCACTACGCGGTTAACGGCCTATGCTGCAGCAGAACATGAGGATGCCGCAGTGCAGAACGATCAAACATTCGCCCCTGTTGTATTGGTCACCAATACAGCCTCAATGACCGCCCTCGCCTATGGCGGGCGGGCCAAATGTGCGCAGCGCTTGATCCGGCTGGATATGCCGGTTCCGACAACGGTGGCCCTCTCCTTTGAGGCGGTGCATGAATTGGCGCAGGGCCATGCCTTGGATCTTGGTTTGGTCTTGCCACATTTTGGCGCGGCGCCTTTGCTCTCGGTGCGGCCGTCCTCTGGCAGTCCCGATTGGGGCGGGCCGGGTGCGATTTTGAACATTGGCATGAATGATGTTACATTTTCAGAGCTCTGCGAAAGCCATGGTGAAACGGCAGCAGCCACCCTCTATCTGCGGTTTATCAACGCCTATGCCACCCATGTGGCACGGCTGGATCCAGATGCTTTCGATGATCCTGAAACGCCGAATGCCGGCGATGTGATAAAGGCTTTGACCACCTATCGCGACGAGGCCGATGAGCCCTTTCCGCAGGAGGTCGATGTGCAATTGGCCCATGTGTTGCGATCTATGGCCCGCGCATGGGAAAGCACCAGTGCGCGGCTTTTGCGCCAGGCTAAAGGCGCACCTGTGGATGCGGGGCTTGGGCTTGTGGTTCAGGCGATGGCCATTGGGGTTGGGCGCGGTGAATGTGGGTCGGGTGTGATACAATTTGCCTCCTCTGATACGGGCCTGCCCGAGATTCACGGGCGCTATCTGCGACAATCTCAAGGGCGGGAGGCATTGGATCGTCAGGTTGGATCCTTATATCTGACCAAAGATCCGCGTGGTCCGTCCTTTGAGGAAACTTGCCCCGAGGCTTTTGCTCAGCTTTTGGATTATTCGGTGTTGGCCCGAAAGCGCTTGCGTGAAGAGATGCAAATTGAATTTACACTCGAGAGTGGCAAGCTGGCGATTTTGGATGCGGTGCGTATCGTGCGATCTTCAAGCGCGGCGGTGCATATTGCCGTGGGCCTGGCGCGCGACGGCATCATACCGCGTGAAGATGCACTCATGCGGGTTGACCCAAAGGCATTGTCCGAACTGTTGCACCGGCAAGTGGCGCCCAATGCACCGCGCACCGTATTGGCCAAGGGCATTGCCGCAAGCCCGGGGGCGGCGACTGGAAAGATCGTCTTTACAGCATCTGACGCGCAAGCCAGTGCTGCACGTGGCGAAGCGGCTGTTTTGGTGCGGCGTGAAACAGGCCCGGAAGATATTCGCGGGATGCACTCCGTGGTTGCGGTGCTCACGGAACGCGGTGGGGTCACGAGCCATGCCGCTGTGATCGGGCGCGGTCTTGGCTTGCCTTGCGTGGTGGGCGCCTCAGACATGAGTATCGACGGTCAAAAGAAGTCGATCATTGGCCGTAACCAACAGATTTTGCGCGAGGGCGATGTCATCACTGTGGACGGCACTCATGGTGAGGTATTGGTCGGGCATGTGGAGACAGTGGAAGCTGGTCTCAATGCCGCTGTTACAACCCTATTGGGCTGGGCAGATGAGCTACGCGATATTGGAATCAGAGCCAATGCGGATACGCCGCGTGATGCGCAAACTGCCAGAAATTTTATGGCTGACGGCATTGGCCTGTGTCGCAGTGAGCATATGTTCTTTGAAGCTGATCGCTTGACGGTGATGCGGGAGATGATTTTCGCTGAAAACGAAGAGGACCGCGCCGCCTCTTTGGAGCGACTTTTGCCAATGCAACGAGCTGATTTTACTGAATTATTCCAAATCATGGAGGGGCGTCCGGTTTGCATTAGGTTGCTTGATCCGCCTTTGCACGAGTTTTTACCAGCCGATCGTAGCGGATTACGCGATTTGGCCGAAGCGCTCAATCTGCCCCTATCGCGCGTGACGGAACGGGTAGAGCAATTGTCGGAATATAACCCGATGCTCGGTCTGCGCGGTGTGCGGCTTGGGATCACGGTTCCTGAAATTTATGAGATGCAGGCACGGGCGATATTTGAAGCGGCGATCGACAGCGGCGTTGATGCCTCACCAGAGATCATGATTCCATTGGTGTCGGCCTGCCGCGAAGTCGAATTGGTCAAAGCGCGCATTGATGCCGCTGCCGCCGCGGTCCGGGTCGAACGTGGGTATAGCTTTAGCTATTCTCTTGGAGTCATGGTCGAAACTCCGCGTGCGGCCCTGCGAGCTGGAGAAATTGCCGCCTATTCCCAATTTTTGAGCTTTGGCACCAATGATCTGACACAGATGACCTATGGGCTGTCTCGCGATGATGCAGGGCGGTTTATGTCTTCTTATGTACAGCAGGGGGTCTATGAAGAAGATCCGTTTCATCGATTGGACAAAGAAGGCGTTGGCGAATTGCTGACGCTTGGCGCTGAGCGTGGCCGGGCTGCGCGGCCTGAAGTGGTCCTGTCCATCTGTGGTGAACATGGGGGCGATCCGGTAGCGATCGCTTTTATCCGTCAATGTGGTTTCACCTATGTGTCCTGCTCGCCTTTCCGTGTGCCCGTTGCCCGCCTAGCGGCTGCGCAATGTGCCATTGAAGACAAAATAACCAACTGATTTTTATTATTTTTTGTAAGGCCGCTTGATGTAAATTCTGCGGTCGCTGGACGAATCCCTCATATTTGAGTAAATCGTCTCGAGCTGTTGGGAGAGTATCAATGGGGTTTGGAGAGTTTCGCACCTTCGCCATGGCGATCTGTGCTGGGCTGGCTTTGCAGGTTTTGGCCCTGCAGCCTAGCAAGGCCAGTGATCTGTCCTCTGCTTTTCCAGCGGCGGGGTTAGAAGATGCCCTGCGCCATGAAAACGCGATGGTCTCGGCTGTCTCTTTGAGCCGCGTTGCGGTTTTGACGTCCCCGCGCCCTAAAGAGCGCCCAAAGGGATCTGAAGTGCGATATTCTGGCCGTTGGCTGCGCAGTTTGGCAAAGCCAAGTGGCGGCAAACAATGGGCGTGCTTGGCTGAGGCTATTTATTTCGAAGCCCGCGGAGAATCGGTCGAAGGGCAATTTGCGGTGGCGGAAGTGATTCTTAATCGTGTTGACAGTCCAAAGTTTCCAAACAGCATTTGCAGTGTGGTGCGCCAAGGTGCGGGGCGCATACATGCGTGCCAATTTAGTTATAATTGTGACGGGAAGTTGGAGTATATCGCCAATGGGACGGCCTATGATCAAGTCAAAAGAGTCGCGTGGGTGTCGATGGACCGCAAGACGCGGCCTTTGACAAAGGGGGCTACCTATTATCATGCCACCCATGTGTCCCCATCTTGGGCGCGACGTTTTCAGCATGTGGCCACAATCGGGGTACACAGATTTTATAAACCCATTAGACGCGTTGCTGAGAAATAGTGGTTGCGCCACGCTGAGCGCGGCTATCAAACAGGGCAAGAGGCCAAAATGACCGTCGATCTAAAACATGCTTTTGCTCATCCCAGCGCGCGGTCAGAGGCGACAGCTAAGGCACCTTTTGATAGAATTTCTGTGCGCGACTATATCCTCACTGTGGAAATTGGTGCGTTTCAAGCTGAACGCGGCACCACGCAACGCATTCGTTTTGATGTGGTGGTTGAAGTCCAGCCTTTGAGCGACGAAATCGACGATGATGTGGATCGCATCCTGTCGTATGATCGGGTCACAGAGGCTATTGACGCGGCCTTGTCCGAAGAACGGCTGAATTTGCTGGAAACTTTGGCGGAACGTGTTGCAGAGCGCATATTGCTCGCGCCACAAGCGCAGCGGGTTTTTGTGCGGATTGAAAAACTTGATCGCGGGCCGGGCAATTTGGGCGTTGAGATTGTGCGTTCAAAGTCACGCGCCGTTGAAACGGACCTTCCGGGGTTGGAAGGGACGCCGCATCCGATTGTTCTGTTTTTGGCAAATACTGTGATCGAAGAGGGGCATTTAGATGTCTGGCTCTCCGCCGCTGAACATAACACCCGCCCGGTCATTATCTGTGTCGGTATGCCCGATGTGGGAGCGCCGCAGGTGGCGAGGCATCGCATGGTGCAGCGCCGCATTGATCTCTTGGCGATTGAACAAAATGCTTGGATTTTTGCCAGTCACGATCCGCGATGTGTGGTTGTGGGTACGAAGACAGAATTGGATTGGGGCATGCGCCACGATCAGATCAGCCTCTGGGCACCCTCGAAAATTGTTTTGGACGCGGTCGATGGTCCGCCGCCTGAGATGGTCGATATTTCTGCTCTGGTCGAATGGTTTGCCCAAGAAATGCAGGCGGCGCAGCTGGTGTTTGTCGGCGCCACTCCAACAGGGAATTTGCCTATTGCCCGCCAGGCTCAGGCAGATCTGGTACGGTTATGACACTGTATTATCGGCCTTTGGTCGAAGAGCAGGGCTCGCATGTGCTTGCGGGGGGCTGGTGCCGTTTTTCCAAGGTCGAAGTTCTGTCGCGGCATGGGAGCGCTGAGTTGATATCAGCTGATGAGGTGCCGCAAGACATCTTGAAACGGCTCACCTCTGTGCGCTCTGATTTGGGCATAAGCGCTAGCACAAAAGCGCGGCCGCAGATCATGGGTATTTTAAATACTACGCCAGATAGTTTTTCTGATGGTGGGCAATTTGACAGCCGTGCAAGCGCGCGTACCCATGCAGTGCGCTTGAAGCAAGAGGGTGCAGATATCATTGATATTGGGGGCGAAAGCACTCGCCCCGGTGCTGATGAAGTTGCCTTGGAGGAAGAGATTGCGCGTACCAAGCCCGCCATTCTTGATGTACGGCAGGTGTCGTCTGTCCCATTGTCTATTGACACGCGCAAAGCGCCTGTTGCGGTGGCGGCCTTGGATGCGGGTGTTGATTGGATCAATGATGTCTCCGCTTTGAGTTTTGACTGTGAGATGGGGCAAGTGGCGGCCCGCAGCGGCGCGCCATTGTGCCTGATGCACGCACCCAGCGACCCCAAAACGATGCAGCAAAACGCGCAATACCAAGATGTTTTGCTTGATGTGTACGATTATTTGGCTGCACGGGTGGATTTTGCGCTGTCACAGGGCGTGTTGCGACACAATATTATTGTCGATCCCGGCATAGGGTTTGGAAAAACCTTGGAGCACAATTTGGCACTTTTGCGCGGTCTTGCCCTGTTTCACGGCTTGGGGTGTCCCGTTCTTTTGGGCGCGTCCCGTAAGCGCTTTATTGGGACGATTTCTGGTGCAGAGAAGGCCCAGGACCGCATGGCTGGCTCCATTGCTGTGGCCTTGGCTGGCGCTGGGCAAGGCGCGCAGATCTTGCGGGTGCATGATGTGTGCGAAACGGTTCAGGCGCTCAAACTTTGGGCGGCTGTCCGCGGCTAAAGATGTGGCGCAAGACACCCGCTTGAATGATTGCCACTCCCAATAAGATTAAGGCCAAAGCGACAAAGAGTGTGGCTGGAAGGGTTTCCCCCAGGAAGAGGCTGCCAGCGAGCACGGACCAGACGGGGACTTGGTAATTTGTGAGCGTCATGAACGACGGACCGGCGCTGCGGATCAGGGCAACTTTGATGATGAAGGCCAATGCGGTAGAAACAAGGCCCAGGTATCCAATGGCGAGTAGACCTGGGAGGCTGGGCAGCTTGGGCAGGCCTTCGATAAGCAGCGCGATTGGCAGTAAGAACACAGCGGCCAAAATGAGTGAGCCGGTGGAGAGCGCCAGCTCATTAATGGGTGGGCATTGTCGCGTGGCGATGGAACCGCAGGCATAGCAAAAAGCGGCCCCCACGCAGGCGAAACGCGCTAGAGTCTCCACGGGGCCCTCTGCTACGCCAAGTCCGCTTGTGCCGATCAGTAACATTGCGCCCAAAAAGCCAACCCCAAAGCCGATGAGTTTGCGTAAAAAAATCCGCTCGCCTGGTAAAAAAATGTGCCAGCGGCAAAATAAAAATTGGCAACGCCGCCATGGTCATGCCGGCGTAGGCGGAGGGCACATGTTGTTGGCCCCAACTGAGCAGCGCGAAGGGGATTGCACTGGACAGCAGCCCAACCAAAAGAACAAAGCGCCAGACGGCGATATTTTTGAAACTGTGCAAGGCAATACCGCGCCAATGCATCAGGCAAAAGAGTGCGATGGCGCCGATGCTGATCCGCCCGGCGGCAAGGGTCAGCGGTTCGAAGTCACGCAATGCGATGCGCACCACCATAAAGGCTCCGACCCAAATCATTGCTATGAAGGCAATGCGAAGCCAGTTGATCACTCCGGGAGATGTCATGGACGTACTTTCACAGAGGCAAAAGAAAAGGGCCCGGCCAGTCGTGCCGAGCCCCCAAAGTCTAATGTGAGCCATAGCTCACCACAAGATTAGTTCTTGGATTTATCAACCATCTTACCAGCAGAGATCCAAGGCATCATTGCGCGCAGTTTTTCACCTGTGGCTTCAATCTGGTGTTCATCGTTGATGCGGCGTGTCGCTTTGAAAGATGGCTGGCCAACAGCGTTCTCGACCATGAAGTCACGCACGAATTTGCCGTTTTGAATGTCGGTCAGAACCGCTTTCATTTTGGCTTTGGTTTCGTCGTAGGGCAAGATACGTGGACCGGAGACATATTCACCGTATTCCGCCGTGTTGGAGATGGAGTAGTTCATGTTGGCAATGCCGCCTTCATAAATCAGATCCACAATCAATTTTACTTCGTGCAAACACTCGAAATAGGCCATTTCTGGAGCGTAGCCCGCTTCGACCAAAGTTTCGAAACCCATGCGGATCAGCTCCACCAAGCCGCCACAAAGAACCGCTTGTTCACCAAAGAGATCCGTTTCGCATTCTTCACGGAAGTTGGTTTCGATAATGCCTGAGCGGCCGCCACCGATTGCTGAGCAATAGGACAGGCCGATTTCCAAAGCTTTGCCTGAGGCGTCTTTGTCTACGGCAACGAGGCAGGGCACGCCGCCGCCTTTGGTGTATTCGCCGCGCACGGTGTGGCCCGGACCCTTTGGAGCCATCATGATGACGTCGATGCCTTCTTTTGGCTCAATCAGGCCAAAATGCACGTTCAAGCCGTGTGCAAATGCAATTGCCGCGCCTTCACGGATATTGTCGTGGACATATTTTTTGTAAGTTTCGGCCTGCAATTCATCCGGCATGGTGAACATGATGACATCGGCCCAAGCGGCTGCTTCTGCAATGCCCATAGTTTTCAGGCCTTCCCCTTCCGCCTTTGCAATAGAGGCAGACCCTTCACGCAGCGCGACCACGAGATTTTTCGCACCGCTGTCGCGCAGGTTCAACGCATGGGCATGGCCCTGGCTGCCATAGCCGAGAATGGCGACTTTTTTGTCTTTGATCAGATTTACATCGCAATCACGATCATAATAAACGCGCATTTTGGCGTCCTTTCATAGTTGGGATTTCTGGGGCCTGTCTATCAGTTTGAACGGTGTAATAAAGGATATATTTTGACAAATTAAAAGCAATTATAACGGTTTTCATTCGTCATATTTTAATATATGAAAATTTCATGCTTGATGATCTTGATCGACGCATTTTGCGGTTTTTACAATCTGACCCTACAGCACCGCTATCGGAGCTGGCGGAACGCTGCCAATCTCAGCCGGCCACTGTGGCGCGCCGGTTGGATCGGTTGAAGGGATTAGGCGTGTTGCGCGGTTTGCACGCGGTGATTGATTGGGCGGTTTTGGGGTATGGGGTTGAGGTCAGCCTGCGCTTTACTTTGGACAAAACAAATTCAAAGGCTTTTGATGAGTTTCTGGCCGCAGCGCGCCGGATCAAACAAGTGATCGCCATACAAACCTTTTCGGGCCGCGTGGATGTGCGTCTTTCGGTGATTGCGAAAGACATGCCAGATTATCAAAAACTGTATCGCAGTGAGATTCTCAATCTGCCACATATCGCGGAGCTTGAGGCATTGATGCATGTGGCGACGCTGAAAACCGCGGAAGCTCTGCCCCTATGAGTGCCTGGGATGACAAGGATTTTGCGCTTCTGCGGGCTTTGTCGCGGGATGCCACCCAATCGGCAGGTGTTTTGGGCCGTCAATTGGGATTGAGTCAGCCGGCCACCTGGCGGCGCATTAAGCGGTTGCAGGCTGCGGGGGTTCTGGCCGGTCGTCGGGTGGATCTAAATGTCGAGGCATTAGGATTCGGGGTCACGGTTTTTTTGGGCGTAAAACTGGCCACGCGCGGGCAGGTCAGCCTTGAGGATTTTGAACGTGCCGTCACGGCCATCCCGGAGGTGCAAACCGTTCAGCATGTGCTCGGGCGCTATGATTACCGCTTGCGGGTTGTGGCGCGGGATATTTCGGACTTTGAGCGGGTCCTGCGCCACCGCATTATGACCGTGCGCGGTATCGGTGATGTGGAGGCGAATGTGCTTTTGAGTGAAGAACGTCTGCTTGGCCCACTTTAGATGCATACCAAGATAGACCGTGCATCCTGTGGCCAAGCTTTTTATACTACCACAACCTTAAAGGAGATGCCGAAATGACCGCTTTGCTTGATACCGTAGATCCAGATGGCCTGCTTGAATATTCTGTTGTGTTTACAGATCGCTCGCTCAACCATATGAGTGCGAAATTTCAAGGTGTGATGCGTGATATCTCATCCATTCTGAAAGAGGTGTATTCTGCCGATGGCGTCGCTGTGATTCCCGGTGGCGGTACCTATGGGATGGAAGCGGTTGCGCGGCAGATTGCTGTGGGCAAAAATGTTATGGTGCTGCGCAATGGATGGTTTTCCTATCGCTGGACCCAGATTTTTGAAGCCGGCTCAATTCCTGCCAGCGAAACGATCATGAAGGCCCGGCGGGTGGGCAATGGCGTGCAGGCAGCCTTTGCCCCTGCGCCGATCGATGAGGTTGTGGCCAAGATTTTGTCGGATCAACCTGATGTCGTTTTTGCACCGCATGTCGAGACCTCAGCGGGTTTGATCTTGCCAGATGACTACCTCAAAGCGGTCTCCGATGCGGTGCATAGTTACGGCGGATTGTTCGTTCTGGATTGTATCGCCTCAGGCTGTGCTTGGGTGGACATGCGCGCTGTAGGCGTTGATTTCTTGATTTCCGCGCCTCAAAAGGGGTGGTCAGCTTCACCATCTGCGGGATTGGTCATGCTGTCTGAGGCCGGTATCGCAGCGGTTAAGGCCAGCCAGTCCAACAGCTTTGCCGCGGATCTGGGCAAGTGGTTGTCCATTATGGAGACCTATGAAGCCGGTGGTCATGCATATCACGCCACAATGCCAACCGATGCTTTGATCGGGTTTCGCGATACAATGCTCGAAACCAAGGATTACGGTTTTGGCAAATTGGCCGATGCTCAATGGGAGCAAGGTAATCGGGTGCGTGCAGTCCTGGCGGAACGCGGCATTGCCTCCGTTGCCGCTGATGGATTTGGCGCCCCCGGTGTCGTTGTGAGTTTTGCAAGCAGCCCAGAGATGCAATCTGGCAAACCTTTTGCCGCGCTTGGTATGCAGATCGCAGCCGGCGTGCCGCTGCAATGCGACGAGGGCCCGGAGTATCGCAGTTTCCGTCTTGGATTGTTTGGCCTTGACAAGCTCTATGATGTAGACGCCAGCGTGGCGCGTTTAGAGCAGGCTTTGGATCAAGTCCTCGCCGCGTAAGCCCGCGCTAGCGGATACCCAGCCCCAACTGCATGAGCTGGCGGCGTAGGGGTGTGATCCGGTGGATCGCGTCCAGCCCCAAGGCCCTGGCCTTGGTGGCGATGGGGCCCTCGGCCTTGGAGGAGCGGTTCAGCGCCCCGACGCCGATCACCCGTGATTGCGCAATTGGCCGGCGGGCTTGATGGTAACGCTTCAGCATATCAGCCTCACCAATCTGCGCCGGTGCGGCCCTGGCAAGATCAAGCAGTGCCTCAATATCTCCTAAGCTCAGGTTCAAGCCCTGCGCACCAATCGGCGGCACCACATGCGCGGCTTCTGCAATGAAAGCGGTGCGCTCGGCAAAAAAATGATCAGACAATTGGCTGATGATCGGCCAGGCGGTGCGCGCAGTGATCAACTCCAGTTGTCCCAAAACACCGGCGGAACGCTCGGTTATGGCCGCATTGAAGGCCTCTATGGGTTGGCATTGCATCTCTTTTATCGCGCTGACGCGGTCCATCCACACCACAGCGGAGGAGGGTTTGCCGTTGCAATCGGGCAGGGGCACTAAGGTAAAAGGCCCGCCCGCTTTATGAACCTCTGTCGAGATGTTTTCATGCAGTATGTCGTGGTTCACTGCAAAACTTAATGCCAATTGACCAAAATCTGTGCGTTTTGCGCGGATATTTGCAGCGCGCCGAATGGGGCTGTCTCGGCCGTCGGCCGCAATCAGCATTTTGCAACAGACACGTTCTGAAGAGCTCAGAGTGACGCGCGCTTCGGTGCTGCGCGTTTGACTGCCGATTGTCGAAACACCGGGCTGAAAGTCGACATTCGGTAGGGCGCCCAACCGTGTCAAAAGCCCCTCGCGCATGTCCCAATTTCCCAGATTCCAGCCAAATGGCGCATCTGAAATATCGGCTGCGTTAAAATCCTTACGGACCAATGCCTCCCCGGCTGCATCCACAATGCGCATGATCTGAAGCGGTGCGCTGCGGTCTGCCACCAAAGGCCAAAGACTAATTTGCTGCAAAAAAGCTTGCGCGGGTTGCAAATAGGCGGTGGTGCGGAGATCGGCGCCTTGGTGGCTTCCGTCGGTGACAGGAGCCGTGGGATCGACGCAAAGAACCTCGAACCCAGACTCGCCAAAGGCAACAGCGGCGGTCAGCCCGGCGATGCCGCCGCCAGAGATGATAATGTCTTTATATATGGCCATAAGTTTTATGTAATCTGCCGCTTGGCTTTGAAAAGCAAGCTGCGACCAATTGCGACAAGAAGGCCTCCAAATCCTGATGCGCGGCGTCGACGTAATCAGGCGCGACCGTGTTTGACGAGATGTAGACCGTCCGCATCCCAAGGCCTGCGGGCACCTGCAAATTGCGGGAGTCATCCTCAAACATAGCGGCGGAATGCGGGGTCACTGCCGCGCGCGCAAAGACCTCCGCGAAGGCCTCAGCATGGGGTTTGGGCCGATAACTTGCGTGCTCTATACCGTAGACGGCATCAAAATTTTGCTCCAAGCCACGGGCTTGCAATACCCGGCGTGCATAGGGTTCCGTGCCATTGGTATAGACAATTTTCCGACCCGGCAGGGCGGAGATCAGCGATGAAAGCTCTGCCGAATGCGGCAATGGTGAAAAATCTATGTCATGGACAAAATGCAAAAATGCCTCGGGTGGCATAGCGTGCTGGTCCATCATTCCCGCTAGGGTTGTTCCGTGACTGCGCCAGTACTGCGCGCGGAACACATCCGCCTCTTCAAGGCTAACATTCAGAAAATCAGAGACAAAAAGGCGCATTTTTTCTTCAATCTGATCAAAAAGCCGGACCTTGTGCGGGTAAAGCGTATTGTCGAGATCAAAGATCCAAGTGTCGATATGTGAAAACTGGTCAAAATCCATGGGGCAATTGGTACCAAATAGCGCGGCAGGTTCAATGCCGAAACGCTTGCGAGGCGCGGCCAGCTCGCCCATAGTTGACGAAAGGATCGATAAGGAGCCTATTTATGCTAGAAACATCTGCATCCCGACCCGTTCAAGGGGACGCTTATGGATTGATTTTGGAGGCGATTGACGTGGGCATCTACAAGCCCGGCAGTCGCTTGGTTGAAAGTGAATTGGCCGAACGTTTTGGCGTGTCACGCACACCTATCCGCGAGGCGCTGCAAAGGCTGGAGACGCAGAGCCTTTTGACCCGTGATGGCCGGAGTTTGATTGTTGCCTCTTTGGATCACAATCAAATGGCTGAGCTCTATGTGGTGCGCACAGAACTTGAGGGGCTGGCGGCACGTTTGGCGGCGCAACATGCGTCGGTTGAAGAGATCAATGTGCTGCAACAAATGATTGATGCGGACCGCGAGCGGGTGTCGGATGCCGCCGCTTTGGCGCGCTCGAATAAGAGGTTTCACAAGCAATTGCATTTGGCGTCGCACAACCGGTTTTTGGTGCAACAGCTGGATTTGGTTTATCGCTCCATGGCGCTCCTTGCGACGACCTCCCTTGCCGTCGAGGGGCGGGGACCTGTGGCCTTGGACGAGCATCAGGCGATTGTTTTGGCAATTTCGAATCGGGATGGGCCGGCGGCCTATGAGGCGGTGAAGCAGCATTTGAGCGAGGCCTTCGTCACCCGCCTGAAACATGATGCGGGCGCTCAGGCCTGGTAAGAGGTGGGGCCGGAGCAGTGGCAAGCGATATGCTATGGGCGGTTTTGTCCCAATAAAAGGGTTTCTAGAGCAATTTTAGGAAGCCTTTATAGGCGGCCATAGATTGTAGGCGGCCATAGATCCCAGCGGGAGATAGAAATGCAGGCTGGGCACCCATTTGAGCAAATGGCGGTGTTTGGCTTGATTGCAGTCCAGCAAGCCAAATATGATGTCGATGACCTCGGACATTAAATAAATCCCGCCCAAAGTGTAGAAGGCCCAGCTCGGCATGAAGCCCGTCAGGGGATGGGGCAGAGCAAGAAAGGCCAGCCAGAAGGTCCAAAGCACTGGGGCCAATAAAAATTTTGACAGTGTTCCTGCGAAGAGCAATTGTACACCGAAAAACTGCCAAAGACCCAGGTCCCGCAGGAGGGTTTTCGGCGCGCGCATGTGCACCGCCCAGGTGAGCGCATAGCCTTTGAGCCAGCGGCTGCGTTGGCGCATCCACGGCCAGCCACGGGCAATTGGCCTCCGCAAGGGTGACGGTGGGCAAGAGCTCTGTGTGATAGCCGAAACGTGTTAGGCGAATGCCAAGATTTGCATCTTCCGTGACGTTATGCGCGTCCCAACCACCGAGCTCTTCAAGGATATGCTGGCGAAAAAACAGGGTCGTTCCACTGAGTGGCACGGGGAGCTTGAGCCGCGCAAGACCCGGTAGCACAATGTGAAACCAAGTGGCATATTCGATGGTGAAACAGCGTGACAACCAATTGGAGCGCGAATTGTAGAAATCCAAAGAGCCCTGAACGCAGGCCAATTTCTCGTCGCTTTCCGCAAAATGGCGGGCCACTTTGCGCAGTTGGCCCGGTTCGGGGGCATCTTCGGCATCATAGACGCCAATGATCGACCCTCGGCAGTGATCCAAGGTGTTTGAGTGCCCTCGGCTTTGTTTTGATGGACCCGTTTGGCACATTTATCGCGGTGATCCACGGCGGAAGTTTGATGCCAGCGAGGGTCTTGGCTGTGCTTATGTCATCGCGTTCCATCACCAAAATCACCTGTAGCAGATTTTTTGGATAGTCGAGTTGGCGCAGATGCGTGAGCAGATGGCTCATCATTGCGCATTTTTTGAACAGGGGCACCATGATGGATATTTCGGGCAGGGGTGCATCGGTTGTGCGGCCCCTATATTTAAGACTGGCCAGTGCTCCGTGATGTAAAAACAGCATCGCGGTGGCGAGTTTCAGCGCCATATTGGCGATCAAAGTGAGGGTTCCCCAAAGGGCGAAGACCAAAAATGTAATAGCAGGAGCGAAGGCACCCGTCAGGGCAACCAGCGCGATCAAGCTGCACAAGGCAACATGTAAGATTTTGAAATTCAGATCGTGGGAGCTTTCACGCGCGGCAACGCGGTGTTCGGCCCGATGGATAAGCGCCGCTTCTTCGGTGGTGGTGATGTAGGGTCCCATTTGATCCGGGCAGGTAAAGGCGCGGCGCAGTGGGCCAAATATTTGGCGCAAATAGGATTGGTTTTCATCAAATGATTGGGCCGATCGGTCAAGATGATAGTCACATCTGCACTCAGGCGCCAAGGCAACACACCCATTTGCAGGGCGTTGGCCGGACCAAGAATTTTGAGCAAATCTGGGTTTGGTGGGAAATAGGTGAGATCGATATAACCCTCGCCCAAACGTTCCGCTTGCAAATGCGCCAAGCTGGTCGCGTCAATGAGGCCAAGGGAAATCAATGTGTCGCTCTCAGAGGAGTTGCCATCCATATCGCGGTTTTGCAATTGCAGATAAGCCGCGGGGGGCAGCAGGTTCGCTTCAGTCAGGAACTCCAGCAAATCTGACGGATCCCAATGACTCGTGCGGGGGGGGTGCAATGCGCCGGTGGGGGACGAAGGAGTATTGTAATTCAAAGTAACCTTCCCTTAAGCTGCGATTGGTTGCGACAGTTTGAGGGCTGGATGTTAAGGTAAGGTTTAAGATCTTAGGCCGCGCGAGACTTTTTCATTTCAGCTGCGAAGTTTTCAAACAGATAGAAGCTGTCCTGGGGCCCCGGGCTGGCTTCAGGGTGATATTGTACCGAGAATACCGGACGATCCGCCATGCGAATGCCGCAATTGGAGCCATCAAATAGCGATATATGAGTTTCCACGACACCCTCGGGCAGAGACTGGCTGTCCACGGTAAACCCGTGGTTCATCGAGGTGATCTCGACCTTATTGCTTTGCACATCCTTCACAGGATGGTTCGCGCCATGATGTCCGTGGTTCATCTTGATGGTTTTTGCACCCAATGCCAAAGCCAGCATTTGATGACCTAAGCAAATGCCAAACATGGGGATTGTGCTTTGTGCCAACACCGCCTGGATCATCGGCACAGCATAGCTTCCTGTGGCGGCGGGATCGCCTGGGCCATTGGATAGGAAAAGCCCATCGGGCCGGTGAGCCAAAACATCCTCTGCGGTGGCCGATGCGGGCAGCACAGTGACATCGCAGCCCACGGAGGCCAAGCAGCGCAAGATATTGCGCTTTGCGCCATAATCAATGGCGACAACCTTATATTTGGGCGCCTCTTCGGCAACATAGCCTTCCGGCCAAGCCCAGCGTTTCTCATTCCATTTGTAGGATTGTGTGCAGCTGACATCCTTGGCCAGGTCCAAACCTTCGAGACCGGCGAATCCTTTGGCTTGCGCCAGAAGGTCCTCCAGATCGAACACGCCGTCTGGACTGTGGCACAGAGCCACGTGCGGAGCACCCTGTTGGCGGATGGCGCGAGTGAGGCGGCGGGTATCAATGCCACCTATCGCGATGCGCCCGCGCGCGGCAAGCCAAGGGGCGAGCTCTTCTCGTGCGCGCCAGCTTGAGGGCTCGGTTGGATCCCATTTCACTACCATGCCAGCGGCAAAAGGATCTGCGGTCTCATCATCTTCTGATGTGATCCCAGTGTTGCCAATATGCGGGAAGGTGAAGGTGACGACTTGGCCGGCATAGGAGGAGTCTGTCATTATCTCCTGATAGCCTGTCATAGCGGTGTTGAAACAGAGCTCGGCAACGGTGGTACCTGTGGCTCCAAAGCCGTGGCCGTAAAAAATGGATCCGTCCGCAAGCACAAGGCAAGCAGTCGGTTTTTGGTTCGATGACATTGTCATGAAAGCACCCCTGGCAGATTGCGCTGGTGTTAGTCGTTGATGCGTCGGGGGTCAAGGGTCAGGCGGCGCCATCGGCGTTGTAAATCAATTGTTCAGCGGTTATAGATTGTGATCTTAACAGGTCGAGGATTATTGGATCATGAGTTTGCGGGATCGTTTGAGCGTATCGCTGAAAGAAGCGATGAAGGCCAAGGATGCAACGCGATTGATGACACTGCGTCTCATCAATGCGGCGATTAAAGATCGCGACATTGATGCGCGGTCAGAGGGAACCGATATGGGGGTCTCTGATGACGATTTATTAGCTATTTTGAGCAAATTGGTAAAACAACGCCAAGAAAGCGCGCGGGCCTATGAAGAAGGTGGGCGGCTTGAATTGGCGGAAAAAGAACGGGCTGAAATCGTCATTGTTGAAGAATTCTTGCCGCGGCAATTGAGCGAGCAAGAGGTCGAAAAGGCGATTGCCGAGGCCATAACTGCATCCGGGGCGAATTCGATTCGCGATATGGGCAAGGTCATGGGTGTTTTGAAGTCCAAATACACAGGCCAGCTTGATTTTGGAAAAGTTGGCGGCATTGTGAAAGCGCAACTGAGCTGATCGACCCGCATCTTTCGCAGGGCTGATTGAGCCCCTTGGTCACACTTGCCTTGCAGCGTTGAGAAAGGCTGATTGCAAATCGGCGGCCAAAAGTGGCCGCTCTTCTTGCGACAAAAATGCGCCAATTTCCACCACACGCCCACCACCGCGTAGGGTGAGATAGTCTGGAACGGGCCCATCATCCTTGCTCATGTGCACTTCCACCCAATAGGGGTTAGCGCGCCATTCTTGCGACTGACCATTGGGGTTGATGCGGCGCAAAATGGCCAGATCACTCCAAAGTTCAAACTCTTCACGTACTTGACCGCGTCGCCAACTGGCTTTGAGGGCCAGCCAAATCGCGCAAAGGGCGCTTCCAAGGGCCGCGGCGATGATCCAAAGTACCGTATGGCCTAAAAACGCCAAGAGCGGCACAGCCATGAGGGCCGCAGTGGCGCCAATGAACCCAGCAAACCCTTCCCGGCTGAGCGCATTATGTGCGCTGAGCGACAGCCGAAGACCGGGCTGGTGACTGGATGCCGCGCCAAGCTGCGCGCGTTCTGGAGGGCTGGACCATTCATAGGGCATGGTGGGGAGGTAAACTGAAAACCTTTAAGGTTCACTGCGCCATAATGTCATAAGACCTCTGCATAACCCAACCGCTAGGTCAAAACACTTTGCCCGGTGGCAACACCGGGCTGCTCCCCAGCAGGCGCATTCACCACCTCAACATGCTGGTGCGTATGGTTATTGCTCAAATTTTGCAGTGATTTCACCACTGGACATATGCGCTCGCCCAGGCCGGCGCTGCCCTCATTTCATGTTGAAATGGCGTTATGCAGAGGTCTTTCATAAGACCCCAGCGGCTGAGTCTTGACATGAAAAAAGCCCCGGAGATCCGAGGCCTTTCTATTATTTTCAGCACATGACGATTAATGCGCGGAGCTTTTATCCCAATCTTCCTGTTTTGGAAGAATTTCGAATGTGTGCTCGGGTGGTGGTGATGGGATAGTCCATTCCAACGTATCGGCCCATTCGTTCCATGGGTTGTTCGCGGTGACCCGGCGCCCTGCAAAGACTGCATAGGCGATAATGCCGATGAACAACAAGAAGGAGGCGAAGGAGAGGAAGGCGCCCCAGCTTGACCAATAGTTCCAATAGGCAAAAGCCTCAGGATAATCGATATAGCGGCGTGGCATACCTTGGCGCCCGAGGAAGTGCTGCGGGAAGAAGGTGATGTTTGTGCCGATGAAGAACATCCAGAAGTGAATTTTGCCAAGGGTTTCATTGTACCAACGGCCAGCCATTTTTGGCAGATAGAAATAGACCCCTGCGAAAATACCAAAGGCGGCCGCAATTGCCATCACATAATGGAAGTGTGCAACCACATAGTAGGTGTCGTGATAGGCCCGGTCGACCGCAGCCTGCGACAGAACGATGCCGGTCACGCCGCCGACGGTAAACATGAAGACAAACCCTGTTGCAAAGAGCATTGGTGTTTTAAATTCGATTGAGCCGCCCCACATAGTCGCGATCCAAGAGAATATTTTCACCCCAGTAGGCACCGCGATGACCATTGTGGCCAACATGAAGTAGGATTGCTGCGTCAGTGACATGCCCACGGTGTACATGTGGTGTGCCCAAACAACGAAGCCCAGAGCGCCAATTGCGATAAGCGCCCAGACCATCGGCAGATAACCGAATACAGGTTTTTTTGAGAATGTTGCAATGACATGTGATATGATGCCAAAGGCAGGTAGGATGACGATATAAACCTCTGGATGCCCAAAGAACCACAGAATGTGTTGGTAAAGAATGGGATCCCCACCGCCGGCCGGATCAAAGAAGGCCGTACCGAAGTTACGGTCCGTCAGCAACATGGTGATCGCGCCGGCCAGAACAGGCAGGGCCAAAAGGATCAGCCAAGCGGTCACAAAGATTGACCAAGAAAACAGTGGAACTTTGAACAGGGTCATGCCGGGCGTGCGCATGTTCAGGAAGGTTGTGATCATATTAATCGCGCCCAGAATGGAAGAGGCCCCGGAGAGGTGGACCGCAAAAATGGCAAAGTCCATAGACATGCCACCTTCATTGACCGAGAGCGGCGGATATAGCACCCAGCCCACGCCCGAGCCGGCTTGTCCATTCCCGCCGGGGGTGATCACAGAGAGCACCGCCATCGTGGTCCCAGCAACATACATCCAGTAGGATAGGTTGTTCATGCGTGGGAAAGCCATATCAGGCGCGCCGATTTGCAAGGGCATGAAATAGTTGCCAAATCCACCAAATAGCGCTGGGATCACCACGAAGAACATCATCAAGATTCCGTGACCGGTGATCAAGACATTCCACAGGTGACCGTTGGGTGTACAATCACCCACGGCAGCGGCGGTGAGCCGTGCGCCCTCCATGCACATATACTGTACGCCTGGCTCCATAAGTTCCATCCGCATGTAGACGGTGAAGGCGACGGAAATGAAACCGGCCAAGCCGCCGGTCAAAAGGTAAAGGATACCAATATCTTTGTGATTGGTGGACATGAACCAACGTGTGAAGAAACCGCGGTTATCTTCGTGGTCGTGTCCGTGTACGGCTGCATCGGCCATCAGGCTCTCCCGTTTATTGCTACCAAAACAGAACAGCCGACTCGCAGCTGTCCCGTCTCTTTCTGTTATAGTCTCTACATTCCACAGGCTCGCAGCGCAACGCGGTGATGGAGGTTTTCTATGGGTTAAAATGGCGCAGGGGGTAGGCCCATGCCGCCCGATAGGTTTCGCCAAATCTCAAGAGCCAATTTCGATGCGCGCTACGTGGCGGCTTGTTCTGAAAATACTGCGTTAAAGTTGCGGCGCAGGGCGAGATCAACATCGGCAAGGGTGACCGGCAGGCCAAGATCTACAAGGGACGTCACCCCGTGCTCCGCGATGCCACAGGGGACAATGCCGGAAAAATGCTCCAGATCGGGTTCAACATTGATGGAAATTCCATGGAAGCTAATCCATTTGCGCAGGCGGATACCGATGGCCGCGATTTTATCCTCTGCCAGAGCGCCGCTGGGGTGCAGAGGCTTGTCGGGCCGTGTGACCCATACGCCGACCCGGCCGGGGCGAATCTCGCCTGTGACGTTGAACTCATCCAAGGTTCGGATGACCCAATCTTCCAATTGCTGTACAAACTTGCGCACGTCCCGCCCGCGCTTTCCAACATCGAGCATCACATAGATCACCCTCTGGCCGGGCCCATGATAGGTGTATTGCCCGCCCCGTTGCGCTTGAAACACGTCAAAGCGATCCGGATCTGTGAGATCCTTGGCATCGGCGCTGGTGCCAGCCGTGTAAAGAGGAGGGTGCTCCAAAAGCCAAATCGCCTCAGAGGCGCGGCTGGCCAAAATATCCGCAACCCGCGCTTCCATCCAGCGCACGGACTCTTTATATCCCACTGGATTTTCCGAGGTGATCCATTTGACCATCACACAATGCCTTTCGCACGCAAACGTGGCATGTGGCTCCGGCTGACCGGGACAGATGCGCCGTTTGCTAAGATTAGGCGGGCACCGTCCCCTCGGCGCTCGGTTTTGTCAATGGCATCAAAGCTGACCCAATGGGAATGGTGCACTTGCAGACCTGGGGAGTGCCGCGGTGGTGGGACGGCGTTAGTTTTGAGGTGGCGCAATTTTCCCTCTTGAGCCTCCGGCAGCCCTCGACTATGCAGCGTCCAAACCACGCGGTCGTGGCGGAATTGGTAGACGCGCAGCGTTGAGGTCGCTGTGAGGTAACACTCGTGGGGGTTCGAGTCCCCCCGACCGCACCAATATTTCAGAAATATTTATTGAAATTCCTTGGGTTATTCTATCGAGGAGGTTCATCGTGTCACACATCCCGTATACAATTTTCCGTTCCGGCACCTATTACTACAATCGACGTGTGCCAATACATGCAGTTAATTCCTATGGTCATTTCATCAGGCAGGTACTGTCGAAAGATCCACTGAAAGCCGAAGCACTCTCTAAACGTCTTAGTAATGTACTGGAGGGTGCCTGGAGTGCTACGACAAATGCCCCACCAGTAAATGTCTTTACCATTATTAAAGGCTTCCATCCAAGACGTGTAGCTCTGTCAGAGATAGCTGTTGAGTATCTGGCGTTGAAACAGATAGATCAAACACCACCCCGTGTTGCTCTAAGCACCTTCTTATCTCTAGCTGGTGATCGAGATGTCAGCGAATACACACGGCAAGATGTCAAGCTGTTTGTTCACCACTTGGAAATGAAGGGTAACAAGACAGCTACTATCAGACGCAGGATCAATAGCCTCTCGGCTATTATGAATTATGCCTATTCTGAATTGGATTTGGATAAACGTAATCCATTCACCAGATTTTTCATTCGCAATGAAGGTGATGACGTATTCAAGCGTGGCATCTTCACCAATGATCAACTCAAATGGGGCTATGACAAAGCTTTGGCTTCTGGCAGCAGTGTCAAACTCCTGATGCCCTTACTGGGTGAGACGGGCTGTAGACTGGCAGAGATTGTGGGGCTAAGATTGGAGGATATAAACCTGGATAATGACCTCATATATATCAGGCCTAACTCAGCCAGAAGGCTCAAGAACAAGACCAGTGAAAGAGTGCTGCCGTTGGTTGGCTATGCAAAGCTGGCAATGGAACAGGCCCAAATAAAGGCGGACGATCAGTGGTTGTTCCCCCAATATATAAAGCCAGGGCACTGCTACGCCACACACGCTTCTAATGCGGTCAACAAGTGGCTGAAGCGTGACTTTGGTGGACTGACAGCACACAGCTTAAGGCATACGTTCAGAGACCGTTTGAGGGCTGTAGAGTGTCCTATGGATATGATTGATCAGATAGGTGGGTGGAGATCTGTCGGTGGTGTGGGAACTAACTATGGGCATGGTTATTCGAGATTGCAGGTTGAGCGATGGTTGCGGTTAGTTTTAATTCCGCTAGCCTCTGGTGATGGTACCTACACCCTAGACCCTTTCTAGAAGATTTTTATTATACGTTGATAGCCAAAAAGTATCATAAGGTTGCTGGCTGCCGGAAGTTTTGGTCTAGAGTTTATGTTTTCACTCTAGATCGTTTTAACTAGGCGGGCTAAGAAATGGGACGTGATGATGGAGAAGTAAGTGCAGAGAAAAAACATCTTTGTTCGGTCGAGTGCTAGGGCAAAAATTGCCTTTTCGGCCTCCCCACTCGGATTTTTGCTCGCAGCCTGCGGTGGAGGAGGTGGCGATGGGGCTGGTACAAATTCTATTTCGACAACAACTTCAAATAATTTTGTTGATAATTTGAACGGATTAAATGCGTTTGTGGCAGAATCAGCAAGTGATTTTACCGGCAGATATAGTGCTTCTGATCAGCTTTCTTCGCCGGCTTTGGATCAATCAAAATCAGAAAATTATTTATCAGGTTATGACAACAAAACTGCACTTACGGCGCTATCTGGTCAAAATGAAATCGATAGTCTGCTCTTCACCAACAATGAAGATTCCTCTAAAACTGAATATTGGCAAGGAGCAGATGCTGAAAATAAAATTTCCTTTAGCTTTTTCAATACTACTATATTGTTATTAGACGAGAATGCTTACGTTGGTGGAGGCGGTAGTGGGGTTTATAATAATGGTTTTCATGAATTTAGCGATGTCCAGAAAGATGCAGTCAGAACAGCACTTCTTGAGTTTGAAAAAGTAATCAACGTAGAGTTCGTTGAAGTCGCTGAAGAAAACGATCAAGTTGGTACGATTAGGTTTGGCATTAGCCAAGATGAGATGGCAGACAACACTGTGGCATTCGCCTGGGTGGTTGATGATTATTGGTCAACGGGCGGTGATGTTTGGCTTGATACCAATCATAATGGCGTAGACCTTGGAAAAGGTACGTATGAGTTTTTGACCTTAATCCATGAAATTGGTCATGCAATGGGATTGGCGCATCCACACGAAGGTGGTGCGCAAACGTTGCAGTCTGAATTGGATTTCATAAACTACACTGTGATGAGTTATGAGAGCCCGGACTGGGCATATTTTGGCTCTGGATCTAACAGGGATATCACGATTTCTGACAGTTTAATGGTCTATGATATTCAAGCTCTCCAGTACATGTATGGAGCAAATAATGACTATAATTCAGGAAACACCAAATATGAATTTGATCCAACAAAACCAAATTCGTTGACAATTTGGGATGGTGGAGGAGAAGATTTACTAGATTTTTCGAATTTTAATTATCGGTGTGATATTGATCTCAATGACGGAGCATATTCCACGATCAGATACGCTGGCTGGAATCCAGATGATAATTTTGGAATTGCATTTAACACCTTCATCGAAAATGTTTCAGGCTCTCAATCTAATGATACTATTATTGGAAACGAACTTGATAATGAAATTTCCGGTAATGATGGAAATGACACACTCTTCGGTGGTGCCGGTAACGATGTCTTTAATTGGGCAACGGATAGTCGAGATGGCGTTGATACAATGCATGGCGGGACTGGAAATGATACCTACGTGCTTTCAAGCGCCAGTGACATCGTAGTAGAATTAGCAGGAGAGGGGGCCGATACAGTATATACGCCGACTAGCTATTCTGCTCCTTCAAATGTAGAAAATGTATTCGGTTTTGGAAATCGAGGGAGCCTCACGATAAAAGGAAACAATCTCGACAATGTCCTTCGTGGCTCCGAACTAAATGACATCATTGAGGGTGGCGGCGGTTCAGATGATTTTTTACTCTACGTTGGAATGGGAAATGATAAAGTAACAGACTTTAATTCTGATGAAGGAGACGAGGTATTACTCGCCTATGGCCTTTCAGGTTACCAATTTGCGAATACGTCTACAGGAGCCATGTACAGCTTAGAAGACGGTTCTTCTTTGGAGTTAGTTTATGAGTTTATTGCCTAGGTCAGATTTTCAATAAACCGCCGTCCAATCCGGCACCCAATCTTCCCATAACGGCTTGCCCTTAAATTTCCGAAACAATTCCAGCTCGGTGAGATGCCTCTGGCTTGGTGGTCCAGAATAGTGGTCTTGTTGTAGCTCCACCGGATTATCAGGATGCGGTTCTTGCTCGATCACATCAAAATATTCGGTAGTGTGTTCAACTACAGGGTGTGTCACGCCTGTAACCTCTTCGAAGGCGGCTTGCATTTCTTGATACAGAAAATGGTCATAGCCGAACGGCACGATATAACTGTCGTGGACCGTGAGAATTGGGCATTTATAGACGCAGGTGAATTTTTCAATCAGCTTCTCCGTGATTTGACTGTCAACATACATAAGATCAATCCCAGCTCCTGAAGCTAACTTGTGGGCAATTGGTTCGTGCTTTTGAGCAAGCTGCTGCAACATGGCTGATAGCTGTCCATCAGTCATTTTCTTTTCTGGACTGCCGGTTACTGACTGAGACCTAAAGGCTTTGAAGGCTTTCTTTGTGTCATCTGAATTGATGGCTGTCAGCAGTAGAAGTTTGGCTGCAGCCCTAAGGTCAACATCAGGATCAATGTCATTGATGCCATGCAATTCGTAGGGATCTTCATTTACCTCAGCCCAATAGTTGATCCCCTCCTGCGCATACAAAATAACAATGTGTAGGCCCGAGAAATCTATCTCAGCTGTCATGATCCCATCGAATTGAATTTTCTTCCGGTAGTTTTTCGGACATCTTTGCCACCAACCACCATAGAACCTTCCGCCCTGATCCCATCTGGAGTTGTTAAAGATACGTCTGACCCTTTTATCCTGCTGGTTGATCTGAAGACGCATTTTCTTTTTGCCATCACCAATTGTCAAAACTGATGTCTCAAGATCGTAAATGTCGATGTGGGTTTGCTCCAAAATTTTGATGTAATCGAGCAAGACGGATCTCATCCTCTTGGTCTCAGACGTGTCTGAGTATTCTTGCGCATCTTTGGATTCATTCCGTAAGACGATCGGCTCCCAGTCTTCGTGATAGGATATATAGAATTGGTTGAATCTAGCTTTCTCAAAAAGAGTTATCAATTTTTCTGAGGCCCATAGGCGAGACTGAAATCCAATACCACTTTCCCTGTCATTGAATCCTAATTGTTGACCGATCACCCCATTTGCGATCAATGAGTCAACAATACTAATGATCTTCTTACTGATGTGCAGCTCGTTATATCGAGATCTAGCTTTGTAGGCGTTATTGTCTCTGCTGAACATCAGCATCAATACAGGGTCGGCACACCAGGCCACATAAAGATCAAGTAGGATCACCTTCACCAGCTTCTTGCTGATCCGAGAATTTCCATTAATAGATTGGAGATCAGTGAAGACATGGCCTACTAAGTCATTCACCTCAGGATATTCTGACCACCTGTGGACATCTAAAGGTCTGGCATTGGCATAGTCTATTTCTGTCATGATATCTCATAATATTGTTTATTATTAATACCTTGAATAAGATATAAAGATATATAAATCAATAGAATAACCAGCATATTTCATGCTATTATTACATAACTCAGACGTTTTTATTACTTGGGAGATTTTCAAAGGGCGAATTGTAGTTAACACCTTAAGTGCTGACCGCACTGGCACAGACCAAATATATATGACGGGTACGGATGGGGTGGCCCATATGGGATAGTATTAAGATTGAGCAAAAGTGGTTCGCAAAAGTTTTCACCAAACGGGGCATCAAGTGATTATTTGTTATCACGCATTTGGCCCACACCGTGGCATACGTAGGGATAAGTCATGCGGAGTTACAGCAAAAGGGTCAGTCAGAATTTAACACATCACCTGTCCATTTCGTTTTCAAAGAAATTGTAAGCGAAAAATAATAAAACAGCACTGAGCATGAGGACTGAACTACCAGCTAAAGCTAGGGCAAGTTCGAGCAGACTTAGGTTTAAATCGCTTCCCAATATGGACTTCCAACTCATGTGCACACTCCTAACTCGGACCAGCTTGAAAGCTGAACGCTATTTTGTATCTAGCTTTAAATTATATTTTATGATTTTAGTCAACGAATACATATGTATACCAGCTGGACGTCAAATGCCCTGGAATGTATTTGGAGTGCGAGCATTCTTTACAATGCAGTGAATTAAAGTGATTATTTATAAAAGTCGGAGGGGGCAAAAATGAGATTAATTTGTATATTTTTCACCGTTTTTTTTTCGCAAAGCGCAAATGCACAAATTAAAGAAGTTCGTCTAAAAACACTTTTATCCATTTGTGAGACAGCTCAGTCTACCAATGATCTTGGTACAATAAAAAATATTGCTAATCAGCTCAAAGATGAGCCGTTACAATCAAATCATATATTGGCATCAAGAATGAGGATCTGTCTTTCAGCAGCGAATGGTGGTGAAACAACAAAAATTAATGCTGAAGGTTTAGTTAAATCAATCGCAGAGAAAATGTTAGCAATTGAAAGCGATTGTAATGCACTTTTGGAAATTGCTCCCAATGTAGCATTAGATAATAAGACATGCAGAACAATATTTATTTCAAACAACTAGGCCCAAAGATCGAACTCTCCATCTTCTGACGTCAAAAATTCGGCTGACCTGGGGCCGCCGTAAGCCACATTTGGGCCTGGAGGCAGCGAGAGGTACCGCTATTGTCGTAGGATAAACCTGGCCCACTATATGCTAATCATGAATCTTAAGCTTCCGATAGGTGGCTTGAGCCGGGTCTCGGCAAAGCTTAAGCTTGCGGGCATCATACTAGTAATCACATTCTAAAAAATTGGTTTCTAGGCACTTTATTGCCATACTATTAGCTAATGCAACTTCGTCTAGAGCCATTTCTGCAGCAAGTTCTTCTTGTTCTTTTAGTGCTAAGGCCATGCCATTCTCTGCCGATATTTGAAACCACATGTGTGCTTTTATTCTATCTTGTTGAACACCAAGGCCATTACTATACATCGTCCCAATCATTTTTTGTGCGTAGGGATCGCCGCTTTGAGCTACTGTAGTGTACAAGTCCAAAGCTTTTTTGTAGTCTTGAGGTACTCCAGAGCCATGGTAATGTAATATGGCTAAGCGCCACTGAGCTGGAATATAACCCTCATCTGCAGCTAGCGTGTACCAATTAGCTGCTTCAACATCATCCTGATCAAAGCCTTGGCCTTGGCTGTGCATTAACCCAAGAAAAAATCTCGCAACGTTGTTTCCTTCTGTTGCGAGTTCTTGCCATTGGTCAACAGCAACCTGATATTCGTTATTTTTGTAGGCAGCCCAGGCAATATTTAGTTTTTTTAGGACTTCTCGTTTTTCTTGTAAGGCGATCACCTTATTCATGCGCTCTTCAGAGTTTTTCAACTTTTTAGAATTCACTGTTTTTTGTTCTGTCTCTGCTTTCTCTTCAGAGTGACTGTCCGCATGAACAACGGAAGTAAAAAATGCAAAAATGGCCGCTTGAATTATAAATTTTATCATCACTCGCATCTTCCATCGCCTGTTCAAACCTAATGCCTGATAAGATGACCGATAGATAATACAAATTCAAAGCTAAAAATACTCGCAAATCGATTTTAACTATTTCTAGTAAGGTTTCTGGTATCCGTTGTTTCATATCTAGGGCATAGAGAGGTATGATTAATCAGACCAATGCACAGTCACTTATTAAAAATATATTATCATAAAATGAATAAGGAGGCTGCTGCTTACGACCAGAGGTGCCGCTAACGGCATCACTCTAATTAACACCCACTGAACTCAATGCAATTGAGCAAATAAACATAATCGGTTCTGTTGGGGTGGCGCATATGGGCAGCGTTGAGATTTATCCAAAGTGTTTAGCGAAGGTTTTTACAAAGCGGGGCATCAAGTGATTATTTGTTGTCACACATTTGGTCCACATCGTGACACACATCGGGATATATCGTGGTCAATTCCCGTATTGACGGGCAGTTATAATTGTGGAAATCTTGGTGGAGGAATTCTTTAAGTTACTGAAAATATGTTTCTAACCGTTCAGCGTTGAGGTCGCTGTGAGGTAACACTCGTGGGGGGGCGAGTCCCCCCGACCGCACCAACATATCCTCTCGGCAGGGCATCCTTTGGGCGTAGAGCGGTTGGTGGGTTGGGCAAAATCACTGCTCTGGTCGAATTGGCTGGAGGTTACGGCGCGATTTAAACTTTATCTATTATTCTACGCTCTTGTGTTTGATGCACCGTGAGATTTGTCGCAAAGGTGCCTGATTTTTTACAAGTCAGCGGGGCAATTCACATCTTAACTTGCCATAAACCTTCCACACTGACATATGTGAAAGGATAACACAGTTAAGAAAGGGAATAATATGTTTAAAATTGGATCCATGCTTCTTGTATGTGCGACCCTCGCTTTGTCCGCATGCTCCGCAACAAATGGTGTTGGCGGCAGTTCCGCGCGCACGGTTGCAGCTGAACCGACAATGAACAAAATGTAATAAGCCACGAAGCAAGCACCTGCTTGCCTCTTTAGAACTGCGCATTTTAGCCCGTTTCGGTGGGCTAAAATAGCCTGCATATAAATACCAATCCTGTGAGCTGACGGGGTCACCCGTCGACGGGCATGCCCTGGTCAGCCATCATCTGGCCGCGTCACGGTTTTGCCAGTCACTGAACCGCGATATTTCGACAATAATTCTGCATCCACCTCGGTTCCATCGGCCAAGAAGGGCAATATTCCGCGCCGAAGCGAGAGGCCGCGCATGGCTTTGATATCATCATCTGATTTGGTCACCCTTTGGCTCATCCGCCGGCCCCATTCCGCGAGCTTGCTATAGAGCTGTTCAATTTCTGCTTGGTGCCCATCGCCCTTAGCCAGGTCGATAAACTCGTCGGGATCGGTTTGTAGATCAAACAACATTGGGCGAAAGCCACCTTCTGCATGCATCAGTTTAAAGCGCCCGTCAAAGACCATGTACAGGCGCGCATCTCGGGGTTCCAGACCGAGTTTCACGGCCTGCGACGTGGCCGAATAGTCATATTCGCTGATCGCAAAGGAGCGCCATTCCGGGTGTTCTCCGTGCAGCCAGGGGATCAAGCTTCGGCCCTCAATGATATGATCTGGCAGTTTTCCGCCTGCGGCGTCGACAAAGGTTGCGGCCAGATCAATAGATTCCACGAGCGCGTCGCAGGTCGTGCCACGGGTTGGGTCTGCCGCGGGACGTGGGTCATAGATGATCATCGGAATTTTCGCCGACGCGTCATGAAAGAGGTCTTTCTCGCCGAGCCAATGGTCACCCAAGTAATCCCCGTGATCCGATGTCAGCACGATCATAGTATCCTCGAGGCGGCCTTTGTCTTCGAGATAGGTCAGCAGCCGGCCCAGCTGGTCATCGCATTGTTTGATCAATCCCATATAGGCGGGGATCACCTTTTGGCGGACCTCTTCTTTTTGGAAGGCTTGAGCGATCTTATTGCCCTGATAGGCGCCAAATACTGGATGAGGGTCATCTTGCTCCATCGCGTGGCGCGTGGCTGGCGGCACATGGCGGGCGTCATACATATTGTGGTAGGGCGCAGGTACTATATAGGGCCAATGCGGCTTGATATAGCTGACATGGGCCATCCAAGGGGTCGCTTTGTCCCGTGTTTCCATGAACTCGATCGTTTTGCTGGTTAACCAAGGCGTTTCGCTGTGCTCTTCGGCAATATTGGCTGGTTTATCGGCATTTGTGAAAATCCAACCGCTGGCAATCTCGTTGCCGTCTACCCCGGCATTGGCAAAATCAGCCCAAGGGTTTTCTGATTGGTAGCCTTGGGATTTGAGATATTCATTATACGGTGAGCGTTTTTCGTCATAGAATCCATCAGGACCGTAAGCCCAAAGCCCATCGTCCCTGATCCAAGTGTCAAAGCCGCATTCAGCCTGACGCGCTCCAATCACGCTGTCGGGGCTGAGCCCCAGTCTCGCCATGCCTGCGGCATCGGCTTTCATATGGGTTTTGCCGATCAGACAGCAGTCCATGCCGGAGTTGCGCAGGTGATCGCCCATTGTCATTTCGCCAACCCTGAGCGGGAATCCGTTCCACTGCGCCCCGTGGGATGAGGCGTATCGACCGGTATAAAAACACATGCGCGAGCCACCGCATATTGGTGATTGTACATAGGCATTGGTAAAACGGACGCCCATGGCGGCCACGCGATCAAAATTTGGCGTGTGCAAATGCGGATGGCCGGCACAGGACAGGTAGTCAAAGCGCAGTTGGTCATACATGATGAACAAAATATTCATGGTGGATCTATGCCCCTTTACGGCAATTTTTGCGCCGGATGTTGATTCTAATAGTAAGAGTGCCGCGTTCCAGTCGCCAGGGCAAACGTGTTGTTTAAATCCCGCTTAATAACCGGAGGCTTTGCCTGCCCCTGTGCAGTTGCGGCCGATCATTCACTCAGAAAGGGGGCTGAAGCAAAGGAGATTGTGCCAACTGGGGGCGCATGGTCCTTAGGCGACACAGGGGCAATATCGATTTGCTATTTGCATCTTAATTTGCAAGCTGTTGGCACTCGCCGATTTGTACAATTGGGAGAGTACAATCCATGCAAAAGGAGCACAATCCATATGGCTAGCCAATTATTTTCATCCATTACTCTGGCCGGCATTGAGCTGCGCAACAGGATCATCGTGGCGCCCATGTGCCAGTATAGTGCCGATGAAGGGGCCGCGACGGATTGGCATTTGATGCACCTGGGGCAATATGCGGTCTCTGGCGTTGGCTTAATTATCACCGAAGCGGTGGGTGTAGAAATGGCTGGCCGGATTTCACCCGGTTGTTTGAGCCTTTGCACAGATGCCCAAGAAGCTGGTCTGAAACGCGTGGTCGAGTTTTGCCAAACATTCGGCAATACCACCATGGGGATTCAGTTGAGCCATGCGGGCCGCAAGGGCTCGACGGATCTGCCTTGGCTTGGCGGCAAACCCATTGCCGCTGCTGATCCAAGAGGTTGGGCCACAGAAGCCCCGTCAGCCACGCCCTATGCGCCTGATGGCTGGGAAACCCCAGCGGCCTTAGACGAGGCCGGGCTGGCGCGCATCAAGGCGGCTTTCGTCGATGCGGCTATTCGGGCAGATCGCATTGGGTTTGAGGTGGCTGAGTTGCATGCGGCGCATGGGTATCTTTTGCATCAATTTCTCTCCCCTTTGAGCAATCTGCGCAGGGATGCCTATGGCGGCAGCTTGGAAAATAGAATGCGCTTCCCACTTGAGGTTTTCGATGCTGTAGCCGAAGTTTGGCCCAAGCATAAGGCCCTTGGCGTGCGGTTTTCAGCGACCGATTGGGTGGCGCGTTCCAGTTGGGATGTTGCAGAATCTACCCGTTTCGCAGCTGCGTTGAATGCTCATGGCTGTGACTTCATTGATGTCTCCAGCGCAGGCAATTCGCCTGAGCAAAATATCGAGGTTGGACCCGGTTATCAGACTGGATTTGCAGCAGAAATTCGTCGTGAGACGGGTCTGCCCACCATGGCTGTTGGGCAAATTACTGAGCCGCACCAGGCAGAGACGTTGATCCGCTCGGGGCAGGCGGATATGGTGGCGCTTGCGCGTGGCATGCTCAACAACCCGCGTTGGGCCTGGCATGCGGCGGAGGCATTGAATGCTGAGGCCGCTTATGCGCCGCAATATATGCGCTCTAACAAAGCGCTGCGCGGCCTGCCCATTCCGGGCAACCCGCCTGTTGCGGTGAAAAAGTAAAAGCCTCAACCGCGGTTTGGGCGGGCCTAGAACTGGAGCTGCACTTTCATGGCATGGCTGCGGTCGCTGGAGGTTGTGAAGGCTTGGATGGCTTCGCTGATTGGGAAGCTATGGGTGATCAGGTGATCCACGGTAATCGCGCCAGATTGCATGAGCTTGACGGCGGTGAAAAACTCCTCATGAAAACGAAAGGAGCCGCGCAGCGAGATCTCCTTGGCCGTCAGGGCTTGCATCGGCACGGTCATGTCCCCGCCGAGACCCAGCTGGACTAAGACCCCGCGCGGTCGTAAACAAGCTAGGCCCGCGGCCAGTGCTGCGGCCGCGCCAGAGCATTCCAGATGCACATCGACTTGGCCTTTGTCTGCATGAAATGCCGCCAATGCTTGTGGGTTTTCTTGTGTATTGAGTACAGTATCCGCGCCACAAAGCTTGGCCATGGTAAGGGTATAATTGGACAGATCAGTTGCTATGATACGCGCGGCGCCGGCGTGGCGGGCCGCCAAAATACAGAGCGCACCGATTGGGCCGCAGCCGGTGATCAGCACAGTTTTGCCGGTCAGATCCCCTGACTGCGCCACGGCGTGCAGGCAGACCGCAAGGGGCTCAGCCATAGCAGCCTGTGCCGCCGTCAGGCCATCGGCCGGGGCGCATTGGGCCGCGCTGACAATTAGATGCTCTTGAAAGGCGCCTTGGATATGAGGAAAGGGCATGGCACTTCCGTAAAAGCGCATGTTCAGGCAATGGTTGTGCTGCCCTTGCGCGCAAAAACCGCAGCCATGACAGGGCCGAGAGGGAGATATGGCCACCAGCTGGCCCGTCTTTAGATCACCGGTGTCTGCCCCTAGGGCTCGAATCACGCCAGAAACTTCATGGCCCAAAACCATAGGCTCGCGCAGTTTGATCGCTCCGAATCCACCGTTATGGTAATAATGGAGATCAGAGCCGCAGATACCGCCCGCCTGCATTTGGATCAACACCTCACCAGCGGCGGGGGCGGCAACGTTTTGGGATTCAATGCGCAAGTCCCCTGCGGCGTGGATGACGATTGATGAGCAGTTTTGCGACATTCGTGTTTCTCCAGATGATGTTTCCCCATAGACTACTGCCTGAATGAGGAATGCACCAAAGGAAAATACAATGACTCTTGAAATGTTCAACTTATCTGGAAAACGTGCGCTGATCACTGGATCCAGCCAAGGTATCGGTTTTGCTTTGGCTCGGGGATTGGCCGGGGCGGGGGCGGAAATTATCCTCAATGGGCGCAATCAAGCGAAGCTTGCGACCGCGCAGCAAGAGCTGGGCGATGATGTTGCAACGGTGCATTCCCTAGCCTTTGATGCCACAGATCACGAAGCGGTGCGGCGCGCTGTGGACGGCTTTGAGGCGGAGGTCGGTGCGATTGATATTTTGATCAACAACGCCGGCATGCAGCACCGCACTGAGTTGCATAATTTTCCGCCGGATGCGTTCGAACGCCTGTTGCAAACCAATATTGCCTCTGTTTTTCATGTGGGACAGGCCGTTGCCCGTCATATGATCGCGCGAAAAGGTGGCAAAATAATCAATATTGCCTCGGTGCAAACCGCGCTCGCGCGCCCAGGCATAGCCCCCTACACAGCGACCAAAGGCGCCGTGGGCAATTTGACCAAGGGCATGGCAACCGATTGGGCGCAATATGGCCTCAATTGCAACGCCATCGCGCCGGGCTATTTCGACACGCCTTTGAATGCGGCGCTGGTAGCAGATCCAGATTTCAGCACATGGCTCGCCAAACGCACCCCGGCCGGGCGCTGGGGCACGGTAGAGGAATTGGTCGGCGCGGCGGTATTTTTGTCCTCTGATGCGGCGAGCTTCGTCAATGGGCATATTCTCTATGTGGATGGCGGCATTACCGCATCGCTCTGACGCGTCCGGATTGCGTTTAAAACACTTGCGACGATCCAAAAAATAAACTTATCTGTATGCACTTAACTGGGCAGCGGGGTGTCTTCCGGACCCGCCCGGCGCTGGAACATGCGCGTGAAATCCCCGTGAGTTTGATGCGGTACGCATCGGTTTTGCTGTAGGGGACTCTGCGCCTCTGCATGTAACGGGAGATAAATTATGAAAACTGTAGGAGTTGTCGGACTGGGCGATATGGGTA
The DNA here is from genome assembly GCA_943788425.1 of uncultured Planktomarina sp. GTDB lineage: Bacteria > Pseudomonadota > Alphaproteobacteria > Rhodobacterales > Rhodobacteraceae > Planktomarina. The sequence goes on from CALSQF010000010.1 coordinate 119,738, forward strand.
GCGGTTTGGCGAAAAATTTGTTGAAACATGGATATAAGGTGCAAGGGGCTGACCTTTTACCCCACCGCCAAGACGCATTTCGTGCGATGGGCGGACAGCTTTGTTATTGCCCTGCTGATGTCGGGCGCGGGGCTGATGCGGTCTTTGTCATGGTCATGAGGGGAGAGCAGGCGAAATCTGTTATTTTCGCGCCTGACGGTCTTCTTGCTACTTTGCCTGAAGGCAGCGCGATCGTGTTGTCTGCGACAACCACACCCCAGGAAGCGCGCGATATTGGCGCGCAAGTGGAAGGTTCTGGTGTGTATTTGATCGACAGCCCGGTCTCGGGTGGATTTCCTGGTGCGCAGGCGGGCAGCCTGACGCTCATGGCCGCTGCACTACCAGAAATTCTAGATCGTTTCCTGCCCATTCTTGAAGCGGTCTCAGCCAATATTCACCGGGTTGGCCAGCGGCCAGGCGATGGGCAGACGGTGAAAGCCTGCCTGCAATCGCTCATCGGCGCGCAATTTTCGGCAACATTCGAAGCTGCGGCTCTGGCGGCAAAGGCCGGTGTGCCGGGGCAGGTGCTGCTTGATGTGTTTTCCACTTCTTCGGCGGGCTGTGGGGTGGTGAATAATGCGCTTGAGAAGATCATTGATCGGCAATTTGAAGGCACGGGCAGTCACATAAATACGATGCATAAGGATCTGACGATTGCTATGGCTCTGGGCGAGGCGCTGGGCGTTCCGCTCCATACCGCAGGATCTGCGATGCAAATTTTCCACGCTGGCAAAAGCAAATACCCCAATGGCGACAATTGGGTCTGCACAAGGGTGATTGAGGAGATTGTTGGCGCCGAACTGCACCGCGAGTTGGCGCCATGAAGCTCGGTGTTATTTGCGACGGGATCAGCCGCGATTTGCGCCATGCGGTGGATGTGATGGATGAGTTTGATTTGGAGTATGCGGAGCTACAATATGTGGGCGATACAGAAGTGGGGGATCACACCCCGCAAGAAATTGTGGCGATTGATGAACTTTTGCGCGATCGAGGCAAGCCGGTGTCGTGCCTGTCTCGGCACATATTTGCGGGCATGAGCGCCGCAAATCGCCCCGGGGATGCTCTGCATGTGTCACATATGGATGCGCTCAAGCGGGTGATTGAGATGGCACATATTGTCGGATCGCCCTTGGTTCGGATCATGACCCAACGCAAAGAACAAATCTTGTGGGGCATGAACGGGGCGGAGCGCTGGAATGTTGCTCATGGGGTCTGGGACAGCATGCCGCCCTTCATTGCGCCTGCTGTTGAGCTGGCCAAAGCTGAAGGCGTGGTATTGGTGGTGGAAACTGGCAATGGCACTTTGGTGAATTCCAATTATACCGCGCGTCGGTTGATTGACGAATTGGACGCAAAGGCGCATCTAAAGGTTCTGTGGGATCCCGGAAATAATTGTTGGTGTCATGAATTGGCCTATCCGGATGGCTATGAGACACTGCGTGGCGGGTATCTCGGTCATATTCATATCAAGGATGTCAAAGTCGACACGCCGCGCGCATTGCTCGAAGTGCGGCGCCTGGGGGAGGGGCAATTGGCGGATCTATTCGCGCCGATCGCTGCGGCCTTGCGGGCGGATAGCTATGATGGGGTGGTCTCGTTGGAGAGTGTCTACCATCCGGGCAATGGTGATTTTGAAGCCGGATTTCGCCTCTGTGTCGAACATTTTAAAAATTTGTTTTTATGATGTTGATTGCGGCCTGAACAGGTGCAGGCCGCAATCAATTTATTAGACCTCTTTATAACAACAGCTGCCAAGCCATACTATTTTGCCCTGTGGCGCAGCTCTCATTTCGTGTTGAACTGCCGCGATGCAGAGGTTTTTTATAGGTGCGCACATTCTGGCACGGGTGTAATCACGGTGCCGTCCTTGAGATGTTGGAGCAGATTATCTACGGTGAGCGCGCCCATAGCCGCCCGAGTTTCGACCGTGGCGCTGCCCACATGCGGCAAAAGCACAGTATTGGGCAGATCGCGCAGCGCCTGCGGCACCGCCGGTTCCGCTTCAAAGACATCGAGCCCCGCCCAGCCGAGCTTGCCGCTTTGAAGTACCTCAATCAAAGCGGCCTCATCGACGACAGATCCGCGGCTGACATTGATCAAAGTGCCATTTGGCCCCAATGCCTCCAAGACCTCGGCATTTACGATTTTATGGGTGGAGGGGCCGCCGGGTGTGATGCAGATTAGCGCGTCGCAGCTGCGTGCCATTTCAGTAAGGTTGTCAAAGTAACGATATGGCACATCTTTTTGCGTGCGAGAGTGATAGACAACCGTTGTATCCCAAGGCGCGAGCTTGTCGGCAATGGCCTGGCCAATGCGGCCAAGTCCCAAAATTCCAACGGTCTTTTTGTCCATCGAGCGGGTCAGCGGGGCGTTACCCTTGGCGCTCCAATCGCCGGATCGGACGTAGGCATCGTCACGCAGCAACTCGCGATAGCAGGCCAGCAGGAGCAAGAGCGCCGTAGTGGCGACCTCTTGGTTCAAAACATTTGGCGTATGAGCGACAAGGATATTGCGGCGCACCGCTTCGGTAACGTTAATCGCATCATAACCGACACCGTAACCACTGATGACTTTGAGATTGCTAAGCGAGGTCATGAGCTCCGGGTTCACGCCATCATGGCCATTTGTGATGACATGAGTGATGGCCGTAGGATCAAAATCGTCCAATTGGTGAATCGTGAATGCCGCTTCTAGTCGATCTTGCATCTGTGGGGTTATACCACCGATTTGTAGAAGCTGATGGGTCATTCTGCGTCACTTTCTGAGGCTAATGTGGCGGTTTGGCCGGTCAAATGTCGTGCCAAATGGTCATGAACCCGTTTGCGGGTCAAGGCTTCGTTTGCCGCCAAGGCGGCTTCTAATATGTCACTGTGTTGCTGAATATTGTTGGATATGAAATCAAATTTACGGTCTGCCTTCATCAATTGCTGCCGGAATTGTGCGTAGATGAGGCTGTGCATGGCCTTCAGGGTGGTTGAGCCGCAAGCGGAAATTAAAGTTTGGTGAAATTCTTTTTCAGAGGTAAACCAAAGATCCACCAGATCCGTAGGATCTTCACGTGCATGGATACGCTTTTCGAGGTGGCTTAATTTATGATGCGCTGCGGTCAGGCTGGCCTCCCAAGCGACGCCGCCTTGGCGAATGGACAAGACCGCACCCTCGCTCTCGAGTAATATTCGCAAATGTGTCAACTCGATGAGCTTGGTGGGCGATAATTCCGGCACGCGGAAACCCTTTTGGTCCATGAAATGCACCAAACCATCGCTGGACAAACGAAACAGGATCTCGCGGACCGTGCTGGCCGAGCACCCAAATTCTTCACGCAACAATTCGGCGCGGAGTTTTTGCCCATGGTCATAGGTATCGGTTGTTAGGCGCTTTTTCAGCTCGCGATAGATCTTGTTTTCACTCTCCATGATTGCATTTTAGCACATGGTTGGAAAATTACGAGAAATATTTCGATATTTTATTAATATCTCGAAAATATTAAAAATTCCATTTTTCTCTTGATGATCTCGATTCGTCATCCTAACCTAACACCACAATATCTGTGAAAACGCACTAAAGCGTTAAAAATAAACACTAAAAGTCTGGGAGGACAACATGAAGTTTATGAAAACTGCGGCGTCAGTTGCGATAATTGCGTCAATGGGCGCTTCGGCGGCATTTGCGGGTGGGCATGCTGAGACCAAATTGCGCATCCAAACCCACTATGCGCCAGAAACCGTATCCGGCAAACTTGCAGCCCAATATATTGCGGATGTGCAAAGCATGTCCGGTGGCGCGATCGAAATTGAAATGTTCTACTCCTCTTCGGTTGTGAAATCCGTTGAGACATTCGATGCGGCAGCCACAGGCATTTTGGACTGTGACATGACCGGCGGTGGCTACCAAACTGGCAAAAACCCTGCGTTCCAATTTGTTGGCGACATCATGGGCGGCTATGCGACACCATATCAGCAGTTGAGCTGGCTATACTACGGCGGCGGTCTGGAAGATGCGCAGGCCCTGTATAACAAATATGATATGCAGCTCGTTGGCTGGTGGGTTTATGGCCAAGAGAGCCTAGCATCTTCCAAGCCTTTGGATGGACCGGCCGCGTTAAAAGATTTCAAATTCCGCTCGCCCCCTGGCATGGAAACAAAGATCTTTGAAAAGCTCGGTGCCAAACCGATCGTGATGGATTTCACAGAGATTTTTACGGCGCTTGAAACTGGTATCATCGATGGCGCGGATGCATCTGGTCTGGCCAATAACGTGGGTCTGGGTCTGTATGATCTGGTGAAACACGCGAACTTCCCAGGCTTTCACTCCATGCCGTCGGATCACCTGGCTTGTAACAAAGCGGTTTGGGATGCGATGCCAGAAGCGCACCGCACCATCATGTCCGTCGCTATGGAAGCCCTTGCACTTCGCACAGCCTTGACTTTCGAAAAAGCGAACGCGGCGGCAGCTGCGCAGCTGCGTGCTGAAGGGGTAACCCTCTGGCAGTGGTCGGAAGAAGACCTTCAGGCTTTCCGTGATGCTGCACAAGCCACATGGCCTGAGTTTGCGACAACACCAGAAGCCAAAGCACTTGTAGCAAGCCACGTTGGCTACCTCACAGAGCTTGGTTTGGTTTCCAACTAAAATCTGAAATTAAAAGACCGGCCCGATCTGTTCGGGCCGGTCGTCTTGTTTCCCTTCACAATAATTTCAGGAAGTACCCTTATGCGAGCTTCACCTAATAGCGTCATTCAATGGATACTTCCTCTTGCGTTTATCGCCAGCGCCAGTTGGGTGGTTTGGAACGGCGCAACCTATATCATGGCTTTTGGGGGATATACCGACGCTTTGGCGGCCCGCTACCGGCCGATCATGACGCTTGATTATATCATCCTTTTGGCGCTTCCACTCATTGCCTTGGTGGGCATTTGGACTGTGCGCGGCGCGGCCATGGAAATCGATGATCCTGGCCCGTTCGATGGGGTCGCCATGTTTGTAGGCCGGGTGACGATGATGTTGATCGCTTTGGTCGTCGCGGTGATGATGTATGAGGTGATCTTGCGCTATGTCTTTGAAAGTCCAACCCTCTGGGCTAATGAAATGTCCCTTTGGTTGGCTGGGTTTGTGTTCATCCTTGCGGGCTTTTACGCCATGCAGCAGCGCAGCCATATCCGCATCTATTTGCTCTACGATATGATGCCCCGGGGCTTTCAAAAAGCCTGTGATACCATTTCCACTGTGTTAATCGTCGTCTTCGCATTCTTCCTAGTTTATGGTGGCTACGGCGAAGCAAAAGCGAAACTCTTGCGGTGGGAGACCTTTGGCACCGCCTTCGACCCCCCGATCCCTGCGACCTTGAAACCTTTGGTTTTGGCCGTGGTGACTTTGGTTGCCATTCAAGCGATCTTGAATCTAATCAAAGACTGGAATCTTGAGCCAGAAATTCACACGGCTGCGGACGATATCGATCAAGATGAAATTGAGCGACTTAAAAAAGTTGTAGGAGACGTATGATGGATATCGGTACAATCTCACTCGTCCTCCTAGTTGGATTATTGGTGCTTTTAGCGATTGGAATGCCGCTTGGTCTTGCCTCAGCGGTCATGGCAGTTGCAGTTTTGGTCATGAAGTTTGAACCTGCATTGATTGCAGATCCATTGAGCTTTGGCGACGGGTTGCTCACCCGAAAATTTGGCACGGGCCCGTTGAACATATTAGCTCAGAAAATCTATGGGTTGCTCACGGATTACGTCTTGATATCCATTCCGTTGTTTATCTTCATGGCAGCCTTGCTGGAACGCTCAGGCATTGCCAAGGGAATGTATACCTCCTTGAATGTCTGGCTCTCAGGGGTGCGAGGCGGCATTGCGATTGTGACCTCGGTCATGGCCGTTATTATGGCCGCTATGTCTGGCATCATTGGCGGTGAAGTGGTGTTGTTGGGACTGATCGCATTGCCACAAATGCTGCGTCTTGGTTACAATCAAAACTTGGCCATTGGAACGATCTGCGCCTCAGGCTCGCTCGGCACAATGATCCCGCCTTCAATTGTGTTGATTATCTATGGCCTGATCACTGAAACCTCAATCAAGGCACTATTCACGGGCGCATTCGTGCCGGGCTTCATGTTGGCGATGATGTTCATACTTTACATCATTGTGCGTACGCAAATGAATCCAGAGCAGGCTCCCTTGCCGGAACCAAAACCTGGCGACCCGCAAGGCGCGGAAAAATGGGCGCTTTTCGGTGCCTTCCTGTCCATCATCACAGCAGGCTTCTCTTTTGCTTTGTTTCTACGGGTCGTGTTTTTCACGCTTGCAGGGCAAAATGTCTATGAAGAAGGTGTCGATGCCATTGCCTATGGAACCCCTGATTATATTCCTTGGTTTGGTGGACTCACCGCTATCTCGCTCGGGCTGATCATTTTTGCCTTCGGCATTGAGCGTGCACGTACCGGTTGGAACATGGGCAAAGGTTTGGTTGCGCCGATTGTTGTTATTGGCGTCGTATTGGGCTCTATTTATGGAGGTATCTCCGGCATCACAGAAGCGGCGGGCATGGGTGTGGTTGCGGTGCTCATCATTTCCGTATTTCGCGGTGAGGCCAGTTTTGACCTCGTGTGGGAAAGCTTGATGCGCACCCTCAAATCCACTGGTACGATCATCTGGGTGACGATCGGTGCGGCGGCGCTGGCGGGTGCCTATACCATCGCTGGCGGCCCGCAATATGTGGCAGACCTCATCGTTGGGCTCGACATGCCAACCATGGGCATTTTGTTGATGATGATGCTGATCTTACTCTTCATGGGTGCGTTTATGGATTGGGTTGGGATCGTCTTGCTGATCATTCCAGTGTTCTTGCCGATTGTGCAGCGCCTGCCAATTGAAGAGATTGGCCTGATCGGTCAATTGGAACCACGCTATCTTTCTGTCTGGTTTGGGGTGCTTTTTTGCATGAATATGCAAGTCAGTTTTCTATCACCGCCCTTTGGGCCCGCGGCGTTCTATCTCAAGTCAGTCGCGCCGGCTCATATCTCTTTGACGGATATTTTTAAAGGCTTTTTACCTTTTATATGCGTGCAGCTTTTGGCACTTGCAGTCATGTTGATCTGGCCGAATATCGTCACGCTCCTGCTGTAGCCCTAAGGCGTCAGATGTGCCGTTGAGTTTTGCATTTTCAGTACGCCCGCGGACCACAGGCGCTCCGAGGTTGTAAGTGTAAGGATTGACATGGATTTTGTACGATTGGACCGAGCTGATACGGTGGTGACGGCAACCCGCAGTTTATCGCCCGGCAGTGAAATTGATCGGGTAGCCACCCGCTCGACGATACCTTCCGGCCATAAGGTTGCCATCCAGGCGATGGCTATCGGGGATCCGGTGCGCAAATATGCCCAAATCATCGGCTATGCTTCATGCGAGATCTTGCCAGGTGATCACGTGCACACCCACAACGTGGAATTTCGCAACACTGATACAGATTATGAGTTTTCCACAGATTTGAGAGCGGTAGCACCGGCAGCAACTCAAGATCATTTCATGGGGTATCGACGTGAAAACGGTGCGGTTGGCACGCGTAATTACATTGCCATCGTCACCTCAGTCAATTGCTCAGCCACTGCTGCACGTATGATCGCGGACCATTTTACGGCTGATGTCTTGGCAGCGTATCCAAATGTGGAGGGTGTGGCCGCTTTTGTGCATGGTACGGGATGCGGTATGGCCGATTCTGGGGATGGGTTCGAAGCGCTACAGCGGGTGATGTGGGGCTACGCCAAACATCCCAACCATGCTGGGGTTCTCATGGTGGGTTTGGGCTGTGAGATGAACCAGATTGATTGGTTGCTTGAGGCCTATGGGCTGAAGCAAAGCGAGACATTTCAGACAATGAATATTCAAAAAGTTGCAGGGCTGCGGCAGACCGTTGAGCTGGGTATCGCCAAAATCAAAGCTATGCTGCCAATTGCTAATCAAGCACGGCGCGAAAAATGTCCCGCTTCACACCTGATGGTCGCGCTGCAATGCGGCGGCTCTGATGCTTGGTCAGGCGTGACCGCCAATCCGGCGCTTGGTTATGCTTGCGATCTGTTGACGGCCCAAGGTGCGACGGGCGTGTTGGCCGAAACCCCTGAAATCTATGGTGCCGAGCATCTGCTGACCCGCCGTGCAGTGACCCCGGCGGTGGGTGAGCGCTTGCTTGGTCTGATCAAATGGTGGGAGGATTATACGGCGCGCAACAATGGCTCCATGGATAATAATCCAAGCCCTGGCAATAAGGCTGGCGGTTTGACGACGATTTTGGAAAAATCACTCGGAGCGGCGGCAAAAGGCGGAACGTCACCTCTGACTGGGGTGTATAAATACGCCGAACCCGTGCGCAGCCGTGGGTTCACCTTTATGGACAGCCCGGGTTATGATCCGGCCTCGGTCACGGGTCAGATCGCCGGTGGCTGCAATCTGGTGTGTTTCACCACGGGGCGCGGCTCTGCGTTTGGATCCAAACCTGCACCCACGATTAAGGTGGCCACCAATAGTGAAATGGCCAAGCGCATGTCGGAAGATATGGACATCGATGCCGGTGAAATTCTCTCCAAAGGCGTCAGCGTTGAGCAAAAGGGCCGCGAAATCTACGAGATGTTTTTGCGCGTGGCCTCCGGTGAGGTCACTAAATCTGAGGCGCAGGGGCTTGGTGATTATGAATTTGTTCCATGGCAAATAGGGGCAGTCATGTGAAACGGATTTTGGTGGTTGGCGGCGGGTTGATTGGCCTTCGGCATTTGGAGGCGGTCAAAGCCCATCCCGAGTGCAGCCTTGTCGGATTGGCCGATCCGAATATGTCGCTGGAAGTTGATGCGCCGCGCTTTGCCTCTATGGCGGAGGTCCCCGCGTCGGTGGATGGGGTGATTATCGCCACTCCGACCCATTTGCATGCAGCCCATGGCATGGAAGCGGCCGCGCGGGGCTGGCCGATGTTGATCGAAAAACCTGTGGCCGGAAGTCTTCAGCAAGCGCGCGAGCTGGCGAAGGTCTTACAGGACCACAAAATTGCGTCACTCGTGGGCCATCACCGCCGCTATCATCGGGTGGTTCAGCAGTTGAAGTCGTGTTTGGACTCCAGACAGATTGGCGAGGTGGTGACGGTGCAGGTGATATGGGCCATGCGGAAGCCTGATGCGTATTTTCAGGGTAATTGGCGAACCCAAGACGGCAGCCCGGTCATGATAAATCTGGTGCATGACATTGATATACTGCGGTTTGCGATTGGTGAAATTGTCCAAGCCAAAGCGTTGCGGGGCCGGTCGCAACGTGGTGCTGTTCGGATCGAGACGGGTGTGATTGCATTTGGGTTTGAGACCGGTGCAGTTGGAACGGTTGCTTTTTCCGACGTCACACCAAGCCCTTGGGGCTTTGAGGCCGGGACAGGCGAAAATCCTAATATCGGAGCGACCCATCAAGATATGATGTGGATCACGGGCACCAAAGGGGCTTTGAGCTTCCCCTCGATGACCCTATGGCAGGGTGAAGATTGGGGGCAGGCGGCGAGAAAAATTTCCACCACCGCTGAGAAGAATGTAAAAGTGCCGTTGGACGCGCAGTTGGATCATTTCTTAGAGGTTATCGACGGGGCAGAGCCAATGATCGATGTGGCTGATGCCACGAAAACCTTGGAAGTTGCTTTGAGTTTAGAGGCTGAATTGGCCGGGCAATCTGAAATGGGCAGGGTGCAGGTATAATTCGTTCATTCAGAAAATTTTAAAAAGGGACGATCATGGGCAAAGCAAGAATAGGATTTATTGGACTGGGGCTCATGGGGGGCGCAATGGTGGGTCGGCTGCAAGATCTCGGCTATGCGCTGACGGTATTGGGAAACAAAGATCGCCATCAGTTGGACAGTGCCATCTCCCGCGGAGCGCAAGAGGCCAGCACGGCCAAGGCTGTTGCTGAGGCCAGCGACATCGTCATGTTGTGCATGGGAACGTCTGACCATGTTGAAAGCCGGATGCGCGGCGCGGATGGGGTGATTGCCGGGCTGCGTCCGGGGGCTGTTGTGGTGGACTTTGGCACCTCTTTGCCGGGCAGCAGCCGCGCTCTTGCCCTTGAGGTCGCTAAGGCCGGCGGGCAATTCTTGGATGCACCATTAGGCCGCACGCCGGCCCATGCCAAAGATGGGCTACTCAATATTATGACCTCTGGGGATAAGGCCGCCTTTGATGCGGTCGAGCCTGTTTTGCAAGATCAGGGCGAAAATGTGTTCTACTTAGGCGCGGTCGGATCTGGCCATACGATCAAATTGATCAATAACTTTTTCGGTATGACGATTGCCAATGCCATGGCAGAAGCCTTTGCTATGGCGGATGTGGCTGGGGTGGATCGGGCACAGCTCTATGATGTGATGGCGGCGGGACCGCTCCACTCAGGCATGATGGGATTTGTCAAAGCCTATGGGGTGGATGGTGATCCGTCGCAATTGGCCTTTGCAATCAAAAATGCCGCCAAAGACGTTGGATATTACGCACGCATGGCCGAAGAGGCTGGTGTCGACAGCCTTATGTCCAAAGGGCCAATGGCCGCGCTCAATGAAGCTTGTGACATGGGTCAAGCCGAGGATATGGTTAGTCAAATGGTTGATTTTTACGTTAAGCGGTTTCAAGCGTAACCATGGCGGTTGTCGCAAAATCCATGGCGGACCTGCCGCGCCTTGGCATTCTTTTGATGCTGGCCGCATGGCTTTTGTTTTCATGGGTGGATACCGGTGCAAAATGGTTGGCCATGGCAGGGTTTTCGGCCTTTCAATTGGCCTTCATGCGCTATGCGGGGCATTTGGTGATATCCATTGGTGTGATTTCTCAAGACGGATTTAATCTCGAACGGTTCCAGACAGGGCATGTCTGGCAAGTGATCAGCCGAGCCTTGCTCTTGGTTTCTGCCACCCTGTCAAACTTTTATGCCTTGCAGTTTTTACCCCTGACTGTGGTCTCGGCCATAATGTTTTCCAGCCCGGTGGTGGTGTGCTTTCTGTCGGTCTCCGTTCTGCGTGAGCGAGTGGAGCCCTGGCGCTGGGGCGTGATTTTCTTGGGATTTATTGGCGTCTTGATCGTTGTCCGCCCCTTTGGGACAGCCTTTCATCCGGCCATGCTGATGATTATGTATAATGCGGTCGCGCTGGCGCTCTATTCGATCATGACGCGTCGATTGTCCGGCATTGTGGCGGTGGAGACCATGCAGTTCTACATGGGGTTTATCGGCACAGCGTTGATGGCACCCTTTGCAATTTGGACATGGACACAGCCTGACACCATTTGGGGCATGGTTGTGCTGGTCAGCCTGGGGGTCTTGGGCTGGGGCGGTCACCAGCTTTTGACCAATGCCCACCGCTTTGGCACCGCCAATCAGCTGATGCCATTTACCTATTCCTTTTTGGTCTTCGTCGCGATTTGGGGCTATCTTTTGTTCGGCACGGTTCCAGATGCGGGCACAATTTTGGGGGCCATGGTGATCATGAGCGCTGGGTTGATCATTTGGCGCAAGGAGCAAAAATGAAGCGTATTGCCTGCATAGGCGAAGCCATGATCGAATTGTCGATGGAAGGTGATCAGGCGCATCTGGCTGTGGCCGGCGACACGCTAAATACAGCCATCTATCTCAAACGCAGCTTGCCGGACATAACGGTCGACTATGTGACCTGTCTTGGGCAGGATATGTTTTCAAAGCGCATTGTGGACTTTATCGCAGCAAATGATTTGGGCCATTCCAATATTCGGCGTATCGCAGATAAATCACCGGGGCTTTATGCCATTAACACCGCGCCAGATGGGGAGCGCAGTTTCACCTATTGGCGCAGTGACTCAGCTGCACGCCTGATATTTTCAGATGCAGATTTTGACTTTTTGGAGCAATTTGATGGCCTGTATTTGTCCGGCATCACGCTTGCAATTTTGCCGCAAAATTTACGGTTGGCTTTATTGGAGTGGCTGCAAACGGCGCAGGTTCAGGTTATTTTTGACAGCAACTATCGGTCGCATCTTTGGGAGGATCGCGCTACAGCTCAGAAAATCATCGCAGGGTTTTGGCAGCGGGCTGATATCTCTTTACCATCGATCGATGATGAAATGGAAGTTTTTGGCGAGACAGGGGCACAGGTTGAGCAGCGCTTTTTGATACAAGCCAAATCTGGGGCGCTGAAACGTGGTGCACGCGGGCCTTTATCCCTCGGGGAGCCCGTTGTCGCGCACTATGAACCGGTGACAGAAGTTCTGGACACAACCGCGGCAGGCGACAGCTTCAATGGCGGTTATTTGGGCGCGCTCTTGTCGGGTAAGGGCCAAGTGGCGGCTCTCGAGGCGGGGCATGTGCTGGCGGCGCGGGTAGTGCAATATCGCGGTGCGATCATTCCAAAATGAGCGGCGCCAAATCCTCTGCGCCAATCAGCTGTAACAACTTGCGCTCTGGCTGAGCGGAGTTTGCGGCCCTCGCGATATCCTCTGCCAAAGGATCATTCAGCTTTTTACCCTGTGCGGTTTGGGCGATGCAATAGGACATCCAAGCGCGTACGGCTGAGATCAAAACGGGTGTAGCGCCTAGGCGCAAGGTGTCCAAAATTCGATAGGGAAGTTTTTGACTGCCATCCATTGCGATTTGATCCAAGCGATGGGCCAGTTCCGTATTGTCAAACCGCAGGAGAAGCGCTTGTGCATAGGCCGGTACTTGGTCGCAGACTTCTTGGGGCAAAGTGGCGCCTGCTTCCATCATCAATGTCAGGGCTTGGCGGCGCAACTTTGGGTCTGAAATGGCTTCGTGAACATAGTCATACCCCTGCGCCAGACCGGCATAGGCTAGAAATGAATGCGCGCCGTTGAGCATGCGCAATTTGCGCAGCTCATGGGGGCGCACGTCTTGGACAAATTGCACATCGGGCCAATCAGGGCGTGGTCCGGCAAAACAATCTTCAAGCACCCATTCCCGAAACGCCTCGGTGGGCACAGCCATAGGGTCGTTGCACTCTTGGCGGATAAGGTTGGTGGTTGCCGGCGTGATCCGGTCAACCATGGCGTTGGGAAACCGTGCTAGGCTCCAATCAATAGTCAAGTGCGCTGCCTGCGCAAATTGCTGGACGGCCTGACGCAAGGCGTCGCCATTGCCCGGGCGATTGTCACAGCTCAAGATCGTGACAGGCCGATCTCTTTGGGCAAGGTCATGGGCGATGAAACCGATGAGGCTGCGCAGGGGCGGGCCAGTGAGATCAGCGGCGATCACGGGGTCTTGCAAGTCAAGCTGGCCATGTTGATCCAGATGGTACCCCTTTTCGGTGACGGTTGCCGAGATGATATCGGCAGTCGCCATAGCCTGTAAAATGGGCTGTTGGCCCTCTGAGGCCAAAAGAATGGTGTCTATCACTGAAATCTGTTTGACCCCAACACCTTGGATCTTGAGCGCATAGGCATAGTCCTGTGCCGCCAGACCATCGCGTGTGGTGCTGGAGCGCAGATTGACACCAATGACCTTCCAGCCGCCGCCAGCATCGACCGTGTAATCCAATAGATGGGCCCGGGCAAAATTGCCAAGGCCAAAGTGAACAATCTGCCCCATTTATGCCTCGATCCGATACGCTTGCCGCGCCAGATCAACCGCCAGAAGCGGCGCGAGATCCTCAGCGTCGGAGAGGCCAAAAGCACCACGTTCGATTTGATTGCTCAAATGCAGGGCCACCCCGCGCCGCCAAAGGTCATGGCGGGCCGGTATGGAGAGAAAAGCGCGGGTGTCATCATTGAACCCGGCAAGATTGAAATAGCCGGCGGTCTCAACCACTTGATCAAAATAGCGTGCAATTCCATTGGCGCTGTCGTGAAACCACCAAGGCGGCCCAATCCGCAGGCAGGGCCAATGGCCTGCCATAGGTGCCAATGCGCGCGCATAGGTGGTTTCGTCGAGAGTGAAAAGAATGAGGTGCAGCTTCGCAGAATTGCCAACCCGGTTGAGCAATGCGTCCAAACCATTCACCCAATCGGTGGTGAGGGGGATATCGGCGCCCATGTCACGGCCGAACCTGTCTAAAATTGTGCGGTTGGTATTGCGGCGGCTGCCCGCATGGAGCTGCATGACCAGCCCATCTTCGATAGACATCTGGGCCATTTCAATCAGCATATGGCCATAGAAGCGCCGGGCCTCCTCTTGGGTGGCTGTGCTCTTTGCCACGCTGAGATAGAGCGGCCCCGGATCTGCGAGCCATTCGGTGTGTAAGATATCAATGGCATGATCGGTGGCGGTTGCGCCGCATTCTATAAACTCCGCACGGCGCATGCGCAAAGCGGCCAGATAGCTGTCAAAACTGTCGAGGCTGTGATCGGTGATCTTTGCCAGTTGCGCAAGATTAGCGGCGAAATTTGGATCGAGCGGATCGAGCACCCCATCGGGGCGAAAGGTTGGGATCACCCGGCCGGGCCAATGGCTGGCGCGAAGGCTCTTGTGGTGGGCCAGATCATCCAAGGCCGAGTCGGTGGTGGCGAGGGTTTCAATGTTAAAGCGCTCAAACAGTGCACGGGGCAAAAACTCCGCTTGCTGCAAACGCTCCGAGATGTCGTCGTAGATCGCATCTGCGGTCTGCGCATTGAGGGGTTGCGAGATTTGCAATGTTTCACGCAACACATAATCCATCCACAGCCGGGTGGGTGTGCCGAGAAACAAGTGCCAATGCGCGGCGAAGAGGCGAAATACCTCGCGTGGATCTGCCTGAGCGCCAGGCGCGCCAATCCCAAGATCTGCCATGGGGATACCTTGGGCATAGAGCATACGAAACACATAGTGATCCGGCGTGACCAAAAGCGCAGCAGGATTGGCGAAAGGTTGATTTTGCGCAAACCAACTGGGATCGCAATGCCCATGGGGGGACACAATTGGTAGGTCTTTCATGCTGAGATACAGTCGCTCAGCGGTTGTGCTTAGAGTGCCTGTCATGTCCATCCCCCGGGCGGCGATATTTGCCTTTGGACTTTATATTGCAGCTTGCATCTTTGCAGCGCAATGGGTCAAAATTAAAGTAAGACAGGGGGGGCGATGAATATTGCATTGATAGGTTTGGGGATGGTCGCCGCCACGCATGTTCAGGCGGTTCAAAGCGCAGAAAAGCTGCATTTGAGCGGTGTTTGGGGCCGCGATTCAGCCAAAACAGCCGATTTTGCCGCCCGTCATGCAACGCGGGCCTTTGGCTCGCTACAGGAGATTGCGCAAGATCCGGCGATTGATTTTGTTATTCTGGCCACGCCCCCCAATGCCCGGCGCGATATTGTGCAGGAGCTGGCGGCGGCGGGAAAGCCGATCTTGATGGAAAAGCCGATTGAACGGGATGTTCAAGCCGCCTCCGATCTTGTGCAGATCTGCGCGCAGGCGGGCGTTCCGCTCGCGATGATGCTGCAACACCGCGCCAGAGAGTCCAGCCAAGCCCTGAAGACGGCCCTAGAAACCGGGGCGCTGGGTGAAATTTGCACCGTAGATCTGCGCGTGCCGTGGTGGCGGGCGCAAAGCTATTACGACGCACCGGGCCGCGGCACCTATGCGCGCGATGGTGGCGGCGTGATGATTTCGCAGGCGATCCATACGCTCGATTTGGCCATTTGGTTGCTGGGCCCCATCCGTTCGGTGCAAGCCATGATGCGGCAAACCGCGCTTCACCACTTAGAGGCAGAGGATTGGGCCGGCGCGCTATTTGACATGCAATGCGGGGCTTTTGGTACGCTTCTGGCGACGACGGCTGCCTATCCGGGTGGGGCGGAGACGATTGCGTTGCAGGGCACAAAAGGCGCGGCGCATCTTGGCTCTGGTGTGCTTGAGATCTCTTATCTCGACGGCCGCAAGACGCGCGTTGGAGCAGAGGGCGCCACCGGCGGCGGTGCAGATCCGATGGCCTTTACCCATGAATGGCACCAAAGCGTGATCGAAGACTTTGCGCAGGCTCTGCGGAGCGGGGGTCAGCCTTTGGCCACTGGTGAAAGCGCGCTGGCAGCTCACAAG
>CALSQF010000011.1 GCA_943788425.1 uncultured Planktomarina sp.
AAAAGACATCAAAACTCCTCGAGCCTGACAGCCTCGTTGACAAACTTGTCGCCGCGATCCGCGATTCCATCATTGCGGGCGATCTCGAAGCAGGCGCTCACATCGGCATCAAGAAGATTGCGGATGAATACGGTGTCAGCATGATCCCGGTCCGCGAGGCCCTTGCCCGTCTGCTCGCATCGCGGCTTGTACGCGCCGAGGCAAATCGTGGCTATTTCGTCGCCTCAAAACCCTCTCGTTCCGATTTTTTCGAATTCGTCGAGGCGCGCGAATTGTTCGAGACCTCCGCCGTTGCGCGCGGCTTCGAAAAGGCCACGCCAGAGCATGTCCGCAAGCTTCGGAAACTGAATGAAAAAATGCGCAAGGTCGCAAAGGCGGGCCGAGCCAACATGATGGTCGAATGGGGCAATCTGAATGCCGAATTTCACAGCGTTCTGGTTGGCATGGCCGAAAATGCCTACCTGAGTGAGCTCTACGCTGACCTCTCGTTTGGCAATATGCACTTCCAGTTGGTGCGCAACTACCCTGCCGAAATCATAGGGTTGGATTTGCTGGTCGCACAGCATGAAGAGATGATCGACGCGCTTGAGAATGCCGATCAAAGCGGGCTCTTGTCCTGCCTATCGAACCATATTCGAAATCTGACAAAAGCCGATTGACGCACAACCCGCCTGCTGGAACACCATCCTTATTGTAATAGATATTGCAAAATATTTATATATTATATATAATTTCTTGTACTTGGGATTAATAGTCAGGGATATCGTGCATGTCTGTGAAAGAGGCGAAAGATCGCATTGCCGAGATCCTCGGTAACAGGCTGGCCGCCACCCGGGCCGTCAGAGCCGAGCACGCCCGAAACGAAGCGCATTTTCCGGAAGCTATGCCCGACGCTGTTGCCTTCGTCAAAACCACGCAGGAAGTTTCGCAGGTCTTGGCGGTCTGCCACGAAGAGGCCTGTCCGGTGACCGCGTGGGCGGCAGGGACTGCGCTGGAAGGTCAGCATCTACCGACGAGGGGCGGCCTCGTGCTGAATATGATGGCAATGAACGCGGTCAAGGCAGTGAGCCCAGAAGATATGGATGCGGTGGTTCAGCCGGGTGTGACTCGAGAGCAGCTCAATGAAAACTTGCGCGCGACGGGGTTGTTCTTCTCGGTTGATCCTGGGGCCAATGCGTCCATGGGTGGCATGGCCGCCACGCGCGCTTCGGGAACAACGGCGCTGCGCTATGGTACGATGCGTGACAATGTCAGTGCGCTAGAGGTGGTTCTGGCGGATGGACGGATTATTCGCACAGGAACCCGAGCTCGCAAGTCATCCGCCGGGTATGATCTGACAGGTGCATTTATTGGATCCGAGGGCACGTTGGGGGTGATCACCCAGCTGACCGTGAAACTGCATGGCGTACCCGAAGCGATCTCGGCTGCCTCCTGCGCGTTCGCATCTGTCGCGGATGCTGTGCAAGCGGTCGTGACAACAATCCAGATGGGCATCCCCATCGCCCGAATGGAGCTTTTGGATGCGGGGTACATTGAAGCCCTGAACGTACGGTTCGGGCTCCAATTGCCTGACACGCCGCATCTGTTCCTCGAGTTTCACGGCTCCGATGATAGCGTGCGCGAACAGGCAGAGACGGTCGGCACGATTGTCACAGACTGTAATGGGACCAACTTTTTCTGGAAAACCAGAGCGGAAGACCGAAACGCACTCTGGCAGGCACGGCATGGTGCCTATGAGGCTATGGGCGCGATGCATCCCGGTCGTCGATCTGTCGTGACGGATATCTGCGTGCCAATCTCGCACCTGCCTGACATGATCGAGGCGGCGCGCTCCGATATTGACGGGTCGACCATACCAGGGGCCATCATTGGGCACGTGGGGGACGGGAACTTCCACGCCCAGCTGATGGTGCAAGACGGCAATATGGAGGACCTGAAGATCGCCAAAAATCTGGCCAACCGCATGGCGCAGCGCGCATTGGACGTGGGCGGCACGATCTCTGGTGAGCACGGGATCGGACAGGGCAAGCGCGACCTGATGGAAGCAGAACACGGGGCCGCTTGGGACGTGATGGGCGAGATGAAACACATGTTCGACCCAAGGGGCATTTTGAATCCAGGCAAGCTCATCCGCGATTAAGGCATCAATCATGCATTTGGTGCACGCAACTGCAGAGATCTGGTGTTGACAATTATATATTATATAGTATTTTACTTCCATGTAACGAGACAGGAGGAATTCATGTCAAAGCCAGCGATCGATGCAGATCCATGGGTCCCTCCAAGTCTCGAAGGAGTGCAGATCGAGCGAAAGAAGCTGAAGGGATTTATGCGCCGCAGCGATACGATCCCCCTGATACGCCTTCTGCTCAGCGTTTTATCAATCAGCTTTTACGGCTGGCTTTACTACATCTCTTGGGGGACTATTTGGGTTGTTCCGACAGTAATACTCTTCGGCGGAACGATGTCGCTTTTTGCCTATTCGCTCAGCCATGAATGCGCCCATGGCACGGCGTTCAAATCGCGTTGGCTGAACGAGACGGTTTTCTGGTTCTCGTCCACCTTGTTCGGCCAAGAACCTCTCTATCGCCGGTACAGCCATGCCGAACACCACACATATACTTGGTTCTGGGAAAAAGACGCCCAGATGCCTTTCACAATCCGCCAAAAGGTCAACCTGCTGACATATCTGCGCTGGTACACGTCGCTGGAATATCATTATCTCTTTATCAAGATCGCGCTGCTGCATGCGTTCGGTAGATTCTCCGCCCGGACCCGCGAGTTCACGCCGGAAACCGAGCTCTGGCCGATGCAGCGCAACTCGATGATCTTCGTTGGCATCTGGGTCGTCGCTGCGGCAGTCTCGGTCTACTTCCAGTCTATGGCGCTGGTCTGGTTCTACGTCATCCCCAAAATCGTCGGAGACATGATCAACATGACCTATGTCGGCACCCAGCATTTCGAGATGGCCGAAGACGATCTAAACCTTGCGCACACCACGCGCTCGATCAAGCCGAACTGGTTCATCGATCTCTATTACTGGAACATGTCCTACCACATCGAGCATCACTTTGCCCCGACGGTGCCGTTTCACGCGCTGCCAAAGTTGAACGAAGAGATCAAGGACAAGCTGCCGGAGCCGCAAGGGGCGATCCCGATCACAATCGATGTGTACAAGGCGATGCGCAACCGGCACCTGAGCATCGAGAAAGATGCGCTGGAAATGCCCACAAGCCACTAACTATCAAGACGGGAGATCGGTATGTCGAGCAATTGGGTTCTGGCCTGCGCCGCAAATGATGTCGACGAGGAAGATGTGCTGGGCGTTGAGCTCAACGGTCAGAAACTGGCTGTCTACAATACGCCCAAAGGTTTCTTTGCGACCGACGGCATCTGCACCCATGAGGTCGCGCAACTTGAGGACGGGCTGGTGATCGGCACGGTGATCGAATGCCCACTGCACCAGGGACGCTTTGACGTCACAAACGGCAAAGCCCTCTCGGCGCCTGTATGCGTTGATTTGAAGACCTACCCAACGAAGGTCGAGGACGGCGATGTCTATATCGACGTCCCAGCCTGAGCGATGTTGGGTTCGCAGATGCGCCCGATACCCCGATTTCCAGCTCTTGGACAGCCCTCGACATGAGACATGTCGCGATTGTCGGCGCTGGTCTCGCGGGCTTTTCCGTCGCGCGCAGATTACGTGAACTGGACTATACAGGGGCTATCACGCTTTTTGGCGATGAAGGTGCCCTGCCGTACGATCGACCGCCGCTCTCCAAGGGATCCTTGAAGGCCTCTGTGGATGCGTCCGGTGCTACCCTGCGCCCATCAGAGTTCTTTGAGGAAAACCAGATCGCTCTTCGTCCAAGCGAGCCTGTTTTGGGCATCGATACGACGGCGCGAACGTTGCAGCTACGAGGTGAAGCCTTCGCCTTTGACGCACTGGTATTGGCAACTGGCGCCACGCCACGCGCATTGCCCAATGCCATAATCCGCGGTTTGCACGGCGTCCACGGCCTGCGCACCCTCGCCGATGCACAACGCATTTCGCAAGCTTTCGGAACGGCGCAACACGCTTTGATCGTCGGCGGTGGATACATCGGGCTAGAGGTTGCGGCCGCCGCGGCTGGACGCGGGCTTCGCGTGACCCTCATCGAAGCGGGTCCCCGAATTCTGGGGCGCGTCGCCGGACCGCCAACAGCCGATGCCATCCGCGCCGCGCACAAGCGTAAGGGTGTCGACATCCGTGAAGGTGTAGGTCTGTCAGCGTTCGTTGGAACTGACCAAGTGAAGGGTGCAATATTGTCAGATGGCGCGCATGTGGCTGCGGATTGCGTGATCGTCGGAATAGGGATTGATCCGAACGTCACGCTCGCCAAATCAGCGGGGCTGGCGACAGAGAACGGCATCCTTGTCGATCCAACCTGCCAGACATCCCAGCCGGGCATTTGGGCCGCCGGGGATTGCGCAGCCTTCCCGATGGCCGATCAGATCACTCGGCTGGAAAGCGTCGGCAACGCCATCGAGATGGGAGAGGTCGTTGCCGCAAACATCATGGGCCAGTCGCGACCTTATGCACCGACGGCCTGGTTCTGGTCCGATCAGTTCGACTTGAAGCTGCAGATGGTCGGCCTCAGCCCGGGATACGATCGGATTGTGACCCGTCCTGGCGTAAACCCAGATGCAATATCGCACTGGTACTACGCAGGCGAAAGACTGCTCAGCGTGGATATAATCAATGAGCCCAAAACCTATATAATCGCCAAACGCCTGATCGAGACGGGCAAATCTCCGCCACCTGCACAGATAGCTGATCAATCTGTCAATCTGAAAGTCTTGCTGAAGTCTTGAAGCGCGTCCATTCTGATTGGATCGACCTGCCGAAGATGCCCCAGACTATCGGAAGCCTGTAATCTGCGAAGGCAGATAAAGCGCGATCTGCGGGAAGATCAAAATCAGCACAAGCGTCAACAACTGCAGCCCGATAAATGGAATGACGCCACGATACATGTCAGCCAAAGTGATTTCCGGTGGACTAATGGCGCGCAGATAGAAAATCGCTGGCGCCATCGGCGGCGTCAAATAGCTGGTCTGAATCATCACCAGAAAGAGGATGCAGAACCACACCGGATCGAAGTCCAGTGACGTGATGATCGGCATCGAGATGGGGATCATCACCAAGACGACCGACACCAGATCCAGCGCGAAGCCCGAGATGAAGGCGATAAAGAGGATCAATAGCAATGTATGCCACGGGGTCAGGTTTGCTGCGTCCAACAATGCCCGCACATCGCCAACGCCCCCCGACGCGATGAAGACACCGGCAAACATGCTGCCCGCAAGCAGGATGGTCAGCATCATCACCGTGATCCGCACGGTCTTTTGCGCCGCATCGCCCAGCACCTGAATGCTCAATCGCCTGTTCATCAGGGTCAGCAATGTAGCGCCAACAGCGCCACAGGCTGCCGCTTCTGTCGTCGTCGCAAGGCCCATCAGGATTGTTCCAAGAACTGTGAAGATCAGAAAAAGCGGGGGTAGCACGGCAAGAACAGTCATCCGGATCATCGTCAACAAAGGCACTTCCGGGCCTTTATCGGCCATTTCATGAGGGGCAAGCGCCGGATTCAACGCACATCTGATTACGATGTAGAGAACAAAAAGCATCGCCATCAGAAGACCTGGGAAAAGCAGACCGGCAAAAAGATCCCCCACAGACACATCCGCGATCGGTGCCAGAATGACCACCAATACTGACGGCGGGATCACAGTGCCAAGCGATCCGCCTGCGCAGATTGTGCCCGCGATCAGCGACTTGTTGTATCCGTACTTCATCATGATGGGGATCGCCAAAAGCCCGATGACGGTTTCCGTGGCACCCACCACCCCGCTGGCCGCAGCAAAGATTACTCCCAGCAAAACCGCCCCAACGGCAAGGCCTCCAGGCAGGCGACGGGTCCAGAGATAGAGCGCCTCGAACAGTCTCTCTGCAATTCCAGCGCGTTCAAGCATGCACCCCATGAACACAAAAAGCGGGACCGCGGCGAGGATGTAGTTTCCGCCTACATCCTGAACTTTGGAGACGAACTGAAACACCGCCTTGTCGCCGAAGCGGATGAACCCGAACACCAACGAGACGGCAAAGAGCGAATAGGCGACCGGTATCCCGACCAGCAGCAACACCAGCAAGGCCGGAAACATGAGAAGTGCGATATCCATCAGGAGGTCCGCTTGGCCACACGGCCGGTTATGAGTGTGCAGAGCGCATTCAGGATGTCGGCGACAATCTGAGCGGCAAAGAGCATGAAGCCCAGCCAGAACGTCAACCGCGCAGGCCAAACCACCGGGTTCCAGATGCTCTGACCCGATCGCTCGCCGCTGTTCAAGGCTCGCTCGAAGTAGTCCCAAAGGCCAAAACACAGCCAGATGACAAGTGGTGCGATCAGCAAGAGGCCAATCAGATCCACAAGCGCCTTCTTACGTGCCGAAAACCGATGATAGAACAGATCGACTCGCACGTGGCCATCGGTCTGGCTGACATAGGCAATGCCCAGCAGGAACAGTGCCCCCATCTGCATATAGGCTGCTTCGTAAGCCCAGATCGTGGGCCGCGCGAAGACATATCGGGAAACGACCTCCCACAGCATGGACCCGGCTAGCGGGACGATGAGCCAGGCAACCACCTTGCCGGTGCCGCAAGTTACAAGATTGATCAGGCGAACGATGGTGAGCATATATGCAGGATCCCGGACGGCCGGCTTGAGATATCAGATACAGGCAGAGATCAAGGGTGCCGATGAAAATCGGCGAGACCCCTGTCCCAAAACCCTCTTGGTCACTGTGAGGGCTTGCTATCGCGATACTCATGCGCGTTGACCCACCGGGCTTGGAAGGCGCGCTGGTCTTCCAGAACTCGGGTGAACCAGCCTCCAAGCTCTGCGGCATTCGCATCTTCCCACTCAGTGGTCAGTTCCGCAACTTTCGCCAGAACCTCGTCATCGACGGTCACAAATTCTGAACCAGCCTCCTCGAAAAATGCGTAGGCATCGGCATCCGCGTTCCCCGTCCGCTCATACACGCGGTGCGCCTGAATATAGGCCGCATGTTCGATCATGTTCTGGTTGTGTTCGCTGATCTGATCCCAGGCTTCGGTATTGAAGCTGCATTCCATTACGACGGTCGATTGGTGAAAACCGGGAAGAACGATGTAGGGCGCAACTTTATGGAAGCCCGAAGACTGGTTGAGTGACAGCGCCGACCATTCCACGGCGTCCACGACACCGCGCTCGAGCGCCTGATAGACCTCGGCACCCGGCGTCACAACGGTCGCGACACCCAGACCCGCGGCAATTTCAGACCATGCGCCAGCGGTTCTCAGTTTGAGCCCGTCGAAATCGCCGACGCTTTGGACGCGTCTGCTTGAGAACATCCCGCCTTCCCGCGGAATGTAGGCACAGGGGAATGCGACGAGTTCGGCGGTTTCCATCCGGTACTCGCGCCACATCTCTGCACCACCACCCTGGCTGAGCCAATGCTGCATCTGATCTGCGGTCAACCCGCCGGGACGCCCGCCGAACAGAACGGTTGTCTTGTCCGCCCCGTATTCGTAGCCAATGAAGGTGTGACCGGCTTCGGCGACACCGTTTCTGACTGTTTCACCGACCTTTAACGGGCTTCCCAAAGTGCCCGCGGTGAAGACTTCGATCGTCACCTCGCCATCGGTCATTTCACCCACCAGATCAGCAAAGCCTTGCGCCCACTCCAGCGGTGGACCGCCGCCCCAAGAAGTCGCCATGCTGAGCCTTTGCTCAGCGAATACACTCCCTGCAGTCAGAATGGATGCCGACAGAGCGAATGCCGTTAACTTATTGAATTTTATCACGTTTTTCTCCCATGAAGCTTGTGCTGCCGCGTCTTCCGGCACAGTCTCGTCCAAAACAGCTTACCCGGGAGAGTTATAATGTCAATATTATATATAATATGCAGATTGCTTTTAATGGCTTTCCTAAGAACCAAAGAGCCGGAGAAATCCATGCCCGCCCTGACGAGCGCTGTGTTAACGCGTTGGAAAAAGGGCCACCTTTTCGCAAATCCGCAATCGATAAGCGAAGTTTGATAGAATGCCAGCGTCTGGCTTGAGCCGCGCTCGGTGGGAGGCCAATTACCGTATGCTCCAAGGCAAGCCATCAAATGTCAGACAGAGGCTCGGGGAGCAGGCTGACACCTTTCGCCGGTTGGAACGGGTAACCGGACATCATCAATCTCTTTGACTCGGCCATCGCAGAGGGCTGCCGGAACAAGCCCTTACCGGTACTCGATGCTGCGCCTCCAGGACCGGTCAAGAGCGGTGACTGCATCGAGTGCAAGGTTGATCTGTATAAGGATCAAACGCCGATTTCGGCGATTAGGCACATAAGCTTCGGCACTTATTCGCAAGTGACGGGGTTTCGCCAAGGTGTTGCAGAAAACTGGTTCGCGCTGCGTAGGAGGAGTTGAACAGAAACGACCTTTCCAAAAGCAGACTTTTAAAGTCAATTTGTCAAGGTCGGGTTTGTCCGCATAACAGTCGTTGATGCTTAGCCTAAGCAATGTCTGCTTCCTCAGTTGGTGCTGGCAAACAAAACCAACGTCGAATGAATTTACAACGCTAACACTAAAGGCCCGTGGTCCGAGACGCGGGGCCCTGGGATTGGGGGCCCCGGTCCATGGTCCTGCGGATCAACTGTAGCGATCAGGCGCAGTAACCCCTGATTAACTCTGTTTTGATCTGATGTTTCATTGTGGGTAGCATTGTGGGTAGATATTTTATCTTAATATTAATATTAATTAAAACAGCCACTTAATTTAGTTATGTGGCGGAGGAACAGGGATTCGAACCCTGGGAGGACTTTCACCCTCGTCGGTTTTCAAGACCGGTGCATTCGACCACTCTGCCACTCCTCCGACAGAGCTTACTTAATAGCGAGAAATTGATTCAGCAAGAGCAAGAATGCGTCAGAGGCGCAAGAAATTGCCTTTGAGCGATGATCGACAATACTGGGCTTTCCACCTGTGGGGCGATCGGGTTACTCTGAGCCGTGACCGGGCAGGCGTTTTGATCAAGACAGGCGCGGGTTTTGGGTGATCGGTCTCAATGGGCCGGCAATGAATTTTGCGGCAGTCTGGGTCGAGCAGTACCGAAGGCAAATATTACAAGGAGTGGATCATGCCTAAATCTTTCGGACCAACCATGATTTTAGCCATTCTTTGCGCGTGGATCAGTGGGGCCGCCTCGGCGTTTGAAACCAAGGCGCAAGCAGCCTATGTGCTGGATCATGACAGCGGCACCGTCTTGCTAGCCAAGCAGGCGGAGGTGGCCCTGCCTCCGGCCTCAATGTCGAAATTGATGACGCTCTTTTTGGCCTTCGAAGCGCTCCGGGATGGACGCCTGCGCTGGGATGAGCGGTTGCCGGTCTCCACCCATGCCATGAGCTATGGCGGATCCACCATGTTTTTGGACACCACGGACCGGAGCACCGTCGAGGATCTCATTCGCGGTATTATCGTTTTATCCGGCAATGACGCCTGCGTTGTCATTGCTGAAGCCTTGTCTTTGGATGGCACCGAAGCTGGCTTTGCTGCGATGATGACCGATCGTGCCAAAGATCTCGGCATGGAAAAATCTGTCTTTTCCAATTCCAACGGCTGGCCCGATATTAATCACCGCATGTCGATGAAAGATTTGGCCATTCTGGCGCAGCATTTGATCACGGAGTTCCCTGAGCAATACAAGATGTTTTCAGAAACCGAATTTCTGTTTGATGGCCGCGCGCCCAGCAACACGCGCAACCGCAATCCTTTGTTGACACTTGGAATAGGCGCAGATGGCCTGAAGACCGGTCACACGACGGAGGCCGGTTATGGTTTGACCGGATCTGCGCAACAAGGCGATCGGCGGGTCATTTTCGTTTTAACCGGTCTGCAAAATCCGCAGGAGCGGGCTGAAGAGGCCGAACGCATCGTCACTTGGGCCTTTCGGCAGTTCACCTCCAAAACACTCAGCCAGCCGGGCGAAGCTTTGGCTCAAGCCGCGGTTTGGATGGGTAGCAGCCGCGACGTCGGCCTGGCACTTGATGGCGCTCCTAAAATCCTGATCCCTGTCACAGGTGGTCAGGAAATCTCCTCAAAAATTGTCTATGACGGACCGTTACAAGCTCCGATCTCCAAGGGTGATCAGGTTGCCGAGCTTGTCATTTCTGTACCGGGCCTGCCCGAGACCCGCCTGCCACTGATCGCGGTACAAAGCGTTACACGTGGCGGATTTTTACCGCGCTTGCGCACAGCGGCACTCGTGCTGTTGCGTAAAGTAAATGGGGGCCTGTCCGGCATATAGATGACTGACGCAAAATTTTTATCCTTTGAGGGCATAGACGGCTGTGGGAAGTCCACCCAAGCCAAGCGGCTTGCCAGCCATCTCACCGCTGCGGGTCAAGAGGTTGTGCTCACCCGTGAACCGGGGGGCAGTCCGGGCGCGGAAGCCATACGCCGGCTTTTGCTGACCGGCGCCACCGACAAATGGAGTGCTGAGACCGAACTGTTATTGTTCACCGCCGCCCGGCGCGATCACCTTGAGCGCACCATCACCCCAGCCCTATCCGCGGGTAAAATCGTCGTCTGTGACCGTTTTGCCGACAGCACCCGTGTCTATCAAGGGGCCACCCGCGGGGATCTGCGCGGTAAGGTCGATAAGCTGCACACCGCGATGATTGGCCGCGAACCAGACCTGACGCTGATCATTGATGTTGATCCTGAAGTGGCTCTTGCACGCGGATTGGCGCGCAACTCCGGCGAAGATCGCTTTGAAGATTTCGGCCTGCCGTTCCAACAAAAACTGCGGACGGGCTTTTTAGCCCTTGCGGCGCAATATCCGCAACGGTGCCGCATCATAGATGGAAATCGCACCCTAGAGGCGATTTTTGCGGATGTATTGGCACTGGCGACGTCATGAGTGATTTGCCACAAGCCGATCGCATTGCCGGCCTGCCTCACCCGTGTGAAACCGAACATTTATTCGGACATGATGCCGCTTGCGCGCAGGTATTGGAGGCCTTCAATGGTGACCGGATGCATCATGCTTGGATGTTGACAGGTCCCAAGGGAATTGGCAAAGCCAGCCTTGCCTATCAAATAGCGCGATTTTTACTCGCCGCCGAACCACCCGGAGACGGCCTCTTTGGCACACCGCCGCCAGCAACAAGCTTGTTCGTGCCCGCCGATCACCCTTTAGCGACCCGCATAAGAGCCGGATCAGAACCTGGCCTATGTATCTTACGCCGGCCAGTGGATTACAAAAACGGCAAGCTCAAGACAGTGATCCCAGTGGATACAGTGCGCGAATTGCGCCGGTTCTTCAGTCTCTCGGCCGGTGGCAACGGTCGACGCGTGGTCATTGTCGACTGTATTGATGACATGAATGCCAATGCGGCCAATGCGTTGCTCAAAGTTCTGGAAGAGCCACCGCAAGAGGCAGTTTTGTTGTTGGTGACCCATCAACCAGGCCGAATTTTGCCCACCATTCGTTCGCGCTGCCGCACTCTGGCCTGCGCGCCACTGTCGCCAGAAGATTTACAACGCGCCTTTGCACAGGCCTTGCCAGGACGAGCGTTTGATCCAGGCTTAATCGCACTTGCGGCAGGCTCTGTCGGACAAGCCGCAGAGCTGTCGCTTACAGGTGGCGCCGAAACCTACCGGGCGATTGTCAGCCTCAGCCAAGGCTTGCCTCAGTTGGATCGCAGCGCGTTGCTAAAATTGGCCAATTCTTCAGGCCGTACCAATGATGGGAAATTGGAACAGCTTCTCAATTTGCTAGATCTATTCCTCGCCCGTCTGGCGCGGGCCGGTGTAAGTCTACCCGGCCAAGAGGCAGCAAGCGGCGAGGCGCAGGTCTTCGCGCGACTCTGCCCCGGACCCGCGGCCGCCCGCATTTGGGCCGATGCCCAGCTCGAGCTTAGTCAAAGGGCCCAGCAGGGAAAAACGGCAAACCTTGACCCCAGTTCGCTGATCTTAGATATGGGATTGAAGATAGAAGAAACCGCGTCGAAAATTTTGCGCGAGAAAGGTCTTTCGTGATCAATGCGCCAAAACTGACCGACAGCCATTGCCATCTTGATTTTCCAGATTTTGAGGGCGAGCTGGACCAGATAATAGCACGAGCAGCCGAGGCCGGCGTGCACCGCATGGTGACGATTTGCACACGCCTGCGCCAAGAGCCGCAAGTGCGCGCTATCGCCGAAATGCAAGCGCCAGTCTTCTATGCGGCCGGCACCCATCCGATGAATGCAGACAAAGAACCCTTGGCAAAAGCCGAAGAGTTGCTCGCTCTGGCGGCACATCCGAAGTTTGTCGCCATCGGTGAAACCGGGCTGGATTACCACTATACTGCCGAGAGTGCCGACATCCAGAAGCAATCTCTGTGCGCTCATATTGAAGCCGCTCAAAAAAGTAACCTGCCCCTGATTATTCATGCGCGCGCCGCCGATGAGGATATGGCTGACATTTTGAAGTCCGAATATCGCAATGCGCCCTTTAGCTGCGTCATGCATTGTTTCAGCTCGTCACCTGAGCTTGGGCGCACCGCTCTGGATTTGGGATTTTACCTCTCCATGTCGGGCATAGCCACATTCCCAAAATCTCAAGAGGTACGCGATATCTTCGCCTCCACCCCATTGGACCGAATTTTGGTGGAAACCGACGCCCCCTATCTCGCCCCGCCGCCCTATCGCGGCAAGCGCAATGAACCGGCCTATACCGCCTTTACCGCCCAGGTCGGTGCCGATGTCTTCGGCATGGCTGTGTCGGAATTTGCCGCCCAAACGGAGGCCAATTTCGAACGTCTCTTTTGGAAAGCCGCATGACGCGCCGGGTCACAATATTGGGGTGCGGCTCTTCGGGCGGCGTGCCGCGTTTGGGCGACAATTGGGGCGCTTGTGATCCGAACAATCCCAAAAATCGCCGGCAACGTTGCTCCATTTTGGTTGAGCAATCCGGTCCAGACGGCACAACGCGCGCGCTCATCGACAGCTCGCCCGATTTGCGTACACAATTGCTAACCTCCCAGGTGGGCCGGTTAGACGCCGTGGTTTACACCCATGCCCATGCGGATCACGTACACGGGCTGGACGATCTGCGGATGATCGTGATCAATATGCGCAGGCGCTTACCAGTTTGGGCAGATCGGCCAACAAAATCCGATCTGTTGTCACGATTTTCCTATGCGTTTGAAACGCCTGAGGGCTCAAGCTACCCGCCCATCTTGGAGATGAATGACATCACTGGCCCCTTTGCCATCACTGGTGCCGGTGGCGCGCTAGACTTCACCCCCTTTGAAGTGGCCCATGGCACAATCAACGCGCTGGGGTTTCGCATCGGCGATATGGCCTATTTGCCTGATGTGTCCGATATCCCCAAAGATGCCTGGTCGCATTTGCAGGATCTTGACCTATGGATTGTGGATGCGCTGCGCTATGATCCTCATCCCTCTCACACTCATTTGGAAAAAACCCTAAAGTGGATTGCGCAGGTGCAGCCTAAACGCGCCATATTAACCAACATGCATGTGGATTTAGACTATGCGACTTTGCAAGCCGAATTGCCCAATGATGTGGCACCAGCCTTCGATATGATGACTGAATTGTTCTAACATGAGCATCCTGCTCCAAGTGATCCTTCCGGTGTTTTTCGTGGTTGGCTTCGGATATATTGCCGTCTGGCGTAAGTGGTTCTCTGACGCGGGGGTTGAGGCTTTGATGGCCTTCACCCAAAATTTTGCCATTCCTTGTCTGCTGTTTCGCGCCATTTCGACTTTGGACCTGGGGCAAACCTTCCAGCCGGGGTTGCTGGGCAGTTTTTATATCGGCGCGATAGCCGGATTTGGCTTGGGTCTGTTTGGCGCTCGTATCTTGTTTAAGCGCAGTTGGGAAGACAGTGTCGCTATAGGGTTTTGCTGCCTGTTCTCAAATACCGTGCTCTTGGGACTGCCCATCACAGAGCGGGCCTATGGGACGGAAGCCCTAACAGCCAATTTTGCAATCATCGCTGTCCATGCACCGATCGGATATACGCTTGGCATCACGGTGATGGAACTGTTTCGTGGGCGCGGCCTGGGCGGCCGTGCATTTCTGCGCAAAATATTGATATCAGTATTTAAAAACGCGCTGGTGATCGCCTTGAGCCTTGGTTTTGCGATCAACTTATCGGGATTTATTTTACCACAGATCATCACCGATGGTGTTGATCTTTTGTCCCAAGCTGCCTTGCCGGTGGCTCTGTTTGGCTTGGGCGGTGTTTTGGTGCGATACCGGCCAGAGGGCGATATTCGGGTGATCTTATATATTTGCGCGATTTCGCTTTTGGTTCATCCTGCGCTGGTTTGGATAACAGGAAGCTATTTCAATCTCTCCACCAGTAATTTTCGCAGTGCGGTCCTGACAGCTGCCATGGCACCCGGGGTCAATGCCTATATTTTCGCGCAAATGTACGGGCGCGCACAGCGGGTCGCAGCTTCCGCCGTCTTGATCAGCACCGGTCTCACAATTTTCACCGCAAGCCTCTGGCTCTACGCCCTGGGGTAGTGCTCAAGATTCGGCAAATCTCGAGGCGCGAAAACTCGACAGCAAGGGGCTCGAGCTGCCTTGCAAAATTTCCTGCGCCAACAGCTGACCGATCAAAGGACCAAGGGTCACGCCGCTGTGCATAACAGCCAAAAAAACCCCTGGGGCGCCGGGGACCGCGCCCACAACAGGCAGGCCATCCAATGGCACGGGGCGCTCCCCCAGCTTCACTTCTGCCAGCTGAACATCGGGCTGCCCACGCAATTTTTGGCAAATTCGCGCGATCACAGTGTCCGCAAGTGCGGGCGCATCCTCAGATGGATCCAAGTCACCGCTGAATATTTCTCCTGCCACAAGACTGCCATCGAGATTTTGTCTAAAATGCACATCAGGCGTCATGAGAATATGATGAATGCGCGTCTGCACCGGCCGGGTATGCACGATCATGCCACGTTTATTGTCCATAGGCAAAGCCCAGCCAACACCGGCCAGACCACGGTAGGCCGCGGCACCTGTAGCCAAAATCACAAAATCACAGGGCAAATCTCCAGCTGATGTCTGCACAATATGGCCACCGCCAGAACTGGGGTGCACAGCCTTGACGGTCTGTTTGGGGCAAAGCCTCCCGCCGCGCTGCGCCACATGCGCCAGAAGGGACTGCGCCACAGATTGAGCCTGTGCGGCCCCTTCCATGGGCGTGAACAGCGCATGAGCTGGACACTGACGCAGATTGGGCTCAAGCGCCGCGATCTCATCGTGATCAAGCCGCCGGGCCCCATAGCCCCGCGCAGTCAGACTGGCAAATTGCGCCTCAAAATCTTGCCCCACATCTTCCCACCAAAGCGTGCCTGGCCAGCTGACATGGGCCTGTAATTCTAACCTCTGCCCCAAGCCTCGAAAGGTCTCTAGGGCCGCGTTGCGCAGATCGAAATAGGCTTGGTTTTCGGCAAAACTGGCATTGATCCAGCCAAAAGAATTGGCACTGGCGACGCCGCCCAAAGGCCCCTGATCCACAACAATGACCTCAGCACCGAGATCTTGGCAGGCCAAAGCCGTGCTGGCGCCAATGATTCCAGATCCCACGATCACAACTTTTGCAGCTGCCGTCATATCATGCCCTTCTCTGCGCTGGCGCCTCCTTGACCAGCCATGACACGTTCGCGCCGCGCGACGGAAGCAATTTTCATCCCCAGCGGGGAAAAATGATCACAGCGGGGGATTGAATCGGACTTTGCCGACCCGCCCCCTTGTTTCTGCCCCATAGAAGGCCAACTCTAGGGGGCACAAGGAATCAAATATGCACAATAATTCGCCCGAACAAATGCCCGTGTTGCAAAACCCCGCTCCGAATATGCGCGACCGGGAAAAGATGGAAGGGGGCAAGGCCTTTCGACTTGAAACCGAGTTCACCGCCGCAGGCGACCAACCCACCGCGATCAAAGAGCTGGTAGAGGGGATCACCGCGGGAGAGTCCAATCAAGTTTTGCTCGGGGCCACGGGCACGGGCAAGACCTTCACCATGGCGCGGATCATACAAGACACCCAGCGCCCGGCGATTATTCTTGCGCCAAACAAAACCCTCGCAGCCCAGCTTTATGGCGAATTCAAAGGGTTTTTCCCCGATAATGCCGTGGAATATTTCGTCAGCTATTACGACTATTACCAACCAGAAGCCTATGTGGCCCGCTCGGACACCTATATTGAGAAAGAAAGCCAGATCAACGAGCAGATTGACCGGATGCGTCACTCGGCGACCCGCGCTTTGCTGGAGCGTGATGACGTCATTATCGTGGCTTCTGTGTCCTGCATCTATGGCATAGGATCAGTTGAAACCTATGGGGCGATGACTCAAGATTTGCACCGTGGCAATTGCTATGACCAGCGCCAAGTCATTGCCGATCTCATCGCCCAACAATATCGCCGCAACGACCAAGCCTTCCAACGCGGCACCTTTCGGGTGCGTGGGGACAGTTTGGAGGTTTGGCCGGCGCATTTGGACGACCGGGCTTGGCGTTTGAGCTTTTTTGGCGAAGAGCTGGAAACCATTGTTGAGTTTGACCCGCTGACAGGAGCGCGCACTGATACGTTTGAACGGGTGCGAATCTATGCCAACAGCCACTATGTGACCCCGCGCCCAACCATGCAGCAGGCTGTGATTGGGATCAAAAAAGAGCTGCGTATGCGGCTTGATCAATTGGTGAGCGAGGGAAAATTGCTCGAAGCGCAACGGCTAGAACAGCGCACAAATTTCGATCTGGAAATGCTTGAAGCGACAGGCGTATGCAGCGGAATTGAAAATTATTCGCGCTATCTCACGGGCCGCGCGCCAGGTGAACCACCCCCCACACTGTTTGAATTCATCCCAGACAATGCGATTGTCTTCGCAGATGAAAGCCATGTCAGCGTGCCGCAGATTGGCGCGATGTATAAGGGCGACTACCGCCGCAAATTCACCCTTGCCGAACACGGATTCCGATTGCCGTCTTGTATGGACAACCGGCCACTCAAATTCGAAGAATGGGATGCGATGCGGCCTCAGTCTGTTTTTGTCTCTGCCACACCATCCAAATGGGAGCTGGACCAAGCAGGCGGTGTGTTCACAGAGCAGGTGATCCGCCCTACGGGCCTGCTGGATCCGCTGGTCGAAATTCGTCCCGTAGAAACGCAGGTTGATGATCTTACAGATGAAATTCGCAAAGTTACCGCCATGGGGCAAAGGGTTTTGGCCACAACATTAACCAAACGCATGGCCGAAGATCTCACGGAATATTTGCATGAGCAGGGCATTCGGGTGCGTTACATGCACAGCGATATCGATACGATTGAGCGTATTGAGATACTGCGCGATTTGCGGTTGGGCGCCTTTGATGTGCTGCTAGGCATTAACCTTCTGCGCGAGGGGCTTGATATCCCTGAGTGCGGTTTGGTTGCGATCCTTGATGCAGATAAGGAGGGCTTTTTACGGTCTGAAACCTCTTTGGTTCAAACCATTGGCCGGGCCGCGCGCAATGCCGATGGGCGGGTCATCATGTATGCAGATCGCATGACCGGTTCAATGGAACGCGCGATTGGCGAAACCAACCGCAGGCGCGAAAAGCAACATGCCTATAATGTGGCCCATGGAATTACCCCTCTGACGGTGAAAAAGAATGTCGAGGATGTTCTGGCCGGTCTTTACAAAGGCGATACCGATATGGCGCGGGTCACGGCAAAGATTGATCCGGCCTTGCAAGGCGGCAATATTCAAACCGTGCTCGAAGGTCTGCGGCTTGATATGCGTAAAGCGGCAGAGAATTTGGAGTTTGAGGAAGCCGCTCGGCTGCGCGACGAGGTCAAACGCCTCGAGACAGTTGAGCTGACGATCTCAGATGATCCCCTAGCCCGGCAATATGCGGTCGAAAAAGCAGTTGAAGACGCCCATAACGCCTCCGGCCGGTCAAAAGGTGGACGCGCAGGTCAAAGGGGCGGCGCCCGGCGGCGCAAATAGACAAGACCCCACACAAAAAGGGGCAATAGGATCTGAGCCCTAGTGCCCCCTAACTTGCGAAGAGCGCCAGATTTAGGTGGGGTTGTCCATCCGCTCGGTGAGGTTGACGCTCCTGCGACAGGCACGCGACCAGTTCAGTTTCACCTGACTGCCGCTGCCCCCTTGCTCGGCCTCAGAATGTGGCAATTCGTAGATATTCGCACAGCCTGATTGAATGGCTCCAACCGGAACAACCGCCTTGACTGTCCACGCGCGGCCATTGAACGGCAGCGATGGCGCAAAATCGACCGTCCAGGTTTGGGTATCTGAGGCTTGGGTATGCTCCAAAATGCAGGGATTGTAGATTGGCTCACTGATGGCATTGAACGTGTTGCCTTGCACCACGACATTGCGCGCCTTGCTGTGGTTGAGCGTGGCGAAGGTGCTGTCCACGGACTCGGCGCGGTCAATTGGCCCGTTGATTGAACGAAAGACATTGCCGGTCATCGTAAGCCCATGCACGAAATGGCCTGGTCCATAAGGTTTAATCACCAAAAAGCTAAACCAAGAGGTTACATCATCGCGCAGCTTTTGCACGGCTTGCGTCCTGGTCAGCTCCAAGCAGCCAGAAAAGTCTTGATCCGCCGTCGCGAAGGCGGCGTTGGGCTCAGTGTCATAGTCATCTTGCCCGAGCGTGCCGTCCTAGCTCGACCAATGATGCAATCCAAAAGCAAATTTGAGTGGTGTAAAGACGATACCATCGGTGATTGTTTTGTTCATAAAACCTCTTTTCCAAACGCCGCTCCATGCGTTTGTGTGGTTGATCCGCAACCGCAGCCCCTGCGGTAGGTGCCGCTCTGCGAAACAGGGGTAAAAGCTCGATGTTAAGAAGGCCTAGCTTTAGCGTACGGTGCTCACACGCCGGTCTCTTGCGAGGGCAAAAGCTGGACACCATTAATGCGCCATGCTCCGTCCAATTGGATCATTTGATACGCCATGATGTGATATCGACCCTGGCCGTCGCGAATTTGCACTTTCTGCCAGTAATATCCCTCAACCGCGGCGAGTTCCAAGAATGCAATCTCAGACGGGCGGTACACCATAGGATAACCTTGCCTGACCATACGCCCAAACACCTCTGGCGCGCGAAATATCTGCTGAATCGTTGGACTTGCGTAGGTAAAGGCACGTTCGAAATCATCCGCCTGAAAAGCGGTAATTTGCGCACGAATTGTTGTTTCAATCTCTTGGCTCTCGGCCCAGGCCGGCAGTGCCGCCGCAACCCAAAAAGCAATTGCTAAAATGAACGGTCTCATAACACCCTCCTGTTGACTAGCATAAAAATAGGACGCAACGGGAGGGGGTCAAATTCGTCGCAGGTTAGGTAAACTCGCCAGCAAGGCCTTTGTCGATCAGGGCTATGCTCTCCTGGATGCCCAAAAGCGCAATAAATCCGCCAAACCGCGGCCCCTGTGATGCGCCCAAAAGCACCTCATAGAGCGCTTTGAACCAATCGCGCATCGGGTCAAACCGCTCGCGCCCACAGGCAAAAACCAAAGATTGCAGCGCATCCCCATCCAAACCTTGATCCCAAGCCTTCAGCCCGTCGCGCAGCGCGATCAAAGCCTTACGTTCGATATCCGTAGGCGCGCGGTAGACTTTGGCAGGTTTGACAAAATCATTGTAATAACGGACCGCAAACCCCGCCGCCGCGTCTAAGTCCGCATGGGTTTCGGCGGAGGCCTCGGGCGCATAACGTTTGATGAATCCCCAGAGTTGATCTTTATCCTCCGCCCCAGACACAGACGCCAGATTGAGCAGCATTGAGAAAGGTACGACCATTTTGCTGACCGGTACATGGCCGCCATGAATATGCCAAGCCGGATTGTTCAGACGTGCTTTGTCGTCTTGCCCCTCATAGGCCCGCAATTGCTGGTGATACTCATCTACCGCCTTGGGGATGACATCAAAATGCATCCGCTTGGCGGTTTTGGGTTTTAGATACATGAAGTAAGACAGGCTTTCCGTGCTGGCATAGGTCAACCACTCATCAATTGACACGCCATTGCCGGAGGTCTTGGAAATTTTCTGCCCATTTTCGTCGAGGAACAATTCATAGCTGAAATGTTCCGGTGCAGGTTGCCCCAGAATACGGCAAATTTTGTCATAAATCGGGGTATTGGTGGAGTGATCCTTGCCATACATCTCAAAATCCACCCCAAGGGCCGCCCAGCGCGCACCAAAATCGGGTTTCCACTGCAACTTGACATTGCCACCCGTCACCGGAAGGGTCATTTCTTCACCCTCTTCAGTGTCAAAGGTGATTGTGCCATTTTGGGCGTCCACAAATTTCATCGGCACATAAAGCACCCGTCCTGTTTCAGGATGAATGGGCAGAAAAATTGAGTAAGTCTTCTGACGTTCCTCGCGCAGCGAGGCCAGCATCACCTTCATGATGTCATCATATTTTTCCACAGCACGCAGCAAAACCTGATCAAACTGACCCGATTGATAAAACTCCGTGGCACTGATGAAATCATATTCAAAGCCAAATGTGTCCAAAAACCGACGCAACATGGCGTTGTTGTGATGACCGAAACTCTCATATTCCTCAAAAGGATCTGGTACAGAGGTCAAGGGCCGCTGCAAATGCTCGATCAGCCTCTCCGGGTTTGGCACATTGCCCGGCACTTTGCGCATACCGTCGAGATCATCAGAGAAACACACAAGCCGGGTTGGCAGGTCACTCAATTCTTGGAATGCGCGCATAATCATTGTGGTGCGCGCCACTTCGCCAAAAGTGCCAATATGCGGCAACCCACTGGGGCCATAGCCCGTTTCAAACAAGACATAGCCCTTTTCAGGCGGCTTATTTTGAAAGCGTTTCAAAATCCGCCGCGCTTCTTCAAAGGGCCAGGCTTTCGATTGAGTAGCAGCGTCTCGCATTTTGGACATGTTTAACTCCAGTTTCCTGACGCTTCCCTATTGCCGCAGAGGCCTCGGGTCAATAAGTTGTACCCACAGCTAGAAAGGTCGTCGCTTCGTGAACACCCATCCCCCGTCTCTGTCATCACAAGATTGTCTGGTTGCGGTCATGATTGCCGTATCTGCAAGTGACGAAAATATTCGCACAGCAGAGCTGATGAGCATTCAAGCGATTGTAAACCACCTGCCGATCTTTGGAGAATATGATGTAGACCGCATCAAATCTGTGGCCGCTATGGTTTTGGATCTTTTGTCCGAAGAAGACGGGCTTGACGCTCTGTTTGGCTTGATCCGGGACAGCCTGCCCGTTGGTTTAAACGAAACTGCCTATGCTATGGCCTGCGATGTGGCCGCGGCGGATGGAAGACTAGGGCAAGTCGAGTTGCGCATGCTGCAAGAAATTCGCCATGAGCTTGAGGTGGACCGCCTGCATGGGGCGGCTATAGAAGCGGGCGCACGCGCAAGGTTTCGCACCCTATCGTAAATGCCCCAGCCAATCGCGCAAAATCGCATATTGCAAGCTACGAGATCGCGCCTCCCAACCCTTGGCCCCCCGTGGATTTTCACTGCCTTTTACTTTTTCACGCCGCGCCATATCGGCTGTCAATATAGAAAAGCCAAGGCTTTTGCCTTTATATGTGAGATATCCGGACAGCGAGCTGACAAAATTTAATGTACCTGTTTTTACCCGCAGATCCACACCATCCATCGGCTTTCCTTTGTCCCGCAGAATCTTGGGCTTGAGCAAATCGGCCAGCCCGTTGCGGTGGTGCCAGGCCATGAACATTGCCAGTCCACCAGCCGTAAGCCGCGATTGATCCGACAGACCGGAATGATCAACAACCGCGCCACGCATCCCATGGGCCTGAGCAAACTGGCTCAGAGCCGACGCCGATTGGCGCATCGTTGGCGCGCCCGAGGCTGTGAGGCCGATCACCTCAGCCGTTAAATTCGTCGATAATTTCAACATTGATTTGGCAATTTCATAATAAGGGCGCGACTCCTTTTGTGCGATATCCACCGTCATCACCGCATCCGGGTATTGCCCCTCAACGATGGTTGGAGACGGCAGCTGCATCCCCATCTCTGCGCATATCGCCTGAAAGGCTTCACCGGCGTAGCGCCTTGGATTGCGCGCCGGCAACCACCGCCCCCCATCCTTGCCCAAGACCGCGCGCTGAACGGACCACTGCTCGCGTTCCGGTGAGTGTTGATAGGCATAGCTTGGCGCTACCCGCTCTGCAACGCGCATCCCAATGGAAGGGATTTGTGGCCGATATATGCGCCCCGGCGCGCTCATCGACAGATCATAGCCGCCACCAGCCTGGCGTGCCCATTCGAATTGCACCCGGTTGAGGTTTAAGTTCACTCCGGCAATCGCTGGGTTGTAATTGGCTTGCGGCAATTGGCTGCTGTCAATTTCACGTTGGTAGGGAAAACCATTGTCCACAATCACAAGCCGACCTTTAAACTGTTGAATACCTGTTTTTTGGAGGGCCTTGGCAAAATTGACCAAATCATCTGTGTGCAGAGTGGGATCCGCAGATCCGGTCAAAATGATATCCCCAACAAACGCCCCATTTATGACCCGCCCCTGAATGCTCAAACGTGTGATAAATTGAAAATCGCGCCCAAGTTTCTGCAAGCCATAGGCAGCAGTCAGTGCTTTGGTCACGCTGGCCGGGGGCAATTCAGTCTCAGGTAAATATGCGTCGAGAAGCCTGCCATTTTCTGGATCCATCAGAGCGCAGCTGACCTGACCTTTGAGAGAAAACGAGCGGATAACCGCAGCCGCCCCGCCCAAAAGGTCAGACGATGCAGCAGGCCTTGCGACGGGCCGCAACGAATTCAAGGGCGCCACAGCAAAGGCTGAAGAGCCAAGCGCCGCCAGGGCTGTGCTGAGCGCGGCTCTGCGTGTGAGGGTATTTTCCATTCCCAATGGCTAGCGGGGCGCGTGGGTCTTTGGCAAGATGATTTTCCACAGGGCTGGTGCCGAAGGCGGGTGGCTGTTAACCCGGCAGGATGTGGCGTGCGATACTTTTTATGTTCATCGGCATGATGCTGATCCCAACCGGTGATGCCGCCAGCAAATTGCTGTCGAATAGCCATGGTTATCATCCCTTTTTCATCGCCTGGGCCCGGTTCGCCGTCGGGTCAATCTTGGTGCTGCCCTTTATACCGCGGAGCTGTTTCACGGTGTTTCGCAACCCGGTGGCTTGGGGTCGCGGATTGCTGCTGGCGACCGGCATCAGTGTCATCACCTTCGCCGTTGCATTGGAGAACTTAGCCAATGTTTTCGCCGTCTTTTTCATCGGGCCAATTATCAGCTATATTCTGGCGGCCATCTTCTTGAAAGAAGCCGTGACCCCCCCGCGCAGCGCCCTGCTCTTCCTCGGCTTCATTGGAATTTTGCTCATTGCCAGACCCGGCTTTGGCTTTTCCATTGGACTGGCTTGTGCCCTTTTTGCCGGGTGCACCTATGGAGTTTTTCTAACCCTGTCGCGTCTGGCCGCGGGCCAAGAGGAGCCCAAAGCGCTTTTGTTCTCACAAATGCTCATTGCCACCATCCTCTGCACGCCCATGGCACTGATATATTGGCCCCAGCAGCTCTTCGCCAGCCCGGACATGCTCGCCATCTCTGGCGGCGCCTCTATGCTTGGCAATATGTTTTTGATCTTCGCCTATAAGCTTGCACCGGCAACCCGCATGGCACCCTTCGTCTACTTTCAACTTGTGGGCGCATTGCTATTGGGATGGGGTGTCTTTGGCACACTACCCGATATCTGGGGGCTTGCCGGTTTGGCCTTGCTGATGATCTCAGGCTTTGGTTCCGCCCTCTTGCGCCGTTAACTCCAAGCCCCGCGGTTGCGAATAGCCGAGGAACTTGCCGGGCTCTGGGGCATATCCACAAAACACCAGGCCGGTGCCGTGCGATGGCTCAAAAGCCTTGAAGCGCGTGCGGCAAGTCTCTCTGAGGCGAAGCGCCGCGCCGCAGGTGCGCATTGCGCCGCCAGCCCTTCCCCGGGCCGAGCTAGAACACCAACCGGCATAAGCTGGAATATATCCTGCCAATCACGCCAGTGATGGATCTGCGCCAGATTATCTGCCCCCATAAGCCAAGTGAAATGCGTGGTGGAATAGATCGCCCGCAGCTCGCGCAAGCTGTCGCAGGTGAACCTTGTGTCCAGCTGCGTTTCCACATCGGTGATGACGATGCGCGGATGGTCGATCAGGCGTTTCGCATGGGCCACCCGCTTATCCAGCGGCGCAGGTCCGCGCAGCTTTAAGGGATTGGCAGGGCTAACGAGCCACCAGATTTGATCAAGATCAAAGCGCTTGAGCGCCTGGTCAGAAATCCGCACATGCCCTTCATGGGCCGGATCAAACGACCCGCCCAAAAGACCCACACGCCGCCCGGCGTTAGATTGTGGCAAGTTAAACCGCATCATTCCTTACCTTTAGCGCAGATAGACCCCTGCGCAAGCCATGGCCGCACCAGTTTTCTCAATTTCACATTTGCGCCCACGCGCGCGCCACTGTAACAGGGGTTTAAATTCTTCAGTCTAACACCCGGGGGCACAGATGGCCGCATATCAATATGTATACCACATGGATGGCGTTTCAAAAACTTATCCTGGTGGAAAAAAATGCTTCGAAAACATTCGACTATCGTTCCTTCCCGGAGTGAAAATCGGTGTGGTTGGGGTAAACGGCGCCGGGAAATCAACCCTGCTCAAAATTATGGCCGGCTTAGATACGGATTTCTCTGGCGAAGCCTGGGCGGCGGAAGGCGCGAAAGTTGGCTACCTGCCACAGGAGCCGAAACTGGAAGAAGGCCTGACCGTCCGCGAAAATATCATGCTGGGGGTGAAGGCCAAAAAAGACATCCTGGATCGCTATAATGATCTGGCGATGAATTACTCCGACGAGACCGCCGATGAAATGGCGCAGCTGCAAGACGAGATTGATGCTAATAATCTTTGGGATTTAGATGCCCAAATTGACGTCAGTATGGAGGCACTGCGCTGTCCACCAGACGATGCGATGCCCGAAAATCTTTCGGGCGGTGAAGCGCGCCGCGTGGCGCTGTGCCGGCTGTTGCTTGAGCAGCCTGATATGTTGCTGCTTGATGAGCCAACCAACCACCTGGATGCCGAAACCATTGCTTGGCTACAAAAGCACCTGATTGACTACTCCGGTACAATCCTAGTGGTCACTCACGACCGCTATTTTCTCGATGATATTACCGGCTGGATCCTCGAGATCGATCGTGGGCAAGGCGTGCCGTATGAAGGCAATTACTCCTCTTGGCTCGAACAAAAGGCAAAGCGCTTGGCCCAAGAGTCCCGTGAGGATAAGTCCAAACAAAAAACGCTGGAACGTGAATTGGAATGGATGCGGCAGGGTCAAAAGGCCCGGCAGGCCAAATCGAAAGCCCGTATTGCCGCCTATAATGATATGGCCAATCAATCCGAGCGTGAAAAAGTGGGACGTGCCCAAATTATCATCCCAAATGGACCACGGCTGGGTTCAAAGGTCATTGAAGTCTCAGGGCTTAAAAAAGCCATGGGCGACAAGTTGTTGGTAGAAGATCTCTCGTTTTCACTGCCACCCGGTGGCATCGTTGGGGTGATCGGCCCCAATGGCGCGGGCAAGACCACCCTGTTCAAAATGCTTACCGGGCAAGAACAGCCCGATGAAGGCGCGGTTGAATACGGGGATACAGTGCAATTGTCCTATGTTGATCAATCTCGCGATGATTTGGATCCCAATGCCAATGTTTGGGAGGCTATTGCAGACGGTCTTGATGTAGTGCAACTGGGAGATGTGGAGGTCAACGGGCGGGCCTATTGCTCAGCGTTTAACTTCAAAGGCGCGACTCAGCAGAAAAAAGTCAGCTTATTGTCTGGCGGAGAACGCAACCGGGTCCATATGGCGCGATTGCTGCGTGCAGGTGGCAATGTCTTGCTGCTCGATGAGCCGACCAATGATCTGGACGTGGAGACCCTACGGGCGCTGGAAGATGCTCTGGTTGATTTTGCCGGCTGCGCTGTGGTCATCTCACACGACCGCTTTTTCCTTGACCGGATCTGCACCCATATCCTCGCCTTTGAGGGCGACGCGCATGTAGAATGGTTTGAGGGCAATTTCGAAGACTACGAGGAGGACAAAAAACGCCGCCTCGGTGTCGATGCCCTGCAACCCACGCGCATCAAGCATAAGAAATTCGCGCGTTAAGCCAGTCCGTATTAAAAGCGTATCCCTGTCTCTCGTTAAGGCGCGTTGCGCGCCGGCACGAGGGTCTTCCCCCTCTGCGCGTCTTCTGGCTTGCAAAAAAAATTCGAAACGGCCATATGGCCCTTGCGACCGTTACCGCATTTCGACCAACTGTTTTGCTTACAAGGCCACAG
Source organism: uncultured Planktomarina sp. (assembly GCA_943788425.1). Classification (GTDB taxonomy): domain Bacteria; phylum Pseudomonadota; class Alphaproteobacteria; order Rhodobacterales; family Rhodobacteraceae; genus Planktomarina. The sequence continues at coordinate 26,451 of CALSQF010000011.1, forward strand.
TCCTCGACATGAAATGACTGACGCCGACCTGCCGCAATAACGTGGGCAGTAATGTAAAATGGAGTACACGGGATGGCTACTGGCACCGTAAAATGGTTTAACGCAGACAAAGGTTATGGCTTTATTGCACCGGACAATGGCGGCGAAGATGTGTTTGTACACATCACAGCTGTACAACGCGCGGGTTTGGACGGTCTGAATGACAACCAAAAAGTAAGCTTTGAAGTCGAAACCGGCCGCAACGGCCGTGAAGCTGCGACTGATTTGCAAGCACAATAATATGATTTAGGGCCAATCTAAACCGAGGGTTTATTCCGCATTACTTAGATTGGCCCTTTTCATGGAGCCCCGGTCTCAAGGGCGGCTTGGGCATGGGCAATTCATGCCAATCCTTTAAGGTCTACTGCCGCGAAATTTGTTGCAACAGCGGCAAAAGAGCGCCCATATCCGGGCCATGAGACTGGCCCGTCAAGGCTTTTCGCAGCGGCATAAACAGAGCTTTGCCCTTGCGTCCAGTGGCCTCTTTGACCGCCGATGTCCAAGCGCCCCAAGTGCCGGAATCGTAAGGGCCGGCAGGCAGCATAGATAGAGCCTGGGCTACAAAATTCCTATCTTCCACATCAATCACCGGGGTGGCGCCATTTTGGATCAAATCCCACCAGCCTGCGAGATCATGCAGGGTCGATATATTGCCGCGTGTGACGTGCCAGAAGTCCTCAGCGATTTCAACCGGAACGCCAATAGCCGCCACATCTGCAGCAACGGCCTCCAACTCAAGCCCCTGCAAATATTTTGCAGTCAGCGGCACCAAATCAGCTTCGTCAAATTTCGTTGGAGTAGAGCCAAATTTCGTCAGCTCAAAACCTGCGATGATCTCCTCCATGGAGTCCCGCAGCTCAACCGGATCGGACGATCCCAGACGCGCCAAATGGCTCAACAGCGCCATCGGTTGCACGCCTGCCGCCCGCATGTCTCGCAAAGCCAATGAACCCAGCCGCTTGGACAGGCCCTCCCCTTTGGGACCAGTCAACAACGAATGGTGGGCAAAATTCGGCACTGATCCGCCAATAGCTTGGATCATCTGGATTTGTGTCGCGGTATTGGTCACATGGTCTGACCCACGGACCACATGGGTCACGCCCATATCCGCATCATCGCAGATGGAGGCCAGCGTGTAGAGCACCTGCCCATCACCGCGGATCAGCACCGGATCGCTCACTGAGGCGGCATCAATCGACAGATCTCCAAGGATCCCATCGCTCCATTCAATTCGTGATTGCTCAAGCTTAAAGCGCCAGTGACCCATGCGTTCTGCACGCAGCGCCGTGCGCTCTGCCTCTGAAAGCGCCAATGCCGAGCGGTCATAAACCGGGGGCTTGCCCATATTCAATTGTTTTTTACGTTTTAGGTCTAATTCGACAGGCGTTTCAAAACACTCGTAAAACAGCCCTTGGTCGCGCAGCTGATCGGCCACTTCTGCATAGCGGTCAAACCGGGCAGATTGACGCTCAATGCGATCCCAATGCAGTCCCAGCCAGTCCAGATCGCGCTTTATCGCCTCAACATATTCCGCCTTAGAGCGCTCTGGATCTGTGTCATCAATCCGCAGAATAAACTCTCCACCCGCCTGACGCGCGATAAGATAGTTAAACAGCGCAGTGCGCAGATTGCCGATGTGAAGGTAGCCCGTGGGCGAAGGGGCAAAACGAGTGGTTGTCATAGGGTTCTCCTGTTGCGCTGTCTTTACACATAGGGCGCAGGAGATGTCCAGATATGGCCGCGCGACCCTATGTGCTGTGATCGCGCCAGCGATTGGCTATGGGATAGCGCCGATCCAACCAAAAGGCCCGCGGAGATAGGCGCGTCCCCGGCGCAGATTGGAAGCGCTTATACTCGCTCACATAGATCAAATGCTCGATTTTCTTGACTGTTTTGCGCTCAAAACCGACCGCCACGCAATCGGCCACTGAGGCCTCATCATCCACCAACATCTGCAAGATACCGTCAAGCACCGGATAGGGTGGCAGGCTGTCTTCGTCTTTTTGATCAGCGCGCAACTCTGCGCTGGGAGCCTTGTCGATAATGCGGGGATCAATAACCACGCCGTCCGGTCCCCTCATCCAGTCACGGTGATGCGCATTGCGCCAGCGGCAGATGTCAAACACCCGCGTTTTATACAGATCCTTAATCGGATTATATCCTCCCGCCATATCCCCATAGATCGTCGCATAGCCAACCGCCACTTCTGACTTATTGCCCGTTGTCAACAGCATATGCCCCAACTTGTTGGACAGGGACATCAACAACAGGCCGCGCAAGCGAGACTGGAGATTCTCCTCCGTTGTATCCGCAGGCCGGCCGGCAAAAATCGGCGCCAAACTCTCAGTGATCGCCGCCTGCGGCCCGGTGATGGGCAAGGTTTGCAAGGGCGCGCCCAGCGCTTGCGCCACCGAGACAGCGTCCTGAAGCGATGCTTGGCTTGTGAATTGCGAGGGCAACATGACGCAATGCACATTCTGCGGCCCCAGCGCATCAGCAGCAATTGTGGCAACAATGGCAGAATCGATCCCACCCGACAGCCCCAAGACCGCCGATGAAAAACCGGTTTTGCGCATATAATCGCGCAAAGACAGAACCATCGCATAGTAGTCTTGTTCAAAAGCATCCGGCCAATGGGCCAGAGTGCCTGTGCCGGCCTGCCAGCCTTGATCGGTCAGCTCAAAATCCACATGCGCAATGCAATCTTCAAACAACGGCAAAGACAGAGCCAAAGCACCACCGGGATTGAGTACGAATGATCCGCCATCAAAGACCTGATCATCCTGGCCACCAACCATATTCACATAGACCAATGGCAGCCCGGTTTCGACCACCCGCGCGACCATATGCGCCATGCGCACATCCATTTTGCCCCGCGCGAAGGGCGAACCGTTCGGCACAAAAAGCACTTCTGCACCAGATTCGGCCAAGGCCTCGGGTACATCCGCATGCCAGGCATCTTCGCAAATCGGCGTACCAATCCGCAGGTTGCCTACCCGGTAAGGCCCAGAGACATCCGCCGATTGATAGAGGCGTTTTTCGTCGAACACATCATCATTTGGCAAAATATGCTTTTTAATTACAGTTTGGATACGGCCGCCAGCAAGAATATAATATGCATTATAAAGACCGGTCTGATCACGAAACGGCCCACCGATCCCCATGGCCGGCCCCTCAACACAAGATTGGGCCAGGCCCTGAATTTGCGCTATCGTATCGCGGGTAAACGCTGGTTTAAGCACCAGATCTTGCACTTGATAGCCGGTGACAAACATCTCTGGCAACATAACCATATCAGCGCCCGCGCGTTTGGCCACTTTCCAAGCCTCAAGCGCTTGCGCCGCATTGCCAGCAAGATCACCCACTGTTGCGTTGAGCTGCGCCATGGTTAACCTAAATCTCTGTGTCATCTACCTGCTCAATCCTGTCAAACCCATGTCTTATCTATCAGACATCCGCCGAAGCAAAAGCCCAATCGAAAGGGAAATGTGGAAAGACATTGCCCTCACGGATGAGGTTTACTAGTCTGAGATGAATAAAAATAGAGTCAGTCCGACGCTGAGCCATTGCCCAAGAGGTTAAAACTTCAATGAATAAGAAGATCGCACATCTCCTATTGGTCACAGCGACCTTGCTATTGAGCGGCCTAGCCCAGGCGCAAACTGCCACAATCCAGTCGAAACAATATGAAGACGGTGGCTATTATGAGGGCACGTTCAAAAACGGTCGCCAACACGGCCAAGGCACCTACACCCTACCGTCCGGATATAAATATACCGGCAATTGGGAAAATGGTGAAATTTCTGGCCAAGGTGAGGCAATCTTTCCTGATGGGTCGGTCTACATAGGTGCATTTTCGAACGGGAAGCCTCATGGAGACGGCCGCGTAACCTATGCAGACGGTGGAACCTATGAAGGCAGCTGGGTGGCCGGCAAAATCGACGGAGAAGGCGTGGCGGTTTATGCGAACGGCCTGCGCTATGAAGGGCAGTTTCGCGATACCAAACACCACGGCCAGGGTATTCTCACCTCTGACAGCGGATATCGCTATGAGGGCAATTGGGTTGACGGGGAAAAACAGGGCACCGGCACCATTATCTATTCGGATGGGGCGGTCTACCAAGGATCCATTGAGGCTGGCGAGCGCTCTGGAGCTGGCATTCTAACCATGCCCGATGGAGTGATCTATGAGGGCAATTGGACCAAAGGTAAAATCAATGGGGAGAGCACCCTCACTCATGCCAACGGCGATGTTTTTACTGGGATTTTGCAAGATGGTAAGCGCGAAGGACGTGGCAAGTTTGTCTATGCCAATGGCGATGTTTACGAAGGTCAATTCCACAAAGACCGCCGCCACGGCAATGGCACTTTTCTCGCCGCAGATGGGTATCGTTACTCTGGCAGCTGGCAGAATGGTAAAATTTCAGGGCGCGGTGAAGTGCGCTACCCGGATGGGTCGATCTATATTGGCGCCTTTTTGAATGATCTACCGGAAGGTGTGGGCAAAATAACATATCCAGATGGCTCGACATATGAGGGAAATTGGAAAGCCGGGGTCATTGAAGGGGCCGGAAAAGCAACCTACCCCAATGGGTTGGTCTATGAAGGCAGCTTTAAAAATGCGCAAAACCATGGCTATGGCATTATGACGTTTTCCGACAGTTATCGCTACGAAGGTAACTGGAAAGATGGCAAGCGCCACGGTGCCGGGCAAGCGCGATACCGCGACGGTACGACCTATGTCGGCGGGTTTGTCGAGGGGCAACGCTCCGGTGACGGCTACATCAAAATGAAGGATGGCTTTAGCTATACAGGCGAGTGGCTCGACGGCGAAATCCACGGCTTTGGCACCGCCACCTATGCCAATGGGGACGTCTACACGGGAAGCTTTGTCGATGGTCGCCGCCAGGGTACGGGCACGATGCGCTATGCCACAGGCGGCGTGGAGAGAGGCACTTGGGACAACGGAGTTTTGCAGCCAGCCGAAGACACGGCACCTGCGCCCGGCGGAGCGGCTGGCCCCTCCGAATGACGTGGGTGGCTGTTCACCATGGGACCATAGATCCGTTCTGATCGAAAAATTGCCCGGTCTCATGGGCCCCGCGCGCTTCAATAACCTCATGCAATCTTGCGGCAGCCTCTGGCGCGGGGCGAGCGTCATATTTGGCTGAAAAGGGCCGGGTTAACGGCGTGTCGACAGTGCCAGGATGCAGTGCAAAACATGATAGCTGTGGGTGACTGCGGGCCAACTCAATCGCAGAGGTGCGCAAAATTTGATTTAGGGCAGCCTTGGCCGCTCTATAGGATATCCAGCCCCCCAGCCGGTTGTCACCAATCGACCCTACCCGCGCAGAAAGAACCGCGATCCGTGCAGGGCAATCACGCGGCAGCAAAGGCCCAATCTGCCCTAGAATGAGCGCTGGACCAATGGCGTTGACCTGCATCTGGGCCGCCATGGTTTGCGCCGTCACAGCCTTAATGGTCTTTTCCGGTCCAACCCCGTCCAGCGTCAACGCCCCCGTAGCAATGATGATCGTGTCGAAGGGCCCCTTTAGAGTCGCTATTGCGGGGGCGATACTGTGCTCTTGTGTTAAATCTAACCCATGCTCTTTGCGAGACAGGCCCGCGCACTGCCAACCCTGGCTGCGGTAGGTCTCTGCCAGAGCAGTTCCAATAGCGCCCGAGGCTCCGATGATCAAAATCCGTTTCATGGTTCCGAGATAGGGCCCATCACCAAAACGGCCACTGAATAGCCGCATTTTGCCAAAAATTGCTTGCGTGCAACGGAGTTTGTCCTATTTTTCACTTCCCATTTGGGAAATCACAGCTATACCTATGGCCATGGAACATTTGACTGAGCAACTCCTCCTTCTAACACTTAGCCTCGGCTGAGCGTGCTTTGCGGCGCGGGACGCTCGCCTAAGCCCAGCGCCGAACCTTTCCATGACCCTAGCAGAAGAACAGTCCTATGACCCAAGATCGTGTATATATTTTCGATACCACTTTGCGTGACGGTGAGCAAAGCCCTGGCGCAACCATGACTCATTCCGAAAAGCTCGAATTGGCAGAAATGCTTGACGATATGGGCGTGGACATCATTGAGGCCGGATTCCCTATCGCCTCGGAAGGGGACTTCAAGGCAGTCAGCGACATCGCCAAACGCAGCAAAAACGCTATGATCTGCGGCCTTGCTCGTGCCAATTTCAAAGATATTGATCGCTGTGCCGAAGCGGTGCGCCATGCGGCTCAGCCCCGCATTCATACATTTATCGGCACATCGCCCCTGCACCGTGCCATTCCCAACCTGACCCAAGATGAAATGGCCGAGCGCATTCACGAAACCGTCACACATGCGCGCAATCTATGCGACAATGTGCAATGGTCGCCAATGGATGCCACTCGAACAGAATATGACTACCTTTGCCGCACGATTGAAATCGCCATAAAAGCCGGCGCGAGCACGATCAACATTCCTGATACGGTTGGCTATACGGCGCCGCGCGAAAGCGCAGAGCTGATCAGGCGTTTAATCAAAGACGTGCCCGGTGCCACAGAGGTGATTTTTGCCACCCATTGCCACAATGATCTTGGCATGGCCACCGCCAATTCCTTGGCCGCTGTGGACGCTGGCGCACGACAAATTGAATGCACCATCAATGGCTTGGGAGAGCGCGCGGGCAATACCGCCCTCGAGGAGGTCGTGATGGCCATGAAAGTACGCAATGACATCATGCCCTACCGCACACAGATCGACAGTACAAAAATAATGGCCATTAGCCGTCGCGTGGCCACGGTGTCAGGCTTTGCGGTGCAGTTTAATAAAGCAATCGTCGGAAAAAATGCCTTTGCCCATGAGAGCGGGATTCACCAAGATGGCATGCTGAAAAATGCCGAGACTTTTGAGATCATGCGGCCTGAAGATGTTGGATTGAGCGAAACCAACCTGGTCATGGGCAAACACTCCGGCCGCGCCGCACTGCGCTCCAAGCTCAAGGATCTGGGCATTGATTTGGCAGACAATCAATTGAACGACGTCTTTGTGCGCTTCAAAGATCTGGCGGATCGCAAAAAGGAGGTGTTTGACGAAGATCTTCTTGCCTTGGTTCGGGCAGATACCGCCGACGAGCAATCCGATCACCTCAACCTCAAATCTTTACGCGTGGTCTGCGGCACCCAAGGTCCGCAGGAGGCCAGCTTGGAGTTATCCATTGATGGGGTTGTGCGCAGTGTTACCGCCACAGGTGACGGCCCGGTCGATGCAACCTTTAATGCGGTCAAAGAGCTTTACCCACATGCGGCGCGTTTGCAGCTTTACCAAGTGAATGCGGTGACCGAAGGGACCGATGCGCAGGCCACCGTAAGCGTACGGATGGAGGAAGAGGGCAAGATCGCAACCGGACAATCGGCAGATACCGATACGGTGGTCGCCTCAGCCAAAGCCTATATCAACGCCCTAAATCGCTTGATCGTTCGGCGCGAAAAATCCGCGCCCGGGGAGGACTTGAAATCGGTTTCCTACAAAGACGCCGGCTGATCCCCGCCCATTTCGATAAATTGACGGCGTGTCGGGTGAAAACCACCTTACAAGGCCTTGGAAAGGCCACGCCTAAACCTTATAGATGGGAAAATTCTAAGTCTACGTCGGCTTAGACTCATACCGATGGGGCGTTGCGAATGTTTGGACTTGGTGGTCTGTTTTCTTCAGATATGGCGATTGATTTGGGCACAGCCAATACTCTGGTCTACGTGCGCGGCAAGGGTATCGTTTTAAATGAACCATCGGTCGTGGCCTATCAAGTCAAGGATGGTCAGAAAAAAGCGCTGGCCTTCGGCGAAGATGCCAAGCTCATGCTTGGTCGGACACCCGGCTCCATTCAAGCCATCCGCCCAATGCGGGACGGGGTGATTGCGGATTTTGACGTCGCAGAAGAAATGATCAAGCATTTCATCCGTAAGGTTCACAAGCGCACCACCTTTTCCAAGCCAAAAATCATCGTCTGCGTACCACATGGCGCCACTCCGGTGGAGAAACGCGCCATTCGCCAATCGGTCCTCTCTGCTGGGGCGCGCCGGGCCGGCTTGATTGCAGAGCCTATTGCGGCGGCCATTGGCGCAGGCATGCCCATCACTGATCCGACAGGCTCTATGGTTGTGGATATCGGCGGCGGGACAACAGAGGTCGCGGTTCTATCCTTGGCAGATATCGTCTATGCGCGCTCGGCGCGCGTCGGTGGTGACCGGATGGATGAGGCGATTATCAGCTATCTGCGCCGCCAGCATAACCTTTTGGTCGGGGAAGCCACAGCTGAGCGGATTAAAACGACAATTGGAACAGCGCGCATGCCCGACGACGGGCGCGGTGTAGCCATAGCCATTCGCGGGCGTGACCTGCTCAATGGCGTGCCCAAAGAAACCGAAATCAGCCAGGCACAAGTGGCCGAAGCCCTGGCAGAACCGGTGCAGCAAATTTGCGAAGCGGTCATGACCGCCTTGGAGGCCACCCCGCCAGATCTGGCTGCCGATATCGTAGACCGCGGCGTCATGCTGACCGGCGGTGGCGCTTTGTTGGGCGAATTGGACCTCGCGCTGCGCGAACAAACCGGCCTGGCTGTCTCGGTGGCAGAACAAAGCCTCAACTGCGTGGCGCTTGGCACGGGTAAGGCTTTGGAATATGAAAAACAGCTCGCCCATGTTATTGACTACGACAGTTAAACATTAACCGCGCAGCCCTTAGGGAAGCTTATGGCACGGGATCGTAACACGCCAGATCGCTATTCAACAGCCCTTGCGCGGCTGATGCTGGGCGCTTTGGTCGTTATGCTGCTTGGGCTGTTCTTGCTGTGGCGCATTGACAGTCCACGGGTCGAGCGGCTGCGCATGGAAATCACCGATCGCGTTATTCCCAATTTCGCCACCATCACTGCCCCGGTGACCTCCGCAGTCAACATCCTGCGCTCAGCGCGCAGTTACACGCGGATCTATCAGCAAAACCAAGAGCTGCGGCGCGAATTGCAGCAGATGAAGGCCTGGAAAGAAGCAGCGCTTCAACGTGAACAGGAAAACGCGCGGCTCCTTGATCTGAACAATGTGCGACTCGATCCAAAGTTCACCAAAATCACGGGTGTGGTTCTGGCCGACAGTGGCAGCCCGTTCCGCCAAACAGTACTGCTCAATGTAGGGCGCCGCGATGGGATTGTGGATGGATGGGCGGCCATTGATGGCATTGGCCTGGTGGGCCGTATCGCTGGCGTGGGCGGGCGCACTTCACGGGTGATCCTACTCACGGACACCTCGAGCCGCATTGCCGTCTCAATCGAATCCAACGGACAACGTGCGATGATCGTTGGCGATAACACCAGCCGCCCGCCTTTGGAATTCTTGGAGGACCGCGAAACCGTCCGCCCGGGGGATCGTGTGGTGACCTCTGGGGATGGCGGGGTCTTTCCGCCCGGCCTGTTGGTCGGCCAAGTCACCCAAACCCAATCGGGACGGCTGCGCGTGCGATTGGCAGCTGACATGCAAAGACTGGAATTCCTACGCGTGGTGCGCCATCAGCCACGCGAGCCCATCTCAACCGCCGGTGATCTGATCGGGGTGCAACTGTCTGAGCCAGGAGGGGAGCCATGATGCAAGACCCCCCTCTGCGCATCCTTCGCCTGCAACTGACCTATCTCGCGATTGTTGCGCTGGTGGTTTTGTTGCAAACTCTGCCGCTGCAAAGCCTGCCCTATCCCTTCGCCCCCGCAGATATGCCGCTCGCCATCACCCTTGCCTGGATCATGCGCCGCCCCGATATCATGAGTCCGATCCTCATCACCCTGGCCTTTTTATTTGCTGACGCCATTCTACAAAGGCCGCCAGGCTTATGGACATTGATCGTGCTCTGCGCCGCTATTTTCCTGCGCATGCGGACACGCGGCCGCAAGGAAGTTCTGTTTCTTTATGAATGGTTCATCATCTCCTTGGTGATCGGGGTGAGCTTTTTGACTCAGTATTTAGCCTTAATGTTCACATTTTTGCCAGTTCCAGACGTGCAACCATATATCGTTCAAGTACTGCTGAGCATTTTGATCTACCCGATCTGTAAATGGCTCTTCCGCCCTATGCTTCGCTTTGCCCTGACGCAAAAAATGCATCCAAGCGCGCCGAGGGCCAGAAGATGAAATACAATCCCAATGAAATCATCAACTCGGCCCAAAAACTGTCACGGCGCGCCCTATTGGTTGGCGCCTTACAGCTTGGCGTCGTTACGGCGCTGGGTGCCCGCATGCGTTTCCTACAGGTTAAGGAGGCCGAAAAGTTCCGGCTTTTGGCCGAAGAAAATCGTATAAACTTGCGGCTCTTGCCACCAGCGCGCGGCATCATGTTTGACCGCGATGGACGGTCCGTTGCCGCCAATGTAACCAACTACCGGATTTTACTGGTGCGCGAAGAGACCGAAGATGTCGATCAGGTCTTGACGCAATTGCAAAAGCTCATTGCCATCAGCCCAAGCGATCTGGAAAAAGCCCGCAGAGAATTATCCCGCCGCAGCGCCTTTGTGCCGGTCACCATCGCCGAGAATTTAAACTGGAATGATTTCGCGCGCGTGGCGGCCAATGCACCGGCTCTACCGGGGCTCTTAACTGATGTTGGATTGTCTCGGATCTATCCGCAAAAAGAAAATTTGGCCCATGTGGTGGGATATGTTGGCCCAGTGAGCGATCATTATCTATCCCGCACGAAGGATCCTGATCCGCTCCTACAAATCCCGCGGTTTCAGGTTGGCAAAACCGGGGTTGAGGCACAGATGGAGCAGAGGCTACGCGGCTCTGCGGGACACCAACGAATTGAGGTGAATGCAGTCGGACGGGTGATGCGCGAATTGGAACGCGCCCAAGGGCAGCAAGGCGCCACAGTGAAGCTGACCATCGACAGTAAGATCCAAAACTATGCTTTGGCGCGGATGGATGGGCTGTCCGCCTCTGCTGTGGTGATTGATTGCGCAACCGGAGATCTTCTGGCTGTGGCATCGAGTCCGAGCTTTGATCCAAATCTCTTTGTGCGCGGCATATCGAGCAAAAATTATAATGCTCTGCGTGATGATATTTTTGGTCCACTTCGGGCCAAAGCGGTGCAAGGCACCTATGCGCCAGCCTCGACCTTTAAAATGATTACGGCCCTCGCGGCCTTGGAGGACGGTGTGTTGAGCCCAGATGATACGGTATTTTGCCCGGGTCATTTCGAGATTTCTAACAATCGTTTTCATTGCTGGAAGCGGCGGGGTCATGGCGCTTTGAACGTCGAAGACAGTATCGCACAGAGCTGCGACGTGTTTTTCTATTCTATAAGCCAAAAAGTTGGCATCGACAAAATTTCCGCTATGGCGCGCCGATTTGGCCTGGGTGAATATCACGATTTGCCGCTAAGTGCCGTCAGTCGCGGCGTGGCCCCAACGCGATCGTGGAAGCAAAAATCTTTCGGAAAAGCATGGTTGCTCGGCGATACGGTCAATGCCTCTATCGGTCAGGGGTATGTTTTGGCCTCTCCGCTGCAATTGGCGATCATGGCCGCACGATTGGGAACGGGGCGGGCTGTGCTGCCCAAATTGGTGCAGTCAATCGACGAAACAGCCATGCCGTTAGGAACCGGCGCCCCCTTGGATGTGGACCCCGAGCATCTGAAGGTCGTGCAACGGGCGATGTTTGCAGTAACCAACACCAAAAAGGGTACGGCCTACAGCAAGCGCATTGCCAGCCCCGATCTTCAAATGGCCGGTAAGACCGGCACAGCCCAAGTGCGGCGCATCACGGCAGAGGAGCGGTTGACTGGGGTGATCCGCAATGAGGATCTACCTTGGGAAAAACGCGACCACGCGCTCTTTGTCGACTATGCCCCCTATGACAACCCTAAAGTTGCCGTTGCCGTTGTCGTAGAACACGGCGGTGGTGGCAGCTCTACCGCCGCACCAATCGCCCGCGATATTACCCTTTTCGCTTTGACGGGAGAAATGCCCGCACCAAGCCACTATCCCGCCGGCCTTCAAGCGCAAATCAGAGAAGAGCAAGAGGAGTTAGCCCCAAAACTCTTTGATTGGAGCACGCTGGACAAAAAAGGGCAGGTACAAACGTGAGCTATCTTGAGCATAATCTGGCCGCAGCTCCTGTCGGGTTTCGCAAAATCCTGGCGCTCAACTGGCCAATTTTGATCTTACTCACTGCGATTTCTAGCGTGGGGTTTGTCATGCTCTACTCAGTGGCAGGTGGCCAAATAGACCTCTGGGCACAACCCCAAATGCTACGTTTTTTCTTGGGCATGCTTGGGCTTTTTGTGGTTGCCATGGTACCGATTTGGTTTTGGCGCAACATGTCTTTCCCCGCCTATTGTCTCGCAATACTATTGCTCATCGCCGTGGAATTTGTCGGCACGACCGGCATGGGAGCCCAAAGATGGATCGATCTTGGGGTTATCCGCCTGCAACCCTCAGAGGTCATGAAAATTGCTTTGGTTCTGGTGCTGGCCGCCTATTACGATTGGTTGCCCCAACAACAGATTTCGCGGCCATTTTGGGTCTTGCTGCCTGCACTCATGGTTTTATTCCCGGTATTTTTAGTTCTCAGACAACCCGATCTTGGCACTTCATTGCTTTTGATCATGGGCGGTGGCGCGATCATGTTTTTAGCCGGTGTACATTGGGCCTATTTCGCAACAGTCATCAGCAGCGGCATTGGCCTTTTGGTAGCCGTGTTTCAATCCCGCAGCACAGGCTGGCAATTGCTCAAAGACTATCAATACAGTCGGATTGACACGTTCCTCAATCCAGATCAGGATCCATTGGGCGCAGGCTATCACATCACCCAGGCAAAGATCGCGCTTGGTTCAGGCGGTTGGACCGGGCGTGGTTTCATGCAAGGTACCCAATCTCGGCTCAATTTCTTGCCCGAAAAACACACTGATTTCATCTTTACCACCCTATCCGAAGAATTCGGTTTCATCGGCTCAATAACGCTATTGGGTCTTTACACATTGGTGGTTCTAGCCTGCGTGACCTCAGCCCTCAGTAATAAAGACCGCTTCTCGGCCCTATTGATCCTCGGCATTGGCATCACCCTCTTTTTGTTCTTTGCGGTGAATATGGCCATGGTCATGGGGCTTGCGCCCGTCGTAGGTGTACCATTGCCATTGGTCAGCTACGGTGGCTCTGCTATGCTCACCTTGCTGCTCGGCTTTGGCTTGATGCAAAGCGCTCATGTTCACCGTCCAAGGCCAAAAATCAAATGATAAATATCCTATTCGCCGCCCCTCCGGAGCAATTTGAACTCTATGAGCCGCCGTTGCGCCAGGGTTTGGCGCAGCGGGGGATTCAGGCAGATGTAACAACGGATTATCCGCCAGCTGATATAGATTATGTGGTCTATGCACCTAGCAGCACGCTACAAGATTTCACCCCCTACACCCGCTGCAAAGCGGTACTGAGCCTCTGGGCGGGCGTCGAGAAAATTGTCGGCAATAAAAGCCTGACGCAACCCCTGTGCCGAATGGTAGACAGTGGCCTGCGTCAGGGCATGGTGGAATGGGTTGTCGGCCATACTCTGCGTTACCACCTCGGGATTGATCAGCATATTATCAATCCAGATCGCAGTTGGCGCGAAATCCACCCACCCTTGGCGCGCGATCGCCCTGTCACAATTCTGGGCTTGGGCGCTTTGGGCCAGGCCTGCGCTGTCGCATTAACCGCCCTTAATTTTCCCGTAAGCGGCTGGTCGCGCAGACCAAAGCAAATTCATGGTCTGACGTGCCACCATGGACCCGACGGGCTTCAAGCCGCCTTGCAGAGCGCAGAAATTCTGATTTTGCTTTTGCCAGATACCCCCGAGACCGAACATGTGATCAATGCGCGAACCCTCATGCAGATGCCGCGCGGCTCTACAATCATAAACCCCGGCCGCGGGCCGTTGATTGATGATGCAGCCCTTTTGTCAGCACTTGAGCAGGGGCATATTTCAGCCGCCTGTTTGGATGTGTTTCGCGTGGAACCCTTGCCGCAAGATCATCCCTATTGGCAGCTACCAAATGTCACTGTCACACCGCATATCGCTTCAGGCACCCGCCCAGTCACGGCTGCTGAGGTTTTGGTCGAGAACATTGTGCGTGGAGAAAAAGGCGCACCATTTTTGCATTTGGTCGATCGGACGGCGGGGTATTAAGCCCCTCCATTTTTCGCACCAGCGCCTTCAAATTATCGCAAAGTCGGTGGCTGGCCAGGCGTGCCGCCAGGCGCCGGGCGTTCAGGCGCAGCCTCGGGTATTGGTAAATCAAAGCGCAAGCCGATTTTAACAAATCGCGCGACCATAGGATGGTCCGGCAACAGATAAGACACATCCCAAGGCGCCCCATCCAATTGTGAAAACTGCAAATATTCTTGTATCAATTTCGCCAAATCAGCCTGGGCCGCAGGAAAGTTGCCCACAAAGCAAATGAGTGGATTTTTGGCTCCAGCACCATCGCGGGCTTGCACCAAACAGGCAAATTCTGCCAAGCCCTGCGCGGCAGTAAGTTTCACCGAAAGCGCCTCGAGCGCCTTGGGCGGTAAAGCGGGCGGCGCGGTAAGTTCAGAAATCTGTTGCGCCATTTCATCAGGCCGCTCATCCAAAGAACGCGCCAGCCAGTCGAGCGTGTCGCGTTCGAACAAATAACCAATGGCCGAAGACCCAGGATTGAGCGCAATACCGCTGTCCTGCCCAACGAGCATTTGCACCAAAGCCCGGCCTGACACCGACAAGTAATCCGCCTCGCCACCCACCGCCTCTGCCAGATGCAATTCTGTATCAAAGATCGCGACATAGCTTTGCCCGTCCCGCTCGACAGTTTTGGGCGTGATATTTTTATCGGATGCTTCAGCCTCAAGCACCAAAAATACCTCTGCATCACAGAGCCGTTCAAGCACCGTGGAAAAGCGCGCGGGATCTTCCGGCGCGGCTTGGAGCATGACAATCGTGCGTTCAAGAGGGGTCATAGGCCATCTTTCTTATCTGGCCAATCCGCGCCCGTAATGCCGGAATGAGCTCAGTTTCAAACCAAGGGTTTCGTTTAATCCATGCAGTATTACGCCATGAGGGATGCGGCAAGACAAAGCTGTTCTCACCATATGCGCGCCAATTGCGCAAACGATCATTCACCCGCAGCCCGTCGCGCAAATGCCAAGCCTGCGCATAGCTGCCGATCAGCAAGGTCAAAGAAATTTGCGGAAGTGCCTTCAAGGCCAAGTCACGCCAAGTCTTGGCGCAAATGGCCGGTGGTGCAAGGTCATGGCCAGCGGCGTTATAGCCCGGAAAACAAAATGCCATGGGCAAGATCGCGCATAGGTTTTGATCATAAAACTCCGCATCGCTCAGGCCCATCCATTGGCGCAGGCGCAGGCCCGAGCGGTCATCGAATGGTCGGCCAGAGTGATGAACACGCAGGCCGGGCGCTTGGCCAGCGATCAGTATTTTCGCCTCTGGCGCCGCCCATACGACCGGGCGCGGCTCATGCTCTGAAACCCCTTGAGAAAACCGCGTTTCACACAGGCGGCACTGCGCAATTTGCGAAAAAACTTCTCCATTGTGGTTGCTCGTCCGCATCGGGTAAACTATCTCCAATCACACAAAATCAGTGGAGCGCTCATTTATGTACCGTGTTTGGAATTTTATCGCAAACTACTCAATCTTATTGATTTCCGGGGCTCTCATCGCACTGATCTGGGCAAACATAAATCCAAGCAGCTACCATCACTTTGTAGAATTTCCACTTTTGTTCAATGATCATATCGGCTTAGACTATAACTATTGGGCCAAGAGCTTTGGCACAGGTTACGCTGAGTTTGGCGGCGCCGGCAGTCTCAAAGTTCTGAGCCTGCACTATCTCGTGAATGATATGCTCATGGCCTTCTTTTTTGCGATTGCGGCGAAGGAGGTTTGGGAAGCTGTAATCCTAAAGAATGGCTCGTTGCGTGGGAAGAAGGCGGCAACGCCCCTGTTCGCCACGCTAGGCGGCATGTTAGGCCCTGTTTCAGTTTATTTGGTATTAGCCGCATTTATGGGCTCAGATACCTACAATGCCGTGGCCAATGGCTGGGCCATACCTACGGCAACAGACATCGCGTTTTCCTATTTGGTGGGACGGTTGGTCTTTGGTGCGGGACACCCGGCGGTGCGCTTTTTGCTACTCCTGGCCATCGCTGATGATGCGGCTGGGCTAATAATTTTGGCAGTGTTCTATCCGCAAGGGGACTTGGCTCCGATCTGGCTAATGCTCTCGGTTGGCGCGGCTGTAGCTGTATATTTGGTGTTCAACATGCTGCCGCGCCTTTTGGATGTGGGTAAGCAACTGCGCCCAGCTTCGACCTGGGTGCGCAACTACCTCAGCTTTTGGCCCTATCTAATGGCCGCTGGCCTGTCTTGGTATGGCTTCATGCGCGCAGGCTTACATCCCTCTCTTGGTCTCTTGCCAATCGTTCCAGCCATCCCTCACGCAGATCGCGCATTCGGAATTTTCTCGGAAGCAGAGCAATACCTGACAGATCTTCTAAATCACTGCGAACATCTGCTGAAACACCCCGTCGAAGTGGTGCTATTCTTTTTCGGGCTGTTGAATGCTGGTGTTGAATTTGGCGCTATGGGCGCGGCAACATGGCTAGTTTTGGCCGGTCTGTTGATTGGTAAACCTTTCGGTGTTTTACTCTTTGGCTGGCTCGGCGCGCGGGTTTTCCGCCTAGGGCTGCCGGATGGCATGCGGATCATAGATCTATTTGTCATCGGCTGTATCGCGGCCATCGGCTTCACAGTGGCACTTTTCATCGCGGTGGTGGCCTTCGAAGCCGGACCCGTTCAAGACGCTGCGAAAATGGGTGCGCTGTTTTCTTTTGCCGCCGCTGGTATTTCGCTGGTGGTCGGTAAATTGACAAAAGTTGAGCGGAAAGACCTATAGGCGCAACCTTCAGTACGGGCGTTCAAAGCTATTTGACCAGCTTTGAAGCGCCTGCAGCTAAGCGCTGGACCGCCTTGTGACGTTGCAGCAAGAGTTAGCAGTCATTTTTTCAAAAACCGCCATAGCCGCTGTGAAACAGCAAATTATGACTCTGGAGCTAGAGATCGATCAGATAGCGAAATCCTTGGTCATCCATCTAGAAAATGCTCGGCCAAACACCCCAAAGGTCAATACATTGAAGACCTCCATTCGAATGAACAAGGATCTCATTCAAGCCAAGCAAGCCGAATTGACGCAAACCACCGGTGGCGCAGATTTGCTGGCCAGTAAAAATGCGCGGATGATCGTCGCGGAAGAAGATTATCAAAACCGCGAAATGATGGTGCAAGCTGCGATTCAACGTATTGAGGCTGCCCGCGTGGCCGCGGACTGGCAAGCCCGGCATTTGGCCACATCTGTCGCCTCCGTACGGCCTGAAGATCCTTCTTATCCGCGCAAGTTTGAAAATACCTTATTATCTTTACTAATTTTCGGAGGTGTTCAATTAATTATGTCACTAACCACGTCCATCCTGCATGCGCAGGTTTGGCCCCATGGAAATTTTAAAGCGATCTGTGAAATATCACCAACAATAACCCTTTAAGCATTTTTTGCTATTTCAGGGCTTGAAACGTCCGCGCTTCCGGCGTATCCCCTGCCTCGCTGATGGGTCGTAGCATAATGGTAATGCACCTGTTTTTGGTACAGTAGAGTGCAGGTTCGAGTCCTGCCGACCCAGCCAACATTCATATCATTTCTATAGCAGTACGATTTTTCGTGTTTTGCTCCGTGTATTCAGGGGGCCCGACCAATGTATCTATCTAACGGATAATTTCGACCATATGGTTCGCAAGTTCAGTCGGGAAGGCAAGCTTCTTTTAGAAATTGGAACGGCAGGTGTGAGCTCTGGTTTCATGAGTGGCAAGCCGTTTTGCAAGTGCACCCATTCAGCAGTCTCGCCTTCCGGCGATATTTTCGTGTCCGACGGCTATCAGAACGCGTGTATACACAAGTTCGACGCCAGCGGCAGGCTGCTTAAAAGTTGAGGCACGCCCGGTACGGGGCCTGTAGAGTTTAATCTTCCTCACAACATCTGCTGCAATGCTAACGGCTGGATCTATGTCGCTGACCGGGAAAATTCTTGCATTCAGATATTCGATGAAGGCGGCCAATTTGAAACACCGATCAACAATATGCACCGTCCGAGCGGTTTGGCCATTTCTCCTGGCAGTTGTCCGGATTGCTTCGTCGGTGAGTTGGCTTCGTATTTGGAGGTGAATAGCGAATTTCCAAATATTCGTCCTTTTGTGAGTGTCTTTGACTAGCAGAGTAATGTTCTGTCACGCCTTGATTCAAAGAATGGTCCGGGCCTAGAACCAGGCCAATTCCTTTCGCCCCATAGAATCGCTTATGGCAGCAAGGGAGATCTTTATATTGGTGATGTGGTTGATGCTGACTGGGCTCAAGTTTTTCCAGATCTTGAGAAGCCCCACCAACCTCGAAGGTTTCAAAAACTGAGACTTGTCAGCCCGTCGGCCCCTTGAACCGAGCTTTCAGTTGCTGGGGGGATACCACAACGAGAATCTTGTTGGGTATCGCCCACAGGGCTCAAGTGTGCATTCCCTGTTCGCTTACAAACATTCCCTGATCGGCAAATAATTTTCCCTGTTAATTTTCTTAGGGAAATCACCCGTAAGCCACTGTAACCACGTCTGTATTCCACCCCGATTTGGGGAATGCCTGCCAAAATCGCATTTTTCCCTGTTAATTCGCTGTTAACAGGGAATTCCAGAGGCAGACTGGCTCGCTCGAGACTGTGTGCACGGCCAGCTTTACACTTTAAATTGTCAGGTGTAGTTTTGGTTTCCAGAATGGCCGGAACAGCTCGATTTTTGGACATCTGTCCATGACGACCTGCATCCCAGCCTCTTCTGCCAGCAGGGCCGCTTCGTGATCCACCACACCGATTTGTCCCCAAAGCACTTTTGCGCCAATCGCGATGGCCTCATTTGTAACATCCATGAGGTCTTCAGGACGGCGAAACACTTCGACCATATCCACAGGACGATCGATGGCCGCAAGGCTTGGGTAGACTTTCAAGCCTCGGATTTCCTCAAGGCCCGGGCGCGGATTGACCGGGATCATGTCGTAGCCAGTTTCATTCAACACCCGCAAAACCCCATAGCTAAACTTGGTTTTATCAGGGCTGGCGCCAACCATAGCGATAGTTCTGACCGACTTTAGAATCCCCTGCAAATAGCTATCTGAATAGGGTTGAGTATGGTCCATGGTCAGACCTCCTTTGGGACGGCGATATCAGCCTTGAGTTCATGAGATTGCAACGGGTCCAAAAATGGGTTGCGATACAGCCGGTCATGGCTTTCCACCCCAATTTCGAGCGTAATGTCAGACAAGGGGCGTGCGACGCATAAAATCACGTAACCCTGATTGATTTGCCGATTGTTCAGCGCCACTTGTCGGCGCTGGTCGACCTCTCCTCCGGTCAATTTTGCCGCACAGGTGATGCAGCCGCCATATTTGCACCCATAGGGCAAATCTACCCCCTGATCGCGCAGGCTGTCTAAAAGGGGGCGGCGGGGATCCACCACATATTGCGCCCCATCGCGGTTTGATAAGGTCACAATCACAGCCAAATATCACTCGTGCAATCGCCGCCTGGGTAGCGCGCTTCATGGCAACGGGACGGGCCATTGGGTTCCTGTCCAAAGTCGACAATAAAATTCTTGTTTAAGGTCATTCCACCATTTTCCGGATCGCAATCAATCTGCACCATCACACCGCCCTGCTCGCGAATTTCAGGATAAAATTGATTGTCCCAGGTGCTGAACAAGCTGGTGGTGACATAGAGACGTCGGCCATCGAGAGACAGTTGAAACATCTGCGGCCCGCCAGCCATTTTCACCCCATTAACCTCCGGCGCTTTTCCCAAGAGGCCGCCCATCCAGACTTGGCCTGTCAAAACCGGGTTGTGCGGATCTGAGATATCATATTGCCGCATATCGCCATGTAACCAATTGTTGAGATATAGATATTTATCATCCATCGAGATCAAAATCGCTGACATGACTCCCGGCACCGGAATGGGCCATTCCGGATGCGGCTCATTGGCCACATCAATGATCTTCTCCCATTGCCATTTTCCAGCCTCATCGCGCCACCAATGGATCACATTTGAGCTGAGCGCCGCCCCGCAAAACCCATGGGTGCTGTCAGGATCATGATGGAATTTAACCTCCAAAGGCAAAAGCCCATCCTCGCCAAGATAAATGGTTTCAATTGGGACTTTCTTTTCAAAATCCCAGAAGTGGAGTTCGCGGCCATATTTCAAATGCCCAACCTCTTCCAAATCAAACCCTGGCATAAAAGTATTTGGGGCGGCCCATTCAGAAGACACCATCACGTTATGGCGGGGCTGATACCAAAAATCATATCCAAACTTGATATCTCCCATGGAGTTTTCCCACCGTCCGACGATTTCAAAATCTTTGTTCAGATGGAGATATCCACCGGGTGCTTCACCTTTGGCATCGCCCAACATGGAAATAATGATTTCAGAGCCTAAACAATGCACCGTATGCGGTCCTGACAAGTTCGTTTTCGACTTGATCTCCGCACCGTCAATCACCTTGTGCAAACGCGGCGCGCGGGGGTCACTGGCCGTATCGACCACATGGATGTTGTTCGAGCGCACCCCAGGCATCAACAAATACGTACGCGACATCGAGCCATCATTGAAACAAGACGAGCAGGCATTCCAACCCATATGGTGCAACTCATCGCCAATGCCAGGCATTTCCAAGCGGTGGATCACCTGCGAATAGGTCGGACTTTCGGGATCAACATCCACCGTTGCCAGATAGTCGGGCTTTTGAATGCCCGTGCCAGTGTAAATCGCAATGGTATAGAGCAGCTTTTCACGCGGTGCTTTGATGGCCTCCTGCGGGCTTGAGTAGCCCGGTCCACAACAGTCTTTCATTCGCTCCGCTCTCCTATTCGTCGCCAGGCATTCATAATCAATCCAAGATCGCAGGTCTCACCATAACTTCGCGCGCCAGGGAGGTCTCTTGTGCAGTGTTCAACTTTCAAATTAACCTAATCCGTGAAGCGTTTTGGTTTCAAGGTAATCTTCTAACCCCATCAAACCACCTTCGCGGCCATTGCCCGATTGTTTATAGCCTCCAAAGGGAGAGCCATAATTGAAACCACCACCATTAATATGGATTGCACCCGCCCTGAGGCGACCCGCCACCCGTTCGGCGCGCGCGCGATCCCCCGTTTGCAGATATGCAGCCAGCCCGTAGGGCGTGTCATTGGCGATTTCAATCGCCTCAGCTTCGTCTTCAAATGGGATGATGACCAACACAGGCCCAAAGATCTCTTCCTGCGCAATCCGCATGTCATTAGACACATCACAAAAAATGGTTGGCTTCACAAACCAGCCGGCATCTATCCCCTCGGGCCGTCCCAAGCCACCAGCCAGGAGGCACGCGCCCTCCTCAAGCCCAACTTTAATCATGGCTTGCACCCGATCAAATTGAATGCAGTCAAATAGTGGGCCAATATGCCCGCCCTCCTGCGCCGGGTCTCCCACCTCAGTGGCCTCTGCTGCGCCTTTGGCAATCTCCAGCACCGCCTCATAACAGCTGCGCTCGACCAATAACCGGGTTGGCGCATCGCAAGATTGCCCCGTATTATACATACATTCCGCGACCGAGGCATGCACCTGGGCCTCAAGGTCACAATCAGCAAAGACCAAATTGGGCGATTTGCCACCAAGCTCCAAGGTCACGCGCTTGACCGTTTCTGCCGCATCGCGGGTCACAGCCGTCCCAGCACGGGTTGAACCGGTAAAGGACATCATCTGCACATCCTTGTGGCGCGACAGCGCCGCGCCCACCGTTGGGCCATCGCCCTGAACCAAATTGAAAACACCCGGCGGAAAGCCCGCCTCATCAATAATTTCAGCATATATCATTGCAGAAATCGGCGTATGTTCCGAGGGTTTTAATACGCAGCAACAGCCCGTCGCCAAGGCCGGGATGACTTTCAACGCAATTTGGTTCATCGGCCAATTCCAAGGGGTGATTAATCCGCATACCCCGATCGGCTCGCGCAACAAAATGTCACCATTATCCAAAGTCTCCCGCTCCACCAACGCGTCCAACGTGCCTATGAAACCCTGCAAATGGCCGATGGCCGCATCGGCCTGCGCCTCACGGGCCATGGTAATCGGCGCGCCCATCTCCATGCGCATCGCCTGCGCCAAATCTTCAAACCTGCGCTCAGTGGCCGTCTTCAAGCTGTGCAAAAGTGCCATCCGTTCAGATTTGCGAGTCTCGCTATAGGCTGGGAAGGCCGCAACCGCCGCCGCAACCGCCGCGTCCACATCTGCCGCATTACCCAAAGGCACCGTGCCGATCTGGCACTCATCGGCCGGGTTCAAAACAGGCATACTAGCCTGTGATCGCGGTGCAAGCCACTGCCCGGCGATGTAAAACTTACCTAGATTTCTTGTATCGACCGTCATAATGCTTCGCTTTCAGCTGGACCATTTCGTCATTATTCACACGCGCAACATTTCTGCACGCAAAAAATCACGCTTTGAACTCAGCACGAAGAGCCTGGGTTTGCGCGCCTAAATTCGGCACTTTCTGTCCGGGGCCAGCATGGCTTGTCAATGGTAAAGCGGCCAAAGAAACCTCACAATCACCAATCTGTGCCACGGAATTTCGCAAAAACGGATGCTCCGACAGATCCGCCACGGAATTGAGTTGCGCATTGGCAATTTGCGCAGCATCCAGTTTTTCCACCACCTCAGTGGCGGTGAACTGCGCAAAACAAGCCGCTACGATGGCATCCAGCGCGTCGCGATGGGCGTATCGATCCGGGTTATCCGAGAACCTGGGATCACCGGGCAACTCAGGTCGCTGCAAGACCTGATTGCACAGAGCCGCAAATTCGCGATTGCTTTGTACCGAAATCAACACCTGCGCGCCATCCCTACATTCGAAGGCGCCATAGGGGGAAATGAACGAATGCTTCAATCCCGAGCGTGCCGGCGCGCCGCCCATATAGCGATGTGCCAAAAGTGGCATATTCATCCAATCGGCCAGTACATCGAACATGGAAATTTCCAAATCAATGCCCAGCCCCGTCCGTCCTCTTTGGATCAAGGCGCGTAAAATGGCCGAAAAGGCAGTCAGGCCTGTCGAAAGATCGGTCAAGGAAAGCCCGACACGCGCGGGACTTTCCACGCTGCCGGTCACCGAACACAGACCACTCTCAGCTTGGATCAAAAAATCATAGGCCTTCTTTTTCGCCGCCGCGCCCGTTTGCCCATAACCTGAAATCATGCAGGTGATTAAACCGGGGTTATCACGTCGCAGATATACGCCGCTCAGCCCCATACGCGCCACCGCGCCAGGTGCAATGTTGGAGACAAAGACATCAGCTTTGGCCAGCATACGGTGCATCACCACCAGATCATCGGGATCCTTTAGGTTCAAGCAAATCGATTCCTTACCGCGATTCAGCCAGGCAAAAATTGCACTTTGTCCATTGGCGCCGGCATCATAGCCACGAGCAAAATCTCCCTCCGGGCGCTCAACCTTAATCACCCGCGCTCCAGCATCCGCCAGCATCAAACCACAATAGGGCGCCGCCACCGCCTGCTCCAGGGAGACCACCGTCATCCCTTCCAGTTCTTTATTCAACCCCATGGAATCATCATTCATCTTTCAAGCCCGCTTCCTCTATCCCGCCAGTGTGTGTCCTCGGGTTGCGAAAAGACAAGGCCAGAGGCCAGGCCTGGTGCCAAAAAGGCGGTCAATCTCCAGACCAATCGCGCTGATGTTTTGAAACTCATCTGCCTCATTGCCCATATTTTAGGCAAATCGCGACATCTACGGGTTTTTCCATGGGCCCAAAGTTTACGCCGCTCTGCAGCAATTTGAAGGTAGAGTCAGGATCGCATTCGGTAGAACGAAAGGAAGACGAGTGAAACTTATTATTGCAACGATCAAACCCTTCAAGCTCGAGGACGTGCGCGAAGCAGTGTCTGAGGTCGGTGTCAGCGGAATGATGGTGAGCGAAGTTAAAGGCTTCGGCGCTCAATCCGGTCACACTGAAACATATCGAGGAGCAGAATACACAGTTAATTTTGTTCCCAAAATCAAACTTGAAATCGCAGTCACCGATGCGGCTGCGGCGGGGGTGGTGGAGGCCATCACCAAAGCGGCACGCACCGGAAAAATCGGTGATGGCAAAGTTTTCGTCCTTGACCTAGAACAAGCCCTGCGCGTGCGCACGGGCGAAACAAATGAAGAGGCTCTGTGATGCATAGAGAGTTAACAAGTAAATTAGGAACCGTAAGCTTGGCTGCGCTGCTGCTGGCTGTTCCACAACTGGCCACGGCGCAAGAGGCGGATGTGACCCCGCTGAATGCAGACATCGGCTTTATTTTCACAACATTTATGTTCCTTGTTTCAGGGTTCTTGGTATTCTTCATGGCCGCAGGTTTTGCCATGTTAGAAGCCGGTTTGGTGCGCGGCAAGAACGTGGCGATGCAGCTGACCAAAAATATGGCACTGTTCTCTCTGGCGTCACTGTTTTTTTACATATTGGGATATAATCTCATGTATCCAGGCGATAGCTGGACCATTCAAAACGTGCTTGGCGCCTTTTCAGTCACAGCGCTTGAGCCTGTAGGACTGGAAGGTGTGGAAGCTGATTTGACCTACGCCTCTGTTGGTTCAGATTTTTTCTTTCAATTGATGTTCTGCGCAGCCACCGCTTCTATTGTGTCGGGCGCATTGGCCGAGCGTATCAAACTTTGGCCGTTCCTCGCTTTTGTCATCGTTCTTGTGGCCGTGATATATCCTGTTCAAGCCAGCTGGAAATGGGGCGGTGGTTTCTTGGATGCAATGGGCTTTCAAGATTTCGCAGGCTCGACAGTAGTGCACTCCGTAGGCGGTTGGGCAGCCTTGACCGGCGCGATCATCCTCGGCCCACGTTTGGGCAAATACAAAGACGGCAAAGTAAACCCAATGCCAGGCTCGAATCTCGCATTGGCCACCTTGGGAACATTTATCCTTTGGCTCGGCTGGTTCGGCTTCAACGGCGGGTCACAACTTTACATGGACACATCGGGCAATGTGGCTGATATCAGCCGGATTTTCTCCAACACCAATATAGCGGCAGCCGCTGGTGCGGTAACTGCGCTAATTTTGACGCAACTCCTGTACAAAAAGCCTGATTTGACCATGATCCTGAACGGCGCCTTGGCAGGTTTGGTGTCCATCACTGCAGAGCCGCTGACCCCATCACTTGTCTCGGCAACTCTGATCGGTGCTGTTGGCGGTTTTATCGTGGTCTTCGCAGTCCCCCTTCTGGATCGCTTGAAGATTGATGACGTAGTGGGAGCCATCCCCGTGCACCTCTTTGCAGGCATTTGGGGCACTCTGGCGGTTTGCTTCACCAACAGCGCGGCCAGCTTCTCGGTTCAGTTGACTTCAATCGTCATCGTCGGTGCCTTTGTTACAGTGGCCTCCGCCGTGGTTTGGTTGGCGCTCAAAGCGATGTTCGGCCTGCGGGTCAGTGAAGAGGCCGAAATCACAGGTCTAGACCGTAGCGAGCTGGGCATGGAAGCCTATCCGGAGTTTTCGGGTAGCTAAATTCCTTCCTGCCGTACTGGGCCCCCTGAAAGCTAACTTTCAGGGGGCCTTTTTCTATCCGCCTCTCACGGGAACAGGCAGGCCCTGCTCCAGTTCCCTCAAAAGATCCAACAAAAGCTCGTAGCGCTCAGCGCCAAGCTGATCTTTATAATTTGCGGCAATCTGTGTGGCCTGCTCCAAGTTGTCATCAATAAGCTGTTGCCCAGCTGGCGAAATGACGACAGTTTGCCGCCGCCGGTCCTTCGCATTTGACGCACGGATGACGAGGCCATTTTGCGCAAGGTTGCGGATAATACGCGATAGGCTCGGCATCAACAAACAGGCCTGCTGCGCGATCTGTGTCAAATCTTGCGGACCAAATTCGGACAAAATGCGCAGCACCCGCCATTGCTGTTCGGTCAAACCAGAGGCCCGCAGCATATCGCGGATCGGCGCCATGACTTTTTCCCGGGATCGCATCAACGCAATCGGTAAAGACCTCCGAGTCGAGGGAAGCTGAAGCTTGGTTCTGGCCATTGACGCACCTATGAATTGCCGTGCAATGTTATTTAAAAATATTGACAGCACAATGAAAAATCAGAACACTCCATTTAGTTAACATGTTACCTAAAATCTAGGGTTGAAAGAGAGCTGCGATGTCTGCGTTGGAACAAAATATCGAGAAACTTAATCGTCATTTGGCGCGCTTTGGGCGCAAGGGCGTACTGCACCGGATCGCGGGTGCAGATCATGCGGGTGGCGACGGTGTCTTTGAAACCCTCTCCCCGGTAGATAAATCCATAATCTGCCAAGTGGCGCGCGGCGACGCAAGCGATATTGATAAGGCCGCCAAAGCGGCTAAAGCGGCCTTTCCAGCGTGGCGCGATATGCCCACCAAACAGCGCAAGGCAATCTTGATCAAAATTGCTGAGGGCATTGAAGCCCGCGCCGACGAGATCGCGCTCTGCGAATGCTGGGACACCGGCCAGGCCTGGCGTTTCATGTCAAAAGCGGCCATTCGGGGGGCGGAAAATTTTCGCTATTTTGCCGATCAAGTCGAGGCCGCCCGAGATGGGCACCATTTGCAATCGCCCACATTGATGAACATCACGACACGGGTGCCCATCGGCCCAGTGGGTGTGATCACCCCTTGGAACACGCCCTTTATGCTCTCCACATGGAAAATTGCTCCCGCCCTCGCGGCCGGTTGTACCGTGGTGCATAAGCCTGCCGAAGCCTCCCCGCTCACAGCCCGTCTCCTGGTAGACATTGCCGAAGAGGCTGGCCTGCCTCCCGGGGTTTTAAACACGGTGCAAGGCTATGGTGAGGATGCTGGCAAAGCGCTAACGGAACACCCGGACATTAAGGCTATCGCTTTTGTGGGGGAAAGCCGGACCGGTTCTATGATTACAAAACAAGGCGCAGATACGCTGAAGCGGACGCATTTTGAATTGGGCGGGAAAAATCCTGTGATTGTCTTTGAAGATGCCGATTTCGAGCGCGCACTGGATGCGGTGATTTTCATGATCTATTCCATCAATGGCGAGCGGTGCACCTCATCTTCCCGGCTTTTGGTACATGAAAATATCAAAGAAGCCTTTGAGGCGCGTTTGGTAGAGCGGGTCAAAAACATAAAGGTTGGCCACCCTCTGGATCCAGCCACTGAAATCGGCCCGCTGATCAGCGAAGAGCATTTCGCCAAAGTCACCTCCTATTTCGATATTGCAAAAAAAGACGGAGCCAAAGTGGCCGCTGGCGGCGAGGTTCTTGGGGATACCGGATATTTTATCCGGCCAACCCTCTTCACCGAGGCGCATAACGCCATGCGCATTGCCCAAGAAGAAATTTTTGGCCCGGTTCTCACCTCCATTTCCTTTGCCAGTGAAGAGGAAGCCCTTCAGATTGCAAATGACACGCCCTACGGACTCACCGCCTATTTGTGGACCAATGACCTCACCCGCGCGCTCCGTTTTACAGACAAGCTTGAGGCAGGCATGATCTGGGTGAATAGCGAAAACGTCCGGCACCTGCCCACGCCCTTTGGTGGCGTCAAGGCCAGCGGCATTGGCCGCGACGGTGGCGATTGGAGCTTTGAATTTTATATGGAGCAAAAGCACATTGGCTTTGCCACCGGAGCCCATAAAATTTCACGCCTTGGCGTCTGACCGAAAATTAAAGGAGCCCAAAATGCCAGTTCCCAGCCCAAACCTTTACCCAAGCTTCAACACCGTCCGGCTCAGCCATGCCTGCCTCAATGTCGCAGATTTAGACCGCTCAAAGACTTTTTACACAGAAATTCTTGGTCTGCAGGTCTCGGATGAAACACAGAACCATGTCTATCTGCGCGCCATGGAAGAACGCGGCCATCACAGCGTGATTTTGCAAAAATCTGACCATCCCGGCACAGTAGATGTCATGGGCTTCAAGACCTATGATGAGGCCGATTTGGATCGGGCGGAAGCAGAGTTTCGTGCTAAAAATTGCCCCACACAATGGGTCGAGCGCCCCTATCAGGGCCGGACTTTGTTGACTGCGGACAATATTGGAGTTCCTTTAGAATTTTATCACAAAATGGATCGCCTGCCATCTCTGCACCAAAAATTTGCACTCTATCGTGGCGTAAAACCCTTGAGAATCGATCATTTCAATTGTTTCTCGCCAGATGTCGACGCCTCTGTGGCGTTTTACAATGAAATTGGCTTTCGGGTGACCGAATACACCGAAGATGAAATCAGTGGAAAACTATGGGCCGCATGGATGCATCGCAAAGGCGGCGTGCATGATATGGCTTTCACCAATGGCCGCGGTCCAAGGATGCATCATATCGCGTTTTGGGTGCCTACTCCGCTAAACATCATTGACCTGCTCGATCTCATGGCCACCACTGGCTATGTCAGCAACATCGAGCGCGGACCGGGGCGGCATGGGATTTCAAACGCCTTTTTCCTCTATATTTTGGATCCCGATGGGCATCGCATCGAAATCTATTGCTCAGATTATCAAACCGTGGATCCCGATCACGAGCCAATCAAGTGGGACCTCAAAGATCCGCAACGCCAAACCCTATGGGGCGCCGCGGCGCCAAAAAGTTGGTTTGAACATGGAACGGAGTTCACAAAGGTTGCGCCGCGCGACAGCGCCTTGAACGCCACGCCGATCATCGCGCCATAAGCACTTTGGCTAAAGCGCCAATGGTTTCAACTTGGGCCAGCAGATCTTCTGCCGCGCTGTGCAGCATCGCGGGCAAAACTATCCATTCCAGCGCCCAAGCCGCCACAGAGCGTTCTCGCTCGTGGATTAAGGCCTGATGCATCTCGCCAAGCTGAACAGCATTATAGCGCAACAGGGTGACCAATAACTTCGTCAAAACTGGGTTTTGCTTATGTGGCATGGCCGAGGAAGAGCCGCCTCCAAGCAATCAAGTCTCATCCAAGCCTTGCTTTGTCATGAGCGAGATATCCATGCTCATTTTGCCCAAGCTGCTGGACATCAGCGAAAGCCAACCGACCAATTCGCCAAATCTATCGCGCATGACGTGCCAGCTTTTGTCCGGCGCTGCCGAGCCTAATTGCGCCGCAATCGTAGCCGTGCCCTCTGTCAAATCCTCCGGGCCTATCGGCACGGCCTCAATCACGCAGGCCACAGACTCATTGCCCAATGACCGGCTGTGAGCCGCTTCAATGCGTAGCATCTGCACCAGTTGCACCTAAGCAGACAGATGCGCCTCTACAAGTTTGTCGCCGGACACTCCTGTCAGCCAGGCCAGGTCGAATACCAATGTCATACGGCCCTCAAACCTAGAATTTCGCGAGCTTGCGCCGGGCTTGCGACCGGGCGCTCATAGCGGGTGCAAAGTTCAGCAGCACGGGTAATCAAAGCTGCATTCGAGGGGGCAAGCGTGCTGCGGTCAAGGCGCACATTGTCTTCAAGCCCAGCGCGGGTGTGGCCACCTGCCGCTATGGCCCATTCATTCACAACCAATTGATTGGGCCCAATACCCGCGGCGCACCACTCAGCTTGCGGCGCGCGCGCTTGCATCTGCGCCACATAAAAATCAAAAATCGCACGATCTGCCGGCATAGCATTTTTCACACCCATTACAAATTGCACATAGAGTTTGCCGAATAATTTTCCCTCGTCATGCAGGCGCAACGCTTGCAAGATATGTGAAAGATCAAA
This sequence comes from uncultured Planktomarina sp., assembly GCA_943788425.1. GTDB lineage: Bacteria > Pseudomonadota > Alphaproteobacteria > Rhodobacterales > Rhodobacteraceae > Planktomarina. The sequence continues at coordinate 56,327 of CALSQF010000011.1, forward strand.
AGCTTCAATCTCCGGCACCACTTCATATTTTTGCATTTCTCTGGCCAGCCAAGCCACCAAATCCGGCGGGTTCTCATAAACGCGCTTGGGAAAATTGTTTGAGCCGACAGAAAGTGAAGCCATATCAGGTCTCAGAGACAACATTCCGCCACGCTCTTGCCCCGCACCAGAACGGCCTCCAGTTGAAAACTGAATGATGACCTCCGGGCAATGCCTGCGCAGCTCTTCTTGCACGCGGGCGAATTTTTCCGGGTCGCTGCTCGGTGTTTCATCGGCATTGCGCACATGGGTATGAATAATCGAAGCCCCCGCCTCCACCGCCGCCAAGCTGCTCTCGACCTGCTCAGAAATACTGATGGGCACAGCTGGGTTGGCCGATTTTGTCGGCACCGAACCGGTGATGGCGCAGCACAGAATGCAGGGTTTGTTATGCAGATCAGACATTCATTAACACCGTTTCCTCGTCACCTTGCAGGTTTATTCTAACAATCTATTAAACCACGTGGAAAAAACACTTTTTTCGTTTAACGCGATAAAACACGCACCGCGCAGAGCCGAAGCCCTACGCAGTGGACCTGCAAGATTAGCTTGCGCCACCCATATAAATCGAGATGATCCAGAAGATTAACGCCGAGATCGTCGCCGCGGCCGGTACTGTAATCACCCATGCAGCGATGATTGTAAGGAAGTGACTGCGACGCACCAATTTGCGGCGGCGGCGTTCTTCTTTTGGCTGTTCTACGGCCTGTGGAATGGTCACCCGCGCCCGCTTCATCCGACGCTGCGAGTCCCATTCGCGAAAGAAGCCCACACCAAATACGCCACCAACAGCGATATGCGTTGAGCTGACCGGCAGGCCCAACCAGCTGGCAACAATCACAGTGATGGCCGCTGAAAGCGCAACACAATAGGCCCGCATCGGGTTGAGTTTAGTAATTTGACCGCCCACCATGCGGATCAATTTTGGTCCAAACAAAAACAGGCCAAACGATATCCCCAACGCACCGATGGCCATCACCCAGAGCGGAATAGAAACTGCGTCTACGAAACCGCCTGAGGCCGAAGCCTGCACAATCGCGGCCAGCGGTCCAACCGCATTGGCCACATCATTTGCTCCATGAGCGAAACTGAGCAACGCGGCGGATACTACCAAGGGGATGCCAAAGAGTTTTTTCAGCGACTTATTACGATTTTCCAACCCCTCGGCTTGCTTGCGCACAACTGGGATCATAACCAACCAAATGATGACACCTAAACCAAGACCGATCATCATTACCGAGGAAAAATCAATTTTCATGATTTTCTTAAGGCCCTTGAGCGCCAAGTACGCAGAAAATGCTCCACCCATAATCCCAACCAAAACCGGCACCCAGACACGCGCCGCAGAGATTTTATCGTCCCGATATACAATCCGGGACTTGATAAACCACAGAAACAGGGCGGCAACCACCCCGCCCAAGACCGGTGAAATCACCCAGCTTGCGGCGATTTTATACATGGTTGGCCAATTCACAGCTGCAAAACCCGCAGCCGCGATCCCTGCCCCCATAACGCCGCCAACAACTGAATGGGTGGTCGAAACAGGCGCCCCAACCCATGTGGCCAAATTTACCCAAAGCGCCGCAGACAATAGCGCTGCAAGCATGGCCCAGATAAATATGGAAGCTGTTTGCATACTTTGCGGCGCAATAATGCCCTTTGCGATGGTCGATACGACGTCCCCCCCTGCAAGCAAGGCGCCGGCACTTTCAAACACCGCTGCAATTGCAATGGCTCCGCCCATGGTCAAAGCATTGGCCCCCACTGCGGGCCCCATATTATTGGCAACATCATTAGCGCCAATATTCAGCGCCATATAGGCTCCAAAGCCAGCGGCGATCACCACGATAAGCGTATTGCCAGTTTGCCCAAACAGATAAAAAGCAACAAGTCCCGCGACCAGAATAAAGGCCAATGACACTCCCAGCCCCATCATTGGGCGGGAAGCATAGTCAGTTGCCTGCTCTAGGGCCGAGAATCGGTTTAAATCTCGATCTAGAGTTTCTAAGTGTCGCTGTTCGAAATCATTTTGAGCCATGCGAGCATATTCCTGTTATTTTCGTGGACCCGATAGCAGCTTCGCATAAATTACACAAACATTACTGCAAATTTGGCGATCCACAATTTGTGGCGGGTCACCATTCCCCACAACAGTAATACAGAACGAACCGAATGATACTAATATCGCTCGTGTATTCAGATTTTCTTGGCTAATGTATCTTTATAGTGGACTTAGGGCGGATATCATTTTCCGTCGCGGGCAGATTTTTCTTCGCGCGTCAGCTTGTTGTTCCATGTGTTGTTGCTCAAGCCCAGCTCGCTGGGCAAGGGCTTGGTTTTTCCAACATTGATTTTCCCGCCTTTGTTCAAAAATTCCTGAACAAGAGCGTCATCGGTGGTTTCTTTAGGAATATGCTTCATGAAGGCATCATAACCGCAGCATAGGCAGCTTGTCACCCTCAAATTATTGGCAAATAGATGCCAGCGGTTCACTCAATGACCAACGCCGGCAAGGACTTCACCAAATCATCCACCGCTTTCATCTGCGTCAAAAATGGTTTGAGCAAATCCAAAGGCAGGGCGCGACCCAGCCCGCCGTTGAAGATTATGTTCGCTGACTTATTTGTTAAGTGTTGCCCTTAGGCCCTAGACATTTTACCTAGACTTCCAAAACCACAAATGAAATTCGGAGAGAAAACATGGACGGACATGACACATCCAACAGCGGCAAATGCCCAGTAATACATGGAATGGCTACCAGCGCGGCATCCCGTGGGCGTTCCAATGGCGATTGGTGGCCCAATCAGCTAAATCTCAAGATTCTAGCTCAAAATACCCCCGCGTCGGACCCGATGGACCTGGATTTCGACTATGCAAAGGAATTTGCCAAACTTGATTTGGCCGCTGTCAAAGCCGATTTAACCGCCTTGATGACCGACAGCCAAGACTGGTGGCCAGCAGATTACGGGCATTATGGTCCCTTCTTCATTCGCATGGCCTGGCACAGCGCTGGCACCTATCGCACCGCCGACGGACGCGGCGGTGCAGGTGCTGGACAACAACGTTTTGCGCCGCTCAACAGCTGGCCGGACAACGGCAATCTTGACAAGGCCCGCCGCTTACTGTGGCCCGTCAAACAAAAATATGGCAAGGCTTTGTCCTGGGCCGACTTGATGATTTTGGCCGGCAATGTCGCGCTTGAATCTATGGGGTTCAAAACCTTTGGCTTCGGTGGAGGTCGCGTCGATGTTTGGGAGCCTGAGGAGGATATTTATTGGGGCACCGAAAAGAGCTGGCTCGACGATAACCGGTATAGCGGTGAGCGCGAGTTGGAAAACCCGCTGGCGGCCGTGCAAATGGGCTTGATTTATGTGAACCCGGAAGGCCCAAATGGCAATCCCGATCCCCTCGCCTCTGGTTATGACATCCGCGAGACCTTCGCGCGCATGGCAATGAATGATGAAGAGACAGTGGCGCTTGTGGCCGGTGGGCACACGTTTGGTAAAGCGCATGGTGCTGGCGATCCCGAGCTGGTAGGCGCAGAGCCTGAAGGCGCGAGCATTGTAGAGCAAGGCTTTGGCTGGAAGAATGATTTCGAAAGCGGCCTGGGCATTCACACCACAACCAGCGGGATTGAAGGTTCCTGGACCGCCAATCCGACGCAATGGGATATGGGGTATTTTGATCTTCTCTTCGGATATGACTGGGAGTTGACAAAAAGCCCTGCTGGCGCGCAAATTTGGCATGCCAAAGGCCTTTCAGATGAGGATCATGCGCCACAGGTTGACGGATCTGGCAAAACTGTTCCCGTGATGATGACCACCGCCGACATGGCCATGCGTACCGACCCAGCTTATGAGAAAATTTCGCGGCACTTCCACGCCAACCCCGATGCTTTCGCGGATGCCTTCGCACGCGCTTGGTTCAAACTGACTCACCGCGACATGGGGCCAAAGATTTTGTACAAAGGCTCTGAGGTGCCTGCGGAGGATTTGATCTGGCAAGATCCTATCCCCACCGGAAATGCGAACCTTGGCGCCGCGGATATCGCAGATCTGAAAGCGGCCATCATGGGCACGGGCCTATCGATATCGCAATTGGTTTCAACCGCTTGGGCTTCGGCCTCTACCTTCCGCGGCTCTGACAAACGCGGCGGCGCCAATGGCGCGCGCCTGCGGCTTGCACCGCAAAAAGATTGGGATGTGAACCAACCAGAGCAATTGCAACACGTCTTGTCCACCCTTGAAACCATACAGGCAAATTTCAAAAAATCTGTTTCAATGGCAGACTTGATCGTGCTCGGCGGCGCGGCCGCGATTGAAACGGCCGCAAAAGCTGCGGGCCACTCGGTCAGCGTCCCCTTCACACCGGGGCGCGGCGATGCCACTCAAGAGCAAACGGATGCGGAGTCTTTTGATGTGTTGGAGCCACAGGTTGACGGGTTCCGCAACTATCAGAAGCGAAACTTCAACGTCTCTGCCGAAGAACTGCTCGTAGATCGCACCCAGCTGTTGACGCTGAATGCTCCTGAGATGACGGCGCTGGTCGGTGGGCTTCGGGTTTTAGGAGCCAATAGCCATGGCGCCAAAGAAGGTGTCTTCACAGATCGTCCTGAAACTTTGAACAACGACTTTTTTGTCAACCTGCTTGATATGGGCACAAAATGGGTAGATGTGTCTGGGGACGAGACCCGCTTTGAAGGTCGCGATCGGGCCACAGGGGCCGTGAAATGGACGGCAAGCCGGGTCGATCTGGTATTTGGCTCCAATTCGCAATTACGCGCCTTGGCAGAAGCTTTCGCAACATCGGAGGCCGAACCGCACTTTGTAAAACGCTTCGTTGCCGCTTGGGCAAAAGTGATGGATGCAGATCGTTTTGGTGCAACCTAAAGTTTAGATCAACCAAGTATTATTTAAAAAGCCCGCTCTGAAGAATGGGCTTTTTTTATAGGTTTCGAAGCTAAATCTGGTGGCATCGAATTGAGGTAATTTCCCGTAACCACTTTGCCCGTCTTAAAATAAATATTGAAATTATCTCCTATCTACGCCAAGCTCTAAAAGACACTTTTGAAAGAGAGCGTTAGCAATAGTTCTGGGAGAACAAAAATGAAATTACGCGCGATTGCAACGATGATTTTAAGTACTAGCGCATTAAGTGCGACCGCTGGAGGTTTTGAGACCAACTCTCTGTCAACATCCTTTATGTACGAAAAAGGCAATTATGCTGAACTTGGTATGTCAAGTCGATCGCCTGATGTTAAAGGCACAGTATACGCTCCAACAGGCAGTGCGCTAGCAAAACAAGATTACGTTTCGTTGGCGATGAAGACTGATATTTCAAACACCTTATCTGTTGGCCTAACATCCTACAATCAGGGTGCGATACAACTTGATTACTCTTCTGCAGGAAGTCCCTATGCTGTAGCCCTGCCTGTTGTCGATTTAGACATCAACGCGTTGGCCGTTTTGGTAAAATATTCGCTCTCTGATAATGTGAGCATCCTTGGCGGTGCCAAACAGTCACAAGTTCAGGATGCGTCAGCCAATATATTTCAGAGTGCTGGATTGCCAGCGTCTTCTGTTTCAGGAGCTACCGAAACAAGTCTCTTGATTGGGGCATCATATACAATTCCTAAAATAGCTCTGCGCGCTGAACTAATTTACGAAGGCGACGCTGATTTTTCATTAAATACTTCAAATGCAGGCGTTGGAACCGGCAAAACAAGCGCATCTGTTCCCGATTACATGACCTTGAATTTCCAAAGTGGCATAGCTGAGGATACATTATTATTTGGGTCAATTCGAAAGGCTGACTGGAGCAATCACCAAATTACAGTCTTTCCCGGCACACCAACAACTTCAAGTTTTACCGATACTACAACATATTCCCTCGGAGTTGGTCGTAAAATAAACGATGCAGTATCTCTTATAGCAAATTATTCGACAGAAGCTGCGGGCTCATCGGCTTCTACAACGCCACTTACAATAACCAACGGTTACGATGCAATTGGACTCGCAGTAAGGTATTCAAGTGGTAATTCAACTGTAACTGCCGGCTACAGCTATGCTAAAGTTGGAAATATAACACTTACATCAGGTCTTGGCGTCGGAGAATTTACCAACAATACAGTTACCGGCTTCGGTATAAAGATTGGCTATAATTTCTAATAACCATTACCAAACTGAAAATACCCCGCTTTGTCGGGGTATTTTTTGATTTAGCAAATCTTTCCTTATTACGTTAAGCTATTTAAATAATTTATTGTTTCTGAACTTAACTCTGATGGTCGCCGTGTTTGGCGATTAACATTAACATGAACAAAATGTCCCTGAGCAGCCGCAACGTTTTCATCTCCTGAAAATAATCCAACGGCATAAGTAACCGATGACGTGCCCAGCTTACTAACCTTAATCCCAGCGGTAATTATATCAGGAAACGCTAATTCTTTAAAATATTGGCATCCAGTTTCCACAACTAAAAATACAGTCTTGCCGAGTTTCAAGTCCAACACGCCTTGTTCCAGCAAATGCCCGTTCACTGCAGTATCAAACAACTGATAATGCACTGCATTGTTCATATGTCCATAGATATCGTTATCAACCCAACGCGTAGTCAGGATCGAGAAAGCACGATAGTCAGAACGGGTTTTTTGAGTCTGTCTCACCAAGCAGCCTCATAAATTTTCATGGCTGCAGCCTCATCCACAGGGCGCGGGTTGTTGACCAGAAGGCGAGTTTGGTTAATTGCATCGCGCGCCAGTTTAGGCAAGGCCTCCCACGCGATACCCATCTCCCGCAAGCCTTGCTCAAGCCCACAAGCCTGGCTCAAATCTGCCATACCTTGGGCAAACTTCATGGCCGCCTCCGCTACGCTCATTGCCCGCAGGTCCGGAAAAACATGCGGCAAGAGCTGCGCATAAGCCTCAGGCGCAACCTGCGCATTGAAGCGCAGGACATGCGGCAGAACCAACGCATTAGAGAGCCCATGTGGGACTTTATAGTGCCCACCAATCGGATAGGCCAAGGCATGTACGGCAGCTACAGGCGAATTGGCAAAGGCCTGCCCGGCCAGCATAGAGCCCAAAAGCATTCCCGTTCGAGCTTCAAGATCATCCGGTTTTTGTACCGCCCGCAAAAGCATGCGGCCCATAAGCCCCAACGCCTCGACCGCAAGCGCACGGCTGATTGGATTGTTGTTCGGATTGACACTGGCATAGGCTTCAATCGCATGAACCATGGCATCAATGCCGGTTGCAGCCGTCACATGCGCGGGCAATCCAAGCGTCAGTTCCGGATCAAGCAGTGCCAGATCAGGCAATAGTAGCGGACTCACCACGCCCATTTTCTCCGATGCGCCGGTAGTCACAATCGAAATTGGTGTCACCTCTGAGCCAGTCCCTGCTGTGGTCGGCACCAACACCAGCGGCAAACGCGGCCCGCGCGCATTGCCAACCCCATAGGCTTCCGCCAATGGCTGACCAGTAGCGGCCAAAAGCGCGGCAAGCTTGGCGACATCCAAGGACGAGCCTCCGCCAAAGCCAATCACCCCGGTGGCACCGCGCGCTTTCTGCGCAGCCTGCAACACAGTAGATTCTGGTGGATCCGCTTGAACCTGGTCAAAGAGCGTGACCGCCACGCCAGCCGCGCACAACCCATCTTTTACCTGCTGCACAAGGCCCGTGGCCATCATGCCAGGGTCGGTAACCAAAAGCACACGATCGCCGCAAATAGGGCGCGTGATCTCCCCTATCTCACCAGCCAGGCCCGCCCCCATACGCAGGCTCGGGGTGGTGTTAAAGGTGAAGGGTTTCATCATAGGCCCAATCCTTGTTGTCCATCACAATTGCGCCACACAACTCTGCGGTTGACGCAGCCATATGGCAAGGCTTTCTTATATCTTTTCCTGCGTATGCTTGCGCAGCTCCGCCCGGGCCACCTGCCGCCGATGCACCGCATCAGGACCATCCGCCAAACGCAGGGTCCGCAGATGCATCCAATAGGCCGCAAGGGGGAGATCTTGACTGATACCGCCCGCCCCATGCAGCTGAATGGCTTCATCGACCACTTTCAAAGCCATGATCGGCGCCACAACTTTGATCTTCGAGATCCAAGGCGCCGCAGCCCGTGGATCGCCTTGGTCCATCATCCAAGCCGCCTTTAGACAGAGCAATCGCGCCATCTCAATTTCCATACGCGCATCCGCGATGATGTCAAAATTCGCGCCTAATTGCGCCAAGGGCTTGCCAAACGCTGTGCGGCTCAAGCTGCGTTTGCACATCAGCTCCAGCGCCGCCTCCGCTTGACCAATCGCCCGCATGCAATGATGTATGCGCCCGGGGCCAAGCCGGCCTTGGGCGATCTCAAAGCCACGCTCTTCGCCCAGCAGCATGTTTTCGGCAGGGACGCGCGCATCGGTAAAGCGCAAGTGATAATGCCCATGCGGCGCGTCATCATGGCCATAAATTTCCATCGGCCGTAATTTTTCAATCCCTGGCGTGGCTGCATCGACCACGATCATCGAATGGCGCTTGTGCTTGGGGGCATCTTCAGCACCGGTTTTCACCATAACGATATAGACCGCACAGCGTGGATCACCCGCGCCGCTGGCCCACCATTTCTCACCGTTGAGCACATAGTCATCGCCATCCCGGATGCAGCTCAGGCTCAAATTCGTCGCATCCGAGGAGGCCACATCCGGCTCAGTCATTACATAGGCGGAGCGGATCTCCCCAGCCAACAGTGGCGCAAGCCAGCGGGTTTTCATCTCTTCAGTGCCATATCGCTCGAAGACTTCCATATTGCCCGTGTCCGGCGCGGAACAGTTGAACACCTCTGCGGCCAAAGGTGATTTACCCAACTCTTCAGCCATATAGGCATATTCCACCGTCGTCAGGCCAAAGCCTTTGTCGCTGCCCGTCAGCCAAAAATTCCACAAACCTTCGGCCCGGACCTTATCTTTGAGGCCGGTCATGATTTCCACCTGACGATCGGTCAATTTCCAGCGATCCCCTTTGGAAACCTCCGTATGATACTCCGCCTCTAAGGGCATAATATCATTTCGAATAATTTCCGAAACTCGGTCCCGCAGCTTGGCGACACGTTCTGACAGTCCAAGGTTCATTTCCATATCCGCGCCCTCAATGTTTCCATGATATTTTGCCCTTTACAGGCCTGCCTATCATGAAACATACTGACGAGTATGTTGTCAATGGAAGCTAAGTGATGTCGGATCTGGAACGGGCCTTTGCCGCGCAAAGCCGGCAGATTGGCATGCGCTTGGGGCACAGCCCTTGGATATTGATTGATCAAGCACGCATTGATGCCTTTGCCAAGATCACTGAAGATCAACAGTTCATCCATGTCGACCCTGCCCGCGCCCGGGCAGAAACCCCTTTTGACGGCACGATTGCACATGGGTTTTTGACGCTCTCCATGGCCAGTCGCATGGTACAAGACACGCTGCCCAATCTGCCCGGCCAAGTTATGAACCTCAATGCAGGGTTTGATCGCTTGCGCTTTATCTCACCGCTACCCAGCGGCCAGCGAATTCGCGGCGCATTTACACTCAAAGAGGTCACAAAGTCCAAGGCCAACCACCTGCGCGTGGTGACCGAGCTGACCGTTGAAATTGAACACAGCGATACGCCCGCCCTGGTCGCTGATTGGATCAATATCGCCGTCTTCTCGCCCGCACACCTACGCAATGAGGGTCGGCAGATATGACTCAAACGCTGCACACTTATGATCCTCAAGAGCTTTCCACATATTTGGAACAAAATGTGACTGGATTTTCTGGCCTGGCTGAAATCGCAAAGTTTTCCGACGGGCAATCCAACCCGACATATCAGCTGACCGACACCGCTGGCCGCCGTTTCGTGCTGCGCGCCAAGCCGCCAGGCACCTTGCTCAAATCCGCCCATGCGGTCGATCGCGAGTTTCGCGTCATGACCGCTCTGGCCGCAAGCGCTGTGCCCGTACCTCAAATGTTGCACCTCTCGGGTGAGGACAGTCCCATGGGCGCGCAATTTTTGGTGATGGAACACTTAAACGGACAGGTTTTTTGGGATCCCGCTCTGCCCGAGAAGTCCCCAAAGTTTCGCCAAGGCGTGTATCACGCCCTCGTGCAGACCCTGGCCGCTCTGCACGATGTTGATCCCAAAGCCGTTGGGCTGGCTGACTTTGGCAAACCCGGCAATTATTTTTCGCGGCAAGTGTCCCGCTGGACAAGGCAATATCGCGCCTGTGAAACGCAGGCACGTCCCGATATGGATTGGAGCATCGACTGGCTGGAGCGCAACATGGTGCAAGATGATGGACAAACCGCCATCGTGCACGGTGACTATCGTTTGGACAATGTCATGTTCGACAGCCAAACCGCCGAGATGATCGCAGTTTTGGATTGGGAATTGTCCACGCTCGGGCATCCCTTTGCCGACCTGGCCTATCAATGCATGGGGCTGCGCCTGCCGCAAGATGGTATGATCAAAGGGCTCAAGGGTATTGACCGCAGGGCGCAAAGCCTGCCCGAAGAAGCGGACTATGTTGCGCAATATTGTGATCTGAGAGGCATCGATCCACCTGAAAATTGGGCGTTCTACATGGTGTTTTCTTTCTTTCGACTGGCCGCCATTTTGGAGGGCGTATTGCATCGCGCCCAATCGGGAAATGCCTCAAACCCCAGGGGCATAGATACGATGAGCCGCAGCATCGCCACTTTGGCGCAAGCCGCAAAACATACCGCCCAAGGCCGCCCGTCATGATGCTCAACAGCGCATCGGTCAAGGGACGCATTCTAGACGCCGCCGCTCAGGCGTTTGCCACCCATGGGGTCGATCAGACCTCGATTGATGACATTGCCCGCGACCTTGGTGCGACCAAAGGAAAAATTTATCATCATTTCGGCTCAAAAAGCGAATTGGTCTGCGCCATTCGCAAGCATTCTGTGCAGCTGACTTTGGAGCGAGTCCGTCCGCAGTTCGAGGCAGACATGCCGCCACTGGAAAAATTCTATGCGATGGCCAAAGCGCATGTCATCGCGATGATATCAGAGCTGGCCTATCACCGGGTTGTGGTAGAGGAGATGCGCGGTTCAAAGACCGGCGGGACAACAGCAGCAGAGCGGGCTTTGCGTCTCGAAATCGCTGCGCTGCAGTCCGAATATGAGGGCTTTTTCCGCAGCACTTTGGCAGAGGGCATCGCCAGCGGGCATTTTCGCGATCAAGACATCTCCATCGCCGTGCGGAGCTTTTTGATGATGCTGCATGCGCCGATCTATTGGTACCAACCGCGCGACACAGACAATATCGCTGCCATTGCCAACCAATTGGCCACTATGGCCTTGGGTGCGGTGGCAACGCCACCATGAGATGTTGATCTCCCAAACATCTGCGCTTTACGCTGGTACGGCGCGGCAATCGCAAAGGACGCTTCGATGACCCAACCTGTGACCCTCTCGACAGCCGGCTCCATCGCCGTAATTGAGATCAATAACCCTCCAGTCAACGCACTGAGCCAGGCGGTGCGGCAAGGCTTGCGCGATGCGGTCGTGCAGGCGGATACAGATCTGGCCGTCACGGCCATCGTCATCATTGGAGCGGGGCGCAGCTTTCCTGCCGGGGCGGATATCAAGGAATTTGACCAGCCAATGCAGGATCCGCATTTGCCCGATGTGATCGATCGCATTGAAAATTGCAGCAAACCGGTTGTGGCCGCGTTGCATGGCACAGCTTTGGGGGGCGGTTTTGAGATCGCCCTGGGCAGCCATTACCGCATCGCCGTGCCATCTGCGCGGGTGGGCCTGCCGGAAGTCCATCTCGGGCTCATCCCCGGCGCCGGCGGCACGCAGCGCTTGCCGCGATTGTGTGGCGCCGCAATGGCGCTTGAGATTATGTTCAAAGGCACCCCGATCAGCGCGCAAGATGCTTTCGCGGCCGGGTTGATCGACCGTTTGGCAGACGGGGATTTGCGCCAAGCCGCTTTGACCTATGCCGCGGAGCTCCAAATCCTGCGCCGCAGCAGCGATGCCACCTCCCACCTTGCGGACAAAGCCGCCTTCGAAGCGGCGTTGCAAAATGCCGCAAAGACAGCCGCCAGTCGGATGCGCGGGCAAATGGCGCCGCTGAAGATTGTCGATTGCGTGCGCGCCTGCATCACCCAACCTTTCGCGGATGGGCGCCGGTTCGAAAGCGATTGTTTTTTTGAATGTCTTGCCTCTGAACAATCCAAAGGCATGATCCACGCCTTTTTCGCCCAGCGCGCCAGCGCCAAAGTTCCCGAAGCCGGCCGCGCAGAGCCACGCCCCCTAAACCGGCTTGGGGTCGTGGGCGGCGGCACCATGGGTGCAGGCATCACCGTCGCGGCTCTGAACAGCGGCCTGCCGGTCACGATGATCGAGCGCGATTGTGAAAGCTTGGCGCGGGGACGGGCCAATGTAGAGCAGGTCTATGATCGGTTGATTGCCAAAGATCGCATGAGCGCGGCGCAAAAATCTGACATTATGGCCCGGTATCAAGCCTCAACGGAATTTGCCGATCTGTCGGAAGTCGACATGGTGATCGAGGCCGTTTTTGAGCGGCTCGATGTTAAACGCGGCGTGTTTGAACAGCTCGACAAAGTGCTAAAACTCGATGCGGTATTGGCCTCCAATACGAGCTATATCGACATAGATAAAATTTCCAGCGCCACCAATCGCCGCGAAAACGTGCTGGGTCTGCATTTTTTCAGCCCGGCAAATATCATGAAATTGCTCGAAATTGTTGTGCCACAAGACGCGGCTGACGATGTGGTGGCCACAGGCTTTGCATTGGCCAAAATTTTGGGCAAAATCCCCGTGCGGTCCGGCAATTCGCCCGGGTTCATTGGCAACCGCATTCTCGGCAAATATGGCGATTGCGCCGCCCATATGATGGAAGACGGTGCCACACCTTACGAAATTGATGCCGCAATTGTAGCGTTTGGCTATCCGATGGGCCTCCATGCCATGTATGATCTGGCTGGTTTGGACATTGGATGGGACAATCGCAAAGCCGCGCAGGACAAGCACGATCCAGCGGAACGCTATGTTGAGATCGCCGACCGTATTTGTGAACGCGGTTGGTTTGGGCAAAAAACCGGGCGCGGTTTCTACCTGTACCCCGGCGGTGCACGCATCGGGACGCCAGACCCTGAAATTCTTGCTTTGATCGAGGCGGAACGCGCCAAAAAATCCATCGCAGCCCGCAAATTCACCGCGGACGAGATTATGGCGCGCTATCTGGCCGCAATGGTCAATGAAGCCTGTGAGGTTCTGCGCGAAAGCGTGGCCTTGAAACCCTCAGATATCGATGTGACCTTCGTGCACGGCTATGGCTTCCCAAGATATCGAGGTGGGCCGATGAAATATGCGGACAGTTATGGTCTGGATCGACTGCTGGGAGATATCCGACGCTATGGGCAGGACGATCCCATATTTTGGCAGGCCTCACCGTTACTGGAAGAGCTGGTGGCCTCTGGGCAAACTTTCGACGACCTGAACAAAGGATAGAGCTATGGACCTGAACTTCACCGAAGCTGACCAGGCATTTCGCCAAGAGGTCATCGAATTTTTGAGCGTGGAACTGCCAGCTGATATTTCGCGCAGGGTGCATGCGGATCTACCCGTCAGCAAAGAGGACACAGAATTTTGGCATGCGGTTTTGCATAAACGCGGCTGGCTGACTTATAATTGGCCCAAATCTTTTGGCGGTGTCGGCTGGAGCCCCGTGCAACAATCTATCTTCGAGGAAGAATGCGCCACCGCTGGCGCCCCGCGCATCTTGCCATTTGGCCTCAAAATGCTGGCGCCTGTTTTGATGGCTTTTGGCTCAAAAGAGCAACAAGAGCATTGGCTCCCACGCATGTGCGATGGCACTGACTGGTGGTGTCAAGGCTATTCCGAGCCAGGATCTGGATCTGACTTGGCCAGTCTCAAAACGACAGCGGTTAAACAGGGCGATCACTATGTGATCAACGGCCAAAAAACGTGGACCACATTGGGCCAATACGCCAATATGATCTTTTGTCTGGTGCGCACGAATAGCGATACCAAACCCCAGGCCGGTATTTCTTTCATCTTGGTTGATCTAGCCACGCCAGGTATTGAGATGCGCCCCATCCGCACTTTGGACGGGGGGCAGGAAGTGAATGAGGTATTTTTCACAGATGTCCGCGTCCCTGCTTCAAACTTAGTGGGCGAAGAAAATAAGGGCTGGACCTATGCGAAGTACTTACTGGCCCATGAGCGCAATGGCATCGCCAATGTCGGAATTTCTGGCCAAAAGCTTGCCCGGCTCAAGCGCCTCTCCCTGACCCAAAAACGAAATGGAAAACCGCTGGCTGATGATCCATTGTTTGCGGCACGACTGGCCCGCTTAGAGATAGAGCTGCGCAACCTAGAGACCACAAACTTGCGGGTTCTTGACGGGTTCTCGAAAGGCGCTGGACCGGGGCCAGAAAGTTCAATGTTAAAAATCATCGGATCGGAGTTGGAACAAAACTTCGACGATCTTACGCGCCGTGCCTTGGGACGCCACGCTCAGGCGCATACGCCACAGGTGTTTGAACCCGGCTACAACGGACCACAGGTGGCGCCACAAGATATGGCCAATCAATCCGCCGCTTATTTCAACAAGCGCAAAGTGTCGATCTATGGCGGTTCAAATGAGATACAAAAAAACATCATAACCAAAATGATATTGGGGCTTTAAGATATGGATTTTCAACCCACTGAAGAACGCCGCATGCTGGCGGATATGATCGGAAAATTCATTCAGAATGACTATCCTTTGAAAGAGCGACTAACGGCGGGCTCTAGCGCTTTGGGCTATTGCCCTACGGCCTATAGCACGATGGCACAGCTGGGTTTGATCGGTGCATTATTTGAGGAAGAGGTTGGCGGCTTTGGCGGTTCGGGATTTGATATCGCCACCGTCTTCACAGAGCTGGGCAAAGGTTTGGTAGTTGAACCGCTCAATGACACAGCACTGACCACCGGCTATATTTTGGCGCAGACTGATCAGTTGGACCTTGTCGAACAGATCGTCCTTGGTGAAAAACGCGTAGCACTTGGTCTCATCGAAAATGGCGCAGATTATGACTGGAGCGCGCCCGAAACGCTTGCGCGCAAAACAGACGCGGAATGGCAGTTGAACGGCGTAAAAACCTCTGTGAAATTCGCCCATGGGGCTGATGCGCTGATTGTCAGTGCACAGACACAATCCGCGCCAGGGATCAGCTTATTTTTGATTGAAGCGGCGGCAACGGGGCTCGCGGAGCATCCGTTCCAAACTGTCGATGGTGGCAACGCCTGCGAGATCACGCTGCACAACACACCTGCTCAGCTGTTGGGCGTGGAAGGTGCAGCCTATCCGTTGATCGATGCCGCGGCCGCGCGCGCCACTTTGGCCCTCTGCGCGGAGGCTTTGGGATTGATGGAGCGCATTAAAGATATGACCATCGACTACATGCGCACGCGCAAACAATTCGGCAGCGAGCTGGGTAAATTTCAAGCGCTGCAACACCGCGTGGCGCAGATGTTGCTCGAAATCGAGCAGGCAAAATCGGCAGTCATCAATGCTGCGAATGATTTACAGGCCCCCGCCGATGAACGAAATCGCGCCATATCCGCGGCGAAATATTCGATTGGCCGAATTGGCTGTGCCGTTGCCGAAGAGGCGATCCAGCTGCACGGCGGCATTGGTATGACTTGGGAGTATGATTTGGGGCATTTCGCCAAGCGGCTTGTTATGATTGACCACGAATGGGGGGATCAAGACTTCCACTTAATGCGCTTCGCTGAAAGCTGAGGGGTGACACAGGTCATTCTACGATACCTGCATCCTCCTAACGCCTCATAGCTTATAGTGACCTATACATAAGTCTATAATTATATCAAAATATACTTTGTTCCCCAAAAAATAATCTATTCGGTAGTGCCGTGTCACAGATATCTTGGATACAAAGTTATAAACCGCAGATTTTGCCTCTCGAAAAGAGATCTAATGGGGTAAGTTTAGAATGCTCGCAATAACGGACAGCCCACTCGCCCGTTCCACAGAGGTCATTCGCCTCATTGGCATCTATGGGCCAATCAAGCTGTGCGATCTTGAGGCGCATGTGTCATTCTCACGCTCTGCCTTGCAACGGATTTGCGCCCAACTGGAGGCGCTAAACTGGGCGCGGCGGCGGGTCTCGGATAAGGCCTATGTTCTGACTTATGCTATTGATGATTTTTTTGCTTCAGCGCAATTTTCAGCCCCTGAAGTGGACCAAGTTCAGCCGGTTTTGAACATGGCAAAGGCAGAGGGGTGCTATGACATCACGTTCTCTATGTTCGAAAGTAAAACACGATTTGCAATTGTCGACAGCACCAAGCCACCGGTCGACTTGACCACCGAGCATTCTTTAATTTTCTCAAATGCAGCAATTTCTGCGCAGTCAGAGATGTCAGAGCAAGAGCAGAAAACGCTTATCGCCAAAGCCGCGACCCAAGCAAACCCGGAGGAGCAGACCGAGCTGCGCATGGGTAAATACCACCAAGAGGTCCGTAAAGCCCGAATGCGCGGTTATGTGCTTGATGCAACCCTTCCGTCCATCTCTTTCAGCTGGCGAGCAGAAACTGGCGCTATTTGCACGTTGACCGTTGAGCCAGCCGCAGCAACCCGCACTGCGCGGCAAGAGTTCCTAGAATACCACCAGCAAATTATGGAAAAATTTTCGATCATGTGCGACGATCATTTTCGATCGAATCTGGCGGCCGCACGTGACCAACGTGCCTACGGCTAAAACAAATCGAAAACGCCAACCCATCTGTTTCTTGTCATGTTGCGCAGGACGGCCTACCTACGGGATAAGTCCCAAAGGAGGCGCAGCATGTACCAGCCCGGTGAAACCTATGACGATATCCGCGAGGCCGTTGGCAAACTCTGCGCAGAATTTCCCGGAAGCTACTGGCGTGCACTTGACAGAGAGATGACTTATCCGGCCGCTTTTGTGCAGGCTCTGACTGAGGCTGGATGGCTCGGTGCTTTGATTCCTGAAAATTTTGGTGGATCAGGCCTGCCGCTCTCCGCTGCTGCGGTTATTTTGGAAGAAATCCACCGGTCGGGGGGCAATGCGGGCGCGTGTCATGCACAGATGTATACCATGGGAACCCTGTTGAGGCATGGCTCAGAGGCGCAAAAGACCCAGTACCTGCCAAAGATCGCGGACGGGACCCTGCGGTTGCAGGCCTTTGGTGTAACCGAGCCCAGCTCAGGTACCGATACAGGCGCATTGCGCACCACCGCCAAGCGAGATGGGTCCAATTATGTCATCAACGGGCAGAAAATTTGGACCAGCCGAGCAGAGCATTCCGACCTCATGTTGCTTTTGGCGCGCACGACACCGCTGGAAGAGGGGATGAAGAAGACCCAAGGTCTTTCTGTTTTGCTGGTCGACATGCGCGAAGCACTGGGCAACGGTCTCACCCTACAGCCGATCCGCACCATGATGAACCATGCGACCACAGAGGTCTTTTTTGACAATCTCCGCGTGCCGGCGGAAAACTTGATCGGCGAAGAAGGCAAAGGATTTCGCTATATCCTCTCAGGCATGAATGCCGAACGCATTTTGATTGCCTCTGAATGTATTGGCGATGCGAAATGGTTTATCGAACACTCGGTGGCCTATGCCAAAGATCGCCAAGTCTTTGATCGCCCGATCGGGCAAAACCAAGGCATACAATTTCCCATTGCCAAGGCCTATGCAAATATGCGCGCCGCTGAGTTGATGGTGAAAGAGGCGCTGGCCCTCTACGAAAACGGTGGCAATCCCGGCGCTGAGGCCAATATGGCCAAAATGCTGGCAGCCGATGCCTCAAATGAAGCCGCGAATGTTGCGGTACAAACCCATGGTGGGTTTGGCTTTGCTGAAGAGTATGATGTTGAGCGCAAATTTAGAGAAACGCGGCTCTATCAAGTGGCACCGATCTCAACGAATTTGATCCTGTCCTATCTCGCAGAACATGTTTTGGATCTACCGCGCTCCTATTGAAGCAAAGCCCTTGCCCCTGCCAGCCTAGAAAAGTTGTGGCAGGGACAAACAGAACGCCTAGACTGTTAGGATGGTCGACCCAGTTGTGAGGCGCGCCTCCAACGCATCATGCGCCGCTGTGACATCTTCCAAAGCAAACTCTTGACCAATCACAATTTTTACATCGCCAGATGTGACCTTCGAAAATAAATGCCGCGCCATCTCCTGGCAATCTTCATGCTTGCCAATATGAGTAAAGAGCGTCGGGCGGGTGATTTTCAGCGAACCTTTCGCCCCCAATTGGGCCAAGTTGAACGGCGGCACTGGACCCGAAGCATTGCCGAAAGTGATCATCATGCCCAGCGGTTTGAGGCTATTGAGGGAGCCTTCAAAAGTGCTCTCACCCACAGAATCCATCACCACATCAACCCCCGCACCCCCGGTTAATTCATTGACCTTCTCTTCGAAGTTTTCTGACATATAGTTGATGCAATGGGTGGCCCCATGGTGCAAAGCCAATTGGCATTTTTCATCGCTGCCAGCGGTGCCAATCAGGGTAATGCCCTCAGACTTAGCCCATTGGCAGGCAATTAAACCGACGCCGCCTGCTGCTGCATGAAACAGAACTGTGTCGCCTTTATGCAGCGGCGTGGTGCGATGAAAGAGATATTGCACCGTCATGCCCTGAAGCATCATCGCCGCGCCCTGCTCGAAGCTGATTTCGTCGGGCAAAGGACAAACCTGCGCCGCCGGCATCACGCGCCGCTCACAATAAGAGCCCGGCGGCATAGAGGCATAGGCCACACGGTCCCCAACCTTCACATGGGTGACACCTGCCCCCACAGCTTCAATCACACCGGCCGCCTCCATGCCAAGGGCCTGAGGCAAGGGCAGAGGGTAAAGTCCCGTGCGCTGATAGACGTCTATATAATTGAGCCCGCAGGCTTTATGAGCGATGCGCACCTGCCCATCACCGGGTTCTCCGGCTGGCATATCCACAATTTTTAGTTGATCCGAACCCCCGAATTCTTTGATCACAACAGTCTTATTCATCACGCTCTCCTAAGTTTAGAAATGAGTGTAGCGCATTGCCGTGCCGGTACAATCGCCAATTCCTCTGAGATGCGATCTACGGCGCTGGTCACCTTCGGACTTTGGCCTTAGGGTCAGCGCATGATTACATTTGCACTTGCCATAGTCCTGATGCTTGCCACCCCCGGCCCCGGAGTTCTGTCCGCCGCCGGTGTCGGTGCTGGGTTTGGAGCTGCGGCGGGGCTCCGCTACGTGGCTGGGCTCTGTATTGGGCAGGCCTTGGTTTATGCGGCCGTCGCCGCGGGCCTGTCAGCCTTCGTGCTCGACACTCCGTGGCTGCGGATCACATTAATGGCAGTGTCGTTTTTGTATCTGCTGTATTTGGCAAGCCGGATTGCTTTCGCTGGCGCGCAAGTGGCTTTCATTAGATCCGAAACCCCGCCCAGGCTCATGGCCGGTTTGCTCTTGCAGCCCATCAACCCGAAAGCCTATGCGGTGCTGACCGCTTTAATCACCGGATTTCCAATCTATGAGGACGCCTATTGGAGTGAAGTGGCCATAAAATTTGTCATTCTAAATATGATTTGGGTGCCAATCCATGTGATTTGGGTCCTTTTTGGCGTCTCGCTCAAGCGGCTCAACCTCTCGCCTAACGCGCAACGAGCGATCAACATATCCATGGCCCTGTCAATGCTACTCGTGGTTGGCCTCGCCGCTTGGACCCTGCTCTAAGCCGGCTATGCGGAACAATCTCTCGACCAGCCGCTGTCGCGCTAAGGGCAATCCCCGATCACCAAGCGATGGCGCCAACCATTTTTCCAAAAAATGCCCAGTGGTGCGTAACCCGGCGGCAATCTCGCCATTATCCGCAACACTTTGCCCGATCATACAAGGCGCAAGCGGCAACAGCTGCGTCTTCCAGCGCCCCGCGTGATGTGCGGCCACAGCCCGACCAGATTTCGGAGACACATAGGCCAAATCCTCGGTGGTTCCAGACACCGCACAACAGCTGAGATCCAGACCAAAGCCCAAATCCTCCAACAGCTGCATTTCCCAGTGTAAATAGGCCAAAGGCCAAGCCTCTGTGACGCAGATCAAATCCAAAAGATTGATCGAGGCGCTATAGAGTGCCCCATGCTGCGCGCGCTCTGGCAGAGCAAAGTTCAAAAGCCCAACAACAGATGTCAAACCGGCCAAGGCCAAAGGATCCGCCATCACTTGTGCTGCCCGGCTGCGCATAGGTTCAACCGTGAATGCACCCATGTGCTCTTCAAGCCTGGCTTTCCAGACCACCTCAAATTGACCACCAGGTTGCAAAATAGGGCCTTGCCTTCGCCCAGCGCCACCGCGCACTACACCCGCATGTTTCCCATGATGTTCTGTAAAAACCTCAACGATGACGGCCGCTTCACCATGCTTACGCACAGCCAATAAAACCCCTTCATCCCGCCATTCTATCAAAACATAGACCCTAACTTACCCGCGGCAGACAGCAATGACCTAGTATTGGCCGCGTACCGGACCAGTCTATCCAGAGGGCTGCCGAATGTTAAGCGATTTGCCGGGCCCCTAGGCTATTCGCTCAAACCAGGCTCATCGAGCAAATGGCGCCCAAGCCGGTCTTCGACTTCAATCACCCAAACGTCAGGATCAAAGTCCCGCTGACGGCCAATCGCAAGGTCCAAGTCAGCCTCCTCTCCCGAAATCAGCTCCACCCAATTGCGTGCACCGCTTTGCAAATCAAAAGAGCGCTGAAAAACGATGCCTTGCCCGTCCAGCAGGTTGAGCTTAACCAAAACCGCCCCCGCCGTTGCATCTCCCCGCTGGACCACAAAGGCCGGAATATCAGCAAGGCGCAGGCGCGTCAGATAGGCAGCGACCCAAATATCGCTGGTCAGGCGGATCATTCGTTTCCGTCACGAAAATCGAGGCCCATTTCCTCGTAACGTTCTTTGTCTTCCAACCAGTTCGGACGCACTTTAACCTGTAAAAACAAATGCACCTTGCGGCCCAAAAACTCTTCCAATTCCGTCCGGGCTTGAGTGGATACAGCTTTGATCGTCTCGCCACCCTTGCCAAGCACAATGCCTTTATGGCCATCACGCATCACATAGATCAGCTGGTCAATTTTACACGAGCCATCTTTACGCTCCTCCCAAGCCTCCGTCTCAACGGTCAGCTGATAGGGCAATTCTTGGTGCAAACGTAGGGTCAATTTTTCTCGTGTGGTCTCTGCCGCCAGCATGCGCAGCGGCAGATCGGCAATTTGGTCTTCAGGATAAAGCCAAGGGCTTTCCGGCAATTCACCAGCAATCCAAGTCTTCAATGCTGCGCAGCCATGGCCCTTTTCCGCAGAAATCAGGAAAGTCTCAACAAAACCAAACGCCTCATTCATCGCCTTGGTCAAAGCCAATAGCTCTGCAGCCTGCACCTTGTCGATTTTGTTAATCGCTAAGGCAATTGATTTTCCTTTCGGAAGATCCTTAAGCGCTTCCATGATTGCATCCACGCCCTCTGTGACACCGCGATGCGCTTCGATCAAAAATACCGTCAGGTCAGCATCAGCAGCCCCGCCCCAGGCGGATTTCACCATCGCGCGATCCAAACGACGTTTGGGGCGGAAAATACCCGGGGTGTCCACGAATACAATTTGCGCCTCGCCCTCAAGTGCGACACCGCGGATGCGGGCGCGGGTCGTCTGCACCTTATGGGTGACTATCGAAACCTTTGCCCCCACCATACGGTTGAGCAGGGTTGATTTCCCTGCATTGGGTTCCCCAATCAGGGCAACAAATCCGGCGCGTGTGCTCATGCCCCTAACCTTTCCAACAATATTTTTGCCGCAGCCTGTTCGGCTTGGCGTTTCGACCCAGCTTTGGCCTGCGCCGATTCGCCAGAATGTAATCTCACTTCAATCTCAAATTGCGGCGCATGATCCGGGCCAGAACGGGACAGTTCCACATAATTCGGCGGAGGGCCTTTGCGGGCCTGCGCCCATTCTTGCAAAGCGGTCTTTGGATCGCGCGCATCGGCCTTGACAGAGGTGATCCGCTTATTCCACAGGCGCACGATCACCGCCTGCGCTTCGGCAAAACCACCATCGCGATACACCGCTGCAATCAGTGCTTCCATCGCATCGCCCAACAGGGCTTCCTTGCGGCGCCCGCCGCTAATCATCTCAGAGCGGCCTAATTTCAACAGATTGCCAATACCAATTGAGCGCGCCACATCTGCACAGGTTTCCTTGCGCACCAGAGCATTAAAACGCGGTGCCAATTGGCCCTCAGTTGCCTTCGCGTCCAGATCCAACAAGGCCTGCGCCATCACGAGCCCCAGCACCCGGTCGCCCAAAAACTCGAGCCGTTCGTTATCCGAGCGGGTTGCAGAGGAGATGCTGGAATGAGTCAGGGCTGTAATCAGGAGCCCCGGATCTTTAAACTCGTAACCGATATCGGCTGAAAACTGGCGTAACTCGGAAGAAAGCTTGATCATTACGCGACCTGGAACATAGAGAGCATTTAATCAATTGCCTTGAAATAACGATCGCTGCGCCAGGTCCAGAAAGCCAAAATTGAGGCTCCGGCAGAAGAAAACAAAATACGGTCGGCCCGTCCGACGATGTCTTTTAGAGGCACGAAGCCGACGCCGCCAATGGTCTGCGGCACGCGGCTGTCAGAAGAATTGTCGCGATTATCTCCCATAAAAAAGAAATGCCCGTCCGGTACGGTGTAGACTTTTGTTGTATCCAAATTCATGCGCCCACCAAGGCGCATCGAATCTTGGTCAAACGTGTCCAACGCGCTATGTGCGACGCCATTGGGCAGGGTCTCAATGTATTTTTGCTTGATGCAATCTGCGCCCAGCCCTACGGCACCATTGGAACAGACAGGCCGGTTGCGCTGCGAGCCTTGTGGCTCAAAGGTTTCAACGAAATACTCTACCTGTTTGCGTGCAACCGGCGTGCCATTGATCTGCAACACCCCGCCTTGCATTTGGATTTTATCACCCGGAAGACCAACCAAACGTTTGATGTAATCGGCTCCGGTCACCGGATGGCGAAACACCACCACATCGCCGCGCTCAGGCGCGCCACCCAAAATCCGCGCATCACGGTCTTCGATGAAGCCACAAAAATCATCCGCATCGATATTTAAGCCAAGGCTGGCGATTTGAATTTTAGGACAGGAGGCATAGGAGTACCCATAAGCCATTTTGTTGACGAATAGGAAATCCCCAATCAAAAGGCTGTCTTTCATTGAGCCGGACGGGATCCAAAAGGGTTGAAAAAACAAGGTGCGAAACACCCCAGCAATCAGCAGGGCATAGACCACAGTTTTGACCGTCTCTATCACACTCGCAGCAAAGCTTTTTTCTTCAATGTCGTCCATAACATCCTCGGGATTTGATTTAGGGCTATGTGCGGCGCTTACGGTCGAGAGTCAAGTTGCCCCGCCCTCAGTTGGGCGCGCTTCAATCACCACAAAAGCCTGTGCCCATGGGTGATCATCGGTCAAAGTACAATGGATCACCGCCGTATGACCGGCGGGCGTCATCTGCGCCAAACGCTCGGCAGCCCAGCCCGTGACGGCCATCACTGGTTGGCCGCTCCGCATGTTGGTGACAGCCATGTCTTTCCAACTGATACCCATAGCCAACCCCGTTCCAAGCGCCTTTGAACAAGCCTCTTTCGCCGCCCAACGTTTGGCATAAGTGCCCGCCACATCTTTGCGCGCCTCTGCCTTGCGTTGCTCAACCTGCGTAAAGACCCGGTTTTTAAACCGATCGCCAAAGCGATCCAATGTGCCTTGGATCCGCTCAATATTCGCCAAATCTGTACCGATGCCTAAAATCATAGACGGGCGTTTTGCATCAAGCGACGCATTTCGGCAATGGCCGGGCCCAGACCCAAAAAGATAGATTCTCCGATCAAAAAATGTCCAATGTTCAGCTCGGCCACCTCGGGCAGAGCAGCTATGGGGGCCACTGTTTCGTAGCTCAAGCCATGGCCGGCATGCACCTCCAGACCCAGCTCGGCTGCAAACCGTGCACTGCGGGTGATCCGCGCCAATTCCTCATCTGCGCCCAGGTGATTGCCCGCGGCATGGAAGTCGCAATAGGCGCCCGTATGCAGCTCAACCACCGCAGCTCCCACCTCCGCACTGGCTTGTAATTGTTGATCTTCTGCGGCTACGAACAGCGACACGCGGCATCCCGCTTCAACCAGAGGCGCTATGAAATCACGCAGACGGTCCTGATCTGCCGCCACATCCAGACCGCCCTCGGTGGTCCGCTCCGCGCGTTTTTCAGGCACGAGACAAACCGCATGCGGATTATGGCGCAGGGCTATGGCGTGCATTTCTGCTGTTGCGGCCATTTCGAAATTCAAAGGAATGCGCAATGCGCCAATCAAAGCGTCAATGTCTGCATCGCGAATATGCCGACGATCCTCACGCAGATGTGCGGTAATACCATCAGCCCCGGCGGCCTCGGCCATCAAGGCTGCGCGCAGAGGATCCGGATAAGCGCCGCCCCTTGCGTTGCGTAAAGTGGCCACGTGATCAATATTGACGCCGAGGCGTTGCTCAATGGACATAATCTTATCTTCCTGTTTTCACCTTAGACACCAGAGTCATCTTCTCGTTTAAGGAGCGTCTTGCGGCGTAACTCTGCAAATTTGGCCGCTAATTGACCTTTTCGGCGGCTTTTATACACGCGAATAGCGGGAACAGTAATAGCATAAATCACCAGCCCTGATATGATTCCCGGCACCACCCCGCCGATCATCCAGGGGAAAAACACCGTGTGCCAAAATTCGACCAAATACGTCCAATCTCCGCCGGTTTGCATGAAGAAAGCAACGATATTTGCACCCAATTCCGACACCGCGCGCGCAAACATTTCTCCTAAACCCAAGTGCAGATCGCTCTCTGGTCGCTTGCCCAGAAACGCATGACCAAAACCAAGCGCCGTTACGCCAATGGGGATATAGGTCAGCGGGTTGCCGAAAAATGTTCCCAACAGCGAGGCGAGGACATTGGCCCGCAATACAAGCGCGAGCACCCAAGCCAGAAGAAAATGTAACCCGTAAAACGGAGTGAAAGAGGTGAACACGCCTATCGCCACGCCACGCGCGATTTCCTCCGGCGTTCCTGGCAGGCGGCGCAAACGGTGTGTGATATAAGAATAGGCGCGGGCCCAGCCCCCCCTTGGGTAGACCCATTCCCAAAGCGCCCTGGGCAGCCCACGCTTTTCACGACGCTTAAACACCAATTTCGCCCCACTCACCGTTCATAGCGTCGATGTCCCGCCCGAGTTCGGGATTGCGGTGACGGCTGACTTCTGCCACATCACTCTCTGCCTCCAGCGCCGTGAGCACCATGTGCAATTGTGACACATCCCTAAGTTCCAATTCGACGAGCAGTTTGAAATAGTCCGGCTTGCGGTCCAAAAAGTGAATGTCAGAGATATTGGCATTCTGATCGCCGATCAATGTGCAAATCCGCCCCATTACGCCTGTGCCATTCAAAATGGTGGTGATGATCTGCGCCGGATTGGTCGCGGCATGCTGCCCGTCCCGCCAATGCAGATCTAACCAGCGGTCCATTTGGGTTTCATAATGCAATAGGTTTGGGCAATCTATAGTGTGAACCACGACACCATGACCTTTGAAAATGATCCCAACAATGCGCTCTCCGGGCAGGGGGTCGCAACAGGCGCCATGGGTAAACTTTTGTCCTGGCTCCAACCCGATCAAAGCAACCGCCGGCCCGACCTCATCAGCGTCGCGCACCTTTAGATTTGGGTAGAGCTCCGCCACCACGTCGCGCGCGGCGATTTCGGAGCTGCCAAGTCGGGCCAAAAGCTCATCTGCACTTGGCAAGCCATAGTGTTTCGCTGCGGTTTTCAAAGCACGGTCGGAGGCCTTCTTGTTGACATTCTCGAAGGCTACCCGTGCAAATTCTTGCCCCAGTTTGATAAATTTCTCACGGTCAAATTCGCGCAGGCTGCGGCGGATGGCTGTTTTCGCCCGGCCGGTGGCGACGATATCAATCCAGCTGGCCGGCGGGGTTTGCCCCTCAGCAGTGATGATCTGTACAGATTGCCCATTGCGCAAGCGCGTCCAGAGCGGCACGCGAAGACCATCAACCTTCGCCGAGACACAGGCCGCGCCAATGCGTGTATGAATGGCATAGGCAAAATCAATGGGCGTAGCGCCACGCGGCAGTTTGATGACATCGCCTTTGGGTGAAAAGCAAAATACTTGGTCGGTGTACATTTCCAATTTGAACGCTTCGAGAAATTCCCCATCGTCACCTTCGGAGCTAAATCGCTCTGTCAGCGATGAAATCCAAGTCGAAGGATCCAAAGCAAAGGGATTATCCACCCGCGCCCCGTCTCTATAAGACCAAGTCGCGGCCGCGCCTTTTTCTGCCACTTGATGCATCGATTTGGTGCGGATTTGCACCTCCACGCGGCGGGCATTGCGCCCCGAAACAGTGGTGTGAATGCTGCGGTAGCCATTGGTTTTGGGCTGGCTGATATAATCTTTAAACCGCCCCGGGACCGCCCGCCATCGCTGATGGATCAGCCCTAAAATCCGGTAGCAATCAGATTCATGATCCACAATGACCCGAAACCCGTAAATATCTGACAAGCGCGAGAAGGACAGCTCTTTATTTTGCATCTTGCGCCAAATCGAATAGGGTTTTTTAGCCCGACCTTGAATTTTCGCACCCTCAAGCTCCGCACGGTCCAGTTCCTCGAGCAAGTCGCCTTTGATCTGTTGTACCACGTCGCCAGTTTCGTTTTGCAACTTGATAAAACGGCGAATAATGGACTTGCGCCCGTCAGGATTGAGCACTTGAAACGCCAAATCTTCCAGCTCTTCACGCAGCCAATGCATCCCCATGCGCCCGGCCAATGGCGCATAAATATCCATCGTTTCCAGAGCTTTTTGTTGCTGTTTTTCCGGCGTCATCGAACGGATGGTGCGCATGTTATGCAGCCGATCCGCCAATTTAACCAAAGTCACTCGAATATCTTTTGATGTGGCCATGATGAGCTTGCGGAAATTTTCCGCCTGCTTGTTCACTCTGGAGGAGAGTTGCAAATTGGTGAGCTTTGTCACCCCATCGACCAGTTCAGCCACCTCACGGCCGAACAAGTGCTCTAGGTCCGCAAAGCTCGCCTTGGTATCTTCAATCGTGTCATGCAACAGCGCAGTGATGATCGACGCATCGTCAAGATGCTGATCGGCCAAAATGCGGGCAACGGCTGCAGGATGGGTGTAATAGGGTTCGCCAGACCGGCGAAACTGTCCCTCGTGCATTTCCTGACAGAAGCGATAGGCTTGCGCAATCTGCTCGGCGTTGGTTGACGGATTGTAGGCGCGGATCAGACCGATCAGGTCATCGGCTGTGATCATGCCTGCATTTCCTTAACGTTGGCCTTGAGCTTCCATCAAAGCACGCAGCAATTTTTCATCATTCAAATCGTCTTCAGCCGGCTTGTCCGGCTCACCGCCCATTAACAAAGCCATGGAGTCTTCTTCCGGCTCGTCAACTTCGATTTGAGTTTGATTGCTTTCAATCAACCGCTCAAGCAAATCATCTACCATTTGCGTTTCATCAGCAATTTCACGCAGGGAAACGACAGGGTTTTTGTCGTTGTCGCGGTCTACAGTCACCGGAGACCCGCTGGCGATTTCGCGCGCCCGATGGGCCGCCAACATGACCAGATCAAAACGATTTGGAACCTTGTCTACACAATCTTCAACTGTGACACGCGCCATGCCTGATCTCCTGCACCTGTGATGAAGTACGCTACTTAGGAGCGAATGCCAAAAAACGCAAGGGTGAATCGCGCCGTCTCACCAGCGGCCCGCGCCTAAGGCAATGTCTTAAGGGCCGCGCGGTCTTCAGCTGGTAATCGGTCATACATCTGGCCTACCGTGAGACCCAACACCGGGTGGCACCAATCGGGCGCGACATCCATCAGCGGCCCTAAAACAAAGGCTCTGTCCTGCATCCGCGGATGTGGTAGGATCAACTCTTGCGGGGTTTGGGACATCTGCTCAGACAGGGGCTTGTCGCGCCAGGCCGCATAGATCTCAACCGTTGGTGCGATTTCGTCTCCAAAGGCCAGTAAATCCAGATCCAACACCCTGCCACCCCATCGCTGGGATCTGCGGCGCCCGAAGTTGGCCTCGATGCTGTGCAAAATAGCCAATAGCTCGTATGATTCGCCCTGAAACTGAAATGCAACCGCCGCATTGACGTAATCAGGGCCATATCCAACAGGAAAACAGGGCGAAACGAAATATTTACTTTTTCGCAGGAGGCTATTGGTCATTAAACGAAGTGACGCCAACCCATATCCCAAAGTCACATGCGGCGGGCCCATTTCAGACTCCAAATTGCCGCCCATTGCGACCAGTGCGGTTTTTTGATGAATTTTTATTTTATTTTGCATGGGTGACATTTACATAAACTATTTTAATCACTATCTTAACATGGCCTGGGCTGCAACTTACGCATATCGTAGCTCTCGGGGCTTTAAAGGGATATATTTGATATGTTTTACCGCGACGAGCGCTTAGCGCTGTTTATTGATGGCGCAAATCTATACGCGGCCGCGAAGTCCTTGGGCTTCGACATCGACTACAAACTGCTTCGCCAAGAATTCACAAGCCGGGGAAAAATGCTGCGGGCATTCTATTATACCGCGCTTTTGGAGAACGATGAATATTCACCGATTCGACCTTTGGTTGATTGGCTGAATTACAACGGCTTCACCATGGTCACGAAGGCTGCAAAAGAGTTTACCGACAGCCAAGGCCGTCGAAAAATCAAGGGCAATATGGACATCGAGTTGACTGTAAACGCCATGGAACTGGCGCCACATGTTGACCATATCGTGCTTTTCTCAGGCGATGGCGACTTCCGGCCTATGGTCGAAAGCGTGCAACGCCAGGGCGTGCGCGTATCCGTGGTCTCCACAATTCGCAGCCAACCTCCGATGATTGCCGATGAATTGCGGCGCCAATGCGACAATTTCATCGAATTGGATGCATTGCGTGACGTGGTTGGTCGCCCAGCGCGCGAAACAGATGACCTTGTGGCCCCGGCGGGAGCCGAATAATTCGTCCCAAGCTCTGGACGATCTTGCTCGGCACATTTAACGTGCCGAGCAAAGGATCGTGACCATGACAAAACCTGAGCTCAAACTGTATCTTGCCGCGCCAAGAGGTTTTTGTGCGGGGGTCGATCGTGCAATAAAAATCGTCGAAATGGCTCTGAAAAAATGGGGTGCCCCGGTCTTTGTGCGCCACGAGATTGTGCACAATAAATTTGTTGTCGACAGTTTGCGCGCGCAGGGTGCCATATTCGTGCAAGAGCTGATCGAGTGTCCGGATGATCGCCCAGTAATTTTCTCGGCGCATGGTGTGCCAAAATCTGTTCCAAGCGCCGCGCAGGCCCGCAATATGATCTATGTCGATGCCACCTGCCCGTTGGTGAGCAAAGTCCACATTGAAGCAGAACGCCACAGTGAGAACGGCCTTCAAATGATCATGATTGGCCACGCAGGCCATCCCGAAACAATCGGCACCATGGGGCAATTACCCCATGGCGAAGTGCTGTTGGTGGAAAGCGAAGCGGATGTTGAAAGCGTCGCCGTGCGTGACCCAGATCGGCTGGCCTATATCACTCAAACCACCCTATCGGTAGATGATACAGCCGGGGTTGTCGCCGCCCTACAACGCCGTTTTCCAAATATCACTGGACCGCATAAAGAAGACATTTGCTACGCCACGACAAATCGTCAAGAGGCGGTCAAAGCCATTGCCCCGCTCTGCGAGGCGCTTTTGGTGGTCGGGGCTCCTAATTCTTCCAATTCCAAGCGTCTCGTCGAAGTGGCCTCGCGCGCCGGATGCGGCTATGCGCAATTGGTGCAGCGCGCCACAGATATCGACTGGCGCGCTTTAGATGGGGTCAAGACCATCGGCATCACAGCTGGCGCCTCTGCGCCAGATATCTTGATCCAAGAGGTGATCGACGCCTTTTCGGGCCATTATTCGGTCACAATCAAAACCGTCGAAACCGCAAAAGAAAACGTCAGTTTCAAGGTGCCGCGCATCCTGCGGGAGGTCGGAGCCTCCTCCCATGGCTGATGCGCAAACGCTCGACGTCTATGACGGCAAAATTGATGATTACCTACGGTTGACCCAAGCACCACCCAGTAAATCATTATTAGCCTTCATCAAAGCTGTCCCAGCGGGCGGGCGGGTTTTGGATTTGGGCTGTGGACCAGGTCTCGCAGCTGCGGAAATGGCGCGGCACGGCTGCGATGTCGAGGCCATTGATGGCAGCGCAGAGATGGCTGCTGCTGCCAGCAAACACCCAGGTGTGACGGCGCGGCAGGCCACATTTGATGACTTGCCGTCACAGGCCACATATCATGGCATTTACGCCAATTTTTCGCTGCTGCATGCGAAACGCGCTGATTTCAAACGCCATATTCAAGCCTGCTACGCTTCGCTACGCCCCGGCGGGAGTTTTTACCTGGCCATGAAACTTGGTACTGGCGAGAGGCGCGATAAGCTCGGGCGCTTTTATACCTATTACACCGCCCAAGAGCTGAAAGATATTTTAACGCAAGCCGGCTTCACCCTCACCTTCGAGCGCGAGGGGCAGGAAAAAGGGCTGGCCGGAGATGTGGAACCCTTCATCATGATGGCCGCCCATGCATGATCTAATCGCCTATACCGACGGTGCCTGCAGTGGCAATCCCGGCCCAGGCGGCTGGGGTGTGGTGATGCAGGCCAAAACGGGCGACACGGTGACTAAGCAGCGCGAACTCAAAGGCGGGGCGAAAGAGACAACCAACAATCGTATGGAGCTCATGGCGGCGATCTCCGCTCTTGAAGCCCTGTCCCGACGCTCGGCAATCACAATCGTCACCGACAGCGTTTACGTCAAAGATGGCGTTACCAAATGGATTTTCGGCTGGAAGAAAAACGGCTGGAAAACCGCGGCAAAAAAGCCGGTCAAGAATGAAGACCTCTGGAAACAATTGGATGCCGCCCAAGCTCGGCATCAGGTCACTTGGGAGTGGGTCAAGGGCCATGCGGGGCATCCGCAAAACGAATTAGCCGATGAAATGGCCCGTGCCGGCATGGCACCATTCAAGGACTAGGTCCGCAGGGCAGAAAGCACGAAATGTATAATAAACGAAAACTCACCTCCGTTTTTGAAATCTCTGGATCAGTTTTGGCGATGGTCTACGCGTTACTCATTGCCTCGAATACAGGCAATGAAATTTTAGGGTTCTCCCTGCTGTTCATCTCAGCCAGCCTTTTTGCCGCCTGGGCTGTGATTGACCGCCGTTGGACCTTTTTGCTGCTTCAGGCCTTCTACGCCGGATCCGCCATCATCGGCCTGATCCGCTGGGCTTAGGTGAGCTGTTCGGGCAGAGCATGGCCTTGTAGAAACTCAGCGGCGGTTTGCGCGGTTTTGCCCGCCAGTTGCAGCCGCGTGATGATCACTGATCCCTGACCGCAGGCCACTTCAAACCCACCAAACACCTGCCCCGGGGCACCAGAGCCTTGGCCCGTTTGGGAGGCCAAAAGTTTCATCCGCTGTCCCGCCAGTTCACACCAGGCACCGGGAAAGAGAGACAGGGCGCGAATTTGCCGGTCCACCTCAAGCGCCGGCCGCGTCCAGTCAATGCGTGCCTCAGATTTGTCGATTTTCTGTGCATAGCAAATGTTGACATCAGGTTGCACTTCGGGCGGATGACCCGGCAAATCGGCCAAAACATCCACAATCGCCGCAGCGCCCAGCGCGGCAAGGCGATCATGCAGCTCGGCTGTGGTCTCTTGCGCCGCAATATCCAGCGCGCGGCGCAGACGCACCGGCCCGGTGTCCAGACCCGCATCCATCTGCATGATACACACCCCAGTCTGCGCATCCCCAGCCATAATTGCCCTATGCATCGGCGCCGCACCGCGCCAACGCGGCAGAAGGCTGGCATGAATATTCAAACATCCAAAGTGCGGGGCATCCAAAAGCACTTGTGGCAAGATCAACCCGTAAGCCACCACCACGGCGATATCCGCCTCAAGAGCCGCAAAATTGGCCAGTTCAGCCGGATCACGGAAGTTTTTAGGTGTAAAGACCGTCCATCCTTGGCACTCGGCATAGGCTTGCATCGGCGACGGACGACGTTTTTGCCCCCGGCCGGATTTGCGCGGCGGTTGGCTGTAGACAGCTGCGATCTCATGCCCCGCCTCAGCCAAGGCCCGCAAAGCGGCGATCGAAAAATCGGGCGTGCCCATAAAGACTACGCGCATAGTTTTCGAGCCTTTTTGATCAGCATATCGCGCTTGAGCTTGGAGAGATTGTCAAAATACATCCGCCCATTGAGGTGATCGACTTGATGGAGCATCGAGCGGGCCCAGAGGCCAACCAGATCTTTTTCCTGGCAAGCGCCAGCTTCGTCCATATAGCGCACCGTCACGCCGCGCGGGCGTTTGATCTGCGCGGAGACATAGGGCAGATTAGGGCTGGCCTCTTCGCCCATCTCAAGCTTGGCAGATACGTGCAGTATCTCGGGATTGGCCATGCGCAGAACCTCGCCGCGCGCCAAAGAGGCATCCACCACCGCCAACCGCAACCCAATGCCCAATTGCGGCGCGGCCAAACCGACGCCAGGCATAGCTTCCATCTCCGCAATCATATCGCGCCAAATCTCTTCAATTTCCGGGCTGATTTTCTCAATCGGGTCTGCGGGCCGTCGCAAGCAAGGGTGCGGCCAAGGCACAAGGCTTCGGCTCATGACCGGGCCTGCTCACGTTTGAATTTCTGCATCTTACGGGTGATAAGTTGGCGGCGCATCGGTTTGAAGTAATCAATGAACAGCTTGCCGTTCAGATGATCCAGCTCATGCTGCGCGCAAGTGGCCCAAAGCCCATCGAATCTTTGTGTATGGGTTTTCCCGTCGAGGCCCAGCCATTGCATGTCAATTTCGGCAGGCCGTTCCACCTCACCATATTGCTCTGGAATGGACAGGCAGCCCTCTTCATAGGTGCTCAACTCCTCAGAGACCCAGGTGATGACCGGATTCATCAGAACCATCGGCGCTGGTGCGGCCCCTTCCTCTTTCACGCAATCCATAACGAACACGCGGCTCATCACGCCGATTTGCGGCGCAGCCAATCCGATGCCCGGTGCATCATACATGGTTTCAAGCATATCCTCAGCCAAATGCTCAATAGCGGGGGTCACCTCAGCCACGGGCGCCGCCGTCTTTTTCAAGCGCGGATCGGGATGGATTATTATGGGGCGTATTGTCATAACGGTGTGATATTCAATGCCGACCCATAGCGCAATTGCCGCATCAAAGATTCTTGCCGCAATTTGCGTGCCAGCTCTACCCAGCGCTTGATCTTTAGCCTTTTCACAGTAACCTTGCGCGAAAATATTAGGATTTTCCATGACCTTTGACACCCAGATTGACCGCCGCAACACCCACTCCTCCAAATGGGATATGATGGAGCCGCTCTATGGCGTATCGCCCGACGATGGTTTGGCAATGTGGGTGGCGGATATGGATTTTCGTCCGCCAGAAGCGGTGGCAAACAGTCTGGCTAGGCTTACAGAGCATGGGATCTACGGCTATTTTGGCGATGATAGCAAATATCTCGACGCTATTGCCTGGTGGATGAAACATCGTCACGGCTGGGAGGTGCCCCGCGGCGGTATTTTCACCACCCATGGGCTGGTGAATGGCACGGCGCTTTGTGTGGATACGTTCACAGAGCCAGGCGACGGCGTGGTTCTATTCACCCCGGTCTATCATTCCTTCGCCAAAGTGATCCGCGCCAATGACCGCGAGGTGATCGAATTGCCACTGGTGCAAAACAATGGCCGCTATGAGATGGATTTCGACAGCTATGACGCCGCCCTGCCGCCCCATGCGAAAATGGTCATCCTTTGCTCGCCGCATAATCCTGGCGGGCGGGTATGGAGCCACGCGGAACTTCAACAGGTGGCAGAATTTTGCATCAAACATGATCTGCTTTTGGTCAGTGATGAAATCCACCACGATCTGACCTTCGGCGCGAAACACACAGCCATGGCACTGATTGACGGAATTTCAGATCGCTTGATTATGATGACTGCGGCGAGCAAGACCTTCAATATTGCAGGGGGGCATTCGGGCAATGTTATCATTGAAGATCCAAATTTACGCGCCCGTTTTGCCAAACGGACGCAGGCGCTCGGACTGTCCCCAAATTCCTTTGGCCTGCATATGATTACCGCAGCCTATTCGCCAAAAGGGGCGCAATGGGTGGATGAATTGCTGGTCTACCTCGATGGAAACCGCAAGATTTTCGACGCTGGGATCAATGCCATTCCCGGCTTAACATCCATGCCTCTTGAAGCCACCTATCTGGCGTGGGTGGATGTCTCTGGCACGGGCATGCCTTTACAGGAGGCCATCGATCGGGTGCAAAAACGGGCCAAAATCGCCGTCAACCACGGGCCAACCTTCGGCACAGGTGGCGAAAGCTTCCTGCGCTTTAACATCGGCACGCAGCGCGCCAATGTCGAGCGGGCGGTTGCAGCCATGCAGGAGGCTTTTTCGGATCTCCAATAGCCGCCAGTCAGGTTAACTGCGGCCAATCAAGGCCACAGGCTTATTGGCATCCCGCTCAAAGTCCAGTGGCGCACTGTCAACGGCACGGGTGTTGCGCTTGAACTCATAGCGCATCTCCCCGCCCTCTTCCTCAGAGGCGACGATCAAACATTGATACAGATGGCGGCTGCCGTCGTAGAGGTCCACAAGACCGCGCAACTGCGGCGCATCTTGCAAGTCCACTGAAAATCCGCTGTCCCAATATTTCAGAACCGTAAAAATCTCCGTGCCGGCCTGCACCCGCAATCGGCTCTTCTTTCGCAGCGCCTGCTTACGGGCCGCTTCCAAACCCTCCGCCACTTCTTTCGGCAAAAATGTTGTCATTTTAACATCTCCTTAACCAATAGCCTGCGCGGGAAAACCGCGACGGTCAAGGCAGTCACTAAAATGTGAAGCGTTTTTTGAAGGCGCTCAAGCCGCCGGAGTTTTGCGATTGCGCAGCACATGTTCCATATCTGGATGATAGAGCGCAGAATCCACAAAATCTTGCTGCTCTTTCAGCGCAGGCCCCACCAAGATCAAGGCTGTTCGGGTGATTTTCGCATCCCGCACTTTCTTGCGAATATCGCTAAGAGTGCTACGGATGATGATCTGATCGGGCCAACTGGCCCGGTAAGCGACCACGACCGGGCAATCGGCCCCGTAATGCGGGATTAAAACCCTTTCAATCTCACGCATATTGCGAATCGCGAGGTGAATTGCGAGCGTTGCGCCAGAGATGGCAAAATTCTCAAGGGTCTCCCCAGCAGGCATGGAGGTCGACTTCATCGACATACGCGTCAAAACAATCGACTGGGCAATCTCAGGAATCGTCAACTCTTGCCCCAGGGCGGCCGCAACGGCGGTATAGGCTGGCACGCCGGGAATAATTTCATAGTCAATGCCATCGGCACGCAGGCGGCGAATTTGCTCCGCAATCGCGCCATAGAGTGACGGATCCCCAGAATGCACCCGCGCCACATCCTGCCCTTTGGCATGGGCGGCCAGAATTGCCGCATGGGTCTCATCTAATGTCATGGGCGCAGTGTCCAGAACACGCGCATCTTTGGGCGCGCAGGCCACAACCTCCTCCGGCACCAAAGACCCGGCATAAAGGCATACGGGACATGCACCAATGATCCGCGCAGCTTTCAGGGTCAAAAGTTCAGGATCCCCGGGCCCCGCTCCGATGAAAAAGACTGTCATCTGCTGTTTCCTTCTTTCATGGGGGCCAAATCCCCATCAATCTTGCGCGCATAGCCGCGCGGGGTAAACATACGAGGCCCTTCGCCCAACTGCGCCAGGCGCGAATTTGACGAGCCAATCAGCACCACTGTCAGCATATCCACCTCATCCACCTGCAAATCCTCCAGGCGGCGATAGCGAATATGTTCCTCAGGCCGCCCCAATGAGCTGGCCAGCATCACCGGCGTATCGGCCGGGCGATGTTGCAACAAAATATCGCGCGCCTCTAACAAAAGCGTGCGTCGGGTTTTGGAGACGGGATTATAGAAGGCGATGACAAAATCCCCCTCAGCCGCCGCTTGCAAGCGCCGCAGAATATCGGCGCGTGGTGTGAGCAGATCTGACAATGATATCGTACAAAAATCATGGCCCAATGGCGCCCCAGCGCGTGCAGCCGCCCCTTGCAGGGCAGAAACCCCCGGCGAGCAAACAACATCCACGCGGCGGGCCGCATCGCTCACGCCCATTTGATCGGCTGGACGGTCCAGCAATTCAAAAACCAAGGCGCCCATGGCATAAATGCCCGCATCCCCAGAACAGACCAAGGCGACGTTCTTGCCAAGCCCCGCCTGTTCCAGCGCATAGCGACAGCGTGCCTCTTCACCGCCCAGGGGGAAATCGGACCGCTCTTTGCATGCGGCCAGCGGGCCCAACAGATCGATATAAAGCCCATAGCCGACAAGCTCCTGCGCATCGGCAATCAAGCGCGACACCTCCGGCGTGCGCCAAGCCGCCTGGCCTGGCCCAATCCCAACCACCGACAGACGACCACGGGCAGAGCCGCGTAAATCTGACAGGGGCATATCCGCCAAACCAAGCGCCACCGTCGCATTCGCGGTCTTACGCTTTTGCACCCACAGCTTGCCCTCAGAGCCGAGCTGCGCCAAGGCCGCCCCTTCTGACACGCCATGACAGCCTACCTCGGCGAATACCACGTCAGAGGGCGTGGCCAAACGGGGGGCTTCCGCCTCCAGCGCCTCTGCGGAAAAAAGCCGCAAAGGCGCGTTCAACTGCCGGGCAAGCTCCAAGATTGCAGGCTCATCTGCCTTGAGCGAAATCGTGTTGATAGAGTGCACCGCCGCATCGCAGACCCCCGCCTCATTGAGGGCAGTACGCACCAAATCGGCCAATTCCTGTGGCGGACAATTGCGTGCGCAGCCCACCCCGATGGTCACGCGCTTCGGCGCAAATTGCAGGTGATGGGGGCCCAAATCGCTTTGCGGCGTCATATCACAGCTCAACTTCACCGCATCGCCCGCCGGCATATCTGCCAACCACGTCGCTTGAGCAGCCTCTGCCCCCGAGAGCGCCACACCGCAGCCGGATAACAGCGCCGCCATTGCGCCCTTGGCATCTTGCGGATTGGCCAAAGCCCAACCCTCGGGTGGTTCATCCAAAGACACACCCAGTGACACATCCCCCGCCGTCGTCACAGCAGCCGTGCTGTCCAGAGCCTCAGCAATCTTGCGCGCCAGACGGTTGGCCCCACGATGCCCCCCCAAAAGCGGCACGACGACCGATCCATCATCGGCCACGGAAACCACCGGTGGCTCTTGGGTTTTATCGCTCAGCAGGGGGGCCACGGCGCGGATCAAAATCCCACTGGCACAGACTCCCACAATCGGAGTCCCTGCTGCGAAAAGATTACGCGCATGATCCAAAGCATTGTCAAAAAAAGCATCCGCCTGCCCCACGCGACCTCTACGGCCGTGAAGCGGCGCATCCAGCGCCTGCGCGATCGACTGAGCCACGGCAAGACCAGAGGCATTCAGCGCCAAAACAATAGGGGTTAGAGCCATGGATCGGCGCCTTTCGTTAAGATAATCATCGAAAAATAGGGAGCTTTTTCGGGAGCCTGAGCCAAAGGGCAGACCAATTCGTCCGGCAGGCTGGCCCGCTCGATATAGGCGGCTTTTTCGGTCAAGTTCAACTCCGCAATCACCGCGCGAATTTTGGGCAAATGCCGCCCCACCTTCATAATCACGACACTTTCTGCCCCCTCGATGCGGGCGCGCAATTCTGCCGCTGGCAATGGTCCCGGCAGAACCGTCAAACGCTCGTTGCGCGCGGCCAAAGGCATCCCCGCCCTTGCGGCGCAGGCCGTAATTGAGGTCACGCCAGGCACAACCTCCACCTGATAGTCGGCCGCAAGCCGCGCGTAGAGATACATAAAGCTGCCATAAAAGAACGGGTCTCCTTCGCAGAGGCAAATCACATCATCGCCCCGATCCAAAGCCACCGCGATGCTCTTTGCGCCGATGTCATAGGCCGCCTGTGCCGGGGCGCGCTCAACTGTCATCGGCACATCCATCACAATTTCGTCCGCCTGCGGAGAAATGAGGTCTGCGGCAATGGCCCGCGCAAAACTCTTCCCACCGGCCAAACTCGGATAAGCGATCACCTTTGCGCAGGAGATGAGGCGGCTTGATTTCACAGTGATCAATCCCGGGTCGCCAGGGCCAAGCCCGACGCCGTATAAAATTCCACTCATCGCTTAATCAAGCTCCATTGGGTCACAGGCATGAAGGGACGCCAACCACGATAGGGCCCGACCGGTTCGGCGCGATTCACCGAAAGGCGCACCAGCTCCCCGCCATGTTTGGCGTGTAGCGACATCAAGACAGTTTCGCTCTCTAAGGTGACCGCATTAGCCACAAAACGCCCCAGGGGCTTGAGCGCTTGCCAGGCCGTTTCAAACACCGCGTCGCTCAAACCGCCGCCAATAAAAATCGCATCCGGTGCTGCCAGCCCCTCAAGCGCATCCGGGGCCGTCCCCTCGATCACTTGCAGCTTGGGCGTGCCAAGAGCCAGCGCATTTTGACCGGCCATCGCGCGGCGGTCCGCCCGCGGTTCAATGCCTATCGCCCGCGCGTAGCGGGCGGCGCGCATCCACTCCACGGCCACCGAACCGCAGCCCGTGCCAATATCCCACAACAACGCACCGCGCATTGGCATCAGCTTTGCAATGGTGACCGCCCGAACCTCACGTTTGGTCATGGTACCATCATGTTCAAAAAGCTCATCAGGCAGGCCCGGTACGCGCGGCAAAAGTGCCGCATCGGGTGCCGCCACACAGTCAACCGCAAGGGTGTTAAAAGGCGGCACCTCATGGGACCAACTCTCTGCCAGGCCGTCAAAGCGTTGTTCTCTGTCGCCCCCCATGGCGGCCAGAACCGTCATTTTTGAGCTGCCGAAGCCACGCTGCGTCAAAAATTGAGCGATTTGACCGGGGGTTTGTGCGCCCGTGGT
Source organism: uncultured Planktomarina sp. (assembly GCA_943788425.1). Taxonomy (GTDB): domain Bacteria; phylum Pseudomonadota; class Alphaproteobacteria; order Rhodobacterales; family Rhodobacteraceae; genus Planktomarina. The sequence goes on from CALSQF010000011.1 coordinate 95,596, forward strand.
CAAGATCAACAAGCGTTGATCTGGTTGAATAAAAGCAATCATCTGCTCAACCGGCCGACCATGCACCGTTAGCGTTTCCACATCTGCCATCGACCAGCCCATCCGCGCAGACGCCAGCTGAAAGGCACTGAGCTGCGGGTGATAGGTGATTTCACTCGGATCGATTTCACGGCCAATTCGCGCCCCGACGGAAAACCAAAGAGGATCGCCCGTAGCCAAAACCACCACGCGCTTGCCGCGCAACCCCTGCAATGTCGAGATCAACGCATCAAATGGGCTGGGCCAGCTCAAGCGCTCCGCCGAGGTGATACCAGCCAACTGATGATGGCGATCACCTCCGATAATAACCTGTGCAGATTGCACAACAGCGCGAGCCGCTGGCAGCAAACCCTCCAGCCCATCCTCACCGATACCTACAATGTGCAGCCAAGCGCTCATGAGACCAACTCCGGCAGGCCCGCAGACAATGCGTTGACCGCCGCAGAGGCAATCGCAGATCCACCTCGCCGTCCACGCAAAGCCACAAAGTCACAGCCGCGCGGGTTTGCCGCCAGTTCTGCTTTGGATTCCGCCGCACCCACAAAACCAACAGGAAACCCAAAAATTACGGCTGGTTTTGGCGCGCCGTGATCGAGAAGTTCAAGCAGATGAAACAGGGCTGTAGGCGCATTTCCAATCGCCACAACAGCGCCTTCGAGATGCGCAGCCCAAAGCTCAACCGCCGCAGCAGAGCGCGTGTTGCCGATAGTTTGGGCCAAAGCGGGCACGGAGGGATCGTTCAATGTGACGATCACAGGGTTTTCAGCCGGTAAATAGCGCCGGATGATCCCTGCCCCCACCATTTCACAATCACAAAGGATCGGTGCGCCCGCCGCCAAAGCCGCCGCACCACTGCGGAAGGCCTGCTCAGAGAAGGCCAAACGATCTGCAATCTCAACCATGCCGCAGGCGTGGATGACCCGGGTCGCCAATTTGTCGAGTCCGTGAGGGAAGCGTGTCAAATCCGCCTCCCGCGCGACCGTGGCAAAGCTTTCAGCGTATATGGCCTTTGGGTCTTTCTCATAAGGACGCATGCGCGGGGCTTTCGATTGGTTCCAATGGGGGCGCCATTGAGTTCGTTTATGTCTTGGGTGACTTGCGCGCGCTTTCCGGCCCAAGCGGATGATCCGCATGCGGATATTCCGCGTGTACATGGTCGTGGCTATGGGCATGTCCATGCGTGTGATCGTGACTGTGATCATGATGATCGTGCATTTTGGCCTGTTTCTCCAATCGGCACAGCCCGGTGCAAAAGCTGTCACAGAGGTTGCAATCCTCAACATTCGAGCCCGGCGCTGAGGCGCCTTGACCTTCCACGTGATGATGATGCGATTCCTGAACCGCACCCACCTCAGCTTCAAATCCCAAGACCTGCGTGCGATATTTGCACATGGCGCAATTGGGCGGTGGAATTTCCCCAACCTGCTCGGTGATCCTCTCTGCAAAGGTCGCTAGCACTTGCTCATGGTCGTTCAAATAGCCAGCTTTTACAAATTGGATATCGGCATTTTCCGCCTGAACCTGATCGGTAAAGCCGTAAATTCGGTCAATCAAAATGCCCGAAAAGAGAAAATAAGGGAACACAACAATCCGCTTATACCCAAGTTTGCTTGCATGCTGCAGGCAGGGTTCAACCAGGGGGAAGGTCACGCCCGAATAGCCCACTTCGCACCAGCCAAAGCCAAGCCCTTCGTGCAACATACGCGCAATTTTCGCCACATTGCCATTGGCATCGGGATCCGATGCCCCGCGCCCAATCACTACAAGGCAAGTCTCATGCATCGGGACCTCGCCATGGGCCGCATTGGCCGCCGCAATCGCCTCTTGCACACGGCCGCCAGCCGCAGCGATCATCTTAGGATCCACGCCCAACTCCCGGCCATAGCTGACCTCAATCCCATGTTTGGCCGCATAGGTGTTTAGCACGGTCGGGATGTCATTTTTGGAGTGCATGGCAGCAAAGAGCATACCCGGCACGGCCAGAATTTTGTCACACCCCTGCGCGCGCAGCCGATCCAACCCGTCGCGAATGACAGGGTTGGCAAATTCCAAATAGCCATATTCAACGGCCCATTCAGGCGGCAGGTAGGCGGGCAGTTTTTCCGCCAGCACGCTAAATTGATCAACGGCCGCTTGGCTGCGCGAGCCGTGGCCACAAATCATGACACCGATTTTACTCATCTCACGCCTCCTGTGGTTCGGGCTCTTCGCCCTCACTGTCCTGCCCTTCGGACGCTTTCAGGGCAGCAACAGCCCCAGCAGCAAGCGCTGCTGCAAGGGCGGCGGCAATGACCCAATGGTCATGGCCTCCTGCCATGGCCTCCACATGCCCGAAATGCGCCCAAGCCGGCGCGGGCAGAAGACAGGCTAAAAATAACAGACACCGGGTCATATCTTGGTCCTTTAATCTTACAGGTCAAAGGTCCCTCCGCACTTCCGTTATGCGGTCTTATCAGACGATCACGGTCTGCATCCCCAGTTTGGGTCAACGCAGCGCCATGCTCCTCTCCGGTCCTTCGACGTCGTCTGACTCTCTGCTAAGCCATTGCAGCGCCGGGGGCAAATGGATTCCCGACCGCCCCGCACCCGCAAGCGACGTTTCGCAGGATCAAGCGATATTCGTTCCAAGTCCAAAAATCTGCACAACCAATCCAAAAAGAAGACCTCGGCATAACCCAACCGCCAAGCCAAAACATTTTGCCCGGCGGCAACACCGGGCTGCGCCTGCCTGCCCCCGGCAGGCGCATTCACCATCCCAATATTCTGATATATATGGTTATTTCTCAAGTTTTTCAGTGATTACACCACCGGACATATGAGCCCGCCCAGGCAGGCGCTGCCCTCATTTCGTGTTGAAATGGCGTTATGCAGAGGCCTTTACTATTTTTCAATCCTGCTCATTTTAAAGGAAAAAATACAATGACGACGGCCCCGTATTAGCAGAGCAACTTTGGAGAACGACCAAGAGCCTATATAAAGTCCTGCCCGATGATCAAAGAGCCGCAGCTCTAAAGATTACGGAGAACCTAACGGAAATTTGGCAGGGTTTACCGGTCAATACCTAAGCATCTGCCATGGAAGGCTCCATTATCAAACTGTCAAGCGCGGTTTTGCCATTTCCAGCACCGCAGCACTGAGGTAGACGCGCAGGATGCAGCGCAGGTGGGGAGCGGGTGATGGGACAACTGGTAGACGGTGTTTGGCATGATATTTGGTATGACACCACAAAATCGGGAGGCGCCTTTGAGCGCTCAACTGCAAAATTCCGCAACTGGATCACATCCGATGGCAGCACAGAATTTCAGGCCGAAAGTGGACGCTATCATCTCTATGTTTCCTTGGCCTGCCCTTGGGCGCATCGCACATTAATTTTTAGACAGATTAAAGACTTAACCGCACATATCAGCGTTGACGTGGTGCATCCTGATATGTTATCCGACGGCTGGACCTTCGCGCGCGACTGGCCGGGTGCAACAGGCGACCGACTGTTTGGCCTGCCATTTGTCCGTGATATTTATCTGCGTGCAGATCCAAAAATCAGTGGTCGCGTCACGGTTCCGATTCTTTGGGACAAGCACAAAGAGACCATTGTCTCCAATGAGAGCTCCGAAATCATCCGCATGTTCAACTCCGCCTTTGATCAGCTTACGGGTAATACTATGGATTTTTGCCCCCAAGAGCTGCGCGAGGCGATGGAGCCAATCAACCAGCGCATTTATGACACGCTCAACAATGGCGTTTACCGCTGCGGATTTGCCACCACCCAAACGGCGTATGATGCCGCGGTTGGTCCCTTGTTCGACACTTTGGATTGGCTAGAGGACCGCTTGTCGCGCAAGCACTATATCATGGGCGGCGGGCTCACCGAGGTCGATTGGCGCTTGTTTCCAACCCTCCTGCGTTTTGACAACGTTTATCACCTGCATTTCAAATGCAACCGCAAGCGCATCATAGATTTTCCTAATATTTGGGCCTATACCCGCGAGCTCTATCAATATGAGGGCATCGCCGAGACGGTGAATATGGATCATATCATCCGCCACTACCACTATAGCCATGATACGATTAACCCCAATCGCATCATCCCAATCAATCCAGACATCGACTGGAACGCGCCCCATGGGCGCGGAGGTTAACCAGCAACCAAGCCCTTGCGTTTTTGGTGCAGCCAACGCAACTATTCGCCAAGATCTGTCAATTGCAGGAGAACCCAATGACGTCATGGATTACCATTTGCGACACCTGCAAACGCGAGGGCTGGACACCACAGACCCAGCCCCTCACCGATGGCGAAATATTCGCAGGTTTAATCGAATATAGAGCCGCAAGCGCAGGGGTAAAAACCCGGCGTGTCTCTTGCATGATGGGCTGCGTGCGGGCCTGCAATGTAGCGGTGCAAGCCCCTGAAAAGCTGTCTTATGTCTTGGGAACATTTGAGCCAAGCCCCGAAAATGCCCAAGCCATTGTAGATTATGCGACACTGCATCAAGCCTCAGAAACCGGCCAGGTGCCCTACCGCGATTGGCCACAAGCGGTGAAAGGCCATTTCACCACGCGCATGACCCCTTTGCCGGACACGGACTAATGGCAGGCAATGAGCGAGATCACGGTGGCGGTCTTGACGCGGCAGCAGCAGAATTTGGCGGCGCGCGGAGTGACTGGCTTGATCTATCCACCGGAATCAATCCGGAAAGCTACCCGATAACGAGCCTCGATCTGACGCCAAATGATTGGACGGCGCTGCCTGATAGCGGCGCAGATGCGGCGCTATGTGCCGCCGCCCGGCGATTTTGGCGGGTGCCAGCGCAGGCGGATGTTCTGGCTGTGCCGGGATGCTCTGCTGCCATTTCTCAAATTCCTGCACTTCAAGCTGCAGGCCAAGCCGAGATCGCCCTGCGCAGCTACAACGAACACGCCGCCGCCTTTCGATTTCATGGCTGGGACGTAGACGAACACCCCTGCTCTCCTGTGGCCCGTGTTGTGGTCCATCCCAACAATCCCACAGGCATATTCCAACCTCAGATCCCACCCGCGCCGCTGACGGTGATTGACGAGAGCTTTTGCGATATCGATCCGGCGCAAAGCCACATCGCGCAAGCCAAACAGCCTGGTCATATAGTATTGAAAAGTTTTGGAAAGTTTTGGGGATTAGCTGGATTGCGTTTGGGGTTTGCGATTGGAGATCCAGAGTTGATCGACACTCTGCGACAAAGGCTTGGCCCTTGGCCCGTCTCTGGGATCGCGTTGAAAATTGGCGCCGCAGCACTGGGTGACACCACTTGGGCCGACCAAACCCGGGCCCGGCTGAGTGCGGATGCAGAACGTCTCGACCGGCTGATGCGGCGCCAAAACGCCCGCCCTATGGGCGCCTGCGCGCTGTTTCGTACCTATGAGGTCGCAGATGCCAGGCAACTGCAACACCACTTGGCCCAACACAAGATCTGGACGCGGGTTTTCCCCTATAGCCCAACATGGATCCGACTTGGCCTGCCGCCGCAGGCGCAGTGGGCGCAGTTGGAGGCCGCCCTGTGACCCTGTTTTTGGCCCTTGTTCTAGATGCGCTGCTCGGCGAGCCAAAGTGGCTCTGGTCACGCATGCCGCATCCGGCCGTACTCATGGGCAATCTCATCGCCCGCGCCACCAGCATACTCAATCACGCACCCTATCAAAAACCCAAAGGTGTGATCTTATGCATCGGATTGGCTGTGCTGGGCGGGCTTGCCGGGCTTCTTTTGGCGCAACTTGGGCCTCTGGCTGAAATTTTGGTCACTGCAATCCTCGTGGCACAGAAATCCTTGATGCAGCATGTGCAAGACGTGGCCCAATCCCTGCGGCTGTCACTTGCCGCCGGGCGCAGGAGCGTGGCCATGATTGTTGGACGTGACACAGCCCAGATGGATGCCCCGCAGGTGGCCCGCGGTGCCATTGAAAGCGCGGCAGAAAATTTTTCCGATGGGATTGCAGCACCCGTTTTTTGGTTCGCGCTGGCAGGTCTGCCTGGGGTGATTATCTATAAAATGATCAACACCGCTGACAGCATGATTGGGTATAAGAACGAGACATATCGAGACTTCGGATGGGCCTGCGCCCGGCTGGATGATCTGCTGAATTGGGCGCCCGCCCGGCTGTCCGCCTTTGGAATTTGGCTGATCGCCGGCTGTCGCACCTCTTGGAGCACCATTATCTCTGAGGCGAAATTGCACCGCTCCCCAAATGCCGGCTGGCCCGAGGCCGCGATGGCCTATGCGCTTGATATCAGCCTCTCAGGCCCCCGCAGCTATGAGGGGAAATTCGAAAAATTTCCTTGGGTCAACGCCGCTGGCCGCAAAAACATTGGTCCGGTTGAGATTGAAAAATCTATTCAGACTCTCTGGCTGACCTGGGGCGCGATGACGCTTTTGGTGGCGGGCATGACCCTTGCATTTTTGTTGTAAAAAGGCCTAATTACAACGGGTTTTTGTTGGAGAATTGATATGCACCGCCTCTTCTTGTCCTGTGCCTTAATGTGTTACGCTGGCCTGGTCTCTGCCACTTGCGGCACAGATTGGGCATCGTTTGTCAAAGATGTAAAACAAGAGGCTCTGGCACAGGGCTACCCGCGCCCATTGGTGACGCGCTTTTTTTACGGCGCGGCGCAAGACCCCAAGGTCATCAAAGCAGACCGCCGACAAGGGGTGTTTCAAAAAGACTTCATCAGCTTCTCTCAAGCGTTGATCTCGGAACATCGCTTGGTGCACGCACAGAAAAACGCTGGCAAATACGCCGCGACCTTTGACAGGGTGTCCCGTGATTACGGAATCCCACCTGGGGTCTTACTGGCCTTTTGGGCATTTGAAACGGATTTTGGGGTCAATCAAGGCAATTTTAACACGCTCAATGCGCTGCTGACCTTGTCGCATGATTGCCGGCGCCCTGAGCTGTTTCGTCCACAGGTTTTTGCAGCGCTTGAGCTATACAAACGCGGTGATTTTGATCCGCGAGAGACGCAAGGCGCTTGGGCCGGCGAGATTGGTATGATCCAAATGCTGCCCGAAGATATTTTGGACAGCGGCACGGACGGGGATGGTGATGGCCGCGTTGATCTGCAAAACTCTGCCGAAGATGCGCTTATGAGCGGCGGCCATATGCTGCGCCGATTGGGCTGGCAGGCCGGTGCCCCGTGGTTGCAAGAAATTGATTTGCCCGAGACTCTGGATCTCACCCTCACTGGCCTCGACAAAAGCCAGACCGTCGCGCGCTGGCAGGCGCTTGGGGTGACCGGGCGGCATTACCCCCTAGAGCCCAGCGCGGGCCAAGCCTCTGTTTTATTGCCCGTTGGCCATAAGGGTCCGGCCTTTCTGACCTATCCGAATTTCAACGTCTATTTTGAATGGAACCAGAGCCTGGTCTATGTCACCACAGCCGCCTATTTTGCCACGCTGCTATCGGGCGAACCCCGGTTTGATTCCGGAACGCCGGACACAGGCTTGACCGGGCAAGAAATGCAGGCCCTGCAACAAACACTCATGGCCCGAGGCCATGATGTCGGCAAAATCGATGGTATTTTAGGCTCCAAAACCCGCGCGGCTGTGCAAGCGGAACAAGACAGGCTCAATCTACCCGCCGATGCTTGGCCAACCCCGCAATTGCTCAATCGGCTTTAACGGCTTCATGCGACACACCGAGGCGCTAAGCCACCAGTTGTTCGGCTTTCTTCAGGTCAACCGAAACCAACTGGCTGACCCCTTGCTCCGCCATCGTCACACCAAACAAACGGTCCATACGCGCCATGGTCACCGCATGGTGGGTGATGATCAAAAACCGCGTGTCCGTCCTGCGGGTCATCTCATCGAGCAGGTCGCAGAACCTTGTGACATTTGCATCATCTAAAGGCGCATCCACCTCATCAAGCACACAAATCGGCGCGGGATTGGCCAAGAAGACCGCAAAAATAAGCGCCATCGCCGTCAGAGTTTGCTCACCGCCCGACAACAGCGAGAGGGTCGAGAGCTTCTTACCCGGTGGTTGACACAAAATTTCCAGCCCAGCATCCAACGGATCATCGCTTTCCACCAAAACCAAATTCGCCTCTCCACCGCCAAATAAATGCGAAAACAGAGTGCCAAAGTTGCGATTCACATCATCAAAAGCGGCCAACAAGCGTTCCCGGCCCTCTTTGTTGAGGCTGGCAATTCCACCCCGCAGAGTTTTGATTGCCTCTTCCAAATCTGTTTTCTCTTTGGTGAGCATATCAAATTCCTCGCGCACCTCTTGAGAATCCTCTTCCGCCCGCAGGTTGACCGCGCCCAGCGCCTCTCGTTGCCGGCGCAAACGCGCCACCTCGGCCTCCACCTGCTCAGAGGGCGGCATTTTCAGCGGGTCGACCTCCAATTGTTCCAGCAGGTTTTGCGGCTCTGTTTGCAGCTCCTCACGAATGCGCTCCGCCGCCAAACCCACCGCCGCCAAAGCAGCTTCAGAGCGTGCCTCAGCGCCAGCCCGTTTTTCGCGGCTTTCCGTTGCCCCGCGCCCAGCATCACGCTCGGCCTCAGACGCTTGGCGCATGTCCATCTCGGCCCGCGCCAAGGTATCAGCGGCCAATTTCCGGCGCGTTTCCGCTTCCTCTAACGCGGAGATGAGCTCTGCCCGCTGGATTCTGATGTTATCGGGCTCTGCGAGCGCAATTGCCAGGTCTGCCTCAGCCTTACTGTGGCGCTGTTCCAGCTCGACGGCGCGCGTTTTGGCATTTCCCAAACGCTCTTGCCAGCTGCTAATATCTTTGTTCAATGCCGCAATTCGCTTGACCCGTGCTTCGCCATCACTGCGCAGCTCATCATGTGCCGCACGGCGGCTCATCATAGTGACCCTGCTGGCTTCAACGGTCAGGCGAACGTCCTCCACCCGTGCCCGCGCAGCGCCAAGATCTTCCAAGCCTTCCCGGTGGGTTTGTGCGTCACGCAGCTGCACGCGCGCTTCACTCGCCTCTTCCCCATAGCGTGTGACAGCGAGCGCCAGTGCCTCAACACGCCCGCCGGCAAGATTACGCTCCGCCTCCGCCCGAGACAACGCACGCCCCACATCGGCCATCATCCGATCTGCGGCCTGCCGCGCCTCACGGGTCTCTTGATCGATTTTTGTCAGGGTTTGCAATTGACCAACCAGCGCTTGATGCGCGGTTTCCGCTTGGCTTGCCACCGCCTGCGCCTCTTTCAACTGTGATTGCAAAGCCTGAAGGCGATTGCGTTGCTCAAGCGCCAAGGCGGCCGCAGAGGGGGCGTCCTTAGCTTGGGCGCGAAACCCATCCCAACGCCAAAGATTGCCATCTCGGCTGACCAGTCTTTGCCCTGGTAAAAGAGACCCATGCAGCCGCGCACCTTCCTCGGCTGTCACAAGACCAACTTGTGCAATCCTGCGGCTCAACACGCCGGGAACGGTGACGTATTTACCAAAACTTTCAACGCCCTCCGGCAGGCGGGGCGCGGTTTCATATTCCTGCAATTGCGCCCAGCCTGAGCGCCCGTCCGCGGTCACGGCCGGGGCTTTAAGATCATCGGCCAAGGCAGCGCCCAAAGCCTTTTCATATCCACTTTCAACATACACTTGGTCAAGCAATTGGTCGCCTTGACCACGGTTGCGTTCCACCAATTTTGCCAGTGCGGACACTTCTGCCTGTAACGCATTGACGACCCCATTTGCCTCAGACCTGGCAGTCCGTGCACTGTTTTCTTGGGTCAGGCAATCCGCCCGTCGCGCCTCCGCCTCAGCCAAAGCCGTTTCGGCCTGCGCAACGGCTTCAACAGCGGCCACCTCATCAAGATGGGCTTGCGCGTAGGCCGCTGCGGCGTCACTGGACTGTGTGCTGGCCTCAGCCACCGCAGACTTGGCATTGATCTCTTCGGCCTCAGCCTTGGACAAGCGTTTTTGGGCATCCTCAACAAACCGATCCGCCGATTGATGGCTGGCGGCGAGACGGGCTACATCTTCGGTAATCTCCGCCAATTGCGATTCACGATCGTGCAAAACAGCCGCCGCCTGTGAGGCCTCCGTGGCCGCTTTTTGCACTTTTTCGCTCTGCCCTGCTCCGGCCTCTTCAAGCTCTGCCAGTTCTTCGCGCAGCCGCGCGATTGTATCGCCGGCATCGGCATTCAGGTTTTGCTCCCGCGCCATATCAGCCGCCAGCTGGGCGATGCGTTGCTCCAAAGTGTGAATGGTTTGCTCAGCCCGCTTCGCTTGATCGCTGAGCGTGTCTTTTTGCACATTCAACCGCTGCAACACCGCATTGGCGATGGCCTCCTCTTCGCGCAGGGGCGGCAAGGCCGCCTCGCAAATCTCACGGGCCTTCACAGATTTCTGAACTGCGGTTTCTGCCTGTGCCGCTGTGAGCGTACCGGCGCGCAGAGCCTCTTCTGCGGCCGCGCGGGCCTCTTCTGCCTCTTGCCACCGGCGATACAGTAAGAGCCCTTCGGCCATGCGCAGACTGGCCCCCAACTCTCGATAGCGGGCGGCTTGTTTCGCCTGCCGCGCCAATTGGGATAATTGATTGGCCAATTGTTCGATCACGTCATCCACGCGTGACAGGTTCGTTTCAGCGCCGCGTAATTTCAGCTCCGCCTCATGCCGCCGCGCATAGAGACCCGAAATTCCGGCCGCCTCTTCCAAAATCCGACGCCGGGACTTGGGTTTGGCATTGATCAATTCACTGATCTGCCCCTGCCGAACAAGAGCAGGAGAATGCGCACCCGTACTGGCATCGGCAAAGAGCATCTGAACATCCCGCGCCCGCACGTCTTTGCTATTGGCCTTATAGGCAGAGCCAATATCGCGGGTGATGCGGCGGACCACATCCAAAAGATCACTTTCATTAAAGCTCGCCGGAGCCAGCCGTTTGCTGTTGTCGATTTGCAAACTGACTTCTGCAAAATTTCGGGCCGGACGTGTGGCGGTTCCTGCGAAGATGACATCCTCCATCCCACCACCCCGCATGGCCGTCGGGCGGTTCTCGCCCATGACCCAGCGCAGCGCCTCTAGCAAATTTGATTTGCCGCAGCCATTGGGGCCGACCACTCCGGTCAAACCATCTGCAATAATCAAATCTGTGGGGTCCACAAAGCTTTTGAACCCGTTCAATCGTAATTTCGAAAACCGCACCGAAACATGCCCTCGTGATTCTTCTGGCTTGAGTGTGCCGAAGCGATAGGGGCGGAGTCAACGCCGCCGACCCTTATCCTGTGGGTTCGGAGGAGTTATCCACAACATATTGACGCTTCACGGCGCAAATGCAGGTCACACGTTTGCTCGGGAGCGATTGTTATTTCACGGGTGTTTGGCGCTTTTACTCGCCAGCTTCACTGTCTTTATTGGCAACGCGGTAGCCGTTGAGCCAATCGAACATCGGGGAAATATCAAATTGGTCCACTAATTTTTGAAGATCCACCTTTTCGGGCTCTGCGGCCGACTCAGGTACAGACGCCGGCTCAGGCTGGGATTGCAAGCAGCCGGTCAAAGCGGTTGCCAAAACGACAAAAATTATCACTTTTTTCATCTCAAACTCCAAAACTATTTACGCACTGCGCCCTGTATTGCCGGCCGTCCTGGCCTAATTCAAGCGCCACCCCGCCCGGCGCATCCTTTAGCCGTGTGGGTATAGCTTTGCCGGGTGATGCTTTGCTCCTCACTCATGCCCGACCAAACATTCTACAGTGACGCAGCTTGCGTTACCACAGCAATTGGGTCAGCCTTTTGGTCAAGGCGACAAGAGAGATGTCTGCGCACAAGAACAGGAGAGAGCTGTGTTCGATTTGGAATTAAGCGGGAAAGTGGCTCTAGTAACGGGCGGCAGTGATGGCTTGGGCCGCGCTGCGGCGCACCGGCTGGCGGCGGAAGGGGCTTTGGTTGTCATTTGCGGCCGACGGGCCGCACATGCGCAACAGGCCGCACAGGACATGACAGCCGCGGTGCAAGCTTCGAACAATAACGGTGGCCGGGTTGTGGGCCTTCGTGCCGATGTCACAAATGCAGAGGATTGTGACGCGTTGATCGCCGAAATTCAGCACCGTCACGGCGGCATTGATATTTTAATCAATAACGCCGGCGCATCCGCCGCTATGGGTTTGGCTTTGGTGGAGGATGACCTGTGGCTGTCAGATTTCAATCTCAAGGTCATGGCGGCCGTGCGCTTATCGCGGCTTGCTATTACAATAATGAAAGCGCGCGGTGGCGGGGCCATTGTCAATGCCAGCATAGGCGGCGGCAAGGCGCCAAATGCAGGTGCGCTGCCCACCAGCGTCATGCGCGCTGCTGGGTTGAATTTAACGAAATCTTTGGCGCAGGAATTTGCCGCCAGCAATATCCGCGTCAATGCCATTTGCATTGGCTACTTGAAATCAATGCAATGGATCCGCCGAGCTGAAAATGGTGATCCGAGTTCAATTTACGAAAATTTCTCCCAAAAAATTCCAATGGGCCGGATGGGTGAGGCTGAAGAATATGCCGACCTTGTGGCCTTTTTAAGTTCGCAAAGGGCCTCTTACATCACCGGCACCGCCGTTAATCTTGATGGCGGGCTCTGCCCGGTCGTATAGGCGCCAATGCGCGGGGAAGCCGCAGGATCTAGCGCCCCTGCCAGTCATGTAAAGTGAAGAACATTTATGGACTACAGCTTTGGTTTTTGGTTTTTCGCAACCCTGGCAGCAATCGCTGTTGGGCTTGGCAAGGGAGGGCTTCCAGTGGTCGCAGCCTTGGCCGTGCCGAGCCTGTCGCTTTACATGTCTCCCATTGCCGCCGCCGGCTTGCTTTTGCCGGTGTATATCGTCTCCGATGCCTTTGCGCTTATCGCCTATCGCCGAGACTTTAACCGCCAGGTATTAAAGATCGCGGCAATAGGAATGACTCTGGGGGTGGCGATTGGCAGTGTTACGGCACATTTGATCATAGAATGGCTGATTACAGTGTTGATTGGCCTGATGGGCGGGCTTTTTGCCCTGCGGATGCTCACACAACGGAGCGATCCCGCAAAGAAGCCAATCCACATGGGTCGCGGGTTATTCTGGACGACCATCGCCGGCTTCACCAGCTTCATCAGTCACAACGGCGGCCCACCTTGGCAAATTTTCATCCTGCCATTGAAGTTGCAAAAATCAGTCTTTGTCGGCACTTCGGTCATTGCCTTTTCCTACTGCAACGCCATAAAGTTGATCCCCTATATTTGGCTTGGGCAAATCAATATGCAAAGCTCCTTTGTCTCGCTCTTTTTGATGCTCCCGGCCGCTCTGGCTGTTTACCTCGGGGTTTTCTGGGTTAAAAAAATTCCCGAAGCTCTATTTTTCAAATTCGTCACTTGGGCCTTGATGATCATATCGATAAAACTCATTTGGGACGGCCTCATGGACAGCCCGCTGGCACGGGTGCACCTCTTTTAAAGGTGCTCCATTTTGACCGACCGGCACTGCGCAAAAAGCTCCGAAAACCTTGCCCCGCGCCTCTTGCCTCCCTCCCCGCCCCCTGCTATCAGCGCCACATCGTAAGTCACCCCAGATTCGTCTGGGGTGGTGTCGTTTGGGGATACCCAAATTCATCGGGCACCTACGGGGGCCTAAACACCAGCGGCCCTTTCGGGCTGCACGAAGCAAACGGAAGACAGAAAGCATGGCACTCAAGTCGTATAAACCGACGACGCCAGGCCAGCGTGGGCTGGTACTGATCGACCGTTCGGAGCTTTGGAAAGGACGTCCTGTCAAGACTCTCACAGAGGGTTTGACGAAATCGGGCGGCCGGAACAATACCGGGCGGATCACATCACGTCGTCGTGGCGGTGGGGCGAAACGCCTTTATCGTATTGTGGACTTCAAACGGAATAAGTTTGACGTTTCAGCAACTGTGGAACGGATCGAATATGACCCGAACCGGACAGCATTTATCGCTCTCATCAAATATGATGATGGCGAGCAAGCTTATATCCTCGCTCCTCAGCGTATGGCTGTTGGTGATAAGGTGATCGCCTCTGCAAAATCCGATATCAAACCTGGCAACGCAATGCCCTTCTCAGGCATGCCAATTGGCACAATCATCCACAACATCGAATTGAAAGCCGGCAAAGGCGGGCAGATCGCACGCGCAGCTGGTACATATGCTCAATTTGTTGGTCGCGATGGTGGCTACGCGCAGATCCGCCTCTCATCAGGTGAGCTGCGTTTGGTACGTCAAGAATGCATGGCCACTGTGGGGGCTGTATCTAACCCAGACAACTCTAACCAAAACTTCGGCAAAGCGGGTCGGATGCGCCACAAAGGTGTGCGCCCCTCCGTTCGTGGTGTGGTTATGAACCCGATCGATCACCCGCACGGCGGTGGTGAAGGTCGGACATCTGGCGGTCGTCACCCGGTTTCCCCATGGGGCAAGCCAACAAAAGGTGCACGCACGCGCAACAAAAACAAAGCGTCACAAAAGCTCATTATCCGCTCGCGTCACGCCAAGAAGAAGGGGCGTTAATCAATGTCTCGTTCCGTATGGAAAGGTCCCTTTGTGGATGCTTACGTGCTTAAGAAAGCCGAAGCGGCCAGTGAAAGCGACCGTAACAACGTTATCAAAATTTGGTCGCGTCGTTCAACAATTTTGCCCCAATTCGTGGGCTTGACCTTTGGCGTCTACAACGGCCGGAAGCATATTCCTGTCAATGTGACTGAAGAAATGATTGGCCAGAAGTTTGGTGAGTTTTCGCCAACCCGTACCTACTACGGGCACACGGCTGATAAAAAAGCGAAGCGGAAATAAGCTATGAGCAAGGATAAAAATCCCCGCCGCGTGGCTGACAATGAAGCAATGGCCAAAACGCGCATGCTTCGGACATCCCCGCAAAAGCTGAATTTGGTCGCTGCGATGATCCGCGGTAAAAAAGTGAGCAGTGCTTTGACAGATCTGACCTTCTCTAAAAAGCGTATTGCTGATGACGTGAAGAAATGTCTGCAGTCTGCAATCGCAAATGCTGAAAACAACCACAATTTGGATGTTGACGAGCTGGTTGTGGCAGAAGCCTATGTCGGCAAGAACCTGACCATGAAACGCGGTCGTCCTCGGGCGCGCGGTCGTTTTGGCAAGATCATTAAGCCATTTTCCGAACTGACTATTTTGGTTCGCCAGGTTGAGGAGCAAGCGTAATGGGACATAAAGTCAATCCAATCGGTATGCGACTTCAGATCAACCGTACTTGGGATAGCCGTTGGTATGCAAATACCAAAGACTATGGCAACCTGCTGTTGGAAGACCTGAAAATTCGGGAATTCATTGGTGAAGAATGTAAGCAAGCTGGTATCAGCCGCGTGATAATTGAGCGTCCGCACAAAAAGTGCCGCGTTACAATCCACACAGCCCGTCCAGGTGTGATCATCGGCAAGAAAGGTGCGGACATTGAAGGTCTGCGCTCGAAAGTTGCCGCAATGACAGACAGCGAATTGCACCTCAACATCGTTGAAGTCCGCAAGCCTGAGCTTGATGCAGCCTTAGTTGCAGAGAGCATCGCGCAGCAATTGGAACGCCGGGTGTCTTTCCGCCGCGCCATGAAGCGTGCGGTTCAAAGCGCCATGCGTATGGGTGCCCTAGGCATTCGTGTGAATGTTGCCGGTCGTTTGGGCGGCGCTGAAATCGCTCGGACTGAGTGGTACCGTGAAGGTCGCGTTCCGCTGCACACGCTGCGTGCTGACATAGATTATGCACATGCTGAGGGTCTAACAGCCTATGGTATCATTGGGATCAAAGTTTGGATCTTCAAAGGTGAAATCATGGAGCATGACCCAGCCGCACGTGATCGTAAATCGCAAGAATTGCAAGATGGCCCAGCACCTCGTGGTGCAGGTGGCAATCGCCGCAACGACCGCTAAGGAGAAGAACAATGCTTCAACCAAAGCGTACCAAGTTCCGCAAGATGCACAAAGGCCGGATCCACGGCGAAGCTAAGGGTGGCAGCACTCTGAACTTCGGCTCATTCGGCCTGAAAGCGACGCAACCTGAGCGCATCACCGCGCGTCAGATCGAGGCAGCGCGTCGTGCTATGACACGTCATATGAAACGTCAAGGCCGTGTTTGGATTCGGATTTTTCCAGACTTGCCCGTAACCTCAAAGCCAACCGAAGTTCGGATGGGTAAAGGTAAAGGTTCCGTTGATTTTTGGTCCGCCAAAGTAAAGCCTGGCCGGGTTATGTTTGAAATTGATGGCGTCTCAGATGTCATCGCCCGTGAGGCTCTACGCCTTGCTGCGATGAAATTGCCAATCAAAACCCGCGTTGTGCAGCGCGAGGACTGGTAAATCTAAGACAGGTTACTCTGTACAGAAAAATAGACCCCCATCGATATTTCGGTGGGGGCTTTTTCTTGCATCATAGCCCATAATTTTCTCGCCAGGCAGTCTCCGGCCGGCTAAACAGCGCAGCTCATATCTGCACCGCAACACATGGGTGACTTTATTTTACCTTCACATTTTGGGCATTTAGAGATCTGTACGACCGTGCCATCTCCAAGGGACAAATTATCATTGACCAGCGCTTCTTTACAATCGGTGCAAGTGGCATCGACCCCCATATTGCAGACACCACAACGATACGTCGCCATTTTAGCTCTCCTCATCCGCGTTTAGCTTAATCAACGTTAGTCTGGCACCAAGGCACCTGTCTAGCCTATTTCAGGAAAATTGTACCCAAAGTCGCAAGTGACTTCGCCGCAAAGCTGCGCTACCTCCCGCGAATTCGGTATCAGGCGCTCGCTTAGGCGCGGCTTATAAAAACCACGAAATGGCGCAAACCAATCTGCAACAAAACAGCCATTTATTAATATCTAACCAAAGAGCCACGCGGCCGATATATTTTTGCCAATCGTAAGAGTGGCGATATCTCAAAAGACAAGCTTACTGAAGAATGAGTGCCCATGATTGCTAAATAAAAAAATTTGAAATTATATACTTAACCTATGAGCTGAGGCCTACACAGGCTCATAAATTAACCATGTTGGCTGACCTAAATTCCTGGAATGAACGGAACATCACAGGCGGACAGCACGACGATAGCGGCAATGAAGAAAGAGATTTTGACCATACCGAATGACCTCCTAAGGTAATTCCATTCAGCGTTAAGCAGTTTTTCATGTAGATCAAGCGGCAATTCCGCGAGTACCTTAAGAAGCCACTATCACGCCCACTGCGCGCAGAGCCCCTCTGACATCACATAGCCGAACCGGCCAGAGAAAGTGAGGATTTTCACTAGATAAAACCAGCATGGCGTATTAGGAAGCTTGCATGCGTCTCCTTAGCTCAGCTGGATAGAGCAGCCGACTTCTAATCGGCAGGTCGAGGGTTCGAATCCTTCAGGGGACGCCATACTTGCATTTTATCTATACGTGGTTACGCAGCTGTTTGCCTAGTGAGGCTACTAAGGTCCGCTGAAAGTGCAAAAGGCGGCTGAGTTTGGTGGATTTGTTCGTAAGCATGACTGGGCGGCGGCTTTCGCCGAAGAAAAACAATTACTAATTGCGTGGATGCAAGGGTCTTGGCAATTCGATGCGAACTTTAAATGGTCAGCCAGTTGTGGTTCAGGCTCCAAGGCAAGGTATGCGCCGACTGTGCGTTGCAATTTTTACGAATAGGCTTTGTCGATCAAACTGGCAGCACGCTGCAATCTGTGGTTCGCAAGATGCGCATAGCGCTCTGTGGTGGCTGATCGCGAATGTCCGAGGAGTTTTTGAACCTCGTAAAGTGTCGCCCCGTTGTTGACGAGCGTGCTGGCAAAGCTGTGGCGCAAATCGTGGATGCGCATGTTCTGCAAGCCAAGTTCATTGCGAATTCTATTCCATTTGTGGAAAATGCATCGGTAGGGTTTATGTGTTTGAGGATTCACAAATAACCACTGCATGATATGACCATGTTTCTTTAGCTGTAATTTTTCTGCCATCTGTACAATTTCAATTGCTTTTTTATTGAGAACAATGTGGCGAGGTTTGCCAGACTTGGTGATAGGCACATACCAATCTTTGTCATTAAGATTTATGTGCTGCCATTCAGAATTCATTGCCTCGTGACGACGAGCGCCTGT
Organism: uncultured Planktomarina sp.; assembly: GCA_943788425.1. GTDB lineage: Bacteria > Pseudomonadota > Alphaproteobacteria > Rhodobacterales > Rhodobacteraceae > Planktomarina. Next base: position 113,682 of record CALSQF010000011.1, read on the forward strand.
GTACATCAGAAAACCAATTAAAAGGACAACCTCATCTTCGCAGTTCATGTTAATGTAATCACGCAGGCGGCGCGCTTCCTTGTCGTTTAAAAAGCGCTCTTTTTTGGGAGGGGCCGTCGGCAGGCTGAATGTATTTTTCAGGCTGCTGTGCGTTTGAATTTCGCATAATTGTTCGGACTTCTTTAATGCACTGCGAAAGTGTTGCACGGATTTATTAATGAAGCTTTTACTATAACCGTTCTTGTGTAGATCCATGACCAGACTATAGATGTGTTTGTTCGAGACATCTTTGACACTCATATCCCCTAATCGATCTTTCAGATGATTTTTGTATAGAGACCGATGTGAAGAATAGGTCTTTTGATAGACTTGGCACCACGGCAAAAAATGGCGCTGGTAATATTCATCAAGGTGCATCGTAGATTCTGGTTCAACAAATTCTTCATGTGATTTCAGCAAAGTTTGTCTCATTATTTCGCTGCACATCGCACGCGCGTCAGCAACATTAATGGTTGGAAAATGCCCCAGTGTAACGCGCTTTGCGCGTCCCTGATATGTCGACCTAAAGTAAAAGGTTACCCCATTTTTACGAATATCGACGGCCAACCCCTTTGTTTTGGTATCACTAATACTCACGCGCCTGGCGTCTGGTTTTATTTTTGATTGCTTCAAAAACGAATCACTAAGTAACTGCCGCATACATCTAGTTCCTAAAAAGGATACAGCGACGTTTGCTAGAATTTTGCACAAATCATTGTATAATATAATTAAAAAAGATTGTGCAGCCGTTCTTTTGTCGCCAAAAGTTAGCCGCCTTCCACGGCTAACATATTTTCCTTTGGGTTCATAAGTTTATTTTTGGCCAGTATAGTGAACGCAACCAGCAAGCTTGTAAAGGCCTGGGAATCCAAGAACGCTAAAAACGCAGCCAAAGCCGGTGGCATCTCGCTTATGGCGCTGTCGCTCGCAGCTTGTGGCGGTTCAAGCACAACAACGACTACCACCGCGACAGATACCGCAACTGACACTGCAACAACGACACCAGTGGTGGGTCCAAGGTCTTACTTTCGCACTTTCTTCGTCTGCCGATGTTTTGGACCCGAATTCTGCTACAGCAGCATCGACATCAACCGCTGGGGATGACACATTCCGTGCTGGTACAGATGGCGATTTTACTTCTGCGGACATCATTAATGGTGGTGACGGAAATGACACTTTGACAGCAACCGTCGCTGAAGGTGGCACGGACGAGGCTATCAAGGCAATGCTGACTAGCGTTGAAAACGTAAAAGTTACCATGACAGCTGAGGCTGCGGGAGCAGACAGCGTCCAGACATTTAATTTTACCGACAGCACAGGCTTAACTTCCTTCGAAGTGGTAAATATCGACGATGCTGATGTCATCGTTACAGGTATCACAGTTGCAACCACGGTAACGGCCTCAGGTGTTGCTGGAGTTGCCGCGGACTCAGTTAACACTATCACATTGAGCGGCCTGTCAACTGCTACAGACGGTGGCCAGGACGCATACACAGTAAACTTGAATGACGCAGATCTTGGGGATCTCGTTATTGCTAACGTAGAAGCGATCACTTTGAACGCTAGCGGTAAAGCAGTGGACGTAGCAGATTTGTCTGCTAGTGCTTTAGAATCTCTGACAATCACGGGTGGAGTCGTGGACGCGACGGTTACAACAGAAGCCGTAGTAATTGGTAGTGGTACAGCAGTAGCTTTTGCTGGTTTGGAAGCTGCTGATGCGGCTACAATCGATGCTTCGGACGCTACAAGCGCGGGTAACCGTTACTATGGCCCTCCGACGATGACGATGATCTGGTTGCCACAGGTGGTGCAGGTAAGTTCACACTCACAATGACTGGCACAGACGATGACGGTGCACTGACCGTAACGTCCGGTGCGGGTGGTTTGGCAGTGACGCTGGTAGGTGGTGATAACGCCGCGACTGCCACTTCAATGGCTTTGGTGAACGTAACTGGGGTCAGCGGTTGTTGACACGGTTAATATTGCTGCGGTTCCAAACCCGACTGACATTTCTGCAACAGCAGCAGATGAGAGCAAAACTGTAAAACGCAACAGTATCTACCGGGGATGGTAACGACGTTATTACAATTGATGCTGGTGTTGTTAATGTGGACGCCGGAGCGGGTAATGATACTTTGGTCGTTACAACCACGGGTGCAATTACCGGCGCTGCAACCGAAGCTGTCGATTTTGATCGACTTAGGCGCTGGAACTGATACCATTTCCACCGGTGATGCGACTATTAATGCCACAGATAAAACGTGGGTTGGGTACATCAAAAATTCTGAAGCAATTAAAGTGACTGCAACGGCAGAGAAAACAGTTGACTTAGATTTGCTCGCCAACACAAATATTGTGGCTCTTTCATCTTCAGCTCACACTGCAACAGCCGCTGCAGCAGATGTCGATGCTGGCGGAACAGGGCGCTACTGGTCAAGGTTCGGTGGGGTGGTGACGCCTTAGACTTCACCGGTAGCAACGCCAACTCTGTAATGACTCTGTCTGCTGATTTAGTTGGACAAGCTGGACAAGGACTGTTGGCCACTTCAGATGACGCTGGAGATACCGGTGGTGATGGTGGTGTTGGCTTGGACCTAAACGTTTCGGTCGATAATGGTAATAATAGAGCCACTATTACTCTTGTTGACGACACCGATATTACTGGTGGAGCGGGTGGTGCCCAGGACCATGCAAGTGCTACGGGCGGTGACGGCGGCATAGGCCTCGATGCCAACCAAGTTGACTACCTGAATATTATTCTTTCCGCTACCGACGCTACGGCCGATGCTGTTGCGATCGCAGGTGGAGCTGCTGGTACAGACGGATCAGGTACAGATGGTTCTGCTGGTGGTGATATATCAGTTGCTGCAAACGCTACTATTACGTTGACCGAAACATTCTCAGGTACAGCCACAGCGGCCAAAATGTCTTCGATCAACTTGAATAACATCGTTGGTACCAACGTAACGGTAGATGCAAGTGGCCTAACTGGTGCTGTTACAATCGACAGTCTGCAAGGAAATACGACTGTAACTCTTGGTTCTGGCGCCGACACATTTGGTGGAGCTGAAGGTGGCATCGATACTGTAGATCTTGGTGCGGGCAACGATACTGTAAACCATACAGGTGGTGCTGTTGATGTGTATACTGGTGGAACTGGAATTGATACGTATAAGGTTGCAGCAAACCACGACGATTCCACAGACGCATTCAAGATTACTGACTTTGCGCGCGGTTCAGGTGGTGACGTGATATCAGTAGATGTCAGCACAGTGGATGGAAGCGTAGCTGCCCCTCGTAGACAACCTCGACCTAGACGCCTATATAGAAGGCTCTGTTGGGACTGTTACAGCAAATGACTCAGCTGTAGTGTTTGCCTCTAATAAGGTTAACGTACTTACAGGCTCAGGATTTGCAAACTATGCTGCAGCTGAAACAGAACTCGCTCTCGAGGCTGGAGGAGCCCTTACGGATATCGCCGTGGTATTCTTCAACACGACTAATGGTGTCGCGGAAATGTACCTGTCTGATACGACTGCTAACGCCACGAATGATCATTTGTTGGTAAACTTTCACGGACATCACTGCCGTTACCCAGCTAGAAGATCTTGCAACTAATAACTTCACAGATTTCTAATTAAAGTTTCCTTATGGAGATTAAGAAGTATGTAAGATTAAACCCCGCCGGTTACGGTGGGGTTTTTTTATAGGTGAAGGATGAAATTCACAGTAACTGAAGCACTGAATATCGTTGAGGAAGCTTTCGATAAAAAAGAATTAAACGTAGCAAAAGATGTTTTGTCAAAACTTTCATTGATTTATCCTGACGATAAAAACGTTAAATATTTAAAGTTTAAGTACAATATTACTCAGTTTTGCAGTTGTAGAAGCAGTAAATGAACTGCGGAGTTTGGCCATAGAAAACCTGAACGACCACTATATATCCGATACATATATTAAGGTTCTTCTACACTTACACCGCATTCAAGATTTGCAAGAATATATAGGCCCTGCAAAAAGGCGGCCACCAGATTAATGGTTATACGACCATAGCTCGACAAATTCTAAGTGCATCTCCACGTGAGGCTATCTTCGATACTGAGAGGCGTGAAGTTCTTGATTTGGAACTTTCTAAGGTTTCTGGAATCGACGATAAGGTTAGAATACTATTTTGGGAACAATACGCAGTCATCTCAAGTATAGATTTCTTGAATTATAAAATTGAAAAACTGAGTAGCTTAGGTTTGTACTCGGATGTCCTTCTTACAATTTTTAGACTGGGCGAAAACACAGTCACAGAAGACCAACTTTTACGTCCAATTGCGACCTGTTTACGGCATCTGGGTAATTTTGAGCTGGCTTTGGATTTTATAAATACGGCAATTAAGGTGCATACTAAAAATTCAACTATGTTCGCTGAAAAAGCAAAAATATTAAGTCATCTTGATAAAAAAACAGATGCAATCAGTCTTTATAAAATGTCACTATTTTACGATCCCGATAATGCGGAGAACTATTTTTCCTTAGGAAAGCTGTATGAAGAGTGTTCAGATCTGGAACGTGCGAAAGAGGCCTATGAAAAATCATTAACTATCAATCAAAGTCATGCTCCATCTTCATTGCATTTGAGCCAGGTTTACAGTTCACTAGGTTATCACCGTAAAGCTATAATTATATTAAAAAATATAACGAACGGATCCCACTTATACGCTGCAAGCAAAATTTTTTCTGCCAGGTCACATAACAAATTAGGTAACATTAAAGCTGCTCTTGAAATATTAGATAAATTGATTGCAGACGATTGCTTGGCCACGCGAGCGTTCGAAGAAAAAATGTATGTCACCCAACAATTAGTCAGCTATGATGGTATCAATGAAACAAGTATTTTAAATAAATCAAACGCTCAATTACATCCAGTACTTAGGATAATAAAGATCATTAAAAATTTTCGTGCATTAGAGTTTGAGGCAGCTAGAGATACATTAATTGGTTTAGATGAACGCAATACAAACTTTAAATTAGACGCAAAACAAAAGAAATTTATTTCAAATTACAGAGTTTTTTTAGGGCGTTGTCTTTCTTTAGGGCCGAGTTCCAATGGCGATAATGAGAAATTTATGTATCATTTGGGAGATAGCCACTCCTTAAGTTTTGCTGGACATAAATTGCAAGTAGGTGATGTTAAGATGTTAATTAAACCAGTCACAACTGTGGGAGGGAAGGCTTGGCATATTGGTTGTAATGAGAACAATCAGTATCAAGAAATTACTCGAAGAAATTTGCAAGCATTGCCAGGAATAAGTTCCGTGTTTTTTTCATTTGGGGAAATTGATTGTAGATGTGATGAGGGGAATTTTAAAAGCACACCGAA
>CALSQF010000012.1 GCA_943788425.1 uncultured Planktomarina sp.
TTCTTCTAGCGGTGATCTGCTTTGCCTTCGCCGCCCGCTCCGGCGTATCTTGGAGCAAAGCGATCTGGGCCGGTTTTCTAGGCCTCCTGGTCCCCGCCGGATGGCTTGGCACAGGCTTTATATTGCAAGATGAGTTTGATCCCATTGTCATGCAATCTTTGTCATTCACGGCTCCGGCGGCAGATTTGCTCTTTTGGACCGTGGCCTCCTCTGCCATTCCAGCCGGATTTGGGGTTGGATTGATCCTTGGCGTCGTGCTCGGGGCTGCAGCCTCCGCCCTCGGCAAAAAAGAATTTAACTGGCAATCTTTCGAGACACCCAAACAAACCGGCCGTTATTTCTTGGGCGCGACACTCATGGGGGTGGGCGGCGTTTTGGCAGGTGGCTGTACGGTCGGAGCAGGTCTGGCGGGAATCGCAAGCCTCAGTATCGCAGCGATCATTGCGCTCGCCTCAATCGCCCTCGGTGGATGGGCAATGCAAGCGCTGCTGGCCGAAAAACAGAGCGCGGCTGTTGGCGTCCATTAGCACATAGAATTTCAAGGGCGGGCGATACCGCCCTTGAGCGCCGCGTGGTTACAACGCTTGCAAGCGTTTGAACAATGACGATGTGTCCCAACGACCGCCGCCCATTTTCTGCACGTCTTTATAGAATTGATCGACCAAAGCCGTCACGGGCAGACTCGCGCCATTCTCATCGGCCGTCGCCAAGCATATTCCCAGATCCTTGCGCATCCAATCGACAGCAAAGCCGTGCTCAAAATGATCGTCCAACATCGTCTCATAGCGGTTGGACATTTGCCAGCTGCCAGCGGCGCCTTGGCTAATGACTTCCACCACCGAGGCGCCATCCAGACCAGCTTTGGCGGCAAAATGTAACGCTTCCGACAGGCCTTGAACCAAACCGGCAATAGCGATCTGGTTGCACATCTTGGTCATTTGCCCCGCGCCACTCTCGCCGATCCGGCGGCAAAGCTTTGAATATACGGCCATCACCGGCTCCGCCCGATCAAAATCGGCCTGATCGCCACCGCACATGATCGACAGTTGACCATTTTCAGCGCCCGCCTGGCCACCAGAAACAGGCGCATCAACAAATGCGATGCCTTTGACACGCGCTGCCTCATAGAGCTCGCGGGTGACCGCGGCAGATACTGTGGTATGGTCTACGAAAATGCTGCCTTCTGCCATGGTCGCGAACGCGCCATCTGGTCCCAAACATACAGACCGCAAATCATCATCATTGCCCACGCAAGCCATGACCATTTCCGCACCCTGAGCGGCGGCCGCCGGGGTTGCGCCAGTTGCGCCGCCATGCTCCGACGTCCAAGCGGAGGCCTTTGCAGCAGTGCGGTTATATACAGTGACCTCATGCCCCGCGCCCGCCAAATGCCCCGCCATAGGGTAGCCCATGACACCCAAGCCCAAGAATGTAATTTTTGTCATTGTCTTTTCCATATCAGTTAAAGCCGATCGCCGGGCGTGTTACCGGCGAAAAAAGCATCCAAATTGTCCAAAGCGCGAAAGCCCATTGCATCGCGGGTCTGGCGCGTTGCGCTGCCAATATGAGGAAGCGTGAAAATGTTATCAAAGCGACTGAAGTCAGGGTTTCCACCCGGCTCAACTTGAAAACAATCCAAACCCGCAGCCAAAAGCTGGCCGCTCTCTAAAGCGGCCAGCAAAGCCGCCTCATCCACCAAGGCGCCGCGCGCTTTATCGGCCTCTTTGTCATCGGTGGCCTGATAACATCCGCTTCAGGGATAGATTGCCCCTGCAGCATTTAGACCAAGGTTCGGCGCACAGCATCTTGCCATCCTGCATATAGTCTCTCGCGATCCTGGCTGGTCATATGTGGCTCAAAGCGACAATCGCGGGCCCAGCTGTCCGCGAACCCCTGTTGGTCAGGATAAACGCCGGCGCGTGATCCGGCCAGCCATGCCGCTCCCAGAGCCGTGGTTTCCAAAACATTGGGTCGATCCACCGGCGCGCCGATAATATCGGCAAGAAACTGCATCGTCCAATCGGACGCCGTCATGCCCCCATCCACGCGCAAAACAGCCTCTCCAGGCGTGCCCATGTCATCCTGCATTGCCACCAGCAGATCACGGGTCTGATAGCCTACGCTTTGCAGCGCCGCTTTCGCAAACTCCTTGGGACCGGAATTGCGGGTTAATCCAAAAATCGCGCCGCGACTCTCAGCATTCCAATAGGGCGCGCCGAGCCCGGTGAACGCCGGCACCAAGTACAACGATTGATTGGGATCAGCGGCCGCGGCCATGTCTGCGGTTTCATGCGCTTCAGAAATAAGCCCCAGCCCGTCGCGTAGCCATTGCACCACCGCGCCTGCGATAAAAATCGAACCTTCCAACGCATAGGTTGGCTTGCCGTCAAATTGATAAGCGATCGTGCCAAGCAACCGGTTCTTCGATGCCACAAGAGTGTCACCGGTGTTGAGCAGCGCAAAACAGCCCGTGCCAAATGTCGATTTCAACATCCCCGGCGCGAAGCATGCCTGTCCAATGGTCGCGGCTTGTTGGTCGCCTGCCACGCCCAAAATAGGTATATCTGCGCCAAACATATCAGTGGTCCCGAACTCTGAAGCACAGTCACGCACCTCAGGCAGCATCGCCTGCGGCACCTGCAACAGCGCGCAGATCTGCGCATCCCAGCAACCGCGGCGAATGTCGTAGAGCATGGTTCGGGCCGCATTGGTCGCATCGGTGACATGGGCGCGGCCTTCGGTCAGCTTCCAAATCAAATAGCTGTCCATGGTCCCAAAGAGCAATTCACCCCGCGCCGCACGCGCGGCCGCCCCCTCCACATTGCTCAGCAGCCAATGCAGCTTAGTGGCAGAAAAATAGGGATCCAGCAAAAGGCCGGTCTTTTGCGTGATCTCCGTCTCATGCCCTTCCGCACGCAGACGATCACAAAACGCAGACGTGCGCCGATCCTGCCAAACAATCGCCTTATGAATAGGCGCGCCGGTTTTGCGATCCCAGATCAAGGTCGTTTCGCGCTGATTGGTGATGCCGATGGCGGCGATCTCTTTGGCTGTGCAGCCCGCTTGCGCCATCACACCGCCAACAACCGCTTGCACCGAGGCCCAAATCTCCTCTGCATCATGTTCAACCCATCCCGATTGTGGGAAATATTGTTGAAATTCTTGCTGGCACGACTGGACCGGATGCATGTCTTGATCGAAGAGAATAGCACGGCTTGAAGTGGTGCCTTGATCAATAGCCAGAATATAGGTCATGAAAACTCCCGCCAGTTAAGGATATTTCGAATTCAAAATGTGCCGCGACTGCTGGGGCGATGTAAAGAGGATTTAACCGCGAAATCCAGTCGCCACGACGAATTTTTCTGACGAACTCGAACGTGAGGCCGGTGGTTTCATATTGATGACTTTGGTGAATTTTTGTTTCAGCAACGCTTGCAGCTCGCCTTCTGCGCCGCCGGCCAAGACCTTGGCCACGAAAGTGCCACCGGGTGTCAGCACGTCAAAGGCAAAATAGGCCGCCGCTTCGCATAATGCGATGATGCGCAGGTGGTCCGTCTGTTTGTGACCAGAGGAGGCCGCCGCCATATCCGACATAACGACATCCGCGGGCCCATTGAGCCAGACTTTCACCTTGGCATCCGCATCATCCTCCATAAAATCCAACACGTGAATTTCCGCGCCGGGAATGCTTTCCACCTCTTGCAGATCCACGCCCAAAATCGTCCCGACCTTTTTGCCCTGCCGCGTGCCCAATGCATTGATACGCTTAACCGCCACTTGACACCATCCGCCCGGTGCGCAGCCTAGATCGACAACCCGCGCCCCAGGCACCAAAAACCGAAACTTATCATCAAGTTCTAGTATTTTATAGGCCGCGCGCCCACGATACCCATCCGCCTGGGCCCGCTTGACATAGGGGTCATTCAGCTGCCGCTCCAGCCAAAGCGTTGAGGACAGTTTCCGCCCCCGCGCCGTTTTCACTTTGACGCGCAGATCCCGCTGGCCGCGACCACTGTTACTACCTGGATTTTTCGCCATATCGCCTCAGCTCTTTTGTTCACGCAAAACACCATCTGCGCTCATTTGCGCATAGAGTAAACCCTCACGCAGGCCTCTATCGGCCACCGACAGTTTATGGGTGGGCCAGCAGCGCAGCAATGCTTGTAAAATTGCGGCTCCAGACATGATAAGCGCCTGGCGATCCTTGCCAATGCGCGGATCATTTTGGCGCCCGACCGGACCCAAACGCAGGTAATCATGGATCACCTTGTCAATTTCGATCGAAGACATTGCCAGCCCATCGACTTTGTTACGATCATAGCGACGCAATCCCAGGTGGCTGGCCGCAACGGTTGTCACCGTACCGCTCGTTCCGATGATTTGGAAATGCTCTATTTCATAAGCCCGGTCATAGGGGATGAATTTTTCTAACTTTTCTTCGAATAGGAGGCTCATCAAAGCAAAACGGCCCGCGTCATTTTCCACGTCGGTGAATAAATCGCGCAGGGTCGCAACACCGAGCGGCACAGAAATCCAATCCACCACCTTGGCCCCGTATTTATTCGGACGCTCGCCCGAACGAAACCCACGGTGCATATGCATAATCGCGCGGCTGCGCGAATTGGGTTGCACATCCGCCAGATCGATCCAAACCAACTCGGTAGATCCCCCGCCGATATCGACGACCAATAGCTGATCTGTGTCGTGAGTGACCAAAGGCGCACAGGACAGAACCGCCAGCTGCGCTTCCTCCTCCGCCTTGATAATTTCCAAAGTCAGCCCCGTTGTCTTGCGGATTTGCTGCATGAGCTTGGGGCCATTGGCCGCGCGCCGACAGGCCTCCGTGGCCACCAGACGCATCTTTTTCACGCGATATTGCCGCAATTTTTGGCTGCATACCCGCAAAGCCTGCAAGGTACGATCCATGGAGACGCGGCTTAGTCGCCCAGTTTCTTCCAAACCGTGCCCAAGCTGGACGGATTTGGAAAAGCTGTCCACAATTTTGAATTGCGCACCATCGGGTTGCGCAATCAGCATGCGGCACGAATTTGTACCGAGATCCAAAGCCGCATAGAGCTGAGGAATCTGGGCCTGGAGGCCTGCGGCTGGCTCAACCGCATTGGTAATCGCATCCGCAGACCGAGGACGCTGTGGCGCCATACTTACACGCCTTTCGAGTTTCGAGTTGCCCCCAACCTAAGCTCTTCGATGGCACCTTGCAATCGCTCATAAAGTTATTGCCAATTTTTCCGAATAATACGCCTTTTCAATGTCCAGAGGTTTTGGCAGGACAGGAAAGTCGCTCCTACCGGTTCAATTGTCGAAATTCGACCCTGTTTTTAGATCAGTTGCACCTAGTTATCCGTGACACAGATGTGAGGAATCATTATGGCAGATGTAATTGTGGTGTATTGGCGTGATATCCCGGCCCAAGTCATTGTCGGCAAAGGGCGCAAAGCGTCAAAAGTGCAATTGCCAGAGCGTTTTGAACAGGCCATTGACCGCGCCGCCATGAAGGTCGGTGCCGAAGACACTGATGCCTATCTCGCTGAATGGCGCAAGGCCGAGCCCTATGTGGTTGATGGCGATCAGGCCGAAATGGCGCAAGCAGAAGCCGCACGCCTCGACGCCGAATATGATCAAGAAAAAATCAAGCAGCTCATCGCCAATGATGGCTGGGCCATACAGGCCTAGTCCCCCAAGTTGCCAGTTGAAAAGAAGGAGCGGCCCATGGCCCTACTCAATTTTGGATCGAAAGACACTGCAGGTGTTGAGATCAACCCGCAAGTAGAAAGCTTTTTGAAGGATTACTCTATTGAGGTAATGCCACGCACGGCGGAGAAAATTGAAGATTTCCGCGAGCTTCTCCCGGCCGCAACGCGCGTGTACATCGCGCAGATTGAAGGCACGCCCATTGAAGACATGGTGGCCACCGCGAAGCGTATCGCATGCGAGGGTTTTACCGTCATGCCGCATTTTCCCCGCGCGGATCATCAAAGACGAAGCCACGCTGCGCAATTGGATCGCCATGTACCAGGGCGAAGCTGGCGTCGAACAGGCCTTGCTTCTCGCGGGCGGTGTGACGCAGCCCCACGGAGATTACGAAAGCTCCATGCAATTGCTCGAAAGCGGAGCGTTTGGCGAAGCGGGTTTCAAGCGCCTGCATGTGGCCGGGCATCCTGAAGGCAATAAGGACATTGATCCCGATGGATCCATGACAAATGTCGATTCGGCTCTGCGCTGGAAGCAGGCATTTTCCGACACATCCGACGCAGATATGGCCATTGCGACACAGTTTTGTTTTGAGGCTGCCCCCGTGATTGACTGGGCCGATGCTCTGGCGGAACGGGGCATCACTCTGCCGATACATATCGGCGTGGCCGGCCCGGCAAAACTGCAAACCTTGATCAAATTTTCAATCGCCTGTGGTGTCGGCGCCTCCCTGCGGGTGCTGCAGCGGCGGGCCAAAGATTTGACCAAATTGCTTTTGCCCTTCACCCCCGATGAGTTCTTGAGCGATCTTGCGGCCTATAAAGTCGCAAATCCGGATTTTGGCATTTCACATGTCCATTTCTTCCCACTTGGCGGGATTAAAACCAATGCCAATTGGGCCATCGAAAACGGCGGCACCTCCGCCACTCCAGCTTCTCAATCCTAAGGATTTCCAAATATGACACGCACTGTTGTAGAGTCAAAAACCAAGACAGCCATCATCGGCTTTGATGAGCCCTTCTGCGTGATTGGTGAGCGCATCAATCCAACAGGCCGCAAGATCTTAAATGCAGAGCTGGAAGCGGGAGATTATTCTCGTGTGGAAGCCGATGCCATTGCCCAAACGGCTGCCGGTGCCACGATCTTGGACATCAACTCCGGTGCCGTCTTCTCAAACAAAATGGCCGAAGATCCACGCTATGCGGATAATAACTTTGTCGAGCCAACCTTGATGCGCGCCTTGATCGAACGAGTGCAAGCTGTGGTTGACACACCCCTGTGCATCGACAGCTCGGTGCCAGGCGCTTTGGAAAATGGCCTGGCCGCCGCCGAAGGCCGCCCACTTCTCAACTCGGTTACAGGAGAAGAAGAGCGGATGGAAATGGTGCTGCCATTGGTGAAAAAATACAATGTGCCTGTGGTCGCCATTTCCAATGATGACACCGGCATCTCCGAAGACCCTGACGTACGCTTTGCCGTTGCAAAAAAAATCGTTGAGCGCGCCGCTGACTTTGGCATTCCGGCCCATGACATCGTTGTTGATCCGCTGGTGATGCCCGTAGGCGCAATGGGATCTGCTGGCTTGCAAGTCTTCACTCTGGTCCGGCGTTTGCGTGAGGAATTGGGTGTGAACACCACCTGCGGAGCATCGAATATCTCCTTCGGCCTGCCCAATCGTCACGGCATCAACAATGCCTTCCTGCCGATGGCCATGGCCGCGGGCATGACCTCAGCCATCATGAATCCGGTCGCCTTGCCGGTCAATCAAACCAAGATTGCCGAAAAGAAAGCCGAGATTGCCGCGGCGGGCATCATCTTGCCAGAGGGTATAGATGATGAAACTTTCGTCACCCTCTTTGGCATGGGATCCATGTCGAGCAAACCCGGCAAAGAAATGGAAGCCATCCGGGCCGCCAATTTCTTGATGGATTGCGACCCAAGCGGGGCCGCTTGGATCAATTTCAACAAAATTCCTGGCAGTCATGCGGGTGGTCGCGGTGGCCGCAAGCGCCGTCGGGGTTAAGGCTGCAACATCCCTGCCCGGCCTTTGGCCGGGCAGCGCCCCTTAAAGCTGGCGCGCTTGGGCGACATTTTGCGCCAGCGCCGATTGCAACGTCACCACATCAGCGGCAACCCCAAGAAAACACCCGCCCTGTGCGATAAAGCGCTGCTGATCTTCTGGATCGAAACAAATCGTGCCGGCGCAGAGCCCCGCCGCTTTGATATCCTTCATCCCCTGCGCGATAACCTCCAAGACCTCCGGGTGGTTCAAGTCACCCAAATGCCCCATATCCGCGCTTAAATCCGCCGGGCCTATAAAGATGCAGTCAATGCCTGGCACTTGGGCGATTTGCGCAATATTGGCCATAGCGGCGCGCGTTTCGACCTGCACCATGACGCAAATCTGATCATTGGCTGTTTTGGCGTAATCTGGAATGGCATTGTAGCCACTGGCCCGCGCCAGGGCATAGCCCACCCCGCGCCGCCCCTCGGGTGCATATTTACAGGCCTCCACCACTTGCTGCGCTTGCTCTGCGGTTTCCACCATAGGCACCAATACGCTTTGCGCCCCTATATCCAAAACCTGTTTTAAAATCCAATCTTCGCCCTGCGGCACACGCACCACAGCACTGGCCCCGCGCCCTTCCAATGCGCGCAGTTGCGCCGCCATCAAAGGCAAGTCATTCGGCCCATGTTCCCCATCAATCAAACACCAATCATAGCCGGCCGCCCCAGCCATCTCCGCCACCGCCGGATTGCACAGGCCCAGCCAAATGCCAATTTGCAACTCTCGGCGCGCGAGGGCGGCTTTCAATTTGTTTTTGGGTGCAGGCATGATCTGATCCTTTAATTACAGAACTAAAAGCATCTCTACGATTGCCGAAAAAGGCAAGCGCTGAGTTGTTATGCGGGCAAAATCCGCTCCTCCTGATTTTGGCTCGCTTTACCAACTATCGGGCCTAACGCCCTTGCACGGATTGGGCGAAATAAAGTATGCAGCTGCCTGAGTGGTATGGAAGTTGGAAAAAGAACATGGGACAGCATTATTTGGTCGCAGACGTGGGCGGCACCAATACCCGCGTAGCTCTGGCCAATGATGGAAAGCTGCAAACCCAAACAATTCACCGCTACCGCAACACGGACCAATCCGGCGTTGTCGAAATTTTGCAAAAATATCTTGCTGAGCAGGCCCCAGAGGCGCGGCCTGACGCCGTCTGTATTGATGTAGCCGGGCCTGTCGGCACTGACGAGGGTCAATTGACCAATCTCGATTGGACGGTCACCAGTGCTGAGCTCTGCGCTGCCACAGGCGCGACATTTGGCGCCATCCTGAACGATATGCAGGCCCAAGGCATGGCCTTGTCGCATCTACCCAGCACCGCCTTTCACAGCATTTTGAAAGGCACAGCCCAGAGTGGCAACCGCATGGTTGTCAATATTGGCACCGGGTTCAATTCGGCGGTGGTCTTGGGCGAAGGGCCAAAACTCACCGTGCCGGGAAGTGAAACAGGTCATGTCAATTTACCCGTGCCGAGCCCTAAGATCTATGAGCTGCATCAATTCCTAACCGAACGCTTCGGGTTCGCCTCGGCCGAAGAAGTGCTCTCCGGCCGCGGGCTTGGGCATATTTACGGCTTTCTTGCCGGGCTTGATCCGCGCCAGCCCTTCCCCAGCTCCCACCATATCATGTCTAATTTGCAAAGCGATCCACATGCGCGCAAATCGGTTGATATCATGCTGGAGGTTTTGGGCTGCGTCTGTGGCAACCTCGCCCTGACACATTTGCCCTTTGGTGGCATTTACCTTGTCGGCGGCATGGCGCAGGTCTTAGCAGACTATTATCACGACAGCGCATTTCACCGCGCCTTTGTCGCCAAAGGAAGATTTGCGGAATTTATGGACCAATTCTCCGTACATTTGGTGCAAGACGATCACGCGCCCCTTGTCGGATGCATTGCACATCTGCAACATCACGGGCATGACAAGCTCTGACATTCTTCCAAACGCCCAGGTCCGCCAGCACTTCTTAGACCGTCACCAGCTGCGAAAACCACCGCTCGGCACGCGGCTGGATCAGACCTTGCGTGCGCTGAATTTTGTGCAGGTCGACAGCATCAACACCCTTGCCCGGGCACATGATTTGATTCTTTGGTCGCGGCAACAAAGCTATCGCCCGCCCGCATTGCGCAAGATGGTAGATCATAGCCGAGAGGCGTTTGAAGCTTGGACTCATGATGCCTCGATCTTGCCGATTGCAGCCTTTCCCCATTGGCGCCACAAATTCATCCGCGACGCAGAGCAGGTTCAAAAGCGATGGAAAGCCTGGCACCGTGGGGATTTTTTGGCGCAGACCG
The DNA here is from genome assembly GCA_943788425.1 of uncultured Planktomarina sp. GTDB lineage: Bacteria > Pseudomonadota > Alphaproteobacteria > Rhodobacterales > Rhodobacteraceae > Planktomarina. The sequence continues at coordinate 10,068 of CALSQF010000012.1, forward strand.
AAACAGTCTTAGAACAGATCGCCCGGCATGGACCCTTAGGATCGGGGGAAGTCGGCGCGAATGAACAGCGCGGGACCGGTGGTTGGTGGGATTGGCACCCCTCGAAAACTGCCCTCGAATATCTGTGGCGCACGGGCCGCATCACCGTGAGCCGGCGCGAGGGGGTTCGCAAGCTCTATGATTTGACGGAAAATGTCATTCCACAAGACATACGCAACGCCCATCCCTCGCTTGATGAAAGTCGAGATTGGGCCTGCCAAGGGGCACTGCGCGCCCTGGGATTTGCCACTGCGAAAGAAGTGAGTGATTTTTATGACTTTGTGACCGTTGCCGAGGCCCGGGCCTGGATCACGCGCGGGCTTAAATCGGGCGCACTGCGCGAAATCAAGACCGAAGCCGCCAACGGCCAACTGCGCGACCGGGTAGTGTTCACGCAAGACTGGCCCAGCCTACAAGAGCCTTTGGCCACCTCCAACCGCCTGCGCATTCTCAGCCCGTTCGATCCAGCGCTGCGCAATCGTGCACGCGCGGAAGAGATTTTTAGCTTTTCCTATCGCATCGAGGTTTTCGTTCGAGCTGCGCAACGCCAATATGGGTATTATGTCTTTCCAATATTAGAAGGCAGCGCCCTTATTTCCCGCATAGAGATCAAGGCCAATAGAAAGAAAAATGCAATTGAAATTATAGGTTTTTGGCCTGAAGCTGATGTGAAATTCAGTCCCGCGCGCATAGAAAGGCTCATGGCAGAGCTCAAACGCATCTGCCTGCTGGCTGACTGCCGCGACATCTCTGGCCTGGAGGTTTTGCGGAGTATTTAAGGCAAAAATTTCGGTCAAATATCCAGCTTCAGCACCCCGCCCGCCTCGGCTGCTCGGCTTTGGCACAGGATGACAGTGGTTTCGCGCTGCGCCGCCGAGAGCACAAAGTCACGGTGCTCCACCTCACCGGATAGCACCGTGCATTTGCACACACCGCAGAGCCCGTCCGCACATTTCACATCCACCGGTATCCCTGCGGCGATCAGCGCATCACTGGCCGATTGCGTGGCAGTGACTGGAATTTTTTGCCCATTCGCCCGCTCAATCTCAAAGGGATGGTTTTCCCACTCCGGCAGCTCCGGCACGGTAAAGAACTCAGCATGCAGCGCCGCATCCGGGTAACCAATAGAGCGGGCATGGTTTAAAATGGCGCTCATATAAGCATCTGGCCCACATACATAAATATGCGTCCCGGCTTCATAGGTCGGCACTTCTCTGGCAATATCAAGGCGCGTGCCCTGATCGGAGTAATGCCGGCTGACCCGATCGGCCCAAGCCAAACCGTCAAATGCGCCATCAAAGGCAGCCTTTGGCTTTTGACTGGCTGAATACATCAGACGAAACCGTCCCCCTTTGCGATGAAGCTCATGGGCAAAGGCCAGCATCGGCGTCACACCGATACCGCCGCCAAAGAGTAAGGACAGCTTGGCCGAAGGTTCCAATTCAAAATGATTGATAGGTTTGGAAACAAAAACACGCCGGCCGGGCTCAAAAATTCGGTGCATCAATTGCGAGCCACCCCGCCCCTCGGGCTCCTGCAGCACTGCGATTTCATAACAGCTGCGATCGGCAGGATCGCCGCACATGGAATATTGCCGCAAAAATTCGGGCGCGACAACAATGTCCAAATGCGCCCCCGCCGTCCATCGGGGCAAATCCGCGCCATCCATCGCCACAAGCCTATATTTCTTAACCGCACCCGGCCAATCTTCCACCTCAGCGACAGACATTTGAATGACCGGCGCTTCGTTATCGTTTTGGTAAAGATGCAAGTGATCTCGCGCACCTGTGGCAGATTTTTCTTGATAGACCTCTGCTGTGATCATGGCTTGATAGGCCTCAATTCCAGCTTCGCGGTCCATCAGGGCCGGATATGGGAACGGATGGGGTGCCAAGGGCGCGGGATACACCGCCAAAGTCTGGTCTTCGTACTTCAAATCCAAATCTTTTTGCAAAGATCGAGCATTGATCGGATGGGCTGTGGGGCGATATCCCCCCTCCTCGGTCAATTCCAAATCCCACCACCATTTTTTGACCGGGTTCAGCTCGCCATGACCGGCCATATCATCCATTTTTGCCAAAACTGGCGCCATCTGTGGCACGTTCATTGCCGCCCAGCGGAAAGGCGCTTCGGCAAACAACCCCTCAAGGTTCCAAGGGCAGGTTTTCATGCAGCGTCCACACATAGCGCCGCCCGGGGTGCTGATGCGATAGCTGGCACATTTTTGACTGTCAGATTTCCAAATTTCATAGCCGTTGAACATTAATTTTGGCCCAGCCGTGATTGCCCCTGAGGGACATTCACGCGCGCATTTATTGCAGCTTTGGCAAAAGCGCTGCAGGCCAAAATCTATCGGCTTGTCATGGGACAGCGGCAGGCTCGTGGTCACCACACCCGATTTCAAACGTGGACCCAGAAAGGGGTTAAGGATCACCTCGCCGATACGGCTGACCTCCCCCAAACCAGAGAGCAAAAGCAAGGGCGGTTGCAACACCTCACCATCCAACACCGTATGCGCCTTCGCCATATAGCCCAAGTTTCGGATATGTTGCGCAATGATGCCGCCCAAAAGGGAAAACCGCAGATAGGCCCGCATGGATTGCGCCACGGAGATCCAATCGTCACCCGAAGCGCCTTCCATCGTTTCAAACCCTTGATCAACAATCATGCTGATGGCCTGATCATGGGGCGGCAGGATGGGCGCGCCGCGGGCGTCATGGGAATACCACGACCATTCGGGGCAGCGCGACAGGCCGGTGGCATCAATGCCCAGAAAATAACTGGCCCCTTTGATGTTATCGGCTGCCACCTCGGGCGCAATCTGTTGCGCATGGGCGGCCGGCTCCCCGTCCTGCAAAAGCACAAAGGCACCGAGCAACCGGCGTTGCGCAGAGCTGGGCGCAGCCTTGCGCGCGTAGTGACCCGCCGTGGCGCCCTTTTGCAGCGCCGGTCCCATATCGCCAAATTGCGCGCGGGCGAACATATCCGTGCGTTTGGGCACCCGTGCCACATTCGGCTCATCAATATAGGTCGTGGGGGTCTCAACGCGCTTTAGGGTTTCAAACGGATGGGCACCCTGGGCGTATTCTCGCCGCGCATAGGGATCATGAGAGCGGCGGCTCGCGCCGCCATGGCGGCCCAAAGTCCAATCCAGCCCCATAAGGGCGGATTGGGGTTGATCAGCGGCCAAAGGCAAATCCGTTGCCAGCGCCATATCGGTGGTGACGGCAGCCAAACCAAATCTTTGACCCAACCAAGGATGGGTGATTTCATCACCCGCCACCTGCGCCAAGCCAGCCTTCACCGCCAAGCGGGCCAAGTCCACATCACAGGTGGTGGCCGAATGCGCCCGCGCACTGTACCCCAAAATTCGAATATAATTGGCCAAAACCGTGGCGGTTTCTGTCCCCAGAACGGCCGCGCGTTCGGCCTGCGCGTCTTGCACCCAATCGCAGCCGATCTCCCCACGTCTCGGATCCCGCCGATAGGCCACCAAAAAGACCAAAGCATATGTATGGTGATCCATTGGCTGGGGCTTGGCCGTCATGCTTTCTCTCAAATCCGCCATGATCATATCAATGCCAGCGGCCAAAGTCTTGGTTTGGCGGGTTTGCAGAGCATGGGACAGGCGATCAATTTGCGGATTGCGCCGCGCAGCTGCCAACCTGTCCATCTGGCCCAAAGGCGCTATGCCAACCATGGAGATATCATTAAAATAAGCGAAGGATTTGAGGTGACGGGAGCGCTCTTGCAGGTCCTCGGGAATTTCCGAGGGCGCTTGATTTTGCGGGCCATCGCGCACCGCATCCATCATGGCTTGAAATTCCGCCATCGCGGGCACCAAGCTGGCACTGCCTGCGGGCCGCTGAAAGGACAGATCCGGCGATGGGGCAAGCCCATCAAGATCGGGCATATGCGCGCTACGTTTCAAAATTTCCGTAGGAAAGCGCCCCATATGCACTGGGCGATTGCGATCTGAAAACAGCTTAGCCATGGGCGCGTCCTCTAAGTTTTGCTGTCATTGCCGCCAAAATGGACAGGGCAATCTCTGCCGGTGTGCGGCTGCCGATGTCGAGCCCCACCGGCCCTTGAATTCGGGCAAACTGCGCCGCGCTCACCCCCAGCTCCAGCATGGACTGGCGACGCTTGGCATGGGTCCGGGTGGATCCCAATGCCCCGATATAGAATGCATCGCTTGCAACCGCGTGTTGCAACGCGGGCGTGTCCATTTTGGGATCATGCGTCAGAGTCACAAACGCTGTGCGCCCATCGAGCACCAGTCTGGCCAAAGCCTCCTCTGGCCAGTCGACAATCACCTCATGCCCATCAAAACGGGCCGGGCTTGCGAAACTGTCGCGTGGATCAATGATGGTCACGAGATAGCCCGCCATCTGCGCCATTGGGGCCAAATATTGCGCAATATGCACCGCGCCAATGATCACCAAGCGCAGGGGCACGGTTTGGACATAGGTGAAGACATCCCCCGCAAGCCCGCCACCTGACTCAAAAACGGTAAGGTCGGTTTGCGCCAAAATCAATTCGCGCTGCCAGCTGGACAAGTCCAACCTCACTGCAATGGGCTGTCGGGCAGATTGCGCTTCAACAAGACGCTCCAGCATGGCCGTATCCACACCCTGACCCTGCCCCACGGGCTCGACCACCAGTTCAATCTCACCGCCACAGGCCAGCCCGATCGCGAAAGCATCCGCATCCGCAACCCCGTAGCGCAGGCGTCGACACTGCCCCGCCTCCAATGCCTCCAGCGCCTCCAAGACCACCGCGCCTTCAACGCAGCCGCCTGAAACAGACCCGTGAAAGCTGCCATCTGCGCAAATCAACATCTGAGCGCCAACGGGCCGAGGCGCAGATCCCCATGTGGCCATAACCGTCGCCAGCGCCACAGGCTGTCCCTGCCGGTGCAGCCGCAAGGCCATTGCTGTCATCTCTTCTGCGACTGCCATTTCAACGGCCCCATTGTTTTCCAAATAGCACATAAGTTGCCAAGGCAGACTACGGGCAATCGCAGCGGCCTGTCCAGCTGCGCCTCACATCTTCTGCGGTCTTGCCCAGCGCATCACTCTGCAGCTAAGCCATTGCGGGCCAAGAGCTCAAGATAGAGCGCCGCATGATCCAGTCCTGCACCATCCATCTCGTAAACTAAGTGATCAAAACGGTCGCGGGTATTTTGCAAAGTGGGCAAGCTAAGCCCAAAATTTTCTGCCTCGGCCAAAGCATTGTTGAGGTCTTTAAGCTGCAAGGCGCAGAGGCCACCGGGGGTGAAATCCATTGTCGTCATACGTGCACCGTGCAATTGCAAAATCGTGCTGTCAGCAAATCCGCCTTTTAAAGCCGCGCGCACAGCTGCAGGATCAGCGCCGCCTTTTTGCAGCATCAACATCGCTTCCGCCACAGCCCCAATGGTGATTCCAACGATGGCTTGATTGGCCAATTTTGCCAATTGCCCCGCGCCAATCGGCCCAACATGCACCGGTCGCCCCATGGCGCTCAGCGCGGGCGCAACAGTCTCGAAGTTCTCTGGCGCGCCACCGGCCATAATCGCCAGACTGGCCTCCTCGGCGCCCTTGGTCCCCCCGGACACCGGCGCATCCACATAAGACACACCGAGCTGCGCCAAATCGTCAGCTGCGGCCCGGGCCTCTTCAGGTTTGATTGATCCCATCTCTACCCAGACAGTGCCAGGCCGGACGGCTTCGCGCAGCGCCGGGTCAGATTGCACCAACACCCCGGTCGGCCCATCTGACAGCATGGAGATGATGATATCTGCCTCAGCGACCGCAGCGGCCGCATGGTCCGCCACAACAGCTCCAAAGGCGCTCAACGCCATGGCCTTCGCAGCCGTACGGTTCCAGATCCGTGTCGAAAACCCTGCTTGGCACAGGTTCCGCGCCATAGGCGCACCCATAAGCCCTGTTCCCAAGACTGCGATCTTCTGATGGTTTGACATAACTTGACCCTTTGTAAGCAATGCGGGCCAGCCGCCCTTGGCGCATTTGTGCGGCTGGTTTTGGCAAATTGCAACAGCATAAGTCACCTCAGAGGTTCAGGCAGCCCCCCATGCCGCCCAGCCTATGGCAACAAAGCGCCATGGCTATAAAATTACAGATTTGTTCCAAAACCTTATTGCCTAATGGCGGAGAGCCATGCACATTCACCATCTCAAAATACAAGACAGGAGGTCCAAATGGGACGACTTTCAGGAAAACGCGCTTTGGTAACCGCCGCAGGACAAGGCATTGGCAGAGCCACCGCTTTGGCCATGGCCGCTGAAGGCGCCAAAGTCTTTGCCACAGACATAAATCCTGAGACTTTGGCTGAGGTGCAAAGTGCCAGCACCGGGCAAATGGAAACCTATGTGCTCGACGTGCTTGACGCGACCTCAACCCGTGAGGGCATCGACCGCGCGCAGCCAGATATTTTGTTTAATGGCGCGGGGTTTGTGCATCACGGGACCATAAGCAATGCCACGGAAGATGAATGGGAGTTTGCATTCAACCTCAATGTCCGCTCGATGATGCGCACCATCCAAGCTGCGCTACCGGGCATGCTGGAACGTGGTGGCGGCTCGATTATCAATATGTCCTCTGCCTGTTCCTCTATTATTGGCGCTCCCAATCGCTTTATCTACGGCACAACCAAAGCGGCCGTGATCGGCCTGACCAAATCCGTGGCCATTGATTACATCAAACAGGGGATTCGCTGTAATGCAATTTGTCCCGGCACAGTTGAAAGCCCCTCTCTACATGACCGCCTGCGGTCCACTGGAGATGAGGTGCAAGCCATGCAAGACTTTGTCGCCCGCCAACCCATGGGCCGCATTGGCACAGCCGAAGAAATAGCAGCCCTTGCAGTTTACCTAGGATCGGATGAAAGTGCCTTCACGACCGCCACAACACAGGTCATTGATGGCGGCTGGTCAAACTAATCACTGGCGACCAAAACTTTAACTTAACGAGGACGATCCGCGTGTCAGATATCAAACCGAAATTGCGATCCCAACAGTGGTTCAACAATCCCGACAATCAAGAGATGACAGCGCTCTATCTCGAACGCTATCTCAACTACGGTCTGACACGCCACGAGCTGCAATCGGGCAAGCCTATCATTGGCATTGCCCAGACCGGCAGCGACCTTAGCCCCTGCAATCGCCACCATATTGAACTGTCCAAACGGGTGCGTGATGGGGTCATTGCCGCCGGCGGCACGGTGATTGAAATTCCAGTGCATCCCATTCAGGAAACCGGCAAACGCCCAACGGCCATGTTGGACAGAAACCTGGCCTATCTGTCTTTGGTGGAAACCCTATTTGGTTATCCGATTGATGGGGTTGTGCTGAATATCGGCTGTGACAAAACCACCCCGGCTTTGTTGATGGCGGCCGCGACCGTCAATATTCCTGCCATTGCCCTATCCGTTGGCCCAATGCTCAACGGGTGGTTCGGCGGCAAGCGCACTGGCTCCGGCACGATCGTCTGGAAGGCCCGCGAGATGCAGGCCGCAGGTGAAATCGATGATGACGGCTTTATGGATATGGTGGCCTCCTCAACGCCTTCTGTTGGCTATTGCAACTCCATGGGCACCGCCACGACGATGAACTCCCTGGCCGAGGGGCTTGGTATGCAATTGCCCGGCTCTGCCGCCATCCCAGCGCCCTATCGAGAGCGCGGGCAGATCAGCTATGAAACCGGGCTGCGGATTGTCGATATGGTGCATGAAGATCTGCGACCTGACCGCATCATGACCCGCGAAGCCTTTGAGAACGCCATCGTGATCAATTCAGCCATCGGCGGCTCTACCAATGCGCCAATTCACCTAAACGGCATTGCCAAACATCTTGGTGTGGCCTTGAACAATGATGATTGGCAAAAGCTCGGCCATAAGGTGCCGCTTTTGGTCAACCTGCAACCAGCGGGCGAATATCTTGGCGAAGATTACCACCGGGCCGGTGGCGTGCCGGCGGTGGTCGGCGAATTGCTCGCCGCAGGGCTGCTGCCGCACCCGAATATCCTAACTGCCAATGGCAAAACCATTGCTGAGAATTGCCAAGATTGCCGCAGCACCAATACCAATGTGATCAAGCAGGTCACAGCGCCACTGGTTGATGCTGCCGGCTTTATCAATCTGAAAGGCAATCTGTTCGACAGCGCGATCATGAAAACTTCAGTGATCTCACAAGAGTTTCGCAGACGCTACCTGTCTGATCCGGCCAACCCAAATTGCTTTGACGGGCGTGCCATCGTCTTCGACGGGCCGGAAGACTTCCACCGTGGCATTGATGATCCAAGCCTTAACATCGATGAGACCTGCGTCTTAATCATGCGCGGCGCCGGACCAATTGGCTATCCCGGCGGGGCGGAGGTCGTAAATATGCGCCCGCCGTCCTATCTTTTGACCAAGGGCATCACCTCTCTGCCCTGTTTGGGCGATGGGCGGCAATCGGGCACCTCTGGATCACCTTCAATCCTAAACGCCTCACCGGAAGCGGCGGATGGTGGCGGCTTGGGTCTGGTGCAAACTGGCGATATGATCCGTATTAATCTGAATGCATGCACCGCCGATATGCTGGTTGAACCGGCCGAGCTTGAGCGCCGCAGGGCCGCTCTTGGCACGCGTCCCTTCACCCCTGACAGCCAAACCCCTTGGCAAGAATTGTTCCGCGAAAAAGTCAGACCCTTCTCAGAAGGCATGACTCTAGACGGGGCGCATGAATATCAAGACATCGCGCGCAAACATATGCCGCGTGACAACCACTAGGAGTTTTTTTATGAAATTAGTCCGCTATGGCGACATTGGCGCAGAGCGCCCCGGTTTGATCGATCGCGAAGGCATGCTGCGCGACCTTTCAGATCATGTGACAGATATCAACGGAAGCGTGCTCGGCGATGCGGCCTTGGCCCGCCTACGGGCGCTGGATCCAAGCGCCTTGCCTGCGGTTACCGGGTCACCGCGCCTAGGCCCAGTTGTGGGCGATATCGGCAAGTTTCTCTGCATCGGTTTGAATTATTCCGACCACGCGGCAGAAACCGGAGCCGCCATCCCTGAACATCCCATTTTGTTTTTCAAAGCCAATTCCGCCATCGTCGGCGCCAATGATGATGTGGTAATGCCCCGCGGCTCGACCCATACCGATTGGGAAGTAGAACTTGGCGTGGTAATTGGCACAGCGGCAAAATATGTCAGCGAAGACGAGGCTTTGAACCATGTGGCCGGCTATTGCATCGTGAACGATGTGTCAGAGCGGCACTTTCAAACGCAGCTGACCGGGCAATGGACCAAGGGCAAAAGCTGTGACACCTTCGGCCCCACCGGCCCCTATCTCGTCACGCGCGATGAAATTGCCAATCCGCAGGCTCTCAACATGTCACTGGATGTGAACGGCAAACGCATGCAAACCGGCAATACGGCGACCATGATCTTCACGGTCGCGCAAATTATCAGCCACCTGTCTCACCTCATGACGCTCCACCCCGGAGATGTCATCACCACCGGAACCCCTCCGGGCGTGGGGATGGGCATGAAACCGGAGCCGGTCTACCTCAAGCCCGGCGATGTGATGGAGCTTGAAATCTCTGGCCTGGGCAAGCAGCGCCAAACCGTGCGCCAAGACGCATAAAACACGCCCCACCTGTGAGGCCGCTCATGGGTGGGGAGATCCAAATGTGACCCCTCTGCCCTCCCATGACTGCCATTTCCACCATACGCAATCTTGGACCGGCCATGGAAGCCCAGTTAAATGCGGCCAGTATCCCGACCGCGGAGGCCTTACAGGCCTGCGGCGCAGATGAGGCCTACCGCCGATTGCTCCGCTCCGGCGCGCGGCCGCATTTCATCGCCTATTATGTGCTGCATATGCCGCTTCAAAGCCGCCCATGGAACGATTGCAAAGGTGCGGAAAAGCTTCCCTGCGCGGAAATTTCGACGCGCTGGTCGCCGAGCACCGGGGCCTCAACGAACACGGCATTGAAAAAATCCTAGATCGCATCGGCACAGGCCCGCGGCGATAAAAAAGGCCACACCCCGAAGGATGCAGCCCTGAAACCCGAGGGGTTTTAGTTAGCCAACCAGTTCAAGACCCGAAAAGAAATAGGCAATCTCTTGTGCGGCAGTCTCGGGCGCATCTGAACCATGCACGGAGTTTTCACCAACGGATTCAGCAAATTCTGCGCGGATGGTGCCGGGGGCGGCATCTGCGGGATTGGTTGCGCCCATGACTTCACGGTTCTTGGCAATGGCGGCTTCGCCTTCCAAAACCTGCGCTACGATCGGAGCGGAGGCCATAAATTCGCACAGCTCACCGTAAAACGGGCGCTCTTTATGCACCGCATAGAATTCACCGGCCTGAGCCATGGTCAAGTGAATACGTTTTTGCGCCACAATGCGCAGGCCAGCCTCTTCAAATTTGGCATTGATCTTGCCAGTAAGGTTACGGCGGGTTGCATCGGGTTTGATGATTGAGAATGTGCGTTCCAGAGCCATGTTCAAGGGCCTTTCTGTTGCGGATTGATATTGACCGGCGCGTTAGCATGCGGCGGAGAGATTGGAAAGCCTTGATTGCGCCGCAGGCAGCCGCGGCGGGGCAAGATTGCGCAGGCCGCCGCTCTGGGCTATCAAGGGGCATATTTAGACAAGTTTATTTAAATGCCGTTAAAAGATTACGACAAACCCGCTGAAAAAGCATTGATCGCATTCTGCCGCGCGGGGCTAGGTCTGCAAATCAGTAACGTACGACCAACAAAGGGCAATGACGAAAACACCATCCGCGCCGGGTTGATCCGGGAGCTGTTGCTGGGCACCGAAGATTGCAAACTCCCGGCCCAAGGGCTGCACATTTGGGGCGCATGGATCGATGAACATCTGTCCCTTACAGGCGAGGCCGTGCCGGTGCCGCTGGGGCTGCTCAACTGCACCCTGAAAAAAGATGTAATTCTGCAGGATTGCACCCTGTCCGGGCTCTATCTGACCGGCACGCGGCTGCCGGCAATGCTTGCCCAACGACTGCGGTGCAGCAGCAGCCTGCATCTGAGGGATGGATTTGAAGCAAGTGGCCCAGTCGATCTGGGCGGCGCGAAGATTGCCGGGGATCTGGACTGTAACGGCGATAAGTTTTTGGCAAAAGATGTGGCGCTGCGCTTTGACACCATAACAGTCGGGGCCAGTATGCTTTTGCGTAACGATTTTGAGGCCAAAGGAAAGGTTGATCGCAGCGGCGCGAATATCACCGGGCAGCTGGATTGTGCGCGCAGCAAATTTACAACAAAACCTGTGGCGCTGCACTGTGACACCATAACCGTCGGGGCCAATGTGTGTTTGTCAGACGGATTTGCGGTCCAAGGAGAAGTTAATCTGGCCGGCGCGAAGATTGGCGGGCAGCTGGCCTGTAGGGATGGCAAGTTTTGGGCCGAACCTGAGGCGCTGACATGTTATGCTACCACAGTCGGGGTCGATGCGGTTTTGTCAGGCGGATTTGAGGCCCGAGGCAAGGTCAAATTAACCCGAGCAGAGATTGCTGGGAATTTGGATATGTCCGGCGCCAAACTCGCCAAAGGGTTAATTGCCTCTGGGATGCGGGTGCGGGACGGGTTTTTCTGGCGGGGTGTACAGGGGGACGGGATCACAGTTGAATTGATCGACGTCCAGGTTGGCACCCTCATGATCCGTCGGGGTCGTGGGATCCTGTGAAGAAACTGTGCCTGTCCTCTTTTCGCTATGACCGCATTGACAGCGACATGGATGTGCAAGAGCGCCTGGACTGGCTGGCCAAACATGGCGATACTGTCAGCCGCTTAACCCCGGCGCCCTATGTACAGCTGGCCAATGTCTTGCGCCAGCAGGGGTTTGCTAGGGAAGCCGCTCAGGTATTGATCCTGCGCGAAGACAAGCAGCGCGCGGTCGAATGGGACGCAGCGATCACCGGCATGGACGGCACGTTGCGGCGAGAATGGGCGGGCTATGCTCACGTGTTTCTGCATTTCTTAAGCTGGGTTTTCAAATGGATATTCGGATATGGTCACCAGCCCACGCGGGTCTTGCCCTGGATCGCCATAATCTTTGCGGTCACCTTCTGCTTTGCCGAGCAAACCCACCGCCGCGGGCAATTCGCACCGACCTCCGCTGTCGTGCTCAAGTCGCCAGAATGGCTGCGCAGCTTCCCAAACACGCCCCTCCCAGCCGACTCGCCGCTCTGGCGTGCGCAATTGGATGCTTGGGTCAAGACCGAACCCGGGCGCGACTATGAAAGCTTTAGCGCATGGCTCTATGCGCTGGATCTGTTTATCCCGCTGGATGCTTTGGGGCAGTAGAAAAATTGGGCCCCCTCGGCATCCCGCAGCGCATGGGGGAAATGGGGTCACTGGCTGCGCTGGCTGGTGCAAATGGCCGGCTGGGTGATTACGGCCATGGGCGCGGCGGTGGTTGCCGGGTTGATCGGTCGGCGGGATTGACCTTTGCTGCGCTTCGCGTCATGGGAGGGCCATGCTGAAAATCCAAGACATCACCTATGCCGTCGATGGCCGCCGCTTGTTTGAGGGCGCCAGTGCGACCATTCCCACCGGCCATAAAGTGGGCTTTGTCGGCCCCAATGGCACCGGAAAAACCACGCTTTTTCGCATTATCCGCGGGGAATTGGCACTGGAAAGCGGCTCTATTGAACTACCGCGTCGGGCCAAGATTGGCGGCGTGGCGCAAGAGGCCCCGGCCAATGACCTGTCGCTGCTCGATACGGTCTTGGCCGCAGATGTCGAGCGGGCGGCGCTTTTGGCCGATACCAGCGAAGATCCCAACAGAATAGCCGAGGTGCAAACCCGTCTGACCGATATTGATGCCTGGTCCGCCGAAGGGCGCGCCTCTGCCATTCTCAAAGGATTGGGCTTTGATGAAGCCGCGCAAAAACGCCCCTGCGCTGATTTTTCGGGCGGTTGGCGCATGCGGGTGGCCCTGGCGGCGGTTTTGTTTTCCGCGCCAGATCTTTTGCTGCTGGATGAGCCGACCAACTATCTCGATCTTGAGGGCACCATCTGGCTCGAGGCCTTTCTGGCGCGCTATCCGCATACTGTGGTGGTGATCAGCCACGACCGCGACCTGCTCAATCGCGCGGTGGGCGGGATCTTGCATCTCGAGAACAAGCAATTGACCTTCTACCAAGGCAATTACGACACATTTGCCAAAACCCGCGCCGCGAAACGCGCCGTGCAAGCGGCTGCCGCGAAAAAGCAATCGGCGCAGCGCGAACATTTGCAAAGTTTTGTCGATCGCTTCAAAGCCAAGGCCTCCAAAGCCAAACAAGCGCAATCGCGCGTGAAAGCGCTCGAGCGGATGGAGCTTATCACGCCGCCTGAGGAAGTGGCAAAGCGGGTCTTCACCTTCCCGCAGCCCGAAGAGCTTTCACCGCCAATTGTTGCCATTGAGAATGGGGCCGTGGGCTATGGCGGCCCAGATATTCTGTCTCAGCTGGAGCTACGGATTGATCAAGACGATCGTATCGCGCTTCTGGGCAAGAATGGTGAGGGGAAATCCACCCTTTCGAAATTGATCTCCGGTCGGCTCAAGACCTCTGCTGGGCGGTTAGTAACCCACAATAAATTGCGCATTGGCTATTTCGCACAGCATCAGGTCGATGAGCTGAAACTGGACGAAACACCGCTGCAACATCTGCAATCGGAACGCCCCGATCACAGCCCGGCCCGCCTGCGCGCCATGCTCTCAGGCTTTGGCCTGGGGCCCGATCAGGTCGATACCGTGGTTGCGCGCTTGTCAGGTGGGCAAAAGGCGCGCCTGTCGCTCTTACTGGCCACATTGGATGCGCCGCATATGCTGATTTTGGATGAGCCAACAAACCATCTGGATATCGAAAGCCGCGAGGCATTGGTGCAAGCGCTGACAACATATTCTGGCGCGGTGATCTTGGTCAGCCATGACATGCATCTTCTATCGCTCGTCGCCGACCGATTGTGGTTGGTCTCAAGCGGGCGGGTCACACCTTTTGACCAAGATCTTTCGGCCTATCGCGATTTTCTTCTCGGCGGCGCGGCGCCTAAGAAATCCTCTGAAAAGCCGAAAGTCAAAAAGCCTGGACGCGAGCATCGGATTGCGGCGCGCAGCGAGCTAAAGCGCGCCGAGGAGCGTATCGAGAAAATCACTGTGATGCATGAAAAGTTACAAGAAAAGCTCGCAGATCCAAAGCTCTATGAAGATCACAATGCCACCGACCTTGCGGTTTGGCAAAAAAAGTTTCATGAAGTTGAAACGGCCCTATTGCGGGCCGAAAAGCTATGGCTGAGCGCCAGTGAAACTTTAGAGAAATTAGACAATGGTTAATATGATTGAGACCCTGCCGCTGATTTGGGCCTTTGCGACGTTATTCGTCGTGATGGATCCCATCGGTTTGGCACCGATATTCGTGGCCCTGACTCAAGGTATCGAGCCAACAAAGCGCAAGGCGATTGGGCTGCGAGCCTGTGTGATCGCCTTTGTTATTCTGGCGCTCTTTGGCTTTTTTGGCGATGCGGTATTGGGCTTTGCAGGCATCTCTATGCCAGCCTTTCAAATTGCCGGGGGAGCCCTATTGTTCTTAACCGCAATGGAAATGCTATTTGAGCTGCGCGCCAAGCGGCGCAGCACCAAAGGAGATGAGCTGGACGATGATGACCGCGATCCATCAGTCTTTCCCCTGGCCACGCCCTTGATTGCCGGGCCCGGGGCGATTGCGTCGATCATTTTGTTGATCAATGAGGCACAGGGCAATCTTTTGCAGCAAATAAGCGTGATCGTTGTGATGGGCGCGGTGGTCCTCGCGACCTTTGTCCTCTTCATGCTCGCAGGATTTATGGAGCGCGCTTTGGGGCAAACAGGAATTTTGGTGGTCAGCCGGGTCTTGGGCATGCTATTGGCGGCGCTGGCGGTGCAATTTATCTTAAACGGATTGCTGGGCTTTAGCGCGACCTTTGGCTAAGGGCTCGCGCGCGCGATCTGGAGGCGGACATGAGCGGCGAGTCACTTGCAAGTCTTGGATATTTAGCCCTGCTGCTGGTGGCTTTGGGCGGCGCCTATTTGGCGAGCCACCGCCAATCGGTCGGCAAATCGCTGCAAATGGCTCTTGTCTGGGGGATGATTTTCCTGGGCTGCATGGCCGTTTACGGGCTCTGGGGCGATATCAGTCGTGATTATGGCCGCAACAGCTTGCCCATCACCCAGCAGGACGGCACCATTGCCCTGCCCCGTGCGCCCGATGGGCATTACTATGTGACAGCTGAGGTGAACGGTGCTGCAATTGATTTTCTGGTCGATACCGGGGCCAGTGATATCGTCTTATCGCGCGCAGATGCCGCCCGCATTGGGTTTGATTTGGAGAAACTGGCGTTTTTGGGCAGTGCGCGCACGGCAAATGGCATTGTGCCCATCGCCTATAGCCGCCTCAAAACCATTCAGCTTGGTCCCTATTTGGACCAAGGAGTCTCGGTCGCAATCAATGGCGGAGAGATGGAAAAGAGCCTGTTGGGTATGAGCTACCTGGGGCTTTTCGGGCGCATTGAAATTGCCCAGGATCAACTGATCCTGCGCCGCTGAACCAGCTTACTTAGAGATGTTTTGGCCGGCCGCTAGGCCGTGCTGGCGGCTTTTTCCGCCTGAAGTTCCCAATTGCCTTGGGCTTGGCTCCAATATTTCGCCGCGAGCCCTGCCTCTGTTAGGGACCTCCATTGCGACCGCGCCGTTTGCATGTGCAGCCCATTGTCATCTTGAAACAGGATACACACGCGCTTGCTGGCTAAGACCTCATCGGCGGTAACGGCGCTGCCACCGACACAAATCAAACAGTCGTGCTGTGCCTTATGCCCCTCCAGCGCAAGCAGTACAGGTTGATCGGCCTCCTGGGCTGCGCCGGCGAGCCCATGGGTCAGGAACTCTTCAGCGGGGCCTTGCCACAGTGCATCGTCGAGCTGACGAATCTCTGCCTCCTCGCGGCCACGGATCAACACCCGCCAGCCATTGGCGAGACATTTGCCCAAAAGTGGGCGCAGGGCCTGATCGACCCTCTGGCGCGTGAGATGGTAAAAGTAGACCTCACTCACCCAGCGCGCCCTCGCCCTTATTCTCGTAATGATCCGCAATCAAACGGTTTAGGGCCCGCACACCCCATCCGGTCGCGCCTTTGGGCGCATAGGCACTTTCTGAGGCAATAGAGGCGACGCCAGCGATATCCAGATGCGCCCAAGGCATGTCGTCTTTCACAAACCGCTGCAAAAACTGCGCGGCTGTGATCGAGCCGGCTGCCCGGGTGCCCACATTTTTCATATCAGCAATGCGCGACTTGAGCATTTTGTCATAGGCCGGCGCCAAAGGCATACGCCAAGCGCCTTCGCCTTCGGCCTTCGCCGCAGTAATAAAATCCTGAGACAATTTGTCATTATTGGAAAATACACCGGCCATTTCATGGCCCAAACCGATGATGATCGCGCCGGTCAAAGTTGCCAGGTTGATCATGCCACTGGGCGCAAAACGTTCTTGCGTGTACCAAAGAATATCGGCCAGAACCAAACGCCCTTCAGCATCCGTATTGATGACTTCGACCGTGTCGCCTTTCATGGATGTGATAACATCGCCGGGGCGCACAGCATTGCCAGAGGGCATATTCTCCACCAGCCCTACAACGCCGACCACATTGGCCTTAGCCCCGCGCTGCGCCAAGGCTTTCATCACCCCCGCAACAACGCCTGCGCCGCCCATATCCATAGTCATATCTTCCATGCCGCCCGCCGGCTTCAAGGAGATGCCGCCGGTGTCAAAGACAACCCCCTTGCCGACCAGGGCAAATGGTACCTCGCCGCCGCCGCCGTTCCAGTGCATGACCACAACCTTGGAGGGGCTGTCAGATCCCTGGCCCACACACAAAAGAGTGCGCATACCAAGTTTTTCCAGCTCCGCTTCCTCCAACACGTCCACCTTGATCCCCAAATCGCTTAAAGCCGCAAGCTGCTCGGCAAAATGGCTCGTTGTCAGCACATTGGCCGGCGCATTGGTCAGGTCACGGGTGAAAAACACCCCTTCCAACACCGCCAATTTTGCCTCAATCTCAGCCTTCTGTTCCAGCGCATCTGCCCCCATCACCTCCACATCAAAGGGAGTTGGTGTCGCATCGCTTTTTTGATCCAAATAGTCATAATTGCGCAGCGCCATGCCTTCGATTAAATCGCTGATCCGCTTGAACTTGCTGAACGCGATGACGAAGCGCTCCGTGACGCTGGCCTTGGCGAGCGCCACGCCGCAGCTGCGGGCCTCAGCTTGGGTGGAATTGCGGTTGATTTTAGCCACGCTCACCGCACAGGCCATCAAGCCAGCCGGATAAGAAAGCGTCATAACTTTACCGCCCCCCAAGTCTTGAAACGCTTTGGAGTCTAAAAATCGTGCCAACGCGCCCTTGGTTGCCTTATTGATCCGCCGCCCCACCACATCCATGCGGCCGTCTTCTTGAACCAAAAGCACGATTTGCCCCTCATAGTCCTGCAAGCGATCTAATTCCAACTCAGAGATGGTAAACTTTGGCAGCGGTGTCATGGGCGTTCCTTTAAAAAAATTATGGGCGAAGCCTAGCTTGTCGCATTGATTTTGACCAGATTCATGTTTCTGTTCTGTGCAATTTCCTTTAGCAGTAAACACAAGATCACTGCGGAGGCCATATGGGGCGGATCAACACATATATTCTAAAGCAATTGCTCACAATGTTTGGGTTTTTTGCATTGGTATTGGTGTTGATTTATTGGATCAACCGCGCAGTGCGCTTATTTGATCGGCTGATTGCCGATGGTCAATCAGCATTGGTCTTTTTGGAGTTCACCTCCCTCACCCTGCCTTGGATGATATTTGCAATCGCCCCAATCGCCGGATTTGCTGCGGTGATCTATGTGGTCCATCGCCTGGTGACAGACCGCGAGTTGGTGGTTATGCAGACCGCGGGTCTGTCGGTGGCGCAGATTGCCAAACCCGTCTGGGGCTTTGCGGTGAGCCTTGCGGTCTTAACCCTCGTGCTCAGCAGCATCCTGGTGCCGATTAGCCAAGCGCAACTGCATCTAAGGCAGATGGAAGTTGCTGAAAACCTCACCGCAAGGCTGTTGACCGAGGGCAAGTTCCTAACACCGAGTGCCACCATTACCTTTTACCTACGCCATATCACCGCGGAAGGTCAGCTCGAAGGCGTTTTCCTCAATGATGCCTCCAGCCCCGGCAAAAATATCACATACTCAGCGGCCAAAGCCTTTTTGGTGCGTTCAGAGGTTGGGCCGCGCTTGGTGTTGATTGACGGTGTGATCCAGAACCTCGATCTGAGCAGCGAAAAACTCGCGGTCACCCAGTTTAATGATTTCGTCATAAATATTGGTCAAATCGTCAGCCCAGGCGGCACAGCCCCCAAGGGCGCAGAGCATTTCACCAGCCTGGAGCTGATCCAAAAACTCGTGAGCGCGCCGGATATGACGCAAAGCGCCCGCTTTGACATGCTCTATACGCTGCATCAGCGATTGGCAGGACCGTTATTGTCAATATGCCTGGTGCTGATTGGTTTTGCGGTGATGGTCACGGCCCGTTACAGCCGCTTTGGCCACTGGCGTCCAATCTTGATGGCGGTTATATATCTGATTTTGATTAAATTTATTGAAGGTCTTTGTTTAGACTACAGCCGCCAAAATCACGCGGCGCTTTGGGTTTTATACCTGCCCTCTCTCTTTGGCGCGGTGCTGTCTTACAGCATCATCTTCAAGGCCGATCAAATATGGGTCTCGCAAAAGGTGCCGGGCGTATGATTTTGCATTTGTATTTCGCCCGCCGCTTTGCCGTAGCATTTGCCTATGTTTTGGGTGGGTTCTTGGTATTGGTCGTCTTATTGGATTTCATCGAACAATTGCGCCGATTTCGCGGAATGGAGATCACGCTCAGCCAAAAAACGCATTTGGTGGTGCTCAATGTGCCGGCCACGCTCTACCAAATGCTCCCATTAGTCACAGTGCTCTGCTCGATCATGTTGTTTTTGAACCTGGCGCGCAGCAGTGAATTGGTGGTGACGCGGGCCGCTGGGCGTTCTGCCTTGCGCGCCCTATATGGTCCGATCCTCACATCACTGCTTATCGGGCTTATTGCGGTCGCCATTATCAACCCAATCGTCGCCGGTACACAAAAAAAATATGAGCAGCTTTTGTCGAGTTTTTTTTCATCAAGGGTAAGCGCCGTCTCCGTTTCAAGCACCGGGCTTTGGTTGCGCCAAGGCGACGACCAGGCGCAAACGGTCATCCATGCCAAGCGCAGCAATTTGGATGGCACACGCTTGTTTGACGTGGCGCTTTACGAATTCGACCTGAGCGGCCAGGCCACACGTCGTATTGCAGCCACAACGGCGACTTTAGGAGACGGGTTTTGGAACCTTATTAATGCGAAAGAATGGCAACTGGAACTTAGGGGCAATCCAGAGGCTGAGGCAGATACAAAAAGACAGTATAAAATTCCAACCGAATTGACCAAAGATCATATTCAGGACAGCTTTGGCAGCCCATCTTCAATACCGATCTGGCAATTGCCCGCCTTCATCAACCAGCTCGAAAAAGCTGGCTTTTCCGCCAGGCGCCATCGGGTTTGGTTTCATATGGAGATGGCACTGCCGTTATTTCTCGCCTCGGTCGTCATGATCGGTGCTGGGTTTACGATGCGACACGGCCGGCAAAGTCGGACGGGCATACGCGTGCTTATGACCCTGCTGTTTGGCTTTGGTCTGTATTTTCTGCGCAATTTCGCCCAAATTCTCGGTGAAAATGGCCAATTGCCAGAAATTTGGGCGGCATGGATACCGCCCATTGCCGCCATTGGCTTGTCCCTGGCGTTTCTTTTGCACACAGAGGACGGTTAGATGAGATGGCTTCTTCTTACAGTCCTATGGTTGACTGGAGCGCCGGCACTTTGGGCACAGGACGCGGCCCATTTGATTGCCGACCGCATTGAAATTTCACCCGAAGGCACCCTGCGTGCCAGCGGGTCCGTGACTGTGTGGCATGGCGGCGTTCAGATCACCGCCCGGACCATCACCTATAATAGCCGCGAGGGACGCTTGTCGCTGTCAGGTCCCATCAAGCTGCAAGACGGCAGCGGAACAGTCATATTGGCCGATCAAGCCGATCTGTCCTCCGATCTCTCGGCGGGGATCATCACCAGTGCCCGGATCATCCTAAGCCAGCAAGTGCAAATTGCAGCGGCGCAGATTTCCCGCGTGACTGCAACCTATAGTCAAGCCTCGCATGTCTCTGCGACCTCTTGTTTTGTCTGCGCCGGTCAGACGCCACTTTGGCAAATCCGTGCCAAGCGTATCGTACATGACAGCGCAGAAAAGCAAATTTATTTTGATCAGGCACAATTGCGGATAATGGACGTGCCCGTGTTTTTCTTTCCCTATTTGCGGCTGCCCGACCCCAGCTTGAAGCGCGCCACCGGGTTTTTGGTTCCAGAACTGACCACCTCTACGACTTTAGGGACCGCAATTCGCGTGCCATATTTCATTGAAATCGGCGATCATCGCGACCTCACTCTTTCGCCAATGGTGTCTTCGCGCACCAAGACCCTGGGCCTGAGATATCGCCAAGCCTTTCACACAGGGACCATCGCGCTTGAGGGCGCTTATTCGCGCGACACGCTTCTTGCGGGCCAGGATCGCGGTTATATCTTCGGCACGGCCAATTTTGCCTTAGACACTGGCTATGCATTCAGCGGACAGCTGCAAAGCACCAATGATCCGGCCTATTTATTTGAATATGACGTCAAAGAAATTGATAGGTTGGAAAACAAAGTCACGCTTGTGCGCACCCAAAAAAGCCGCAACATAGAGCTGCGGTTTTCCAACTATCATTCCTTGCGTGACAGCGAGAGCAATGCCACCCAACCAACTTTAGTCACCGAAGCCATCACACAATATCGAAATTATCCCAATGATTTAGGAGGTGTTTTTGATCTGAAAGCCAGCCTATTGACCAGCTACCGCTCCTCCACATCCCCGGTTGACGGACCAGACAGGGGCGATGAGGTTGACGGCTATGACACGCTGCGCCTGTCATCGCTGGCCAAATATCACCGCGATTGGGTGCTGCCCAAGGGGTTAGTTGTAGATGTCGCCACTGAGCTGGAAGCATCCCATTACCTTGTGCGCCAGCACCAAGATATCGCACCTGTCGTCACCCGGATCAGCAGCGGCGGCGCACTTGGCCTGCGCTGGCCCCTCGCCCGGAGGTTTGCCGGTGGTGCCGTGCAGCGGCTCGAACAGCGCATCCAATTGGCCGGGGTGATCGCGGATTCGGATACTATTCCCAATCAGGACAGCACTCAGGTCGAGTTTGACGAGGGTAATCTGTTCCGCTTCAATCGCGCGCCAGGATTCGATCTGATTGAAACTGGCCTTCGCCTAAATATCGGGCTGGCGGGCGGCATTGAGTATCCAAATCAAACCAAGATTGGCTGGGAGATTGGCCGAATCTATCGAACAGACAGCACCAACAGTTTTACCAAGACCTCGGGCCTAAGCGGCCACGTGAGCGATTGGCTGCTCGCCGCCCAAGTCCAAACCTCCCATGGCATGGAATTGGTTGCGCGCAGCTTGCTAGAAGATTTCGGTCGGCTCAAAAAATCTGAAATCCGTGCCAGTTGGCACACGGGCAATCATCGGCTGGACACAACCTATGTTGGATTAACCGCCGATGAGGCGGAAAATCGCCAGGTGGCGTTAAGCTCGCTTGCATTGAAATGGAACTACCAATTTTTGCCCGATTGGCTCTCGACCTCGGAATTTCAATTTGACACCTCAGTCGGTGAGGCGTCCAAATTCGAATTCGGGTTAGAATATGAAAATGAATGCGTTATCTTGGATTTTTCGGCCTCGCGTCGGTTTGCAACATCCACCACGTTGACAGATAAAACTGAATTTGGTCTGAGTGTAGAACTGGCTGGATTTTCTACTGGCGTCAGAAACATAAAGAAAAGCCGTCAATGCGGCGAATCGTAAATGAGGTTTGAAATGATCAAGATCACCCGGCGCATCGGTCTAGCAGCTCTTGTTTTGATCGGCTCGCTCCAAAGCGCCTCTCAGGCGCAAGGGCTGTTTGATCCGGTGATTTCCGTAAACAGGGCCGCTATCACAGCCTATGAGTTAGAGCAACGCGAGCTGTTTTTGGAAATTTTACAGCGCTCCTCTGGTATGGCGCAGCGCGCGCGCGACAGTTTGATTGAAGATCGTTTGAAAATGGCCGCCGCTGATCGGGCTGGAATTAAGCTCAGCGGTGCACAGCTGCTTAGTGCCATGGAAGATTTTGCCGCCAATGCCAATCTCGACCTCGATCAATTGCTCGAAACCCTGGCGCAAAGCGGCGTTGATGAGCAAACTTACCGCGATTTCATCATGGTTGGTGTGACCTGGCGCGAACTTATTCGCGCCCGCTTTGCGGCCCGCAGCGCACCAAGTGAAACAGAAATTGACCGGGCACTTGCCTCTGCTGGGGCTCAGGGCGGGGTCAAAGTGCTCTTGACTGAAATTGTTTTACCAGCCGGCTCTGCGGAAGATCTGAACATCGCACGTCAAACTGTGGAACGCTTAGGGCGCATCAGTTCAACCGCTGAATTCTCTGAACAAGCCCGCCTACTCTCGGTTGCGCAATCGCGCGTGAATGGTGGTCGGCTGGAATGGGCCAATCTGAGCGACCTGCCCGATGGTCTGCGTCCTATTATTTCCGGTTTGCGCCCAGGTCAGATCACCAACCCGCTTGAGGTGCCAAATGCCGTCGTATTGTTTCAACTGCGTGATGTGGCAGAGACCACATCGCAATCGCCAAAGATTTCCACCATTGAATACGCGCATTAAAGGGACCGGCGGATGCTGTGAAAGCCGCCACGCAGATGGCCGATACCTGTGATGATTTTTACGGCGCGGCCAAAGACGATCCATCGCTCACCTTGACAATTCGATCTGAAAGCCCCAATCGAATGTCCCAAGCCTTATCTCTGCGGCTGATGGGGCTGGATAAGAATGAATTTGATGACATGCCGGCAGCGGCAGGGGATCATCCTGAAATTGTCATGCTCTGCGCGCGGGTCTATGCAGCGCTAGAAGATGTTTCGATGGGACAAGTTGCAGATAACCTGCGCTCTGCTCGTATCTCAAGCCTGGCCGACGGCTTTCTCGCCGAGCTGCGCGCCAGCGCAGATGTCGTCTATCATTAACGCCCGACTGCGGTGATGGTTTTACAAAGTTTCAAATCCAGAAGAATTGGCTCCTGGCGCTTTGAAATTTGATTTTTGGTACAGGTGCTTTGGTGATTACAGATAAGACCATACGCGCGCCCCTTGCCGTCCCCTGCGGCGATCCCGCTGGCATTGGGCTTGAAATATTTAGAACTGCGCAGAAAGAGATTGGCACAGAGATCCCTATGGTCCTTTTTGGCGATCAGCGGCATTTGCCGCGGGACGTTCCATTCACGCTGTTTCAGCCCAATACGGCACCGCCACCCCCAGATCACATTTGGCTGCATCAAATCGATTTCGCCCAACCCGCGCATCCTGGCCTCCCAGATCCGCGCAATGCAGTCGGGGTCATCGCGGCCATTGAAAAGGCAGTACGGCTCACCCAGGCCGGACAGATGGCCGGTCTATGCACTGCGCCCATTCATAAGGCGATTTTGCAAGACGGGGCTGGATTTCAGTTTCCCGGACATACGGAATTTCTGGCGCATCTCTGCGATGTTCAGCAGGTTGTGATGATGCTGACTTGCCCGACGCTTTCGGTCGTACCGCTCACCATTCATATCCCGATCAGCGATGTGCCTCAGGCGATCACCAAAGAGTTGTTTCACAGCACCGCTCACATCCTGCATGAGGCCCTGCGCCATGATTTTGGCATCGCAGCACCGCGCATCAGCGTCGCCGGGCTCAATCCACATGCCAGCGAAGGCGGTAAGATTGGCCAGGAGGATATTGACCAAATCACCCCCTGGGTGGCTGAGCTGCAAAACGCCGGGCTGGCCATCACCGGACCCCATTCCGCAGATACGCTATTTCACCCAAAAGCGCGCGCCAGCTATGACGCAGCTCTGTGCATGTACCATGATCAAGCCTTGATCCCAATTAAGACCTTGGATTTTTCCGGCGGCGTGAATGTCACCTTGGGGCTGCCCATCGTGCGGACCTCTCCCGACCATGGCACCGCCTTTGATATTGCCGGTAAAGGCCTTGCGGACGCCTCCTCAATGGTTCAAGCCATACGCTGTGCAGATCGCATGATAAGGGCGCGCCAGAATGCAAATTGACGATCTTCCACCACTGCGCGACGTGATTGCCTCCCATGGATTGGAAGCAAAAAAATCTTTGGGACAGAACTTTCTACTGGATCTCAACATTACATCAAAAATTGCCAGGCTGGCCGGAGATATAAGTGGCCATGATGTCTTAGAAGTGGGGCCCGGACCGGGCGGTTTGACGCGCGGGCTTTTGGCTGCTGGCGCGCGCCGGGTCGTGGCCTTGGAGAAAGATCCGCGCTGCATGGGGGCTCTGGCCCAGATTGCTGCGGCCTATCCGGGCCGTTTGGATGTGTTCAACGCCGATGCTTTGGATTTTGACATCCGCGGCCAACTCACCGGACCGGTCCGCGTGGTGGCCAACTTGCCCTATAACGTGGGCACCGAGCTTTTGGTCCGCTGGCTGACACCGAAAGACTGGCCAGCATTTTGGAGCAGTTTGACTTTGATGTTTCAAAAAGAGGTGGCTGAGCGGATTATCGCAAAGCCAGGCACAAAGGCCTATGGGCGCCTTGGTATTTTGGCGCAATGGAAGAGCAGTCCCTCTGTGGTCATGGAACTGCCACCTGAAGCCTTTACCCCGCCACCGAAAGTCCATTCGGCCGTCGTGCATCTCGAAGCCTTGGCAGAACCACGATTTCCAGCGCCAGCGGGGCTTTTGTCGTCCACAGTGGCTATGGCGTTCAATCAACGCCGCAAGATGCTCCGTTCGAGCCTGAAGTCTGCCGCTCCAGATATTGAAACCGCACTGCGAGATGCGGGACTCGAGCCCACCGCGCGGGCCGAAGAAATATCTCTTGAAGGATTCTGCGCCTTGGCGCGCCGACTGGCGAAATAAATCTAAAAAACACCCGATCAAACAAAGGCTGAGGGTTAAGACCTCTACATAATCCAACCAACAATCCATAACATTTTGCCCGATGGCAACACCGGGCTGCGCGCGGGGCTGAGACCTATTGAGAGCCAAAGAGTCCTGATTTAATCTTCTAAAACAGGCGCAGGCGTGGCGGCAGCGTCAGCCTCCGGTGCCGGGTCACTGACCGGTTTGGCGGGCCGACGGCGCACACGCGGTTTGGCAGGCTCGGCACTGTTGCTCGGCTCTCTCGGTGGAGTTTGCGCCAAATCGGCCGGGTTCAAAGGTGCTAAATCCGGCTGCGGCGCATCTGAAAAATCAGCCACGTCCAAGGCTGAGGGCATTTTGGCATGTTCATCATCGCCGCTATTGCGCCGCGGTTCCGCGCGATCGCTGCGTTCACCCCGTTCCTGATCCCGCTGAGCTTGTTTCTCACGATTCTCACGATCTTGCTGATCCCGGCGCGCCTCGATTTCTCGCTGAGCATCTGCCAAGAGCCGCATGTAATGTTCAGCGTGCTGCTGGAAGTTTTCAGCTGCCACACGGTCACCTGACAATTGTGCATCACGGGTGAGCAGTTGGTATTTTTCAATAATTTGCTGCGGCGTGCCACGAACTTTGCCTTCGGGCCCTGAACTATCAAACACGCGGTTCATGATGTTCGCGCCGGAGCGATTATGATTATTACGATTATTCTTCGAGCGAGGGCGCGTTTTTGAAGATCTCATGTTTTGAAAAAGCCTATTTGGCGACGGACCGATTAAGTAATAACTGCAATTGGTCATGATTGAGTTTCATGTCGTACATGCCTGCGCATGGTCTCGACGCTTTTTACAAAACATGTTTGGCCCAAATCAGCAAGCAAAAAATCGTTATTTGTTCCGATTATTCCATTTTTTCCACCCGAGCCTGGCAAGAGACAACACGCGGTCTGTGGTCCAAATCTTCCAAAATGGCGATGTCGCGGTAGCCTTCTTTGCGCAGTATCTGAGCCACCGCAGCCCCTTGGTCATAGCCAATTTCAAACAGCAACCGGCCCTCTGGCGCTAAAAACCCATGCGCTTGATGGGCAATTGTCGCGTAATGGCTCAACCCATCTATATTGTCGGTCAGCGCAGATATGGGCTCGTGATGCACTTCCGGTGATAGGCCTTTCAGTGCAGCCGGGTGAATATAGGGCGGATTGGAGACAATAAGATCAAATTGCTCGGCGGAAAGCTCCTGACACCAGTCAGATCGGCAAAACCTAAGGCGATCGGTTAAGCGCAAATTTTCAGCGTTGCGGCGCGCCACCTCAAGCGCCTGTGCCGATTGATCCACGGCCAGTCCGCGCGCCGATGAATTTTCAGCCAAGAGCGACAGAATGATACAGCCCGACCCTGTCCCAAGATCCAGGACATTTTCAAACGGGGCCGATAGCGCGCGCGCCACCAGCTCTTCGGTTTCCGGTCGCGGATCCAAAACATCGGGGGTGACGATAAAACGATGTTCATAGAAGTCGCGGTAGCACAAAATATGCGACATCGGCACACGCGCCACCCGAGACCTCAGAGCAGCCTCTAGCTTGGCAGATTGTTCGACATTAAGCGTTTCTTCGAGCCGCATAGAGACTTGCAGCGGGTCTAAACCCACCACAAAGGCCAATAAAATGCGCGCCTCGCGTCGAAACTCCTTAATACCGGCGCCCGAAAGCCTTTGCCCGGCATGTGTCAAGGCCGTCTGGAAACTTTGGCTCATCCGTTCATTTCCGCCAGCAAGGCCGCTTGCGCCTCTGAGGTCAACGCATCAATGATTTCGTCCAAATCACCCTGTAAGATTTGCTCAAGCCGGTAGAGCGTGAGACCGATGCGATGATCGGTCATCCGACCCTGTGGGAAATTATAGGTACGGATCCGTTCTGAGCGATCGCCAGATCCTACTTGCGATTTGCGGTTGGCAGAGCGCTCCCCATCCACCCGCTCGCGTTCCAGATCATAGAGCCGGGTTTTGAGAACCTGCATGGCAATTTCGCGGTTGCGATGCTGTGATTTTTCAGCGCTGACCACAATCAATCCGGTGGGCAAATGGGTGATGCGCACCGCGGAATCGGTGGTGTTCACATGCTGCCCCCCGGCCCCGCTGGCTCGCATGGTATCAATGCGAATATCGTTTGGATCAATGTGAATATCCACATCCTCCGCTTCAGGCAATACCGCCACTGTGGCCGCTGAGGTGTGAACGCGCCCGCCGCTTTCTGTGCTAGGCACGCGCTGCACCCGATGCACGCCGCTTTCATACTTCAGCTTGGCAAAAACCCCTTCACCTTTGATATGGGCGACAAACTCTTTCACACCGCCCAGCTCTGTGGCTTGATGTTCAATAACATCAAAACCCCAGCCTTTGGCCTCAACATAGCGCTGATACATGCGGATCAAATCGGCGGCAAAAAGCGCAGCTTCATCACCGCCTGTTCCAGGACGAATTTCCAAAATCGCCGGACGCGCATCTGCCTCATCTTTCGGCAAAAGCGTCAGCTGCAAATCATGCTCGGCCTTGGGCAATGCCGCGCGGAGCACGGGCAGCTCTTCTGCCGCCAGCTCGCGCATATCTGGATCATCCATCATCATTTCCGCATCAGATATATCGCGCAGCAAAGTCTGATAGGCCCGCACTTCTTCGACCACTGGCCGTAAATCAGAATATTCCTTGGCCAATTTGGCAATATCGCCGGCACCTTCTCCCATTTGAGCTTCGATGAACTCAAACCTTTGGATGATTTGCTGTAATGTATCTTCTGCTATCATGCCTTCAGCTCGCCTATGTCGCCTGCGGCGTCAAGAGGGGCCGAAGCGTTGCAGGCGATTTTAACGGGCAATCCAGGCCTCAATCCGTTTTTTATTGCTGCCCCAGTCAAATCCGCCGAAACTAGAGTGACCACGCAGATGCGTGCCATTCTCATCGCGCCACAGCTCGGCAATGTCTTTAAAACCCCAGACGCGGGATCGCAGGAGCACTTTGAGCCGAGGTTCCAACGTCAGTATCTCGTGGCGCGGATTGGCCAAAATGCGGCTTTTGATCTGCGCAAAATCGAGATCATCACGGCGTAAATACAAGCCGCTGAGATGCGTTTGCACGCTTTTCCCGGCCGCCATAGGCCCGCCCGGCCAGTCGGAATGCACAATCGGCCAGAAGCGTGCCACAACTTGCAAGCCAGCAAAAAGCGCCAGCGCCACCACCAGAATTTTTATCAAAAGTTAGCCCCTCAACGATAAGCAACACCGGGCAGGATGCTCAAGATTTCAAACATCAAATTCGCCGCCGTTAGGGCCGTGTTGCCCGAAGTGTCATACATAGGGCTCACTTCAACCATATCAAACCCAACGATATTCAATCCACGTAGGGCGCGGATCAGTTCCATAGCCTGCGGCGTGGTCAGCCCGCCAATCTCTGGCGTGCCGGTGCCCGGGGCATAGGCCGGATCTAGGCTGTCGATATCATAGGTCAGATAACAGGGGTGATCCCCGATGGCTTGGCGAATCTCTTGGCCCAGGGGGGTCAGAGATTTGTGCCAAATTTCTGGCGCCGTGATCATATTGAAGCCCCAATCGGCGGCCTCGGAAAAATCTTCAGCCGTATAGCCGGTGCCGCGCAAGCCTATTTGATAGACCAACTCCGGCACAAGCAGCCCTTCCTCAAAAGCGCGGCGGAATACCGTCCCATGGGTTTCACGCTCTCCAAACATCTCATCGTTCACATCCGCATGTGCGTCGACATGCACCAAGGCCACAGGCCCGTGCTTTTTGCCAATCGAACGCAGGATCGGCAGGGTTAAAGAATGATCCCCGCCCAGCGTAGCCGGCACCACAGGGTAGTCGTGCAAACCGTCGTAGGTCCTCTCAATAATGCTCAAACTCTCAGCCAGGCTAAAGGTATTGATTGCAACATCGCCCATATCTGCCACTTGCAGGCTGTCAAAAGGTGCCGCGCCTGTCTGTAAGTTATACGGCCGGATCATCGCGCTTTCTTGGCGAATTTGCTTGGGGCCAAACCGCGTACCGGACCGCCAAGAGGTGCCAATATCCATGGGGATGCCCAGCACAACGACATCCAATCCCTCTGGACTTTGTGCCTCTGGCAGGCGCATAAAGGTTTGCTGCCCGGCAAAACGGGCCAAATCATTGCCGGAAATTGGTTGGTTGGGCATGCGCATATCCTTTGTCTTTGCCCAGAGTTTGCGGGGGATGCCGCGCTGTGGCAATGGAAAACTTAGCCACTGAGCTTGAAGACTGGGGAAATTTAGAGATCACAGGCGCCCTATGGGCGGCGAAACTGATACAGAGCTCTGCATGGCCCCGGCCGCCACGCCATAAGGTTTTGCCCGGTGGCAAGACCGGGCTGCGCCTTCTCATCTTATGTTGACCTGCCGTTTTGCAGCGGCCTTTGCAACTGTTCTAGGACACAAGCCCATAGACAGGTTTGATAGGGCTTAAGCGCGGCCTGCGCGCAGGTTCCAACAGTAAAGGCACATCAACTCCATACCCACATGCGCCCCCGCAATCGCCGTGGCGCCGGTGGTATCAAAGGGTGGTGAGACTTCAACCACATCGCCACCTTTCATATTGATCCCGCGCAAGCCGCGCAAAATGGCAGCGGCCTGCGCCGACGACAGGCCGCCCCACACCGGCGTGCCCGTGCCCGGTGCGAAAGCCGGGTCAAGGCAATCAATATCAAAGGTCAGATAGGTTGGGTGATCGCCAACAATCTGCTTTATCTGCGCCACACTGGCCGCCCAGCCCTGCTCATGCACGCGCGGCGCATCAATGACATGCACCCCAGCGTCGTAATCATTCTGGGTGCGAATGCCGATTTGAACCGAGCGTTTCACATCCACGATCCCCTCTTTCACAGCCTTATAAAACATCGTGCCGTGATCCACTCGAGCCGGATCATCATCTGGCCAAGTGTCGGAATGGGCATCAAACTGGATCAAAGCCAGGGGGCCAAATTTTTCCGCATAGGCCCGCAGAATTGGAAAGGTGATGTAATGATCCCCGCCAAGGGTCAAAGTGCCTGGCCCTTTTGCAAGAATGCCGGAAATATGCGCCTTGAGAGCTGCTGGAAAGGCGGGGATATTGGCGTAATCGAAGGCCAGATCTCCATAATCACATATGTTATACTCCGCCAAGGGGTTGATATCCCAGCCATAGGGCGGATCACAGGGCTGCAAGCTGCTCGCCTCCCGGATTGCCCGCGGACCCAGCCTTGTGCCGGGGCGGTTGGTCACCGCCTGATCAAACGGCACGCCCGTGACCGCAAGATCTACGCCCGCCAGATCTTTTGAATAGCGACGACGCATAAAAGATAAGGCACCACCGAAGGCATTTTCAAAAGACATGCCTTTGTAGCCCTCGCCCGTAATCGCATTATCCACGTCATTTGCTGCGTCTTTCAGTGCCATTTATTGCTCCAAAGGTTGCGCGCGTTCTACCAAACGCGCAAAAAATGAGGCCCCGACCGGGGATACTTCATCATTGAAATCAAAGGCCGCATTGTGCCAAGCGGCCCCCTCTCCCTGCCCCAAAAACAAATAACACCCCGGCCTTTTTTCCAGTAGATAGGAAAAATCCTCCGCCCCCATCTCGCGAGTCCGGTCTGTCTCAAGAAGAGCCGTCCCGCAAACCTCTTCGGCCACCTGGCTGGCAAAGGCAGTGTGTTCGGGCATATTGACCGTGGCGGGATAGCCGCGGCTATAGGTGCATGTCACATCGACCGCAAAGGCCGCCGCGTGACCTGCGCAAATTTCACGCATCCGCCGCTCGACCATATCCTGCACCGGACGGGCAAAACTGCGCACCGTGCCACCGATGAAGGCGCTGTCATTGATGACATTATCTATTGTGCCTGCGTGAATTTGCGTCACGCTCACCACCAAATCCTCGACCGCATTGTGATTGCGGCTCACGATGGTTTGAAACGCCTGGGTAATCGACACAGCGGCCGGAATGGCATCAACGGCCAAATGCGGCATGGCCCCATGACCGCCCTGCCCGGTAATCTGCACTTCAAATGTGTCCACCGCTGCCATGATCGGACCGGGCGTCGTGCTCAACTGCCCAACTGGGGCATCTGGCTCGCAATGCAGCGCGTAGACACTGTCAATTGCAAAACGCTCAATAAGCCCCTCTTGCACCATAACCTCACCGCCGCCGCCATTCTCCTCGGCCGGCTGAAAGATCAAGGCCACAGTGCCGGCAAAATTACGCGTTTCCGCCAAATAGCGCGCCGCGCCCAGCAACATGGTGGTATGCCCGTCATGGCCACAGGCATGCATCTTGCCTGGAACCTGACTGGCATAAGCCACCCCGGTTGCCTCCTCAATTGGCAGCGCATCCATATCGGCGCGCAGGCCAATCACTGGGCCGGGGGCGCGGCCATGTATCAAAGCCACGAGCCCAGATTGCGCAATGCCACTGTGAATTTCGGTGATGCCAAACTCTTGCAAACGCTCCACCACGAATGCGGCGGTTTCATGGCAGTCAAACCCAAGCTCTGGATTTTGATGCAAATGACGTCGCCAGGCTTTCATGTCCTCAGCAAATTCAGCGATACGGTTGACGATTGGCATGGGCTGGCTCCTTATGGGCCAAGAAAAGCGGAATTGAGGGAGCAAGGCAATGGAGAATAATGATCTGCTACACGCAAAAAATGGGGGTATTGAACGTCTGCTTTATATCATGCGTCGCCTGCGCGACCCTGACACGGGCTGCCCTTGGGATATTGAGCAAAGTTTCAGCTCCATTGCCCCCTATACGATCGAAGAGGCCTATGAGGTCGCCGATGCCATTGCGCGCGGAGATATGGCCGATTTGAAAGGAGAGCTGGGCGATCTGCTGCTGCAAACGGTCTATCACACCGCTATTGGAGAGGAGGAGGGACTTTTCACCTTTCACACGGTCGCCGATGCGATCAGCGATAAAATGGTTGCCCGTCATCCGCATGTATTTGGCGATCAGTCGCGCGATAAAACCGCAGAGCAGCAGACCATAGACTGGGAAACCATCAAGGCCGCAGAACGCGCTCGAGCCGATCAAACCCGAACTTTGGACGGGGTTGCTCTGGGTTTGCCCGCATTGACGCGGGCGGTCAAATTGCAAAAGCGCGCGGCGCGGGTCGGCTTTGATTGGCCAGATATCGAGCAGGTGCTCGACAAGATACGCGAAGAAATTGATGAGCTTACGGCGGCCGAGAGCGCCGCGCATCGCCATGAGGAATTTGGTGACGTAATGTTCGTTATGGCCAATTTAGCTCGGCATTTGAACATTGATCCAGAGCAGGCTTTGCGAGATGCAAATCAAAAATTTACGCTCAGATTCAATTGTATTGAAGATAAACTTCAACAAGAGGGCCGGACGCCTTCACAGTCGGATCTCGCCGAGATGGACGCGCTTTGGAACGCGGTGAAACAGGAGGAGCCAAAACCTTATTAAAATAATCAGGTATTGACCTGACAAAAATACTCGGATATAAGCTCCCCAGCAACCTTGGAGAAAGCTATGCCTAATTTTCACGTCACCACCCTTGCCCTTTGCGCGTTTGCCATTGCCACCCCACTGGCCGCAAAGGAGGTCAATGTCTATTCCTACCGAGAACCCGCCTTGATCAAACCTTTGATGGATGGCTTTACCGAAAAGACCGGAATTGCGGTCAATGTTGCCTTTCTAAAGAAAGGTATGATTGAGCGTTTGCGGGCTGAGGGCAAACGCTCGCCCGCGGATTTGGTGTTCACCACTGATATTTCACGGCTTCATAACGTGGTCTCTGCCGGGCTTACGCAGCCGGTGATTGATGCCAGCCTGACAGAAAATATCCCAGCAGCATATCGCGATCCCGAAAATCAATGGTTTGGCCTGACCACACGGGCCCGGATCATCTATGCCTCAAAAGAGCGGGTCACCAAAGGCGAGGTTACCAGCTATGAAGAGCTTGCAGATCCGAAATGGCAGGGACGTATTTGCACGCGCTCCGGCACACATTCTTATATGCTCGCCCTTACCGCCGCCTATTTGCATCACCATGGTGAAGCTCAGACATTGACTTGGCTCAAAGCGGTGAAAGCCAATCTGGCCCGCAAACCGCAGGGCAACGACCGGGCGCAAGTCAAAGCGATATGGGCGGGGGAATGTGATATTTCCATTGGAAACACATATTATATGGGCAAAATGCTCGCCGATCCCGAACAGCAAGCCTGGGCCGGCAGCGTTTCAATTGAATTTCCAGTGTTTGAAGGCGCGGGCACGCATGTGAATGTATCTGGCATGGCAATGACCAAATCTGCGCCCAATCGGGACGAGGCACTGGCCCTGATGACCTATCTTGCCTCACCGGCCGCGCAAGAGATTTACTCGTCCGACAATTACGAATACCCGATCGCACCGGGCACCCAAGCCGATCCTTTGGTGCAAAGCTGGGGCAGCTTTAAGGCTGATCCGGTCAACCTCACCACCATCGCCAAACTCCGCTCAGAGGCGCTGCGCCTCACCGAATTGGCAAATTTTGACGGCTAGGCATGAAAAAGGCGCGGGGCATCTGCACCGCGCCTTTGGCCGTTGACGGCCAGGAGGTCTAAAACACCCCTCATTAATCCACCGCAGTCACCCGATGCATCACATCAGGCTGGCCGGTAATCGCTCCCGATTGCGGATGCCCGCGTTTCAAGCGATCCACCACATCCATCCCCGAGGTCACACGACCGACAACCGTATATTGCCCATTGAGGAAATAGCCCGGCTCGAACATGATGAAAAACTGGCTATTGGCGCTATTTGGGTTTTGCGAGCGGGCCATGCCGACCACGCCGCGGTCAAAGGGCACGTCAGAAAATTCTGCTAGGATATTGCCCAGGTCTGACCCGCCCATGCCAGCGCGCGACATATCTTCGGGATTTTTTCCAAAGCGTACATCACCGGTCTGCGCCATAAAGCCCTCAATGACCCGATGAAACACCACCCCATCATAAGCGCCCTGCTCTGCCAGTGCCAAAATCTGCGCT
Source organism: uncultured Planktomarina sp. (assembly GCA_943788425.1). GTDB lineage: Bacteria > Pseudomonadota > Alphaproteobacteria > Rhodobacterales > Rhodobacteraceae > Planktomarina. Next base: position 44,305 of record CALSQF010000012.1, read on the forward strand.
GAATGCAACGGCGCCACATCCTCGAGCAGATCAATTTGAACCGTGCCAGTCACAGTCTCGCCAAGGACCTCAATTTCAAGACCACCGGCCAAAGCAGGCCCGGCGATACATGCAAAAACTGCGGCGAGCCTAAGCATCGGCAGCCACCTTCATAGAAATCATGCGATCTGGATTGGGCGCCGGTTCACCGCGGGTGATGGCATCCACATGTTCCATACCAGAGGTTACGCGGCCATAGACTGTGTACTGACCGTTCAGAAAGTGATTGTCAGAAAAGTTGATGAAGAATTGGCTGTTGGCCGAATCTGGGTTTTGTGACCGAGCCGCACCGATGGTGCCGCGGTCATGGGGCAGTTTGGAGAACTCAGCCTGGAGATTTGGCAGTTTCGACCCGCCAGTGCCGGCCGCGCGCAGGTTGAAGTTATCTTCCATATTGCCGTGCTCCACATCGCCGGTTTGCGCCATAAAGCCATCAATTACGCGGTGAAACGCCACATTATCGTATTGCCCGGTCCGCACCAAATCTTTCATCCGCTCACAATGTAGCGGCGCCACATCTGGCAAAAGCTCGATGGTGACTGTCCCATCTTTCAATTCCATCAAGATTGTATTTTCGAGGTCTTTGGTCTGCGTATCGGCCATTGGGGCGCTCCTTTTGATTTGGTCGGCAACCTAATGAAAATTCCAGCGAAGGAAAAGACCCAACCGGTTGACCTTCGCCCGATATCGGGTGTTAACAGAGCCTCAGTTAAGGAGACCGAGATGAGCTGGAAAACTTTGGATCACATGCAACTCCTGGGCAAGCGCGTGCTCACCCGTGTTGACATCAATGTGCCAGTCGAAAATGGCCGCGTCACTGATACCACGCGGATTGATCGGATCGTGCCCACGGTGCAGCATATTTTGAAATCCGGTGGGACGCCCATCCTCATTGCCCATTTCGGGCGGCCAAAAGGACGGGCCGTAGATGAGCTCTCCTTAAAAGTCACCGTGCCGGCCCTTGAGCGGGCCCTGGGAGTTGCGGTGAAATTCACCAGCCTAGATCAGGCGCGCGAGACCATCGCTTTTGCCAAAAACCAAGTGGTTTTGATCGAGAATATTCGATTCGAACCGGGCGAAGAGCCCAATGATCCGCAATTGGCTCAACGCTTGGCAGATCTGGGAGATATTTATTGCAATGATGCCTTCTCCGCCGCCCATCGCGCCCATGCCTCGACCGAAGCTCTGGCCCGGTTGCGGCCAGCCTGTGCCGGCAGGTTGATGGCAGAAGAACTCAAGGCGCTTGAGGCAGCATTGGGCAGGCCCGAACGCCCGGTAGTGGCAGTCGTTGGTGGTGCTAAGGTCTCCTCAAAATTGGATCTGTTAAGCAATTTGGTGGGGCAAGTAGATCACCTCGTCATTGGTGGCGGCATGGCGAATACGTTTCTGGCCGCGCAGGGATATGCAGTGGGCAAAAGCCTCTGCGAGCATGATCTGGCCGAGACGGCACGGCGCATTTTAGAGCGGGCGCAAACCACGGGTTGCGAGATTATTTTACCCTCGGATATCGTTGTTGCCCGAGAATTTTCTGCCCATGCACCGCATCAAACTGTCGATGCCCAGGCCTGTCCAGAGGATGCAATGATCCTGGATGCCGGGGCTGAAACTGTCGCGCGCATTGGCGCATGTTTGGCCGGTGCCCGCACTTTGATTTGGAATGGACCACTCGGCGCTTTTGAACTGCAGCCCTTTGACCGCGCCACCAATGCCGCAGCGCAATCAGCCGCAACCCTGACCAAAATGGGCAAGCTGATCTCGGTGGCCGGAGGTGGCGATACGGTGGCTGCGCTCAACCAAGCCGGCGCGGCCGATGGCTTTAGCTATATCTCCACCGCGGGCGGTGCATTTTTGGAATGGATGGAGGGCAAAGATTTGCCGGGCGTCGCTGCGCTGACCGCCTAAGATCGTCAAGCGCGCCCTAATTTCAGACCGTTAGCGCCACCAATATTGAAGCTTTGCGCCAAGCCGCCTAAACCGTTTTCATAGCTTCAACTTTGAGTCGGTAGTCAGCATGTCACATCAAGAACAACGAGACTTAATTCAGGCCGGCCAAGGCTTTATTGCCGCTTTGGATCAAAGCGGTGGGTCGACCCCCAAAGCTCTGGCTGCCTATGGGGTTGATGCGAAAGCCTTCTCCAGTGATGCAGAAATGTTTGATATGATCCACGCGATGCGCAGCCGGATTGTGCGCTCTTCTGACTTCACAGGCAGCAAAGTGGTCGGCGCGATTCTCTTCGAAGATACGATGGATCGGGATTTCGATGGGCAACCGGCGCCGCAATATTTGTGGCAGCAACGTGGCGTTGTGCCATTTTTGAAGGTCGACAAGGGCCTGCAAGACACAGCCGAAGACGTGCAATTGCTCAAACCGATGCCGGATCTGGACAGTGTTTTGCAGCGCGCCGCAGCATTGGGCATTTTTGGCACAAAGATGCGCTCTGTTATTCATGGTGCCAACCGCGAGGGCATCTCGCAAATTGTTGCGGAGCAATTTGAGATTGGCGCGCAGATCATCGCCCAGGGTCTGACACCTATTCTGGAGCCAGAAATTTCAATCACAATTGCGGATAAGCCAGACGCAGAAAATATTTTGCGCGATACGCTCTTGAGCCATCTCGATGCTCTGCCCGCCGATCAAACGGTGATGCTCAAACTCACACTGCCCGAAACGGCCAATCTTTACAGCAGCCTTTGCCAACACCCGCGCGTTCTGTCGGTTGTCGCGCTGTCAGGTGGCTATAGCCGCGCAGAGGCCAATGCGCGCCTGTCCAAAAACAGCAAGATGATTGCCAGCTTCTCCCGCGCCCTCACCGAAGGGCTATCTGCAGACCAAACAGATGCGGAGTTTGATCGAACCCTGGGGCAAACCATAGATGAGATCTACCGCGCCTCAATCGCAGGATAAAATTTAAAAGAAAAACGAATCAGGGGATTCACAAGGATCGCCTGACGTGTCATACTGCTTAAAAGCCCGTGAGAGGCATAGGCAATACATGAGACAGCGCAGCATCCCTTCAGTTGGCCCTCTGGCCGTGACATTTGTGTCGCTGACATTGGCCGCCTATTTCATATTTTCCGCCATTCAAGGCGATTACGGCATTTTGCGCCGCGCAGCCTACCAAGCAGAAGCCGATGAGTTGCAGCAAAAATTGAGCACAGTGCAACGTTCAATTTCTCAACTGGAAAACAAAACTCTGCGCCTGTCAGATCACTATTTAGATCTTGATCTCTTGGACCAACAGGCTCGTGATGTTCTAGGCTTCATTCGCCCCGATGAAATCGTCATCCAGTAAATCAATCTAATTACCTCAATTAATTATATAAAATAAATTGTTCACATTGGCAATCAACCTGTGATAAAGAATAGTTTAACGCTAAACTATTTTTACGAGGTCCCGATGGCGGCTAAAAAAACAAGCAAGACAAATGTCTCGAAGGACGATTTGCTGCATTACTACCGCGAAATGCTGCTGATCCGGCGATTTGAAGAGAAGGCCGGCCAGCTCTATGGCATGGGTTTGATTGGTGGCTTTTGTCATCTCTACATCGGTCAAGAAGCAGTTGTGGTGGGACTCGAAGCGGCAGCAGAGGAAGGCGACAAGCGCGTGACATCCTACCGCGATCACGGCCATATGCTGGCCTGTGGCATGGAAGCCAACGGCGTTATGGCCGAGCTGACCGGTCGCAGCGGCGGATATTCCAAAGGCAAAGGCGGCTCGATGCATATGTTCTCGAAAGAGAAGCATTTCTACGGCGGTCACGGCATTGTGGGAGCGCAGGTGCCCATCGGTGCAGGCCTGGCATTTGCCGATAAATATCTCGGCAATGGCCGGGTAACCTTTGCATATTTCGGAGATGGCGCAGCCAATCAGGGCCAGGTTTACGAAACGTTCAACATGGCAGCGCTTTGGGATCTTCCAGTGGTTTTTGTGATTGAAAACAACCAATACGCCATGGGCACATCACAGCAACGCTCCACTTCATCCGCAGAAATCTACGAACGTGGCCGCGCCTTTGGCATTCCGGGCGAAGCGATTGATGGCATGGATGTTTTGGCGGTAAAAGCCGCTGGCGAGACGGCCGTTGCGCATTGCCGCTCTGGCAAGGGCCCCTATATACTTGAGATCAAAACCTACCGCTACCGCGGCCACTCAATGTCCGATCCCGCCAAATACCGGACACGCGAAGAGGTCCAGAAAATTCGTGAAGAAAAAGACGCCATTGAACATGTGCGCGATCTGCTCCTGACCAGTAAACATTGCAGCGAAGAGGATCTCAAGGCGATCGATAAGGACATCAAAGCCGTGGTCAACGAAAGCGCGGAATTTGCAAAACAAAGCCCAGAACCGGCTTTGGATGAACTTTGGACAGATATTTATGCACAGGCGGAGGCTTAACCCATGGCGATTGAAATTTTGATGCCCGCACTGTCCCCTACAATGGAAGAAGGCACCCTGGCCAAATGGCTGGTTGCTGAAGGTGATAAGGTCAGTTCAGGCGATATCCTGGCTGAAATTGAAACCGACAAAGCAACAATGGAATTCGAAGCGGTTGATGAGGGAGTAATTGGCAAACTGTTGATTGCGGAAGGAACGGCCAATGTGGCTGTCAACTCTGCCATTGCCGTTTTGCTTGACGAGGGCGAGAGCCTATCTGATGCCGCCTCCCCGGCCCAGACGGCCGCCCCAGCAGCCAGCGCTGCTGCGCAAACGCCGGCAGCGCCAACCAGCGCATCTGCGCAAGCCCCCGTTGCTGTGCAGGTCGTCGAACATGATGTGCCGGCCGGCACGTCATTTAAAAGCCTGACCGTGCGCGAAGCCATTCGCGAAGCCATGTCCGAGGAGATGCGCTCTGATGAGACGGTCTACCTCATGGGTGAAGAGGTGGCAGAATATCAAGGCGCTTATAAGATCTCGCAAGGTATGCTCGATGAGTTCGGATCCAAACGCGTGATTGATACGCCAATTACCGAGCATGGGTTTGCCGGCATTGCTGTCGGTGCCGCCTTTGGTGGGCTAAAGCCTGTTGTCGAATTTATGACCTTCAACTTCGCCATGCAGGCGATGGATCATATCATCAACTCTGCGGCCAAAACCCTCTATATGTCCGGTGGTCAGATGGGCGCGCCGATGGTATTCCGTGGCCCCAATGGGGCAGCGGCCCGCGTCGGAGCGCAGCATAGCCAAGACTATGCGGCCTGGTATGCCCATATCCCTGGGCTGAAAGTCGTGATGCCATATTCGGCAGATGATGCCAAAGGTCTGCTCAAATCAGCCATTCGCGATCCCAACCCGGTGATCTTTTTGGAGAATGAAATTCTCTATGGCCAGAGCTTCCAAGTCCCAGACTTGCCCGATTACACCGTGCCTCTTGGCAAGGCGCGCATCTGGCGCGAGGGCAATGACATCACATTGGTCAGCTTCGGCATTGGGATGAAATATGCGCTGGAAGCCGCAGATCAACTGGCTGAGATGGGCGTCAGTGCGGAAGTTATTGACCTACGCTGTTTACGTCCTTTGGACACCGCCACGGTGGTGAACTCTGTGAAAAAGACCAATCGCTGCGTCACCATCGAAGAAGGGTTCCCGGTCTGCTCTATTGGCAGCCATATCTCCTCTGTTCTGATGCAGGAGGCTTTTGATTATCTCGATGCCCCCGTTATAACCTGCACAGGCAAAGACGTTCCCATGCCCTATGCGGCCAATCTTGAGAAACTTGCCCTGGTCACCACGGATGAAGTGATGACGGCGGCCAAATCTGTCCTCTACCGTTAAGGAGCGCCCCATGGCACTTGAAATTCTTATGCCGGCCCTATCGCCCACGATGGAAGAGGGAACCCTGGCCAAATGGTTGGTTGCTGAAGGGGATCGGGTTCAATCTGGCGATCTTTTGGCTGAAATTGAAACCGACAAAGCGACAATGGAGTTTGAAGCCGTTGATGAGGGCGTCATCGGCAAACTCTTGGTGGCCGAAGGCACTGCGAATGTGAAGGTCAATTCGGCCATCGCCATTTTGCTCGAAGAGGGTGATGCGGCGGATGCAACCGCCTCGCCGCCAGCTCAAAGTACCGCAGCCGCTGCTCCTGTGGCCGCAGAGGAGAGCACAGCTCATGCGCCAGCTCCAAGCGCGCCACCCAGTGCCGCGCCTGCCGCCATGAGCTCGAATGACGGCACACGCATTTTCGCCTCCCCCCTGGCGCGGCGCATTGCTGCCGATCAAGGGTTGGATCTGACGCAGATCAGCGGATCTGGGCCCAAAGGGCGAATTGTCAAAGCCGATGTGAGTGGCGTCCCTGCCGCAGCCGCAGCCTCCTCTGCCGCCGCAGCGCCCCTCGCCGGCGCTCCCGGCCCCGCAGCCTCACTGCCCAGCTCCGCAAGTGCCGCCAGCGTGGAGGCACTTTATCAGGGTCGCAGCTATAAAACCGTATCTTTGGATGGGATGCGCAGGGTGATTGCCGACCGGTTGACCGAAGCCAAGCAAACCGTCCCGCATTTCTACCTCCGCCGTGACATTCAGCTCGACAATCTGCTCAAGCTGCGCAGTGAGGTGAACGCGGGGCTTGCAGCTCGAGGTGTGAAGCTCTCGGTGAATGATTTTATCATCAAAGCCTGCGCCATGGCGCTGCAAAGCGTTCCGGCGGCCAATGCAGTTTGGGCCGGTGACCGCGTTTTGCAGATGGAAGCGTCAGATATCTCTGTCGCCGTTGCCATTCAGGGGGGATTGTTCACTCCGGTCCTGCTGGACGCTGACAGCAAATCTTTGTCAAAATTAGCGGTTGAGATGAAAGATCTCGCCGCCCGCGCCCGCAGCCGCAAATTGGCGCCCCATGAATATCAGGGTGGCAGTTTCTCGATCTCAAATCTCGGCATGATGGGCATTGATAACTTTGATGCGGTGATCAACCCGCCGCAAGGGGCCATTCTCGCGGTCGGAGCTGGCAAAAAACGCCCAGTTGTGGACGCAGATGGCACGCTGAGCGTGGCAACTGTCATGTCCGTGACCATGTCCGTGGATCACCGGGTGATTGACGGGGCTTTAGGCGCCGAATTGCTCGATGCGATTGTTCACAATCTGGAGCATCCCCTGTCTATGCTGGCGTAAGCGCTGGCTCATAATCACCAAAAAACCCGGCCCAGCCAATGCTGCGTCGGGTTTTTTTATGACACTGCGTGCCCTTGGGCCGCTCAACCTAGGAGTTGATCCATGGTGATGGAAGGTTGCTCACAACCAGCCTCTCCGACAATCTTTGCAGGAACCCCAGCAACTGTTTTGCAAGGCGGCACCTCATGGAGCACCACAGAGCCAGCGGCAATCCGGCTGCAATGGCCAACTTTGATATTGCCCAAAACCTTTGCCCCCGCCCCAATCAAAACACCATTGCCGATCTTTGGGTGACGTTCATCATCTTGCTTGCCCGTGCCGCCCAAAGTTACCGAGTGCAGCATTGATACATTATCTCCCACCACAGCCGTCTCACCGATCACGATCGAATGCGCGTGATCAATCATAAGCCCGCGTCCGATAACGGCTGCGGGATGAATATCAATGCCAAAGACTTCTGAAATTCGAGATTGGAAAAAATACGCCAGATCTTTGCGCCCGTCGCACCAGAGGGCATGGCCAACGCGATAGGCTTGAATAGCTTGGAAGCCCTTGAAAAACAACAAAGGCTGAGTCAAATTATGGCAGGCTGGATCACGTTCACGTACCGCCATGAGATCGGCGCGCGAATAGGCCCCCAGACCCTCAGATTGGATGGTGTGATCAGCAATTTCGCGCAGCATTTGCTCTGGCATTTCTGCTGACGCCAGCTTCAGCGCAATACGGTAGGACAGGGCTTGCTCCAAGCTGCTGTGATGCAGAATGCTGGAATGGATCATAGCGCCTAAGAGCGGCTCCTGCGCCAATGCGCTTTGCGCTTGCCGCAGCATTTTATCCCAAACCGGGTCTATGGTCTCCAATTGCGCTGCTGTTTGTGCCATGGGTCAATCCTCTGGTAGGGCTTTGTTTCCCATTACATAGGCAGATTACCAAACTTATCAACCTATCTGCCCAGATGTTTCACCTGACACAGGCGACCGGGGCCACTCGGAATTCTTGAAAAGACCTCGGCATCACCCGAGCCGCCCAGGCAGCCTCTGCCTTCCCTGCGTGCTGACCTGGCATGTTTTAGAGATCTTTGAGGCATTAAGCAGTGAACCGAAATTTGCGAAACAAGCCAGGACCAAAACTTTCAGAAAGCTGCGCCACTTGCAGCTCTAACACGCCATGCGCGCCATCGGCGGAGCGCATCGCAGCGCTGTAGCGCCATTGGGCTTGACTGACCTCTTCTTGGCGCAACAGCTGGGCACCGCATCGCGGCATCCGTGCTTTACAGTGGTATGCGAGGAGTTTGGCCCAAAGGTGTAAAACCTTTAAAACCTTTGCGAGCGGTCACATTGACAAAGCCTTACGGCTATCGGGATGCTTCAATTTTGCGCCAAGCGGCAACATTGCGATTGTGCTCTTTGAGAGTCACCGCAAAGGCATGGCCACCGGTACCGTCGGCTACGAAAAATATAAAATCCGTCTCGGCCGGTTTCAGCGCCGCTTGCAAGCTGGCCAAGCCCGGATTGGCAATAGGCGTTGGCGGCAGACCACGGTTTACATAGGTGTTCCAAGGGGTGTCTTTGCGCAGTTCGCTTTTGCGCAGACCCCGGCCCAAGGGTCCCTTGCCCAGGGTCACCCCATAAATAACAGTGGGATCCGTTTGCAGCGGCATGCCCTTTTCCAATCTATTGGCAAAAACCGAGGCCACTGTGAAACGTTCATCGGCCACACCAGTCTCTTTTTCTATGATGGACGCTAAGATCAGCAGCTCCTCCATCGTCTCAACGGGTGTGATATCACGGCGCTGCGCCCAAACCTCTGCCAGGCGGCGCTCTTGCGCCTGCAGCATCCGCGCGAGCAGGTCTTGGCGCAGATCGCCAGCTTTGATCTCGTAGCTGTCCGGTGCCAAGGTGCCCTCTGCGGGGATCTGTGCTATATCACCCGTCAAAATGTCGATGGCTTTGAGGGCTTCGACCACTTGCCAACTGGTTGTGCCCTCTGCGATTGCAAGCCGAATGCGCGTATCGCCTTGGTCAATCACCCGGAGATAGGCCTCCGGTGCTGTGTCCTCAGCGGGGGTAAAACGCGCAACTTCCGCATAGCTATTCAACACTGGATCCAATTCCCGCACCAAAACCGTGCTGCGTGTGACCCCCACGCGATAGACCACCTCCGTGCCACAGGTATTGCGGCCACTGGTAGTGATTTGGTCTGCAATTTCCGCCATAGACGCGCCCGCCGGGATCAAGAAACTACCAGCTTTGAGGCGGCCAGATCTATCGGTATAATCGGCTCCGATATTGAACAATTCTTTGCTTCGAACCGCGCCCTTATCCCGCAAATAAACGGAAATTTTCTGCATCGAGCTGCCGGGCTCGACTTTGAGGCAAATGGCCTCTGTCAAGGGGCCAGTTTTGTAATACTCCGCTTTGAGAAGCGTCATGACCCCGCCAATCAGGAAGAGACCGATAACAATCAAGGTTATTGCATTGGACGCAATATTTCGCCACATATTATGCAAATTTCCCGAAAATGACGCTGGCATTTGTGCCGCCAAAACCGAAAGAATTGGACAGAGCAACATTGATTTGGCGTTCTACCTTGGCATTTGGTGCCAGATCAATCGGTGTCTCCACCGCAGGGTTGTCCAGATTGATGGTCGGAGGGGCAACTTGATCGCGAATGGCCAGAATGCTGAAGATCGCCTCAATTGCGCCCGCCGCGCCCAGCAAATGGCCGGTGGATGATTTGGTGGATGACATGGTCACACCAGAGGCTGCATCGCCCAATAAACGCTCCACCGCGCTCAGTTCAATGGTATCGGCCATCGTCGATGTGCCATGCGCATTGATATAATCAATCGCCTGGGGCTCGAGGCCCGCATTTTTCAGGGCCGCTCGCATAGACCGCTCGCCGCCCTCACCGGTTTCGGATGGGGCGGTGATATGATAGGCGTCACCAGACATGCCATAGCCTAAAACCTCTGCGTAAATTTTCGCACCGCGCGCTTTGGCATGCTCCAGCTCTTCAAGGACAACCACACCGGCCCCCTCACCCATCACAAAGCCATCTCTGTCCGCATCATAGGGGCGGCTGGCCTTTGTTGGGTCCGTTTCTGACTTAGTCGACAGAGCTTTGCAGGCATTAAATCCAGCGATACCAATCTCACAGATTGAGCTTTCAGCGCCGCCTGCCACCATAACATCCGCATCACCAAACATGATCAAACGGCTGGCATCGCCAATGGCATGTGCACCGGTCGAGCAGGCCGTTACAACCGCATGATTCGGCCCCTTAAATCCATATTTGATGCTCACCTGTCCCGAGACCAGATTGATCAATGCCCCTGGAATAAAGAATGGCGAAACCCGCCGCGGACCTTTTTTGTCAATCAACAAAGCCGTATCTGCAATGGTTTGCAAACCGCCTATACCGGATCCGATCATCACGCCGGTACGGACACGATCCGTATCTGCCTGAGGCATCCATCCACTGTCCTGCACAGCTTGCTGGGCGGCGGCCATTCCGAAAAGAATGAAATCGTCAATTTTTCGCCGTTCTTTGGGCTCCAAATACGCATTGCCATTAAAGGTGCCATTCGTGCCATCGCCCAGTGGCACTTCGCAGGCGTATTTCGTAACCACATTCCTGGTATCAAATTTCTCAATCATCCCTGCACCGGAGGCTCCTGCGAGCAAACGCTCCCAGGTCGCTTCAACCCCATCCGCCAAAGGCGATACCATTCCAAGCCCAGTTACCACGACACGACGCATCTTGATCTCCAATTTTGATCTCGGGTCAATTATGATCTAAACCTGTCCATAGGTCAGCCCCCAATTTTGGAATAATTACCGGGGGTACAAATGAAAACGGCACCCAAAGAGGATGCCGCAATCGAAATTCAAGGTGCTGAAATTAAACGGCTTCAGAGATATGCTTGACAGCGTCACCGAATGTTTGGATTGTTTCCGCAGCATCATCGGGAATTTCAATTCCAAACTCTTCTTCGAAAGCCATAACCAGTTCAACTGTGTCCAGGCTATCTGCGCCGAGGTCATCGATGAAAGAAGCATTATCAACAACTTTATCTTCCTCAACACCCAGGTGTTCTACAACAATTTTTTTAACACGGTCAGCGACTTCGCTCATATCTCAGATCCTTATTCATTCCGGGGCTTGCGCCCGTTGTTCTCCGCACAACTTGCGGTCTTGATGTGCTTCAACATCGAAGCGGTAGATCCCCGGTTTGCCACAGGGGGCCGATGTGAACACGAAAAGGTGCAAATCACGTCGTTGCGCCGGCTATAGCACAGGATGGCCGGGGGGCAAATGTTTTGTCACCGGCAATTCGAAATCGGCAAAAAACCTCTAAACCATGGCCATACCGCCGTTGACATGTAACGTGGCCCCCGTCGTATAGCCCGCTTCATCACTTGCCAAATAAAGGGCCGCGGCCGCAATTTCGCCCGAACTGCCCATTCGGCCAGCCGGCACTTGAGATAAAATTCCCGCTTTTTGATCTTCTGTCAATTTATCGGTCATCGCGGTGGTGATAAAACCGGGCGCTATGCAATTGACAGTGATGCCCCGCGTGGCCACCTCATAGGCCAATGATTTCGACATGGCTACAACGCCGGCTTTAGAGGCGGCATAATTGGCCTGCCCTGGATTGCCTGTCGATCCAACGATGGATGATACATTGATGATCCGGCCCCAGCGGGCTTTCATCATGCCGCGCATCACGCCTTTACACAGGCGCATGGTGCTGGTCAGATTGATGTCGAGAACCGACGTCCATTCGTCATCCGACATGCGCATGAAGAGGTTGTCGCGGGTCACGCCGGCGTTATTGACCAAAATTTCTACGCTGCCCATGGCGTCAACAGCCTGTTTGGGCAGAGCCATCACCGCCTCGGCATCCGAAAGGTTGCACGGCAAGACATGTGAGCGCGACCCCAACTCATCTGCTAAAGCCTGTAGCGGTTCCACGCGAGTCCCCGAGAGGGCCACGCTCGCCCCTGCCGCATGCAGCGCCTTTGCAATTTCCCCGCCAATGCCGCCGGAGGCTCCGGTGATCAAAGCGTTTTTTCCATCCAAACGAAACATGTGATTCTCCTAAATTCGTCATTATTTCCAACCGGTGCACTGACCAAAATGTGATCCCTAGGCGCCGGCAGCACCTTGCAGCTTGGCGATATCCTCGGGGCTCCCAATCGCCTGGCACGCAATCGCCTGGTCGATGCGGCGGATCATGCCTGACAAAGCTTTACCTGCGCCAACTTCCCAAACCTCTGTCACACCCTCAGCAGCCAAATAAGACATAGATTCGCGCCAGCGCACCGAGCCGGTGACCTGCTCCACCAAAAGCGAACGGATCAATTCTGGATCTGAGACGGCGCTGGCCCGTACATTGGCGACCACAGGCACTGACGGCGCGCTGATCTCGACCTCTGCCAAGGCGTGCGCCATACGGTCCGCGGCTGGCTGCATCAAAGCGCAGTGGAAGGGCGCGCTCACAGGCAAAAGCACAGCGCGTTTTGCACCGGCCTCCTTGGCCAGATCCACAGCGCGCTCAACAGCCGCTTTATGACCTGAAACCACAACCTGTCCTGGATCATTGTCATTGGCCGCCTGGCACACCTCGCCCTGAGCTGCCGCTGCCGCCACGGCAGTGACGGCGGTGAAATCCAACCCCAAGATTGCTGCCATGGCACCGATGCCAACCGGCACAGCCTCCTGCATGGCTGAGCCACGAATGCGCAATAAACGGGCCGTATCGGCAATGGTCATCGCCCCTGCCGCCGCCAGAGCGGAATATTCACCGAGCGAATGCCCCGCCAAGAAAGAGGCAGTTTCAAGTCCTAGCCCTTCCGCCTGCAGAGCCCTCAAAGCAGCCAAAGACGTCGCCATCAAAGCGGGCTGCGCATTGGCTGTGAGGGTCAATGTTTCAATTTCCCCATCCCAAATCAGACCCGATAGATCCCGTCCCAAGGCGTCATCGACTTCTTCAAACACCGCTTTTGCCGCCGGGTAGCTGGCCGCTAGATCTTGGCCCATGCCGATGGTCTGAGCCCCTTGACCTGGAAAAACAAATGCTCGCATTTTGATCCTCTTTCAAAACTTCGGATTTTCTTGGCATATCCCCTGTCACGTTGCACCGCAATGGTTTACCGAAGCCACGCTGCGACTGCTCCCGGCCAGGGACCACGCGGGCGCATTGAAAATCGTTTTTAAAACCACGAACATGCGCCATAAACCTTGCACCTTTTCCCCAGCTGTGGCAAAGGCAGCCATCCGCAGGCAAACCTTCTCCCGTGTGGCCTCTCGTGATCAGACTGCGGTCTTAACTCTGATCTTTGAAGCGCACCTAAAAAACAGGAAAGCACATGTCATTTTATGAGCATGTCTTCATTATGCGTCAGGACCTGTCGAACACACAGGCCGAAGCATTGATCGAAGAATTTTCCAATGTTCTGAGCGCAAACGGCGGGTCCGTTGTTGAGCAGGAATATTGGGGCGTCAAAACCATGGCGTATAAAGTCAACAAAAACCGCAAGGGCCACTATGCCTTTTTGAAAACAGATGCGCCTTCAGCAGCTGTTGCCGAAATGGAACGCCTGATGGCATTGCATGAAGATGTCATGCGCACATTGACCATCCGCGTGAAAGGCCACGAAGAAGGCCCCTCCGTTCAAATGCAAAAACGTGACGACCGTGGTGATCGCGGTGAACGTCGCGAACGCCGGTCTTAAGGAGCGCTAAGTCATGGGAACAAAACCATTTTTCCGCCGCCGGAAGGTCTGCCCTTTCTCCGGTGATAATGCCCCGAAAATCGATTACAAAGACACACGTCTTTTGCAGCGTTACATCTCTGAGCGTGGCAAAATAGTGCCGTCCCGTATCACCGCAGTCTCCGCAAAGAAACAACGTGAGCTGGCTCGCGCCATCAAACGTGCACGTTTCTTGGCCCTGCTGCCCTACGCTGTGAAATAAGGAGCCAAGCACATGCAAGTTATCCTTATGGAACGTGTGGCCAAATTGGGCCAAATGGGCGATGTCGTGAATGTAAAGCAGGGCTTTGCCCGCAACTTCCTGATCCCAACAGGTAAAGCCATGCGCGCCTCAGCTGCCAATATCGCAGCATTCGAAGCGCAAAAAGCACAGCTCGAAGCGCGCAACCTGGAAACCAAAGCGGATGCAGAAGCCTTGGCTGCCAAGCTTGACGGTCAGCAATTTATTGTGATTCGGTCAGCCTCTGACGCCGGTTCGCTTTACGGCTCTGTTACCATCCGCGATGCGGCCGAAGCGGCCGCTGAGGCCGGATTCAGCCTGGACAAAAAGCAGGTTGTTTTGATGGCGCCAATCAAAGATCTGGGCATCCACAATGTCGCCGTGCGACTGCACCCTGAAGTTGACGTCAAAATTGAACTGAACGTAGCCCGTTCGGTTGAAGAGGCGGAGCTGCAAGCGGCAGGGAAATCCATCCAAGATCTCGCGGCAGAAGAAGAGGCAGCAGCTGAGTTCGAAATTCAAGAATTATTTGACGATATCGGCGCTGCCGGCATGGATGACTTTGGCGATGGCGATGCGCCAAAGGACTCCGCGGGTGACGTATCGGATGACGAAGAGGCTTAAAGCCCCTACTATGTCAAGTCGAAACATTTAAACGCCGCTCTGTCTCAGGGCGGCGTTTTATTTGGCGCAAGGCCGCAACTGCCATGGGGCATGCAAAGCCCAGCCCATTACCAGAGCCCAACCCATAAAAAAAGCCATCCTTCAAACAAGGATGGCATGATGAACCTATAAGAAACTTGGGCCGGGTAGCCTGGAGCTAAACCGCGCCCGCATCCCAATTCAAAAAGGAGATGCGGGCGAAGTCAATTTATTCTTCGTCCATTGCTTCCACGACTTTTTGAAGCTCATCTTTAGAAACTTCTTTGTCGGACACTGTGGCCAATTCAAAGACATAATTAACAACTTTATCTTCGAACAAAGGTGCCCGCACTTGCTGCTGCATCTGTGGATTTTGTTGAACAAATTCAAAAAATTCGCGCTCTTGACCTGGATATTGACGGGCTTGATCCATCATCGCCTGTGTCATTTCCGCGTCGGTGACTACGATTTCAGCTTTTTGGCCCAACTCAGCTAAAAGAAGGCCCAAGCGCACACGGCGTTCAGCCAGTGTATTGTGATCATTTGTTGGTTCGATTTCAGGATGATCGTGGCCCTGCACATCAGGGTTTTCGTCATGCCAAAGTTGATGAGCGATTTGCCCCGCTTCGGCTTTTACCAAAGATGGGGGCAGCTCGAATTTCACCATCTTATCCAATGCATCAAGTAAGTGACGCTTTTGAACAGCGCGGGCTGCGCCAGCATATTCGGCCTCTAAACGCTCTGTGATCTGACCTTTCAAGGCAGCCAAATCTTCTGCACCAAACTTAGTGGCCAGCTCATCATTGATCTCAGCCGCCTTCGGCGCTTTGACAGCTTTAATTTTGCATTCAAAAACAGCGTCTTTGCCGGCCAGGTTTTCAGCGCCATATTCCTCAGGGAATGTGACCTTCACCTCAACGTCTTCGCCAAGTTTTACGCCGACCAGCTGTGCTTCAAAGCCGGGAATGAAAGAATTAGATCCCAAAACCAGCGGGTAATCTTCCGCAGCGCCGCCCTCAAAGGCTTTGCCATCGACTTTACCAAGAAAATCAATGGTCACTTGGTCGCCATCTTTCGCCTTCGTACCTTTCTTGCGATCTTCGAAATCCTGTGCAGTCTCCGCCAAATTTTTAAGGGCTTCTACAACAGAGGCTTCATCAGCCTTGGCAATCATTTTTTCCAGTTTGATTTTCTTAAGATCAACCTCAGGAATGCTCGGCAACGCTTCGTAGGACATCTCAACATGGATGTCCTCGCCCTCTTTCCAATCCTCGTTGGTCATCTTGACCGCAGGCTGCATCGCGGGACGATCGCCGCTGTCTTCAAAATGCTTGGACATGGCGCCATCAATGCTCTCTTGCATCGCTTCACCCATCAAACGCTGACCATATTGCTTTTTCAACAATGCCATCGGGACTTTGCCCTTTCGAAAGCCCTTCATTTCAATTTCGGGCCGCGCTTCAACGAGTTTTTCGTCAACCTTTGCGCTCAACTCATCTGCTGTCACTACAATATTGTAACCGCGCTTCAAGCCTTCGTTCAGGGTCTCGGTGACCTGCATAGTACATCCCTTTTCAAACCATGGTGCGGGTAGAGGGACTTGAACCCCCACGCCTTGCGGCGCTAGAACCTAAATCTAGTGCGTCTACCAATTTCGCCATACCCGCAAACTATGTGGCAGCCCCGAAGAGCCGCCATATTCCGGAGCTCTCTAACAAAGCTCGCCCGAGGATGCGAGTGGAAAATGACAGTTTTGGGACGAATTTTACTTATGACAAAAATTACAGTTGGGGCTGAACCATTTAAATCAGAAATCAGGTGTCATGGGAGCTAGAAAAGAGAGGCGGCTGGATTATTATCAACATGGTCGCTTCCTTGCCGGATCTACAGCAGAATGCGAAACTAAGAAATATTGTGGAAAGCAAGACCTCTGCATGACTCGGCTGCCAAGCCATAACACTTTGCCCGATGGCAATAACCGGCTGCGCCTGCTCGCCGCCCAAAGCCGCAGCACTCATATCGTATTGAGCAGGCGCTTTAACCTCAATGACCCTTTGGCCCAGCAATTTATTCTAAAGCGATGGAGCAAAGTTACTCTAAGATAGTGAAATAGGTCAGCGCTTTACAGTATTTCTCAGCGCGCTTCAGGATTGAGCGCCATAGTATAGCTGTTTCATGAGGCACGATTCATTTATGTGCAATAAATGTACATTTTGATTAATTTATAGGCAGTTTTTGCGATACCTGCGGCATTCCACCTCGATCCTAACAAAGAGTAATTGCCGGGCAAGACAAAAAGTGAAATTCCCGGGAAGCAATCAAACCATCGGGTGTCAAAATGAAAAAGATCGAAGCCATAATCAAGCCTTTTAAACTCGATGAAGTAAAAGAAGCTCTTCAGGACATCGGCGTGCAGGGTCTTTCTGTTTTAGAGGTCAAAGGGTTTGGCCGTCAGAAAGGCCATACTGAACTTTATCGTGGTGCTGAATATGTCGTCGATTTTCTGCCGAAAGTAAAAATCGAAGTCGTTCTGGCCGACGACATGCTCGACAACGCAATCGAAGCCATTTGCACCGCAGCGAAAACCGATAAAATTGGCGATGGGAAAATTTTCGTGTCGACAGTTGAAGAAGCCATCCGTATTCGCACCGGTGAAACCGGCGACGACGCTATCTAACAACGCCTCTGAAGGAGAGACAATCCATGAGCCAAGCTCTTTTATCGAAGATCGCCGATGAAGGCATCGAATATGTGGACATTCGCTTCACGGATCCGCGCGGAAAACTGCAGCACGTCACCGTGTGCGCTGACCAAGTCGATCAAGACTTTTTGGAAGAAGGCTTTATGTTCGACGGCTCGTCGATCGCCGGCTGGAAATCCATTGAAGAATCCGACATGAAATTGATGCCGGACGTCGACACCGCCTATGTCGACCCATTCTACGCGGAGAAAACCATCTGCATTCACTGCACCGTGGTGGAGCCGGACACCGGCGAAAGCTATGCGCGTGACCCGCGCGGATGCGCGCAGCGCGCGGAAGCCTATCTGATCTCTTCGGGCATTGGCGATGTGGCCTATATGGGTCCAGAAGCGGAATTTTTCCTGTTTGATGATGTTAGGTTTGAAAATAAAATCAATAAAGTATCATATGAAGTTGATGCAGTTGATGCATCGTGGAACACAGACAGTGACTATGAAGTTGGCAACATGGGCCACCGTCCCGGCATCAAAGGCGGCTATTTCCCCGTGAACCCCATTGATGACGCGCAAGACATCCGCAGCGAAATGCTATCAACGATGAAGCGGATGGGCATGAAAGTTGACAAGCATCATCACGAAGTCGCGAGTTGCCAACATGAACTGGGCCTGATCTTCGGATCTTTGACCCACCAGGCCGATGAGCTGCAAAAATATAAATACGTCATTCACAATGTCGCCCACGCCTATGGCAAATCAGCGACTTTCATGCCCAAACCCATCGCAGGTGACAACGGCACCGGCATGCATGTGAACATGTCCATCTGGAAAGATGGCAAGCCTGTGTTTGCGGGCGACAAATATGCCGATCTTTCGGATGAGGCGCTGTATTTCATCGGTGGCATTTTGCGGCACGCAAAAGCTTTGAACGCCTTCACCAACCCATCGACCAACAGCTACAAGCGCCTGATCCCTGGCTTTGAAGCCCCTGTTCTACGCGCCTATTCTGCACGAAACCGGTCTGGCTGCGTTCGGATCCCATGGGCCGAGTCGCCAAAAGCCAAGCGCGTTGAAGCGCGCTTCCCAGATCCGGCCGCAAACCCCTATCTGTGCTTTGCCGCTTTGCTGATGGCAGGGCTTGATGGCATCAAAAATAAAATTCACCCCGGTGAAGCATCTGACAAGGATCTCTATGACCTGCCGCCAGAAGAGCTGGCCGATATCCCAACTGTTTGTGGCTCCCTGCGCGAAGCGCTGGACGCGCTGCAAGCGAACATGGGCTTCTTGACCGCCGGCGGTGTGTTCACAGAGGATCAAATCGCAGGGTATATTGACCTTAAAATGGAAGAGGTTCTTCACTACGAGCACACACCTCACCCCGTTGAATTTGGCATGTATTACAGCTGTTAAATGCGTTTCATAGCTAACAAACAAAAAAGGCGTCCAAATTTGGGCGCCTTTTTTGCCTGCGCAGCTCAAGTGCCGGACTGGGCCGGTTTTTTGATCAAATATGTATGAATTGAAAACAAGACCGCGCAAGTTCGCGGCAGACGTACAAGAGCTTGATGCTCAGAGCGAATATACGCGCCACGGCCATAATCCTCATCTCCACTGCGCGGATCGGTTTCGCTGCGTGGTTGAAACAAATCAGGTCGCACATACTCCAGCACATTGAACCGCCACATGGGGCGTCCAGCTCTTATCCCATCAAACAAGCGCTGCACCCGCTTGGCCACATCCGCGTCATATTCCTCCACCGGCCGATGTACTGCACTTAATGGGCGACCTATTTTTTCGCGCAAAGTCCAGCTGGCCGGGAAACACATCACGGCCGCGGTCAAGACATGCTCGCCGCCACGCTTTTCGTGTAGGCAAAGGTCTTCTTGCACCAAACGCGCCGCGTTGAGAAGCGGATCGCCAGCCAGCGGCACGCGCACCCCATCTGGGCGCTGCACCATCGTTGCTTCGACGCGATATGAGGGACGGCGGCGCAATTGCGCTAAGATTTCATCCAAGACCTCCTGTTTTGCCTCAGCAGAGGCGCCGGCGTCGGTAAATACATTGTCTGGAGAATCCTGCAAAAGCCGGTCCCGCTCGGCCAGTTGCGCCGCATAAGCCTCATCTTCAATCAGCCAACCATCCTCCGCCAGAGGCAACATTCCCGGTAATTTCTTATGTTCCGACACATCATAGGGAATCTTTTTTTGTAAAATTTCTGGCATAAAATCCGCCTCGCTTGCGGGAATTGTGAAAACAGATGTCGCAAATAAACCTGACACAGGCACGCTGCGAACGCAATCTTGCGCATGAAAGGAGCGTTTTAATGATTGAACCATTCCGCGAGAACCGCAAGATTGACCCCATCCGCGGCGCAATGACCGGCGACAACACCCCCAATGATATGGATCGAACCGAGATTGGCCCAACAAAACTGGCGTTTGACGAATGGGCGAGCGCCGGGCTTGTGCTGCCTGATTTGCAGCAGATGCGCCGTTTTCGTCACAACCGGCTGGTGCAAGGGGTCACGGCCCGCGACTATGGGGCCTTGGTGGTTTTTGACCCGCTGAACATCCGTTATGCCAGTGACAGTACAAATATGCAGCTCTGGAACACCCATAACCCATTTCGTGCACTGATCGTCTGCGCCGATGGCTATATGGTCATGTGGGACTATAAAAATTCGCCCTTTCTTTCGCAATTCAATCCGCTGGTGCGCGAGCAGCGTTCTGGAGCAGATTTCTTCTATTTTGACCGTGGGGATATGGCCCATTTGGCGGCAGAGGCCTTTGCCGGTGAAGTCTATGATTTGGTCCGCAGCCATGGCGGCGGCAATATGCGCCTGGCGGTTGATAAAATCATGATGGTCGGGCTCAGAGCGCTGGAATCTAAAGGGTTTGAAGTATCTGAGGGCGAAGAGCTGACCGAGAAGGCCCGCGTGATCAAAGGGCCAGATGAGATCAAAGCGATGCGCTGCGCCAGCCATGCCTGCGAGACCGCCGTGCGCACAATGGAAGAAGCCGCTCGTGCTGGGGTGCCCGGCGGACAGATGAGCGAAGATGACATTTGGGCCGTGCTGCATGCGGAAAATATTCGGCGCGGCGGCGAGTGGATTGAAACACGCCTCCTGGCCTCTGGTCCACGCACCAACCCTTGGTTTCAAGAATGCGGACCACGCCTGGTGCAAAACAATGAGATAATCAGCTTTGATACCGATCTCATCGGCAGCTATGGCATCTGCGTGGATATCTCCCGCAGCTGGTGGATTGGCAATCAAGCCCCCCGCCCCGATATGGTCGCGGCCATGCAACATGCCTATGAACATATTCAAAGTAATATGAGCATGCTGGCCCCGGGCGTTTCAATGCGCAGCCTGTCTGAAAATTGCCACCGCCTTGAGAATCAATATCAAGCACATAAATACGGCTGCCTGATGCATGGTGTTGGCCTGTGCGATGAATGGCCCTTGATTGCCTATCCCGATCATCTGGTGGATGGCGCGTTTGAATATGAGTTGGAAGCGGGCATGGTATTATGTGTGGAGGCTTTGGTCTCGCCCGAGGGCGGAGATTTCTCCATCAAGTTGGAAGATCAGGTTTTGATTACCGACGATGGGTTTGAAAATCTGACCACCTATCCATTTGATCCGGCGCTGATGGGGGCGCAGGCTTAGACCAAAAGCCCGCCTGCCAAATGAAAAGGGCGCCGCCGAAGCCGCGCCCTTATATGACTGAACGTCAAAACCCGTTACTTGCGCGCGCGGCCCACCAGGCTCCAAAGCGCTGGCAACAAGAGCGCCGCGAGGGCCAATTTCACCACATCTCCCAGCAAGAATGGCGTCAAACCCCAGGATAAAATAGGCGCTTCCAGGCCGTAAAGCACGGTCAACCAAATCAGGCCAGGCACATAGATGAGCGCATTGCCGAGCACCAAGGCCAGGGCCATTTTGCCCCGCGCCCGGTCCCAACCCTTGCGCGCCATAGCACCTAGGGCCACGACGGCGAGAACATAACCAACCAAATAACCGCCCGTACTGCCCATCATATAGCTGAGACCAGAGACCTCTGCACTGGAGCGGGCAAAAACGTCAAAGCCCAATGCGCCTATCAGCATATAGCCCAAAATCGTTGCCAGACCCAAGCGTGCGCCATAGGCCGCACCAATACTCAAAACAGCAAAAGTGCCCATGGTCATTGGAACTGGGAACATCGGAATCTTGATTTTCGCGGCGAGGACCAAAGCGGCGATGCCTGCTACGACCAAAACCAATTGCTTAACCCGCAGCGCTAGGCCGGTTTGCGGAAAAATAGCCTCTGCCAGTGTCAAAGACGGGGTCTGTGTGGTCATGTTAAATTTCCTTTTGTTTTGCAGCTATGACTTAGCCTTTGTCACCAACCCTTCGCAAGGCCTCATCTGTGCGTTTTGCGGTAACAGGAGCGCATATCATAGCTCTTGCGCGGTCCGGTCACCTGCCAATAGGCCGTCCAATCAGGCCAGTGCGCAAAATCATAGGTCACATGATATTCATCCGGCGGGCAAAGATGATGCGCCGTCGGGCTGCTTTGTACCAAATCAATATGGTGGAAGAATCTATCATCCTCAAAGAAGACATCAATGCCACCGGCCGCATCGGGGTGCCAGCGATAGCGCCGGCTGCTGGCAAGAGCTGGGCTATGCGCCAAAATCAGCTGCCCAGTTTCATGATACCAGCCGTCTGCAATGCGGCACTGGCCCTTGAATTGTACCGGAGTATCTTGATGGTGATCGAAGATTTGCCGAGTGATACCCCAGCTGTGACCCATAAAGTCATCAAGGCTAAATGGCAGTTTTGGCAGGGGTGCGGCGCTCTTGGATATCATAGCCTTCCCTAGCAGGTCTTGCAGTGCAATCAAACCCGGCGGCTGCGCTTGAACCCACGCGCGCGGCAGTCTAAGAGGCAGCCACACGCTCCCAACTCACGAGGCCATGATCCTATGATCGAACGTTATTCCCGCCCTGAAATGGTTGATATCTGGTCACCCAAAACGAAATTCCGCATCTGGTATGAAATTGAAGCACATGCCTGTGATGCACAGGCCAAATTGGGCGTGATTCCGCAGGCCAATGCCGATGCGGTTTGGACAGCGAAAGATGTAGAGTTCGACGTGGCGAAAATTGATGCCATTGAAGCGGTCACAAAACACGACGTAATCGCCTTTTTGACCCATCTATCCGATATTATCGGCGGAGATGTGGCGCGTTTTGTACATCAAGGCATGACCAGCTCCGACGTTTTGGACACCACGTTGAACGTGCAGCTCACCCGAGCTGCCGATATTCTAATTGCGGATATTGAATCTTTGCTGGCCGCACTCAAGCGCCGCGCGCTGGAGCATAAAGACACCGTTCGGATTGGCCGAAGCCATGGCATCCACGCCGAACCTGTGACCATGGGACTGACCTTCGCACGGTTTTATGCAGAAATGGATCGCAACCTAGAGCGCATGCGCCGGGCCCGTGATGAGATCGCCACTGGCGCGATTTCTGGCGCGGTTGGCACCTTTGCCAATATAGACCCTTCCGTCGAGGAACATGTCTGCGCGCAATTGGGGCTGAAACCAGAACCCATCAGCACACAAGTCATCCCGCGCGATCGTCACGCAGCCTTCTTTGCCACGCTCGGCATTGTCGCAAGCTCCATTGAGAATATCGCCATTGAAATTCGCCATATGCAGCGCACCGAAGTTTTGGAAGCCGAAGAATTTTTCTCCAAAGGTCAAAAAGGCAGCTCCGCCATGCCGCATAAGCGCAACCCGGTTCTAACCGAGAACCTCACCGGTTTGGCGCGCATTGTGCGGATGGCCGTGGTGCCGGCGATGGAAAACGTGGCCCTGTGGCATGAGCGGGATATCTCACACAGCTCCGTAGAGCGGGCCATCGGCCCCGATGCCACCATCACCCTTGATTTTGCCCTCGCCCGCCTGACCGGTGTGATTGATAAATTGGTAATCTATCCAGACAATATGATCGCAAATATGAATAAGTTTCGCGGATTGGTACATTCTCAGCGGGTCTTGCTGGCACTGACGCAAAAAGGCATGAGCCGTGAAGATAGTTACCGCCTCGTGCAACGCAATGCGATGCGGGTCTGGGAGCAAGGTGTAGATTTCTTGACAGAATTGAAAGCCGATCCAGAAGTCACGGCTGCCATGTCTGTGGAAGAAATCGAAGATAAATTCGATCTTGGCTACCACACGAAACATGTGGATACTATTTTCACCCGCGTCTTCGGCGCCTAAACCGAAAGCCCTCTGCGCCGATGTGAGCCTGGGGAGCATTTCCAGCGCTGGACAAAGTTTGACCACGCGCCTATTTTCGTGGGATGACAGAATTTTTTGGAAAACGCTGGCATGATATGGGCGGAGATCCTGCCGGGCCTATCAATCCAGACGAACATGATTTTGCCCTTTGGGAAAAAAGAGTAGACGCCTTGATGGTGCTCACCTCTGCCGCCGGGCTGATGACCACCGACAGCCTGCGCCGCGTATTGGAAGATATGGGCCCAGATGCTTATGAAACCATGACATATTATGAACGTTGGATCGCATCCGTCGCACAAAACATGGTGGAAGCCGGTGCTGTGACCACAGAAGAATTGGGCGCGAAAATGGCCGAAGTGCGCGCCCGAGGAATAACCTATGGCGCGGCCTCATGAAAGTGCGCGTCAAATCCCATTGGCCGCCGGGCCATATCCGCACGCCGGCCTATCTGCGCGGTAAAATCGGGCATATTGAACGGCGCATTGGCCTATTTAACAATCCCGAAGAAAGTGCCTATCGCCAAGCCGGTCCGCAGCGTGAGCTGGTCCGCGTTCGCTTTCATATGGCAGAAATATGGGGCGCGCGAGCCGAACGGGGTGAGGATGTGATTGAAGCGGAAATTTATGCCCATTGGTTGGAGCCTGTTTAATGCCGCATGATCACCACGACCACAGTCATGAAGGCCTGTCCCCCTCTGGCCATCCCTATCGCGCTGATAACGACACGGGCCTCAGCTATTGGCAGGTGATGGAAATAGCCTTGCGCGAATTGCTCATCGAAAAAGGGCATCTGACCGCTGCGCAAATCCACGCGCAGATCAACGCAATGGATAGCCGCAGCCCCGCCAATGGCGCGCGAGTCGTGGCCCGGGCTTGGGTGGATCTTGAATTCAAGGCAGCCCTGCTTGACAATGCAGGAGAGGCCAGTCGCACCATGGGATTTGACATTGGCCCGATGCATTTGATCGCGCTGGAAAATACCAACGAGGTGCATAACGTTGTGGTTTGCACACTCTGCTCTTGCTATCCGCGCAACCTGCTGGGCCTGCCGCCAGACTGGTATAAATCGCGGGCGTATCGATCTCGAACTGTGATTGAACCTCGCAAAGTTCTGTTAGAATTTGGCCTGAGTCTTCCCGAGCAGATGCAAGTGCGGGTGCACGACAGCACCGCAGATATGCGCTACATCGTTATACCAGCCCAGCCGGAAGACAGTTTTGGCCTCTCCGAAGAGGCGCTTGCCACTTGGGTGACGCGCGACAGTATGATCGGCGTTGGTCTCCCGTTAGCACCGCAATGACCCTAACTGCCGCGCAAAAAGGTGCTGCGCTTATGGTCGCAGGGGTGTTCTGCATGGCCTCAATGGATGTCATGACCAAAATCTTAGGCCATAGTATCCCGGTGGCGCAAATCGTCTGGCTGCGCTTTGTCTCACAGGCCCTCTTGGTTGGTGCAGGATTGCTGATTGCTCGGCATCCAGTTTTCACCAGCGCGCATATCAAACTGCATATGGTCCGCGGATTGGCCACGACTTTCAGCAGCTATATGTTTTTTATGGGTATAATTTATTTGTCACTTGCGGATGCCACAGCTTTGATCCAACTTGGTCCGGTGATGGTGACATTGGGCGCGGTTTTGGTTTTGGGCGAAACAATCGGTCGCCGCCGCATCCTTGGAATAGCCGCCGCCTTTCTTGGAGCGATGCTGATCATCCGACCGGGATCCTCTGTCATGGCACCGGCCTCCGCATTCCCTATACTGGGAGCGATCGGTTTCACAGTCTATGCGCTGGCAACACGTTTTGTACGCAGCGATGGGCCTTGGACCGCATTATTCTTACAAGGCGTCTTTGGCATGCTGTTCTCCTCGCTGCTGGTGCCATTCTTTTGGCAGCCCATTGCCCTAGCCGCACTGCCTGTGGTGGCGGCTCTCGTCGGGTTTGGCATTTTGGGCCATTTGCTGATGATCCGTGCCTTCGCCGCAGCGCCAGCCAGCGATATCGCGCCTTATGGCTACGCCGGGCTACTTTTTGCCGTGATCTTCGGACTGTTGCTCTTTGGCGAGATACCAGATGGCTTCACCCTCTCTGGCGCGCTTGTTATTGTAAGTGCTGGAATATATGTGTGGTATCGTGAGAGGCTCATCCAAGCTCAGGACGACAATGGCTAAAACTGGCAAACCGCGAGGAACACTGCGCCAAAAGCTCGAATATCTGGCTATTATGGCCTTTTTTGGCGCGATGTGGCTGGTGCCCTACAGGCTGCGAAATCGCTGCGTTGGCGCCTGGCTGCGCGGTTTTTTGGGCCGCATGCTCGGGTATCGCAAGCGGGTTATGGATAACCTCGACCTGATTTACCCCGATATTCCCCAAATGCGAAAATTGCAGATTGCCAATCAGGTGCTAGACAATGCCGGACGCACCTTCACGGAAAATATGTTTCCCAAGCAGTTCCAAGTACAAAATCCTGACATAAAGCTGCATGGCGCTGGCCTTGAGGCTGTCCTGCAGGCCCATAAAGAGGGCCGCCCGATCATGTTTTTCTCCGGGCACTTTGGGAATCATGAAGCCTTCCGCGCCGCACTTTTCAAACATGGGCTCAAGGTGGGTGGCATGGTTCGGCGCATGGCTAATCCCTATTTTGATGTGCAATATAAGCGCATGCTCGACATCAACGGGCGCGGTGGCCGCGTCTTTGAAGCAGACAAACACGGCACCTTGGCCATGTTGAAATCCCTTAAAACCGGCACAGCGCTTGTCTTATTGCTCGACCTGGCCGTCGGCCATGGCATTGCGGTGAATTTCATGGGGCGCCCAGTTTATTGCTCGGTGACAGCGGCGAGTTTCGCACTGAAGACCAAAGCACTATTTGTGCCCTATTTCTCAATGCGCAATCGCGATGGGGAAAGCTTTAGCGTTGAGATCGGCGCCCCCATTGAGCACAGCGATGCAGAGACAATGACACGCGAGGCGACACAATCGCTAGAAGAGCGGGTGCATGCCGATCCGGGGAATTGGTTTTGGATCCATCGGCGCTGGAAATATTGCCCGCCTACAGATTAAGCCCCAAAAAGGCTCCTGCCACATGCGCCGTTAATTTACCCAATAGGCAATGAAAATCTCACCATTGTCCTGATATTACAACAAAACAATATAACGCCCCCCCAGCACCCCAGTTTCAAACGTGGTGGGCCGTAGGCCGTCCCAGAGGCCTAAGTTGTGCCATTCGGTCACAATATTGGCATAATTTACCCGACGCCCCGCATTCTGCCCACTATGAATATCGACAGTCTCCAAAGGTGAAACACCCACAAGATAGACATCATAGGGACTGGAATAATAAACGTTTTGTAAAGTAATTTCATAAGAGGCCCCCATCCGCCGAATGGAAAGCTCTGCCCCCGGTACCAGTTGCGCATATTTCTGGATCAAAGACGCAACCTCCGCGCTTTGGCCGCCAAAAGAGCTTTCGACCCCATTGACGATAAATTGTGGCGTAAAAATCATCCGCTCGTCCAACGCCTGCGCATAAGCTTTTTGACGCTCGGTAAAATCGGGATGAGCAAAGCTATCTGCCCAGCCGATATAGTCCCAATAATCCACATGCCATCCCAGTGCGATGATATCCCTTTGCTAGACGAGCTCCGAACAAATATTCATCCGTCGGTGGGTAGGAAGAGCAGCCCTGGGAGGAGAACAGCTCAACCACCACCAGCGTATTCTGCCCATAGCCGAAATTGGGGACAATCAGCATGAAGAGGCAAAGGATCTGTAAAGCAATACGGCGCAAAAGGGTCGGTTCCTAAGTTATTTTTCATCAGCATAAAGCATCAAATTGTAACTGACCAATCCATCAATCGTTCACAGATGTTAGAAAAATCCGCCCTTGGTATACAAATGTATGCGATACCTCTTGATCCGCAAGTGCCAGAGCTGATAAGAGGCCTCAACATCCTTTCAATCCTGGAGATTTTCATGACCGTAGTTGTTGGGCAGGACACTGCTAAAACGCGCCGCACTCTAAATGTGGGCAGCAAGAGCATCGCATATTATTCTATTCCCGCCGCTCAGGCCGCTGGTTTGGGCGATTTCTCGTGCCTTCCCGCCGCCCTGAAAGTGGTGTTGGAAAATATGCTGCGGTTCGAAGACGGAAAGACTGTATCTGTTGACGATATCAAAGCCTTTGCCGAATGGGGCGTAAAAGGCGGAAAAAACCCGCGAGAAATTGCCTATCGCCCGGCCCGCGTTTTGATGCAGGATTTTACCGGCGTGCCGGCAGTGGTTGATCTGGCCGCCATGCGTGATGGGATTGTGGCGCTTGGCGGGGATCCGGAAAAGATCAACCCGCTGAACCCAGTGGATCTGGTGATTGATCATTCGGTCATGATTGATGAGTTTGGCACCCCGCACGCTTTTCAAATGAATGTTGATCGGGAATATGAGCGCAATATGGAGCGCTATACCTTCCTTAAATGGGGTCAATCGGCCTTTAACAACTTCCGCGTTGTTCCACCCGGCACTGGCATCTGCCACCAGGTGAATCTCGAATACCTATCCCAAACAGTTTGGACCGACCAAGACCAATACGGTCAAGAGGTTGCCTATCCTGATACTTTGGTCGGCACCGACAGCCACACCACTATGGTCAATGGCGCTGCTGTTCTCGGTTGGGGTGTTGGCGGCATTGAAGCCGAAGCGGCCATGCTGGGCCAGCCGATCTCAATGCTAATCCCAGAAGTTGTCGGCTTTGAGCTGGCTGGGGCGATGATGGAAGGAACTACCGGCACCGATTTGGTCCTAAAAGTGGTGGAAATGCTGCGCGCACGCGGTGTTGTTGGTAAATTCGTGGAATTTTATGGAGCGGGCCTCAACAATTTGCCCCTCGCAGATCGCGCAACCATCGCCAATATGGCCCCGGAATACGGTGCCACCTGCGGCTTTTTCCCAATTGACGACGAAACCATCCGCTATCTGCATGCCACAGGCCGCGATGAAGATCGTGTGGCCTTGGTGGAGACCTATGCGAAAGAAAATGGCTTCTGGCGCGATGAGAATTATGCGCCGATCTATACCGACACATTGCACCTTGATATGGGCACGATCGTGCCTGCGATATCTGGCCCCAAACGTCCTCAGGACTTTGTCGCACTTACCGAGGGTCAAAATGCCTTCCGCCGCGAAATGGAAGAGACTTTCAAACGCCCCATGGGCAAGGAAATTCCAGTCTCCGGCAAAGATTACACCATGGAATCGGGCAAAGTTGTGATCGCGTCGATCACCTCCTGCACCAATACCTCAAATCCCTATGTGATGATTGGCGCGGGTTTGGTTGCGCGCAAGGCGGCAGCCTTGGGGATGGACAGTAAACCTTGGGTGAAAACTTCCCTCGCCCCGGGCTCGCAAGTAGTATCGGCCTATCTCGAAGCGGCAGATCTCCAAAAAGATCTGGATGCCGTTGGCTTTAACCTTGTTGGCTATGGCTGCACCACCTGCATCGGCAATTCCGGCCCGTTAAAAGCCGAAATTTCCTCGGCCATTGCAGAGGGCGATCTCGTTGCCACTGCCGTGCTATCGGGCAACAGAAACTTTGAAGGGCGCATTTCACCTGACGTGCGCGCCAACTATCTGGCCTCGCCGCCCCTGGTGGTCGCCTATGCTCTGGCTGGTACATTGGATATTAACTTGGCCACAGATGTGATCGGCCAAGATCGCGATGGAAATGACGTCTACCTCAAAGATATCTGGCCCACCACGCAAGAGGTTGCCGAAATGGTGGAAGCGACCGTAAAGCGCGAGGCCTTTGTGTCGAAATATGCCGATGTGTTCAAAGGTGATGAGAAATGGCAAGCTGTGGATGTGACCAATCAAAAAACCTATGATTGGCCCACCTCTTCGACCTATGTGCAAAACCCGCCCTATTTCCAAGGTATCACTATGGAGACCCACAAGATCACCAATCTTGAAGGTGCCAAGGTCATGGCAATTTTGGGTGATATGATAACCACAGATCACATTTCACCAGCAGGCTCGTTCAAAGACACAACTCCAGCCGGAAAATATCTTACCGAGCGCCAAGTCAGCCCGCGCGAGTTCAACTCCTATGGCTCGCGCCGCGGCAATCACGAGGTCATGATGCGCGGCACCTTTGCCAATATCCGCATCAAGAATGAGATGCTCGACGGGGTAGAAGGCGGCTATACGTTGGGTCCAGACGGCAGCCAAATGGCAATCTTTGATGCGGCCATGGCGTACCAAACGCAAGGCACCCCATTGGTGATCTTTGGCGGCGAACAATATGGCGCCGGCTCCAGCCGCGATTGGGCTGCGAAAGGCACCGCGCTTTTGGGGGTTAAAGCTGTGATCGCCGAGAGCTTTGAGCGTATTCACCGCTCAAACCTGGTCGGCATGGGCGTTATTCCGTTTGAGTTCACAGGCGGCGACAGCCGTAAAAGTCTTGGACTCAAAGGCGATGAAACCGTTTCAATCCGCGGCCTAGAAGGGGTCAAGCCTCTGCAAGAAGTGCCCGCAGAAATCACCATGGGCGACGGATCTGTGAAATCCATCACGTTGAAGTGCCGGATTGATACGGAAGTTGAGATTGACTACATCGAAAACGGCGGCGTGCTGCACTATGTGCTGCGCAACCTTGCTAAGGCCGCATAAGCGTCGATGTATACGAACAAAGGCCTCGGGAAACCGGGGCCTTTTTTATGCGCTCCACACTATAATGCTTTAAACAGATTGGTGTTTCCTAGAACTCCAACCCAGCCTCTGCCAAAGCAGGCAGCACCCGCGTTTGCAGGTTGCGCTCCGTCAGAGGGCCGGTCACACGCATGATCACAGTGCCATCGGGGCCCAAAACAAAGGTTTCCGGCAGCCCATAAACTCCCCAATCCAACGCCATTTTCGCCTGAGGATCAGCGCCGGCCTGAGCGTATGGATTGCCCAATTCGGCCAAAAATGCCCGCGCCTTGGCCGGATCATCTTTATAATTCACGCCATAAACCGCAATGCCGCGATCGGCGAACTCCATTAAGGTCGGATGTTCTGCCCGGCAGGGTGCGCACCAGCTGGCCCAAAAATTGACGAGTTTGACCCCGCCAGTCGTCAAATCCACCTGTGCAAAGGGCACATGCCCTTCCAGCGCGTCCAACTGGACGCTGGGGGCCTTCTGACCTGCAATGGCGCTTGGCAAGCCCTCTGGATCCTCCCGCTGCATCCCCACAAAGGCCAGACCGACAAAAACTGCAAAGATCGCAACCGGCAATGCCAAAAGCAGCTTACGCATCGTGAACAGCCTCCATCGCCGCCAAGTCGCGTTTTACGGCACGGCTGCGCTTCGCATAAAGCCCAATGATCACCGCAAGAGCCAAGAGGCTCAGCACATAGGAACTGTTAACTTCTAACGCATATTTTCCCAAATCTGGCATCATTCCATCCGCTCCCGTGCCTGCAATACCTTCAACCGTCGCGACCGTACCTCTGTGCGCGTGCCGATCAATAACAATGTCAAAAACAACAGTCCAAACCCCGCCATTGATAGGAGCAGCGGTTGGAAAAAGACGTTGGAAATATTGTCCTGCTGCGCCCCATCGGCCATGGTCACGGTAGTGCCCTGGTGTAGGCCTTGGTTCCAAAATAACACCGCATAGCGACTCAACATCGCAAAAACCGCTCCAACAATTGCCAAGACGGAGGTCAAATCCGCCGCCGTGTCCTCATCCTCAATGGCCGCCCAGAGGGCGATATAGCCCACGTAGAACAAAAACAGGATCAGAAAGCTGGTCAACCGTGGATCCCAAACCCAATAGGTGCCCCACATCGGTTGCCCCCAAATGGCGCCCGTGGCCAAGGCGATCAGCGTCATCACCATGCCCACAGGAGCCGCCGCTTTGGCCGCAAGCACAGAGACATGTTGGCGTCGTATCAACCAGACCAACGCCCCGACAAACATCAGCAAATACCCGTTGATCGCCATCAGTGCGGCCGGTACATGCAGGTAGATAATCTTCACAGTAGAGCCCTGCCGAATATCATCGGGTGTAAAAAAATAACCCCAAATCAATCCAGAACATAAAGATAAGCCTGCCGCAGCCGCAGCCCATGGCAGGGCCCGACCAGACCAGCCCATAAAGACCTTGGGATTGGCCAAACGCCAAAATCTGTCCCAAAATTTCGGTGCAATTGATCTGTTATTCATCGATTAAACCCCTTCACGCGCATAGGCCCGTCATCTTAGATTGATCCGCAAAGCGGCACCGGATGCAAAGGGCAATATCGCCGCAGCCCCAAGAGAAATGGCCGATAAAAGCACCAAAGCCCCATCATAGGCCAACCCCTGCCCCGCCAAACGTACCGCCTGCGCGCCAAAAATCAAACTGGGGACATAAAGCGGCAGTACTAACAGCGAGAGCAACAGACCTCCGCGTTTGACGCCGAGGGTAAGACTCGCGCCAAAGGCTCCAATCAGGCTCAAAGCTGGAGTGCCCAGTAAAAGCGACAGACCTAAAATTTTACCGATTTCAAAATCGAGGTTTAACAGGACGCCCAAGACCGGTGCGGCCAAAGCCAAGGGCAGACCCGTGGTTAACCAATGGGCCGCAGCTTTGGCGATATAGACTGCCTCCTGGGGCAAGGGCGACGTCGCGAGGAGATCCAGCGTTCCATCCTCGAAATCGAGGCCAAAAATGCGATCCAATGACAGCAGACAGGCCAACAACGCCCCGAGCCATAAAACGCCTGGCGCAACAACCGCAAGAGCGCTCTGGTCTGGTCCAAGCGCGAAGGGAATCAAGGTCACGACGATCAAAAAGAAGATCAACGCCAGACCAAACCCGCCGCCAGACCGTACCGATAAGCCCACATCGCGCAAAAACAAGTGGATCATTCCAAAGCCTCCTCAAAGGCCGTGCTCCCCATCAGACCGCGCGCCTTGAAACGGGTCAGATCCAGCAGCCTAGCTGAGGCGATCGCTAGGTCAATATGGCTGGTGATCACAGCAGCACCACCGCTCTGTACATGCCGATCAAGCGCCGCGCGAAACAAGGCCACATTATCCGCGTCCAGCGACACAGTTGGTTCGTCCATGACCCAAAGCGCACAACCGCTGACCTGCATACGCGCCAAACCGAGGCGGCGCTTTTGCCCCGCTGAAAGATTGGCCGCTGGCCTGTCGGCCAATGCATGCAGATCATAGGCATCAAGCGCCACTTCGGCGCTCGGCCCGTGATAGATAGACGACCAGAACGCAAGATTTTCCAGCACGGTCATTTGACCCTTAAGACCATCAGCATGGCCCGAATAGGCCACTGTCTCCGGTGCAGTGATTTGCCCCTCAACCGGGTTTTGTAGGCCCGCAATGCACCGCAACAGACTGGTCTTACCAAGGCCATTGGCGCCACGCAGCACCAAAATTTGGCCAGCATTGAGCGCAAAATCGACCCCGCTGAGCAATGTCATCCCTCCGCGCGCCACGCTTAGGTTTGAGACATGCAGCATCGCTTAGACCGGGATCAGGGCCAAGCCAATCCGGCGACCCTCTGACAATAGAATATTGTAGGTGCGACAAGCAGTGGGCGAGTTCATGATCTCGACCCCGATCCCGGCTCCCTCGAGCGACGCTCGAAAATTGGGTGGAATATGCGCAATCTGCGCACCGGTTCCCACGAAAACCACATCCAAATCCTTCGCCGCATCTACAAAGGGGCTTGGATCCTCAAACCCAGCCCAGGGGCCACAAGAATTTGGCAGAATGGCCAAATTTCCTTCGAAGACCTCACCGGCCACCCGAAAGAAGTTC
The DNA here is from genome assembly GCA_943788425.1 of uncultured Planktomarina sp. Lineage (GTDB taxonomy): Bacteria > Pseudomonadota > Alphaproteobacteria > Rhodobacterales > Rhodobacteraceae > Planktomarina. The sequence goes on from CALSQF010000012.1 coordinate 77,875, forward strand.
GGACCATAGCCGTCCACAGGGCGGCCCGTCGCAAAGGTGATCTCAGAGAGTTGCATTATGCATCAATATTGGCAAATTGATTGCCATCCGTGTTGCTGGGCTTAGACCAATCGCGCTTCACTCCCAGGCGCAGCAGCGTAGAGCTTGCCACAAAGACCGACGAATAGGTTCCAACCACCACGCCCCAAATCATCGCAAAGACAAACCCGCGAATCACATCCCCACCCAGCACAAACAACGATATCAGCGCCAAAAGTGTGGTCACAGAGGTCATAACAGTCCGGCTGAGGGTCTCATTGATCGACAGGTTGAGCACTTCGCTCAGGTCTTTTTTCTTATAGCGACGCAGGTTTTCCCGCACCCGGTCAAAAACCACAACCGTATCATTCAACGAATAGCCAACGATGGTCAGCAAGGCCGCGATAATCGCCAGGTCAAATTTGATTTGCAGGGCTGAAAATATTCCAATGGTCAAAATCACATCATGCACCAAAGCCCCCACGGCGCCGAGCGCAAATTGCCATTCAAAGCGGAGCCAAATGTAAATCAGCACAACCGCAATAGCGATAACCACGGCCAATACTGCAGATTTAATCAGCTCGCCAGAGACCTTCGGCCCCACCGACTCCACGGAAGGAAAGCGAATATCGGGTGCAATGCTGCGCAAGATGGTTTCCAGTTGCACCACGACATCCGAGGCCACGGCCTCCTGCCCGTCTTGCGCTTGGATGCGGATTTGCACCACATGCTGATCCTCACGGAAGCTGGGGTCAAAGACCTCTGCAATCGACACATCCCCAAGGGCGAGCGGCTCAATTGTTTGGCGGTATGCGGCCACATCAATCGGCGTGCTGCTCTCGGCGCGGATGGTTGTGCCACCTTTGAAATCAATGCCAAAATTCAACCCCTGGGTCACGGTTGAGGCAATGGACAGCACCACGAGCAATGCCGACAGACCGAGCCAAAGTTTCCACTTATCGAAGAAATCATAGGCTGTTTGCCGTTTCACCAATCTTAACCGCATCACCTAAACCTCCAGCGTTTTTGGCTTGCGCCGTTCAAACCAGATCACAACCATAGTTCTCGTCACAAAGATCGCTGTGAACACAGAGGTGATGATCCCCAGACCCAGCGTGACTGCAAAGCCTTTGACCGGGCCGGCCCCCATAATGAATAGGATGGCCGCCGTCAGAAATGTCGTGATATTGGCATCAACAATGGCTGAAAGCGCTTTTTCATAGCCAAGTTCAATGGCCCGCGCTGGTCCTTTGGCGGTTTTCAATTCCTCGCGAATGCGTTCAAATACAAGCACATTGGCATCCACCGCCATACCGATGGTCAGGACAATTCCCGCAATCCCCGGCAGTGTCAGCGTGGCGCCGATCATGGACAAAAGGCCAAACATCAGCCCAACATTGATCAACAACGCTATATTGGCGAAGAGTCCGAAGGTGCCATAGGAAAGGAACATAAAGATCAAAACAGCGGCAAACCCAACGAGACAGGCGATTTTTCCGGCATCAATACTGTCTTGGCCCAATTCCGGCCCCACCGTGCGCTCTTCAAGAAACTCCAAGCTCGCAGGCAATGAGCCGGCGCGCAGCAAGGTGGCCAGGCGCGTGCTTTCCGCGACATCAAAACTCCCAGTGATGATGCCCGAACCGCCGGTTATGGCCGATTCAATAACCGGGGCAGAAATCACCTCATTATCCAAGACAATCGCAAAGGGATCTCCAATATGATCGCTGGTGTATTGCCCAAATTTCCGTGCGCCCGATGTGTTAAAACGAAAGTTTACCGCCGGGCGGCCGTTTTGATCAAAAGAGGGCTGTGCGTCGGTCAGCTCTTCGCCTGTAACCACGGGACTGCGGCTCAAGATATAATAAAGCTCTTCGTTATTCGCTGAAGGCACCAGCTCATTGCCCACACCGGCTGCCCCATTTGGGTTGCTCGTCTGGCCAACGACAGTTTGAAACGTCAAAAGCGCAGGGACACCGATCAGATCCTTGAGCTCTTGCGCCGAACCAAGTCCAGGCACCTGGATCAGGATCCGATCATTGCCTTGGCGTTGGATGGTCGGCTCGCGCGTGCCCGCTTCATCCACCCGGCGGCGAATAATCTCCAGCGATTGCGCCATGGTCCGCTCATCAGTGGCCAATTTTTCGGCCTCTGACAGGGTGACGATCAAATTATCTCCAAGAGCCGTCACGACAATGTCATCTGTCATCCCACCGGTGAGGGAGGTCACAGGGCGCGCCAAAGTTTGCACCACTTCTATGGCGCGATCCATTTGTTCAGGATTGCCAATACGCACCACCAGCTCGCCCGCACCGCCCTCTTGCTGGCGGATCGCACCGATCGTCGCGCGCTCGTTGCGCAGGGCATTGCGCACTTCTGGCCAGAAGCCCTCAAGCCGAGTGGTGTAGACTTCCGCGAGTTTCACCTCGCCGAGCAAATGCGCGCCACCCCGCAAATCAAGTCCGAGGTTGACCAACCCAGACGGAAGGAAAGACGGCCAGCCTGTGGCCTCCTGCCCCGCCTCTTGGGCATCATTGTAAGATTCAACTTGGCCGTAGAAGCCATTGGGCAGGGCAAAAAGGAGACCAAGCGCGCAGGTCGCGCAAATCACGACCCGCTTCCAACCTTCGATATGCAACATCTCTTAGCTCCCGGCCTCAGGCCTGTCTTAACGCGCTGAAGGGTTTAGCTGGCAGGCTTGGACTTGCTGCGCACATCGGCGATGGTGGCTTGTACCACATTCACGCGTATGTCTTTGGCAAGCTCAACTTCAATTTCATTGCTGTCCGCTTTGACTTTCGTCACTTTACCGATCAAGCCGCCGGCCGTCACGACCTCATCGCCTTTGGCCAGGCTGTTCACCATGTTTTGATGTTCTTTCATCTTCTTTTGCTGCGGGCGGAATACCAACAAATAGAAAATACCGATGATGAGCATCGGAAACATGAATGTGCTTAAAGTGTCCATAATGACCCCATATATTTCGTCACACGGCACCGCGCCGCAAGTTCTGGCAGAACCTATGGTTTAGGGGGCCACTTTGCAAGGTACTGTAGGCGTCCTGCTGGTAAGTTTGCCGTTTTTTTGCAAGCGCTGCTTCAACCAGTGTTGCGGCGCCATTTCACCCCACGACCAAATGGTAAAATTGTCCCGTGACCCTCCGCTCAGGTTTCGGCATAAACAGGCGAGTGATTCTTGATTTAGGAGATAAGAGATGCATGACATCCGTGCGATCCGCGAAAACCCCGCTGCCTTTGATGCCGCCCTCGCGCGCCGTGGCAAAGCGTCGGTCTCGTCTCAGATCCTAGCTCTGGATTCAGAACGCCGGGCTTGCATCCAAGAAGCAGAGGCCGCTCAAGCTGAAATTAACAGCGCTAGCAAACAGGTTGGCGCCGCCAAGGCCAAAGGTGATGAGGCCGAATTCGAGCGGCTGCGCGGCTTGGTCAGTGAAAAAAAGGCGCAAGTGATCCATCTAACCGAGCAGGCCAAGGCTAAGGACGAGGCCCTGACAGATATGCTGATGGGCATTGACAACCTGCCCTTTGAGGACACGCCCGATGGGGCCGATGAAGCCGATAATGTCGAAATTAACAGCTGGGGCACGCCGGCGAGCTTTGAGTTTGCACCGAAAGAACACTTTGAGCTGTCCGCCACTCAAGCCGGTTTAGACTTTGAAACCGCAGGAAAAATATCCGGTAGCCGCTTTGTAATTCTCTTAGGTGCCATCGCACGCATGCACCGGGCATTGACGCAGTTTATGCTCGACACCCATGTCAATGAAAATGGTTTGACCGAAACCAATACACCCGTCCTGGTGCGCGATGATGCCATGCGTGGCACCGGGCAATTGCCGAAATTTGCCGAAGACAGTTATCAAACCACCAATGGCTGGTGGCTGATCCCAACCTCTGAAGTGACCTTAACCAATATCGTCGCCGGCCTAACCCTAGACGAAACCCAGCTGCCACGCCGCTATACGGCCCATTCTCTGTGTTTTCGGTCAGAAGCCGGCAGCGCGGGGCGCGACACCGCGGGGATGCTGCGCCAGCATCAATTTGAAAAGGTGGAGATGGTCTCTGTCACCCATCCTGATCACTCCCGCGCGGAGCTTGACCGTATGACCAAATGCGCCGAAGGGATATTGGAGCGCTTGGAATTACCCTATCGCACCGTTGCGCTTTGCGTTGGAGATATGGGTTTTGGTGCCCGGCGCACCCATGACATCGAAGTTTGGTTGCCCGGACAGAATGCTTATCGCGAAATCAGCTCTTGCTCGGTTTGCGGAGATTTCCAGGCCCGCCGCATGAATGCGCGTTTTCGCCCCGCAGGCGGCGGAAAGCCAGAGTTCGTTCATACATTGAACGGCTCGGGCCTTGCGGTGGGGCGGTGCTTAATTGCTGTGCTGGAAAATGGTCAGCAGGCCGATGGCTCTGTGGCTATCCCGAAAGTATTACGCCCCCACATGGGCAATGCCACCAAGATCGCCGCAGACGGAACCCTAGCTTAGAGCATGTCAGCGCAGTTGCTCTAAGCCGCAACATTCAAGGCATAGCCGCTAAGATCTGGCAAAAACCCTATTTAAAGGGTTTTTTGTCCAAATGCTTTCGCAACCGCGATGGCGTGGATTTCTTTTTGTTCTTATAGGGGTTCTGATCGCCCTGCCCGCGCATCCACACCCGGATCGGCGTGCCCGGCATGTCGAAATCTTCACGCAGCCCGTTCACGAGATAGCGCGAATAGCTTTCTGCGATTTTATCCGGATAGGAACACATCACGACAAAGCCCGGTGGCCGCGTTTTTGCTTGGGTCATATAGCGCAGCTTTATCCGACGCCCGCCGGGCGCCGGGGGCGGATGCGCCTCAACCATGCCAGCCAGCCAGCGGTTGAGATGGCTTGTGGGGATACGGCGATTCCACACCTCATGCGCCCGCATCACCGCCTGTTGCAACCTATCAAGCCCTTTGCCAGTCTTGGCGGATACCGTCACCAAAGGCGCGCCCCGCAACTGGGGCAAAAGCCGCTCGAAAGATTCGCGCAGCACGCGGAGTTTCGCCTGTTTTTCCGGCTCAAGATCCCATTTATTTACCGCCAATACTACCGCGCGGCCCTCGCGTTCTGCCAGATCCGAAATCCGAAGATCTTGCTGCTCAAAAGGAATATCGGCATCGAGCAAAACCACGACAACCTCGGCAAATTTTACCGCGCGCAGCCCATCGCTGACCGATAGTTTTTCCAGTTTGGCCTGCACCTTGGCTTTTTTGCGCATTCCGGCGGTGTCAAAAATCCGCGTCGGAACGCCGCCCCAATCCAGGGTCAACGAAATCGCATCCCGCGTGATGCCGGCCTCGGGTCCGGTCAATAGGCGATCATCACCCAAGATTTTATTGATGAGCGTAGATTTCCCCGCATTTGGCCGTCCGATGACCGCAACTTGCAGCGGTTTTTGCACGGTTGGCAGGCGATATTCCTCCTGCTCATCGCCCTCTGGCAAATCAATATCCACCTCCGGAGCCTCTTCCTTGGCTTTCTCCTCAGCGGCATCAATCAGCGGGGCCAGCATCGTCGCCAGTTCACTCATGCCCTCGCCATGTTCCGCAGATAAGCGCAAAGGCTCACCCAGTCCCAGCGAATAGGCTTCAATGACCCCACCATCAGCCGCGCGGCCCTCGCCCTTATTGGCGGCAAGAAATACATGCGCATTTTTCTTGCGCAAAATATCGGCAAACACCTCATCTGTGGCCGTGATACCTGCGCGGGCGTCAATCATAAACAGGCAAGCGTCAGCCATGCCGACCGCCCGCTCTGTCAAGCGGCGCATACGCCCTTGCAGGCTTTCATCTGTGGCCTCTTCCAATCCGGCCGTATCAATCACGGTAAATTTCAAATGCCCCAAACGCGCTTCGCCTTCACGCAGATCTCGCGTCACCCCCGGCTGATCGTCCACTAAAGCGAGCTTGCGCCCCACCAAACGGTTGAACAGCGTGGATTTTCCAACATTTGGACGGCCAACAATAGCCAGAGTAAAGGACATACGGGCCCACTTTCGGTTGATTAGAGGCGACCGTTACACCAAGTTTTGTTCAACGGAAAGCCAGTAGATCACCTTTGGTATTTAAAACGTAGAGCGCGCCATTCACAACTATCGGCGCACTGGCCGCACCACCAGGCAATTCGACCGTCGAGACTAACGTCCCATCAGCCGGGTTAAACTGCCGGATAAGCCCATCAGATGACGCTAAGATCAAACGCCCCCCCGCCAAGATTGGACCATAGTGGGCATGAATTTTTGCACGGGATTTCACGCGCTTTTTCGTGAATTCTGGCAAAGGTGTGGACCAGATCAATGTCCCGTCATCTTTGGAAAGGCGGATCAAGTTACTGGCATCACTGACTGCGAAAACTGCGCTACCGGCTACGAGAATATGACCTTGACTGCCCTGTTTTGCGGTCCAAATCCGCAGCCCCGAGTTGAGATCGACCGCCGCCATGCGGCCCACGGAACTGGCCAAATAGACAGATGCGCCCTCAATAACCGGTTGGCCTGTCAAATCTCTCACCTGCGTTGAGGCCAGGCCCAAGCGAGCCCCGGAAAGACCAGAGCTCCAGGACCTCAGCCCACCCCTGCGGAAGGAGGCCAATACATCGCCCGAGCCAAAAGGAAAGACTGCATATTTGTCCGAAACGGCCGGTCCCGGCCCACCGGTGTGACTGGCCGCAACCGTCGGACCGGCGAGTTGCCACTCTGTCCGGCCATTGGTGGTATCAATGGCCCAAGCCGCTCCATCTCGGGCCGCGATATAGAGTAAATCTTCATAGACGGTTGGAGAAGCGCCACCATAGCTTGCCAGATCTTGAGACCAAAGCTGAGCACCGGACGCGGTGTCCAAGGCGACAACCGTGCCAAACCCCGTCGTGACGAAGAGCTGCGTTCCACGCACAGCCAACCCACCACCGGAGGCATCTGTCAACTGATCAGATGAGCGCCCAAGTTTCGTCTGCCAAAGAATGCTACCGGTCTCATCAAGCGCTGTTACCATCGATTGGCTGTCAATCGTATACAGCTGCCCGGCCTGCGCCACAGGTGCGGCGGAAATTTGATGGCGTTTGGCATCTCCCGCACCAATCTGGCGCGACCAGCGCAATGTCAGCTCTGCGGGCAGCTCTGCATGCGTGGCAATATGTTGAGCGTTGCCACCTTGATGGGTCCAAGCTGGCACAGGTTGCGGTTGCGGCAATCTCAAATCAGGCAGGTTTTCCGCCAAAAAGCGCGCGTCGGTTTCCACAAAAACCGTGCCATCAAGCAGTTGACGCTCCCCTTGCAAACGCGGATCGCTGTTGGAGCACCCGACGCCCAAGCCCAAAAGTCCGATATAGAGCACGGCTTTTAATCCCATGCGTGTCTCCTGCTCCGATTTGCCGAATTCAGCTTTGTTATTATTTTAACAAAACATTAATAGAAAAAGTTTAATTTGCCAACTCCGGGATTGCCCCAAGAGCCACGATTAATTCCGCCATGCGCTGGATTTGCTCCGAACTTGCATCGGCATCTTTGATATGGGCTTGTAAAAGCGCCAGCGCAGCTTCTGTATCGCCGCGCTGCAACTCCAGCGCCGCCAAAAGTTCCGTCGCCACATTGCGATAAAGCCCACCAGGCTCGGACAACTCCACAAGGATCACCGCCGCCTCTTCGACAGAGACAGCACCGTCTGTGCTGGCCATTTTCAAGCGGGCGACATCTCGGATGTATTGGGGCTGCGTGTCGTCATTGGCGACCGATTTGAGCTGATCCGCTGCCTGCTCTGCATCAACGCCCGCCGCCAACAATTTGGCCACAAGCGCATCCTCGCCCTCACGGGCCATTGCATTCAAAGCCACCTTACGTTCGGCCAGATCTTCAAGCTCCAAAGCGTCCAGCAAAGCATCACCGCGCGCCTGGGCCACCTGTGCCACTTGCGCTTTGGACCATTCGTTATAGGCAGTGCCTCCCACAAGGGCGACGATCACAACCGCAGGAATCCAGCTGTAGCGACGAAAATAGCCAAACAAGCGATCCCGGCGCACCTCTTCTGTGACTTCGTCAATAAAACTATCGGTATTAGACATCTGCCAGCCTCTATCTATTTTCACGATGTATAGGCAAAACCATCCGTATCCCACAAGCCCTTTGAAGGTTAAGAATTGTTAAACATGTGAATAATACTCGGATATGCCGCCCATTTCGCTGATTTTCAGCGCATATTTCACACTGGCTCCCTTGTGCCTCAGCAAAATTGGCATAGATAAGCGGCACGAACGGAACCGCTAATAAATTCCCGGCACGAGAGGCACGCATGCGCATTTTTCCAATTTTGACAGCCATTTTGGTAGCCGCAGTCATATACTTGTTCGTTTTTCAAAGAGATTTTCTGCTGAGCTTTGGCACCGATGAACGCGAGACGCCCGAAATGGCGGCCCAGCCGGCTACCGAGGCGGAATCCACAGCGGCCCCCTCCCAAAACAGCGCACCGATTGTATCAGTGGCGATTTTGCCCTCCATCGCACAGAATGTCGACAGCGCCGTAACCGTCCGCGGCGAGACGCGCGCGACACGCCAGGTCGATTTGCGCGCAGAAACCAGCGGCCGCATCATCTCTCGACCTCTGCGCAAGGGGGCCACTGTGCGGGCCGATCAACCAATGTGTGAAATTGACCCCGGCACGCGAGGCGTGTCCTTAGCAGAAACGGAAGCACGTTTGGCCGAGTCACGCGCGCGGGTGCCCGAAGCGGAGGCCCGCGTCATCGAGGCCGAGGCCCGTTTGCAAGAGGCCTTAATCAATGATCGGGCAGCTGAGAAACTGTCACAGGGCGGCTTTGCCTCTGAGTCGCGTGTGGCCAGCGCCACAGCGGCGACGCAAACCGCCCACGCTGGCGTGGCTGCGGCGCAGTCGGGTTTGCAATCAACGCTCGCCGGCATCCAGTCAGCCGAAGCTGCGGTCGCTTTAGCGCAAAAAGAAATTTCACGTCTGGTCATACGCGCCTCTTTCGATGGCATTTTGGAATCGGACACGGCCGAGTTGGGCAGTCTTTTGCAGCCTGGCGGTCTTTGCGCCACGGTTTTACAGCTCGATCCGATTAAACTTGTGGGATTTGTACCAGAAATGGCAGTGCAACATGTGAAAATCGGCGCCAAGGCGGAAGCGCGATTGGTGGATGGACGCAAGATTTTTGGAGAGGTGAGCTTCATTTCGCGCTCAGCCGATAGGGTCACGCGCACATTCCAAATAGAGGTCACCGTCCCCAATGAAGATCTAAGCGTCAGCGCCGGGCAAACCGCGGATATTACAATTTCGGCCCAAGGCACGCTGGCGCATCTTTTGCCAGGCTCCGCTTTAACCCTGAATGACAATGGCACTTTGGGGCTTCGGATATTGGGCGATGCCAATACTGTGCGCTTCGTCCCAGTCACCTTGATCCGCGACACCGCGCAAGGGGTTTGGGTTGCCGGACTGCCGCGTGAGGCGAATGTAATTGTTGTTGGCCAAGAGTTTGTTACAGATGGGGTGATCGTCGATCCCACCATTGCGGAGGCAACACAATGACCGGTTTGGTCGATTGGGCCATAGCCCGCGCTCGCATGGTGCTGGCTTTCATTATGCTGTCGTTAGCGGTGGGCACCTTTGCCTATGCGGTTTTGCCCAAGGAAGGCGAACCAGATATTGAAATCCCCGCTCTTATCATTTCGATGCCATTTCAAGGCATTTCAGCGGAAGACAGCGAAAAACTCCTCATCAAGCCAATGGAAACAGAACTGTCGGATTTGGATGGGCTCAAAAAGTTAACCGCCACGGCTGTGGATGGCTATGCCAACGTCGTTTTGGAGTTTGAGTTTGGGTGGGATAAGACCAAAATCATCGCCGATGTGCGCGACCGCATGGGCAATGCGCAAACCAAATTCCCCAATGGCGGCGATACCTATTCGATCAGTGAGTTTAACTTCTCCGAATTTCCGATCATCATCATCTCCCTGTCGGGATCCGTACCTGAGCGCACACTGCTGAAGGTTGCGCAGGATCTTCAGGATCGGATTGAAGGGCTTGAACCAGTTTTGAGCGCCGGGTTGACCGGGCACCGCGACGAGATGTTGGAAGTTTTGATCGACCCATTAAAGTTGGAGTCCTATAATGTGACGGCGGGCGAACTGATTGGCGTGGTGGTCAACAACAACCAACTGATCCCCGCCGGCTCTGTTGACACAGAAAACTCCAACTTTTCGGTTAAGATCCCCTCTTCCTTTGACGCGCCTGTCGACGTTTACACTCTGCCGGTCAAGATCAATGGTGACCGGGTTGTGACCCTCGGCGATATCGCCGACATTCGCCTGACCTTCGCCGATCGCACCGGCACGGCCCGCTTTAATGGCGAAACCACCGTCGCCATTCAGGTCGTCAAGCGCAAAGGCTTCAACCTGATCGACACGGCTGATCTGGTTCGCGACGAAGTGGCAAAACAAACTGCGCTTTGGCCCGTCGAGCTGCAAAATGCCATCCAAGTCAGCACCTCCAACGATCAATCGCGGAATGTGGACAGTATGGTCAAACAGCTGGAAGGCTCAGTCCTCACTGCCATCGCCCTGGTGATGATTGTGGTTCTGGCTGCGCTGGGCCCGCGTCCCGCCTTTTTGGTGGGGTTTGCCATTCCCACCTCGTTTTTGCTTTGCTTTGCCTTTCTGGCGGTTATGGGAATTTCGATTTCAAACATCGTCATGTTCGGGCTGATTTTGGCTGTGGGGATGTTGGTCGATGGGGCCATTGTGGTTGTCGAATACGCCGATAAACGCATTTCTGAGGGCGCCGGGCCAATGCAGGCCTATGGCGATGCAGCCAAACGCATGTTCTGGCCGATTGTTTCCTCCACCGCCACGACCCTTTGTGCCTTCTTGCCAATGCTCTTTTGGCCGGGCGTGCCGGGGCAATTTATGGGCATGTTGCCGGTCACATTGATTTTTGTACTCTCCGCTTCGCTGGTCGTCGCGTTGATCTACCTGCCCGTTTTGGGCGGCGTTTCTGGCGCGTTGAGCCAAAAATTCGGCGCGGCCTCTGACAGCCTGCGCCGCCTGCCCCTCGTGGTCCGCGCCGTTTTGGTCCCCTTCGCTCTCTATGGGCTGTTTGTTGGCGCAATGCAGCTGCTCAACCCTGGTTATCTCTTCGGCGGGCAAGCCCCCGAAGGTCTTGGCGGGACCGCGCTTGGCATCGGATTGTTTTTATGTGGCGCCGTTGTCGCTTCGATCGTCATGGGCTCAGTTGAATTTCGCGCAAACAAAGCGCGGGTCAAGGGGGGGCATCAGCGCACGGCCTTTGGCTATTTCATCAAGTTCATCACCGGTAACCCGGTCATGCCCGTCGTCTCTTTGGCTGCGGTGGTTTTCTTCGTTATCACCACCTTCCAATATTTTGGCCAAAACAACAAAGGCGTCGAATTTTTTGTCGCGACAGAGCCAGAGCAAGCCATTGTCTATATACAGGCGCGTGGCAATCTATCGCTGCGAGAAAAAGATCACTTACTGAAACAGGCGGAAGACATCATTATCAACACCCCCGGCGTGCAAAGCACTTTCGCCTTTGCGGGAGAAGGCGGGTTGAACGCCAATACGGGCGGGGCGGGCGCACCACTCGACACCATAGGGCAAGCGCAGATCGAATTGATCCCCTGGGGGGATCGCCCATCGCAGAAATCAAATAGCAAAATTTTTGGCTTCATCCCCTGGACCTCTTCCCAGATAGAGGATGGATATGATGGAAATTTGGTGCTGAACAATTTGCAAGAGCAACTCGACGGCATAGCCGGCGTGCGCAGTCAAATCCTCAACCTTGCCATGGGGCCGGCATCGGCCAAACCCGTGCATCTGCGGCTCAAAGGTGACGATTGGGACAGCCTATTACAGGCCACAGCCCTGGCGCGGACAAAATTCGAGCAGACCGAAGGATTGATCGCCGTTGAAGACACCCTGCCCCTGCCCGGTATCGACTGGCAAATTGATGTGGATGTGCAGGAAGCCGGGCGCTATGGGGCCGATGTGGCGACGGTCGGCGCCATGGTGCAATTGGTCACACGGGGCATTTTGCTCGACACCATGCGTGTGGATAGCTCAGATGAAGAAATCGATATCCGCGTGCGTTTGCCTGAAACTGACCGCGTTTTGTCTACGCTTGATACGCTGAAAGTACGCACGCCAAATGGGCTGATCCCTCTGTCCAATTTCATCTCCCGCAAGCCTGTTGCCAAATTGGGGCAGATCACGCGCGTCGATCAACAACGCTATTTCGACGTTAAGGCCGGGGTGCGCAGCGATGCTGTAAAAACCGTCACAAATGATGCGGGCGTGCCCCGCGAGGTAAAAATGACCCCCGCAGAACGGATTGAGGAAATCACCTCTTGGCTTCAAAGCAGCCCACTGCCCGCGGGTATTGAATGGGAATGGACCGGAGATCAGGAAGACGAAGCTGAAAGTGGCGCCTTTTTGCAAAACGCCTTTTTGGGCGCCTTGGGCCTGATGTTCATCATCCTGCTGGCACAATTCAATTCCATCTATAACTCGGTTTTGGTTCTCCTGGCGGTGGTCTTATCTACAACGGGCGTGCTGATTGGGATGTTGGTTATGGATCAAGCCTTTTCAATCATCATGACCGGCACAGGGATTGTGGCTTTGGCGGGGATTGTGGTCAACAACAACATTGTTTTGATTGACACTTATCAAGAATATAGCTCCTACATGCCGCGGCTAGAGGCCATCATCCGCACGGCAGAGGCGCGTATTCGTCCGGTTTTGCTCACCACCATCACGACGATGGCCGGGCTCACACCTATGATGTTCGGCCTCAGCCTAGATTTCATCGGCGGGGGTTATACCGTCGATGCACCGACGGCTCTGTGGTGGAAACAGCTGGCCACGGCCGTTGTCTTTGGTCTCGGAATTGCCACCTTGCTGACGTTGGTCTTCACCCCTGCTATGCTGGCGCTGCGGATCTGGATGGTCTCGGGGGCTTATGGCGCGGCGATGGCCCTACGGGCCGGCGGATGGACCGCAGAGGGGCGTCGTATCCGGGAAGATTTCCGCCTCAGGCGCTCGGCCAAAAAGCTCCGCGGGCGTGAAATTTCTTGGGAAGATGCAGATTTGATCGACAGCGGCGCGCCCAAATAAAGCGCGCCGGTGGCTTGCGGCCAAATCAGAGCCTGTTCGAGCCATAGTCGCGGCC
>CALSQF010000013.1 GCA_943788425.1 uncultured Planktomarina sp.
ACAGTCCAGACAGCCTTGCGAAACCATGGCACCATGCAGGCCAAGAAGTACGATATCAACAGGCATTGCTGCTCTGAGTTCGGCCAATAGCTGATCACGTAGAAATTCCCACGTGTGCTGATTTACAATCCCACCGGGCTCTGCCCAAGACGCGGTTCCCTCAACAATTTGCCAGTTAAATTCGGCTGCTCGAGCGCGGGCTACCGGATAGACGGCACTACACAAAGTCGGCGTCTTCGGGTGTCCTCCTGGGGGGGCATAGAAGCTTTCCTTAAAATCCTGAATATCTGTCCTCAGCGGCGAAAACGTGTTAGTCTCTGTCGCAATTGACCCTAGGAAAACACGCTTGGAACTTTGCATCACGCAACCTCCTTTCCGATTTTGACCCTCGGGATAGACTCGAGAAGTTTACGAGTATATTCGTGCTGGGGAGCCTCAAATATCTGGCGTTTCCGGCCAATTTCCACGATTTTTCCCTCATGCATGACCGCTACCTGATCGCTGATGTGGCGCACAACACCCAGATCATGACTGATGAACAGCATCGATACACCACTATCCTGTTGCAGTTTTTTGAGAAGGTTCAGAACCTGCGCCTGAATAGACACGTCCAACGCCGATACGGCCTCATCGGCGATCACCAGTTTGGGTTTCAGGATCATAACACGTGCAATCCCGATGCGTTGGCGCTGGCCGCCCGAAAACTCATGCGGATGGCGTTTCATAACCAGTGGGTCCATTCCAACAGTTTCCAGCATCACCGCTATTTTGGCGCGCGCCTCGTCCCAAGTCTTGCATAACCCGTGGATAAAAAGCGGCTCTCCTAAAGTCTGTTCAATCTTGAGGCGCGGGTTGAGGGAGGCAAAAGGGTCTTGAAATATCATTTGAATTTCGCGTCGTAAGGGACGGAATTCATTGGGTGACATCACTAAAAAATCTCGGCCTTCAAACAACGCCCGCCCAGATGTAGCTTGTTCCAGATGGGTAAGTGTACGCCCCACCGTGGATTTTCCACACCCAGATTCACCAACAAGGCTAAGCACTTCCCCCGGAGCAATGTCGAAAGAAACCCCATCAACAGCCTTAATCAACTGCTTCTCGCCAAACATCCATGAAGCTTTGGTGCGGAAATGTGTCTTAAGGTCAATTACGCGAAGTAAAGGTTCAGTCATGGCGCGACCTTTCCAGAAAAATGGCACCGGACAGAATGGCCAGGTTTGTACTCAGTCTCTTGAGGCACGCTGGTGGCGCATAACTTTGTCACCAAAGCGCAACGCGGGTGGAACGCACAGCCGGTTAACTCTTCTTCCAATGTCGGCACTCGGCCGGGTATCGCCTCAAGCCAATCAACATCGCTATCTACCACCGGAATTGAGTTCAACAATCCGCGCGTATAAGGATGGGCCAATTCTGCGAACAGATTTTCTGTCGCAGCGGCCTCGACCACGCGGCCGCGATACATAACCGCGACCTTATCGCAGGTCTCCGAAATCACCCCTAGATCATGGCTGATCAGAACGATAGCTGTCCCCATACGGGTCTGAAGGTCCGCCATCAAATCGAGAACTTCTTTCTGCACTGTCACATCCAACGCAGTCGTGGGCTCGTCTGCGATCAGCAGTTTAGGATCACAAGATAAAGCCATTGCGATCATGACTCTCTGACGTTGTCCACCAGACATTTGATGGGGAAAACTGTCTACACGTTCAGACGGGTTTGGGATCCGCACAAGGCTCAGCAATTCAACCGCGCGGTCGCGCGCCTGTGCATTGGTCATTTTTTGATGCTGGCGAATGTTTTCGATGATTTGGTCACCAATGCGGTAGACAGGGTTGAGACTCGTCATCGGTTCTTGGAAAATCATCGCCATCCGGTTGCCCATGATGCTGCGCCGTTCACCGTCAGAAAGCGTCAACAAATCCATACCATCAAAGCGGATATTCCCGCCAGTGATCCGCACGGTGGTGCCCCCCAAAAGTCCCATAATCGCCAGCGCAGTAAGACTTTTGCCACAACCACTTTCACCAACGATGCCCAGAGTTTCATTGTCATCAACGTCAAAGGACACGCCTTGAACAACTGGCAAAAGCTTGCCCTTTGTCCTGACGGCTATCTCAAGATCTTGAACCTCCAGCAATGCCATGTGATCAGACCCCCGCAATATCGTCTTTAAAGCGCGGATCGATGCTGTCACGCAGCGCGTCCCCCACTAGGTTCATAGAAAAAACTGATAACACAATCAGCATGCCGGGATAGATCAGAAGCCATGGGGCGCGGGTGACATAGATGCGTTCTTCGGACAGCATATTGCCCCAACTTGGCACTTCGGGTGGCAGGCCAAGACCGAGAAAATCAAGTGCAGCGGCCTGTAACTGCGCAAAGGCAAATATGAAGCTGGCTTGCACCAGCAAAGGTGAGACGAGATTCGGCAGAATGTGACGAAAGAGAATGGAAAAGTGTCCAGCGCCAGAGCAGACAGCAGCATCAACGAACACTTCGCCCCTCAATTTCAATGTCATACCATATAGGATCCGGGCGGTGGTGGTGGCGTAGACAATACCGATCACAAGGATCGTGTTGAATACACTTCGCTCCAGCAGCGTGATCAAGGCAAGCGCCATCAGTAAAGCGGGGAAAGCCATCAGGACATCCACACAGCGCATAAGAAAATGGCCCAATCGGGTAAAATAGGCTGAGATCATACCAATCAAGCCACCTGCTAAAAGAGCAACAGCGACGCTGCCCGTCCCAATGATCACCGTCATGCGGGCGCCATATACCGCGCGCGAGAACGTATCACGGCCAAAGTGGTCTGTGCCAAAGAGATTTGGCCATCCCGGTTCTGCCAATCGGCCCACCGGGTCAATCTCAAGCGGATCAAAGGGAGCAATGAGCGGTGCCGCCAATGCCGCTACTGTAATCATGACGAGCCAGAGAAAACCTAATGTGGCAAGCCTGCGGCCGGCAAATGCAGTTTGGAAGAAAATCAAAGTGTTCATTTTAGAGATACCCTTGGATCTAACCGCGCATAGGCGAGGTCCACGGCCAAGTTGACAACCATGTATAGAACAACAATCACAAGGATGACTCCTTGTATGACCGGATAATCCCGGCGCAAGATAGATTGAACGACAAGTCGTCCAATTCCAGGGAGCGAGAACACAGTTTCAGTCACAACCGCCTCAGATATCAGGGCAGCAAAAGTAAATCCGAACGCTGCAGCAACGGCGATCAAAGCATTGCGGAATATGTGCTTGATGGCTACCCGCGTCGGATGCAGCCCTTTCGCCCGGGCGGTGCGGACATGATCCTCGCGCGAGACATCCAGCATAGAGGCGCGGACCAACCGAACTATCAAAGCTGCGTTTGGCGCGGCTAAGGTCAGGCTCGGAAGTAGCAGATAGCGTAAGTTTGTTATACCGCCGTGATCCGACAGCGACGGAAAGCCAGAACTCGGAAACCATCCCAGTGTAACAGAAAAGATCATGATCAGGTAAAGGCCAAGCCAGAAGGTCGGGATGGACGCAGCCAACATCGCCCCGCTTGAAGTAATCTGATCGATCCAGGTTCCTTGTCTGGTAGCAGATAAAATGCCAATTGGTAAGCCAATGAGGATGATCCAAATCATTGTCATACTTGCGAGCAAGATCGACGTCTCAGCCCCACTGCCGATGACCGATAAGACCGGTTGGCGAAAGAAAATTGAAGTGCCGAGATCGCCTTGCAAGACATTTCCCAGCCAAATAAAATATTGAACGTGGAGGGGACGGTCAAAGCCCATTTCAGCAGAAAGTTGTGCCACCTCTTCAGGCGTCGCCGTGTCGCCCAACAGGATTGCAGCAGGATCCCCAGGGATTAGGTGCACAAAAAGAAACACCAATATAGATGCTGCCAGAAGCGTTGGGATAAGAGTCAAAAGGCGTTTTGCAGTATACGCAAGCATGTTAACCTCAGTTGACTGGAATGGGTAAATTAGCCCCCCGCTTCAAGTTTAGCAGGGGGCTGGGAAGAACCTTACTTGGAAACGTTCCAAAAGCTTGGCCAAATCAAAGTCTGTTTGCCAAGCCCTTTCAGCTTTGGAGAGGCAATGTTGTAGGTATAAACGTCGCCGGTCTTCATTGTTGGCACCTGTTCGTAGATCAAGGCCTGAAGCTCCGCCCAAATTTCTTGACGCTCACTCGGGTCTGAGGACGCTGTGAAACGATCTTTCAAAGCTTTCTTTTCGGGAGTTGCCCACCAACCGGGGTAATTGTCGTTCATCACAGAGATCAAGATTGGATCCGGTACAAAACCATGGTGTGTAAAGAACAAATCCCACTGATCAGGCTGCGCACGCTTTTCAATCAATGTTGCCCAGTCATAGACCTGAAGGTCAATATTGAACCCCGCCTGCGCCAGTTGCTTGGTATAAACGATCGCACTGTCATAATGGAATGGATAGTTAGTCGAGACCATGAACTTGATTGGCTGACCGTCGTAGCCTGCCTCTGCTGCCATAGCTTTTGCTGCTTCTGCGTCTCCACGGCTGTAGTTTTCGGTGCCTGCTTTAGTAGCCCAAACACTGCCTTCTGGAGCAAAAGAGCCATTGGCGCGCCACAGTCCTTCGGGCCCAATAGAAACTTGCAAGGCGGGTGTTTTGTCGATGGCCGTCTGAATGGCACGACGCAGCGCAAAGTTTTCTTTCAATGGACCATCACTGGAGTTTAGAAAGACCAAACCAAAAATTGGCCCACCGTTAAGCATAGTTTTCACGCCCGTATCTGCATCCAAATCTGCAAACAAATCACCCGGAATGCTTTCGGCATAGTCGTAGTCTCCAGCGCGAACCCCGGCGACCCGAGTACCCACATCAGACACTGGGATAAAACGGAGTGTATCAAAATTAGTCGCTCGTTCACCGCCGTATCCGTCGGCCGCTCCCTCGGGCGAAATGTAACCGTCAAAGCGCACCAACTCTACATAGCGATTGGCCTCCCATTCGTTGAACTTGTATGGACCTGTCCCAATGTACTGATCAGGAGAGATTGGTTCCTTTGTAGCGCCTTCCATAACGCTAGCTGGATAGATCGCGGGACCACCGTTTATAAAGGCCATTAGATTTTTCCAAGGGCCGAAGGGCTCTTTAAGATTTATGGTGATCTCATAATCTCCACTCGCCTCAACACTGTCGACGTGATCAAAAATCAGGCTGCCACGTGAGCCAAATTCGCCCCAACGCTGAAGTGATGCCAGGACGTCGGCAGATGTCATAGCCTGACCATTATGAAACTTAACACCCTCGCGCAGCGCAATTACAATTGTTTTGCCATCTGCGGACACAGTTTCGCCAGATGCTAGCAGCGGTACTGGCGCATTGGACGCATTAAAGGTGTACAAACCTTCAAACATATGATGCGCAATGGTGGTTGCCAGATCAGAGGTAACAACCTGTTGATCAAGGCTGGGAGGTTCGCCCACGGTAGCATAGCGCAACATGCCATCGGCATATGCCCCGCTTGTCAGGGTCATCAAAGCCCCCACTGCCAGCGCAGATTTCATCCAAATTTTCAGTTTCATCTCAATCTCCTTCGTTATGATGTTTCAAGTTAATTTTATTTAGATGTAAATATCTTACAATTTAGCCAATAATAGTCAAATATTATTTGGAAAAGTCAGCTAAACCGAGTATAAAATGTAAATAACTTACATAAAGGTTACCAATATGCAAACTACTCCACAAAAAATCATCCGCTTTGACGGCGCAGACGCTGCTGCTGGCGGCACGCCGCGCCCCTTTTCTAAAGCCGTGCGTGCGGGGGATTTTATCTATGTATCCGGGCAAGTCCCGACAGTTGACGGCGAAGTTGTCACAGGGGGGATCATCGCACAGTCAGAAGCTGTTATAGCCAATATCATCGCCGTTCTAAAACTTGCAGATTGCAGCTTGGCGCATGTGGTACAAGTCGGCGTTTGGCTGGACGATCCACGGGATTTCACCAGTTTCAATTCGGTCTTTGCTAAATATTTCGCCGCACATCCACCCGCGCGGGCCACAGTGCAAAGTGCGCTAATGGTAGACGCCAAGGTTGAAATGGATGTAGTGGCATATAAGCCCGTATGAGAGGCACACCAAGACAATGCTCGAAGTTATCGATCTCATCTCGCATGTGCGCACTCTGAACGGAGCTTTCCCCAAGCGCGAGCAACTGGTTGCTGATTTTGTGCTGGCAAACCTTGAGGGAATCTCTTTTCTTTCGCAGCACGAGATTGCAGCGGCAACCGAGGTTTCTGTCGCGACAGTGAATCGATTCTGTACAACAATCGGCTGCGAAGGGTTCCGCGACTTTCAAATCAGACTTGCGCAAAACGTGGCGGTCAGTTTGCAATACCTTGGGGGGGCAAGCGGAGATCAATCTGAAACCGGGCAATTGGTAACACAGGTGTTCAGTACATTGGTCGACACTCTGACGCTGGTTCGTGGGCAACTGGATAGTGAGGCGATTGAACAAGCAACAGACAAACTTGCCGATGCCCGCCGCATAGCCTTTCTTGGTGTTGGCGGGGGCTCTGCCAATGTTGCTCGTGAGGGGGCCAACAGGTTTTTTCGGCTTGGTATTCCCGCAGAGGCGCATGCCGACGGTTATCTCCAGCGCATGCTATCCTCGACCCTGATCGAAGGTGATGTGCTGGTCGCAATTTCATCAAGTGGTCAACCTGCTGAACTTTTGGATAGCATTGCAATCGCCAAACAATATGGCGCAACTACGATCAGCTTAACCAAAACCGGCTCAGACCTTGCACTGCTAACGGACATTTCAATCCAAATCGATATTCCTGAAGATCAAGACATTTACAAACCCTCAGCCTCGCGTCTTGTCTACATTGCGATTGTCGATGTCCTGGCCGCCGGTGCTGCGAGAAAGCGGCCAGAACGAGTCAAAGAGAACCTGCGGCGCATCCGAACATCGCTGTTGCCATTGACCAAAGACCCCGGACCTAAACCAATCGGAGATTGATTTGTGCGGCCCTATTATTGAGAACTCGCATCTAATTGCTGGTGTAGCCTAAATCTATGCGCTCAATAATTGACGCCACTTAGCGAGAGCGGCAGCGCGGTTCAGCTTGAAGTTGGTGCGTGAATAAAGATGCAGTTACCAAACAAAACAATCCCCCAATGAATCTACAACGCTAATATTAAAGGCCCGTGGTCCGAGACGCGGGGCCCTGGGATAGGGACGGGGCGGTCCTGCGCCCTACGTCTCAACTGCAGCGATCAGGCACAGTAACCCTTGCCGTTGATCCACGGACCGCGGCCCGAGCAAAACTAACACAACGCTGATTGAGCTCGTGCAACCCCGACAGATAGGTCGACAATACTAGCTCCCATGCCCATGGCCCTTGGCACCATGTCGGGGGTATTTTGATGGAACTACCATGGATATTGTTTTCTTCTTGGAAGGAGGTTCAATCTTGGAGGCTTCAAGTGTGACTGCAAAACTTTACCTCATAGATGGACGCCTCAATTATGCCTTTGCCTCTGCGCCTCTGACAGGATTTTTCATTGCGACCTGTGACAAGTTTTAACATTATGACCAAACTCTCAACCATCCCACAGCACCAACTCGGCACCACCTGCGGCCTCTGTAAGCACCATACTATGCTAGAGAAAAGAGCCAGTCTATTTTTGAAAAACTAAAAACTAGCTAAAATATCGCCTTCGCAAACAGATACTATTACGGAGCCATTTTCAGCTGCTACTCCCTCTCTAACCCTTACCAAGGCTGCGTGGGCAGTTTCCTTATCTGGCCAAACCATCATACTTCTTGCTGTGGTCGGACTGGTCTGCACATAGAAAAAGTTAACCGCACCTAAGGATTTGAACTCTAATATATACTCGTTCTGTTTGTCGTAGAAGTTTTCCGGTATTGAATCGAATGACCAATCAGCTGATGTTGCAAACATTTCATTTTCTCCATTAATAACAACGTGGAAAAGTTATGATAGTTAAACATGTTTGATCAAGTCTATATCTTAGAGTGGTAATCATAGTCATAACGACAACTTAGAAGGTACGTCAGAGAGCCAGATGCCATAACTGTGGCGTGAAGGGTAACAACACGTATCAGATCGTTTACACGGGTAATTCAAGTAGTCGGAGACTACGCCTCCTTGATGTTGCGATGGATGGTGCTGGGGTTAGGTAGCACTAATCAAAACTTCACATAAAGCCCCAGATTGATCCAAGTTGAGTAACTGCGACGCCGCCGAACATAACTGTAACGACCGCCTTAAACATTCCCCAAGGAGCCTTCCTAAACTTCGCACCAAAATTTGTCGCTGCCTCATCGGCATCCATATCGTCTGCGTTGGCTTTAAGGTCATCCATGCAGTCAAATGAGTTTATCATTACAAAAACGAATGTAGCTACAATCATTGCTGATATTGCAAGTGTTGGTAAGCGACCAGCTTGTGCAATAATAAACAAAGTGACCAAATTGCTTAGAGTTCCAATAGTAAAGCCCCAATATAAATCACGACCTCTAGTGGCTCCATTACGTTGACGACGATCACGATCAGAAGTAGAATTCATTAAGTTCGTCATTATTCACTCCATTTTGAAAGCTAACTGTTGATTATAATGCATGTTATAATCGTTCAAACCAGTTTAATTTTTGCATCGCTTTTTGGTGAATCACCCTGTCCTGCTAACGAGGTACGTCAGAGAGCCAGATGCCATAACTGCGGCGTGAAGGGTAACAACACGTATCAGATCGTTTACACGGGTAACTCTGATGTTGCGATGGATGGGGCTGGGGTTAGGTGAGCCAATATGAATCAGATTCATGAAACACCAGACAAAGCAATTAAGGCACGAACTCTAGATCACTTCATTTTAGTTTTCTGAGTTTCGTGTGTGGTTGACGTGTGTGGTTAACGTGTGTGGTTAACGTGTGTGGTAGCTAGTTCAGTAACATCCAAAAAATCGTTTATTTTTAATAATATAAACACAGGTTTGGGTGGGTGGCGGAGACGAAGGGATTCGAACCCTCGAGACCCTTCCGGGCCTACTCCCTTAGCAGGGGAGCGCCTTCGTCCACTCGGCCACGTCTCCGTTGATCCGTTTAACGGGGAGTTGGGCTGGGGACAAGGTCGATTTAGCTGAGTTTCGCCACATTGTTGAAAAAATTCTGCTTCACCGCCTCGGCTTGCACATCCGTACAGACATTTACCAGCTGGGCAGTTGAACTTTCCTCTATAATCATTTCGCCAGAACGGTCGCCGTGGCATGTCACGCGCAAAGCATGGGGCTCCGTGGTGAAGAGTTCAGGCGCGATGCAGGCCACCAGCGCAGAAGGATCATGCATGCCGCATCCGGCAAATTTTCCAACAGTCTCATAGAAATCGATGTAATAATCTGCCATATCGCGCAAAAGCCCACCCATTTTCCGACTTTCAGACGCCAAGCCCGCAAAAGAAGCTGCGTGGGCAGATCACCCGGTTCGTCACGTCAAGACCCACCAGCGTGATATTGCACCCATAGCGCAGCACATAATCGGCCGCATGGGGATCATGATAAAAATTGGCCTCCGCAGCCGAGGTGATATTGCCCCCTGCCCGCAGACTGCCGCCCATGACAACCATGCCCTTGAGATTGCCGCAAAACGACGGATCGAGTTCCATCGCCGCGGCAATATTGGTTAAAGGCCCAATGGGACAGAGCAATAATTCCCCCTGATGCGCGCGCGCCATCCGTACCAGATACTCCGGAGCGGTCTCCACCAAGGCGTGACGCTGGGAAATGGGCACATCAAGCGTTCCAAGACCCTCGCCCCCATGCACCGCAGAGGATGGTGGAAATGGCGGGAGCATGCGGGGGCGATGCATCCCTTCCGCCACAGGAATCTCAATCCCCGCTTGTTCCAGCAAATACAGCGCATTGCGCGTGGCTTTGGGGGTTGTCACATTGCCAAACACGGTTGTCAGACCCAAAAGATCAATCTCAGGAGCGGCAATGGCGTAAAAAATCGCCATGGCATCATCAATGCCTGGATCTGTATCGACGATCAGTTTAAGCGCCATTGCGCCCCCTCCCCCTGCCGGTGAGCCGATTGTGCCGCCCCTAGGTATTAAATAGGAAATGCATCACATCACCGTCTTGCACGACATAAGATTTTCCCTCAGCGCGCATTTTGCCGGCCTCTTTTGCAGCAGACTCGCCGCCAAGCGCGGCAAAATCTTCATAGGCTATGGTCTCAGCGCGAATGAACCCGCGCTCGAAATCACCATGGATAACACCCGCAGCCTGCGGCGCGGTTGTACCCTGTTTGATCGTCCAGGCCCGAGCCTCTTTAGGGCCGACTGTGAAATAGGTCTCAAGCGCCAAAAGCGCGTAGCCTGCGCGGATCAGGCGATCGAGGCCAGCTTCCTCAAGCCCCATTTCGTCAAGAAACATCTCAGCCTCTTCGTCGTCAAGCTGGCTAATCTCTTCTTCGATCTGCGCGGAAATGATCACATGGCTGTTGCCCTGCTCTGCGGCCATTTTCGCCACAGCGTCTGAATAGCGATTGCCAGACGCCGCATCAGACTCGCCCACGTTGCAGACATAGAGGATCGGCTTAGTGCTGAGCAATTGCAGCATTTTCCATTGCTTGGCATCTTCTGGATCGACCTCAACTGTGCGGGCTGGCTTGCCCTGCTCTAAAGCGGCCAAAGCAGCGCGTAGCAGGCGCTCTTGCTGCACCGCTTCCTTGTCACCGCCGCGCACTTTTCGCACGATGTTTTGAAGGCGCTTCTCGACGCTTTCCATATCCGCCAGCATAAGTTCTGTATCGATGGTATCGGCATCTGCAATGGGATCTACATGATCAGAGACATGCACCACATCCCCGTCTTCAAAACAACGGACCACATGGGCGATTGCGTCAGTTTCGCGGATATTGGCTAGAAATTGATTGCCCAGCCCCTCGCCTTGGCTTGCGCCTTTGACGAGCCCGGCGATGTCCACAAAGGTCATGCGCGCCGGTATGACAGTCGCTGAGTTGGCAATCTGTGCCAGATTGGCCAAGCGCGCGTCTGGCACGTTAACCTCACCAACATTCGGCTCAATGGTGCAAAATGGAAAATTCGCCGCCTGCGCTGAAGCCGTTTTGGTCAGCGCGTTAAACAAGGTGGATTTGCCAACATTTGGCAAGCCAACGATACCCATTCTAAAACCCATGATGCACTCCTTCATTTTCAAACCGCTCTTATCTGCGCCGGTCCAGCAGAGCAAGCAGAACTGCGTTGAGTGGGCGGCGCGGCAAATGTCACAGAATGCTCTATGCTTGGCCAAAGTATATTGAACTTGGCCCGCCTTTACGGCATGTCAGGACATAAGCAATATGAAGGGCCAGATATGACACGGATCGACGCAAAATTTGCAGAACTCAAAGCCGCCGGAAAAAAGGCTTTTGTGACCTATGTCATGGCTGGAGATCCGACCTATGATAGCGCATTAGAGGTGGTCAAAGGCCTGCCCGCCGCCGGGGTTGATATCATAGAATTGGGCCTGCCCTTCACCGATCCAATGGCCG
Source organism: uncultured Planktomarina sp. (assembly GCA_943788425.1). GTDB lineage: Bacteria > Pseudomonadota > Alphaproteobacteria > Rhodobacterales > Rhodobacteraceae > Planktomarina. Next base: position 11,553 of record CALSQF010000013.1, read on the forward strand.
ATGGCCCCACCATTCAATTGGCTGGGCAACGCGCGTTAGAGGCCGGAATGACCCTCGACAAAACCCTGCAAATGGTCCGAGAGTTTCGCGAAACCGATGACATAACGCCAATTGTGTTGATGGGCTATTACAACCCAATTTATTCGCGCGGAGTCGCGCGTTTTCTTGCCGAAGCCAAAGAGGCAGGCATCGATGGGATGATTGTGGTCGATCTGCCGCCGGAAGAAGACAGCGAACTGTGCATTCCCGCTCAAAAGGCCGGCCTGAATTTTATCCGCCTGGCCACGCCGACCACCGATGATAAGCGCTTGCCCAAAGTCCTCACCAACACCTCTGGCTTTGTCTACTATGTCTCAATCAATGGCATCACCGGCGCTGCGGCCGCGCAGGCCAGCAACGTTGGACCAGAAGTCGCGCGCATCAAAGCGGCCACCGATTTACCAATCATCGTGGGCTTTGGAATTCGCACCCCGCAAAATGCGCATGATATCGCATCCGTGGCCGATGGCGCGGTTGTTGGCTCGGCCATTGTTGATGAAATTGGCGCCGGAAAGTCCCCTGCGGAGATCTTGGCCTTTGTCAAATCTCTCGCCGACGGGGCACATTCCGCTTAACGACGAAGGAGCTGGCATATGCCGCTGAACATCCGCCCTCTTGTAGCTGACGACCGGGTCGTTTGGGGGCAGATGTGGCGCGACTACCTGTCGTTTTACGACACGGCGATTGCACCTGAAATTTATGAAACGACCTTTGCACGGCTGATCAATCCGACCAATCGTGTGCAAAATGCGCGTGTCGCCGAGCTGGACGGCGCGGCGGTGGGCATTGTCCATTACATTTATCACGCCCACAATTGGCGCACAGAAGATGTATGTTATTTACAAGATCTCTATGTCAAAGATACGGTCCGTGGGCAGGGTATTGGCCGCGCTTTGATCGAGGCCGTTTACGCTGCGGCCGATGCCAATGGCACGCCAAACGTTTATTGGATGACCCAAGATTTCAACGAAAACGCGCGTGTGCTCTATGACCGGATCGGCACGCTGACTCCGTTCATAAAATATTCGAGGTGATATCATGACCATTCACATTGATGCGCAACCTGGCGAAATTGCCCAAACTGTGCTCTTGCCCGGGGACCCTCTGCGCGCAAAATGGGCGGCGGAGACCTTTTTGGAAAAGGCAAAATGCGTCAACCAAGTGCGCGGCATGCTGGGCTATACGGGGCTTTGGCGCGGCAACCCTGTGACCATTCAAGGATCTGGCATGGGCATGCCGAGCCTCTCCATCTACGTCAATGAATTGATAAAAGACTATGACGCCAAAACTTTGATCCGCATCGGCTCGGCCGGTGGTATGAGCCCCAAGGTCAAGCTGCGCGATGTGGTGATTGCCATGACCGCCTCCACCCTTTCCACCCCATCCCTTGGCATGTTCAAAGAGATCAATTTTGCTCCTTGTGCCGATTATGGCCTGCTGGAGGCGGCTGTAACCGCCGCACGCCGGCGCAGCATCGACGCCCATGTGGGTGGAATTTATTCGTCAGATGTCTTTTATGATGAGCGCCCCGACCTCAACGAGCAAATGACGCGTCATGGGATTTTGGCCGTCGAGATGGAAACAGCGGAGCTTTACAATCTGGCGGCTCGCCACAATCGGCGCGCTTTGGCGGTATGTACCATTTCTGATCATCTGCTAACCCATGAGGCCCTGCCCTCTGAAGAGCGCGAACGCAGCTTTGGGAATATGGTGGAAATAGCCCTGGAAGCCGCTTTCGCCTAGCGACCTGTGTCTAGACCCGCCGTTCGACCATCATTTCTTTAATAGACGCAATTGATTTTGCCGGATTCAAACCTTTTGGACAGGTCTTGGTGCAATTCATGATGGTATGACAGCGATAGAGTTTGAACGGGTCTTCCAGATTATCCAAGCGCTCTCCGGTCGCCTCATCACGGCTGTCAATAATCCAGCGATAAGCATGTAACAAAGCCGCTGGGCCGAGATAGCGATCACCGTTCCACCAATAGGACGGGCAAGACGTCGAGCAGCAGGCGCACATCACACATTCATAGAGCCCATCTAGCTTTTTGCGATCCTCAATCGATTGCAGCCACTCCTTCGCCGGACGGTTGGTCTTTGTCTCAAGCCAAGGCATAATTGACGCATGCTGCGCATAAAAATGCGTCAAATCAGGAATCAGATCTTTAACGACCGGCATATGCGGCAAGGGATAGATCTTCACGTCCCCCTTGATCTCATCCATGCCATAGATGCAGGCCAGCGTGTTCACACCATCGACATTCATCGCGCAGGAGCCACAAATACCCTCGCGACAGGAACGGCGGAAGGTCAGAGTGGGATCAATTTCGCTCTTAATCTTGATGAGAGCGTCCAAAACCATGGGGCCGCAGGTGTCCATATCTACGAAATAAGTGTCCACCTGTGGAGTTTTGCCATCATCAGGGTTCCAACGGTAAATCTTGAAAACCCGTAGATTTGTCGCGCCTTCCGGTTTCGGCCAGACTTTACCGCGGGTGATGCGGGAATTTTTTGGGAGTGTCAGTTGTACCATATTATTTCTCCACAGAGCAGACGCAAACAGCGCCATGCAGCCTATCAACAAGCAACGTCAACTGTCTCATCGGGTGATATGCCAAAGCCCGCATCCCCTAAGACAGCTTTTCAGTCAAACAGCTCAGCACCGTCGGGCGCTGGATAATTTCATTGGCCAGATCAATTATGACCGGGCTGGGTGCCATGCCAGCAAAAGCAGCGATGCGAGACACTTCCTCCGCCTTGGCCGCTAAGACCATACATTCTGCAAGGGACTGCGCATTCGTTGGATCCAATTGTTCCTGCGCCAATGGAGACAATACCGTCAAAGCCGCAAGCTGAGATTGGGAAAATTCAGCAAGAGCTGCCCCCCCGATCCAAGAGACAGCCGCTGCAGCAAAATACCCCATAGGCCGCATCAGAACGTTCTCACTTTCGGTGCGATCTGCGCCAGGGAAATGCCCCCTTCGTCTTCGGTTGTCAGCCGTTCGGTAATCACTGGTCGGTAGCTCAAATCAACCTGTGATTCATCCACCCGAGCGATGGTATGCACGCGCCAATTGTCATCGTTACGTTCGGTGAAATCCTCATGCGCATGTGCACCACGGCTTTCCTTGCGCGCCTCTGCGCCTACGATTGTCGCCATGGCGTTCGGCATCAAATTGGTAAGCTCCAGAGTTTCCATAAGATCGGAATTCCACACCAGGCTGCGGTCTGTCACTTTAATATCTCTCATTTTATCGGCCACAGCGGTCATCTTATCGACCCCATCGGCTAAGGTCTTCGAGGTCCGGAACACCGCCGCATCCGCCTGCATGGTTTTTTGCATTTCGAGGCGCAGATCTGCGGTGGGCAAATGACCCGCCGCGTGGCGCAGCCCATCAAAGCGGTCAAAAGCTTTGTCCACAGACGCCATATTCATCGCCGCCGCTGGAGCGGCCGCATCGACGGTTTTACCTGCACGGATCGCAGCGGCGCGGCCAAAGACCACCAAATCAATCAATGAGTTCGAACCCAAACGGTTGGCCCCATGAACCGAGGCACAGCCCGCTTCGCCCACAGCCATCAGGCCGGGAACAATGGCATTGGGGTCTTTGGCTGTTGGGTTCAGCACTTCACCCCAGAAATTCGTTGGAATGCCGCCCATGTTATAGTGCACTGTAGGAAGAACTGGAATTGGTTCCTTGGTCACGTCAACGCCGGCAAATATCTTGGCAGATTCTGAAATTCCCGGCAGGCGCTCCGCGAGGGCTTCGGGTTGTAGATGGCTCAGATTGAGGTAGATATGGTCCCCCTCAGGTCCCACACCGCGCCCTTCGCGAATTTCCATAGTCATACAGCGCGAGACATAATCGCGCGGCGCCAAGTCTTTATAATTCGGCGCATAGCGCTCCATGAATCGCTCATCTTGCGAATTGCTTAAAAATCCACCCTCACCGCGCGCACCTTCTGTGATCAAGCAGCCCGATCCATAGATGCCCGTGGGGTGAAATTGCACAAATTCCATGTCCTGCAACGGCAGCCCCGCCCGCGCGACCATGCCGCCACCGTCGCCAGTGCAGGTATGCGCCGATGTCGCACTGAAATATGCGCGCCCATAGCCGCCCGTGGCCAATACAACAGTTTTGGCGTTGAACACATGCATGGTGCCATCATCCAGCTTCCAGCACACCACCCCTTGGCACACGCCATCCTGTGACATTACCAAGTCAATGGCGAAATATTCGATGTAGAATTCTGCATTATTCTTCAAAGACTGGCCGTAGAGCGTATGCAAAATGGCGTGCCCCGTCCGGTCGGCGGCGGCACAGGTGCGCTGCACCGGCGGACCTTCACCAAATTCTGTCGTATGGCCACCAAAGGGGCGCTGGTAAATTTTTCCCGCCTCAGTGCGCGAGAAAGGCACGCCGTAATGTTCCAGCTCATAGACTGCCTTGGGCGCCTCGCGGGCGAGATATTCCATGGCATCTGTATCGCCAAGCCAATCGGATCCTTTGACCGTGTCATACATGTGCCACTGCCAGCTGTCAGGGCCCATATTGCCCAGACTTGCAGCAATGCCACCCTGAGCGGCCACCGTATGGGAGCGAGTTGGGAAAACTTTTGTGACGCAAGCTGTGCGCAAGCCTTGTTCGGCCATCCCGAGTGTCGCGCGCAAACCTGCGCCCCCAGCCCCAACCACCACAACATCGAAATCATGGGTTTCATATTCATAAGCAGCCATAGGTATGGTCTCCGAAACTTAAAGGGCGAGGCGCGCGATGGCGAAAACAGCCGCAGCGATGGCCGCGTAGGACACACAGGTCATGATGATAATCCAGACCTTACGGGCCAGGCCGTGTACATAGTCCTCAATCAGTACGGTCACGCCGTTTTTGAAATGCAGCAATGCAACAATGAAGGTCAAAAGCGCGACCAATGCGGGAAACGGGCGGGCAAAGTGGGCTGTTACCGCCTCATAGTCTTGTCCAATCATTGGTCCCACAGTGAACAGAAAAACTGGCACGAGCATGAGCAAAGCCACGGAGGAAATCGTCATACCCCAAAAATGCTCCGTTCCGGTTTTCGCAGCGCCAAGGCCGCTTGCGCGTTTGCGGTCGGTCAAAAAAGCCATATCATGCGCTCCTTACAGCCAAATTACAGTGAGAGCGGTGAGAAGTAGCGATCCGATGATCATCATCCAACCCATACGCTCTGCGGTTTTCAACTCCAATCCGCGACCGGTGTCCCAAATCAAATGACGCAGGCCGCCGAGCATGTGATACCAAAGCGCCCAGAGCGACAGAAGAAAGACCAAGTCGCCGAACCAGCTTGTGATCACGCATTGCACCCAAGCAAAAGCCACTGCGCTGGTCGATGCCGCTAAGAGCCAAGCGATCAACAAAAGCGTCGCGGCCAAAAGGGCGTTTCCTGTGATGCGCACAAATATAGAAGAAATCGATGTCATTTGAGGACGGTAGATCGTCAAATGAGGAGACAACGGGCGATTGCCACGATTAACATCAGACATGATATATCCCTCTCAGCTTGTCCAAGCATACTCTACGGGGTTCGTGCCATGTGCAAGCCCTGAAGGCCAGGGTTATGACGGGCAAATTACCGCAGTCTGGGCGTTAATAGTCGTTTTTTTGCATTTCGTGATCACGAATAAATTTTGTGATCACGAAACACTAGCTGGCGGCAGAATTACCGCGGTATCAAGGCCCAATAATCAAGATCCAACAACACATCGCTGTGATATTTGCCGTCATCTCCGCGCAGATTCGGCGACACCCCCTTGTGCGCCACCAACCGCAAACGCAACGCACCAACGGAGGGATTAGAGGTTTCCGACTTATCCAGCACCTCACTCCAAGCGCGCAACGTGTCCCCTGCAAAGCAAGGATTGGCATGGGCTCCCCCGTTGATCGCTACAAGCATTTGCGCATTGCCCAGCCCATTGAAGGACAAGGCCCGCGCCATGGATATGACATGCCCACCATAGATTAAGCGCAGACCATCTGGTCGAGTCGTGGCATCGAAATGGACTTTCGCAGTATTTTGCCACAAGCGGGTGGCCATCATATGTTCGGCCTCTGACAGAGTGACGCCATCAACATGGTCTATCACTTCGCCAATGGTATAGTCACCATAGAGATAAAAACTTCCGGCTAAACCAGTGTTATAATCGGCAAAGCTCAACCCATCGGGCACACTCAAATCCGATGCTAGAACGGCCGGTGCCAGCGTCGGCACAACGGTTTGCGGCGCAGGGGCCGCTGCATCCCTCTTACGCACCATAACCCAACGCACAAACGACATCACCATCTCATCTGCTTGGTTGAACCCCTCACTGCGCACCCAAACAACGCCTGTTTTGCCGCTTGAGTTTTGCTTCACTCCAATGACAGTTGAGCGCGCGCGCAGTGTATCCCCGGGATAGACAGGCCGCAGCCAGCGCGCCTCTGCGTAGCCCAAATTGGCCACGGCATTTAAAGAGATATCTGGCACAGTTTTGCCAAAAACCACATGAAAAGCGATCAGGTCATCCAACGGGCTTTGCGGCAAACCACAGTTTTGCGCAAAGTGATCGGAGGAATAGAGCGCGTGGCGCGCCGGATAAAGCGCGTGATAAAGCGCCCGCTCACCGGTCCCCACCGTCCGCGGGACCGCATGATCGATGACCTGCCCCACTCGATAATCTTCAAAAAACAATCCTGCACTGGTCTTCATTATTGCTCTCCCAGTTTCATCTCAGGACTATACTCTCCGGCAACCTCCTTGACGATGGCCTGGCCACAGCGCATCACGCCCACCGTTGCATCATGCGCATAGGTCGGATCTCCATAAAGCTCCCAGCCTTTGGACAGGGCCTCTGTCACTTTGTGGCAAAATTTAGACGAATCGTCTTCGGACAAAAACCTGTAGATCTTCATGCCGTGTCCTCCAGTTTTGCAATCATCGCAGCCTTAGCCAAGGTGGCGCGAGCGGTCTCAATATGCAAATTCTCCACGATTTTTCCATCCACAACCGCAACGCCAAGCCCCTCGGCCGTCGCCGCCTCAAAGGCCGCGATTTGCCGCTCAGACAGATCAAGTTCCACATCAGAAGGTGCAAAGACTGTATTGGCAACCGCCACCTGGGCCGGATGAATCAAGGTTTTGCCGTCAAAGCCCATATCGCGCCCTTGCGCGGCCTCAATCTGCAGACCTGCATCGTCCTTGAAGGCGTTATAAACCCCATCAACAATGACGATTCCGGCCGCTTTTGCAGCTAAGACACAGTGGCTCAACGCCGCCAACAAGGGCGCGCGCGTCGGATCGAACCTCGTGTTGAGATCCTTGGCCAAATCATTGGTCCCCATGACCATGCCCCCCATACGCGGCGCGTCAGCAATCTCTGCTGCGTTCAAAATGCCGCGCGGGGTTTCCATCATCGCCCAAATTTGAGTGTTCTCGAAGCCATCATACCGGTCCATCGCTGCGCTGAGCTGCGAAATCATTTGGGCGTTATCGACCTTGGGCAATAAAACCGCCTCCGGTCGGGCTTCGGCAATCGCAGCAATATCTACTGCCGCCCAGGGGGTATCTAGCCCATTGATGCGAATAATTTGACTGCGAACCCCATAACCTCCGTCCGACAGATGGGCGACCAGAGTCGCCCGAGCGGAGGCTTTTTCTTCAAGCGCCACAGCATCTTCGAGGTCGAAAATTATCGAATCCACCGGCATGCTGCGGGCTTTTTCAAGCGCACGCGTCCGGCTGCCCGGTATGTAGAGAACAGAACGATAGGGCCGTAGAGTCATTTTTAGCCTCGCAATAATGTTGCGCATAACTGCCATCAATCGAAGTTAAAATTCAAGTGCATTTTGCCGCATTGCAGCAAATCCTACCCGTTGACACGCCAGAGCACCACGCCCTGATGCGATTTCCCGCGATGTTCCCTTGGCACGCGGCGTATTTGGGTGTAACCGCTCTTGCAAATTCACATTTGAGGAAGATCCCCATGGCACGACCCAAAATTGCTCTCATTGGCTCCGGTATGATCGGTGGCACGTTGGCTCATTTAGCCGCCCTTAAAGAACTCGGCGACATCGTGCTTTTCGATATTGCGGAAGGCATGCCCGAAGGCAAAGCCTTGGATATCGCACAATCTGGCCCCTCCGAAGGCTTTGATGCCGCCATGTCCGGTACGCAATCTTACGCCGATATCGCCGGCGCGGATGTTTGCATTGTGACGGCTGGTGTGCCGCGCAAACCGGGCATGAGCCGCGATGACCTTCTTGGAATCAATCTCAAAGTCATGAAATCTGTGGGTGAAGGCATCCGCGATCACGCCCCCAATGCCTTTGTGATCTGTATCACCAACCCGCTTGACGCGATGGTCTGGGCGCTGCGCGAATTCTCTGGCCTGCCGCATAATATGGTCTGCGGCATGGCTGGCGTGCTCGACAGCGCGCGGTTCCGTCACTTCTTGAGCCTCGAGTTCAATGTGTCAATGCGGGATGTAACAGCCTTTGTTTTGGGTGGTCACGGTGACACTATGGTGCCCCTGGCCCGCTACTCGACCGTCGGCGGCATCCCCTTGCCCGATCTGGTCAGCATAGGCTGGACCACGCAAGACAAGCTGGACGCGATCATCCAGCGCACCCGCGATGGCGGCGCCGAGATCGTCGGGCTGCTCAAAACAGGTTCGGCCTATTATGCTCCGGCCACATCTGCGATTGAAATGGCCGAGGCCTATCTGCGCGATCAAAAGCGTGTTCTGCCCTGTGCGGCCTATGTCGATGGCGCTTTGGGCCTCAAGGGCATGTATGTCGGCGTGCCAACTGTAATCGGCGGCGGCGGCGTTGAGCGCGTCATCAACATTCAAATGAACAAAGACGAGCAAGCGATGTTCAACAAATCCGTCGACGCAGTCAAAGGGTTGGTTGCGGCCTGCAAGGCGATCGATGAAAGCCTGACTTAAGCGCAATTGCGGCGGCACCCGCCGCCCCCAAAAGATTGAAAACTCCTCGCCTCGGCGGGGAGTTTTTGCCTTCTAACTGCGCCGCCGCTGAAAACCGCCAAGGGCAAAAATGCCTCCTGGGTGCGCGCACCCCGGCACCCTCGCGCGATTATATCAAACCAATCAACGCACTAGGTTTCAATCTGGGTCTGAAATTCTAAATTTCTGCCAGGTGCCCATATTGAATATGGTTTTAATGACGGGTTTTCTTTGAGGTAAGCCGGCTCGGATCTTTGTTTGAGCAAAGGCTTCTGCATGACAATAGAGTATTGCAGATATTCACTTCCCAGTGGCAACACCAGGCCTGTTCCAAATTGGCATTACGCGGAGATTCATGCTCAAGACGACCATGGGCGCAAAATTGCAAACCTAATGGATGATGAAGGATCAACCGAGGGGCAAACGTCGGGACCAAGTGCCTCAGGCCAGCGCCTGAGGCATAGCTCACTTAGATGTAATAGGCGTCGCGGTAGACATAGCGCACGATGTCTTGACGGGACAGGCCGCGCTCGGCCAGCTCTTCATCGGTCAGGGCGCAGAGAAATTCAATCTGACGCACACGCGATTGCGCTGTGCTGATGGATACCAGGAAGTTAAGAATGCCGTTGAACACTCGGTTCAGACCGGCGGCGATGCGGTTGCCGTGTGGGACGTCTACGATAATTGCCATTTGAAAAGCTCCTGTGTCGCGTTGACCCGTAAGTAGGTACGATCCACAGGGTTGGGCAGTGCAAAAAACCACATTCCCGCTATGCAACCGCTGCATAGATCAGCTGGCGCCTAGCGGTCCTGGGCATCTCCTTCGGTGCCGCTCGTCACAGATTTGATCACTTTGAACAAGCGCAGTCCGAAAAGACCCAAGAGTCCACCGAACAAAACCGTGAAAGCCGAGACCACCACACCCGAGGATATCGCAGCGATGGCGACGCCGAGTAGCAGAAAAACGAAGGTAATCGTGCGGTATTCAACCTCATGCACAGGAAATTTATCCAAACGCGGCTGAATCAACTTGGTCAAGAATGGCTCTACAAAAGGGGTGGCGAAACCTGCAATCACAGAAAGGACAAAGGTCAACATCGGCGCATCTCCTATTTTCGTGACTATTTACCGAACCATTATCATGGGTCGTACCGCCGCGCCATACAAGAGGTGCGCGCTTGATTGCAAACGCTCTCTATGTAAAGCAAATTTGCCCTGGCAGCGCCCCTCCGGCCCGGTTAAACAGCAGCTATGACAGATCGTTTGACTCTCACCCGCCCCGATGATTGGCATCTGCATTTACGCGATGGCAACATGCTGAAGGCTGTGGCACCGGAAAGCGCGCGTAATTTTGGACGCGCCATTATCATGCCAAATCTGGTCCCGCCGGTGGTGACCGCAGCCCAGGCCGCAGCCTATCGTAGCCGCATTATGGCCGCCCTGCCCGCTGGGTCGGATTTCCAACCGCTCATGACACTCTATTTGACCGAACAAAGTGACCCAGAAGACTTGGCCGCGGCCCATGCCTCGGGACTGGTGACGGCGGCCAAACTTTACCCTGCCGGAGCGACGACCAATTCAGCCAGCGGCGTGAGAGATTTTGACAAGCTGCAACCGGTGCTGGAGAAGATGGCCGAAATTAGTATGCCCATGTGCGTGCATGGCGAGGTCACCGATGCGGATATTGATATTTTTGATCGCGAGGCGGTGTTTATTGACCGGGTTCTCGATCCTCTGCGCCGCCGGGTGGCGGGGCTGAAAGTAGTTATGGAGCATATCACAACCGCCGAGGGCGCTGACTATGCAAAATCTGATCCGGGCCAGCTGGCCGCCACAATCACGACCCATCACCTGATCATCAACCGCAATCACATTCTCGCTGGCGGAATAAAGCCCCATTATTATTGTCTGCCTGTTGCCAAACGCGAGACCCATCGCATGGCCCTGCTTGACGCGGCAACAAGCGGCAATCCGTGTTATTTCCTAGGCACCGACAGCGCCCCCCATACCGATGAGGCAAAGCAGGGCGCCTGCGGATGCGCCGGTGTGTTTTCGGCTACAAATACCATGTCGTGTTTGGCGGAAGTTTTTGAAGCTGCCGGAGCGCTGGATCGGCTCGAAGGTTTCACCGCTCTTTTTGGCCCAAAGTTTTACGGCCTGGCGCCGAATGCCGATACGATCACCCTCACGAAGGGCGACCCGGTACAATTTCCCAAGCATATCGACTCGGGCGCCGGTACGGTCACTCTCTTCAATCCTGGCTTTGATCTTCACTGGACCGTGTCGAGCTGAGCGCATAGCAACAAAGGGCCCTGCTCATGATACCAACAAGCTATCCCGACCAACGTGAAATCGCGCGATTGACCGCTAGAATGCTGCTGGAAATTAAAGCCGTGCATTTCAATGCCGATGAGCCCTTTATATTGGCCTCTGGCAAGCCATCTCCAACCTATATAGATTGCCGCAAACTGATTTCCTTCCCGCGTATTCGCAGCACTTTGATGGATTTTCTGACTGTGACTGTGATGCGCAACGCCGGGTTTGAAGCATTTGATAATGTCGCCGGCGGCGAGACCGCCGGTATTCCATTTGGCGCCTGGGTGGCCGAGCGGATGGCGCTCCCGATGACCTATGTTCGGAAAAAACCCAAAGGCTACGGCCGCAACGCCCGCATTGAAGGAGCCATGTCCGAAGGGCAACGAGTTCTGCTGGTAGAAGATCTGACCACCGATGGTGGATCCAAGATCTCTTTTGTCGATGCCATTCGAGAGACCGGCGCAACCTGCGCGCATACGGCGGTGATTTTTTATTACGGAATTTTCCCGCAGACCGAAAAAACCCTCGGCGATCATGGGGTGACTTTACATCACCTATGCACGTGGTGGGACGTTCTGGTGGAAGCCCGAGCGCAGGGCGCATTTGATAGTAAGACCCTGCGCGAGGTGGAAATCTTTTTGAAATCTCCCGAAGCGTGGCAAGACGCGCGCGCCAAATAATTTCCTAGGATAAACCTGTGTACAGAATGTGGACAAGCTGGCGCGCTGTGGCGGCTCTATTGCGCTGCAAAGTACACAGGCAGTCGCGCGCTACTAGATCTAGCGCAGGATCGACAAATTAGCCGGTATGAGCTCCCAATCCCTGGCTTATCCACAGGTTGTGCACCGATCTGTTCCACATGGCCAAACATCCTGAACTGCAGTAAGCGTGGACCATTGAGGAGACGGATATGAGTGAGATTGCGAATCTGCAGCCCCCCGCGAGCGACGTGGCGCCTCTTGGCGTGCCGCATTCCATTGAGGCCGAACAACAATTGCTTGGCGCCATCCTCACGAACAACGATCTATTCGACCGCGTCGCGCAAATTTTGCGAGCTGAACATTTTTATGACCCGGTACATGCGCGGATATTTGAGACCGCAGCCGCCCGCATCGCCAAAAATAATCTAGCCAGCCCCGTCACTTTGAAGGCCTTTTTGGAAGATGATGCGGGGCTCGCGGAATTAGGTGGGCCTGCATATTTGATGCGACTCGCAGGCGCGGCAATATCCTCTTTTGCCGTGCGCGATTATGCCGAAATGATCTACGACCTCGCCATCCGCCGCGAGTTGATCGACGTGGGCAATGAGATCGCTGCGAAGGCGGCCCGCGTTGAAGTGCAAAGCGAGTCTAACGAGCAAATTATTGAAGCTGAACAAAAACTCTATGCCTTGGCTGAGCAAGGCCAGACCGAGCAAGGCTTCCAATCGTTTCTCACCGCCGTCACCGATGCGGTTAAAGTCGCCAATGCCGCCTATCAACGCGAAGGCGGACTCGCCGGCGTATCGACCGGGCTGATTGATATGGACAAAAAGCTGGGCGGGCTGCACCGGTCAGATCTTCTAATCTTGGCCGGTCGCCCCTCAATGGGCAAAACGTCATTGGCCACCAATGTCGCGTTTAACATCGCACGCGCCTATAAAAAAGGGATCACACTCTCTGGTGAAGAGGGTGCAGTTGACGGCGGGGTTGTTGGTTTTTTCAGCCTTGAAATGTCCGCCGAACAGCTTGCATCGCGTATTTTATCTGAAGTGGCGGAAATCCCCTCAAACCAAATTCGTCGGGGTGATTTTACTGAGGGCGAGTTTCGCCGAATTGTCGATGCGGCTAAGGAGCTGGAGGCGGCGCCTTTGTTCATTGATGATACCCCGGCCCTGCCGATCAGCCAGCTGGCCGCCCGCGCACGCCGTTTGAAGCGAACCCATGGGCTGGACGCATTATTTGTGGACTATCTGCAACTGGTCCGCGGCACTGGACGGTCAGAAAACCGGGTGAATGAGATTTCCGAGATCACTATGGGCCTCAAAGCCATCGCCAAAGAGCTTGATATTCCAGTGGTCGCCCTTTCACAGCTCTCGCGTCAGGTGGAAAACCGTGAAGACAAGCGGCCACAATTGTCAGATCTGCGCGAATCTGGCTCGATTGAGCAGGATGCGGATGTGGTAATGTTTGTGTTCCGCGAAGAATATTACAAAGAACGCGAAAAACCGGGCGATCACGAGCTCGACAAAATGGCCATATGGCAAGAAGAAATGGAGCGGCTGCATGGGAAGGCCGAGGTGGTCATCGGAAAGCAGCGGCATGGGCCAATTGGCACAGTCGAGTTGAGTTTTGAAGGGCAGTTCACCCGCTTTGGCAATCTCGTCAAACCATGGCAACAATCGCTTGAGGATGAATTCTAAAGCATCAGTCGATTGACCCTCTGCCCAATTCGGCGCATAAAATCCCGGTGAAATTTATAAATAGCAGGACCGAAGCGCCCCATGAGCACAGGAAATTTAACGATTAATCTGAAGGGGATCACCAACAATTGGTCCACTTTAGATCGCATGTCTGCCGAAAATGTTGAAACGGCCGCTGTGGTCAAAGCCGATGGCTATGGTCTGGATTCCGGGCGGGTTGCACGCACGCTCTATCCTGCGGGGGTGCGACATTTCTTTGTGGCCGCCGCAGAAGAGGCCTCGGCAATTCGCCGTGAATTGGGCGATAATGTGACTATTTATGTATTCTCTGGGCACATGCGGGGCGATACGGACATGATCCATGATCTGCATCTCGTGCCCTTGCTTAACTCTTTGGACCAGCTGACGCGCCATTTGGAAGCCCTACCCGGCCATGCCTTTGGGGTCCAGCTTGACACCGGCATGAACCGCTTGGGCATGGAGGCCTCGGAATGGGAGGCGGTACGGGATTTGGTGGTTGGATTAAACCCAAGTTTGGTCATGAGTCACCTGGCCTGTGCCGATGAACCCGATCATCCGATGAACCGGCAACAATTGGCGCAATTTTGCGCAATGACCGATGGCTTGGGCTTGAAACGCTCGCTGGCCGCGACGGGCGGGATACTACTGGGACCGGAGTATCATTTTGACATGACCCGCCCGGGTATCGGCCTGTATGGCGGCGCGCCCTATGCTCAGGCCGAAGCTGTGGTGCATTTGTCTTTGCCGGTGATTCAAATTCGCGATGTTGCGGAAGGGGAAACCGTGGGCTATGGCAACAGCTGGAGCGCCAGTGCCCCTGCCCGGATCGCAACTGTCGCCGCCGGCTATGCCGATGGGCTGCTGCGCGCCCTGTACAATAACGCGTCGCTGTGGCACGAGGGCCAAGCCTGCCCCATCGTCGGACGGGTCTCAATGGATATGATTGGCGTGGATGTCACAGCCTTGCCACAACCGCCCGAGACTTTGGATATCCTGTGTCCCTATCAATCGGTGGATGAATTGGCAGATAAAGCCGGGACGATCGGTTATGAAATTCTCACATCGCTGGGCGCCCGCTATGCGCGGCGTTATGTGAATCAATGAACGCGCAGATGATCTTGATTGTCCGTGCGCTGGGGCGCTTATGCATCGATGCGATTTCCGCTTTGGGCCGTTTGGTGCTCTTTGCGCTGGCCACCCTGTCCCATGTCTTTCGCCCGCCATTTTATCTGCGCGAATTTTTCACCGCGCTGTTGAATGTCGGCTACCTGTCCCTGCCCGTCGTCGGGTTGACCGCCCTGTTCACCGGGGCGGCTTTGGCTTTGCAAATTTACTCCGGCGGGTCGCGCTTCAACGCTCCTGAGGTTGTGCCGCAAATTGTTGCTATTGGCATGGTGCGCGAATTGGGACCGGTTTTGGTGGGGTTGATGATTGCTGCGCGTGTCACAAGTTCCATCGCCGCTGAAATGGCCACGATGAAAGTCACGGAACAAATTGATGCGCTTGTCACCCTGTCCACCGCCCCGATGAAATATTTGGTGATGCCGCGGGTCTTGGCTGGGCTCATGGCGGGGCCCGTCTTGGTCGCCGTGGCCGATAGCATCGGCATTTTTGGCGGTTTTATCGTCGCCACACAAACCCTAGGCTTTAACCCCGCCACCTATATTTTAAACACGATGAACTTCCTAACCTCTGCCGATATCCTCTCCTCAATGGCCAAGGGCATGGCCTTTGGGTTTATCGCCACATTGATGGGATGCTATTATGGGCTGAACTCGGGCCGCGGCGCGCAGGGCGTGGGCGCGGCAACCAAAGCTTCCGTGCAAGCGGCAGCGGTTTTGATTTTGGCGGCAAATTTCCTGCTCACAGCGGTATTCTTTACAGCATGATAACCTTTGAAAACATACATAAATCCTTTGGCTCCAATCATGTGCTGCGTGGGGTGAATTTAACCGTCGAGCGCGGCGAAAGCATGGTAATCGTCGGCGGTTCGGGCACCGGAAAATCTGTTTTGATCAAAACAGTTCTAGGGCTCATCCAACCGGACAAGGGGCGGATTTTGGTCGATGGGCAAGATGTCACCAAGGTCAAACGCGACGCCTTTCTGAGCCGTTTTGGCATGCTGTTTCAGGGCGGTGCACTCTTCGACTCAATGCCGGTCTGGCAAAATGTAGCGTTCCGGCTTCAGCGCGGCGCGCTCAAACGCCCCCTGGCAGAGGCCCGCGAAATTGCCATCGAAAAATTACGCCGCGTGGGTCTGGCGCCGGACGTGGCAGATCGCTTTCCGGCCGAGCTCTCTGGCGGCATGCAAAAACGTGTCAGCCTTGCGAGAGCCATTGCCGCCGAACCAGAAATTATCTTCTTTGATGAACCCACCACCGGGCTCGACCCCATTATGTCCGGTGTCATCAACGAATTGATCCGCGAAATCGTCGTGGAGATGGGGGTGACGGCCATGACCATAACGCATGACATGACCTCTGTGCACACCATCGCCGATAAAGTGGCCATGCTGCATCGCGGGACCATTCAATGGTGCGGTCGTCAGACAGATATGGCGCAAAGCGGCGATCCCTATGTGGAGCAATTTGTGAATGGTCGCGCCGAAGGTCCAATTGAGACCCTGCGTTAAACAGTAACTTTCAACATTTTCAGGCTTACTTTATCGGCAGCACCCTATATCTCAAGGCCAGATGAAAAGGACACCACATGGCCAAAGCGACATTCACCTGCAGCAAATGCGGCGCGTCTCATAGCAAATGGGCCGGTCAATGCGACAGCTGCATGGAGTGGAACACTCTGGTGGACCAAGGTCCGCTCTCGGCGGGGCCGGGTAAAACTCTTGGCGGCAAACGGGGCCGGACCATCACGCTGACCGATCTGGCCACGGTGGAAGAACCACCCGCGCGCACCATGGCTGGCGTGGCAGAATTGGACCGGGTATTGGGGGGCGGATTGGTCAAGGCCAGCGCCCTCTTGGTCGGTGGGGATCCTGGGATCGGCAAATCCACTCTTTTGCTGCAAGCCGCAGCGCGTTTTGCCCGCAATGGTTTGAAGGTCATTTACATCTCCGGCGAGGAAGCCACCGCGCAGGTGCGCATGCGCGCCCATCGCCTTGGTCTTAGCGAAAGCCCTGTGATCCTCGCCTCTGAGACCAATCTGCGCGATATTCTGACCACCTTGGATGCTGAAAAGCCCGATTTGGTCATCATCGATTCCATTCAAACCATGTGGGCCGATCACATCGAAGCGGCCCCCGGCTCGGTTAGCCAAGTAAGATCCTCCGCCCATGAGCTGACCAGCTATGCCAAACGCAAGGGCGTGGCGGTGATTATGGTCGGGCATGTCACCAAAGATGGGCAAATCGCCGGGCCCCGGGTGGTGGAGCATATGGTCGATACGGTTTTATACTTCGAAGGCGAGCGCAATCATCAGTTTCGCCTGTTGCGCGCCGTGAAAAACCGCTTCGGGCCGGCCGATGAAATTGGTGTTTTTGAGATGACCGGCAAGGGTTTGGTCGAAGTCAAAAACCCCTCTGCTCTCTTTTTGTCCGAACGCGGCAAGACAACAGCAGGCTCCGCGGTCTTTGCCGGGATAGAGGGCACGCGCCCAGTCCTCTGCGAATTTCAAGCCCTTGTCGCCCCCTCGCCGCACGGGCAGGCGCGACGCTCCGTTGTTGGCTGGGATGGGCAAAGGCTGGCGATGATTCTTGCCGTATTGGAAGCCCGCTGCGGCATCCCCTTCACCGGTCTAGATGTCTACTTAAATGTGGCCGGAGGTATGCGTGTCACAGAACCGGCGGCTGACCTGGCCGTGGCCGCAGCCTTAATTTCCGCCCGCGAAGACGCAGCTTTGCCAAGAGATGCCGTTATTTTTGGAGAAATTTCGCTCTCAGGCGCGTTAAGACCCGTCTCTCAGGCAGAAAATAGGTTGAAAGAAGCGCAGAAACTTGGTTTCTGTCAGGCGCTGGCGCCGGCCGCCAAAAAACTTGAAGAAATTGCGGGAATGACATTTCGGCCGATTGATGATTTGGCTCAATTTGTTGAAGACCTGTTCGGAAGCCGCTGAATAGCGCAGAGTGGAGAAGCACAGTGGACGGTTTTACAATAGTCGACGGTGGTGTCGCGGTCGTGATCGTGATGTCAGCATTGTT
Organism: uncultured Planktomarina sp.; assembly: GCA_943788425.1. Classification (GTDB taxonomy): domain Bacteria; phylum Pseudomonadota; class Alphaproteobacteria; order Rhodobacterales; family Rhodobacteraceae; genus Planktomarina. The sequence continues at coordinate 29,462 of CALSQF010000013.1, forward strand.
GGCCTATTCTCGTGGCGTTGTGCGCGAAATTACAGCGATTGCGGGCTGGATCGCCGCGGCTTTTGTCGCATTTGTCTTTGCTGACACAGCGAAACCTTTGGTTCGGCAAATTCCTTATCTGGGCGATATGTTGGGTGACAGCTGCGAATTGTTGATTGTCGCCAGCTTTGCCATCGTCTTTGCGCTGTCCTTGCTCTTGGTCTCCCTCTTCACACCGCTGTTTTCGGCCATTGTGCAACGCTCCATCTTTGGGGGCTTTGACCAAATGCTGGGCTTTTTCTTCGGAGTGGCGCGCGGTGTTATCTTGGTGGCCGTCGGGTTTTTCATCTACTTCACCGTGATGCCGAACCAAGATATTGTGGCGCTAGAGACATCACGCTCAGCCGCAGTCTTTGAGCGCTATGTGGACGATGTACAGGATCAAAACCCGGAAGCCGCATTGGGTTGGTTAAGAACTCAATACGATCAACTGGTTGGCGAGTGCAGCGCATAAATTCCCTTTAAACGTCGGTAATTTTAACCGATCGCTCCAGAACGCAGGCCGTGTTTTTTTTCATTTTTATGAGAAAAACACCGTGTTTTTCGCATTGTCAAAGTGACATGCCTGCTGTGATGGCGTAAGGCATGGGGTGTAACGTCATATACCGGAGCCTATCGCGTGACCCAACCGTTGGACCAGATGCACACAAATCCCTTTGACGACGATAAACTGCGCGAAGAATGCGGCGTGTTTGGGGTGATTGGGACAGCGGATGCGGCGAATTTCACCGCCCTTGGCTTACATGCTTTGCAACATCGCGGCCAGGAGGCTGGCGGCATTGTCACCCATGATGAAACCCTCGGCTTCAATTCTGTGCGCCGCTTTGGCTATGTTCGCGACAATTTTACCAGTGCAAAAATTATGGAGCAGCTGCCGGGCGATCTGTCGATCGGACATGTGCGCTATTCGACCGCCGGATCCAAGGGCAACACGGCGATGCGCGATGTGCAGCCCTTTTTCGGTGAGTTTTCCATGGGCGGCGCGGCGATTGCGCATAATGGCAATATTACCAATGCCAATTCTCTGCGCAAAGAATTGATTGGACGCGGGTCGATTTTCCAATCCTCCTCGGACAGCGAATGCATTATTCACCTCATGGCCCGCAGCCTCCAGCAGAACATCCCGCAACGGATGGAAGATGCGTTGCGCCGCGTTGAAGGGGCGTTTTCCATCGTTGCCATGACACAAACCCAGCTGATTGGCGTGCGCGATCCGTTGGGCGTGCGGCCTTTGGTCTTGGGTCAATTGGGCGATGGTTGGGTACTGAGCTCCGAAACCTGCGCTTTAGATATCACTGGCGCCGAGTTTGTGCGCGAAATTCACCCCGGCGAGATGGTGGTTATCACCGCCAATGGCGTCGAAAGCAGTTACCCTTTTCGCCCGGCGCGGCCGCGGTTTTGTGTCTTCGAGCACATCTATTTCAGCCGCCCCGACAGCATCCTCGGCGGCCGAAGCGTTTATGAAACCCGCGAGGCCATCGGCCGCGAATTGGCCAAAGAAGCGCCGGTAGAAGCCGACCTCGTTTGCCCTGTGCCCGACAGTGGCACGCCTGCGGCGATCGGATTTTCACTTGAATCGGGCATTCCCTACGCTATGGGCATCATTCGCAATCAGTATATGGGCCGGACCTTCATTGAGCCCAGCGAGCAAATTCGCAACATGGGCGTGCGTTTGAAGCTAAATGTGAACCGGGCTTTGATCCGCGGCAAGCGGGTAATTTTGGTGGACGACAGCGTTGTGCGCGGAACCACATCGCGCAAGATTAAAGAAATGATCCTAGACGCTGGCGCCGCTGAAGTGCATTTCCGCATCGCCAGTCCGCCAACGGCTTGGCCCTGCTTTTATGGAGTAGATACGCCAGATCGCGAAAAACTATTGGCCGCGACCATGTCCGAAGAGGAGATGCGCCAACATTTGGCCGTCGACAGTTTGAAATTTATCTCGCTGAATGGGCTTTACCGCGCGGTTGGCGGCACCGACCGCGACAGCGCACAGCCGCAATATTGCGACGCTTGTTTCAGCGGCGACTATCCCGTGATACCCTCAGATCAAATTTCCAGCGGGTTTCAAATGAAGGCTGCTGAGTAGCGCCGGGCCCCTTGACCTGCTGCGCATTTGCCCCCATGACGCGCCATATGACATATCCCCTTCTCATCACTGGCGCCTCGCGTGGGCTTGGCGCAGCTTTGGCGCTTCAGCTTGCGCAGAAATTTCACATTGTCGCTGTAGCAAAGACCACGGGTGGGCTTGAAGAATTGGATGACCGCATCCAAGCCTGCGGTGGCCAAGCAACCCTCGCGCCCATTGATGTCACGGATGTAAATGCCGTGCGCCACCTGTGCCGATCGATCCATGATCGCTGGGGCGGGCTGCACCTATGGGCCCATTGCGCAATACATGCCGCCCCTCTGGCGCCGACCAATTGCATAGATGCCCGCGATTGGGACAAGTCAATCAAGCTCAACGTCACCACCACTGGCATGTTGATCCCCAATATCGCGCCCTTATTGCATCAGAGCGGAACTGCTGTTTTCTTTGACGATCCCTGCGGCGGGAAAAAATTCTTTGGCAGCTATGGCGCCACAAAATCGGCGCAGATTGCCTTGGCCAAAAGCTGGCAGGCAGAGACCGCTAAAACCGGTCCCAAAGTCGAAATCCTCACCCCCGCCCCCATGCCCACGGCCACGCGCGCGCGCTTCTATCCCGGTGAAGATCGCATTGCCTTGAGCAGTTGCGACAGCGAAGCGGCCCGGATAATTACAGCCCTAGACCTGTTTGCCGCCGCGTAACTGCGTATATTTTTACCTTGCTGGAGAAAATGCTTGGGCTGCGGGTCGATCAGGCTTGCCCGCCGCGGCACAACCTTTTAACCAAGGTCTATGCGTATACTTATCACAAATGACGACGGAATTATGGCGCCCGGCCTGCAGGTGCTGCATGATCTCGCAATCCAGCTGGCTGGCCCCGAGGGTGAGGTTTGGACAGTGGCGCCACAATCTGAGCAATCGGGTGTTGGCCATTGTATTTCTTACACGAAACCCGTGCTTGTGCATCAATATGCGGAGCGAAAGTTTGCAGTAGAAGGCTCTCCGGCCGATTGCATCCTGGCTGGGCTCAACGATCTATTGCCCCAGCGCCCAGATTTGGTTTTATCCGGCGTTAACAAAGGCAATAACTCGGCGGAAAATACCGTCTATTCCGGCACCATTGGTGCGGCGATGGAAGCGGCTCTTGCCGGGGTTCCCTCTATTGCCCTTTCGCAGTTTTACGGACCGCAAAACACGGATTTGGACAATAGTTTTGAGGCCAGTGCCGGTCACGGTGTTGCGGCCATTCAAGCCTGTCTGGATGCGGGTTTTGCGCGCGCTGAAGATTATGCATTGTTTTACAACATTAATTTCCCACCTGTTCCGGCCTCTGGAGTCTTGGGGATGAAGGCTGTTAAACAAGGGTATCGTGGTGACGGGGCCTTTGGTGCACATGCCACCAATGCGCCAAATGGCCGAAAATTCTTATTCATGCACGGCCGGCCCCAGCAAGCTCCAACACAGGATGGCACTGACGCCGCGGCTAATTTGGACGGCTATATCTCTCTCACACCCATGCGCGCAGATTTGACCGCGCATGACCAACTGGCAAACCTGGCTAGAATTCTGGGCTAAAAGATGGACCCAGCCGCTGAACGCAAAATGCAATTTTTGTTCTCCCTGCGCTCACATGGTGTGACCAACAAGCGTGTGCTCACGGCTATGGAGAAAGTCGATCGCGGCAAATATATTCGCGGAACCTTTGAAGATCGCGCCTATGAAGACACGCCGCTGCCCATTGCCTGTGGTCAGACCATCTCCCAGCCGTCCATTGTGGCCTTGATGACCGAAGCGCTGGACGTGCAACCGCGCAGTAAGGTTTTGGAAATTGGCACGGGGTCAGGCTATCAGGCGGCCATATTGAGCCAATTGGCCCGGCGGGTTTATACCGTGGATCGACACAGCCGTCTTGTCAAAGCCGCGCGTCGGGTGTTTGAGGCCGAGGATATTTCTAATATCATTGCCTTTACCGCCGATGGCAGCCGCGGGCTGCCAGAGCAAGCGCCCTTTGATCGTATCCTCTTGACCGCCGCAAGCGAAGATCCGCCCGGCCCCCTGTTGGCACAATTGCGCATAGGCGGTATTATGGTTTTGCCAGTCGGGCAGTCGGATACCGTGCAGACTTTGGTCAAGGTGACGAAAACCGAAGAGGGTTTAGATTACCAAGAGCTCAGAGCCGTGCGCTTTGTGCCGCTTCTCGAAGGTCTGGGCAAAGAGAGTAACTAAGAGACCTCACAATAAGAGGTCCGGGTGAGGAGAGTATAATGGCACTGAAATTTGGCACGAAGTACATAATACCGTTTCTTGCAGCCACGGCAATTGCAGGCTGCACGAATAGTTTTAGCTTGGATGTCCGCGATCAATTTGGCGGGATTTTAGACACAACAAGCGCGGCTGCAACTGCGGTGGCGGAGCGCCCTGAGCCCGATGCACGCGGGGTCATCACATTCCCAAGCTATCAAGTTGTCCTGGCCAGAACAGGTGATCGAATTGGCGATGTCGCCGCACGCATTGGCGTCAATGCAGATCGGTTGGGCCGATTTAATGGCATCCCGCAGGAGGCGATCTTGCGCTATGGCGAAGTGATTGCCCTGCCCTCAAATATGACAGCTGTGGCAGCAGATGGCGCCCCGCTCACCCCAACCGTGGTAGACATTAGTGAATTGTCAGATGATCCAAGCGCCGGACCAAAGCCCGCAGAGCCCAAGCGCCACCGGGTCGTTGATGGTGAAACGGTCTATACAATTTCTCGGCTCTATTCGGTCTCTGCCGAGGATCTCGCGAAATGGAACAGTCTTAGCCTGACCACGGAGCTGCGTCCTGGGCAGTATCTGTTGATCCCTATCACTCAAAACCGACCCACTCCAGTCAGCGCGCCAGGCGAAGGCTCGATCACCCCCACACCGCCCAGCAGCACCCGCCCGCAACCGCGCAGCGAACTGCTCCCAGCTGAGGTGATGACGACGCCAGCGACCGCCGACGCCACGGCGCCTGTGACCGTGCCTGTGCCTGTGGCCAATACCGGCCCCGTAACCCAAGCCTCGCAAAGCGACGCCCGCTTCATGCGGCCGGTCAGCGGTACGATTATTCGCAGCTATAAAAAAGGGACAAATGAGGGCCTTGATATTGGGGCCCCAGAGGGCGCGGCGGTATCTGCCGCCGATGTCGGCACCGTCGCGGCCATCACCGAAGACACAAAGGGCGTTGCTATTGTTGTCATCAAACACGCCGATGGATTGCTGACAGTCTACACAAATGTCGACAACCTATTGGTGAAGAAAGGAGATGCGGTCACGCGCGGCCAAGAGATCGCCAAGGTACGCGCGGGAACGCCTTCATTTTTGCACTTTGAAGTGCGCAAAGGCCTCGAATCCGTCGATCCCGATGACTATATTTAGAATGCAAGATTTGGCGACCTAGACCACCACCCCATGGCGGCCGGCCAAATCTACGAAGAATTGCCAGGCCACGCGGCCCGAACGAGAGCCGCGTGTCGCCTGCCATTCGATCGCCTCTGCACGCAGCACCTCAGGGTCTACCGCGACCCCATGAGCCGCGCAGTAGCCCTCAATCATACTCAGGTATTGATCTTGATCACACGGATGAAAGCCCAACCACAGCCCGAAACGGTCCGACAGGCTGACCTTTTCTTCAACGGCCTCGCCCGGATTGATAGCGCTTGATCGCTCGTTTTCGATCATATCGCGGGGCATGAGATGCCGGCGGTTTGAGGTGGCATAGAAGATCACATTGTCTGGACGCCCCGCGATGCCCCCATCCAAAACAGCTTTGAGAGACTTATAATGCTGGTCATCATGGGAAAAGGATAGATCATCACAGAACAGTAAAAAGCGATAGGGCGCGCCGCGTAGCAAGGCCAGAAGGCGCGTGACCGACGGCAAATCTTCGCGTTGCAGCTCGACCACTTTCAACGGCAGGCCTTGCGCATTGATCTGCGCATGCACCGCTTTGACCAGAGAGGATTTTCCCATCCCTCGCGCGCCCCACAACAGCGCATTATTCGCCGACATGCCGCGCGCAAAGCGCAGGGTGTTTTCAAGCAAAACGTCCCGCGACCGGTCGATGCCGACGAGCAGATCAAGATCAACCCGAGACACTTTGGCAATCGGCTCCAACTGATCGGGGCTTGTGTGCCACAAAAACGCCTCCGCCTCGGCAACGTCAGGAGCCTCAAGCGGGGCGGGCGACATACGCTCTAGCGCATTGGCAATTCGGATCAAAGCCGCATCACTCATGCTTGCCCCCCGGTGCCATCTTCATCCTCATCCGCAAACAGATCTTCGTCAGAGACGCCCTGCTCTTTCAAGAACGCGTTGCGTTTACGCTCCACATAGACAACCAACCAAATCGATATTTCGTAAAGCCCATAAACCACCACGAAAAGAATAATTTGAGTCACCACATCCGGTGGCGTGACGATCCCAGCGAGGATCAAAATACCAACAATAGCATATTTGCGCACAGCCCGCAGGCCTATCGCAGAGACCAAGCCCGCTTTGCCCATCAAGGTCAGCAAAACTGGCAATTGGAAACATATGCCGAAGGCCATGATGAATTTCAAAACAATGTCCAAAGTCTCGCGGACTGACCCGAGAAACCGCGTCTTCAAGGCGGTATCAGCCACTTGCACCTCAGTTCCCGTCAATAAGGCGGTCACCGTCGGCATGATATCGGCATATCCAATAAAGAAGTTGAGAGCCAGCGGACTGACGACATAATGGGCAAAAGCAGCCCCCATCAGGAAAAGAACAGGCGAGGCGATGATAAAGGGCAAAAAGGCATTTTTTTCGGCCTTATATAGGCCTGGCGCGACAAAGCGCCAAAGTTGATAGCCGATCACAGGCGAAGAGACCCCGAGGCCAAAAATCACCGATATGCGGATCAAAACAAAGAATTTTTCTTGTGGCGCCGTGAAAATCAACTGTGCGAGTTCACCGCGGCGGCGTAAAATTTCGGCAATGGGTTCAGCCAGGAAATTCAAGATATATTCCGCCACGAAGAAACAGGCGAACAGACCAACGATAAAGGCAAGCGCAGCCCGGATTAGGCATGTGCGCAGCTCTGTCAAATGTTCGATCAGAGGGGCAGAAGAATCGTCTAGGTTTTCGTCTTCGCGGCTCATGTATCTTTACCAGGTTTTGGAGCAGCCTTTTTAGCCGCAGATTTTTTGGGCGTCGCCGATTTTTTCGCAGCCGCTGGTTTCTTGGCTGCCGCAGGTTTCTTAGCAGCCGCAAGTTTCTTAGCCGGCGCGGGTTTTTTAGCTGCCGCAGGTTTTTGGGTCTCCTTGGAGGCCACGGCCTTCGTCACTTTTTCCGCGTCAAGGCGCTGCTGCGCTCTTTCAGCCATGGCATCATGCATTTTCTTGGCTTTTTCAGCCCGCTCTTCTGACAGTTTTCCAATTTCAGATCCCGGTACGAAATCTTTCCACTTGGTGGTCGGATCCGAGACGCTGCGCACCCCGTCTTTGAGAGAGTTGACCGAGTCCATCGCATCTTTCACGCCCGCATCATCAGCAGCGTCGTTCATCGCCCGGCTGAAATCACGGGCCATGGCCTTGGCTTTACCGACAAATTGACCAATTTTGCGAAACACGCCGGGCAATTCTTTAGGACCGATGACAATCAGCCCCACGACAGCCGCGACCAGTATCTCAGCCCATCCCAATCCAAACATCGAGACCCTTCCTTATGTCAAAGAGGTAATAGTGATTAGGATTTGTCTTTTTCCGTATCAGGCGTCACATCTTTTGCGCCTTCGGATGCGGCTTCCTCAATCTCTTGCTGGCCATCATTGACGCCTTTTTTGAAGGCGGTGATGCCTTTGCCCATTTCGCCCATCATGGCAGAGATTTTTCCGCGGCCGAATAGAACCAAGACGACAAGGGCTATGATCAAATAGCCCATCGGAGGGATGTTTGTGAGAAATGCAGGGGTCATATCGTGTATCCTTAGATGAAGTGTTGGCTGTTTCTAAGCCAGTTGTGCCGGAGCAGAAAGCAGGTTCGCAACATTTTGCCGTTGTGTGGACACTCAACTGCCATTATTCTGTCAGTATGGCACGCAAAGACCGTCTTTTTTCCCTGATTCAAATCCTACGCGATGGAAATCTCTACCGGGCTTGCGATTTGGCAGAGCTTGTTGGCGTGTCGCTCCGTACGCTTTATCGCGACATGGACACTTTGGCAGCTTCTGGCGTGCCCATTCGCGGTGAGCGCGGCCTCGGATATCAAATCACCGCCGCCTACACGCTGCCGGCGCTCAATTTGACGAAAACTGAGCTGGAGGCGCTGCATTTGGGATTGGCAGCCGTGGGGGAAAGTGAAGATGCCGAGCTTTCGGCCGCCGCAAAAGCCCTGTCGCGGCGCATAGACGGGGTTTTACCCGAAGATAGCGCTGCAGCCTCGGGTTGGTCCTTTGCCACCTACCCTTTCGCCGATGCCGCCCGCGGCTTTCAGCATATGCCAAAACTCAGGCAGGCCATTCGTTCGAAACAGTTGATGCAGATTACGATTGGCTCCCAAATACGGCGATTGCGACCTTTGGCGCTGGATTATTGGGGGCGGCTGTGGACCCTAGCCGCTTGGTGTGAAAGCACGCAGGGGTTTGTCACCCTCCGGGTGGATGAAATCACGCGGCTTGACGCCATGCCAGCCGTATTTGTTGAGGAGCCCGGCAAATCCTTGGTCGATTATTTGGCGTGGAGCAAACATCCCGACCGCGCACGCCATCGATCATAACCGCGCTTGGGCGTCATTCAGAGCGGGGAAAGACGTAGCAATTCTTGCGTGGCGCCAGCAGCCAAAACAGCGTGTCAGGCTTTGGCAAAAACACTGAGGGCACCGAAGCGGTCAGCACCGCGCCTTGCTCAAGCTTAAAATCGACCAATGAATTCTGCCCCAAAAAACGCGACCGCAGCACCTTGGCGCGCGCCGCATGGCCCATGGCATCGGTCGGGCTGGGGCCTTGGCCAGCACGGTCAAAATCAATGCGAATGTGTTGCGGGCGGATGACGATGTCCAATATCGTGCCATCTGCATGACCGGGCGCGAAGAATTCGCCGAAGGGCGTTTTGGCCAGGGCGCCTTTAACTTTTCCCACCATGACATTGATATCACTAAAAAATGATGCAGCGTCTTTATCGATCGGCGAATTATAGATTGTATAGGGCGCGCCTTTTTGCACAATCTTGCCGTCTCGCATCAGGGCAATCTCATCGGCCATTTTCATCGCCTCGCCAGGATCATGCGTCACCATTAAAACTGCCGTGCCCGCTTCGCGCAGAACCTCGAGCGTCTCATCACGGATTCCATCGCGCAAGCGATCATCTAGGCCGGAAAACGGCTCATCAAGAAGCATGATTCTGGGTCCCGGCGCCACCGCGCGGGCCAATGCCACCCGCTGCTGCTCCCCGCCGGATAATTCATGGGGCATCTGAGCGCCATAGCCGGCCAGATCGACCCGCTCCAAAAGCTCTTCGGCCCGCGCACGACGCATCGACTTTGCGCCTTTCAGACCAAAAGCGACGTTTTCCCAAACAGATAGATGTGGGAAAAGTGCAAAATCTTGGAACATCATGCCGATGTTGCGCAGCTCAGGGGGTTGCGAGCGCGTGCCATCACAGACCAATGCGCCGTCAATCAACACCTCGCCGCTATCTTGCCGCTCAACCCCTGCCACAATGCGCAACGTGGTCGATTTCCCGCATCCCGAGGGGCCCAGCAGGCACGTCACCTGCCCCGGTTCAAGCCGCAGGCTGACATCATCCACCGCGAATTGACCGGCAAAGCGGCGCGACAAGTTTCGGATTTCAAGTCTCGGATTCGACAACAGAAGCGCCTAACTGACAAAAACACTCAGGCTTATGTATGTGGCATGCGGTGATTTAGCAACAGCTGGCCTCTGCGGCATCAGCTTCAAAAGGAGACGCAGCGCCGCAGCCTTCGAAAATGCCATAGTGCGTATCAAATGAGCCGATGAACTCGAAATGCGCCGCAAATCGCGTTTGCGCCAGCATATTCCAAGTATTCCCACAGACCGGGAAGACCTTCCCCGTTTCGATCCAATGATGCCCATCCAGCGGCAGACCATGAGGGCAATTTTCAATTGTCCCTTTGTAGATCACCGCCTGCCCGTAGTCCTCGCAATCACTTTCCAAATCCGCCAATTTCCATAGGCGATAGGTGGCGGAGGTAAATTTTAGCGGCGCTACCGCGGCTTCCAGCACGGGGTTTTCAATGGTGATGGGGCGATGGGTGACCAAACGCGGATCTTTGAAGCCTGCCATTCCCGCATGGTTAAGAAAATCATTCCAATACAGAGCTCCAGACAGGCATTCGCCATAGAGCACCTCATCGCGCGCCATAGCCTCTGGCACGCGGCGATCGGCATAGACATCCGAAAAATACATCTCGCCACCGGGTTTGAGCAGCTCATAAGCCCCCTGCAACACCGCTTGCTTATCGCTCGCGAGATTGACCACGCAATTGGAGACAATCACGTCGAAGGAGTCCGGATCCAGCGGTAAATCTCCGAGCGATTCAATATAACCTTTGTGAAACGCAACATTTGATGCGCGATATCCAAATGCCTCCCGATGATAGTCTTGAAAGCTTCGGGCGACATCGAGCTGCGCGTCGGTCATATCCACACCGACCACAAAGCCCTCTTCGCCCACCATTTGCGACAGCGCATAAACATCCCGGCCCGCGCCGCAGCCAAGATCTAATACCCGCGCGCCCTTGAGGGCTTCGGGCGCAATCAAACCGCAGCCATAATAGCGCATCAGCACCGCATCATGCAGCTGCGCTAGGATTTTCTTCAACCAGCTGGGCATTTCGGCCGGCTCGCAGCAGGCATTGGTTTGAAGATCGGCCGAAGACTGCAAGGTTTTGCCATAATATTCTTGCACGTTTTCATGTTTCATCAATAAAGCCCTTCAATATGTTTCGTTTCAAAATCCGCCGCGCATTGCTTGCCGCGCATGCCCGGTCATACCTTTGGACATTCGCTTGAAAAAGGAAAGCTCTACGCGGCGTGATCCGGTTAAATTGTGGCGTTTGTCGCGCCACCATCAAGCAAAATATTCTGCCCCACCATAAATCCCGCATGTTGCGAGCATAAAAACGCACAGGCCGCTCCGAATTCTTCAGCAGTGCCATAGCGGCGCGCGGGAATCGTGGCCTGTCGCTGGCTTTGCGCCTGCGCCATTGTGATACCTTGGGCCTTTACGATGCCACTGTCGAGTGAGACCGCCCGGTCCGTGGCATGAATGCCGGGCAAAAGATTGTTAATCGTAACGCCATGTTCGGCCACTTGTCGTGCCGTTCCTGCAACATATCCGGTCAACCCCGTGCGGGCGGCATTGGACAGGCCAAGAACCCCGATAGGCGCTTTGACCGACTGGCTGGTGATATTCACCACCCGGCCCCAACCGCGGGTCATCATTGCCGGCAGGCAGGCTTTCATCAAGGCAATCGGCGTTAACATATTGGCGTCAAGAGCTGCGATAAAATCAGCGCGATCCCAGTCGGACCATAGCCCTGGCGGCGGCCCTCCGGCGTTGGTCACCAAAATATCGACATCCCCGGCTGCGCTCAGCAACATCTCCTGCCCCTCGGGCGTGGTGACATCGCAGGCCACCTCGGTGACAGATACCCCACAGTTAGAGCGAATCTCAGAGGCCGTGGCGGCCAACACATCACCATTCCGCCCATTGATCACCAGATGAACCCCTTCACCGGCCAAAGCCTCAGCACAGCCCCGCCCAAGACCTTTTGAAGAGGCACACACCAAAGCTTTCTTGCCAGAAATTCCCATATCCATTGTTTATTTCCTCGTTAAGTATTCACAAAGTCTAGCATTTGGGAGGGTCTTATGACACCAGTCCTTGTTAAAAAATACGTGCTAATTGAACAAAAAAGTTACCAAAGCATAAATTTGAGTTTACGTATATAAAATTTTCTCACACATATGGGGGATATTATCCTTTAGTAGAACGTTTATACCTGAATAATTTCAAATGATGGCAAAGGTGCAGGCCTTCACAATTTATACGAGCGGGCAGCTCGCCGCGGTGCAAGGCGTTAACTATGGCGATCTCTTGTCCCATAAGACAGATCTATATCTCGAAGATATTCATCGTCTAAAGGCAAAAGCCCAACCCACCCGATTGACTTTGCAAGCGGACGCTTCTGGTCAGAGGCTTCGTGTGGCGCCTCATAGCGCCATTGGTGCAATCGGCGCGGCAGTCTACCTGGACTGTAAAATCACCCTCATGTCCGATGTCGGGCAGACCTTCGGCGCTCTGATCTTTGTAGAGGTTGAACTTGGAAAGATTAAACAAGTCTATCTATCTGGATTCTGCGCCATGCGGCCCGATACAGACTATCGATTACTAGCATTGAGTCCCATGTTAATCTAGGCAAATTGGCCGAGCTGAGCTATCCAATTTTCTATCCCGGTACGCAAATCACCCTAGCTGACCGGCGCCTATGCGCTGTCGAGGATCTCAAACCCAGGCAAAAGCTTCTCACTCAGGACTTCGCAGAGCAAAACGTGACAGGCGTTGAGATCAAAACCCAACGCAAGCAGGGCGAGAACCGTCCTATATGGATCGCGAAATCCTACTTTGGCACAGATCGCGATCTCATCCTGAGCGCAGAGCACCACATCTGATATCCCCAAACCGATGGCAGCCACGGGGGACGATTCATCAAAGCAATGCATTTGTACAGTGGCACAACAATCGATTGGGTGGAGGCTGGTTTTGTGGATTGCGTTCAAATACGTTTTGCCATTTCGCACTTGGTTTTTGCCAATGGCCTTGCTGTGCAATCTCGCATGCGCGGCGAAGATCGGAGCAGCGAGGCATCCGAAAGATTGCCGCGGGCTGTGCAATCCTCATCTCACCCCGCAAAACCCAGCCGGCGCGCTCTGTATTTGCCCAGTGGCCTGCCTTATAAAAATGTCGGCTAGAGCTGGGCCACTCGAAAAAACCGCCCATGCCACCTGTGTGAGACAGGATTTCTTGCCAATGGCATCATCCCAACCTATACGCGGGTCATGTTAGACAACCGCCCCACCCTTCCACCAGAAATTGCCCGCCGGCGCACCTTTGCCATCATCAGCCACCCTGATGCCGGCAAGACCACTTTAACGGAAAAATTTCTGCTTTACGGCGGCGCCATTCAAATGGCCGGGCAAGTACGCGCCAAGGGTGAGGCCCGAAGAACGCGCTCAGATTTCATGAAAATGGAGCAAGATCGAGGCATCTCGGTATCCGCCTCAGCCATGTCATTTGACTTCCAAACCTTTCGGTTCAATTTGGTGGACACCCCGGGCCACTCGGATTTTTCCGAAGATACTTATCGCACGCTCACAGCTGTTGACGCGGCCGTAATGGTCATTGACGGCGCCAAAGGTGTTGAAAGCCAGACCCAAAAGCTCTTTGAAGTCTGCCGCCTGCGCGATCTGCCAATATTGACGTTTTGTAATAAAATGGACCGCGAAAGCCGTGACACTTTCGATATCATTGATGAGATTCAACAAAATCTCGCGATTGATGTCACGCCCGCCTCTTGGCCCATTGGGCGCGGTCGGGAATTCATTGGCACCTATGACCTCTTGCGTGACCGATTGGAACTTATGGACAGAGCAGACCGCAATAGAGTGTCTGGATCTCTAAAAATCAATGGATTGGACGATCCAGCCCTGGCAGAACATTTGCCTGCGGACCTTCTTGAAGTGTTTCTTGAAGAGATTGAAATGGCCAAAGAGCTGTTGCCAACTATGGACCGTCAGGCGCTGCTGGATGGTACTTTAACCCCAATTTGGTTCGGTTCGGCCATCAATTCCTTTGGGGTACAAGAATTGATGCAGGGCATCGCTGATTTTGGCCCCGAGCCACAGCCGCAAAGGGCAGAACCGCGCTTTCTCGCCCCGGAAGAGCTCAAAGTGGCGGGGTTTGTGTTCAAAGTGCAGGCCAATATGGACCCTAAACACCGCGATCGCGTCGCCTTTGTACGCTTGGCTTCAGGCCACTTCAAACGCGGGATGAAATTGACGCATGTGCGCAGTAAGAAGCAGATGTCGATTTCCAACCCGGTCCTCTTTCTTGCTGCCGACCGTGAACTGGCCGAGGAGGCTTGGGCGGGGGACATCATTGGCATTCCGAACCACGGACAATTGCGCATTGGCGACACGCTGACAGAAGGGGAAACGCTCCAGGTAACTGGCATTCCGAGTTTTGCACCAGAATTGCTGCAATCTGTCCGCGCAGGCGATCCGCTTAAAGCCAAGCACTTGGAAAAAGCCCTCATGCAATTTGCCGAAGAAGGCGCAGCCAAGGTCTTTAAACCGATGATTGGATCAGGCTTTATTGTCGGAGTGGTGGGAGCCTTACAATTTGAGGTGCTAGCCAGCCGCATTGAGCTTGAATACGGGCTTCCGGTGAGGATGGAGCCCAGTCAATTTACCTCGGCCCGCTGGGTCTCAGGGCCGCTGGACAAGATCGACGCCTTCGCACAGACCAACAAACAGCATATGGCGCGGGACAATGATGACGACATGGTGTTTTTGACGCGGCTACAATGGGACATTGACCGCGTCGCACGCGACTATCCAGATGTGGCATTGACCGCGACGAAAGAAATGATGGTATAACGGCCTATTCGCCGCGGCGGCCATGCCAGCATGCGGGTTTGACCTATGGCAGATTACCGCCTATACGAGCGGAGTTGGCAAGGGGCCAACCCTGCGATGGGCGCGAATGACCTGCGTCCAAACACGTTGTGCAAAATTCTTGTCGCAACACATCTTAATGGACGTACATGATAAAATTCACTGACCTAAATTTGGACGCTAAAGTCCTTAAATCCATCGCCGAAGCGGGCTATGACACCCCTACCCCCATTCAAGCTGGAGCCATTCCGCCGGCACTCGAAGGAAAAGATGTCTTGGGCATCGCACAGACCGGAACCGGCAAGACTGCCAGTTTTACCCTGCCCATGATCACCTTGCTGGGGCGTGGCCGCGCGCGCGCGCGAATGCCCCGCAGTTTGGTGCTTTGCCCGACCCGCGAATTAGCCGCGCAAGTTGCTGAAAACTTCGACACCTATACGAAATACAGCAAATTGACCAAAGCTCTGCTAATTGGCGGCGTGAGCTTCAAAGAGCAAGACAAGCTGATTGACCGAGGCGTCGATGTGTTGATTGCAACACCCGGTCGGCTGCTCGATCACGTTGAACGCGGCAAGTTACTTTTGACCGGCGTGCAGATCATGGTGGTGGATGAGGCAGATCGGATGCTCGATATGGGTTTCATTCCAGATATTGAGCGGATCTTCAAACTCACCCCCTTCACCCGCCAAACCCTATTTTTTAGCGCGACAATGGCGCCAGAGATCGAGCGGATCACCAATACGTTCCTCTCAGCGCCTGCAAAAATAGAGGTGGCCCGCGCCGCCACCACCTCCGATACCATCACCCAATCTGTCATCATGTTCAAAGCCAGCCGCAAAGATCGTGATGGCAAAGAGAAACGGGCACTCTTGCGGGGCATGATTGCCAGCGAAGCGGAAAACTGCACCAATGCCATTATCTTTTGCAATCGTAAGATGGATGTGGATGTAGTGGCCAAGTCCATGCAAAAATACGGCCTTGATGCAGCGCCAATTCATGGCGATCTGGATCAATCTAAGCGCATGGAAACGCTTGATAATTTTCGATCCGGCGCCCTGCGATTTCTGGTGGCCTCTGATGTGGCGGCGCGCGGGCTTGATGTGCCGAATGTGAGCCATGTTTTCAACTATGACGTTCCCAGCCATGCGGAGGACTATGTCCACCGCATCGGTCGCACAGGCCGGGCCGGAAAGTCTGGCACAGCGATGATGATTTGCAGCCCCCGAGATGATAAGAATTTTGCCGCAATCGAAGGGCTGGTGAAAATGGAAATTCCCCGGATGGAGCACGCGATGTCTGGCAAGACTGCCGAGGCTGAAACAGCTTCCGAGGATCGCACAGAAAAGAAACCGGCAAGACGCGGCCGCACTGTCAAAGCAAAGACATTACCTGCAGAGCCACCGTCCGAGGCGCAGGCCCTGCCAGAGGCAATCGATACGGCTTCGGCGCCAGAAGATGCTGCGCCGGCAGTCGTGGCCACAGCTGAAGACGCAGCGCAACCGCTCACCCCAGCACGCGAAGATCATAAAAACAAGCGCGGTGGCCGTGGACGTGGTCGCAGCCGCGACGCAGAGCCGCGCAACAACAATCGTGGTGGGGCGGCTTTGGATGCCTCCATGCCCAATTTTATTGCGCAAAGTTTCACCGAACGTTTGTTGGCAGAGGGCAGAGATCCATCGGCTTCCAATACCGCGCCCGAGGATGCTGAACAGCTCAGCAGCGACGGTGACACCGAAGATCTTAGCCTGACGGCCCAGGCGCCAGAGGACAATACGTCTTTTCAGGAAGACCACGCTTAAAGCGATCTGGGCATAACAGACAATTGCAGCAAATATTCCCTGCCCCCTGGCAACATCGGGCAGGGTCTGAAACGGTTTGCTTACGACAAACGGCTAATCACAACTGTGACTTCTGGCTTTTTGCCAATCTCCGATTGGGCGGAATGCCGTGCAATGCGGCGCAGCTCGTCTTCAAGCTTTTTATCGTCAAGCAACGTCTTGCGACCTGCACGCATCATAAATTGGTTCAAGTCTTCTTCAAGAACTTCGGCCAAACCAGCGCGGCTATTACCAATTTCTGGCAGACCCTTGATTTCACACCAAGGTTCGCCCAACGGGCCATCATCATCCAATATCACACTCACCATCACGTGACCGTTGAGCGACATGCGAATACGGTCGCGCACCACCCCATCCAAAGCACCGATCTGCACAGATCCATCAATATAGGTGCGACCTGTTTCAATGAATTCCTCAACCTTAGGCGCGTTGCCTGACAGGTTGATTACCATCCCATTGACCGCAACAACCGATTGCATCCCCTTGGCTTTGGCCAAATTGGCATGCGCACGCAGATGGCGGTGTTCGCCATGCATGGGCACCAAAATCTGTGGCTGCATCAAAGCGTGCATCGTCTCCAGATCCGGGCGGTTGGCATGGCCCGACACGTGATAAGCCCCGGTAGAGTCATCCACCACATCCACGCCAATTTCAGACAGTTGGTTAATGATCTTAATCACGCCACGTTCGTTGCCTGGAATGGTTTTTGATGAGAAGAGGAACAAATCCCCTTCCTTCAACTTATGCCCACGATATTTACCATTGGCCAATTGCGCAGAGGCTGCGCGCCGCTCGCCCTGACTGCCAGTGACCAAGAACATCAGATTGCCCCGCGGCACATCCAAAGCTTCCTCCAGGCTAATCACCGGAGGAAAATCTGATAAAACACCAGCTTCAAGCGCCGCTTCCACCATTTTGTTCATCGCACGTCCCATAAGACAGACCGAGCGCCCCGCACGGCGCGCTGCCTCTGCCAGGGTTTTGACCCGTGCCACATTGCTGGCGAAGGTGGTGGCCACCACCAATTGATCGGCGGATGCCACCAATTGCGTGATATTGTCACCCAAAGTCGCCTCAGACCGTCCCGGGGACAAAGAAAATACGTTGGTGCTGTCACAAACCAAAGCCTTGACGCCGGGTTTGGCAATCTCGCCCCAAAGGACAGGATCCCAACCTTCGCCGACCAACGGCGTCTCATCCAGTTTGAAATCCCCCGTATGCACAACCCGCCCTTCGGGCGTGTCGATCACCAAACCCGAACTTTCAGGAATCGAGTGGCTGATGGGCAGGAAACCCACTTTAAACGACCCCAAAGCCACTTGGTCAGGCCAAGCTCCCATGACCGTCACCGCATTGGCGGCCACACCATGCTCCTCCAGTTTCCGCCGGGCGATATTGGCCGTGAAGGCGCGGCTGTAGATTGGGGCGCCCAGCCGGGCATATGTATGGCCGACCGCTCCCACATGGTCTTCATGTGCATGGGTAATGAACACGCCATCAATGCGGTCTTTGCGCGCCTCGAGCCAAGAAATATCAGGAATAATCAAATCAACCCCGGGGGAGCTATCCATATCTGGAAAGGTCACGCCAAGATCAACGACAATTAGGCGCTCTTTGTCTTGGGGTCCGTACCCGTAGACATAACAATTCATTCCCACCTCTCCGGCGCCGCCGAGAGGGAGATACATTAAACGTTCTTGGCTCATCAAATTTCCTTATTGAATTGATGGATCACGGTAAGACCGTGCATTGTAAGCTCATCTTCGTAAGCATCGAACAGATGAACTGAGTGTTGAAAAAGCGGCGCCAGGCCGCCCGTAGAGATAACTTTCATCGGTTTGCCGTGTTCTGCTTTGATCTGCTCGCAGATCTCCCGCACCAGGCCAACATAGCCCCAAAACACACCCGACTGCATGCAGGCCACAGTATTGGTGCCGATCACACGTTGGGGCCTTGAGATATCCACATGAGGCAGTGCCGCGGCCGCTTGATGCAATGCTTCAAGGCTGAGATTAACCCCCGGCGCAATGGAGCCGCCGACATAAGCACCATCGCTGTCGACCACATCAAAGGTGGTGGCTGTCCCAAAATCTACAATAATCAGATCGCCGCCGAACAAATCATGCCCAGCCACGGAATTGACCAACCGATCCGGTCCGACCGCCGTGCCCGCATCGACACGAACATCAATCGGAAGCCGGCAATCCGTACGCCCAACCACCAGCGGCCGCGTCCCAAAGTATTTATCTGCCAGAACCCTAAGGTTCAGCACAACCCGCGGGACGGTCGAGGAAATCACCATCTCATCAATGTCGCTGGCGATGCCATCGAGGGTCATCAACGTATTGAGCCAGACAAAATATTGGTCGGCTGTGCGTTTATGGGACGTGGCAAGCCGCCAGTTGGCGATGAACTGAGTGCCATCCCAAATCGAGAACACTGTATTGGTATTTCCGCAGTCAATCGCGAGTAGCATCTTTACGGGCCCTAGAAATAGATATCAGCGGCTGGTATGACCCTCTTGCCGCCTGCCGTCAACAGCAGCAAATTGCCCTGTGCATCCAGCCCTTCAAAACGGCCGGTGATCTCCTCTTGGCCTGTGCGCGCAGTAATATTCTCACCTAAACGCGCCGCATGCGCCGTCCATTCCGCGCGAACTTCGGCAAAGCCTTGCTCGTCTAAAACCGCCTCAACCGCTGCAAATTCTGCCGCAAGCATTGAAAGAAAGGCATCCGGGAAAAGGCTCTGGCCGGTCACATCCGCCACGCCAATCGGAGCAAAACTGGCCTGCGCGACATCCTGAGGCGCATGACTAAGGTTCACCCCTATCCCGATCGTCAACCGCTCCACCAGCTGTCCAGACCCGAAAGATTCAAGCAAGATCCCAGCGACTTTCCCGCCATTCAGCAAAACATCGTTTGGCCATTTTTGAGCCAGAGCCCCTGCGTCCACCACGCTGGCCAAAGCCCTCCGCAAAGCGCAGGCTGCAACGAATGACCGCTGCGCGGCCTTTGAAGGGGAGCAGCGAGGCTGCATAACCAAACTGGCAGAAAAGGCGCCGGCTGGGCTTAGCCAACTGCGCCCCTGCCGTCCGCGGGCATGAGTTTGCGTGCCGGCCAAGATCCAATGCGGAAATCCCTGGGCCCCGTCATAACTGCGCGCCAAATCCATTGTGGATGCCGCCCGCGCATGAAAACTAGCGCTGACGCCAGATGGCAAGTTAATTTGCAAGAGACTCCGCCGCCAATTGCGCCAAAGGCTCGATGCCAAATAGGCTAAAGGCTGCACCCACGGTGATTAGAGCGGTAGAGACCACCAAAATCAAAGTAAGCCGACGCGGCGTCTGCGTATCGAGCGGCTCACTGTCCGCGCCAAAATACATGAAGTAAACGATGCGTATATAATAGTAGGCGCCAATCACAGAGGCCACCACCCCGGCTATCGCGAGCCAAGCCAAACCCGCCTCATAAGCGGCACGCAGCACGTAGAATTTGCCGAAAAATCCAACCATCGGCGGGACACCTGCCATAGAGAACATAATGAAAACCACGCAAAGGGCGCGCAAGGGCTGATATTTTGACAGCATGCTAAGGGACGCAATGTCGCTCACGGGGCGGCCGTCTCGCTCCATGGAGAGGATCAGGGCAAACATGCCGATGTTCATGGAGATATAAATTGCCATATAGATCAGCATGGCTTGGACGCCGAACACGGTGCCCGCGGTCAGCCCCATCAAAGCAAACCCCATATGGGCAATCGAGGAGTAGGCCATCAGACGCTTTATGTCTTTTTGTCCAATCGCCGCCACTGCGCCAAGAAACATTGAAAAGACAGATAAAACGGCTACAATTTGCTGCCAGTCGGCAGTCACACCGCCGAATGCGTCATGCACAACCCGCGCAAATAGACCCATCGCCGCCATCTTTGGCGCCGTAGCAAAAAAAGCGGTGACAGGTGTTGGCGCCCCTTCATAGACATCTGGCGCCCACATGTGAAACGGCGCTGCAGAGACCTTAAAGCCCATGCCAGCGATCACGAAGACCAAGCCCAACAACAAACCGATGGATATATCCCCATCGCTGGTTGCGGCCATAATACCGGAAAATTCTACCGTGCCGGCAAAGCCATAGACCAAAGAGGTGCCATACAGCAGGAGGCCAGACGACAAGGCTCCCAGCACAAAATATTTCAATCCCGCTTCGGTCGATCTGGCACTGTCACGGCGGAAAGCTGCGATCACATAAAGCGCCAAAGATTGCAGCTCTAACCCCATATAGAGTGTCAAAAGGCTTCCAGCGGAGACCATCACCATCATACCGACAACCGACAGGGCCACCAACAGCGGGTATTCGAACTTCAGCATATCGTGTTTGGCCGCGTAATCCTGGCCCATGACCAAAATCAAAGCCGCCGACAGTAAGATCACGATTTTGCAAAAGCGCGCGAAGCTGTCATCCATGAACATCCCGTCAAAGGCGGCTGTGCCAGTTGGCGTACCCATCGCCAAGACCAACGCCAGAAGCAAAAATACACCGCTGGTCAACCAAATCGACAGCACCGCATGCCGATCCTTGCCGGTATAAACGAAAACAACCAAAGCCAGCATAGCATAAAGCGACAGAAGAACCTCAGGGAGAACAGTCGTGAAATCAGAAGCGATCATGATCCAAAATTCCCCTTTAATGGGACGCAGTGGATGCGGCCGAACTCACAATGCCGTGAGCGGCCACATTGCTGTGATAGGTTTCAACCAAAGCCGCAACCGACGGCCCAATGATGTCAAGAATAAGCGCCGGATAAACACCCAAAATCAGTGTCATTGCCACAAGAGGGGCAAAGATCATCTTCTCACGCGGCGCCATATCGGTAATGGATTTCAAGCTCTCTTTGATCAAATCGCCCAATACCACGCGGCGATACAGCCACAAAGCATATCCAGCCGATAAAATCACCCCAGAGGTCGCAAAGAGCGCCACCCAGGTGTTCACTTGAAAAATCCCCATCAGGGTAAGGAATTCACCCACGAATCCAGATGTGCCGGGCAGGCCAACATTGGCCATAGTAAAGAACATAAAGATCAATGCATAGCTGGGCATCCGATTGACCAAGCCACCATAGGCGTCAATGTCGCGGGTGTGCATCCGGTCATAAATCACCCCAACACACAGGAACAAGGCGCCAGAGATAAAGCCATGACTCAGCATCTGGAATATCGCGCCATCAATCCCTTGCTGATTGGCGGCAAATATTCCCATAGTGACATAACCCATATGCGCTACTGATGAATAGGCAATCAACTTTTTCATATCTTGCTGCGCCAAGGCGACCAGTGACGTGTAGACGATCGCAATCGCCGACATCCAAAACACCAAGGGTGCTAGAAAATCGGAGGCGACAGGGAACATCGGCAAAGAGAACCGCAGAAACCCGTAGCCACCCATTTTTAGCAAAATAGCCGCAAGCACCACAGAGCCAGCCGTGGGCGCTTGCACATGGGCGTCCGGCAACCAAGTGTGCACCGGCCACATCGGCATTTTCACCGCAAAAGAGGCAAAGAAAGCCAGCCACATGAGTGTTTGAGCCCCACCAATAATATGAAATCCTGCAACACTCAGAGTTTCAGATCCAAAATTATGGCTCAAAAGCACGACCATATCCGTCGTACCTGCATCAGCGAACATGGCCACCATGGCAACCAGCATCAGAACCGAGCCTAAGAAGGTGTAGAGAAAGAACTTGAACGACGCATAAATCCGCTCTTTTCCGCCCCAAATGCCAATGATCAGGAACATTGGGATCAAACACGCTTCAAAAAACATGTAAAACAATACCAGATCCAAAGCGCAGAACACGCCGATCATCAGGCTTTCAAGCACCAAAAAGGCGATCATGTATTCCTTTAAACGATGCGTGACATTCCAAGAAGCTGCAACAACCAAGGGCATCGTGAAGGTGGTCAGCAAAACAAATAACAGGCTTATCCCATCGACCCCCATCTTATACTGCATGCCCAACAGCCAGCTGCGCTCTTCGACAAATTGAAAGCTCGTATCATTTGGCTCAAAACCCGACAGCAGCATAAGGGAGGCCAGAAATGTAAACCCGGTCGCTGCCAGCGCCAAATATTTCACATTGTTTTGAGAGGCCTCACCATCCCCGCGGGCCAAAAGCGCCAAAATGATCGCTGCGACCAGAGGAATGAATGTAATTAGGCTAAGAAGGTTGCTCATTATTTACCTCCCGCGATGGTCATCCAAGTAACCAAGGCTGCGATACCGATGACCATGCCGAAAGCATAGGTGAAAATATAACCCGACTGCATGCGCCCGGCCCATTTGGTAAAGAAGGGGATAATCCCCATGGCCAAACCGTTGATGCCGCCGTCAATGATTTTGCCATCTCCAATTTTCCAGAAGCTCCGCCCCAACCATTGCGCAGGGCGCAGGAAGATCACATCGTAAATTTCATCAAAATACCATTTGTTGAGCAAGAAGCGGTAGAGCACGGGATTGCTCTCAGCCACCCGGCGCGGCAGGTCCAGTTTTGTCATGTAAAACGCCCAAGCCCCCGCAAACCCCAATACCATGGCGATAAATGGCGATAATTTGACCAACCAATGGACGTGATGGGCATCGTCAAGCACCGTGTTGCTTGGCGCCATATAGATGGCACCGCGACCCAGTTTGTCCTCGCCGCTGTCATGCGCGACCGCATCGGCGTCAGAGCGGCTGGCCGCGCTCGTGGCCGCATGTGCAGGCGCAATCAAGCTAAACCCATCCAGCCCATAGCCCTCGGCGTGATCTGCATCTTCCTGGATGATCCCAAAGAACACCTCAACCTTGTGATGATCGCCAAAAAACGGCTTGTAAAACACCATGCCAGAGAAAATCGCCCCAACCGCCAGCACCGCAAGCGGCACCAACATGACCTTTGGGCTTTCATGGGCGTGCTCATGGGTGTGTTTGTCACCACGCGCCGCGCCAAAGAAGGTCAAGAACATTAAACGCCAGCTGTAAAAACTGGTGAACATCGCAGCTATCACCAACATCCAGAAGGCATAGCCCCCCATTGTTCCCGCATAGGCACTCTCAATAACCGCGTCTTTCGACAGAAAGCCGGCAAAACCATAGTGCGTGAGGGGGATACCCACACCGGTGATCGCGAGCGTGCCGATCATCATAGCCCAGAATGTATACGGCAGTTTCTTACGCAAACCGCCATAATTGTGCATATCCTGCTCGTGATGCATGCCGTGAATAACCGAACCCGCACCTAAAAACAGCATCGCCTTGAAAAAGGCATGGGTTAAAAGGTGGAACATTGCCACGGAATAAACCCCAAGCCCTGCGGCGACAAACATATATCCCAGCTGCGAGCAGGTTGAATAAGCGATCACCCGTTTGATGTCATTTTGGACGAGACCGACAGTGGCCGCAAAGAAGGCCGTGGACGCCCCCAAAAAGACGATAAAGCTCATCGTATCGGGTGCAAACTCCATGATGGGAGACATGCGGCAGACCAAAAAGACCCCCGCTGTGACCATGGTCGCCGCATGGATCAAGGCAGACACAGGCGTCGGGCCTTCCATCGCGTCCGGCAACCAAGTGTGCAAGATCAACTGCGCAGATTTGCCCATCGCACCGACGAACAGCAAGAAGGCGATCAGGTTCGCCGCGTTCCAATCGCGCCACAAAAACTGCAGCTCCATCGTGGCCAGCTGCGGACCGATCAGGAAGATGTCCTCAAACTTGATACTATCAGCCACAAGATAAAGGCCAAAGATACCAAGCAAAAATCCAAAATCGCCAACACGGTTCACCACAAAAGCTTTGATCGCAGCCGCGCCTGCGCTTTGTTTGCGAATATAAAACCCAATCAGCAAATAAGAGGCCACGCCCACACCTTCCCAGCCAAAGAACAGCTGTAATAGGTTGTCAGAGGTCACCAACATCAACATGGCAAATGTGAAGAACGACAGATAGGCAAAGAACCTTGGCCGATAGCTCTCGCCGTCCCGGAAGTGATCATCATGTGCCATATAGCCCATGGAATAGAGATGCACCAAAGCCGAGACGGTGGTGATCACAATCAACATAATCGTCGTCAGACGGTCCATACGAATGGCCCAATCGGTCGACAAGGTTCCGCTCTCAATCCAGCGCAAAATATGAATGCTTTCAGTCTG
Organism: uncultured Planktomarina sp.; assembly: GCA_943788425.1. Lineage (GTDB taxonomy): Bacteria > Pseudomonadota > Alphaproteobacteria > Rhodobacterales > Rhodobacteraceae > Planktomarina. The sequence continues at coordinate 54,310 of CALSQF010000013.1, forward strand.
GCCCGTCAAAGCTGAGGAACAGCACCCAAGACAAAAGCGCCGACAGAAACAAAAGACCAGTGGTCAAAACCTGCGCCGCTTTATCGCCGATAACCCCATGACCGAAGCCTGCAATCAAAGCCCCCACCAATGGAGCGAAAAGGAGTATAGTTTCCATAACGCCTTACCCTTTCATTACGTTGACGTCTTCAACGTCAATCGAGCCTTTGTTACGGAAGAAACACACTAAAATCGCCAAACCAATGGCCGCTTCGGCGGCTGCCACAGTCAATACAAACAGCGTGAAGATTTGCCCAACATAGTCACCAAGGAAGGCCGAAAAAGCAACGAAATTGATATTCACACTCAGCAGCATCAATTCGATGCTCATCAGCAAGATGATGATATTTTTGCGATTTAGAAACAGCCCAAAGATACCAATCACAAACAGGGCCGCCGCAACGGCCAAATAATGTTCAAGTCCGATCATAGTCCCTGCCCCGGTTTCACGTCTTTCAATTCCATAGCTTTTGCGGGATCACGCATCATCTGAGCGACCACATCCTGGCGCTTAACATCGACCCGATGGCGCAGCGTCAGAACAATTGCCCCAATCATCGCCACCAACAGAACCAAGCCGGCCAATTGGAAAATCAATATATAGTCATCATAAAGAATGACGCCCAGCTCGCCCGTATTGGTTCCAGCGCCGAATTCAGCGGCTAAGCGCCCCTCATATCCGGCGGAGTAGTCCCAAACGCCAAACGCAAACATCAACTGGATTAAGACAATCACGCCGATCACCAACCCGAGCGGCAGATATCTTGCCATCTCGGCTTTCAATTCAGCAAAGTCCACATCAAGCATCATCACCACAAAAAGGAACAATACCGCAACGGCCCCTACGTAGACGATGATCAGCAGCATGGCCACAAACTCCGCTCCCAGTAGGACAAAGAGGCCCGCCGCCGAGAGAAAAGCCAAAATCAGCCACAAAACCGAATGCACAGGGTTGCGCGCCACGACTGTGAAAATGCCCCCGATCAAAGTGGACATTGAGAATGCGTAGAACGCGAGTTCCGCGATACCCATTGTAATTCCTTCCCTTGGCCGCTTAGCGATATGGCGCGTCGAGTTCGAGATTGCGGGCAATCTCAGCTTCCCAACGGTCGCCATTTTCTAGCAGTTTGGATTTGTCGTAAAATAACTCTTCACGCGTCTCGGTTGAGAATTCAAAATTCGGTCCCTCGACAATCGCATCCACTGGGCAGGCCTCTTGGCAAAATCCACAGTAAATGCATTTTGTCATATCAATATCGTAACGGGTTGTGCGCCGGCTACCGTCATCGCGCGGCTCGGCGTCAATGGTTATGGCCTGCGCCGGGCAAATCGCTTCGCAGAGCTTACAGGCAATGCAGCGTTCTTCTCCATTCGGATAGCGCCGCAAAGCATGTTCACCGCGAAACCTCGGGCTTAAGGGCCCTTTTTCATGTGGGTAGTTCAAAGTCGCCTTTGGGCGGAAAAAATACTTTATGCCCAATTTGAACGCGGCCCAAAAATCTTGCAGCAAGAAATATTTGACCGTGCGTGTATAATCAATATTTGCCATTGGTTTAGCCTCCCACTGTCCAGCGGGCATAGACGCCCCAGAACCAACCAAATTTCGCTGCAAAGGCCACAAAGACCACCCAGACCAAGGAGAAGGGCAGAAACACTTTCCAGCCCAAACGCATCAGCTGATCGTAGCGATACCGCGGCACCAAGGCTTTGACCATGGCAATAAGGAAAAAGAAGATCGCCATCTTCCCAACCATCCAGACCGGACCATCGGCAATGAAAGGTACAGGCGACGCCCAGCCCCCGAAAAACAACAAGGTGATCAAAGCACACATCAAGAAAATCGCGATATACTCACCAGCCATGAAGAGCAAAAACGGTGTCGAGGAATATTCCACCTGATACCCTGCAACGAGCTCTGACTCGGCCTCAGGCAAATCGAAAGGTGGACGATTGGTTTCCGCCAAAGCGCTGATGAAGAACAAAAACACCATTGGGAAATGCGGGATGAAATACCAGTTGAAAAAGCCCAAATCGCCATTTTGCGCCGCCACAATTGCACCAAAATTCATGGATCCCGTCGAGATAATCACACCGATGATAATCAAACCCATCGAGACCTCGTAGGAAATCATCTGCGCGGCGGAGCGCAGAGAGCCAAGGAACGGGTATTTCGAATTGGACGCCCAGCCCCCCATAATGACGCCGTAAACTTCGAGCGATGACACTGCGAAAACAAAGAGTAGGGCCACGTTGATATCGGCCAAAACCCAAGTGCTATCAAAGGGGATTACGGCCCAAGCCAACATCGCCAATACAAAGGAAACGAGCGGCGCCAATATAAAGACAGGACGATCCGCACCCGCGGGGATCACAATTTCCTTAACAACATATTTCAAGGCATCGGCCACGGTCTGCAGCAAGCCAAATAGTCCCACAACATTTGGCCCGCGCCGCATCTGAACCGCCGCCCAGATTTTGCGGTCGCCATAAACCAAAAATAGCAAGCTGATCATCACAAAGCCAACCACAGCAAGGGTCTGGCCCAAAAGGATCACCGCGACCCCAAGGTTTGTGGAAAAGAATTCGTTCATACCTTTGGTATCCCTCGTTCCTCGCGTTCAGCAGTGCTGATGTGCGCCTGAATATTGGCTGACAGGACAGCCGGGTCGTTTGATGGGCTGTAAACCGTATCTTGTCTAAAAATACCAGCCTTCACCGCATGGTTTTTCGATGAAATTATCGCTCTTTGCGCCGCAAAACCGTTGCAGCCCCAAAGACCGTGCCAAGTCGCATCAATCTTTGGCCCGCAATAGCGGTCTTGCCGGTTCGTCAAAGACACATCCATGAGATTACTCCGCCGCAAGAGGCGCGGAATTCCGCGCTTTTGCATTGGCCGAAAGCTCCGCCATCAAAACACTGGCCCGTGCAATCGGATTGCTGAGATAATAATCACTTATCGCCTGTCCAAAATCACCCTGAGCCATTTTTACACTTGTCACGGCCTGCCATTCATTTTCTGGCACAACATCAATCGCAGCCAAATGGGGGACCGCTGCCACCATGTGCGTGCGCAACTGCGCCAAGTTATCAAAGGGCAGCGCTGCGCCCAACTCAGCCGACATCGCCCGA
>CALSQF010000014.1 GCA_943788425.1 uncultured Planktomarina sp.
CCGCCGCTCTTACTGAGTGGCGTCACTTATTGAGCGCATAGATTCAGGCTTAGCCAGCAATCCGATTGCGTAGTTCTCATTAGTTTGACAGCAACCAGCAACTGGAAGCGTGTTCTTCATTTGTCTAAAACACTTATTTCTGTGATGGAATGTCATTAAAAAATGTTAGGGCTTTTTGGGTAGCTGCTCTTGCCAAAATACAGTCACACCAACGCGACAAATTTTCGGCGTGTTCAATGGATAATCCAAGGTGTTTATGTATACGCAGCCAAGGGTACAGCGCGATGTCAGCGATGCTATATGTATCCCCACAGATATATTTTTGGGAGTTTAACTGTTCATTCAGATATTCAATCGAGCGATTTGCGATAGCGCTGTATTGGGCCAGCGCGTCGGAATTGGGCGACTTTGCCAGTCTGGACCAATATTCGATCTGTCCGAAATATGGCCCTTGAGTCGATGCCTGATAGAAGAGCCAAGCGATCAATTTCGCATTCAACGAAGAGCCCTCCATCAGCCCCCAGCCTGTTTTTTGCGCCAAGCTAAGTAGGATCGAATTTGATTCTGTTTGGTGCATATCACCATCCCAAATCACAGGCACCTTTCCGGCTGGGTTTATGGCGCGAAATTCGGCAGAGTGTTGCTCTCCAGCGCGAATATTGATGGGCTTAAATTCATAATTCAGCCCGGCTTCACACAAGAACATCAGCACCTTTAAAGTATTGATGGTGTCATATCCGTATAATGTAATCATGAGCCTACTGTCTCCAAGATTTTGGCATCACAGGCGTTTGTGCCAGGAGTGATTTTGTATATTCGGCTTGGGGACTCTGATAGACTGCCTCGGTCGTATTGACCTCTTCGATCTTGCCATCGCGTAAAACGGCCGTGTCATCGGCCATTTGACGCACCACAGCAAGATTGTGGCTGATAAACAGGATGGTTAGTCCAAACCTTGCTTGTAGTTCTTTGAGCAAGTTCAAGATTTCAGCCTGAATCGACACATCCAGCGCCGACGTCGGCTCGTCACAGATCAAGAACCGTGGCCGCGCGAGTAACGCCCGTGCCACCGCAATGCGCTGACGTTGGCCGCCTGAGAATTGGTGCGGGTATTTGGTGATAGCGTCTGGCTGCATCCCCACGAGTGATAACATGGAGGCCGCCAAACTCGTGCGCTCGGCTGGGTCTTTGACAAAACCGTAAAACCATAATGGTTCGGTCAGAATATCCCCGATACGGTGTCGGGGATTCAGACTTGAGTAGGGATCTTGAAACACCATTTGAACCAGTTGCCGCGACGGATGGTGCCGACTTCGAGATGATCCGAATGGCAGCACCGTGTCGCCCAAGATCATCGTCCCATATGTGGGTGTCACAAGGCCAGTGATGGCTTTCGCCAGCGTGGATTTTCCGGACCCGCTCTCACCTACCAACCCCATGATAGAACCGGGTCTAATGGTCAGAGTCACATCTTCCAGCGCGACATAGGGAGGATGGTTTGCGAAACAAGGATGTGCGCTGGCCCGGCAAACGTCACTGTGAGGTTTTCCAAGGTAAGCCCTGTGAGGCAGTGTTGTTGTCCTTCAAGCAACCAGCGCTCTGCTGTGTCACCCTGCATCACCGCAGTGTCGTCCGCAGCAGGAACGCGGAAGCGATCTATTTTTTGATCCAATGGAGGCACAGCATCCATCAGCGCGCGCGTGTAGGGATGTTTGGGAGCGCCTAAGACCTGCGCAGTGTCACCTGTTTCCACTACACGCCCCTTGCGCATGACCGTCACGCGGTCAGCCACTTGGGCTATCACGCCAATGTCATGGGTGATCAACATAAAGGCAATCTGCCGTTCCTTGGCCAACTGTTGGATCAAGTCTAGGACCTGCGATTGCACAGCAACATCCAATGCTGTTGTGGGCTCATCGGCAATGATCAACTCCGGATCGGTACAGATTGCTAATGCAATGACAACCCGCTGGCGCATCCCGCCGGAAAATTGATGTGGGTAGGCCTTTATCCGTTGGGATGCGTTTTGAATTCCGATATCTTCGAGGAGATCAACGGCGCGTCTGCGGGCTTCGGTTTTGCTGGCATCTGAATGGGCCTGAATGGTCTCAACCAGCTGATCCTCAATCGTCATCAGCGGGTTCAAACTGGTTTGCGGGTCCTGAAAGATCATCGAAATGCGATCCCCGCGGACCTCATGCGCTTGGGCGGGTGTTAGCTCACGAAGGTCTGTATCGCCCAGCGTCAGTGTTCCCTTGGTGACATAGCCCGGTGCTTGCAGTAGGCCAATAACTGCTGCGCCTACGGTGGATTTTCCTGCACCACTTTCGCCAACCAACCCGTGAATTTCACCCGGCTTGATCGTCATATCCACGCCCTCGATGGCACTAAAATCGCCAAAGCGGGACGGGAATTTGACGGTAAGGTCTTTGATCGTCAGCATCTAGCGCAGCCTCGGGTTGAAGATGTCACGTAGGAAATCGCCAAGGATATTGATGGACACAACCAAGGCGATGAGGAACAACGTGGGGATCCACAAAATCCACCATTCACCTGACAGCAGGAATTGCATGCCAATGCGGATTAGCGTGCCAAGGCTGGGGCTGTCGGCGGGCAGGCCGATGCCGAGGAAGGATAAGGTTGCCTCAAGCAAAATGGCGGAGGCCAGATCGACTGTCATGATCACTAAAAGTGGACCAAGGATGTTGGGCAGGATATGCACAAACATCACCCGCGAGGGGCGTTGGCCCATCATGATTGCGGCCTGCACGTATTCTTTATTCATCTGGACGAAAGTCGTGGCGCGCGCTGTACGGGCGAAGTTCACCCAAAGCGACAGCGCAATGGCGAGGGTCAAAACTGCAACGCGTAAATCTTGTTGAATGGCAGCCGGCAGAATGCCTCGTGCAATCCCGTCAATCAGCAGCGCTGTTAGGATCGCGGGCAGTGCCAGTTGCACATCTGCGATACGCATCACGACAGCATCAAATCGTCCGCCATAATATCCAGCGGCAAGACCAAGACCTACGCCTATAACGGCCGCAATCGTCAAAGCAGACAGGCCAATAATCAGTGACAGCCGTGCGCCGTACAAGATTGCCGAGATCATATCGCGACCTTGATCGTCGGTGCCTAACAGGTATTTCGGGTTTGCCCCGTCTTGCCATACAGGGGGTAATAACCCGTCAAATAGGCTAAACGATGCCAGGTCATAGGGGTTCACCAGTGCGATCCAAGGTGCGAATATTGCACCTAAAATGATGAGTGTAGCAACCATTGCCGCGACAATCGACGATGGGGAATGGACGAACAGCCACAGACCTTCATACTTCTTCAAAAAGGCAATCATTCCACGTCCCTGAGTCGCAGGCGCGGGTCGATGGCAACGTAGAGCAAGTCGACCACAAGGTTCACCAACACGAAGAAAAATGCAATCACCACAAGGTAGACACCCATCACAGGGATATCAACGAAGCGGATCGATTCAAGAAACAACAAGCCCATTCCGGGCCATTGAAATACGCTTTCAGTGACGATGGAAAACGCAATGACACCGCCAAACTGCAGCCCAATAATCGTAATCACAGGCACCATTGTGTTCACCAATGCATGTTTGTAATGAAGTTTCCGTCATTGGCACACCTCGCGCCATGGCAAAGCGGATGTAATCGGATCGCATGACCTCCATCATTTCGGCACGCACCAAACGCATGGTGAGGGTCAGTTGATAAACGCCAAGAGTAATCGCAGGTAAGAGTAACGCACGCCATCCACTGATAGTGAAGAATGAACTTTCCCAGTTGCCAATTTGCACGGTGCCACCGCGACCAAACGTGGGCAGCCAGCCCAGTTGGACGCCAAATAAAAATATCAGCATGATCCCTATCACAAAGGTTGGGATCGAGACCCCAACAAGAGTGGTCATCAAAATGGTTTGGGTCCAGATGCCGCGCGGTTTTAACGCGGTATATACACCCGCAGGCACTCCAAACAAAAGAGAAATTATCAACGCCACGACGCCCAATTCCAAGGTTGCAGGAACACGTTCGGTTATCATATCTGCGACGGGTTGGCGGGTCCGATAAGAATAGCCAAAATCGCCCTGCAACATATCGCCGGTAAAACGTATAAATTGGGAAACGAACGGGTCGTTCAATCCGAGTTCTTCACGCAGGCGTTCTTGATCTGCAACTGAGGTTTCCACCCCTGTCATCTGCGTGATCGGGTCCCCAACGAACCGAAATAGGGAAAAGGCCAAAAAGGCGACGGCTAGCATCACAAAGACGGATTGAATCATCCGCTTCAGGATAAAATAAACCATCGCCCTTTTGCCCTAACCTTGGATCAGTTTACTGTAACCCAGCGCAACATGAAGAAGTTGTCAGCGCGTTGCGTCAGATCAATATTATCCTTAGCAGCCCAAATGAGCGGCTGGGTATAAAGCGGAATATACGCGGCCTCTGCCTGAGTGATTGCAACGACCTCATCAACCATAGCCTGACGTTTAGCTGGATCTATTTCCTGTTGGATGCTGGGCAGCAACGCATCAACGCGTTGGTTAGAATAACCACCAAAGTTCCACGACCCAAGTTTCTTTTCAGAATTTGGTGTCGATAACAGAAAACGGATTGGATGCTCCATGTCAAAGGTGCCAGGCGACCACCCTAGAAGATACATATCAAATGCATCTTCACGCAGCTGCGGCCAGTAATCGCGAACGGGGCCCGTACTAAGTTCAGCATTCAGACCCACAGCTGCAAACATCGACGCCGCTGCACGACATAGTGCCTCATCGTTGATGTAACGATCATTTGGGCATTTCAGGCCAAAGCTGAACCCATTCGGATAACCCGCCTCGGTCAAAAGGGCCTTAGCGCGCTCCGGGTCGTAGGCTGAGCGAGTTGAATTGGCTTCGGAATAGCCTGATATTCCCGCTGGAACCAATTGCGAGGCGCCGTCGATCTTACCCCTGAAAAGCACCCGGTCAATGGACGCTATATCTATAGCATGGGCGGCCGCTTGACGAACGCGAACATCCTGAAATGGGTTCGCCCCAGTGACGTCGGACGAATAAAGCAGTTCTTTGTGTTCATGCCCAAAACCAAACATTATTACCCGAGTTTCTTCGCCCTCAAGAACTTTAAACCCGTTACGGCCTTCGACCTGCGCGACGTCCTGCAAAGGAATCGGCTGTATAAAATCAATCTCGCCCGACAACAAGGCAGCAAGGCCAGTTGCTGCGTTTCCAATTGGAGTGAATATTGCTTCGGTAATATTGTGCTCCGCTGCGCCCCACCATCCGGCATTCGGGGCCAAAACAGTTTTGATTCCGGGATCGCGGCTGGCGACTGTAAACGGGCCTGTGCCGTTCACGTTAATGGTGGCAAAGTTTTCGGCATCGCGAGCAGGCAGTTCTGCGCCATTCGCTTCGGCCCAACCTTTGTCGAGAATCATAAAGTTAGCGATAGAATCTGGAAATAATGGGTTTGGAGCATTGGTCACGAAATCAATGGTGTAATCATCGAGCACGCGAACCTCTTTTACTGGTGCGAACCAAGATCTCACATCAGCTGCTTCGCTCGATGCGCGCTCATAGGAAAACATGACATCCTCCGAATTGAAGAGAGACCCGTCCTGGAAAGTCACACCTTCGCGCAGGTTGAAACGCCACCCATTTTCATTGGTTAGAGGTTCCCACGATTGAGCTAGTGAGCCTTCAATAGACATACCCTGATTCCGGCGTACAAGACCTTCATAGATATTGTTTAGAAACGAAAGAACGGGAGCAGAGTTTACTGCATGTGGGTCCATAGTTTGTGGATCGGTATTCGATGCCCAGCGAAATGTTTCGGCGGAAGCGCTAAATGCGGTTAAGCTCATCGCGCCACCAATGAAGACTAGTTTTAGTATTTTCATTACTTTCTCCCATTTTGTTAAACAATATTGCTCACTTTAAGATTTAATTATGCGGGGCTACCCGCGAATAGTCCATGCTTTGATTTAATGTGCTTGTCAGCTGGTCGTCAGTATTAAAGGCCTGAGACACCAAACTGTGTTGTCAGACAAACTTGAACACCCGTAAAAGGTTCCTCAAGTCAATCATCATGCAGTACAGAAACTGAACCACTCCGTGAGATCAGTTGTCAGAGTAAACTCGCTTGAAGCGGGCAGGGCTCATTTATAGCGTCGGATGACAAAACACTCTCCACATCGTCATAACTTCATAAAGTGGTCCTACGGGTAGGTTCTGTACGCGCGAAATTTATTTTTATATTATAAATACAAAAACTTAAATTTTATTTGTGGTGCCGAGAAGAGGACGTCGAACTTTCAGTATTTATATTTAATTACAGATATTTATTTTGGTTCTAAAATATAAAAGCGGTCCTGAAAGCGGTCCTGATTTGAGCGCTATATCGCGGTGACTTTGTGGCGTGCACCCAGCACTGTACATTGACCGTGGCAACACCTGAGGCCTGCTTTGCGGACAAAGCCGCCCTATGCAGATGCAGCTATTGCTGACGCGGCATTTGCATGCATTTGCATTACTCATATCGTTGGGGCGCGGCGGATGTCATCAGACCGGTCATTCGCGAGGGTTGCATTTCTGCGAAGTGATCCGACTACTGCTTTTGTAGTGCCATACCTTGTCCGACAGGCACTGAACGCTCGGAGTTTCTATAGCCGTGAGCGTTCGTTCAGGTTTCAGAAATCCTGCGCCCTTATCCAGTTTCTGAAGTGTTCTTCGGCCTCCGTTACATTCCGCTTTGTTGGAAGCGAGATACAGTAAGCGAAGTTTGTCAGCCCAAGTTCCGAGATCCAGACGAGCTGGCCACTTTCGATCTCCGGCTCTGCAAACGCATCCTGCATCCCCAATCCATTTCCGGCGATGACCGCCTGAAGGCGGCTGTTGGCGTCAGGCAGCGAAAGTGCGTTCTTTCTTGGCGCGAATGTTAGTCCCGCGAGATCATGCCAGTCGCGCCAGGCGGCCATGCCGGATGCATCCGGCAGGAGCGGGATTTCCCGAGCGGCGTTTTCAAGACCAAGTGCATGGACCCGGGCTGCGGTTTCCGGGCTGGCCAACGGCCTGGTGTTGGAGTTGAACAGAACCTCAACGTCCATGTCCTCGACCGCAGGGTCGCACCAGAAGATCGACAGATCGAGGGCGGGGTTTTGCAGATTGGACTTGGTGTTGATCGGCTTGACCCTGAGAGAAATGTCGGGGTTGGCGTATCTAACGTCAGCGTCTTTGGGGCAGATTTGACGATTTGATTGAGGAGGATTTCTGGTTCATCGTAACCTTCATGGAGTGAAGATGAACTTCAATCTCACGCAGTGATCTCAAAATGTCTTCTTCATCGTATCTCTTTCGTGCCATTCAAATTCCTACTTAAGAGAGTTTTGCCAAATTCGTCGCACTAATTTAGGGGGGAAGGTCAATCAGAGTGCGGCAGATATCGCATCATCCGCTGCTGTGAGGATATACAGTACATTTCCAACAGTGACACAATCCAAAGTGGCGGCATCTGAGCTATCACATTGAGTATGATAGTTTAGTGAGGCGCTGGGCTGGTATTGGTGGCTAATCTGCAGGGCTTATGATTGCTTGAGCATTAAGACATTGCCCACCAGAACCCCCAGTGGCGACAGCCTGTTATGATTGTTTAGCAAGCCTGCCTTTTTTCCATACTCAACGGTAAGGCCAAGCTTGTGAGCCTTAGCTTTTTGGTAGCAGTGGCTAAGAACTGCTGAAAACCTCAGAAACTCTTCATGCGTATCCATCGTATATCATCCCAGTTTATTGGTCTTTTTTGTGGTACAGGTAAATGCGGTATTCAGATAAATGTACTATAAGTCAGAAAGTTATTTGTTAACGCTAACGATCCTTAAACAATAAGTACAGCAAAGCTTTCTTGCTGGTTGGCTGAGGGTTCAACTGTGTTAAGCTCTGCCATACAGAACCGAACCACAAAAATCTACTTAATCATCATAGCTGCTGCTTCGTTGGCTAATGTCTGCCATGTTCCAAACTTTTAAGTGACCACCAGCAAAAGCTGTAACTGGAAGTAGTGAAATGGCTGCTGCCAAAATGATGTTTTTCATGAAATCTTTCCTGAATCTAGATTGTTCAGCAAGAGATTCATCCGGCTAGTAAAAGAAGAAACACGTCAAAAATAATAACTACCATACGGCTTGAACCGCTCTTGATCTTCGTATGGTTTGGGAGGATATTACATCAACTTTTACTCTTGGTGATCATTTGGAAGGCAAAAAATGAACCAAACTATTAGATCCAATATTACTGCAAAAGCGCAAAACTATTGTCCACTTTCAACATGCGCCGAGGTAATAGCTGACCATTGGTCGATAATCGTTCTGCGAGACATTGCCATATGCAATCAACGAACCTTTCGATCAATTTTAGCAAATAATAATGAAAGAATTTCTACTGGCGTACTAGCTGGCCGTTTGAAACGGTTAACTGACATTGGATTGTTATCATTCAAGGATGATCCTGCACATTCACAACGAAAGATTTATTGTTTAAGCCCAGCTGCAATAGATCTTGTACCAATTTTATTGGATATGTCAGCTTGGGCGCTGACACATACTTCGCCTTCTAAGGAGCCAATCGCACTGCCATCGAGTATGGACCGTCCACAATCTCAATATTCAAAAGAATTAACGGATCGATTACGATCATTGCACTTAGATCCCAGCGAAATGCCTGTCTAACTTAGCAGCATCACTCATTGCCCTAACACGAGCATCCCTAATGGATTTAGTCCTCAAAGAATAAGCAATCCTGCCCTTCCGATAATGCCGACGTAAATCAGCAGGAACTCTACGGGAGAAATACCAAATGCCGTCCTTTTGGAACGTATAACTATTAGATTTGGTTGCCAGCATGGTCTACGGCTCACTTACTAAGTCGAATTAGTAAGGTATTACAATGCTTTGGATGATAATTTGGTGCCCAGAAGAGGACTCGAACCTCCACGTCCATACGGACACTAGCACCTGAAGCTAGCGCGTCTACCATTCCGCCATCTGGGCTGATGTCGATGGGGGGCGTTTAAGCGTCTGAGAGGGGTGGGTCAAGAGGGTAATTGCCTTGTGGCGACCCCTTGGCGTGCAAGTTTCGCTTGTGGTATTTTGCGGTGTGGTAGCCTTCAAATGGGGAATAGACTTGTCATGAGGCGGTGCACGGAGTACCTCCCTTCCGGAGAGAAATACTTGGGATGTCATCATGTCTAAGCTTGTAACTATATTCGGTGGGTCAGGTTTCATTGGGCGCTATGTCGCGCGGCGCATGGCAAAGGCGGGTTGGCGGGTCCGGGTGGCCGTTCGGCGGCCCAATGAGGCGATTTTCGTCAAGCCTTATGGGGTTGTCGGTCAGGTGGAGCCGGTGTTTTGCAACATTCGCGATGATGCATCGGTGCGGCAATCATTGCTGGGAGCCGATGCTGTGGTCAATTGCGTTGGCATATTACAAGAATCGGGGCGCAATCGTTTCGATGCTGTGCAAACAGGAGGGGCTGGGCGCATAGCTCGGTTGGCGGCTGAAGCTGGGATCGCGCAAATGGTGCATATCTCGGCCATGGGAGCGGATCTGAACAGCGAGAGTGCCTATTCCCGGTCAAAGGCGGCAGGCGAGGCGGAGGTCTTGGCGCATATGCCGGGCGCAATGATCCTGCGACCCTCCATCGTCTTTGGAGCAGAGGATCAATTTTTCAACAGATTTGCCGGCATGGCGCGCTTCGGTCCGATTTTGCCCATCGTTGGGGCTGAGACGCAGTTTCAGCCTGTGTTTGTCGATGATGTCGCGCGGGCCGTAATTCTTGGCGTGACTGGAGCTGCTGCGGGCGGTATCTATGAGCTAGCTGGGTCTGAGAAGGACAGTTTTCGCGGCCTGATGCAGCGTATGTTGGATGTCATCCAACGTCGGCGCTTGATCATGGGCTTACCGATGTTCGTTGCGCGTCTCATGGCCACTGGCTTTGCGCTTGCAAATAAACTGAGCCTTGGCTTAGCGCCTATGCCGATCACCCGCGACCAAATACACAGTCTAAGCGTGGACAATGTGCCAAGCGGTGATTGTCTGGGCCTGGCGGATTTGCAGATCGAGCCAACGGCATTGGAAAGCGTGTTGCCGGATTATCTGTGGCCCTTCCGCGTGTCAGGCCAATATGCGGACATCAAGGCCTCTGCGAAAAACCTAAAAGCCTGAAGGCATTAAAACCCGAGACCGCCGCTGTAGCCGATGGTGAGCAGCGTGAGGCCGAGCCCTATGCGGTAAACCACGTAGGGCGTGTAAGTGAGGCTGTTGAGCAAGCGCATCATCAGCCCTAGGGCCAAAAGGGCTGCGGCGAAGCTGAAGGCAGCAACAACAGACGCGTCGCGCAGCGGCACGGCGCCGCCGATCAAATCCAAAGCGGTGAGCGCCCCGGAGGCGATAATCGTCGGGATCGACATCAGCATGGCGATGCGGGCAGCCTCTTTGCGTGTAAAACCCGCATTCAGGGCGCCGGTGATGGTGATGCCTGAGCGAGAGGTGCCCGGGATGAGTGCCACGGCTTGCCACAGCCCAAGGATCCAAGCGTCTCGTAGCGTCAGGTCTTGGATGTGACGCGTCGTTCGCGCGCGTTGATCCATCCAGTAGAGCAAAATGCCAAATACCAGCATGCTCCAGCCGATGACGGTGATGGAGCGCAGAGTGTCCGACAGTCCGGTGAGTTTTAAGATTAAGCCGAGTCCCATGACAGGCAGCGTAGCCAGACTGAGCGCGATGAGCAGCCGGGCAGAGGGGCTCTCAAACTGGCCGCGCACAACCTGCGGGATGCCTTGCGCAATGTGGCGCACATCTGGCCAGAAATAGACGATGACGGCAAATAAAGTTCCGATATGGGCGGCGACATCAATAACTGGGCCTTGATCGGGGAGCCCTGTCAGCCCCGGCAAGAGGATCAAATGTCCAGAGGAGGAGACTGGCAAAAATTCCGTTATGCCCTGAATAAGCGCGATTAATATCAAATGATAAAGCGGCATGTTTTGTGGTCCTCTGCGATTAAAGTGACCATATACCCATGATATTTAAGCGCTAGCAGAAATATAGGTCCGATTCGGATCTAAAAATAGCTTGAAAATTGCGAAAAAATGTCGCCATATGCATTTTCCCACTTTATAGGTCACCCGTGCTGACATTATAAGGTCAAAACAACTTAAAAATATAGCGACGTCGCGAATCGAGGATGGTATGGCTGATAATCCGATGCTTAAATTTGTGAAGATCCCACGGCTCATGCCTCAAAAGCGTGATGCGTTAGATCGGACGGATGATTTCGGCGAGATTTATGCGGAATTTTCGGAGGCCAAGGCCGCAGAGCAGGCGAGCCGGTGCAGCCAATGTGGCGTGCCATATTGCCAAACCCATTGCCCGCTGCACAACAATATCCCAGATTGGCTGCGCCTGACCGCTGAGGGGCGGCTGCGCGAGGCCTATGAAATCAGTCAGGCCACCAACACATTCCCAGAGATTTGCGGCCGTATTTGCCCTCAAGATCGCTTGTGCGAGGGCAATTGCGTGATCGAGCAGTCGGGTCATGAAACGGTGACCATTGGTTCTGTTGAGAAATATATCACCGATACCGCATGGGCTGAAGGGTGGGTGCAACCGATCACACCCGCCGCGACCCGCGGAGAATCTGTCGGCATCATCGGCGCGGGTCCAGGAGGATTGGCCGCGGCCGATATGCTGCGCCGCGCTGGTGTGCAGGTCACAGTCTATGATCGCTATGACCGCGCGGGAGGGCTTTTGACCTATGGTATACCTGGTTTTAAGCTTGAAAAAGATGTGGTGATGCAGCGCGTGGCCCAGCTTGAGGAGGGCGGCATCGAAATCGTCACCAACTGCAATGTCGGCGTTGACATCAGCTTTGAGGAGATCCGCAGCAAACATGATGCGGTGATTGTCGCCACGGGTGTTTATAAGTCCCGCGATTTGGTAGGGCCGGGCTCGGGAGCAGATGGCATTGTGAAAGCCATTGACTATTTGACCGCCAGCAACCGCCATGGTTTTGGCGACAATGTACCTGAATTTGAAGATGGCAGATTGAATGCGGCCGGCAAGCGGGTTGTGGTAATTGGCGGCGGAGATACGGCCATGGATTGCGTGCGGACAGCAATCCGGCAAGGCGCCACCTCTGTTAAATGCCTATACCGCCGCGACAAAGCGAACATGCCGGGATCTCTGCGGGAGACTCAAAACGCTGAGGAAGAGGGCATTGAATTTGTTTGGCTGACGGCGCCCAATGGGTTCGTTGGCAATCCTGTGACTGGGGTTAACGTGCAAAAAATGCGTTTGGGCCTGCCGGATGCGACAGGACGTCAAAGCCCAGAGGTGATTGACGGGGCCGATTATGTGGAACCTGCGGATTTGGTGGTCAAAGCTTTGGGGTTTGAGCCCGAAGCTTTACCACAGCTTTGGGGCGCAGAGGGTCTCGAGGTGACGCGCTGGGGTACAATCCGGGCGGATTTTGAAACCGGCCAAACCAAGCTACCGGGTGTTTATGCGGTGGGTGATATTGTCCGCGGCGCCTCGCTTGTGGTTTGGGCCATTCGCGACGGCCGCGACTGCGCAGCCGCGATTCTAGCACAGTTTGACAAGGCCCAATCCATAGCCGCTGAATAAGCGTCTGCGTGGATCTGGAGCTTTACGACATTACGATGTCCTGCCTGGGCATTTAAGGAGATGAGCATGACAAAATTTGATGCAAACTGGGTGAAAGCGGAAGAAGCCAAGCGCAAGCATATGGCTGAAAATGGCCTTTACTCTGAGGCGGAAGAGCACGCCAGCTGCGGCGTGGGACTTGTGGTGTCCATCGACGGGACGCCAAGTCGCAAAGTGGTTCAGGCCGGTATCGACGCGCTAAAAGCGGTTTGGCACCGCGGTGCTGTCGATGCAGATGGCAAGACTGGCGACGGGGCTGGCATCCATGTGCAAATCCCTGTGCCATTCTTCTATGACCAAATTGAACGCACTGGTCATACGCCGCGCATGGATGAGCTGATGGCCGTCGGCCAGGTGTTCTTGCCGCGTACTGATTTTGGGGCCCAAGAAACCTGTAGGACGATTGTGGAAACAGAAGTTTTGCGCATGGGGTATTATATCTATGGCTGGCGCCATGTGCCGGTGAATGTCGCCTGTTTGGGTGAAAAGGCCAATGCCACGCGACCTGAAATTGAACAGATCTTGGTGTCCAATTCCAAAGGTGTCGATGAAGAGACGTTTGAGCGCGAGCTTTATGTAATTCGTCGCCGGATTGAAAAAGCTGCACAAGCTGCAGGAATTTATGGTCTTTACCTGGCCAGCCTGTCGTGCCGTTCGATTATCTATAAAGGCATGTTTCTGGCGGAGGATATGTCGGAATTCTATCCTGATTTGAAAGATAAACGATTCGAGTCCGCCTTTGCTTTGTATCACCAGCGCTATTCGACCAATACTTTCCCACAGTGGTGGCTGGCTCAGCCCTTCCGCATGTTGGCCCATAATGGCGAAATCAATACGCTGAAAGGCAACAAAAATTGGATGAAGAGCCATGAGATCCGCATGTCTTCTGATGCTTTTGGAGATACGGCCGAAGATATCAAGCCAGTGATTCCAAGCGGGTCTTCGGATTCGGCGGCGCTGGATGCGGTGTTTGAAATGTTGGTGCGCGCGGGGCGCAATGCGCCGATGGCCAAGACCATGCTGGTGCCGGAAAGCTGGTCAAAGCAAGCGGTGGACCTGCCGAAATCTTGGCGGGATATGTATTCTTACTGCAATTCCGTTATGGAGCCATGGGATGGACCGGCCGCCCTTGCAATGACAGATGGCCGCTGGGTCTGCGCTGGATTGGACCGCAATGGTCTAAGGCCCATGCGCTATTTGGTGACGGGTGATGATTTGCTGATCGCGGGCTCGGAAGCCGGGATGGTCACCGTTGATGAAGCCAATGTGAAAGAAAAAGGCGCGCTGGGCCCAGGCCAGCTTTTGGCGGTCGATATCGTTGAGGGCCGTTTGTATCATGACACTGAAATGAAAGATATGCTGGCCGCCAGCCAAGATTTCAGCGCATGGGTTGGCAAGATCAATGAGCTGGACGACGACCTGGCCAAAGCGGTGGAAAAACCGATGTTTAAGGGCGCAGATTTGCGCCAGCGCCAGATTGCAGCGGGCTACACCATTGAGGAGCTCGAACAAATCTTGGCGCCCATGGCCGAGGATGGCAAAGAGACCTTGGCCTCGATGGGCGATGACACGCCCTCGGCGGTTCTGAGTGAAAAATATCGTCCGCTATCACACTTCTTTCGGCAAAACTTTAGCCAGGTGACCAATCCCCCGATTGATAGCCTGCGCGAATTTCGGGTCATGAGCTTGAAAACACGCTTTGGCAATCTGAAAAATGTGTTGGATGAGAGCAGTGCGCAGACCGAGATTTTGGTTCTAGACTCGCCCTTTGTCGGCAATGTGCAATTCGATCGGTTGTTGGAAAATTTCAACGCGCCGATGGTAGAGATAGATTGTACCTTCCCTACCGATGGCGCTCAGGGGGAATTGCAAAAGGCCCTCAACCGTATTCGGTCAGAAGCCGAAGATGCTGTACGCTCGGGGGCTGGGCATTTGGTTTTGACGGATCAGCATGCTTCAGAAACCTCCGTTGCCATGCCGATGATTTTGGCGACCAGTGCGGTGCATTCATGGTTGACCCGTAAGGGGCTCCGCACCTTCACCTCGCTCAATGTACGGTCTGCAGAGTGTATTGACCCGCATTATTTTGCCGTATTGATTGGCTGTGGTGCGACGGTCGTGAATGCCTATTTGGCCGAAGACAGCCTGGCCGATCGCATTGATCGCGGCCTGCTTGAGTGTTCTTTGACTGAGGCTGTGGCGCGATATCGCTCGGCAATTGATCAGGGTCTGTTGAAAATCATGGCGAAGATGGGGATCTCGGTAATTTCCTCTTACCGGGGCGGTCTGAACTTTGAGGCTGTTGGCCTGTCGCGTGCCATGTGCGCTGAGTATTTTCCCGGAATGACATCGCGAATTTCCGGTATTGGTGTGGTGGGCATTCAGCGCAAAGCAGAGTCTATTCACGCATCAGCCTATACTGCGGCCTCAGATGTTCTGCCAATTGGCGGATTTTACAAGGCGCGCCGCTCAGGCGAAAAACATGCGTGGGAAGCGCAAACCATGCATTTGCTGCAATCGGCCTGTGACCGCGGCAGCTTTGAGATGTGGAAAAATTATTCAGCTAAATTGCAAGCCAACCCGCCGATCCACCTGCGGGATCTGCTGGCAATTAAACCCTTGGGGGCAGCAATTTCTGTGGATGAGGTGGAAAGCATCACCTCAATCCGCAAGCGGTTTGTTACTCCTGGCATGTCCCTTGGTGCTCTGAGCCCAGAGGCTCATAAGACACTCAATGTGGCAATGAACCGGATCGGCGCCAAGTCTGACAGTGGTGAGGGTGGAGAAGATCCTGCGCATTTCCTGCCGGAACCCAATGGGGATAATCCTTCTGCGAAGATCAAACAGGTGGCTTCAGGCCGCTTTGGGGTCACGGCAGAATATCTCAACCATTGCGAAGAATTGGAAATTAAAGTGGCGCAGGGCGCCAAGCCCGGCGAGGGTGGACAACTGCCTGGGATGAAGGTTACGGATCTTATTGCGCGTTTGCGTCATTCGACCAAAGGTGTGACTTTGATCAGCCCACCGCCCCATCACGATATCTATTCCATCGAAGATTTGGCGCAGCTGATTTATGATCTCAAGCAAATCAACCCGCGCTGTAAGGTGACTGTGAAATTGGTGGCCGCCTCTGGGGTCGGCACCATTGCCGCCGGTGTGGCGAAGGCTGAGGCCGATGTGATTTTGATCTCTGGCCATAATGGCGGCACCGGCGCTTCTCCGGCGACATCGATCAAATTTGCGGGGCTGCCTTGGGAAATGGGTCTGACTGAGGCACATCAGGTTTTGGCGATGAACAACCTGCGCGAGCGGGTGACATTGCGCACCGATGGCGGTTTGCGCACGGGCCGCGACATAGTGATGGCGGCGATGATGGGTGCGGAAGAATATGGCATCGGTACAGCCGCTCTGATCGCGATGGGCTGCATCATGGTGCGGCAATGCCAATCCAATACCTGCCCTGTGGGGGTTTGCACGCAAGATGAAGCTCTGCGGGACAAGTTTACCGGGTCGGCCGATAAAGTTGTCAATTTGATCACCTTCTACGCGCAAGAAGTGCGTGAGATTTTGGCCAGCATTGGCGCGCGTTCAATGGACGAGGTGATTGGCCGTGCTGATTTGCTCAGCCAAGTGTCGCGCGGATCTGCGCATTTGGACGATTTGGATCTTAATCCGCTATTGATTACGGTCGATGGTGCCGATCAGATTACCTATGATCGCCATAAGCCGCGCAACGCTGTACCAGATACATTGGATGCGCAGATCGTCACAGACGCGGCGCGCTTCTTGCAAGATGGTGAGAAGATGCAACTGCAATATGCGGTGCAAAACACCTCCCGTTCGATTGGCACAAGGGTGTCTAGCCATATTGTGACCAAATTTGGCATGCGCAACAATCTGCAATCCGATCACTTGACGATTAAGTTGCAAGGCTCGGCCGGGCAGGCCCTTGGCGCTTTTGCGGCACCGGGCTTGAAGTTAGAAGTGGCCGGAGAGGCCAATGACTATGTGGGCAAAGGTCTGTCGGGCGGTGTGATCGTTGTGCGGCCTGCACAGATCAGCCCTTTGATAGCCTCGGACAATACAATTATCGGCAACACCGTGCTATATGGCGCGACCGATGGTTTGCTCTTCGCTTCTGGCTGCGCCGGTGAACGTTTTGCGGTGCGCAACTCGGGCGCAAAAACCGTGATTGAAGGCTGTGGCTCAAATGGCTGTGAATATATGACCGGCGGTGTTGCTGTGGTTCTAGGCTCCATTGGGGCCAACTTTGGCGCAGGGATGACGGGTGGCATGGCCTATCTTTATGATCCGACCGGAGCAACGGCTCCAATGATGAATATGGAAACTCTGGTGACTTGCCCGGTCTCGGTTGCCCATTGGCAGGAGGAGCTGAAGGTGCTGATCGCCCGCCATGTCGAGGAGACCAATTCGGTCAAAGGCGCGGATATTTTGCAGCATTGGGATGAGGAAAAGCACAACTTTGTGCAGGTCTGCCCAAAAGAAATGTTGGTGCATTTGCCCGCGCCTTTGCAAGATGGTCAATCCCAATCGGTACCGGCAGAATAGCCCGGGCTGCGATTGCGTCATAAGACTTGGTATCGAAATGGTTTGCCCGGCGGTAGTGCCGGAAGGACGCTCTTTTTTGCTGGTAAGAATGTGCCAAGACTCATATCGCGACTATTTACGAAATATTTGATTAGTTTGCAGCATTATGTTTCGCAAACTTTTTAACAAAGAAGCGCGGCTAGAGATCGGGGAGTTCATAACATCCGGCACTTCTGGGCGGGTCTCGCATAAGGTGCAGTCGTCTTTGACCCGCCACATGGCACGCCCGCCGGTAGCTCTTGGCTTGAACTCTGATACGTTGACGAAATGCTTCTGATATGATGTGGCATATATATGACTGAGCCAAGTGAGGATCCTCTTGATCGCGCCGATGACACCCCCCAGTGGTGGCCTGGGCGCTTGGGGCCTATGCTGCAAGGCCTGCGCCGGGTCCTGCTTTGGAGTTTGCTGGCAGTTGCGCTGGTCTTTCTTGCTTGGGGGTTGATCTACCGATGGGTCAACCCTCCGATCACTTTTTACATGATGCAAGAGCGCGCGCGACTTGGTGAGATACAATATCAATGGGTCGATATTGAGCAGGTGGCTCCGATGTTGCGCCGCGCGGTGGTGGCAGCCGAAGATGCCAATTTCTGCACCCATTGGGGGATTGATAGCGCAGCGGTGCGTCAAGCGCTGCGCGAGGGGGCGTTGCGCGGCGGTTCGACTATTAGCCAGCAAACTGTCAAGAATGCTTTTCTCTGGCCTGGACGAAACTGGCTGCGCAAAGCGGTGGAAGCGCTGTTGACCCCCTATATCGAAATGGTCTGGAGCAAACGGCGCCTATTGGAAATTTATCTCAACATTGCCGAGTTTGACACGGGGGTGTTTGGTATTGAGGCGGGAGCCTGGCATCATTTTGGGGTTGCGGCCAAAGATTTGAACCGCGTTCAAGCCGGTCGCCTTGCGGTTGTTCTGCCCGATCCCAAAGGCCGCAGCGCAATTCGTCCGAACAAAGACACCAGGAAACGCGCGGCATCGGTGATTGCGGGGGCTGATATGATCCGAAAGGATGGGCGTGCGGAGTGTTTTGAGGATTGATTGCGCCGACAAAGCGGGGGTAAGACAGAGTGACCCGAGTAAAGTGAAGCCCAATGAATATCTTATATCACGTTCCCCTATCTCCGTTCTGCCGCAAAGTGCGCCTGAGCCTGGCAGAAAAGAAAATCGAAGTGCAACTGGTTGAAGAGCGCTATTGGGAAGGGGATGCGGATTTTCTGCGCCGCAATCCAGCTGGCAAAGTCCCGGTGCTTAAAATGGGCGGGGAGATTTATTCGGAGTCTTCCGCCATCTGCGAATATCTTGAGGAATGTTTTCCAGAGCCGCGCTTGTTGCCCCGAGATGCGCAAGCCCGCTGTGAGGTGCGCCGTTTGGTCTGCTGGTTTGACGATAAGTTTCACCATGAGGTGACCGCAAATCTATTATATGAGCGGGTTAATCGAAAAATACATGGATCAGGTTATCCGGTCGCTGCCAATGTGAAGGCGGGGGCCAAGGCCATAAAATTTCATCTCGATTATATGACGTGGCTCTTGGACAATCGCCGCTGGCTTGCGGGTGATGAAATGAGCCTTGCTGATTTTGCAGCCGCCGCGCAGCTGTCGGCGTTGGATTACATTTGTGATGTGGATTGGAATAGATCAGCGGCGGTGAAAGATTGGTATGCAATCATGAAGTCGCGCCCGGCTTTCCGGTCGATTCTCGCTGATAATGTGCCGGGGTTTCCACCTCCGCACCATTATGCCAATCTTGACTTCTGATCTGAAATCCCGACTTTTGGCACAGGCTTTGGCCGAGGGCTTTAGCAATGCCAAGATCACCACGCCTGATGCCGTGCCGCAGGTGCCGGCACAGTTGGAGGCGTTTTTGCAGGCGGGCTATCATGGGCAAATGACATGGATGGAGACGCGCAAAGAATGGCGCGCTGCGCCGCAGGCCTTGTGGCCTGCGGCCCGATCTGTGGTGATGCTGGCGGAAAGCTATGGCCCACAAAGCAATCCTTTGGCCAATCTTGATCGGCCTGATATTGGTAATATCAGCGTCTATGCCCAGGGCAAAGACTATCACGATATCGTAAAAAAACGGCTGAAACGCCTGGCCCGCTGGTTGATTGCCGAGGGGGGCGGTGAGGTGAAAGTCTTTGTTGATACGGCCCCGGTTGCGGAAAAGCCCTTGGGGCAGGCCGCTGGCTTGGGATGGCAGGGCAAACATACCAATCTGGTGAGCCGCACAACTGGTAATTGGATGTTTTTGGGCGCGATATTTACCACGCTGGAGTTGGAAGCTGATGCGCCGGAGGTGGATCACTGCGGGTCATGCCGCAAATGCTTGGATATTTGTCCAACGAAGGCATTTATTGCGCCCTATAAAATGGATGCGCGGCGCTGCATTTCCTATCTGACCATTGAACACAAGGGTCCGATTGATCTCGCTCTGCGGCCGGGCCTCGGCAATCATATCTATGGCTGTGATGATTGTTTGGCTGTTTGTCCGTGGAACAAATTTGCCGTTGCAGCCTCGGATGCGCGCTACAGTGCTAAGGGGGATCTAGCCACGCCGCCCCTGCGCGACCTGGTGGTCCTAGATGATGCTGGGTTTCGTGCGAAATTCGCAGGCTCTCCGATTAAAAGGATCGGCCGCGACCGATTTGTCCGCAACGTGCTCTATGCCATCGGAAATTCGGGAGATCCGTCCTATGTGCCGCTGGTGCAACCGTTGATAGCGGATACAGATCCGGCGGTGGCGGAGGCTGCTGGCTGGGCCTTGGCGTGTATCACGCCCTAATTTTTTGGAACGGCAAAGGTGAGATTGGCCCATAGGCTGTGCCAGACGGGATCATCTGCACTGGCAGCTTCGACGGGGCGCAGCGCGACATTGTCGACCATATACTCGTGACCGCTGATGACCGGGAACCGGGCAATTCCAAGAGCATCTGTGCGATAGAGTTGGATCAAAGCCGGCTCTTTCGTGCCGGCACGGCGCGAGAAGACTTCGATCTGCACATCTGCGCGGCGTGTGCCGTTCAAGAACACCTGTACCGCCATGCCCTCTGAGAGTTCGTCGGTATAGGGGTTGGACAGTGCTACGATCTCAATCTCCAGCCCGATCTGCCGATCTTGCCCAGCCCCGTAGCCGACAGAAACCAGAGATTTTGCAAAGCGGCGATAACTCTCGATGAAACCGACATCTGGCAAACCGCGGGCGATATGCGCTTCGGGCAGTCCCTCAAAATCTTTATGTTCGATAAAGTTGATAAATTTTTCAAATTCCCGATAGGTGAGGGTGCTGTCGGTGGTTTCATGCACCAAAACAGCCAGCCCGTTTTCTAACCCGGGATGCTGCATAGCGGGCCGGTCGCCCTCCCGGGCGCTCATCTCAAGGACTGCGCCTGAATGATGCAGCTCATGGCGGGTTGTATAGCGGCTGAGATAGGAATGGCTGCCCCCTTTGAAGTCTTGTCCAACCCGGAAATGCGCCGCGATCGGGCTATTTACTCTAACCTGAAATTCCACTGGAGAAATCCAAAATTCATGCGCATAAATAGGCCCAGAAAAAATAAGAGCGACAAGTAATATTAAGGAGCGCTGAAACATGTTGAGACCTTTCCGGAAAACCCTCCCCACGATTGTGTGGTGTTTCCTATTGATGTCAAGTGCACTTTTGGGGTCTCTCAGTTCGGTCGGGCCGGCCCGTGCTCATGAATTGCGGCCAGCAGTGGCGGAAATTTCTGTTCGGGAAGATAGAATTGAAATCTCTCTCCGCCTCGCCGTTGAAACTCTTCTGGCTGGGATTAATCAGTCTCAAATCGCAGATACTGATGATGCGCCCGAAGCGGAGATTTATGACCGGTTGCGCGCCCTGCCTGATCGCGCATTGGCGCAAATGGTTGAAACCCAATTTGCCAATATTTCTGGCGGGATCACGCTTGAAGGGGCCGGACCATTGAGCTTGATGTCGGTGGAGGTAATCGCTGAGATGGATCTCGAACTGCCCCGCGATACCGTCGTTACAATGTCCGCGGAGCTGCCACCCGGGACGGCTCCGGTCTCTTTTGGGTGGGCTGCGCGAAATGGCGGGCTGGTAGTGCGCCATGGGGAAGGTCCAGAGGCCTACGCGGCCTTTTTGCAGGGTGGAGAGGTCAGCGCTCCGTTGCCGCGGTCTGGTGCTGTCGAGGAAAGCACTGGCGCGGTGTTCCTGCGGTTTGTTGTGGAAGGCTTTGAGCATATTATTCCAAAGGGTCTGGATCATATTCTCTTTGTCTTAGGATTGTTTTTCTTCTCCCTTGCCTGGCGTCCCCTCTTGGCGCAGGTCACGGCCTTTACGCTCGCCCATACGGTCACGCTTGGCCTTGCTACTTTAAGCATTATCACCATTCCGGCAGCGCAGATGTGGTTGGTGGAGGCTTTGATTGCCATCTCCATTGCCTATGTAGCGGTTGAGAATATTTTGCGCCCGAAACTGGGGTGGTGGCGGATCCTTGTGGTCTTTGGGTTTGGCCTTTTGCACGGTCTGGGGTTTGCCTCCGTATTGGGCGATCTTGGTTTGGCGCAGGGGCAATTCATTCTGTCGCTGATTGCCTTCAACATCGGTGTCGAGTTTGGCCAATTGTCGGTGATTGCGGCGGCCTTTGTCCTCTTTGCCCTGCCGTTGGGGCGCAGCGCAATGTATCGCCGCGTGGTAGTGATCCCTGGCTCTATTGCCATTGCTTTCGTGGGCCTATGGTGGGCATTTGAGCGCAGTTTTATGTAGAACCGGGGCGGCGGTTCGGCGCAACGTGCTCTGCGGACTTAAAAAAGGCCTCAACCCTAGGGTTGAGGTCATCGTGTTTGACATAGCGCCAAGGGTTTATGTGCGAACGAGTTTTTCGTAGCTTTCGGCGATGTCGCGCGCCAGGGCGCCCACTTCAAATGTATAATCGCCGATGTAACCCACGGGTGTCACTTCCGCCGCGGTGCCGGTCAACCAACATTGTTCAAAGCCTTCAAGCTCCTCGGGCATGATATGGCGTTCGATCACCTTGATGCCGCGCTCTTGCAACATGCTTACGACAGTCTGCCGCGTAATACCATTGAGGAAACAATCGGGTTTCGGCGTGTGCACGTCTCCGTCTTTGACAAAGAACAGGTTGGCGCCGGTAGCTTCGGCCACATAGCCGCGATAATCTAGCATCATCGCATCGGAACAGCCTTTGGCTTCGGCCGCATGTTTGGACATGGTGCAGATCATATAAAGCCCGGCGGCCTTGGCAAAGCATGGAATTGTTTCGGGGCTTGGGCGTTTCCATTTGGCGATATCGAGCTTTGCGCCCTTGAATTTAGCGTCGCCATAATAGGCACCCCATTCCCAAGCGGCCACGGCCATGCGGACTGGGTTGCGCGCTGAGGCAACTCCCATATCGTCACCAGACCCGCGCCAGCAAACTGCGCGGACATATGCATCCTGCAGGCCAGAGGCGCTCAAGACCTCCTCTTTCGCCGTTTCAATCTTGTCCACAGTATATGGGATTGGAATGTCCATATATTCGCCAGATTTCAATAGGCGCTCGGAATGTTCACGAGATTTGAAAATCTTTCCGTTATAGGCGCGCTCACCTTCAAACACAGAGCTGCCGTAATGCAAGCCATGGGTCAGGATGTGAACCTTAGCGTCGCGCCAGTTTACCAATTCGCCATCCATCCAGATGACACCGTCACGGTCGTCATATGCGCCAGCCATGTGTAATTCTCCTTTTGGTCGGCTATATTTTCAATTGTGTCGCATATTACGTCCGTTTCGGACATAATATTGCGCAAAATGTTATAATCGCTAACAATTGATTCTTGGAATGTCAATAACACTGACATATTGTTGATATTGATTTAATCAGAAAGGCATATCATGGCGCAGGGGCAAAATAGATCAGAACATACCCATGGTTTGCTGTTTTTAACGGATGAACAGCTGCGCAAAGGCATTGAGGCCATGTTTTTTGCCTATCGTGGATTTACAGCCGACCCCGATCGCATATTGGCGGAAAAATCCTATGGCCGCGCGCATCACCGGGCGTTGCATTTCATCCAGCGCAGCCCTGGCACAACTGTC
This sequence comes from uncultured Planktomarina sp., assembly GCA_943788425.1. Taxonomy (GTDB): domain Bacteria; phylum Pseudomonadota; class Alphaproteobacteria; order Rhodobacterales; family Rhodobacteraceae; genus Planktomarina. Next base: position 23,417 of record CALSQF010000014.1, read on the forward strand.
AATAATTTACTGTCCACGCTCGGGGTGACCAAGCAAAGCCTTAACCGTGTGCTACGAACCTTGATTGAGGATGGTTTGGTGCTCAATAAAGTGGGCACCGACGACAAGCGCCAACGGCATTTGTCTTTGACCGATGCAGGCAGAGAATTGGAGCAGGCGCTTTCTAATGCCCAACGTGATCGTATGCGCACTGCCTATCGCCAAGCGGGGGCGGAAGCTGTCTATGGCTTTTGCACCGTGCTTGAGGCTATGATGGATCCAGAGTTGAAAAAACATTATGATCAGCTGACCAGCGGAGAGACCGTATGACTCCAGATTCGCATTTGCTTATCGTCGATGATGATGAGCGCATTCGGACATTGTTACAAAAATTTCTTATTAGAAATGGTTTTTTAGTATCTGCGGCCCGTGATTCAGCGCATGCACGGCGGATATTATCTGGTCTTGACTTCGATTTAATCATTTTGGATGTGATGATGCCGGGCGAGGATGGAATCTCTTTGACCAAAGAGGTGCGAAAAAATAGTGACACGCCTATTTTGTTATTGACCGCCAAGGGCGAGACCCAGGATCGAATCTTGGGGCTTGAGGCTGGCGCGGATGACTATCTGGCTAAGCCTTTTGAGCCCAAGGAGCTATTGCTGCGTCTCAATGCAATTTTGCGCAGAGTGCCCGCGCAAGATGAGGCCGCGCCTTTGCCCAAGGTCATGCATCTGGGTCAGGTGCATTATGATGTCGACCGCGGTGAGATGTGGCAGGGTGAGGATCGGTTGCGTTTGACCGCAACGGAGAGCCAGTTGATGCGGATTTTTTCCAGCAAGCCTGGCGTGCCGCTCAGCCGCAGCAATTTGGTTGAACAGCTCGGGCGTGATGGTGGCCAAGCACAAGAGCGCGCAGTCGATGTGCAAATCACAAGGTTGCGGCGGAAAATTGAAAAGGATCCGAAACAGCCGCGCTATTTGCAGACCGTACGCGGTGCGGGATATATGTTGGTTCTGGAACAGAGGTATGCGTTGTGAGCACAAAAATAATCACCCATGATGAGTGCTTGGACCACGTGACGCCGTCTGGTCATCCCGAGCAGGTGGCGCGTCTAGAACATGTATTGAAAGCACTTGCGCCTTTGGGTTTGGAGACCTTAACCGCACCGCTTGCACCCGATAATGATCTGCTGCGATGCCATCCGCAAACTCACATCAACGCTTTGCGCGCCGCGGTCCCGCAAGATGGCTGGAGCCGTTTGGATGCGGACACCCATATGTCCCCTGGCACGCTGACAGCGGCTTTGAGGGCGGCGGGTGGTGCGCTTCGGGCGGTGGATATGGTGATGAGCGGTGAGGCGGCCAACGTTTTCGTCGCCACCCGGCCTCCGGGGCATCACTGCGAGCGTGAAACGCCGATGGGCTTTTGTTTTTTTGGCAATGTGGCCTTGGCCGCCAAACATGCGCTGGTCCATCACGAGCTGTCGCGCGTTGCGATCGTGGATTTCGACGTGCACCATGGCAATGGCACGCAGGACTTGGTGGAAGGGGATGGTCGCATTTTTTTCGCCAGCACTCATCAGATGCCCCTCTATCCTGGGACAGGTCATGCCCATGAGACGGGCGGCTATGGCAATGTGCTGAATTGCCCCTTGCCGGATGGGGCGGGCAGCGCGGCGTTTCGCAAGGTGATGGAGGCAGAGGTTCTGCCAGCGGTGGAGCGGTTTGCCCCTGAATTATTGTTCATTTCAGCCGGGTTTGATGCCCATGTTGACGATCCGCTGGCGGGGATAAATTTGACGGAAGATGATTTTTCGTGGATCACCCAGCGTCTGTGCGACTTGGCGGCCAAACATTGCAAAGGCCGGGTGGTATCCTGCCTCGAAGGCGGGTACGATCTGGATGCGTTGGCCGCGAGTGCTGCGGCGCATGTGAGTATTTTGAAGGAGCAAACCCATGGCTGATGCACAGATTGCGCAAATGAGTTTTGAAACCGCAATGGCCGAGTTGGAGCAGGTTGTGACGCAATTGGAACGGGGTGATGTGGCTTTAGATGCCTCCATTACCCTTTATGAACGGGGTGCGGCTCTGAAAGCGCATTGCGAAGCCAAGTTGAAATCTGCCGAGGAGAAGGTCGCAGCCATAACCTTGAATGGCGATGGGCAGCCTGCGGGCGTTGCTCCTTTGGACGCGGGTTGAGCCTTTGGGCGCGCCAAGGCCACTTATGCTGTCTGATTTTTCCACTCATCTCAAGGCTGCGGCCGATGCAACGCAGTCCTGTCTTGCAACGGCCATGCGCCCCTTTGGTGATTTGCCGATCGCTCAAGGCATGCGGCATGCGGTGACGGGTGGCAAGGGCCTGCGCGGATTTTTGGTGATTGAGAGCGCCCGGCTCATGGGCGCACCAGAGCAAGAAGCAGTCTATGCTGGCGCGGCGGTGGAAGCTTTGCATGCCTATTCTTTGGTGCATGATGATCTGCCCTGTATGGATGATGATGATCTTCGGCGCGGTCAGCCGACTGTGCACAAAAAATGGGATGAGGCCACTGCGGTATTGGTCGGCGACGCGTTGCAAACCCTGGCCTTTGAGCTGCTGGCCCGGCCTGGTTCGTGCTTGGGTGCACAGCGACAATTGGATCTGATCACAGGGTTAGCAAAGGCCAGCGGGGCCGAGGGCATGGTTCTGGGGCAAGCGCAGGATATGGCGGCCGAGACCTCCGCCGTGCCTTTGACCTTGGGCGAAATTGCACATTTGCAAAACAATAAGACCGGCGCGCTGATTGAATGGTCCGCCACAGCAGGCGCTGTCATGATGAGCGCTGAACCAGCGCTGCTGCGCCGCTATGCGCAGTCTCTGGGTCTAGCCTTTCAAATTGCTGATGACATATTAGATGTAGAAGGCACGATTGATGTGGTGGGCAAAGCCACCGGGAAAGACAGCGCTTCTGGCAAGGCCACCTTTGTCTCCTTATTGGGGCTTGAGGGGGCCAAGCTGCGGGCGCAAGACTTGGTGGATGAAGCCTGTGTGGCATTGGACGATTTTGGTGATCGCGCCAATATTTTAAAAGCGGCGGCACGATTTGTTGTGTCGCGAGATCTATGAAAAGGCAGCGCGCGTGAAACAAACACCTCCCCACACTCCCTTGCTTGATCGGGTCTCCACGCCTGCGGATTTGAAGATCATGAGCGACAAAGAGTTGCGGCTATTGGCAGATGAGCTGCGGGCGGAGACGGTGTCTGCGGTCTCTGACACCGGCGGGCATCTTGGGGCGGGTCTCGGGGTGGTTGAGCTGACTGTTGCGCTGCATGCGGTTTTTGATACGCCAAAAGATCATTTGATTTGGGATGTGTCGCACCAAACCTATCCGCATAAAATCTTGACGGGGCGGCGCGATCGCATTCGAACTCTGCGGCAAAAAGGCGGGCTCAGCGGCTTCACCAAACGCAGTGAAAGCCCCTATGATCCTTTTGGTGCCGCACATTCCTCAACCTCCATTTCGGCGGCACTCGGCTTTGCTGTGGCGCGTGATTTAGGTGGTGCGCCCGAACATGGGATTGGTGATGCCATTGCCGTGATTGGTGACGGGTCCATGAGTGCCGGCATGGCCTTTGAGGCGATGAACAATGCGGGCCATTTGAAAAAACGCATGATTGTCATTCTCAATGACAATGAAATGTCGATTGCTCCGCCTGTTGGCGCCTTGTCGTCTTATCTCAGCCAGCTCTACACCGGCGCGCCCTTCCAAGAGTTTAAGGCGGCAGCCAAAGGGGCGGTGTCGCTTTTGCCTGGTCCATTTCAGGAAGGGGCAAAGCGTGCGCGGGAGATGCTGAAACACATGACCGTTGGCGGCACGATGTTTGAGCAGCTGGGCTTTAGCTATCTCGGCCCCATTGATGGGCATGATCTTGAGCAATTGCTGCCGGTGCTGCGCATGGTGCGCGACCGCGCAACCGGTCCAATGTTGATCCATGTCATCACCCAAAAGGGCAAGGGGTACGGCCCGGCGGAAGCTGCGCGTGATAAAGGTCATGGGGTTGGAAAATTTGACGTGGTGACCGGCACACAGGCCAAATCCATCTCCAATGCACCTTCCTATACATCTGTTTTTGCCAAGTCTTTGCTTGAGCAGGCGCAACAAGATCCAAAAATCTGCGCGGTGACGGCCGCCATGCCTGACGGCACGGGGCTTAATCTCTTTGCCGAACGCTATCCCAGCCGATGTTTTGACGTGGGGATTGCCGAGCAGCACGGGGTGACTTTTGCAGCTGCCCTGGCCGCGGGTGGCATGAAGCCATTTTGCGCCATGTATTCCACCTTTTTGCAGCGCGGCTATGATCAAGTGGTCCATGACGTGGCGATTCAACGCTTGCCCGTGCGTTTCGCGATTGATCGGGCTGGTTTGGTGGGCGCCGATGGGGCGACCCATGCGGGATCCTTTGACATAGCGTTTTTGGCCAATCTGCCTGATTTTGTTGTCATGGCCGCAGCCGATGAAGCGGAGTTGTGTCATATGGTGGCAACAGCTGCGGCCTATGATGAGGGTCCAATCGCCTTTCGGTTTCCGCGTGGCGAGGGCGTTGGCTGTGACCTGCCGCAAAACCCGACACCGCTGGAAATCGGTAAGGGCCGCATGGTGCAAAAGGGCAGTCAAGTCGCGATCTTGTCATTTGGCACCCGCTTGGGCGAAGTACGTATTGCGGTGGAAAATTTGGCGGCTCAAGGGATTGTTCCCACCATTGCCGATGCCCGCTTCGCCAAGCCCTTGGATCGGGAAATGATCCTCGAATTGGCCGCCAATCATGAGGTTTTAATCACCATTGAAGAGGGCGCCATCGGTGGTTTTGGCAGCCATGTGGCCCAGCTTTTGGCAGAGGAGGCGGTGTTTGATCGCGGGCTGAAATATCGCTCCATGGTTTTGCCAGACACATTCATCGATCACGCCAGCCCAGCAGATATGTACCGCGAAGCCAAGCTCTCTGCGCAGGATATTCACGACAAAGTCTTGCAAACGCTCGGCATCGCCTCGCTTAAAGTCCGTGCCTAACGCCTGGTTTGAGAGGTTTCCAATTCCAAAAGGCTTTGCAACCCCTCTTTGTAGCTTGGATATTTTAGGAGAACCCCAAGCTCTGACTTGATCAAATCATTGCGCACGCGCTTGTTCTCCGCATAAAAACTTCGGGCCATGGGGGTCATCTCGGCGGCGTCAAAGTCCACCTCTGGTGGTAGGGGTAGGCCCAAAAGCTCTGCTGCATAGGCCAGCACATCTTGCGGCGGGGCTGGATCATCATCGCATAAATTATAGACCGCTCCCGGGCGTGGTTGCGCGATCGAGGCGGCGACAACTTGGGCGATGTCATCGGCATGAATGCGGCTGAACATTTGCCCCGCTTTGATAATCCTGCGTGCAGTGCCGTTGCGGACTTTGGAAAATGGACCGCGGCCCGGACCGTAAATGCCGGCCAAGCGGAAGATATGCAGAGGCAGGCCTGTGGCTTGCCAAGCAGATTCGGCCGCAACCCGCAATACGCCGCGCCCGGTGCTGGGGGTGAGCGGGGTGGATTCATCCACCCAGGCGCCGTCATGATTGCCATAGACACCCGTGGTTGACAGATATCCCACCCAGTCATACGCATAGGCGCCAAGGTCCAGGCTTGCCAGCAGGGGATCACCCACACCCGGGCTTGGTGCGGCAGAGATCAAAAGATGCGATGCCGCTTTGAGCGCGTCATCCAGATCTGTGCCCGGCCAGATGATTGGTGTGACTCCCTCGGCGCGCATCGCCTCTGCCCTTTCGGCGTTGCGCGTGGTGCCGGTGATGCTCCACCCCAGAGGGAGAAGCAGCGGGGTCAAGGCCCGGGCGGAAAACCCATAGCCGATACAAAGAAGTGTCTTGGTCATAGGGTGGTCATAGGGGCAAAAACTGGCTGCGAGAAGTGGTGATTTTGTCGGGGCGCTGACCCGCGTCCATTCTCACGGGTGACGTTGCGCCAGGGTTTTGATCGTCCCATCGAAATTAAATTTGATGGAGGATGCACTTAATATCTGATTTATATATTTAATGTTATCTATTTCAACGGATGACCCCAACGTCCAAGTGTTGAGGGATGTCTTCGTGATCCAGTTTTACTTGGGTGGAGCATAATCTTAAAATTGATCCGATTTTAGCTGCAACGGGTGATCATTTCTAAACCAATTGATCTTAGGCGAGGAAGTTCCGATCAATCAAAGAAAAGAGAGAGCCTATGACACAGACTTTTAAATGGATTGCCGTCGCCGGTGTGGCGGCAACTGTGACGGCCTGCGCATCGCCCGAGGTGGTGGACACAAAGCAAATGGGCGACACCAAGCTCAGTTGCATGCAATTGGCCGCTGAAATTCATGAAGCTACTGAATTTGAGCGAAAAGCGCAAAAAGAAAAGGGCGTTACTGGTACGAATGTGGCCGCGGCGAAGGAGCGCAAAGAATATTTGGTGGAATTGAGCATGGAAAAAGGCTGCAGCATGTAAGTCGCGGTTCGATGAACCAGGTATTGTTCGATCTACCCGACGGCTTGGGTAGATCGATTGCGTCACTTGCCTTTCCAGATCGGGTCGCGTTTTTCCGCGAAGGCTTTTGCGCCCTCAAGTTGATCCTCAGAGGCGTAGAGTATATCGACAGAGGCCAATTGTCTTTGGGTGATGCGATTCATGCTGTCTTGGAATTTGCTGTCCTCGGCATCGCGCACGATCTCTTTTATCGCCGCATAGACGAGCGGGGGACCGCTTGCCAGCACTCGCGCCATTTCCCACGCCTGTGGCAGCAGGTCTTCCGCGGGATAGGAATGGTTAATCAAGCCCCAAGATTTTGCTTCCTGCACATCAAACCAACGGCCGGTTAGGAGCAATTCCATTGCGATATGGTAAGGGATGCGCTTGGGCACTTTGATCGAGGCCGCATCGGCCACTGTTCCAGAGCGAATTTCAGGCAGGGCAAAGCTGGCGTGATCCGCGGCAAGGATAATATCGGCGGAGAGCGCCCATTCTAACCCGCCACCGCAGCAAATGCCATTCACCGCGGCAATCACCGGTTTGTTGAGGCCACGCAGCTCTTGCAAGCCGCCAAACCCGCCAACCCCGTAATCGCCATCCACCTCATCGCCATCAGCGGCGGCCTTGAGGTCCCAGCCGGGACAGAAAAACTTTTCGCCTGCACCCGTGATGATCGCCACCCGGAGGCTTGGATCGTCGCGAAAGGCGGCAAAGGTCTCGCCCATAATCTTGCTGGTCGCCAAATCAATAGCATTGGCTTTTGGACGGTCCAGTGTGACTTGAAGAATTCCATTTTCAACATAGGTTTTGATCGGGCTCATTGGGCTTTCCTTATCAAGGCATCTGCGGCAATCGCTGTCTGTTCTGTGCAGATCAGCGGGTTGATCTCAACTTCCTCCACCTGATCTGCATTGGCAAGCACATAGGCCTGCACCGCGTCAATGGCGTCGAGGAGCGCGCCCAGGTCAACAGGTGGGTTGCCGCGAAACCCTTGCAGGAGCGGCGCGATGTTCAATTTTTTCAGCAGGTTGGTCACCTCGAAGCGAGTTGCAGGAATGAGCAGGCTTGCACGATCGCGCAACACTTCGGTCATCGTACCACCTGCGCCAAGGGTCAGGACAAACCCATGCGCAGGATCGCGCGTGACGCCCACCAAAATTTCGGCCAGAGACCCGGCCACCATGCGTTCGGCCAAGAGCGGCCCATCGGCCAAATGCGGCGCTGTGGCCGCGACCTCGGCGGGTGTACTCAAGCCCAAAGCCAACCCATTGGCGCCGGTCTTATGCGCAAGACCCAGCGTTTTCAGCACGACCGGAAAGCCTATCTCAGCCGCCGCCAACTCGGCTGCGGCGCGATCAGTAACAACAACCGATTTTGGGATATTCAGACCATGGGTCGCCAGTGCCAATTTTGCGCTGTGCTCATCGAGAACCGCCGTATCGCGGTCACGGCCCGGCAAAAGCACCGGTTCGGCCAGCGGCGCCATCGGTCGGGACATCAGATCTAAAGCTTGCAGCCCATGATCCAGCCCGTGAATGGCGCCAACGCCATTGTCGATCAAGGTCTTTGCTATATGCTCGGGCAGCAGTTCCGCCAGGCTCGCCACCACCGCATAGGGCCGCCCGGTTCGCCGGGTAGCCGCGATCGCGGCCTGCGTGACACAGGCCCAATCGCTGGCATCACACAGATCCGCTCGCGGGTAGTCGCTGATCAGCAAGGTCATCGCAATGTCATCATCTGCCATCGCTGCCCAAGCCTGTGTCATAGCCGCTTGGTCCCGCCAAATATATGTGTGATAGTCCAGCGGGTTGGCCAGGGCCACCATCGGCCCTAAGGCCGCGCTAAGATCCTTGACTTGCCGCGGGTTTAGCGGTGGGAAAACAAGCTCAGTGTCCTGCGCTGTATCGGCAGCCAAGGCGGCCTCACCGCCCGAACAGGAAATCGAGGCAATGCGGTTGCTGGACAATTGCCCAAATTGATGGGCGATTTTAAGGGACTCTAAAAAGACAGGCAGACTGCGTGCCCGGCGAATTCCCAGACGTCGGAGAAAGGCGTCGGCGCCCGTATCGCTGCCTGTCAAAGAGGCAGTATGGGATACAGCCGCGGCTTGGGCTTGCTGCGATACTCCAGATTTCAAGGCAATCAAGGCGATCCCTTTGGCCCGGGCTTTCTGGGCGAGGGCCTCCCACCCGCGCAAATTACCAAATCCCTCAATGTGCAAGCCAATGGCTGAGACACGTTCATCGTCCAATAGCTGCAACGCAATATCGGTTTGAGAGGTTTGCGCTTGGTTGCCGCAGGTGAGCATATAGCCAATTGGAAGGCCGCGGCTCTGCATTGTCAGGTTGATGGCGATGTTCGAGCTTTGAGTCAAAATCGCCACACCCTTTTGAACGCGGCGGCACCCATGTTGATCCGGCCAAATTGCGCAGCCATCGAATGCATTGACAAACCCATAGCAATTTGGCCCTAATATCGGCATATCCCCCGCGGCCGCAATCAGCTGCGCTTGCAGGTCTTGCGCCGCGGCGTCCTCGGCGGCCGCTTCGGAGAAACCAGACGCAAAACAGGTGGCTCCGCCTGCCTTTAAGCTTCGCAGCTGTGCCACCACCTCTAGGGTGGCGTGACGGTTCACGCCGATGAAAGCCGCGTCAATAGGGCCGGGAAAATCGTCAAGACTGGGCAATGAATTCCGGCCTGCAATCCGTTTTCCGGTGGGGTGTACCGGATGCAGCAGACCGTCAAACCCAATTTGCTCAGCAGCTGAGATGATTGAGGCACACCAAGCGCCGCCGCCAATCACAGCGATCGATTTCGGTTTCAAAAGCCTTGTGAGGTCTCGCATGTCTCACCTATGCAATCAGCTGCGCGTGGCAGGCTTTGGGGCCCCTGGACATCACGCCCCCAAAGCCCGCAGCAAGTCCCGGCTGATGATATGACGCTGGATTTCGGAGGTGCCGTCCCAAATGCGCTCGACCCGTGCGTCCCGCCAGAAGCGTTCGAGCGGGTAGTCGTTCATAAGCCCCATGCCGCCATGGATTTGAATAGCCGCATCGGTCACGCGCGCCAGCATCTCACTGGCATAGAGCTTTGCGGAGGCAATCTCGCGGTTGGCCGGTAGCACCTTGTCTAGGCGGTCGGCAGCGGCCAGCGTGAGAAGATCTGCGGCATCAATTTCAGTAATCATATCAGCTAATTGAAAGCTAACGCCTTGGAATTTCCCAATTATTTGGCCAAATTGTTCGCGTTCGGCAGCATAGTTCAGGGCGTAGTCAAAGACCCGTCGTGCGCGACCGACGCTCATGGCGGCCACTGTGATCCGTGTGGCATAGAGCCAAGTATTCATGACCTCAAAACCGCCATCCACTTCTCCGAGCACTTGCGCTTCTGGCAGGCGACAGTCATCGAATTCTAAGATCATATTTTTATATCCACGGTGGCTGACGGATTTATAGCCGTCGCGCACAGAAAATCCCGGGGCGCCTCGATCGACCAGAAAGGCTGTGATCCGTTTTTTTGGGCCTTTGTCCGTTTGGTCTTCTCCCGTGGCGATGAATACGATGAAAAAATCTGCGTGATCTGCGCCGCTGATGAAATGTTTGCTGCCGTTGACCACCCAATCGCCGCCACTACGATGGGCGCTGCATTTCATGCCGCGAATGTCAGAGCCGGCGCCGGGTTCGGTCATCGCCAAAGCATCCATGCGCTCGCCGCGCACCGCAGGCATGAGATAGCGGTCAATTTGATCGCCTTCGCAGGCCATGAGAATATTTTGTGGTCGTCCAAAGAAATGATTGAGCGCCATTGAGCCGCGCCCCAATTCACGCTCGACCAATGCAAAATCCATATTTGACAGGCCCGCGCATCCCACGCTTTCGGGAAAGTTGCAGGCATAAAACCCAAGCTCTAGGGTCTTCTGCTTGATCTGTTGGGCAATCTCAGCAGGCACCTCGCCGGTGCGCTCCACCAGCTCTTCATGAGGGTAAATTTCTTTTTCAACAAATGAGCGTACAGTTTGTGCGATCATGTCTTGTTCTGCAGATAATCCATAGAGCATAGGGGCCTCCTTCACGGCTGTTTGATGTGACGCTAGGGCTATTGCCAGGTTATATCATGCAGTATTAGATTAAATCATGCCATATTCGAAAAATCCTCTTGCGACGGTCACTCAGATTTCGATCCTGCTATTTGATCGCTTCTCAAATCATTGCCTGGCCAATGTTCTTGAACCGCTGCGCGCGGCCAATGATTTTTCGGGCCAACGGGTCTTTGATTGGAAGATTGTGGTCCTTGCTGGGCCGACGGTGCGCTCCTCCTCGGGTCTGCGTTTGGAAGCGGATGCGCAGCTTGCTGATATGCGCGGCGACATCTTGATGGTCATGCCGTCATATGGGTTTTTGACCCATGCCAATGTGATGGGTCGCCGGGCGCTGCGGGCGGCGGCGCGGCGGTTTGACATCCTCGCGGGGCTCGACACGGGCAGTTGGCTTTTGGCGGATGCTGGTTTGCTGGATGGGCATCGGGCGACCATACATTGGGACGAGCTGGATCGATTTTCTGAACGGTTTTCGGAGATTGATGTGCAAAAAGAGGCGGTCATCTATGATCGCGATCGGATCACTTGCGGCGGGGCGTCCACAGCCTTTGACCTGGCGATGCAATTGATCGAAAATCAGAACGGGGCGGCACTGCGTTTGCGGGTTGAACATCTCTTTTCTGGTGCATTTGCGCAGCGACCGGACCGGCGCGGAGGGATTGCGGCGCGCGCGGTGGATCTGATGCGGGCCAATATTGAGGAGCCTCTGCGGATTTCTCAGTTGGCGCAGCAGCTGGGACGCAGTCAAAAGCATTTGGAACAGCAAACTCTTGCTCGGCTTGGTGCCGCGCCACAGGTCATTTACCGGCGGATTCGGCTGGAGCGGGCGCGGGGGCTTGCGCTGGAAACCTCCATCTCTGTGGCAGAGATTGCCGTGCGCTGCGGGTATCAAGACGCCAGCGCCATGACCCGTGCATTTCGTTCCGAATATGGCACCACACCGCAGGCCTTGCGTCGGGCACTGGGCTAGGCAGCACTTGTTGCGCCTTGGATGTCTGGCCTATGCGGCGTAATTGCAGCCCTCTTCGTCTAAGATCGCCTTGAGTTCGGCCAGGTGCCGGGCGTCTTGCTCGGGATAGGTTTCCAGCTCCTGTGCAGTTTTTTCCGCTACATCGGCATCCAGAATGCGCAGCGGCTGGCCGGTTTGCAGTGCCAGGAGATAAGTTTGACAGGCCCGCTCAAAATAGAACATGCGGTTGAATGTTTCTGCTACCGTTTCTCCGATAATCAAAATGCCATGGTTGCCCATGATCATGACCTTCTTTTTCGGATTTTCAAACAGGCTGGCACAACGTGCGCCTTCCTCTTCGAAGGCCAAGCCACCGTAATTGTTGTCGATGACATAGCGGTTGTAGAACATGCAGGCATTTTGATCTACCGGCGGCAAGGAGCTGTCTGCGAGAGAGGCCAAGGCTGTGGCATAAGGAGAATGCACATGCATGGCGCAGCGTGCGTGTTTGCAGTTACGATGTAACCCACCATGCAAGCCCCAAGCAGTGGGATCTGGCGCATCGGGCCCCTCCATACTGGCCGGGTCATTGGCATCTACGACGATGAGATCGGAGGCTTTGATACGAGAGAAATGCATTTGATTGGGGTTCATCAAGAATTTGGTCCCCTCAGGATTAATGGCTAAGCTAAAGTGATTGGCCACCGCTTCATGCATGTTTAATCGCACCGTCCAGCGAAAGGCGGCGGCGAGATCGACACGTTCCTGCCAATTGTTCATATTGGGGCGCAGATTGGAGGCTGCCATGAGAGTGTCCTTTGTCATTGCGGCTCGAAAACCGGCTTTTTGTTGAGATAACCCGCCTCTGTCTAGGCGCCAGGCACCACCGCGCCTTCGGCGGTGATGAGCGGGCTGCCATCTTCTTTGGCATAGGGGGCGGCGGGCCATTGCGGCAAGATTTCGAGCACTTGCCCCGATGGGCGGCAGAGGCGCACGTGCCCTTTGCAGGCGACAAAGGGACGATTCACCAAGATGGGATGAGCAACCATGGCGTCGAGCAAGTGCTCCTCGGTAACATCTCCGCCCATCAACCCCAGCTCCTCGGCTGGAGATTTTGTCGTGCGCAAGGCGTCCCGGGCGCTGATACCTGCGGTTGCGAAGAGGCTTTGAAGTTGTGGTTTCGTCCAGCCCGTATCTAAATATTCAACCACAGTTGGGCTGAATCCAGCATCTTTAACAATCTGCACCACATTACGAGAGGTGCCGCAATCGGGGTTGTGGAAAATAACAATCTTCATACGAAACCCTTTACCTTGAGGTATTTTACCGTGAAAAAACAGTATAGGGACTTGCGCAGCCCGTCTAGATCGGAAAATCTACCTTATGGATAATGCATTAAGGGCTTGGTCTGATTGTGCTGCCGATCTGGTGGCTGTGGCTGCGGGACGCCGGCCAGCAGATCTTGTGATTTTAGGCGGCCAATTGGCCAATGTGCACACACGCGAAATCTTGCGATGGGATGTCGCGGTTGTGGCGGGACGTTTTGCCTATGTTGGCCCGGATGCCAGCCATTGCATCGGGCCTGAAACAGAGGTGTTGCGTTGGAGTGGCTATCTGATCCCCGGCCTTTGTGATGGGCATATGCATGTGGAAAGTGGCATGCTGACCCCAGCGGAATTTGCCCGTGCAGTCATCCCTCATGGCACCACCACGATGTTCACTGATCCTCATGAGATTGCCAACGTTATGGGGTTGGCTGGGGTGAAGTTGATGCATGACGAGGGATTGATGCAGCCCGTGAATATTTTTACTCAAATGCCAAGCTGCGCCCCATCGGCACCGGGTCTGGAGACCACCGGCTACGAGATTGGCGCTGAGGATGTGGCTGAGGCCATGCAGTGGCCAGGGATCATCGGGCTGGGAGAGATGATGAATTTCCCCGGTGTTTTGAATGGTGATCCGCAGATGTTGGCCGAGATGGCGGCCACAGCCCGCGCGGGCAAGACCATTGGCGGCCATTACGCCAGCTCTGATCTAGGTCCGGCGTTTCATGCCTATGCCGCAGGTGGCCCGGCTGATGATCATGAAGGCACCTGCGAGGCCGACGCCGTCATGCGGGTGCGTCAAGGAATGCGGTCGATGATGCGCCTGGGCAGTGCGTGGTATGATGTCGAAACGCAAGTTACCGCGATCACTGAGAAAGGACTGGATCCTCGCAACTTCATTTTATGCACCGATGATTGCCACTCTGGAACGCTGGTGCAGGGCGGCCATATGAACCGGGTGGTGCGTCATGCCATTGCATGCGGCTGTGACCCGTTGGTTGCGCTGCAAATGGCCACGATCAACACGGCAACGCATTTCGGTCTTGAGCGGGAATTGGGCAGTATCGCGCCGGGCCGCCGGGCGGATGTGATTTTCACCTCTGATTTACGAGAACTGCCGATTGAACGGGTGATTGCGCGGGGCAAAACCGTGGCGCTGGCGGGGCAGATCACGGCTGAGTGCCCGCACATCGACTGGCCGGCTGAGGCGCGCAATACGGTACATATAGGCGCAAAAAAATCTGCAGCGGAGTTCGTCATTTCTGCGCCGGATGATGGCGTCGAGGCGGTGAAGGTGCGTGTGATTGGCGTGGTGGAAAACCAAGCGCCGACACAGGCGCTGGAGGCCGAGCTTCCAGTACGCGGGGGGCGCATTTGTGGGCAGGGTGATATTTGCCGAATTGCTTTGGTTGAGCGACATCGGGCGAGGGGCAGTGTGACCAATGGCTTCGTGTCGGGTTTTGGCTATCAGGGCGAGATGGCCATCGCTTCGACCGTGGCCCATGACAGCCACCATATGATTGTGGTGGGCACTTGCGCCGAGCATATGGCTCTGGCAGCCAATCGCCTGGCGGAGGTGGGGGGCGGTGTAAGCGTTTGGAAAGACCGGCGGGAGCTGGCATTGGTGGAATTGCCCATCGCCGGCCTCATGTCCGATGCGCCGGCTGAAGAGGTTGCGGCAAAGGCCGTGGCCATGGTGCAGGCCATGGCCGATTGTGGCTGCCATTTGAACAATGCCTATATGCAGCATTCCCTTTTGGCGCTTGTGGTGATTCCGGAGCTGCGAATTTCAGATCTTGGGCTGGTCGATGTGCGCAAATTTGAGCTTGTGCCGGTGCTGCGAAAGGAGGGGCAAGATGCCGACGCCTGATCCTGTTTTCACCCTCCCCGATGACGCTGCCCCGCAGAGTTTTGCGCAGGCGGCTGAGGCCGTTACCCATTTGATCGCGCTTTACGAACGGGCGTCTGGGTTCTTATGCGAAAAATTTATTTCGGCCTTGGAATCAGGGGACAGCAGCACCCGCTATCGGGCTTTTTACCCGGAGGTGCGCATTACAACCTCGAGCTATGCCTCGGTTGATAGTCGCCTGTCCTATGGTCATGTTTATGGGCCGGGCGTCTTTTCGACCACCATCACCCAACCGAGGTTGTTCCGAAACTATCTTGAGCAACAGTTGGAGCTGTTGATTGCAAATCATGGCTGCGCGGTGCAGGTCGGCTATTCGACCACGCCCATCCCGGTCCATTTTGCTGTGGCGCATGATCCAAGCCTCGTGGTTCCGGCGGATGCCGCTGGTTTTGTGTTGCGTGATGTTTTCGACGTGCCTGATTTGGCCACGACCAATGATAATATCGTAAACGGAACCGATGTCGCTCAGCCCGATGGAAGTCAGCCCTTGGCCCTGTTTGATGCGCAGCGGGTGGATTATTCCTTGGCCCGTTTGCGCCATTACACTGCGACGGATCCAAAATATTTCCAGAACCATGTTTTATTTACCAACTACCAATTCTATGTCGAAGAATTTGAAGCCTTCGCCCGTGAGCAAATGGCAGATCCAAACAGCGGTTATCTGACCTTTGTTGGCCCAGACAACCACTATATCACAGCCGCGGATGCTCCTCTTCAAGCACCGCAAAAAATGCCGCAAATGCCGACCTATCACCTGACCCGCGCAGACGGCAGTGGTATCACATTGGTCAATATCGGCGTTGGCCCTTCGAATGCCAAAACCGCCACCGATCATATCGCTGTGTTGCGTCCGCATGCCTGGATTATGGTGGGGCATTGCGCGGGTCTGCGAAACTCACAAAGCCTTGGCGACTTCGTACTGGCCCATGCGTATTTGCGGGAAGATCATGTGTTGGATGATGACTTGCCGGTTTGGGTGCCGATCCCTGCTTTGGCTGAAATACAAACCAGCCTGGAGCAGGCTGTGGCTGAGATCACAGCCCTACAAGGGTATGATCTGAAGCGGATCATGCGCACGGGAACGGTGGCGACCATCGATAATCGCAACTGGGAGCTGCGCGATCAATCAGGCCCGGTGCATCGGCTCAGTCAATCGCGCGCCATTGCGCTTGATATGGAAAGTGCGACGATTGCGGCCAATGGGTATCGCTTTCGCGTGCCCTATGGCACCTTGCTATGCGTCAGTGACAAGCCGTTGCATGGGGAGTTAAAATTGCCCGGTATGGCCACAAGCTTTTACAAGACTCAGGTGTCTCGTCACCTGCGCATCGGTATTCGCGCAATGGAGCTTTTGCGCGAAATGCCGCTTGAAAGAATACATTCGCGTAAACTAAGGAGTTTTGAAGAGACAGCATTTCTATAAATATGAGACTTTGGGTCTTTTTTTTCATTTTATACGATACAATTTGTTGTGTCTCGCTACAATATGCAGTTAACTGGTGGAAATTGGTGCCCAAGGTGTTGGGCTTGTTAGGAGAAAATATATGTCGAAACCTATGACGAAAACACAATTGGTCGCCGCGTTGGCAGAGAAAATGGATACGGATAAAAAATCCGCAGCAGCCTCATTGGATGCGATCTGTGAGTTGATTACCAGCGAAGTTTCCGGCGGCGGTGCTGTGACTTTGCCAGGCGTTGGCAAAATCTATTGCCGTGAGCGTCCAGAGCGGATGGTGCGTAACCCAGCCACGGGTGAAAGCTTCAAGAAAGATGCGGATAAAGTGGTCAAAATGACCATCGCAAAAGCGCTGAAAGACAGCGTAAACGGTTAAAAAACCGACATGTTTTATGAAAGCCCGTGCCGGATCCTCGGTGCGGGCTTTTGCATGTGCATCTGATCTGGTTGGCGCAAAATGGTCTTGCCCAGGGTGCAGTACTGCGTCAAGCTCCTTGCGGTCAGTTAAGGAAACATACCCCATGGACATACGCGCTATTCTGGCTGGCTTGGCATTCGCGCTGATCTGGTCTTCTGCATTCACCTCAGCGCGGATCATTGTGGCAGATGCGCCGCCGATCCTGTCTCTTTCCCTTAGATTTTTGATTTCAGGATTGATTGGCATCGCCCTTGCGCGGTTTTTGGGGCAAACATGGTGCCTCACACCTGGGCAATGGCGCGCCACCATTGTTTTCGGGCTTTGCCAAAATGCTTTGTATTTGGGGTTGAATTTCGTAGCAATGCAGACGGTGGAAGCCTCATTGGCCTCGATCATTGCGTCTACGATGCCTTTGGCGGTGGGCTTGGCCGGCTGGGTGATCTTTCGCGAGCGCCTTTCTGCGCTGGGTGTCTTGGGGCTTTGCGCTGGCGCGGGCGGGGTTGCGCTCATCATGGGCGCGCGGATGCAGGCGGGGGCTGATTTTTATGGCATTGCTCTGTGTTTCATTGCGGTGGCTTCGCTGACCGTCGCAACTTTGATGGTGCGCGGCGCATCATCGGGGGGCAACCTTTTGATGATCGTCGGTTTGCAGATGCTGGTGGGGGCGGGCTTTCTGGTCATCCCGGGCCTTATGTTCGACCAACCTGTGGTCACATGGTCTGTGAAACTGGTGCTGGCCTTTTCCTATACGGTCTTGATGCCCGGTCTTGTGGCCACCTTTATTTGGTTTTGGCTGGTTCAGCGTATTGGAGCGGTCAAGGCGGCAACCTTCCACTTTTTAAATCCATTTTTTGGCGTGATGATTGCAGCGGTGTTGTTGGGCGAGACCCTGAGCGTTTGGGATATTGTTGGGGTGGTTATCATTATGGTTGGCATTTTGTCTGTGCAAATGGCCCGGCAAACATTGCAATAACAGCACGATAATGTGATCGCAGCGGACTTCATATACTCGTGACATAGGCGGAGCGGTGGCGCATAAAGACTCAATGGAGATCGTTTTTGCATATCTTGCGGGCTTGCTGACCTTGATCAACCCTTGTGTTTTGCCGGTTCTGCCGATCGTTCTGGCCTCGGCTTTGCTGGCCAGCAGATTGGGGCCTTTGGCCTTGGCGGCGGGGATGAGCGTGATGTTTATCGCGCTGGGCATCGGCATCGCCGCCTTTGGTCCAGCCTTGGGGATCAACGATCAGGTGGTGGCGCAGGTTGCGGCCGGGGTTATGGTGCTTTTTGGTTTTGCACTGATGTCACCTGGCTTGGGCACGGTCTTCACCCGCCTGACCACTGGATTTGCGGTCCGAGTGGACGCGCAGCTGGATGAGGTTGATAGTGGCCGGCTCTCGGGGCAATTTATCGGCGGGCTGTTGCTGGGAATGGTGTGGTCACCCTGCATTGGTCCAACTTTAGGCGGGGCGATTGCGCTGGCCAGCGGTGGAGGCTCACTTCTTTGGGCTGGGGCAATTATGACAGGATTTGCTCTCGGCGTTTCCACGATCATCTGTGTTTTGGCTTACGGTGCGCGCAACCTGTTGCAACGTCGCGTGCAGTGGATGCGGGCTTTGTCCAATCGTGCGCGACCTATTTTGGGGGCGGTCTTCGTTTTGGTCGGCGCTATGATTTTATTTGGTGTGCATCACCAGATTGAGGTTTGGGCCGTACAAAACCTGCCCTATTGGCTGCAAGATTTATCTGTAAGATTTTAAAACCCTTGT
>CALSQF010000015.1 GCA_943788425.1 uncultured Planktomarina sp.
CCGTTCAGGGCATTGGGCTGGCCATAGCGACGGCTTTGGCCCGGCAAGGCGCGCGGATTGCGCTTCATGGGCTCGCGGATGCAGATCAGATCGCCGAGGCCAGCCGGATCATCCGCGCGGCTGGCGCAGATGACGTGCGCTTCTTTGAGGGGGATATGCGCGATCCGGATGCCATCGAAACGTTGGTCTCTGATGTTGAGGATTGGGGCCCCTTGGATATATTAGTCAATAACGCAGGTATTCAACGCACTGTTAGCTTGGAAGATTTGACCCGCGAGACCTGGGACGCGATTATTGCGGTCAACCTCTCAGGTGCCCTGCATACGATGCGGCAGGCTTTGCCGAATATGGCGCGGCGTGGTTATGGCAGGGTGATAAATATTGCATCCGTACATGGTTTGGTGGCCTCCAAAGAAAAAGCGCCCTATGTGGCTGCAAAATTTGGCTTGGTTGGCCTGTCGAAAGTGGCCGCATTGGAATATGCGGCTGTGGGCAGTGCTGAGACCGGTGGGGTGACGGTGAATTGTATTTGTCCCGGCTGGACCGATACCCCCCTGATTGAACCGCAGATTATGGCGCGGGCTGAGAAATATGGTGGTGACTGGGCCGCAGGAAAGGTGGAATTGGTGGCGGAAAAGCAACCGTCCGCGCGCACCGCAGATCCTTCGGAGATTGGTGCCTTGGCGGTTTGGCTCTGCGCACCGATTGCCCATAATGTTACAGGTACAAGCATTCCCATTGACGGAGGATGGACCGCGCAATAGCGCATATCTGTTGGTATTGGTCGGCCTATAGGGTTCGCTTAACCCTCCAGTAAGTAGAGGCTTTAGGAGGGGCGAAGCTAGGAGAGATTTATGCGCGCGCCTGATACATTTGTGATGTCTGTGAGTAACATGAGCTGCGCGTCCTGCCCCGGGCGGGTGGATAAGGCCTTGCGGCAATTGCCCGGCGTTTTTGCGGTAGATGTGAACCTTGCCACCGAGACGGCACAGGTGACCTATGCGCCAGATCAGGCCAGTCGCGCCGATTTTCTTGGCGCGACCACTACGGCGGGCTATCCGGCGCAAGAGCATTCCGAAGACAGTCATGGGCAAGTACAGGCGCACAAACAATAGCTCGCCGAAGTCTATGGCCGGCGCAGCCGGCTGGCGGCGTTTCTGGCAGCAGCGGCTATGGCGCTGTCGTCCATCTTTGTTTTGGCCAATGCGCTGCGCTTGCGCTATGTTCGAGCGGCCAGATGAGGGATTGTTAAGACGGAGGGTCGCGATATGAATATTGGTGAAGTGGCAAAAATGGCGGACTTGCCGATCAAAACCATTCGCTACTATGAAGAAATTGGCTTTATTCAGCCCAAGCGCAGCGCCAATGGATATCGCAGCTTTCGCGAGAGCGATGTGCATAAATTGGCATTTCTGGGCCGGGCGCGGTCTTTGGGGTTTTCTATCGAAGATTGCCGGGCCTTGCTGCAATTATATGCAAATGACACGCGTGCCAGTGCCGATGTGAAGCAAATTGCCCAGGAACATTTGACGCGCATCGATGCCAAGGTCAAAGAATTGCAGGCCATGCGCAACACCCTATCGCATCTGATCGAAGCCTGCGCCGGCGATGACCGCCCCACGTGCCCAATCCTGTCCGATCTTGCGACGCTGAGTTGACCGATCACTGGCCCTAGGGCCTGTTGGCCGTGCTGCCGACGCGTCGCTGCGTTCAGCCTCCACCAACGAAACGGTCTGTTGGGCGATAGAAGGTTTTTTGGTTCCACAATCGTCCGAGCAGATCGCGCAACTCTGTGATCTCAGACTTAATCTCGTCAGGAAAAGACGCGTCTGGAGACGTTGCGGCTTCGATCATGCGCCGGGATCGGCGCGACACTTTTGCGCCAAGCGCGTCTTCGATGATCTCCAAGTCGCGGACCGACAGGGTGAAGGTTTCATTTGGTTTTGTCATGTGCTGTCCTCTCACGTGGAGCGAGTCTAAATCGGGCGAGGTTACACGCCGACCTGTTTCTGGGCGTCAAGCTTGCCAAGAAGCACACTGATCTCGCAGACCTCAGAATTGATACGTTTCATCGCTGAGGCTTTGTCTAAATTCCGGCTTTTAAAGGTCAGGTGTTTCAAGCGGTCATTCATCACCGCGGCGATGTGGTCGATTTCGGTATTGTCGAGGCGGTGCGCGTTCTGAACAGTCATTGCGGTCCCTTTTTTCTGTTTCCGTTGACGGTTAAATTATAGGTGAGTCGTAAAAAGTAAAGGAATACAATGGAATACTTTAAAATCCTTGTGGTTTCATAGGCTTCGCTCGATGTTGAAATCTCAAAGTCTTTTTCGCTTGGGCTTTTCTTTCGACGGATGCATCTTAGTTAAAAACGCTCAGGTGAAGCACGAGGACAAAAACACTGTGGGCGCCACATCGAAGATTTTGAGTGAAAAAGACATCAGCGAGGTTATTGAAATGGCCCTGTCTGACCATGTGTCGTTCTCTGATATCCAAAACCTACATGGGCTGCGCGAGGCAGACGTGAAGCTGTTGATGCGCAAGACTTTGAAGGCTGGCAGCTACCGGGCCTGGCGCAAAAGGGTGCATGATTTTGGCAGCCGGCGGGCGCATTACAAATGAAAATGCAAAAGAAATCTGATCTGCCCTCGAAGATTTGCCGAACCTGTGCGCGGCCCTATGTATGGCGCAAAAAATGGGCGAAGACATGGGATGAAGTGCGATATTGTTCGCAGAAGTGCCGCATGATGCGAAAGCCGACCGCTGTGGTCGCTGGAGGCGATGAGAAAAATTGAAGCTGTGCCGAGCGGGATGCATGTCCCGCTCGGTCGTCTTTGCGTGTTTAGTCTATGATGGCGTTTAACGTGGCAGAAGGGCGCATCACCGCAGCGGTTTTATCGGCATCTGTCCGATAATATCCGCCAAGATCCGCCGCCGTACCCTGAACCGCTGCGAGTTCTGCCAAAATGGCCTCCTCTCCGTCCGTCAAAGCTTTTGCGATGGGCGCGAAATGGGCTGCGAGCTCTGCATCACTGTTTTGCGTCGCAAGCGCATTGGCCCAGTAGCGCGCGAACCAATAATGGCTGTTGCGGTTGTCAGGCTCACCAACCTTGCGGGAGGGTGAGCGGCTTTCGTCCAAAATGGACTGGGTGGCCGCATCAACGGCTTGTCCCAAAACACGGGCCTTGCTGTTGTTTTTTGCTTCAGCCAGGAAGGTCAAGCTTTCGCCTAAGGCGCAGAATTCGCCCAGGCTGTCCCAACGTAGATGGTTCTCCTCGTTGAGCTGTTGAACGTGTTTGGGCGCAGAGCCGCCTGCGCCAGTTTCAAACAAACCGCCACCGTTCATCAGTTTTACAACCGATAGCATTTTTGCCGATGTGGCCAATTCCAAGATTGGGAACAGATCGGTGAGGTAATCGCGCAAAACATTTCCGGTGATGGCAATGGAGTTTTTGCCCTTCGTGATGATTTCAAGCGATGCCCTGGTGGCGTCGCGTGGCGTCATGATGTCAAATTTATCTGCCACGCCTTTGGCGTCCAAGAGTGGTTTGACATAGGCAATCAATTCCGCATCATGGCCGCGGTCGGCGTCAAGCCAGAAAATCGCGTTACAATTCTCGGCTTTTTGCCGGGAAATCGCGAGGTTTACCCAATCTTCGATCGGTGCTTTTTTGGTTGAGGCCGAGCGCCAAATGTCACCGGCTTCGACGGTATGTTCGTGCAATACGGTTCCATCGGCCAGGATCATTTTGATCGTGCCGGCCTCTGGCACTTCAAAGGTCGTAGGGTGTGAGCCGTATTCTTCGGCTTTTTGAGCCATGAGGCCGACGTTTTGCACCGTACCAGCGGTAGCTGGGTTCAACTTGCCGTTCTGTTTAAAGAATTTGATGGTCTCGTCGTAGACCGGGGCATAGGAATTGTCAGGAATGACGCAATTGGTTTCTGATTCCTGCCCGTCTGGGCCCCAGCCTTTGCCGCCTGCGCGGATCAGCGCGGGCATGGAGGCGTCGATGATGACATCGGAGGACACATGCAGATTGCTGATGCCCTTGTCGCTGTCGACCATATACATAGGCGGTCGTGCGGCGATGCAGTTGTTGATATCGGCGAGAATTTCCGCGTTGTCTTTGACGCGCTCGAGCAAGTCACCCAAACCGAAATTGGGGTTCACGCCGAGCTCAGCAAGCGCGCTGCCATGGGCTTGGAAAACCGGGGCGAGGAAGGTTTTGACCGCATGGCCGAAAATGATTGGATCGGAGACCTTCATCATCGTTGATTTCAGATGCAATGAGAATAAAGTGCCGTCGGATTTTGTGCGCTCAATTTCTGCTGCCAAAAATTCTTTGAGAGCCGCGGCACTCATGAAGGTGGCGTCAACCACGGTTCCGGCGGTGTAGAGGATATCATCCTTCAGGATGATTTCGCCATCGGCAGTTTCCAAAACGATTTTTGCGGTGGTATCTTCTGGTAGTGTGGCAGATTTTTCATTTGAAAAGAAATCGTTGCCGTTCATGGAGGACACGCGTGTCTTGCTGTCGGCGGCCCAATCGCCCATGCGGTGGGGATTGTTTTGTGCGAAATTCTTAACGGCCTTGGCCGCACGGCGATCAGAATTGCCTTCGCGCAGAACCGGGTTTACCGCGGAGCCTTTGAGGGCATCATATTTTGCGCGGACGGCTTTTTCGGCGTCCGTTTGCGGCGCTTCAGGATAGTCGGGCAAAGCATAGCCTTTGGCTTGTAATTCCTTCACGGCTGCAACCAGTTGCGGCACGGACGCGGAGATATTTGGTAGTTTGATGACATTGGCATCGGCCGTTTTCACCAAGCGGCCCAGCTCGGCCAGATCATCGGGTTGGCGTTGCTCTTCGCTGAGGTAATCTGGAAAGGCTGCCAGGATGCGCCCAGCCAAGCTGATGTCTTTGGTGCCGATGGTCACGCCCGCTGCAGCGGAAAATTTTTGGAGAATCGGGAGGAAGGATGCGGAGGCAAGCTCCGGCGCTTCATCAACTTTTGTATAAATAATATCAGTCATAGTGCATTCCTTGCGGCTAGATTTGCCCTCTCATAGCGAATAAGAATGCAAAGGTCGATGGTATACCGTGGTATGCGAAATATTTTTTTAATAAGATATGACGCTGTGGATAGGCCTAAAGCGGAGATTGTGCGCGGTTGCGGTTGCGACCCAAGCGCTGCTCTCGCCAGAGGATCACCACGCCGGAGGTGATGATGACCAAGGCGCCGGTTATGGTCCAAGCGGTTGGGATCTCGCTGAACCAGAAGTAGGCCAATGCCAAGGCCAGCAACATTGAAGTGTAGTCAAAAGGGGCCACCACTGAGGCTGGTGCATTGCGATATGCAGCGGTGAGGCAAATCTGCCCAATTCCGCCGATCACACCGGCGGTGACCAGCATCGCGGTCGCTTCGACGGAGGGTTTGACCCAACCGAAAGGCAGTGTGAACAGGGACAACACAGTGATGAGCAACGAGAAATAAAAGACAATCTGCGCTGTTCCCTCTGTTGCCACCATTCGCCGGACGAAAATTTGCGCCAAGGCAGCCAAAGCGGTTGATCCCAAGATTGCAGTGGCGCCGATTACTTCTATTGTGCTGCGTGCACCGTCCATATTTAAGGTCGGCCAAAGGACGATAAGTACACCAACAAAGCCCAAAGCCACGGTTGTGAGGCGGAAGGCCCGCACGGTCTCTCCCAAGATCAACGCGGCTAAAACTGTCAGAATCAAAGGAGTGGTAAAGCCCAGGGCGGCCACCTCTGGAAAGCTCAGCACCCCAAGAGCGAAAAATCGCAAAGACATAGAGGCCGCGCCGGCCAGGCCGCGCCATGTGTGGTCTAAAATATTGGACGTGCGCAGAGCTTTTGGAAAATCCCCGCGTATCGAGAGCCAGCCAATCACCACCAAAAGCGTGAAGAATGCCCGAAAGAACACTTGTTGCCCGGTCGGCACCTCTTGGGATGTGGCTTTGATCAGCGCCATCATAAAGGTAAATATCGAAACCGCTGTCACTTTCAGCGCGATGCCGCGGATGTTATCGGTCATCTCTGTCCAATCTGGCCCTTTGGATTGCAGCCTGTGTGAGTTTACGCCAGCCTAGGAAGATGCAAAACGCGGCGATTGACAAGCCCTGTAAATTTTACCGAATTTTCAAAGGAAGGGTCTGGTTAATAGATCAAAGCGCAGAGTTCCTATAATATTACATTCATACATGCGCATTTATGATTGCATTATTGGCTTGTTTCTTGTTTCCTGTGCAGGTGTCAATAAGGGAGGACGGGTTCTTGCACCGCAATCGTGGAACATTTTTTGTGCTTGCGGCTTTCTTTTTAACCGGAATGGCTCAGGCTAGCGGCATGGGAGATCCGGCTCTGGGCGCTGCTGTTTTTAAGAAATGCCAATCGTGCCATCAAGTTGGCGACCAGGCGAAAAACCGAGTGGGCCCACAACTGAATGATATTTTGGGACGCACTGCCGGCGGGCTGGGAGGGGCCAAATACTCTAAGAGTATGATCCAAGCCGGGCAAGATGGGCTGGTTTGGTCTGAAGACACTTTGGACAGCTTTCTTGAGAGACCAAAATCTTTGGTGGCCAAGACTCGGATGAGTTTCCGAGGCCTTAAGGATCCAGAAGATCGGGCAAATCTGATAGCTTATCTGCGGTCGTTTTCTAAGGGATCGATCGGCGCGTCAAACATGCAAGAGACAGGGCAGGGGATCGACATAAAGCTTGATCCCTCGGTGCTGGCCATGGTGGGAGACGCAGAATATGGTGAATATCTCTCCAGTGAATGTTTGACCTGTCATCAAAGCAGCGGGTCCAATGATGGCATCCCTGGAATCACCGCGTGGCCTACAGAAGATTTTGTGATTGCCATGCATGCCTACAAACAAAAAATTAGATCACACCCTGTCATGCAAATGATGGCAGGGCGTCTGTCTGATGAAGAGATCGCAGCACTTGCGGCGTATTTTAGTGACCTGGAATAACAGGCAAAACTCTGGGAGGAGAACACATGAAACTGAATAGACGTGTATTTATGGGCAGTGGCGCCGCAGCGGCAACCGCTTTGGCAGCGCCCATGGCCTTCGCCGGTGGCCATGGAAAGCCGCGGGTTGTGGTTGTTGGCGGCGGGGCCGGCGGTGCGACCGCGGCGCGCTACATCGCCAAAGACAGCAAAGGCGCGGTTGACGTCACCTTGATCGAACCTTCGCGCATGTACTACACTTGCTTCTTTTCGAATCTTTATCTCGGTGGGATCAAAACCATTGATGATCTCGGACATTCTTACGGCACAATGGCCGCCGGCGGTGTGAACGTTGTGCATGATTGGGCTGTTGGCGTGGACCGCGATGCGAAGACAGTGACATTGGCCGGTGGTGCATCGGTGCCTTATGACCAGCTCATTCTCTCTCCTGGGATTGATTTTGTCGAAGGGGCTGTTGCCGGCTGGGATCTGTCGTCGCAAAACGCCATGCCTCATGCCTACAAAGGTGGTTCACAAACAGAATTGCTCAAAGCGCAAATTGCCGCGATGCCCCAGGGCGGCACTTTCGCCATGGTTGCGCCGCCCAATCCCTACCGCTGCCCTCCTGGGCCTTATGAGCGGGTCTCAATGGTGGCGCATTATCTGAAGGCCAATAATCCGACCGCAAAGATCATTGTGGCAGATCCGAAACCGAAATTCTCGAAGCAAGGCTTGTTCCAAGAAGGTTGGGGCAAACATTACAGCGGGATGATCGATTGGATTGGCGATGATTTCGGTGGCGGAAACGTTTCGGTGGACCCCGGCGCCATGACGGTGACAATTGATGGTGAAGTGACCAAAGTTGACGTCTGTAACGTGATCCCCGCCATGAAAGCGGGCCGTATCGCCGAGCTTGCTGGTGTGACCGACGGCAAGTTTGCCCCGGTCAACGCGATTGACATGTCCACGAAAGCGGATGCGGATGTCTATGTTCTGGGCGATGCCTCTCAACAAGGCGACATGCCAAAGTCAGGCTTCTCTGCAAATAGCCAAGCCAAGGTCTGCGCTAATGCCGTGCGCGGGGCGTTGACGGGATCTCGCGTTTTCCCAGCAAAATTCTCGAACACATGCTGGTCTTTGATTGACACCAATGATGGTGTGAAAGTCGGTGCAACTTATGAAGCCACCGATGAAAAGATTGCA
This sequence comes from uncultured Planktomarina sp., assembly GCA_943788425.1. GTDB lineage: Bacteria > Pseudomonadota > Alphaproteobacteria > Rhodobacterales > Rhodobacteraceae > Planktomarina. The sequence goes on from CALSQF010000015.1 coordinate 8,179, forward strand.
AAGGTCGATGGTTTCATCTCAGCTACAGGCGAGACCGCCGAAGTGCGCAAAGCCACCTACGAGGAATCCGAAGGTTGGTATGCAGGCATCACCGCGGATATGTTCGGCTAAACCTCTTGGGGGGCTTTGATGATGGTCATAGTCCCCCTTATTAATTTGATACTGGCCCGAGCCTAACTGCGCGCATTGCGCCAAGACTTAGCGGATATTGATTTCAACACTCTCCGCCAAAGTATTTGCTATAAAGCAATAGCGATGCGCTCGGTCTTGCATCTGAGCTAAGTCCTCATCTTTCACAGCAAAGCCCGTATCAAAGCGCACCACGGGATGCAGATCAATGCGTGTGACCGACATCTGACCTTTGGGATTTTTGCCCAGATGGGCTTCTGCATAGTCATGATAGCTGGCCACCGGCCATCTGGCTTTGGCAGCCAATGCGAGAAAGGTCATCATGTGACAACTGGACAGGGCAGAGGCCAAAGCTTGCTCGGGATTGGTATGCGCCGGATCACCGCCCCAATCTGGAGCTGAATCCACGTCAATTTCATGCAATCGGTTCATTTGAACGATGTGAGAATTTGAGTAAGTGCCTGTGGCGAACACGGGCGTTGTGCGCTGCCAATGAAGCTCAATAGAAAGATCAGACATAGGGATTCCAATTATAGGAAGGAGAGATGGGCGGCCTTCCGTGTCGCGCAAGGACAGGCCGCCAGGTTTGTTATGCGGCTGCGATCTGCTTTTTGGGATCATAAAATGGCCGCTCAACCACAGTGGCTTTGACCATTCCAGTGTGGATTAAAACCTCGACTTCCGCTCCCAAAATGGCCGCATCGGTGGCAACCATGGCCAGCGCTATGTTTTGCTTTAAGCGTGGTGAATAAACTGCGGAGGTCACTTTTCCGATGGTTGCGCCATCTTGTTGGATGCCCCAGAAGGTGGTGTTCGGGCCGGTAAGCGGGGCGCAGTCGAGGACCAGCCCGACCTGTTTGCGTTTCGGGCCGTCGTGCTTGATCTGGCGCAGCGCAGCTTTGCCGATGAATTCTGCATCCATGTCGAGGTTAACGAGGCGATCAAAGCCCAGCTCGAAGGGGTTTGTCTCAATATCCGCATCCGCATGGTAGGAGAGCATCCCACCTTCAATCCGCCTGATCGAAGAAGTATGACCGGGCTTCAACCCATGTGGCGCGCCCGCAGTCATGATCAATTCCCAAAGCTGATCGCCTTTTGACCCATCGCGCAGATAGAGCTCATATCCCAATTCGCTGGACCAGCCTGTGCGTGACACGACGAGGGGGATTCCCTCCAATTCCAGCTCGCGCAGCCAGTAGTATTTTAGATCTGCAATGCTGTCTCCGAAGAGCGCTTGCATAATCAGGCCTGAGTTCGGACCCTGAAGTTGCAGCGGTGAAACATCCGGTTCTTTGATTTTCACATTGAGGCCGGAATGCACCGCCACGCCCTGTGCCCATAGTAAAATATCGCTGTCCGCTAGGGAAATCCAAAAATGATTTTCTGCCAAACGCAGCAGTATCGGATCGTTCAAAATGCCACCATCGGCATTGGTGATCAGAATATATTTGCACTGGCCAACGGCCATCGTGGATAGATCGCGGCATGTCAGCATCTGTGTGAATTTTGCGGCGTCCAGTCCGGTGATTTCGACCTGGCGTTCCACGGCAACATCACAAAGGATTGCTTGATCCACAAGGTTCCAGAAATTTTGTTCAGGATCGCCAAAATCACGCGGGATATACATGTGATTATAGACCGAAAAAGCCTCAGCACCCCATCGGACGGTCGCGTCAAAATAAGGGGATTTGCGGATCTGAGTTCCGAAGCCAAAATCATCTGCCTGTTTCATTTTGCGCCCTCTTTGCTGCTGGCCAATCTGGCCAAGGAAAACTGAATTCTGGCCCATACTTAACTTGATCGTGTCGCAATCATGGTCCGATTACTGGCAAGAAAGCGGCCGACTGGACTGATTTACTGGGCAAGTTTAGCCTGTTTGGTCTTTTCCCCGTGATTTTAAGATGTTGTGGTGAGTTTTGCGAGATTTGGATGGGAGCTTTTGACTTGGCGAGTCGCGATGTAAGTCATATAGCGCTCAATCGCGAGATCCGCTGACAACATCTCTTCCATGAGGCGTTGGAACGCGGCCAAATTGGGCGTTACCACCGTCATCACATAGTCCATGCCACCGCCGGTCGCGATGCATTGGGTCACTTCGTCTAAGTTGCGAATGTGCAGCTCAAAGCGTTCGAATTCGATTTTTCGGTGTGAGCTCATCGCCACGGTGACCACAACCTGTGTGAAATCTATGATGCGCTCCAGGGCGATATCCGCGTGAAAGCCACGAAGAATCCCCGCGGACTTCAAGCGATCAAGCCGTGCCCAGCACGGTGTCGGCGAGAGGTTAACCAGCTCTGCGAGACGCGTCTTGCTCAGGTGTCCATGCTGTTGAACGGCACTTAATATGCGAATATCCGTAGCATCGAGCCCCAATTTCTTCATATGTATCCGTCTTTCATGAAACCGTTTACGCACATGTCATAACCCATATATTAGAGTTTTCTAGGTCTGGATCCTAGACATATAATTGTCCGCAGGCGCCTGCGCAAAAGCCAACAGCACGGTTTGGCCACAAAACCCTCAGGTCACAGTTTACGCCCCTGAAATGGGTGAAAAAACGGCTCGCCGAAGGAACCCGTCATGCGCAGTCACGCAACACCGGCTTGGCGGGTGTCCTTGGCGCGCAAGGTTATGTGACCAGCGCGGCCCCTTCGGTCAAAGCGCTCAGCTTGGCGTAAGCGATACTGGGATCGACTGTACCAAAGCCTGCGAAGGTCCCAAAGCCGCAGTCACTGCCAGCGATCACCCGTTCATGACCGACAATATCGACAAATCTTTCAATCCGCTGCGCCACCAACTCTGGATGCTCGACAAAATTTGTTGTCGTATCGACCACCCCTGGGACCAAAATCTTTGTATCCGGGATATCAGCCTTGCGGTCGCGAAAAACGGTCCACTCATGCCCGTGGCGTGGGTTTGAGGTTTCAAATAACACATAGCGCGCTTTGGCGGACATCAGCGTGTCAAACATTTTCGACATCGGAATATCACAGATATGTGGCCCTTCATAATTGCCCCAGCAAATATGAATTCTCACACGGTCTTCGGGCACATTCGACAGCGCATGGTTCAGCGCCTCCACATGAGTGGCGGCAACCTTCAGAAATTCGTCATCGCTCATGTCGGTGAAGAGCATGTGCCGGGAGAGCGCAAGATCCGGACAATCCAATTGCAGGTCAAGGCCGGCAGCTATGATGGTTTCATATTCCTGCTTCATCGCATCCGCCAAAGCGGCGAGGTAAGCCTCGCGATTTGGATAGTAGCCATTTTGCAAGAATAAGGATATCACACCGGGGCTGGCGGCATTCATAAAGCCGCGCTCGATCCCCTGTGCGGCCATCGCAGATTTGAGATTGGCGATATCCTTCCCCAATTCACCTTGTCCTTTTGATGTGACCTCACCCACGCACATGGGGCGCGCATAAGTGGGGGTGCCGCCGCCATCGGCCAAGCGCTTGAGAAAGCTCGGAAACATCGCCAAATCTGCTGGTGCATTGCGGTCACTGTCGCCTGCAAACCCTGTGTAGCGGTCTTTGACATAGGTGGCATAGGAGATCTTGGATGTCTCACCATCACTCACGATGTCGATTCCAACCTCTTTCTGCCGGGTCACGGTCTCAGCGACAGCAGCGGACATGGTCTTGTCGAACTCTGCTTGATCATAAGAGGTTTCATTTTCACGCGCAAAGATGAAATCGACAACCTCCTGTGTTCGGGGCAATGATCCGGTATGCGTGGTCAATACTTTAGACATGTTCAATCTCCTTAGGGGGCAGGGGTGGGGCGTTTGTAGCACCATCGAGCCAGATGCGCAGCGCGGTGGTGGTGGCCTCGGGCTGTTCAAGTGTCGGCAAATGGCCAGCCCCATCAATAACTTCAAGCTGTGCCCCAGGAATGAGCTGGGCCAACAACACATGTCGATCGAGCGGACATAATCGATCCTCTTTGCCGCAAAGGATCAGGCTTGGCACATTCACCAGCTTTAGATTGTCTTGTTGGTCTGGGCGGGTGGCTAGCGCTTCAGATTGGTTGAGGAAGACCTCGGGGCCAAGGTCCATGGCCATGGTCATGCAGAGATCTAAAATATCGTCCTTATGGGCGCTATCTGTCAGGTAATTTGGTTTCATCTCATCGCGCAGAACTGCACGCAGATGGCCTTGGCGTACCTGCGCCTTTTGATGCTCTCGATTGGCGCTTACGGCTGGGTCTTCTGCTTTGGGGTTTGTGGCCATCAAGGCGAGATGAGTCACGCGTTCAGGTGCATGGCGCATGATCTCCATCGCGACGATCCCCCCCATCGACAGCCCTGCGAGCGCAAATTGCGGCGGCGCAGATTTCAAGACCGAATGCGCCATGCCGGCGATTGTATTGGTGCCCGTTAAGGGGGGCACCAAAACCGCTCGGCCGGCAGAAAGCGCAGCTATCTGCGGCGCAAAAAGCCGCGCATCGCACATCATACCGGGCAAAAGAACGAGAGAGCCAGCCAAGGATCAAGCCACCCAAGTGGGGCCAGCAGGGTCATCGGTGGCAATGATATGATAGAGCGCGGCTTCCCCCGTCATGGACGGCACTGCGCTATGTGGAAGATGTTCCGGCACGGACATAGTATCTCCCGGAGCCAGCGTTGTGGCCCCCCCCTCCCAGGCAATCCGCCAGTGGCCTTTGACAGGCATCAAGACGCTTGGCCGATCATGTGCATGCGGCTGATCAGTAGCGCAATGGCGGGTAATCAAATCAATCTCAAAACCAGGGCGATCTCGGATCAACCCTTTTTCGCCAATGACTTTGACCGCGCCGCTGTGTGCCAATGCCACCATATCAAGATAGCGCCGCACATAGCCGCCCACCACCTCCATCGGGGTTGGTACATTGACCTGATTCAATTCTGCTTCAGTCAAAACCGCCATCGGTGCCACCCCATCTGGGAGGCGCTCACCAGTCTTGGTATCATAGAGTTTGCCATTCTCTCCAAGGATCAGACCATGGTCTTTGGCATCTTCAATCACATGCGGCGCCCAGATCACGCCGCCGCCGGCGTCATCTCCACCCAAAACGGCCATAATCATCCCATAATCTGTTCCGATATTTTCAAAGCCTCGGAACATATTGGTGGGGATGTTAACAATATCGCCCTCTTGCAAGATCACCTCACCAGCATCGCCCCGCTCGCCCCAAAAAAAGCGCCAGCGGCCGGATAAAACAAAGAAAACTTCTGCTGTACGATGATTGTGTAATGAATTTCGACATTTCGGAGGCTGTCCTGCTGCCCCAATGTTGAACCCATGCGGCACAGCAATATGCACATGTTGGTCAGGTGATTCAGACACCCCTCCGCCAATAATCGTGAAATTTTCTTTTTGATCGCTTCCAGGCGTGTGGGCGTCGATAAAGGCTGTTTTGCATGGAATGAGATCGCCATAGCGGACAATGCGTTTTTCCATCTCTTCTGGGGTCATCCTATGTTCCTTTTTGCAAGATCCAAAAACGCAGCCTAATGGCCCGCCATCAAAATCTGTTTCCAGATCGCGATTTCGTCATAAAGCGCATATTCACGGCGCAGGCCCCAGGGTCCAAATTCTGCATGACACATACCAAAGACATGCACAGGCTTGCCTGTGGGCGCTCCAAAGCTGCCCCAGCCCTCATGCAGACCGTCCAGGGACCAACGGATCGCCGCGCGTGGGCTGAGCATGCCACCTTCCATGCCAATTTGGTGATGAATTTTAAAGTCCGCCTTGGGAAAAGAGGCCCTTAGACCCAGCCAAAAGCCAATGCTGTCATCGCGGCCCAATGTGGTTTTGCCCCCAGCATAGTCTCCGATGACCGCTCGGTCATAGCATTTGAAAATATGGTTGAAATCTTGGGCCATAATCCGATTGAGAATATCGGCATATTTTTGGCCCCATGCGTTATCATTTCCCCGGCCGTGATAGCCTCCGTCCATGTCATTTTCTGGCAGAAAAACCGACTGCGCGGCCTCAGGACCGCCTTCTTTTTCAATAAGCTGCGCTGCAAATTCTGCTGGATCATATCCCAGTTGGCGCACAATGCCGCCATAGTCGCGCACGAGCCATTCATCATAGATGGTTTCCCCTTTGGCTGCACAATCAGCAATAACCCGAACGGTCCATGGCTTGCCGGTTGCCTTGCCAAATTGTCCGTCTTGCAAATGGGTCGCTTTGGTAATCAACCTATGCGATGACAGGTGGCCATTTTCTGGCGTTTCAGACCAAATCACATCTTCCCCAAAGAGTTGACGATCTGGGAACTCGTGAACCGTTGTCATCGTTGAGGCTTTCACGCTTTCATTGCCTCTTTGAATGCCCATAGGGCTGCGCACGACGATATCGGGGGCATAATAATGATTGAGGCTTTCAATACCTCTGTCTTCCCAGATTTGCTTGGTAATGCCGATTATGTAATCGGGAAAATCTTGCCAATTATTCGCATAGGGTTTCATTTGTCCATCCTTCTGGAAGTCGCACCGAGCGACGAATTATGAGAGGTCCATCCAGCGCGACTCGGCTGGGTGTGCTGTCGGGATCATCAATTTGCCGCAGCAGGGTCTCAACAGTTCTAGCCACCATTTGATTGACGGGCTGGCGCACAGTCGTCAGATCATAGGCCCGCCAGGCCGCTGTCGGCACATCGTCATAGCCGACTACAGAAACATCATGCGGCACAGATAGACCGAGTTCAAAGCGCAGCGTATCCATCACCGCAAAGGCCATATGATCATTTGCGACAAAGATCGCATCTGGTGGATCCCCGCGATCAAACATCTCCAGCGTGGCTTGGCGGGCACTGTCCATATGAAAATTGCCAATCGTGCGCAGATCTATATCGCGCCCGTCCTCTGCGAGCCTTTGACGAAATCCAAATTCGCGGTCACGCTGCGTCGAGGCCCCCTCCCAACCGGCGATATAGCCAATGCGATTTGGCGCTGTGGCCAATAGAAACTCAGCAACTTTTCGACCGCCTTGAAGATTGTCTGAGGTGACGGAAGACAAAGATTGCAAATCTTGGCTGCGGTTGAATAAGACCACAGGCACCCCGGCGTTTTGACATCGATCAAGGAGCTGTGAGGAGAGCGCCACGGAGGCGGCAACAATTCCGTCTACCTGATAGTCTAAGATTTCATCAAGGATTTCATCCAGGTTGTCCGTGGCGGTATTGGCCATGAAAATCAGCACATGATAGCCACGATCTTGCAGCATTGCCGAGAGTTTTTCCAAAGCCTCTGGGTAGAATTGGTTTTCCAAATAGGCCACCACCAAACCAATGATCCGACTTTTGCCACTGACCATGGCGCGCGCGATGCTATTGGGACGATATCCCAATTTCACCGCTGCTTCCCGAACTTTAAGCGCGGTTTTTGCCGAGGCCGACGCGCCGGGTGTGAAAACACGGCTGACGGCAGATTGGCTCACCCCAGCCAGGGCGGCGACATCGGCAGAGGTGACTTTAATTTGCGACATCAGTCTGCTGTCCAACCTCCATCAATCATCACGGCGGTGCCGGTCACCAACGCCGCAGCGTCTGAGGCCAGATAAACCGCCGCCCCCATGATATCTTTCACGTCCCCAGCACGGCCCAATTTGATTTTATCTAAAACCCAGGCACGCTTATCTGGATCATCAAAGGTTGGCTGAGTAAGTTCTGTTAAGATGAAGGTGGGGCAAATGGTATTGATCCGAATATTATGTGGCCCAAATTCAATCGCCATAGCTTTCGTGAACCCTTCAACGGCGAATTTAGAAGCGCAGTAGACCGCGCGCTCCATGCCGCCGACATGGCCCATTTGGCTCGAGATATTGATCAAAGATCCTGGCTGCCCCGCCGCGATTAACCCCTTTGCCACAGCTTGGGACAGGAAATACGCGCCGCGCAAATTGACAGTCATCACAGCATCAAAGTCTTCAGCCGTGGTGTCAGTGGCTTTGGAATGGCGGGCCGTTCCGGCGGAATTGATCAAAATGTCAAAGGGACCATGGCGCTCCACCGCACTTGCTGTGGCCTCTATATCCCCGACATCTAGCGCAAGCACCTCGGCGGTTTGACCGGCATCCCGCAATTGCGCTGCCGTCTCTTCCAGTTGATCGACGCGCCGTGCGGCCAATGTGACCGCAGCACCGTAATCGGCAAGCGCAACGGCGCAGGCCCGGCCAATGCCGGAAGATGCCCCGGTGATCAGAGCCCTTTTGCCAGTCAAAAGAAAACTTGGGGTTTGCGGCAAATTCATGACGGCATTCCATTGTTAAGGCTGATGGATCCACCGGGCTTGGCTTTGTTGAATTCCGCGAGCCGTGCGAAGACATCAATTCCGACCTGGCGGTAAATATCCAGCAAATCGACCAAGACCCAATTTTCTCGAATAAGCCCGTTTTCCACACGCCAAAAATCTAAACTGCGCATCAGTACTTCCTGGCCCAGCGGCGGCAAGCCCATCCAACCATCGCCGCTGAGGGTCAGGCGCATATTCGGCCAGCCGGTTTCACAGACATACTCGCCTTCACCGATCCAATGCGACATCAAATCGCCCATCGCATCAAGCTTTCGGTCTGGCATGCCGCGCAGGAAAGGAATTTGATGCCAATGCCGGAAGCCAGCAATGCCGCGTCCTGTGCCTATGCCCGTTGGTCCGTACCAGTTGAAACGCGGATGCCAATGGGTCTCAAGCTGCATGATCTCTGGGCCACCCTCAGCAGGGTGACGGCATAGATCGGTCAGCATCGAGACAACACGTTCCATCGCCGCGTCGCCATTGCCGGACAGGCGCAACCCGTCTTGGGTCATCGGCGCTGGGGTGCACAGAAACGCCCCAAGCTGCGGCGCCATGGGCCAGGCGTTTGCCTGCGCCATGACTTCCGGAATGTCCCAGATCGCCTGCATTTCGGTGACCTTCCCCTCTTCGAGGCGGTAAAATTCGTGAAAGCGCATATGGGTGAGATGGCCCGTTGGCGGTATACCAAGCCAGGGCGCTAGAAAGCTGCCCATATAATTGCCCATTATGCCGACCCAGTCTTGCCCCTGCGGTGTTGTGCCTGCCATCGTGATCATCTCGCGCCGTTCCAAATCAGGAAGAGCGGCGAAGAGCGGCGCATAGGCCGTTTCGTACAGCGCTTCAGGGCCGCACAGCATCCCGAAGGGGTGACATAACTGAATATTGGCTGTCTGCGAAAACACATTCTTGAGGCTGGACCGGACCGGGGCTTCAGCGAAATTGGCCATTGCCAATTGAAGAGGCGCAAGGCAGGCTTTCGCCGCGGCAGGGGTCATTTGGCGCCCCCCCCGTAAGGTACATTCTGCCCACCATAGCGGCGCACCCGGATATTGCATTGTTCGGCATGGCCCACAAACCCTTCCAGCAGACAAAGCCTCGAACCATAGGCGCCAATCATCGCCGCGGCCTCATCGGTGAGGATCCTTTGATAGCTATGGGTCTTAAGAAATTTTCCGACCCATAGCCCGCCCGTGTAGCGCCCGGCCTTTTTTGTTGGCAGGGTATGGTTGGTGCCGATGACCTTATCACCGTTGGAGACATTCGTGCGCGGGCCCAAAAAGAGCGCCCCATAACAGGTCATATGCTCCAAAAACCAATCATCGCGATCCGTCATGACCTGCACATGTTCGGAGGCGATGTCATCAGCGATTTCAAGCATTTCTTGATAAGTGTCGCAACAGATCACCTCGCCATAATCCCGCCAACTGACGCTTGCGGTCGGGGCGGTCGGTAGGATCGTAAGCAAGCGGTCGATCTCGGCCAGCGTTGCTACGGCCAATTTGCGCGAATTGGTTACTAAGATGGCTGGAGAATTATAGCCATGCTCCGCTTGCCCCAGCAAGTCAGTGGCACAGAGCTCGGCATCCACTGTTTCATCGGCAATCACCATGGTTTCGGTCGGGCCTGCAAAAAGGTCAATTCCAACCCGACCAAAGAGCTGGCGCTTGGCTTCTGCCACAAAGGCATTGCCAGGACCGACCAGCAGGTGAACTGGTTCAATGCTCTGTGTGCCCAAAGCCATGGCACCAACGGCCTGAATACCCCCTAATACATAAATCTCATGTGCCCCGCCCAGATGCATTGCAGCTATGACGGCCGGATTGGGCTTGCCGTTAAAGGGCGGCGTGGCTGCAATGATCCGCGGCACCCCGGCAACGCTGGCTGTGGCCACGGACATATGCGCGGAGGCGACCATTGGAAACTTACCCCCAGGAACGTAGCAGCCTACGGATTGTACCGGGATGTTTTTGTGTCCGAGGATTACACCTGGCAGGGTCTCAACCTCGATATCTTGCATACTGTCCCGCTGGGCCTGGGCAAAATTGCGCACCTGCTCTTGGGCAAATTTGATGTCGGCCATATCTTGCAGGCTGACCTCAGCCATCAGCACCTCGATTTCCGAGGCGGTGAGCCGATAGCTTTCGCGGTCATAACCATCGAATTTATTGGCCAATTCCCGAACAGCCACATCTCCCCGAGCCTCGATATCTTGCAAAGTTGCGGCGACCACCTCCGCCGTTTTTGCATCTTCTTCAGCACGAGCGGCATCTGACTTGCCGTGTTTGAGATATTCTATTGCCATTTTTACCCTCTAAAATTCTGAGCGAACCCGGTTGCCTGTCATGTCTGAATCATCCTTTCACCGCGCCGGCCGTCAAACCCGAAACGATTTGCCTTTGGAAAAACATAACCAAGACAAAGAGCGGAGCAGTGGCTGAAACCACCGCAGCCACTGCGAACATCACGTTGCCCTCTTCAAACGTAGATCCCAAAAACCCGGCAATGGCTGGCACCATCGTTTGGTTGTCCTTTGACAGGAGCATCGAGGTCACCGCAAAATCGTTATAGGCGAGAAGGAAGCTGAACAGTCCGGTGGTGATAACGCCAGGCCACATGACAGGAATTATAACATGGCGGAAGGCTTGGAACTGGGTGCAGCCATCCACCTTGGCACTTTCATCCAAATCTTTAGGGATATTGAGGAAGAAAGAGTGCAGCATCCACAGAGTGAAGGGTTGGTTGATTGCAACCAGCACGATGATGGTGGTGGGCAAATGCCCCCAAAGGTTCCATTCAAAAAACGGCAGAAGGTAGCCTGAGACCAAGGTAATATGGGGCATTGCGCGAAACACCAGAGCAATCATCAAAAGCCAAAATGCATAATTGTGGCCAGAACGGGCCAAAGCATAGCCGCCTAAGGTCCCAAGGGTGAGTGAAATGAGCACCGTGAACAGCACCACAATCGCGGTGTTGAGCGCGGCGCGCCAGAACTCCTGCTGCACCCAAGCGCCCTCGTACCCGGCGCCGGTGAACAGCCCGCCCGTTTCAATCGCTGTGCGCGTCCCATTGAGCGCATAGCGCCAATCGGCTTTTGAGAAAAAATCACCCTGCACTTTGAAGGAGCCCCAAAGCGTCCAGACAAATGGAAATGCCGCAATAAAGACCCAGATCAGCACAAAGCCGGTTGAGGCGATCATCAGTGGCTTTGAAGCTCTGTTTGCGCGGCTGGTCATTATATCGCCTTCCCTTTGAAATCCCGCCATGTGCGGATCAAAACTGGCAAAAGCAAGATCGTCACGCCCAGTATTGTCAAAACCGATGTGGCCGCAGCAGAGTTGAATCGCATGACATCGCCCCGCAAATCATTAAAAATGATGAAGGATAACGATGTAGCATTCGCCTGGGCGGAAAAGCCCACGATGGGCTCAAAGACGCGAAAATTATCCATCAGTTGGATTAACGAGATAAAGATCACCAAAGGCATCAGATGTGGGATCACCACATAGCGCAATTGCTGCCAACGGTTTGCGCCGTCGATCTGCGCCGCTTCCAAGGAATCCGAATTTACTGTTTGCAAGCCCGCGTAAAACACCACAAAGGCAAAAGGGGCTGAATGCCATATGCCATAAACGATCAAGGTCATCCAGGTCAGCGCCGGAGAGGCTTTGAGCGACAGCTCAGGATCGTCGAAAAGATATTGCAAAGATTTGCCGATGATCCCCTGCGCATCGATCATCCAGAATAAAATGAGAGAGCCAATTAATGGGGTAACGATCATGGGCAAAAGGGACACAAAGATTGTTGGCCCTTTCAGGATCGGAGTGACCCGGTTCACGCCCAGCGCAATTACAAGTCCCAGCAAGATGACCAGCGGCGTGACAACGAAAGTGTAGACCAAAGTAAAGCCAATAGCCTTATACAATGGCAAATTGTAAAGATCGGCCAAGAACCCGCCCAATGAGCTTCGTTCTTGCCAGGCCTGCGCGACTTCCGCTGTGGCCAGATGGCCGCGGTCAAAATAGGTGTTCAATCCATTGAAGCGCCCCAAAGGTTTTTGGTCGCGCAGCATTTGCGTCGCTTCGGCGTTCACGGTTGTTTCTTCTTTGCATCCAAAGGGACCGCAATTTTTTGTGACCTTCAGGACTTGTTCATGTTCAATATGCAACGATTGCACCGCCACAGAAACAAGCGGCAAAGCAATGAACAGGAGCATTGCGGCCAAAGAGGGCAAAATAAACCAAAAGAAGGTGCGATGTGCCATGCGTGGGTTTGAATCCAAATTCGGTGGGGAAACGGGTGAAGCCTCAAAAGGCTTCACCCAGATCTGTGGCAGGTCTTACTGTAGGAAGCCTTTTTCCTTAGCTGCTGCGGTATAGGCCGCTTCAACATCAGCTAAGGCTTGCTCCGCGGTTTCTGAACCTTGCAGAAATTCGGTGATTTCCGCGCCCAAAGCACCATGCAGCAAGCCCATGTAGGGCAGCATTGGATATGGGTTTGCGCCAGACATGGCTGTTGCCGATACACCAGCGGAAGCGGCGCTGGGCTCATAAACTGCGCTGAGCCATACGGCGGCGTCATTATTGGTACGCACCACATCATCTGAAATACCGTTGACCAAGGCCACAAAGGTGGCTTCAGCATCTGCATCACTGACATTGGCCGAAATAGTAAAGCCATCCCACCAGAGTGTTGAGGCCACATTGTCGCCCATCAATGTTGGAGCACTGGTCAGAACGGTGGAGCCGGTCACCTCCTCGGTTGAGCCTTCGTCATCCAAAATTGGGCCGCCGCGCGATCCCCACATGATGCCAAGCGCGGCTTGGCCGGCTTCCCACACTGCGGCGGTGGCGTTGGAATCATAGGTCAAATAATCCGGGTTGGAATATTCGGTCAAAGATTTCAGCATATTGAGCGCTGCAACCCCGTGATCGTTATTGATTGCTACCTCTGCGCTCCCCGCTTTGAAGAATGGCGCGCCTGTGCCCATATACATGTTCACAAATTCCTCACCCAGGTTCCAGCCGGTCTTGGTGTTCATGATCACCGGGTGATCCATGAGCCCTGCGGATTTGATTTTCGCAGCTGCGGCCAAAACTTCTTCATAGCTCTTGGGAGGCTGTACACCAGCGGCCGCCAGCACATCTGATCGGTAGAACAAATGCTGTGCGTTGGCCATGAAGGCCACGGCCATGACTTTACCATCAATGGTGATCAGTTGAGAAGGCTGAAGGCCTTGTCCATGTTTGGCAACAAGATCATCCAAGGAACGGATAAGCCCATCATTGAGCAAGGGCACAATTGAGCTATTGGCGACAATGGCGGCAGAATACTGCGCCGGATTAGCGGTCAATGCTGCGACCTGGAGATCTCGGTGTTCCGTGGTGAGGTTCGCGCTGACGGTCACGCCATCCCCCGCGCATTCGCCTGCACCGGCCACGACCGCTTGGATCGCGGCAAAATCATTGCCCAGAATATTCACATTTCCTGCGGACAGACCACAACCGGCAAGCGCCGTTGTCCCTGAAAGCACGGTCACCGCTCCGGCGAGTGCTAGTTTCTTTAAAAACATTTCATTCTCCCTATGTTTTGATGCGCTCTGCAATTTGGCATCTATTGTCCCGCGGCACATTTATGCCGAGGGTATGAACGGAGATTACTCTCCAATGCGCGTACCTGTTTGATGATCAAACAGATGACAAATCTTTGTTCGAACTTCGATGGATACCTCATCGTGTATCGTGGCTCGAAAGCCCTTATCAGCCTTAACGCTGACCAGAGCCTCATTGATACGGATCGTGACCATAGTGGCATCGCCCAACAGCTCGATGGAATAGATAGGCGCGCGAATCTGTCCGCTCCCCTCTTGCGCGATTTGGGCATCCTCTGCCCGAAAACCCAAGGTGACCGGGCCATCAGGGCCGTGCAATTCGTCAATCTCCACCCCTGGCGCCGTGAAGCGACCATTTTGCAAGTGCCCCTCAATTAAGTTCATGGCGGGACTGCCAATAAAACTGGCAACAAAACTATTGGCAGGGCGATCGTAAATTTCTGTTGGACTGCCAACCTGCTGAACAATGCCTTTTTCCATCACAACCACGCGATCTGCCAAAGTCATGGCCTCGATTTGATCATGGGTCACATAGACGGTTGTGACCGCCAATTCATGACTGAGATTCTTGATCTGCGCCCGCGTCGAGACGCGCAATTTTGCGTCAAGATTGGACAGAGGCTCATCCATCAAAAACACATTTGGTTCACGCACAATCGCGCGGGCCAGAGCCACCCTTTGGCGCTGCCCTCCGGACAACTCTGCGGGCTTGCGGTGTAAGAAGGGATCAAGCTCGACCATTGCGCTGGCGCGGCGGACCTTGGCGTCATGAGTTTTGGGATCAACCCCACGCACCTTTAGCGGAAAACGGATGTTTTCATAGACATTCATATTTGGGTAGAGCGCATAGGATTGAAAGACCATCGCGACATCCCGATCCTTCGGCTGCAGGTCGTTCACCACTTTGCCATCAATCAAAATATCGCCTTCAGTCGCATCTTCTAGCCCGGCAATCATGCGCATGGTGGTGGTCTTGCCACAGCCCGAAGGGCCGAGCAGAACCAAAAACTCTTTATCCGTAATGGTCAGATCAAAGTTATCAACCCCGACGAAAGTGCCCCATCTCTTGGAAAGATTCCTCAGCTGAATTTCAGCCATTGTTTGATACTCTCCCGCAGCCAGAATCATTTTGCAAACGTATTCAAATTACACTAGACAGCGCCCCCTGATTTAGGCAAGAGTTTTTTGCAAGCGTATGCAAAAAAGGTGACTTATGGACTTTCGGGCTGAAAAACAGGTTGTTAGAGATTATTACGCCGAACTTGACCGAGCTGAGGGTGCGGATATCGCACGGGTCACGCAGCGCTATTGCGTGCCAGATTATCTTTGGCGCGGTTTTCATCCCTTTAATGAGCAAACCTCAGCTCAGGCTGTGGCTGAGTGCTTTTGGCTGCCATTGCGTGCCTCCCTAACGCGCATGCAACGGCGCATGGATATCTTCTTCGCCGGCAAGAATGAAATGGATGGGTTTCAATCGACATGGGTGATGTCGATGGGGCATTTGATGGGATTGTTCGATCATGATTGGCTCAAAATACCCTGCACGGGCAAAATGGCTTTTCTGCGATATTGTGAGTTTAATCGGGTTGAACAGGGCAAAATCGTTGAGACTGCCATGTATTTCGATATTCCCCATCTGATGATTCAGGCGGGGGTTCATCCTTTCCCGCCTCAAACCGCTGCGCATTTGGTGCAGCCGGGCCCAATGACCCATGATGGGTTGCTATATGACGCGCAACCCGAAGCTCAAGGCGCCGCGACCCTTGCATCCATCAACGCAATGATCAGCGACTTGGGGACCTGGGGGCTGGGATTGCCTTTGGAAGAAGAATTGGCCCGCTCTTGGCATGACGATATGATTTGGTGGGGTCCGGCCGGTATCGGCGCGACATACACGATAGAGCGCTATGCCAAGCAGCATTCCGGTCCCTTCCGCGCCGCTTTCACCGACCGCTCCAAAACCAACCATATCTGCCGTATGGCCGAGGGCAATTTTGGCGGGTTCTTCGGCTGGCCAAATTTCACCGCCATCCATGCCGGCGGCTTTATGGGCATGCCCGCCAGTGACAAACGTGGTGAAATGCGCGTTATCGATATTTATCGCCGTGAGGGCGAAAAACTAAGTGAAAATTGGATCTTCATCGATCTGTTGCATTTTTGGAAAGGGCTTGGTGTCGATATTCTCACCCGCACCGCGCAGATTGCGCCCCAGCGATGCAGCGGAGCTGATAGACAGCACTAGCGTTAAGCCAGTTGCCTGAATGGATCGCAACGTCGACATTTTTACAAAACAAACACGTCGGGTTTTCCCTTGATCTCCGATGAATGCTGAAGTGTTTCAAAAGTGGCTTACCAAGGTAGGCATAAAACCAATTCGTATTTACCCCGGTTCGCCATGGGAAAACGGATATAATGAGAGATTTAATGGAACACTTAGGCGAGAGATTTTAGATGCAGAGTGGTTTGTGACGACAAAACAAGCCCAAACGGCCATCAATGTATGGTTAAAACAGTACAATCACATCCGCCCTCACCAAGCTCTGAACATGAGGCCACCAGTTCCAGAAACTCTATTGAGAAATGGTACATAAATTGGGGGCTGGACAGGTCTGGGTGGAGCTTTTGCATCCAAAACCGTATTGTTTTTTGCATTGTTTCTGCCACCATTCGTTACTGCAGGCGCGGGGGAGGCCAGTGTCCAAGCCCAGTTGTTGATCTTAGGAATTCTTGTGCCGCTGACCGCTATTCCGTCGGATATTGTCATGGCGTTATTGGGGCGTACAGTGACCAAACCCATCAATGAAAATACCCGCGCGCGGCTGATCATGGCTTGGATTTCCGGGCTCCTGTTGATGGCTATCACCTTGAATTTGCGTCTGCAATTTATCAAATTTTTGCGGTCTGATCCAAGGGGCATGCGGTTGGCATCTCTCTTGGCGTGCTGTGCCGATGCGCGTTGCCTTTGCACGTCTGGGGCCATGCGGTTTGACAATTTTGTTCACAACGCGCACACCAACAGTTAATGAAACCTTGAACAGGCTGAGGTTAGGGCCGCCAGCGCTCGCGCGTGTATTTATGGCCTGAATCGATGTGTGGTTAACAATGGGGTGACAGTAATGGAATTGAAAGACGAGATCATCATCAATGCACTGCAGGACGTGGTTTATGCTGCATTGAACGATGTGGAGATTCTGAAACAGTGTATTCCTGGTTGCGAGGAGTTGGTCAAACATTCTGATACGGAATTGGAGGCCAAGGTTGTGCTGAAAGTAGGACCAGTTAAAGCGAAATTTAGCGGCACAGTGACTTTAAGCCCCGACGCGCCGCCAGCGCGGTTTTCACTTACAGGCGCGGGCAATGGTGGTGCGGCCGGTTATGCCAAAGGCGGGGCAGAGGTGCATTTGGAAGCCCATCCGGACGGGACACTGCTGCGCTATGTGGCCAAGGCTGAAATTGGAGGCAAATTGGCGCAATTGGGCAGCCGGTTGATCCAGGGCACGGCGAAAAAGCTTGCAGCGAAGTTTTTCAGCAGCTTTGCCGAACAGGTTGGCGCCAAGAATGCTGGCTGAAGGTCGGATCCTTTATGCCGAGCATGCGCAGGATATTCTCGCAACCACCCTGGATTTGATGCGCTCAGGTGAACCCTGCGCCTTGGTCACCAGCTTAAATATTGAAGGCGGCGCGGCGCGGCAGCTTGGCTCTTTGGCGGTGATCACTGCTACGGGAGATATGATTGGTTACCTGTCCAATGGCTGTATTGATCGCGATATCATCCATCACGGCATGGCCGCGATTGATAATGGTCAGGTCAAACATTTGCGCTACGGGGCAGGCTCGCCCTATTTAGATCTCAAATTGCCCTGTGGTGGCGCTTTGGAATTGGTGATCGATCCAGCACCAGATTTAACCGTGCTTGAAGCGGCTTTGGCGCGCCTGCTGAACCGCCAGAAAACGGCGCTATCTTTCGCGGGTCTCGATGGGCCGGTGCATATAGAATATGCGCCAAAACCCGCGTTGATCCTCGTTGGGCGGGGTGCAATTTTTCGCACGACCGCGCAGCTGGCTGCGCACATGGATTTTGAGCTGCATCTTGCCTCCCCTGATCTAGAGGATCTTGCGAGCTCGAAAGTGCTTAACCCCACAACCCAGAAATCGATGACCACCCCGACCGCCGCGATCGATTTGTCGATAGACGCATATTCTGCGGTCCTTCTCGTCTTTCATGATCATGAATGGGAGCAGGCAGTTTTGATGCAGGCTGCGCACCAGCATCCCTTTTTTATTGGCGCGTTGGGTAGCCGCAGAACGCATGCTATGCGGGTTGAGCGGCTCAAGCAGGCCGGGCTAAGCGAGGCACAATGCGCTCAGGTCCACGGGCCAATTGGATTGGTGCCTTCGCTGCGCAATGCCTCTTTGATTGCCGTGTCAGCGCTGGCTGAAATCACAGCAATATTGCCGCCATCTCAGGTCCGCTTGTCCTCATCATAAAACCGATGTGGCCCGATTGGTAGAATTGAGTGGCAGGGCGCGCTCTTTAATTGGTAGGTGTACGATGGTGCTGAACAGACCCACTCCGACCCCAAACCACCAAACAACTGTATAGGTGCCATAGATGTCATACATCTTGCCCCCCAGCCAAACCCCAAGGAAACTGCCGAGCTGGTGGGAGAAAAAGACAATTCCGAAGAGCGTGCCCGTATATCGCAACCCATAGATATGCGCGACCAAGCCCGAAGTTAGGGGCACTGTGGCAAGCCAGAGAGACCCCATGACGACAGAAAATACAATCACAGAGATCGGCGTGATTGGCAGGGCAATAAAAAATGCCGCGACAATCGTCCGGGCCAAATAGATACCCGCTAAGAGATATTTTTTCGAATAGCGTTTCCCCAGATAGCCGGCAGCAAGCGTGCCGGCGATATTGGCCAGTCCGATCAAAGAAATGGCCAGCGCGCCAAGGCGGGAGGTGGTGGTGATACCCACGGAATAGAGCGCACCACCGGGCGTAATGGGGCCGCAGAGTTCGGTGATGAAGGCCGGGAAATGTGCGGTGATGAAGGCTAATTGATAGCCACAGGAAAAGAAGCCCAGAAAAATGAGCATATAGCTTGGGTCTTTGAATGCTTTGATCAACACCTCACCGATGCTCTCCTCCAGTTCGGACCTACTGGCTACCCGCTCTGTCTTCATCATCGGCAGGAAGATCAGCGAGCCGATGATAATGGCTGCGAAAGTGATGAAAACATGCTGCCAAGGCATCAACCCCAGCAGGTACTCTGCCAATGGGGCTCCGATCACCTGACCGACCGAGCCTGCAGCAGTGGCGATGGCCAGCGCCATGGATCGATGCTCATCAGAGGCCGCCCGACCCACCACGGCCAAAATCACACCAAAGCCTGTGCCGGCGATGCCAAAGCCGATCAATATCCCATAGGCCTGCATCGCGCCGGGGGTGACTGCATAGGAGGATAGAACCAGTCCAAGCGCATAGACCAAGCCGCCGAGCGTAATGGCTTTGCGATCTGTCACCTTGTCTGCGATTGCCCCGAAAATGGGCTGGCCGATACCCCAAAACAGGTTTTGAATGGCAATGGCCAAAGAGAATTCTGTGCGCAGCCAGCCGAATTGTTCTGCAACTGGAATTTGGAAAATACCAAAGGAAGCTCGCACCGCAAAGCTCAACATTACGATGATGCAGCCGGCGATTAAAACGGGAGTGAAGAGGGCGGTAGTCTTCATGCTCAGATTGTACTGCCAAAAATAGGATCTGCAAGAACCCCAAAGACGGGCGCGCGATTGCACCCAGCGCGGCGCGCAGCTATTGGAGGGGCATGAAGTTGCTTGATATCTATCAGAATGCCGTCGCCTGCGGTGAGTTGCAGCCTGACCCGGCGCAGGAAGCCGCGCTTTGCGCTTTGGAGCGGTTGCGGCTGGACTTAAGCCGCCCGCGCAAACGGGGGTGGTTTCGAAGGGCCGCGCCTGCGCCCGATGGGATTTACCTTTGGGGCGGCGTGGGGCGTGGTAAGTCAATGCTGATGGATATGTTTGCCCGCAGTCTTGGTCCATCCGTGCGGCGCGTGCATTTTCATGGCTTTATGCAAGAGGTTCATGAAGGCATCGCTCGGGCCAAGGCGCAAGGTGCGGTGGATGCCATTCAACCTGTGGCCGAACAGATGGCCAGGGGCATCCGCTGTTTGGCGTTTGATGAAATGCAAATCACCGATATCACCGATGCAATGCTAGTGGGGCGCTTGTTTGAGGCGCTATTTGCGGCTGGTATTGTAATTGTCGCGACGTCAAACCGTCACCCGGAAGATCTTTATAAAAATGGGTTAAATCGGCAGCTGTTTTTGCCCTTCATCGCTCTGTTACAGCAAAAAATGCTGGTGCATGAGCTGTTGTCCCCAAAGGATTACCGTCAAGACAGGATGGCGGGGCAGGGTCGATATTTCACGCCTCTCGGCCCGGCCGCGCGGGCTTACATGGATCAAATCTGGATGGATTTAGCAGGTGGGCCGGGGCAGCACTTCACCCTTGAGGTGAAATCCCGCCGGGTGATGATTCCAGAATTTCGCAATGCAATTGCCAGAATGTCTTTTGCAGAGCTTTGCGGCGCTGCTTTGGGTGCGGTGGATTATCTCGCCCTGGTTCAAGAGGCCAAGGTTTTGATGCTGGATGATATCCCGATGCTCGGGCGTGCAAATGCCAGTGAGGCCAAACGCTTTGTCACGCTGATAGATGCGGTCTATGAGGCGCAAATTGGGTTTGTCGCCTCCGCAGCGGCTGCGCCAGAGGCCCTCTATCCCAGTGGCACTGGCAGTTTTGAATTTGAACGCACCGCTTCGCGCTTGGCTGAAATGCAGGCGGTGGGATGGGGGCGAGGCTAGGCGAGGCGAGGCTAGTTTAGGCGTCGGGGTCATTCTCGCGCATTACATGCCCCGCCAGATATAACGAACCGCAGATTAAAATCCGCGCCCGTGGGTGGCGTTGGGACAGGTCCTGCAGGGCTGCTTGCACATCGCGCGCCTCGCGTGACGCGATGGCACAGCTCCGGCCTAATTCTGCCAGATCCGCGCTGGGAACAGCGTTGATTTCATTGGGGATGGTCACTGTCGTGAGCGACGCGCACTGCGTTGCAATCGGCGCTAAAAACCCTTTTACATCTTTGGTATTGAGCATGCCGCAGATGATATGGGTCTCGCGTTTGGGCAGAGTGGTGAGGGTTGCAGCGATAGCGCGTCCGGCGGCGGGGTTATGTCCGCCATCGAGCCAAATCTCATGGCCAGGAAGGCTGTCCACCAGCGGGCCCTCGCGCAACCGTTGCATGCGTGCGGGCCAATAGGCTTGCGACATAGCGGCAATGCAAGCTTCTTCGCTCTGTCCGAGATACCGCAAGGTGGCGATCGCCGCGCCGGCATTTTGAATTTGATGCGGACCGGGCAGGCACGGCAGGGGCAGATCCAGCAGGCCGGTTTCATCTTGATAGATCAAGCGCCCCATCTCAGTGCTGACATGCCAATGCTGCCCGTATATCTGCAAATCTGCACCAATTTTTGCCGCCTGACCTTCGATCACCTCTAGGGCTTCTTCTGGTTGTGGGCCCACAATAGCCGTGACCCCGCGCTTTACGATGCCCGCTTTTTCAAAGGCAATCTTGGCCAGCGTATCCCCAAGGAATTGTTGGTGATCCAGGTCAATGGGTGTCAGGACACAGGCCGCCGGGGCCTCGACCACATTGGTCACATCTAACCGACCACCCATGCCGGTTTCCAGCAAGGTATAATCTGCCGCATGTTCAGCAAAGCCCTGCAATGCGGCGCATGTGGTAATTTCAAAATAGGTAATCGTCTCACGGCCATTGGCGCTGTAGCAGCGATCAAGCAACTCTGTGAGCGCCGCTTCGCTGATCAAATCGCCAGCGATGCGGATGCGTTCATGAAATTTCGCGAGATGCGGCGAGGTATAGGCGTGAACCGTTCGCCCAGCGCCTTCGAGACCTGCGCGGATCATCGCCTGTGTGCTGCCTTTGCCGTTGGTGCCGGCCAGATGAATGACTGGTGGCAGCCGGTCTTGTGGATTGCCCAATGCGCGCAAAAGCCGCCAAACCCGGTCCAAGGTCAAATCAATGACCTTAGGATGTAGGGCCATCATCCGCTCGAGGATGATGTCAGAATTTTTTGATGTCATTTCGCGCTAGTCGTTTTGACAGAAGTCTCATTGGCCGAGGGTTTCGGTAAATCTCCTTTGATCGCGGGAGATTGCTTCAAAAGCATTCGGGTGATGGTGATCAATTCATCGCGCATATTGGTGCGATGAGTTACACGGTCCAACATCCCGTGATCCAGAAGATATTCGGCACGTTGGAACCCTTCGGGCAATTTTTCACGAATGGTTTGCTCAATGACCCTTTGGCCCGCGAAGCAGATCAAAGCATTGGGTTCGGCGATATGCACATCGCCCAGCATCGCATAGGAGGCCGTGACCCCTCCAGTGGTGGGGTGGGTCAGTACAACGATATAGGGAAGGCCAGCCTCTTTGAGCATTTGCACCGCAACGGTCGTGCGAGGCATTTGCATCAAAGATAAAATGCCCTCCTGCATGCGTGCTCCGCCGGCGGCTGAAAATAAGATCAGCGGGCGCTTGAGCTCAACGGCGCGCTGGGCCGCCGCGATGATGGCGTTGCCAACATACATGCCCATAGATCCACCCATAAAAGCAAAATCCTGGCACGCGGCGACAATACCCGTGCGGCCCATTTCACCTTCCACGACCAGCATGGCTTCCGCCTCACCGGTTTTCTTTTGCGCCGCTTTCATCCGGTCTGGATATTTCTTTTGATCGCGGAAATGCAGCGGGTCGGTGATGGGTTTTGGTACGTCCACTTCAACAAAAATACCACCGTCAAACAGGGCTTCCAGCCGCGCGCGCGGGCTAATCCTCATGTGGTGATCGCAATGGGTGCAGACGTTCAAATTCTCCGACAGCTCTCGGTGAAACAACATCGTGCCACATTCGGCGCATTTGGTCCAAAGATTTTCGGGAACTTCGCGGCGTGAAAACAGCGAGTTAATCTTTGGCCTGACGTAGTTAGAAATCCAATTCAACGCGTGTGTTTCCTGTTTTGTATGACTTAAGGCCAGTTAATCATCTGCGGGACAAATTGCAACTCACCTGCGCAGCGTGAAGCGGACAGTGAGATAGGCCAGCAGAAGAAAGGCAGCGTCATATGGCACGAGTGAGATTAACTTCTCCTCATCCATGATGGAAAAATCATAGGTAAAAAGCGCCAGCCCGCCGAGGTAATCTGGAAACCCAAATAGAATAATAGCATAAAAGTTCCAAACAAAATGAAGCGCGATGGCCGGGCCAAGCGTGCCACTTCGCGCAGTGAGGTCGCCGGCGCACATGCCAAAGAGTGTTGTGGACAGAGCGATCCACGGCGCCGCTGCCCCCACGACGGCGGGGTCATAATGCAAAAGGCCAAAAATCGCCGAAGGGATCACGATCCAGACAAGTCTATGCAGGCCAAGCGCTGCCAACTGGCTTTGCAAATATCCGCGAAATACCAATTCTTCGGCACTGACCTGAACGAGCAAGAACACCAAGGAGAGGGGCAGCAGGCTGAGCCATTGGCTGAGCGGCAGGTTCGGTAGGAGCGTGATGCCATAATTTGCAATAGCAGCTACGGCGGTGGCCAAAGCCAACAGACCACCTAAGGATCGTAGAAACTGTCCTTTTGCGCGGGCGAAATCGCCGATGAGCAAAACTGGGTTGTAATTATGCAGGCTCCAGACCGTGAAACTAACCGCGGCCGTCATAAACCCAAAACTGCCCAGCAGCACAAACATTTGACTTGGGCTGCTGGGGCCGGGCATTTGCATCGTTTGCTCACACCAAGCTTGGCCCATGATGGAGATAAGCCCCTTCCAGACCAGGCCTAAAAATAGTGAGTAGAGCAGAGTTGTGACCATAATTCCGAGCATCAGCCTCAGGAGGCTTGCCTTCGGACGCGCCCGGGCGATGAGAGCTTCATAGGGTTCGTAAGACATAAGATAAAGGATACCGCGCCCGCGTGGTACTGGCCAGAGTGAAAGGCATCGCTGCGCATAGCTTAGGTGACCTTCACTCTTGTCCCAAGCTCGTGAAGCGCTTAAACAACCGCAAAGCTTTATACAAAGGGTCTCGCAATGAATAAGCCTGTCTTCGATAAATCCAATTTGCCCAGCCGCCATGTGTCGGTCGGTCCTGCGCGTGCGCCGCACCGATCCTTTTATTATGCGATGGGCATGACAGCCGAAGAAATCGCACAGCCTTTTGTGGGCGTTGCCACCTGTTGGAACGAGGCAGCACCCTGTAATATTTCGCTCAACCGTCAGGCCCAGGCCGCTAAGATCGGTGTGAAACATGCTGCAGGAACCCCTCGGGAATTCACCACAATCACGGTGACGGATGGGATTGCGATGGGACATGAGGGGATGCGGTCCTCCCTGGCCAGTCGTGAGGCGATTGCCGATACGGTTGAGCTGACCGTGCGCGGTCATTGCTATGATGCGCTGGTGGGGCTTGCAGGTTGCGATAAATCCCTACCTGGTATGATGATGGCGATGGTGCGGCTAAATGTGCCATCAGTATTTATCTATGGCGGATCCATCTTGCCGGGCACGATGAATGGCAAAGACGTGACGGTACAAGATGTGTTTGAAGCCGTGGGCCAGCACCAGGCCGGTCAACTTTCAACTTGTGAGCTTGAAAAATTGGAAGCGGTGGCCTGTCCCTCGGCGGGCGCTTGCGGCGGGCAGTTTACGGCCAATACGATGGCCTGTGTTTCTGAGGCGATTGGCCTGGCCTTGCCAAACTCCACAGGGGCTCCCGCGCCTTATGAATCGCGCGACCAATATGCAGTTGCCTCCGGTGAAGCGGTGATGAACTTGCTGGATAAGAACATTCGCGCCCGCGATATCGTGACACTGAAATCTTTGGAGAACGCGGCGCGGGTTGTGGCTTGTACGGGCGGATCGACCAATGCTGGCTTGCACCTGCCAGCGATTGCCCATGAGGCGGGCTTGGAATTTTATCTTGATGATGTCTGCGATATTTTCCGCGATACACCTTACTTTGTCGACTTGAAGCCCGGTGGGCAATATGTTGCCAAAGACCTCTATGAGGTTGGTGGTGTTCCGGTTGTAATGAAGGAGCTGCGCAAAGCGGGTTTGATGCACGAAGATTGCATGACCGCAACTGGGCGTTCAATGGGTGAAGAGCTGGACTTGATTGAACGGGAAGCCGATGGGCGGGTGATCTATCCGGTCGAAACTCCCATCACAAAAACAGGTGGCGTTGTGGGCCTCAAAGGCAATCTTGCTCCTGAAGGCGCGATTGTGAAAGTGGCGGGTATTGCGGCGCAGCATCAGATTTTTACCGGCCCTGCGCGGGTTTTTGATTGCGAAGAAGACGCGTTTGAGGCCGTTAAAGAGCGTGCCTATGAAGAAGGTGAGGTATTGGTGATCCGCAATGAAGGCCCATCAGGCGGTCCGGGCATGCGCGAAATGCTCTCCACCACAGCGGCGCTTTCGGGCCAAGGCATGGGCAAAAAAGTTGCGCTCATCACAGACGGTCGGTTCTCCGGTGCGACCCGTGGTTTCTGCGTTGGCCACGTTGGGCCTGAGGCGGCGGCCGGTGGTCCGATCGCTTTGATTGAAACAGGCGACTTAGTCACGATCAATGCGATGTCTGGTGAGTTGAATGTTGATTTGACCGACGAACAATTGGCCGAACGCAAAGCCAAATGGAAAGGCTCGCGCGAAACCATCTACGCCAGCGGCGCGCTTTGGAAATATGCCCAATTAGTGGGTCCAACCTACCGAGGTGCGGTGACCCATCCCGGCGGCAAAGCAGAGCGTCACGAATATTTTGATCTCTAGGCTTCTCTGGGCAGCCAGCCTGTTTGCCATGGCTGGCTGCCAAACATATGTTTTTGACAGGGTAGAATCTGCGCGCGCTCCAGGCGCCCAGGTATCTTTGCCCAGCGGCATCACAATTGCTGCACCCAAGGGTTATTGCCGCGATCGTCGCAGCGGTCGCCGGGGTGCGGTGGTCTTTGCACGCTGTTTCAATTTGAGGGCAGTTTTCTGACTCTTGCCATTGATCTGCCTATCTGGGGCAATTTTTGCAGAGCGTCCGGCGGGTTTTACGGTACGTTTGAACATCAAACATGGGCCCAATACCGAACAACTCATTCAGGCGCATGATCTCAATCATTCAGAGATTGGAGCGGAATTTGATCTTGCGCATTTGAACATCAACGTGAAGCGCGTGGAAAAAGTTTGGCTGGATCTGGTGTTTGAGATCCCGAATTTTAACCGCATTTCAGTGACCGATCTCGCGTTTCACAAGCGACCGAGGGGAGGAATTTGATGACGAGGATCGCACTATGAGTCACCTCACGCATTCCGAGCTGAGAAATGGAATTTGGTTAAGGCGGCTGGAGGGCATCTCGGAGACGCCAGCTGTGATCGTAACCTACCAGGGGGTTGAGATTGCGGGTGTATCGGTGAAGCCCATTGCCGATAATATATTTGGGGCTTGGACCTCTCCCTACCGCTTGAGATGCTGCCAGACGGTGTTCACAGCTGTATAATCTCATTGGCGACCGGTGAGAAAATCGGTAATTTGACGGTGATCGCGGGTGACGTATTGGCCGGTGATTTGCGCGCCGAAATAGAGCAGTTACGCGCGGAACTGAATCTGCTCAAAACGGTTGTGCGTCGCGGATTGAGCGAACCTAAGGACGCGCCGGCACCAAAATTACTTCGACCCGACGATTGATCTCGCGCCCCTCTGGCGTGGCGTTGCTGGCCAAGGGTGCGAAATATCCGATCCCCTCACAGCTGATACGCGTCGGGGAAATCTGGGGAAATTGACGGAGTAACATGCTCCGCACCGCCTCGGCTCTTTGTTTGGACAGTTCAAGATTGGCCTCATGTGATCCGCTGGAATCCGTGTGACCTATGAGGGCGATGGATTGATCGCCGTGGCGGGTCAAATAGGCACCTAAAGCCTGTAGGGAGGCGAAACTTGCCTTGTCCAAACGTGCCGATCCGGCGTCGAAGGTGAGATCTGCCAGCACATAGCGCCCGGTGGTGTTGAGATCTGTTTCCAAAAACCCACTGGCAGATGCCGGCAGCGCCGCTGACAGCTGAGGCATCGGCGTGCCGGACTGTCTAACTCGGGTGAGTTGTACATGGGTTTGACTGAGAGAGCGGCTGATCAATATCCATAGGCCATGAGTATTGTTTTTCTGCCCACTCAAAAAGACGTAGTCGCCAAGATCCACGAACATCTGCGGGGGTGGCAAAACCGGCAGGGTGAAGCGGAACTCATAACCGCCACAGGTTTGATCTACGCAGTGAAGGGCTAGCTCATAGCCCTGTGCTTCCAGTTGCGGCCAAATAGCGGCGGCCACGACATCGGGCTTGCGGCTCTCGCTCGAGTGAAACGTGGCTGTCGTGATCTGTCCCGTGAGTGTGATGCTGGGTACCTCGGAGCCGTTCCACACTCCGGTGGGTAATGTCAGGGTCGCCAAGCCCTGTTCACTTTCGCTGCTTTGAATCAGCCCCATGGGCATAGCCAGCTCAAGCGCTTGAGCGGACATAGGCAGAAAGAACAAAAAAGCGAAGCTGCGTAGCATCTGTGTCCTAGCGGTGTTGTGCGTGGTACTGCGCATTTGGGCGCATATCAGTGGCGCTGGCAATCCGGTTGGTCATGTTAAAAAATCCTGTCACTGCTGAAATATCCCAAATGTCGCGGTCCGAAAACCCCACAGAGCGCAGGGTGGCGCGGTCCGCCTCTTCAATATGATGGCTGCTTTCCGTCATTAGGGCGGCAAAATCAAGCATGGCTTTCTGCCGGGCGTCCAAATCGGTGCTGCGGTAATTCATTACCAATTGCTCCCCCAAGATGGGATCTCCTGAAAGGGCGCGTACCGCCGCCCCATGGGCCGTGAGGCAATAAAAGCACTTATTTATCGAGGATACGACGACAGCAATCATCTCTCGCTCGAGTTTCGACAGGCCGCTGTCAGCCAGCATGACATCGTTATAGAGCGTGGTGAACGCATTTAATTTATCAATGTCAAAGGCATAGGCCTGCAATACATTCGGAACCATGCCTAGTTTTTCTTGACAAATGTCAAAATATTTTTGCGTCGCCTCAGGTAAAGGCGAGACCGCGGGAAGGTTCAAAGCGGTGGGGGAATCAGTCATGTGGTGTCCTTTATACGATAGTGATAATGCCCCACGGGACGCATGCCCAAAGAGCTATAAAGACGATTTGCGGCTTGATTGTCGCGGGTCGTCATCAGGGCCATATATTTTGCACCGTGATCTTCGGCCCATTTTGCGGCCTGTGCCATTAGCTTTCTTGCCACGCCCATGCGGCGGAAGGCCGGCAGGACCTCAACCGCATGCAGCATGGCAATCTCCTCATCAAGCGCTAGGAATCCGACTCCGGCCGGAGAGTCTCCACTGCGGGCGAGGAGCGCGGTTTTTGGGGTCTGCACTCGGTGCATCAGAGCGATGCGTGGCTCGTGAACGCCGCCTGCTGCCCAAATCTCCCGCATGATGTGCAAGGGTTCCCAAATACAATAGCTTTGCGCCCGGGGCAGGGACGCGGGACGCAAACGCGCGGTTTCACATAGATAAAGGATCACCGGATCGATGATCTCATAGCCGCGGGCTGCAAGTGCCGCATCGAGGATCGCATCGCCGTCGCGGATCATAAATAGGTGTTCTTGCCCCATCGTCGTTAGGGTTGCTTC
Source organism: uncultured Planktomarina sp. (assembly GCA_943788425.1). Lineage (GTDB taxonomy): Bacteria > Pseudomonadota > Alphaproteobacteria > Rhodobacterales > Rhodobacteraceae > Planktomarina. The sequence continues at coordinate 37,015 of CALSQF010000015.1, forward strand.
GATCCACTCTATATTGGCCAAGTCCTTTTGGGCCAATGTGACAGCCGACACACGTTTACCACCACCCGCCCCATCGCGAATCTCCCAGCCCGCCTCTTGGCGGGTCGTGCGTGCCGGCCAAGTGGTTGCGGTGGCTTCATACAATCGGTGGGCGGTGGGTAGGGTCATTGTGGAAATTCACCCTGCAAGGCCGCCAGTGCGTTTTGCAGCTGGGTTTCATCTGTGCCACGAAAGACGATATTTGCGCCAAATAGCCCGTCTTTTTGGAACGGATAGCAGCCGATTGACAGCTCGGGGAAGGTCTTGGCCAAGAGGCCAAGTGGGGTGGCGATATCTCCCTCCCCGCGATCCACCCGATAGGTGACACTCAGCAGCGGCTTGCCGCCTGTGAGGCTGGGAAGCACGCTGGCAACCATGGCCTGAAAAATCGAGGGCACCCCGGCCATCACATGCACGTTTTGCAACGTAAAACCGGGCGCTTTGCTCACTGGATTGTCGATCAGGTGCGCGCCATCGGGGATACGCGCCATGCGCAGACGTGCTTCATTTAGAACTTGGCCATTGGCGTCATAATGGGCTTGTAATATGGCGCGGGCATCGGCACGCACACCGATTGAGACGCCGAAGGCTGCCGCGATGCAATCGGCGGTGATGTCATCATGGGTGGGGCCAATGCCCCCGCTGGTGAACACATGGGTATAGGCGGCGCTGAGTGCGCGCGTCGCATGGACGATCGCTTCCCTGTCATCGCTGATCACACGCACTTCTTTGAGATCAATGCCCTGTTCGGTAAGTTGGCTGGCAAGATGATACATATTGGCATCTTGGGTGCGTCCCGATAATATTTCATCGCCAATGACAAGCATCGCGGCTGTTGGATTTGGCATTGGGCATCCTTGCGCTCGAATATCCGTTAGGTATAGGCCTGCTCTATGCGCTTTCAAACCCCCCTTGTGCCAGGTCGGCTGATCAAACGTTATAAACGCTTTTTGGCAGATATTATTTTGGATGATGGTCGGCAGGTGACCGCTCATTGTGCCAATCCTGGCGCTATGACTGGCCTTCAGGAACCGGGTCTGCGTGTCTGGCTTGAACCCAATGATGATCCCAAGAAAAAGCTCAAGTTTGGCTGGCGCGTGGCGCAGCTGGATAGCGGTGCATGGGTTGGGATAGACACCAGCTTGCCGAATAAAATCATTCATGAGGCTTTGCGCGCGCAAAAAATTGCTGAACTTGCCGAGTATGACACCATCCAGCCCGAGCAAAAATATGGCGCAAACTCGCGGGTAGATTTTTTGTTGAGCGCGCCCACACTGCCGCAAGCCTATGTTGAGGTCAAGAATGTGCATCTTTTGCGCAGCGGCGATTGGGCCGAGTTTCCCGATACGGTCACAGCGCGCGGGTTAAAACATTTGGACGTTTTGGGAGATATGGTAGAGGCGGGCCATCGTGCAGTGTTGATCTACTGTGTCCAGCATACTGGCTGCGCGCGGTTCCGATTGGCGACAGATTTGGATCCCGCCTATGCGGAGGCGAGCAAACGCGCCCTGCAGCGCGGAGTGGAGATGCTGTGCTACAGCTGTGCGGTGAGTTGTGAGCAGATCACCCTTGAGCGCGCGTTACCGCTTCATATACATAGCCCTGCGCAGAGTTGAATTTTTCCTGTCATGGACTGGCTGTGCGCGTGACCTTGGCCTATAGAGAATGAAGATCTGATTTAGGAGCATTCACGTGACCTCAGCCCGTGGACGACTGACCAAAGATGGTATCCGAATTTTTGAACCCGGTGACTTTGCGGGCATGAAAGAAGCTGGCCGGGTCGCTGCGACAATTTTGGATGACATAATTCCCTATATTACCCTTGGGCAAACCACCGGGGAGATTGATCGGGTGATTACCGACATGGTGTCCGCACATGGGGCGATCTCTGCTACGATTGGGTATAAAGGCTATCTGCACGCCAGCTGTATTTCGGTCAATCATGTGGTCTGCCACGGCATTCCGGGAAACAAGCGCATAAAAGATGGCGATATTCTGAATATTGATGTGACTGTGATCGTTGATGGTTGGTATGGGGACACCAGCCGCATGTATGTGGCTGGTACACTGCCGCGCAAATCTGAACGGTTGATTCAAGTAACCCATGACGCATTGTTCAAAGGGATTGCCGCGGTCAAACCCGGCAATACGTTTGGCGATATTGGTCACGCCATTCAAACCTATGTGGAAGCGCATCGCATGAGCGTGGTCAAAGATTTCTGTGGTCACGGCTTGGGGCAAGTGTTTCACGCGCCGCCCAATGTATTGCATTATGGCCGTGCCGGCACAGGCCCTGTTCTGGAAGAGGGCATGTTCTTTACCATTGAGCCTATGGTCAATCTGGGGCGGCCTGAAACCAAAGTTCTTGCTGATGATTGGACTGCTGTGACCCGTGATAAATCCTTATCTGCGCAATTTGAGCATTCGGTGGGCGTGACAGAGACGGGTGTGGAGATTTTTACACTGTCGCCAAAGGGTCTATTTCACCCAACCTATAGCTAGGTCTCCATAGGAAAGACCTCTGGTTCACAGAACATTATAGCAGATATTCTCCGTCCGATGGTGACGCTGGGCCACGCCTACCCAGGCAAACGTGGCCCTCGTTTGAGTGCCGAAATCGGTTTATGCGCAGACCTTTAAGCGATTTCCCCGATCTAGACATTTATCCGAAAGCTAAGTTTCCTAGGCTTGTGGGCGCCGTAGTTTTGCGTTGCCGCCCATGTTTGGCTTGCCCTTGGGCTTGCCGCCGCGCCCTTTGGGCTTACCGGCAAATTTGGCACCTGACGGACCGCGATGTGGTCGGGCGCCATGGCCAACTGGCCCCTGTGCCTGGTCCGACGATTGTCCTTTTGACTTGCGGCTTTTGGGCTTTGGCGCTTGCAGGGCTGGACCATCATTTGTGGGATCCCAACGTCCTTCGGGCGCGGGTTTGGCCTCAGCGCGTGCCGTATGGGCCTTTGGAGCGCCGCCGCGCCCGCCGCGGGGCTGCTCCTTGCCCCAATTGTCGTCATGGCGCCGCCCGCCGCCGCCACGTCCGCTGGGTTGTTTGCGCTTTGGTTTGCGGGTGTCCACGCCGGGCACAAGATCCCAACGCCGACCGGAGGCAATTGGAATTTCCATTTTCAAAACTTTTTCAACATCCTTCAACTCGCCCATCTCATCGGGTGCCACAAATGCAATCGCCCGACCATCCCGGCCAGCGCGCGCGGTGCGGCCAATGCGATGCACGTAGTTTTCTGGCACATTGGGCAGATCGTAATTGTAAACGAAACGCACATCAGGGATGTCGAGGCCACGGGCCGCAACATCGGTCGCGACCAACACTTTGATCGTCCCACCGCGCAGCGCATCAATGGCGCGCTGTCTTTGGCCTTGGGATTTATTGCCATGCACCGAATCGGTGGCATAGCCCGCTTTGCTCAAAGTTTTCATCAGACGCTCAGAGCCGTGTTTGGTTCGGGCAAAAACGATGGCAGCATCGCCGCGATGTTCGGCGAGTTTCTCAATCAGAAAATCGGTCTTCGCAGCCCCTGCCACGAAATGCACCTCTTGGGTGATTTTGTCAGCAACCTCGCCGGGGCGGGAGACCGCAACGCGCTCTGGGTTTTTCAAATAGGTCGCGGCCAGTTCGTTCATATGTTTCGGCATTGTGGCCGAGAACAACATGGTTTGACGTTCTGCGGCCAGTAACGGTGCGATTTGGCGCAGCGCGTGGATGAAACCAAGATCCAGCATTTGATCGGCCTCATCCAAGATCAAAAATTGCGTCTCGGACAGGTCAACGGCCTTGCGTTCGATCAGGTCAATAAGACGGCCAGGGGTGGCAATCAACAAATCGGTGCCACGGGCCAGACGGTTGATCTGCGCGCTGATCGACATGCCGCCAACAACCAGGCCAACTTTGATATGCGTTCCTTGCGAATAGGCGGTGAGATTGTCTTTAATTTGTCCAGCCAATTCGCGCGTGGGTGCCAAAATCAAACCGCGCACGGTTTTTGGAGCTGGTTTTTTGCCAACCTTCAGCAGATGATTCATGAGTGGCAATCCAAAGGCGGCGGTTTTTCCGGTCCCGGTTTGCGCCAGCCCCATCACATCACGCCCCTTGAGGGCATGGGGGATGGCTTGGATTTGAATCGGAGTTGGATCAACAATACCTTGCTCTTGGAGTTGTTCCACAAGGCGGGGCATAAGGCCCAGTTCTTCAAACGTCATAATTTATCCCTTGCGCCAGGCGGCGCAGTTGTAGCGGATCACTTCGATCATTTGGGCGGGATTGCCCTTTGACTGTAACACGCACCCCTAAGGACAGCCCCTAGGGTCGGTCAGGTCAAAGTGCTGCAGGTGCAGTCATAATTGCCAACCGGACAAGGCCGCAGCTAGGCCCACATGCAGCGGAAGTCAATCCCGCAGGTGATATGACATTCTATGAAAAGACCTCTGCATAACTCCCGATTCTGTGTGCTTGTGGCAAGCGCCAGCCCCTCGGCGGGTGCAGTGACCGATTTAAGCTATTGAAATATTGAAAGTAACAAGATTATTGCAACCGCTTCCCCAAAAGCCCTCCCTAGCTTTTGGCCGGCGCTTGGATAGGTTGCAGAAATGTCATCGTCGTTCCGCCAAATTTCCGGCTGTCGCGCAGGACAAATCCTTTGGGCGTCATGGCGCTGGCCTCCTCAAAAATGATCCATGCATCGGCTGCAATCCAGCCCTGAGACAAAGCGCTGCTCAAGGCCTGATGCCCAAGGGATTTGCCATAGGGGGGGTCCAAAAATATCAAATCACAGGGGGCGCCAGGTGGCAATTTTGTAGCGTCTTGGGCCATGAGTTTACAGCGGTCTTGGGCGCGCATTTTTGCTATATTTTCGCCGATCAGCTTTTGCCCAACACGGCCGTTCTCCACGAAAGTGACATGCTGGGCACCCCGCGATAAGGCCTCCAAACCAAGCGCACCGGTCCCTGCAAAGAGATCTAGGACCCTGAGATCTTGAAAATCGATCCAATTGCGCAAAACATTAAACAGAGACTCACGTACCCGGTCAGTGGTGGGGCGCAGATGTGCAGCGGGATCGCCCTTGCCAATTTCAGCCAAGCGCAACCCGCGGTTTTGGCCGGCGATAATCCTCATCCGCGCAGCAGGGCTTTAAGGTCACTGCTGGGGTCTGCCACAAGGGTGGGATCGACGGTTTTGCCCGCCTCAATCAGGCGTTTGGCCACCATATAGGCCCGTGGATCATTCATCGCATCAACCGCTAACAATTGCCCGCCCTTGTAATGCCAATGCGAGCGTCCCGCGTCTCCTTGTCGTGTGACAACCTTGTCGAAACCCTGATTGAGCCCAGCAATCTGCAATTTGACGTCATATTGATCCGACCAAAACCATGGGGTGGCATGATACTCTTTCGCCGCGCCAAGCATATTTGCCGCAACCACCTCGGCTTGATCGATGGCGTTGGGCACGCTCTCCAAGCGAATGCGCCCATCTTTGTAGGGGAAACTTGCACAATCGCCAGCGGCCCAAATGTTGGGTCCAGAGGTCTGACCCAAGGCATTTGTTTCAATTCCGTTATTGAGTGTCAGGCCAGCCGTTTCTGCCAGCCCCGTATTGGGTTGGATACCGACGCCAACCAGCGCAAAGTCAATATCTAGGGTCGTACCATTGCTGAGGGTCGCGCCTGTGACATGCTCCGCGCCAGTCAAACGCGTCAATCCGACCCCTTCAAGGAGCGTCACGCCATGGCTTAAATGTAGCTCGCGAAAATAATCTGAGGTCTCCGCGCAGGCCACCCGCTGCAAAATGCGGTCTGCCATTTCAACCAATGTGACCTTAAGGCCGCGTTTTGCCGCCACTGCCGCGGCCTCCAAACCGATATACCCTCCGCCGATAATCAATACATGCCCGCCGCGTTCAAAGGCCGGGCGCATGGCATCGACATCTGCCAGCCCACGCATCGCAAATACATTCTTTAATCTGCCACCAATCGCCTCGGGCAGCAGACGTGGGGTCGAGCCGGTGGTCAAAGCCAGTTGATCGTAGTGCACTGTTTCTGCATCCAAAGAAATCATCCCTGCCACCGGATCAATGGCGGTGACCTGCGTGCCCAGGCGCAGCTCAATGTTCTGATCGCGGTAAAGCTCCTCGGGTCGTAAGTAGAGGCGCTCCAGAGCTATTTCACCCAAAAGATAGGTCTTTGACAGGGGGGGGCGTTGGTAGGGCGCATAGGGCTCCTCGCCAATCAAAGTGACCGTGCCTTGATAGCCTAAGGCCCGCAATTTGGTTGCTAGGGAGGACCCGGCTTGGCCTGCTCCGATAATAACAATTCCCGACATTGCGCGCGACCTCTGGTAAGTTGTTTCGAGTAATCTATAACTAAGGTCTCATGATTTTCAATTAACGAAGGAATACCAAAATGGCAATATCGCAAGGTGACAAACTGCCCGATGCATTGCTGCGACGGATGGGAGATGACGGGCCCGAAGAGACCAGCATTGCGGCATTGACTGCAGGCCGAAAAATCATCTTGTTTGGCCTGCCTGGCGCCTTCACACCGACGTGTTCATCGGCCCATGTTCCATCCTTTATCCGAACCAAAGATGCATTCTTTGAAAAGGGCATCGAAGAGATTATCTGCGTGTCCGTCAACGACGTGCATATCATGCGCCAATGGGGCGATGTCACTGGGGCCACGGCCGCCGGTTTGAGCATGTGGGCCGATCCAGCCAGCGAATTTACCACGGCTATTGGCATGAATTTTGACGTAGAGGTGCTCGGGTTTTACGGGCGCTCGTCGCGTTATGCGATTATCGTGGAAGACGGGATCGTGACGCAGCTCAATCAGGAAACCCAGCGCGGTGTCTGTGACATTACTGGCGGCGAGGCGCTGTTGGAAAGTCTCGGGTAGATCTCCCACCGATGCAAATCAACTGGCTGCGGCATCCATTTGCTGGGCCAGTTTGACATCCAATTCAGACAGGCCATCGCAGTCATGGGTGGTTAAAATCACCGTGACGCGATTGTATGTATTGGACCATTCGGGATGGTGATCTAATTTTTCTGCCCAAAGTGCCATTTCACTCATCCACCCCCAGGCGCTGCGGAATGATTTGAACTTAAAATTTTTGCGCAATGCGTCGCGCCCTTCGACCATCTCCCATCCGGAAGCGAAAAGGTCGGTCAAAGCGCTGCGGTCTTTCAAGGCTTGGGTCATTGTTGTTCCTCTCGGGTTACGGTTTTGAACGGCCCATAGCTTGTGAGCACATTGATCTCATCATCCACCGCGTCGCGTTCAGCCTCAAGATAGCGGGCGACGGCTTGGGAAAACCCGGCATCGCCAAACCAATGCAGGGAATGGGTGGCCACGGGCAAATAGCCTCTGGCCAATTTATGCGCACCCTGCGCGCCGGCTTCTACCCGCTGCAATCCCTGCGCGATGGCGAAATCGATGGCCTGATAATAGCACAGTTCAAAATGCAGGCAGGGAAAATCTTCTGTGCAGCCCCAATATCGGCCAAAAAGCGTATCTTGGCCAATAAAATTCAGAGCGCCCGCGATATAGCGCCCCTCGTATTTGGCAAGCACCAACAGCATATCGCGGCGCAAATGCGCGTGCGCCTCGTCAAAAAACTGCCGTGTGAGATAGGGCGTGCCCCATTTTCGCGCGCCGGTGTCCTGGTAAAAAACCCAAAACGCATCCCAGTGGTGCGGCTCGATGTCATCGCCGGTAAGCACTTCGAATTCGCCCCCAAAATTCTGTGCTTGAGCGCGCTCCTTGCGGATGTTTTTGCGTTTGCGACTGCTGAGGCTCGCCAGAAAATCATCAAAATTTTTGTAGCCGTTATTAATCCAGTGGAATTGTTGCGAACGGCGCGGCATGAGCCCCATCTGCGCACCTGCCTCGGCTTCGTCCCCTGTGCAAAAAGTGATGTGTAGCGAAGACAGATCATTTTCCGCGGCGAGCTTGATGGCGGCTTGCACCAAGGCGGATTGCGCCACCTCCTGATGCTCAGGGCGCACCAGCAGCCTGCGTCCGGTGGCTGGTGTATGTGGCACGGCCATTTGCAGTTTTGGATAATAGCGCCCGCCAGAATTCTCATAGGCCTGGGCAAAATTATGGTCGAAAATATATTCGCCCTGACTGTGGGATTTGCCATAGAGAGGCGCGACACCAATGGTGTCACTGTCGCGCTTGGCTTGCAAGTAATGTGGCGTCCAGCCTGTGCCTGGTCCCACCGATTGGCTATCTTCCAGCGCTTTTAAAAAACGGTAGGTGGTGAACGGGTCAAACGGGGCCCGACCCACGGCCTCCGGGCAGGCGCAGCGGTCCCACTCGGTCTCAGGAATTTGAGACAGGCTGGTGAGCACGTCGATCTCAATTTGCGTATCTTTGCTCACGAAGGTCTCGATTTATTGCCTAATCACAAAATGCGTCATGTGAGCGAAAGGTCAAGGTAGATATCCCTCGAAAGTGACATTGTCCGCGATGCTGCGCGCGCGGCGCTCTTCATCTCGTGATCTGACGGTCCAACAGAGCACGGGAACCCCTTGTGCTTTGAGCGCGCTCACAGGAAGATCGTCTAATTGTGTTTGATTGTGAGAAATAAACCCCGCACCGGAGGCGCCAAAATCTAAAATCTGACCGAGGTGTTCGCGCCGATCGGCGTTGAGGTCTGGCCAACCCTCTGGCTCAAAACGATCCGTGACCAATCCCAGCGGGATATCTGCTCGGATCTCGCCGAATGCGCTTACCGAATGCGGATTGAAAGACATGACCGCGACCGGCCCGCGATAGGGCCGCAAAGCCGTTGCCACCGCGGCTTCAAGCGGGCCGACGTCTTGTCCCATATTGCCGTCTTGATCTTTGATTTCAACGAGGAGCGGGACGCGGCCTGCGATCAAATCTAAGACCTGTTTGAGATCGGCAATGGTGTCGTGCCCACCACTCAGTTTGATGCCCGATAGATCTGCAGCCAGTCTTTGCGCGATGGGGCCAATCTGATCGGTGAGGCGGTCAAGGTGGTCGTCATGAAACACCATCGCCGCCCCGTCGCTGCTCATTTGCACGTCCAGTTCAATCCCGTATCCCGCCGCGATGGCTGCGCGAAACGCCGCGAGGGAATTTTCTGGCCGCCCGTCGGATGCGTCATGCAAGCCGCGATGCGCAATTGGGTGGGTCAAAAAACAGGCGGGAAGGGCTGTCATGCGATTTGGAAAATACCTTCAATCTCAACCGCAACACCCAATGGCAAAGAGGGGGCAGAGACCGCGGCGCGGGCATGCCGGCCAGCATCGCCGAGGGCTTCGACCAAGAAGTCTGAGGCGCCGTTGATAACTTTTGGTTGCTCTGTGTAATCTTGTGTGGAATTCACAAAACCGGACAATTTTACCACGCGCACAAGCCGGTCGAGATCACCGCCACAGGCGGCTTTGACCTGTGCCAAAAGCGAGATCGCGCAGGTGCGTGCAGCGACGACGCCCTCTTCGGTGCTCATCGTGTCTCCCAGCTTGCCGGTGATAAAGCCATTGGCGTCCTGGCTGATTTGACCAGAAACAAAGACCAAGTCCCCCACCTGTACAAAAGGTACATAATTGGCCGCAGGTGCCGGAGCATCTGCCAGGGTCACGCCCAATTCCGCGAGGCGGGTTTCAAATTTTCCGGTCATATCGTCACTCCTTTGAACTGTTTGACCACAGCGATAGGCGGAAACATGCGGTGAGAAAAGCAAAAATTAATATTCCCGCAGCGCTTGCGTAAAATAGTTACGGATGGGTTCAAGCATATAGTCCAAAGGGCTGCGGTTGTGCGTGCGAATAAATACCTGTGCTGGCATGCCCGGACGCAAGAGAGGCGTCCCGCCTTTTAGAGAGGTATTTTCGCGCGGGGGCAAAGCAATCTCAACCATATAATACGGCGGGCTGTCTGGTCGGCTTTGAAAGGTATCGGCTGAAATTTTATGTAGCCGGCCTTTTAAGTCTTGCACCGCCCCTTTGTGCAGAAGTTTAATGATGCTGGCTTGTCCCACAAAAAGATGATTGATCTCCTCAGGGACGATTTTGGCCGTGATCACAAAGGGTTGGTCATTGGGTGCAAGATGCAAGATTGGTTTGGCCGGTTGTACGACCGCTTGCGCACCGGAAATGGTCAACCCATGGACAACCCCGTTGATCGGCGCGGTGAGGGTGAGCCCCGCCAGCTCTTGTTTCAGTCGGCGGCGATCTGCGCGCAGCCGCAGCTCTTGCGGGTGCAGATCGCGCAGGGCTGTAATGGCCGCCTTATGATCGGCAGCAATCTGGCGCAACCGGTCGATTTCAATTTCGTGAAGCTGCGTTTGTGCTTCGGCGCGTTTGGCGCGAAGTTGCGGGATCTTGCCGAGGAGCGCAGCCTCCTGCTGCTGAAGTGCGGAGCGCTGTGCCCGGTCGGCGAGCCCTTTGGCGCTCAAAGAAAATTGAGCCACCAGTTCTTTGCCCAAAAGCGCAAGCTGTCGCTCCGTGGCTTGGACCTGGGCGCTCAGGCCTTCAATTTCCAGGCCCATTTGTGCGGTTTGATTGTGTAATTTTTTCAGTTTGAAGCCGATATGCGAGATGGGTTTCGAAAAGTTGTACTTGTCCTTGGAGCATAAGCTGCAGGTCTGGATCCTCCGCCGCTTTGGTCTGTAAAACCGGATCAAATTCGATGGAGAGGCGATCATCACGCTCGGACAGTAAACGTGCGCGCCGCGCCATGATCTCCAACAGGTGCCTCTCCGTGAGATCCAGATCCACGTTTTGTGCTTGTCCACCCAATTGCAATAAGGCTGTGCCCGTTTGCACAACATCGCCCTCTTTGACCCATAGAGTGGCCACCTGATCGCCTGTTGGATGTTGGATCGCGTGGTTGTGTCCCATGGGGGCGACCTGTCCCCAGGCAACCACCGCTCCTGACAAGGTGACAGAGACCGACCAAAGCGCAAAACCACCGACAAAACCTATGGTGCATAGGCTCCCTCCCTATGGCGACATATTTTGTGACACTAAATTGCATGCGGCGCCTGACTACGGGATGACAGTGCGGAAATATCCGCATGATTTTTAACCATTTTACGAAGGATGTCTTCCTTGGGGCCAAAGGCTGTGATTTGGCCGCTTTCAATCACCATGAGGGTATCGCATTCTTGAATAGCCGCTGGGCGATGAGCGATGATGAGCACCGTATTGCCTTTGCGCTTGAAGCGTCGCACCGCAGCGTTGAGCGCCGCAACGCCCTCATTGTCCAAATTGGAATTTGGTTCGTCCAGAACCAAAAGCACCGGGTCGCCAAAAAGGGCACGCGCCAAACCAATACGCTGTGCCTGCCCGCCGGACAATTGGCACACATCCGTGTCAAATCCTTGTGGCAATTGGGTGATCATTTCAAAGGCGCCTGCATTACGGGCGGCCGTGAACAGCAGGTCTTGCGGCGGGTCTGTCTGATATCGGGTGATGTTTTCGGCCACTGTGCCTGGCAATAGCTGCATTTTTTGTGGCAAATATCCGATGTATTGTCCCAGGTTATCCGTGTCATAGGCGGTAAGGGCTGTTCCTCCTAATTGCACGGCGCCATAGGGTAGAACGTGGTCATAGACATGCAGCATATAAAGCGGGCCGGTCAGCAGTAAGAGATTGACCAAAAAACTGAACAGGCCCACGATCACGAAAAGATGTCGTAAGCTGGCACGAACGTGCCCTAAGTCATTTCTCTCATATTGATATTTGTCTTTCATGCCCTAACTCTTTCGAGAAGCCGGCGCGCAATGCTGTAACCGATTTGCCACAAATTATTAGGGCAGCATGCTTAACGTTTGCCCAACAGAGCACGAGAACCTATTACGAAGTTCAAAGCCAAAGGTGAGTCCATGATGGAACGGTTGTCAATTTTCGCGGTCGCATCTCTCGTGATGGTTGTGTCTGCCTGTAGCCCCGCTCAGGGCCCTGTCGCGGATGATCCCTTCGAGCGGATCAATCGTGGCACCCACGCTTTTAACAAAGGCTTGGACCGCAACATCCTATCGCCGATCTCCAAAACCTATACAGATGTCTTTCCTGATCCTGTGGAAAACAGTGTGTCGAATTTTGCACGCAACCTCAGCTTGCCAGGAAAGGTGGTCAACAACGTATTGCAATTGGATCTATCGTCTGCGGCGCGCAATACGGGAAGGTTTGTGCTCAACAGCACCATCGGTTTGGCAGGTCTGTTTGATCCCTCGCAAAAGATTGGACTTGTGGAAAAAGACACTGATTTCGGCGAGACTTTACAAGGTTGGGGCGTGGGCGAAGGCGCTTATGTAGAATTACCTGTGTTCGGCCCGTCAAACCTGCGTGACGGGATGGCGCTCTTTGTCGATATGCTCCTGTTGGATCCAGCTAGTCAAATACTAAAACCGCCAGTTTCAGAGTATCGCACCGCTTCTAATTTGGGAGAGCTGTTACAAAAAAGACAAATTTATAGTGCCCAGATCGATGAAGTTCTCTACAGTAGCGCCGACAGTTACGCCCAATCGCGGCTGGTTTATCTCCAAAGCCGTCGTTTTGAATTGAAAGACATTTCCGACGATGCCTATATCGATCCCTATGCCGAATTCGAATAAATCACATATTGCCCGCCGTACAGTTTTGTCGGGGCTTGCATCTTGCGCCTTGGCCGGCCCCGTCTTTGCTTTGGACAGACGAGAAGCGACCCAATTGGTCGATCAATTGGTCGGCCAGATCAATGCGGCGATTGACTCGGGCATATCTGAAACGAAGTTGATCGGCCGGTTTGAACGCATTTTCGCGGATTATGCCGATGTGAACATCATTGCCCGCTCAGCGCTTGGTCCTGCGGCCCGCACGGCCAAACCTGCGGAGATCGAGGCCTATGTCGTGGCGTTTCGAGGATATATTGCGCGAAAATACGGCAAGCGGTTTCATGAATTTGTGGGCGGTAAAATCGTGGTGACCGGAACCAGTGATCGTGGCAAATTCTATGAGGTGATGGCCGTGACCGAATTGCGCGGTTCTGCGCCCTTTGAAGTCGCCTTCCGGGTGTCCGACCGTTCGGGGCGGAATTTATTTTTTGATATCATCATAGAAGGCATCAGCCTTTTATCCTCGGAGCGGGTGGAGATCGGTGCTCTGCTCGACGCGCGCAACGGAAATATTGCGAAGTTGACCCAGGATTTAGCGCGCCTAGGATGACGGGCATCTGCCGCTAGGCCCGTCGGTGGTCTAATTTTCTTTTGAGAAGAGTCCGAAAAGAAGCTGCGTGAGGGTTTTTACTTTGGGCTTTTCTGGAGTGCCGTCGATCGGTGAGCGTCCGGCTCCCTCCGGGATGCGATCGCGCAACATCGGTAACGCACCAGGTTTGGCTTGCTCTGTTATGGCCAGCATGGTTTCCCGCCAGATATCCGCTGGGATACTGCCGCCTGTTACGCCTTTGAGTGGTCGGTTGTCATCGTAGCCCATCCAAACGCCTATAACAAAATCAGAGGTAAATCCAATAAACCAGGCATCCCGCGCCGCTTGGGTGGTTCCAGTTTTTCCCGCAATTTCAATGCCGTCAATCTGAGCGCGCTGTCCGGTGCCCTTTTGGATGACCTCATGCATCATATAGGTAAGCTCTCGGGCTGTTTTGGTGCGAATGACGCGCTCGCCAATGCCCCCTGTGCGGCCTGCCAGTGGCTCACTTTCTCCCAAGAGCCTCAGCGACGTGATGCCATAGGGTTGAACGGATGTGCCGCCGTTTAGGATGCCCGCATAGGCACTAGTCATTTCGATCAAGGTGCTTTCTGATGTGCCAAGGGCCAGTGCAGGGCCATCTGCGAGCGCATCTTGTAAGCCAAAATCCCAAGCAATTTTTTGAACCGTGTCGCGGCCAATGTGCTCAGAAATCTTCACAGCTGGAATATTGAGCGATTCGGCCAGGGCTTGAGTATAGGTCACGTCTCCGGCGAAAGTTTTGCTGTAATTAGACGGGCTCCAAGCGCCGGATCCGGGAATATTGAGGGTGATTGGCTCATCACGAACGCGATCGAAGGGCGTATGGCCAAGCTCAAGCGCGGCGGCATAGACGAAGGGCTTGAAGGCAGATCCGGTTTGTCGTCGCGCCTGAGTGGCACGGTTGAACGCCCCGGTCGTGCGCGTGTCACGCCCGCCGATCATGGCCCGAACGGCGCCCTCTTTGTTCATTACCACAACCGCGACTTCTGCTTTGGAACTCTTCGAGATTTTGTCATCGAACACCCGGCGGACGGCCTGCTCTGTCGCGGTTTGAATGGTTTGATCCAACGTGGTTTGGATCAGTACATCTTCCGTGGTGTTGCGGGTGAAATACCTTGGACCTGTCGTCATGATCCAATCTGCAAAATACCCCCCCGCGCGGGCAGTGGCTGCAGGGCTGAGGGCCGCGGGGTTGGCAATGGCAAAGCTGGCCTCGGCAGCAGAGAGGTAATTCTCCCGCAGCATCAGCCCAAGGACCACGTTCGCACGCGCTTGTGCTCCCATCAGATTATGGGTGGGCGCTAGCCGCGATGGTGCTTTGAGCAAGCCGGCCAACATGGCTGCCTCCGCCGCATTTACTTGATTGGCAGATCTACTGAAATACCTTTGAGCGGCTGCTTCAAAGCCGCGTGCGCCGGCGCCCAATGCGACGCGGTTGAGGTAGATTGTCAGTATCTCATCTTTGGAGTAGCGCAGTTCCATCGCAAGCGCGAAGCTTGCTTCTTTGATCTTGCGCCAGAGTGTGGTGCGGCGGCATTGCCGCTCATATTCGCGTTCAGAGGGCCAATCATCCGTATTGAAGGCGACGCCCAAGCACAACAGCTTTGCAGTCTGCTGTGTGATGGTAGAGCCACCATGACCGGACAAAGGACCCCGTCCCTCACTCAAGTTGATCCGAATGGCAGAGGCCATACCGCGGGGGCTGATGCCAAAATGACGATAAAAGCGTCGATCTTCTGTGGCTACGACCGCGGCTTTCAAAAATGGTGAAATCGTCTGGGCGGTAATCATGCCGCCAAATTGGTCGCCGCGCCATGCGAAGACTGCACCAGTGCGGTCCATAAGAGTAACCGACCCGGCCGCCCGCCCGTCGATCATCTCATGAGCTTCGGGTAGAGTTGACGCGAAATAGGCAACACCGAGACTGATCAATAAACATACCACCAGCCCAAGCCGCCAGATGAGAGCCCAGAGCATGCGAAAGGGCAGCAAGAAAGCGCGCCACAGCAGGGCGCGGAGCTGCGCAAACCATCCCTTTGCAGGGGGTTTTTGCGGGGTTTGCCCCGGTTTTGGTTTGCGGGCGGGCAGCGGTCCTCTGCGATCTGCGACGAGGGGTTTGCTTGGCCCTGAATATTTCTTTGCCATATGCCTGCTTGGTATTGCTTTATGAACGCAGTTTACCGCGCTGGAGTGCATTTGTTGAGCCCAGTGTGGCATGCTCGGCGGTAATTGACCATCTCCGGCTGTCTTGGCCTTCAATAAGCTTCGGCGTGCCCGGTTTCTGGCAGGTGCGATCCCGCCAGAAGGGCTGAATTTTACTGAATTTTATTTGAGGGCCGTAGCCAACGCTTGTGCCAAAATTGGCACGGTTTGCGCGTTGAGCCCGGCAATATTGATCCGGCTGTCACCGACCATATACACG
Organism: uncultured Planktomarina sp.; assembly: GCA_943788425.1. Lineage (GTDB taxonomy): Bacteria > Pseudomonadota > Alphaproteobacteria > Rhodobacterales > Rhodobacteraceae > Planktomarina. The sequence goes on from CALSQF010000015.1 coordinate 52,683, forward strand.
CCATTGTCTGCACGCATGGTTTCGACCACTTCAGGCGAAACCCCCAAGCGCGAGAACATCCCACGATGTTTTGCGATAAAATCGAAACGGTCAGAATTTGTCCGCAGGCGCAGCTCGTCGGCCAGCTGCTGACGCAGGCCGAGCATGCTGAGGCGGGTATCTTCCAGCTCGCTGGCCCAGCTGCTGCGCAGTTCGGTATCGGCCAAAATCATCGTAACCAGCCGTGCACCGTGGTCGGGTGGAAATGAGAAATTTTGACGGTTCAAAAACGCCATATTGCCTTGGGTTGTCGCTGTCAGGGCGGCGCTTGGGGAGATGGCGATCAAAATCCCGGTACGCTCTCGGTAAATGCCGAAATTCTTTGAGCAGCTGGCCGCAATCAGGCATTCGGGCAATTGACTGGCAATTTTGCGGGTGAAACGCGCATCGTCTTCAAGCCCGTCTCCAAAGCCTTGGTAAGCGATGTCAACGAATGGAATCGCGCCATTGGCCGCAAGGGCGGCGATGATCTGATCTTCTTGCTCTTCGGTCAGGTTTGCACCGGTTGGATTGTGACAACATCCATGCAGCAAGACGATATCGCCGGCGGGAATGGCTTTGATATCCGTCAGCATGGAGTCAAAATCCACATCACCTGTTTGGGAGTCAAAATAGCGATATTCTGCCAAGGGCATGCCAAGATATTTGACGATCGAAGGATGGTTGGGCCAGGTCGGATTGGACAGCCAGACCGTAGCTGTTGGCGCTGCGATTTTCACCAGCTCGAGTGCTTGGCGCACGGCTCCTGTGCCGCCGGGGGTGGCGACGGCTGAAAGCCGATCTGCGGCCACAGTTTCCCCCAGTACCAATTCGATCATGGCTGCGGAAAATTCAGGAGCTCCGGCCAAGCCGACGTAGGCTTTGCTCTCTTGGGTCTGCCACAAAAGCTCTTCAGCGGATTTGATGGCGCGCATGACGGGGGTTGCGCCTGTGGCGTCTTTATAAACCCCAACCCCGAGGTCGATCTTGGTTTCCCTCGGGTCGGCTCTATGAGCGGCCATGAGGGCCAAAATTTTGTCTTGTGGTTGGGCGGTCAGGTTGCTGAGCATCAGCTATCTCCAGTGGCGACGTTAAGGGTTGGGAACTGGCCCCATTCGGTCCAACTTCCGTCATAAAGGGCGTGATCGGTCTTGCCGATGCGTTCGAGGGCGAGTGATAATACGGCGGCCGTGACACCCGATCCGCAGGTTGTAATTGCAGGCTTTGATAAATCGACGCCAGCTTTGCGAAACTCTTCACTCAGCTCGTCTGTTGTTTTCATCGTATGATCGCCGTTGAGCACTTGGGTAAAGGGAAGGTTTTTTGAGCCCGGAATATGGCCGGTCCGCAGGCCCTGGCGTGGTTCTGGTGCATCCCCGCGAAAGCGCGCGGCGGCGCGGGCATCAATGATCTCGTGATTGCGCAGTTTAGCGGCATGGGCGACCTGTGTGACGTCGCGCACCATATGGGGGCGCAGCTGGACGGTCATGTGGCGATCTCGAATGATCGGAGCACCTGTATCCACCGGATTGCCATCGGCGATCCATTTCGGCAGACCTCCATCCAGCACGGCAATTGCGTCATGGCCCATCATGCGAAAGAGCCACCAGACCCGCGCAGCAGAAAACAGGCCTTTGGAATCATATACCACAATTTGATGCCCATCACCGACACCCAAAGCGCGCACTCGGGACATGAATTTTTCAACCGGTGGCACCATATGCGGCAGACTAGAGCGGTGATCTGAAATATCATCGATATCAAAAAACCGCGCGCCCGGAATATGGCTCTTTTCAAACTCAGCGAAAGCATTGCGATCTTCATTTGGCAAATGCCAGCTGGCATCCAGAACGCGCAGGTCGGGATGTTTCAAATTGTTCTTGAGCCATTGTGTCGAGACAAGTGTTTTTGGATCGTCCTGTGCCATGCAGCCCCCTTGGGATGGCTTCCGATTTAACGGCAGCAGAGTAACAAAACAAGAGGGATAAGGCCTATAGTTTGCAGCTCGCTTGCAGCGACGGTCTAGATGCCTTGCTTCAACAACCGTTGTTTTTGCCGACCCCAGTCGCGCTTCGCCTCTGTCGCCCGTTTGTCGTGGTTCTTTTTGCCCTTGGCGATGCCCAATTTAATTTTCACACGGCCCACATGGTTGAAATACATGACCAATGGCACGAGCGTCATTCCCTCGCGTTGGGTGGCATTCCAAAGCCGCGACAGCTCGCGTTTGGACACCAATAACTTGCGTCGACGCTTCTCGACATGCCCCCAGGTCTGCGCTTGCTCATAGGGGGCAATGTAGGAGTTCACCAACCACAGCTCTCCCTCTTCAACCGCCGCATAGCTTTCGGCGATGTTGCCAGATTTTTCCCGCAGAGATTTCACCTCAGAGCCCATGAGCATAACGCCGCATTCGATATCGCTTTCAATTGCATAGTCGTATCGCGCCCGGCGATATTCAGCGATGATTCGGTAATTGGGATCTGATTTTGTTTGGGCCATGGTTCCGCCTATATAGGTGGGGCAAATCGGCTTGCCAATGGGCCGGCCGCCTATTGCGCAATCACATTGCCCCAAACCGAGCTTATGGCTTGGGGCAATGGGCTGAGTTGATCAATCCGGCGTGGCGCAGGGCAGCGTCCATGGCGGATTTCGCGTTATCGCTCAAACCAACCAAAGGTGACCGCACCTCTTGCGTGCACAGCCCCAATTTGGACAGGCCGTATTTGGCACTGACCAGACCGGGTTCTTGGAATGTGGCGAGGTGGAGCGGCATCAATTTGTCCGTAATTTTGAGCGCGGTTGCGTAATCGCCAGCCAACGTCGCCTGTTGCATTTGCGCGCAAAGAGCCGGGGCCATATTGGCGGTCACTGAGATGCAGCCGATGCCGCCATGGGCGTTGAAGCCAAGGGCTGTTGCGTCTTCGCCAGAGAGTTGAATAAAGCCTTCGCCGCAGCTAAGGCGTTGTTTTGGAACGCGCGACAAATCGCCTGTGGCATCTTTTACGCCGATGATGTGTTTGTGATCCGCCAGCTCGCCCATGGTTTCAACACTCATATCCACTGCGGAACGGCCGGGAATATTGTAGATGATTATATCTATGCCGCAGTCGGCTGCGGCGAGAAAATGTGCCTTCAATCCGGCCTGCGTGGGTTTGTTGTAATAGGGCGTCACCACCAAGGCTGCGGTGGCGCCGGCCTCTTTGGCCGCTGTGACCAGGCGTACGGTTTCGGCTGTATTGTTAGAGCCGGCACCGGCGATCACAGGAACCCGTCCGGCCGCTTGTGCGACCACAACTTCCACAACCATGTCATGCTCTTGATGTGTCAAAGTGGGGCTTTCGCCGGTTGTGCCCACTGGCACCAACCCATGGCTGCCCTGGTCAATGTGCCAATCGACCAGCTTCTTGAGCGCGTCGACATCCACTTTGCCGTTTGCAAACGGCGTGACAAGTGCAGGCAGAGATCCTGTAATCATTGCGCTTCCTTTCATCTGGGGCGTAAGTGCCCGGGCAGTCGTCGGCGGACACTAGCTTGCCGCATCGGTTTTGCCAAGATTTGCGATTGAAAGTTTTTGCCTCAGAGCGCAAGTTGAAGCTCATGCGCATTCTCCTTTATCTCGTGGTCTCTTGGTGCTTCGCAACATTTACCTTGGCGCAGGACGGGGCCGCTTTGGCCTCTTTGCGCGCTGCCTATGTCGCGCAAGCGAAGGGCAAATGGGACGAGGCGCTGGATCTTGCCAAACCGGCGGGGCAGGTGGCGGTTGACCTCATTCAATGGGATCGCCTGCGCGCGGGGCGCGGCCAATTTTCTGAGGCCACTGCGTTTTTAAAGCGTCGTCCGGATTGGCCCGGTTTGCCCTATTTGCGCCAGCGCTCTGAGGCGACCATCGAGCCAGATGCCGCGCCGCAGGATGTGATTTCTTTTTTCTCTAACCATCCGCCGAAGACCGCAAAGGGCGCTTTGCGACTGGCGCAGGCGCTCAATAAAACTGGGCAGAAAGCGAGCGCCATCACGGCGGCACAATGGGGATGGAGAAGTTTTAACATGCTCGCCAGCCTCGAGGACGCGTATCTTGAGATGTTTGGGCCGCATTTGAAAGCACAACATGCCGCACGCTTAGATCTTTTGCTCTGGCAGGGTGATTTGGCCAGTGCGGAACGACTGCTGGGGCGCGTCACCGCCGGGCAGGCGCATTTGGCCCGGGCCCGAATAGCGCTGCAAAGGAAAGAAAACGGTGTCACGCGGTTGCTGGCCAATGTGCCAAAAAGCCTGAAATCCGATCCCGGTTTGGCCTATGACAGATTTCAATGGCGGCTTGCACGCGGGCACACAGAGGGTGCCATCGATCTGATGCTGCAAAGATCCTCCTCAACCTTGGCATTGGGACGACCAGAGAAATGGGCTGGCCTTCGTATGTCTATTGCGCGGGATCTTCTGTGGGATGGGGCCCATGCAAAAGCCTATAAGCTGGCCGCAAGTCACCATTTGGCACCGGGAGATGACTACGCGGCCTTAGAGTGGCTGGCGGGCTTTATTGCTCTGCGAAAACTGAAACGCCCCGAGACAGCGTTGGTGCATTTTAAGAATCATGGATCGGCTGTTGGCAGCGAAATTTCATTGGGCCGGACCCATTATTGGCAAGGTCGGGCATTCAAGGCCTTGGGCCAAGCAGATAAGGCGCAGCAGGCTTTCGCTCAGGGCGCGCGCTTTCAAACTTCGTTTTACGGATTGCTCGCCGCCCAAGAGGCAGGGCTGCCGATGCAGCCCAGTTTGGCTGGAACTGAGGTGGAACTAGAGTGGCGGCAGGCAGACTTTGTGAAGTCCAGTGTCTATGAGGCTGGACTTCTATTGATTCAGGTCGACCGTTCGCGGTTTGGCGTGCGATTTTTGACCCATTTGGCTGAAAGTCAAAGTCCGAAGGGGTTGGCGCAAATGGGCCGTATGGCCGAAGAGATGGATCATCCTTACTTGGAGCTTATGCTGGGCAAGCGCGCTTCACGCTATGGGACAATGATGGAACGGCATTTCTACCCGTTGACCTCGCGATTGATGCGGCCCGGCGCAATCGCGCCTGAGTTAGCTTTGGCGATCGCCCGTCGGGAAAGTGAATTTTTTGCGGGCGCAATTTCGGGGGTAGGCGCGCTGGGCTTGATGCAGGTCATGCCCCGAACAGCCAAAGAAATGGCCAGTAAGTTGGGGGTAGGCTATTCGCGCAGCAAGTTGCTGAAGGATCCAGACTATAATGCAAAAATCGGCATTCGATATCTTGAGGAGCTGACAGAAGAATTTGGCAATAGCCCCGTTTATATCGCCGCCGCCTATAATGCTGGCCCCAGCCGCGCCCATGCTTGGACCGCCAAACTCGGCGATCCGCGCTCGCCGGCGGTGGATGTGATCGATTGGATCGAACAAATTCCGTTCAGCGAGACCCGCAACTACGTGATGCGGGTGACGGAAAGCCTGCCCAATTATCGCGCGCGTCTGGCGGGCCAAGCGTTGCCTTTGCGGTTTTTGCAAGAATTGAAGGGCGCCTACAGCCCAGAGCCGATTTTCGCCGCTCCGGCAATTTCGCTGCGCCCGATTAGCCGGTAGCGCTGCCGCCGCAAAGCCGCCCCGAGGGGGCGGTTTAGCTCTCGCGTGTCTTAGCTCTTGGCTACTCTTGCACGCCACAGGGTAAACAGCCCGGCCGCGACAACCAAAAGCGCGCCGATGGCCACATTTGGGCGTACAACTTCACCAAAAACCAAAACGCCGATCGAGGTGCCGAACACCAATTGCAGATAGGTGAAGGGTTGCACGGCACTGGCCTCAGCCACCTCGTAACAGCGAATGAGTAACCAGTGTCCCACCGCCCCGGTGCAGCACAGGCAAAGCATCAAGATCCAGTCGCTTGGGCTCATATTCTCAAAATGAAACGCGCCGATGACACTCATCAACAGGCACCCCATGACGCCGGTCCAAAAGAAGCTGGTTGCGGTGCTGTCGAGGCGGGCGACATATCGCGTGAGCAGGCTGTAAAGTGCGAACATGAAAGCGGCCAGAACGGGGATGATCGCATAGGGGGAGAACACTCCGAATCCTGGCTCTAAAATCATCAGCACCCCACAAAACCCGACGGCAATTGCGAGCCAACGCCGCCAACCGACGGTCTCGCCGAGAATGGGCCCCGAGAGCGCCGCGACGATGAGGGTATAGGCTGAAAAAATTGCAAGGCTTTCGACCATGCCAAGCAAGGTAAAGGCGGTGACCATGACGCAGATTTCTGCAGCCAAGAGCACCCCGCGAAAGGCCTGAAGTACGGACTGTTTGGTGCGTGCCGCATTGCGTAAACCGCCAGCTTGCTTGGCTGAAACGGTCATCACGAAAGCTGCAAAGAACCAATAGCGCACCATAACCACCATATAAACATTGTAGTTGGAGGAAAGATGCAGGCTCAAACCATCTTGTACCGAGAAGATCAGGGTTGTCGCCACCATCAGCAGAACGCCAAGCCGTGTATTGGTGCCGGCACTCACGGTTTAATTCCCTGGGTCATATGCCTTTTGCGTCCAAAACCTGGGCGCCGGATGACCTCAAATCCACCTGCTTGCAATCCGCGGCGGACAAAGCCTGCGGCCGTGTAAGTGGCGCAGCTTCCGCCGGTTTTGGTATGTGCGGCCACCTCAGCCATGAGGTTGGCTTCCCAGAGCTCTGGATTTTTGGCGGGAGAAAACCCATCTAGAAACCAAGCATCCGCCTGGCCTGACCATTTGGGCAGGGTGTCGCGGGCGTCGCCTAAAATCACCTCAAAGCGCAGATTGGGCAGGGTGATGCGGTTGCCCCACAAGGGGGCCAATTCCGCAGCTATGTCCTGCAATGGCGCAAAGGCTTTGTGGGCTGTGATCATTTGATCTGGTGATAAAGGAAAGGCCTCAAAGCTTGTGTAGTGTAAAACGCCGCTTTGCCCGGATCGGCGCCAAGCGGCCAAGGAGACCAAAAGGTTCAAACCCGTGCCAAACCCCAATTCGGCGATATGAAATCCATCGCAATAACGGTCTGGCAGATGGTTGCCTGCAAGAAACACATGCTCCGTTTCCGCCAACCCATCGTCGAGTGAGTAATAAGGGTCATCAAATTTTGTGGAGAAGGGCGTGTCTGCGCGCCATTCTATGCGATTGGGCTGGTGGTTGAGCATGGTCTACCCTAAGTATTTTGATGACCATGCAGAAGGGCGATGATTTTGGCAACTGCTGATGTAACGATTCTTGGGGCTGGTGTGTTTGGCCTGTCGATTGCGTTTTGTGCCGCACAACGGGGGGCGCGGGTGCGGGTAATCGATCTGGCTGGTGTGGCGCAGGGCGCCAGCGGCGGGCTGGTTGGAGCTTTAGCGCCCCATACGCCGGATCTATGGCTGCCCAAAAAGCAATTCCAGTTGGAAAGCCTCCTGCTTGCACGTGAATTCTGGCCGGAGGTGGAACGCCTATCAGGGCTTCCGACTGGCTATGCCAATCATGGGCGACTGCAACCGATCAATGAAGAAAGATTGATTGCGCTTGCGCTTTCACGCATCGCGGATGCTGCGGCAAATTGGGGAGATGCTGCGGTTTGGGAGGTCATTTCAACCAGCAAGGCGGGGCCTTGGGCACCACCGTCTGCAACAGGTCAGCTGGTGCGCGATACCCTCTCGGCTCATATTCATCCGCGGCAAGCCACCAGGGCGCTGGGGCAGGCGGTGTTGGAGTTGGGCGGGGTGATCACAGCCGCGGGCGCGCATCAGGGCGCGATTGTCGATGCGCGTGGTTGGAGCGGCTTGGTAGAGATGTCACAGACTTTGGGCAAAGAGATTGGCAATGGGGTTAAGGGGCAAGCGGCCTTGTTGGATCTGGCCCGACCTGGCGCGGCGCAGCTGTTTGCCGAGGGGCTGCATGTGGTGCCGCATTTGGATGGCACTGTGGCCATTGGATCGACTAGTGAGCGGTACTTTAAATCGTCAGATCAGACGGATGGCCAGCTTGATGATTTGATAGCCAAGGCCAAGCGTTTGTTTCCTGAGCTGCGCGACGCACCCGTGATCGAGCGCTGGGCGGGCGTGAGGCCCCGAGCCTTTACCCGCGCACCCATGTTGGGCCGGCATCCGGTTCATCCCGATTGGTTTATCGCCAATGGTGGGTTTAAGATCGGCTTTGGCATGGCCCCAAAGATAGCTAAAGTTATGACGGCGCTCATCCTAGATGGCGAGGATCACATCCCTGACGATTTTCGAGCAGCGGCAAGTTTGAGGCGCAAAAATGATTGATAACCCCCCCCCGATGATCGCCAGCCTGGATCACCTGGTCTTGACGGTGACGGATATCATGGCAAGCGTCGCGTTTTATCGGGATATATTGGGAATGCAGGCGCTTCAATTTGAGGCGGCTGATGGCAGCAGGCGTTGGGCTTTGGCCTTTGGCGCGCAAAAAATCAATTTGCACCCGGCACAGGCCCCGTTTACGCCCCATGCCGCAGAGCCGCGTGCCGGGTCGTCGGATCTGTGCTTTTTGTCGCCAACCCCGCTGGACGCGTGGGCTGCATATTTCGAGGCTTGTGGTCAAGAGGTGTTAGATGGGCCTGTGCAGCGCAGCGGGGCGCTTGGGCCGATTGTCTCGCTTTATATTCGTGATCCGGATGGGAACCTTCTGGAAATTGCCAACCAGATTTAGAAGGGCTCTTGGATCAGCCTCTATGTGCGGTCGCCTTGATAGGGCAAGAACGCCTCAATAGCTGCGCTGGCAATGACGATGACATTGCCAGTATCCGGATTGGTTACATTTTGCCCGCCAAAAACTGCACGCACCTCCGCCCGGCCGCGCGGCAGGGTTGAGACCAGCTCTGCGGTGTCCACTTGCGCCGGATCTTGGACACCAATGGTCACCTGAACGCGCATCTCTTGCGGGGTGAGGCCAAGTGCGGGTTCGAGTGCTTGGAACATAGGAATGGCGGAGTGCCGAAAGGCGTCTTCAATCGCACGGCCCGCGGCCTTGGTATAATCCTGACCATATTGGTCATTGCCCATGCCCATTTCGATGATGAATCTTTGATCGTTCATGAGGCCAACTCCAGATCTAATGACACAGAAATTGCAATATTTGCCATCACGGTGGGCAGGCTATCTCGCCGCGGCACATCCAAGCCACCAGGGACCACGGTGACCTGTACTTGGCCGTAAGGAAAGATTTCTGCCACAGCGTTAATGTCCACTGCCTCGGGGTTTTGCACGGCCACTTCCACATCAATGAGCATATCGGTTTTGGCTTTGCCGAATAATTCTGCCAGGTTAATCGAATTGTGCCACATTGCATCTTTGACACCGCGCACTGCGGCTTGTGTGTAATCTTGCCGGCGCAGGGAGGCGCCCATGCCAAACTCTGTCAGCAATCGTTTTACGGCCATGGCTATGCTCTCGCTTTAATTTTAAAATTCAACGCCGATTTGCGCCTTGATGCCGGAACGAAAGGGATGTTTGATCAGCTCCATTTCCGTCACCAAATCGGCCGCTTCAATCAAATCTGCATGGGCGTTGCGCCCGGTGAGTACCACATGGGTCATGGCAGGTTTTTCGTCGCGCAAAAAGGCGATGACCTCTTGGATATCAAGATAGTCATACCGCAGAGCGATATTAATTTCATCCAACAGCACCATGTGATTGCTCTCATCAACAATCAGCTCTTTCGCTTTGGCCCAAGCGGCCTGCGCCATTTCGGTGTCGCGGGTCTTGTCTTGGGTTTCCCAAGTGAAGCCCTCACCCATGGTGTGAAAGGCGCAAAGATCGGTGAAATGCTCTAAGATGAGATCCCTTTCGCCTGTGCTCATTCCGCCCTTGATGAACTGTACCACCGCGCATTTGCGCTTATGGGCAATATGGCGAAAAATCATGTTGAAGGCCGCTGAGGATTTGCCTTTGCCCTTGCCGGTATGCACAATCACCAGGCCTTTTTCGTCTGTCTTGGTTGCCATGATCTTGTCGCGCGCGGCTTTTTTCTTTGCCATTTTCATGGCATGACGGTCAACATCTTCACTCATGCTGGGCTCCTGTAGTTTGGCGGCAGTTTACTGGCTCGGGGCGCGGACGCAAGCAAGGCTTTGTTAACCAAGTTTGTGCATGGTCTTTTTATGCGCTTTCTTTGGATCCTTTTGCCGCTTTTAGCCTGCAATACGCCCTCCTTTGAATTTTCTGGCGTGCCGGCACAGCGGGTGATTGTCGGCAAATCAGTTCTTGATGTGCGAATGGTTGGGGACCGGGCTGAAGCGATACGCATTAATCGGGAATGGGCACCAAATTTGAACTACACGGCCGTTCGGTTTGCCCGCGCGTTTGAAGCGGTCAGCGGTTGCGAATTGCGCCCCAATTCCATGCAGGGCGATCAGGTGGTGATGCAGGCGCGGTTAAAGTGCGACGTCCCGCGGCGCAGCAATCCGTTCCCTCAACGGCGCACGCTCGATTGCAGCATCTTTGACTCCACCCCGGGGATGATGATTTGTGATGAAATCTATCCGGTGGCGGTGCCGGGTGGGTAGCGAGCGCCTGTGTGCCGGGGATTTAGGACACCAAATGGCAAGCGGTGCGATGCCCGGTCTCGTCGGACACCAACGTGGGTTCCTGCTGATGGCAAAGCTCTTGCGCCATTGGGCATCGATTGGCGAATCGGCAACCTTTGGGCAGGTTCACCGGGTCCGGCGGGTCGCCGGGGATTAAAATGCGTTTTTGGCTGGCCCTTTTGACCCGGTCAACGGTGGGCACGGCCGATAACAGCGCTTGCGTATAGGGATGGCGCGGCGCTGTGAACAAACTCATGCGGTCTGCGTGTTCAACGATCCGGCCCATATACATCACCGCGATGCTATCACTCATGTGCTGCACCACGCCGAGGTCATGGCTGATGAATAAATAGGTCAAGCCAAAGTCTTTTTGCAATTTGCGCAACAGGTTTAAGATTTGCGCCTGCACAGCTACATCCAAAGCGGATACGGGCTCATCGCAGATAATCAACTCAGGCTGGGTGGCCAGGGCGCGGGCAATACCAATGCGTTGGCGCTGACCGCCTGAAAATTGATGCGGAAAGAGCCTTTGCTGTTCTGGTCGCAGGCCCACCGCCTGAAATAAACCCTCGACAATTTGGGTTTTCTCAGCCGCGGATTTACTCGACAGGCTGTCCAAAGGCTCACGGACGATCGCCTCTGCGCGCTGGCGCGGGTTGAGGCTGGAATAGGGGTCTTGGAAGATGAATTGTACTTTTTGGCGGAACGCGCGCAGGTCCTCATCTTGGGTTTGCAGCACATCTTCATCACCGAGGCGCACTGAGCCGCGATGCGCTTTGACCAAGCGGGCCACCGCCAGAGCTGCCGTCGTCTTACCGGAGCCGCTTTCCCCGACAATGGCGAGTGTCTCGCCCTTTTTTACAGCAAAGGAGATGTCATCGACTGCATAGAGATAGGATTTCTTACCCCAACTGCCGCCGCGCTTGACTTCAAATCTCACGGTGAGGTTATCGACATTCAACAGATCAGACATCATAGATCCCTCGCATGCCAGCAATCTGCGGATTGCGCATTGGCGAATTCTTGTGGTTTCGGCCGGCTGGCCAAGCAGGCCTCGCTGAGATAGCGACAGCGCGAGGCAAATAGACATTGATCTTTGCCAAATTCGCGCAGGCTGGGCACTATGCCGGGCACTTCTACCAAATCATGGCGCGCGGTGCTCATCTCGCTTTGAATATGCGGCACGCATTCAATCAAACCTTTGGTATAGGGATGACGGGGGTGATCGATGATCTGGTCGACCGGTCCCAACTCCGCTTTGCGCCCCGCATACATGACAATCATCCGCTCGGCCATTTCCGCCACCGCGCCCATGTCATGGGTGATTAAAATAATGGCCGCACCGGTTTGTTTGCGCAAATCGCCGAGCAGATCAAAGATTTGTGCCTGAACCGTGACATCAAGCGCGGTGGTTGGTTCATCTGCAATCAGAATTTTGGGGGCACAGGCCAGAGCCATCGCGATCATCGCCCTTTGCCTTTGTCCACCGGACATTTGGAACGGGTAATCGCCGGCGCGGCCCTTGGGGTTGGGGATGCGGACCGCGTCCAGAAGCGCGATGGTCTGATTCCAGGCCGCTTTGCGCGACAGGCCTTGATGCGCGCGCAGTACCTCAGCAATTTGCTCCCCAATGGTCAGCACCGGATTGAGGGAGGTCATTGGCTCTTGAAAAATCATAGAAATGTCATTGCCACGAATTTTGCGCAGCTGCGCGTCGCTGGCTTGGACCAGGTCCTCACCTTCAAACAGAATATGTCCACTTGCAATACGGCCAATATTCGCGGGCAAAAGCCCCATGAGCGCCAATGCGGTCATTGACTTGCCGCAGCCGCTTTCACCGACAAAGCTTAGGGTTTCACCTGCGTTTAAGCTGAAGGATAAATCGTCAATAACGGGAGCCACCCCGTCGCGTGTGGTCAACTCAATGGTAAGGTTTTGAACGTCTAAAAGTGGCCGCATTATCGTTGCCTTAATTTTGGATTAAGCGCGTCGTTCAGCCCATCTCCAACCAAGGAAATCGCCAGAACTGTCACAAAAATCGCAACGCCCGGGATGGTCACTGTGTAGCCTGCATCAAGAATATATTGACGGTTGGAGCCAATGATTTGTCCCCAGCTCACCACATTGGGATCGGTGAGGCCCAGGAAAGATAGGCCCGCTTCAAAAAGGATCGCGGATCCGACCATGAGCGCCGATTGCACGATAATCGGCGGCAGCGCGTTGGGCAGGATCACGCGAAACATCAGTTTCATGTTGGAGGCGCCTGAGGCCCGTGACGCCGTAACATATTCAAGCTCGCGGATGCGCAGAAACTCGGAGCGTGTGATCCGGGCCACGGCGGTCCAGCTGACGATACCTATGGCAAAGGTGATCATGGGAAGGGAGGCGCCAAAGAGTGCAACCAAGACCATGGAAAACAGTAAGGTTGGCAAGACTTGGAAAAATTCGGTGATCCGCATAAGAATTTCTTCAACAATTCCGCGATAAAATCCTGCAAGGGCGCCCACTGTCACGCCGATGATTACGGTCATCAGCGCCGCCGAAACGCCGATCATCAGCGATACTTTGGCGCCATTGATGATCATCGACAACAGATCGCGTCCAAGATAATCGGTGCCCAGCAAAAACCCTTCTTCTCCGGGTGGCGAAAAAGGTGCCCAGACCATCTCGAATGGATCTACGGGGTAAAGCATCGGCCCAAAGATCGCGCCGAAGGTGATAAGGGTCAGGAGCGCCAAAGCTGCCACCGCAGCCGTATTTTTGCGGAACATCGCCCAGCTTTCTGTGAATGGGTGCTGGGCCTGTAAGGTTTCTTCTTCTTGGAGTTCGGGACGGGTCATTCGCGACCTCCCACACGTGGATCAACAAGCCGCAGGGCCAGATCGGTGAGCAAATTGCCGACAATCACCACCAAAGCGGAGAAGAAAAGAATGCCAAGAATAGTGGGCGTGTCGCGGGCAATAATCGATTGGAACGCCAGAGTGCCCAGGCCGGGCCAGCTGAACACGGTCTCTACCAACACAGCACCCGAAAGCACTGCGGAAAACTGCAGGCCCGCCAAAGTGATCACGGGCGAGAGTGCGTTTTTCAGCGCATGTTTATAGACCACCTGATGATCGCTTAAGCCTTTGGCTTTGGCGGTGCGAATGTAGTCGGAACCTAAGACTTCCATCATCGAGGCCCGCGACAAACGCGAATAGAGCGCGAGAAAAATGGAGCCAAGCGTGACGGCGGGCAAAACTAAATGCCGTGCAACATCAACAAAATGGGTCCAAAATCCGCCTTCAATGGTCACATCGCGCATGCCCGCTACGGGGAACCAATGGACGTTGAGCGAAAAGGTGATCAGCAGCAAAATACCGGTCCAAAACACCGGGGCGGAATAGCCAAACAACGCTAGAAATGTCACCAAATAGTTGGAGATGCCTTTCGGCTTGCGCGCTGAGATGACACCAAGCACAACTCCGATGATCAGGGCGGCGATCTGCGCAGTAATCACCAAGAGTAATGTGGCCGGCAGGCGTTCAAGGATTAATCTGCTTACTGGTTGATTGTAAAAAAATGAATATCCCAAATCGAATTGCGCCACATTGGCGATGTATTTTCCCAGCTGAATGATGAACGGCTGATCAAGGCCATAGCTTACGCGGATCTCATCAAGAATTTCTTGATCTGCCCCGCCCATGGATTGGCTGATAGTATCTGCCACATCGCCAGGGGCCAGATGCATCAGTGAGAAATTCAGCACCAGAACCGCAAGGAGCAATGCGGCGGCATAGAGAACGCGAATGAGAACGATGCGTAAAATGCCCAAAATTTTCGCCTTACTTAGGAATATGCGCGGGCCATTTGCGGATGGCCCGCGCGGGGAAGCTTACTTTTTGAGATAGGTCATATCGATAGGTGTTGACGTGCCCCAAATACCCAGGGGTGGATTGCCCACATTGTCATTAAAGACGGTGTGATAGGGCAGGGTGTTGGTGTGATAGACCGGCACTTCATCGGCGATGATCTCCTGGAACTCTGCATAAAGCGCGGTGCGTTTGGCAGGATCAGATTCGACCGCGGCCATGGCCATCAGCTCATCAACCCGGGCGTTAGAGTAGCCTTGGGTGTTTGACCAAACGCCTTTGGCGATATTGTCGGAAGAATATGTCCGATGAACACCAATCACAGGGTCACCCCAGTTGAACACCGTATCCCAGGACATATCAAAGTCCATTTTGCCCATGCGGGCCGCCCATGTTGGGAAATCTGCAGAGGCGCGCACTTCAACAGCAATGCCAACTTTTTTCAAAGCAGCTTTCACATATTCGACCTGTGGTTTCACGCCGGGCCAACCAAAATCTATGGTCAGGCTGAAGCGCGAATCGCCCTGCATCGGATAGCCAGCCGCATCCAGCAAAGCGCGGGATTTATCCAGATCCAAAGCATAGTCCTCAACATTGGCGTTGTAGAACGGGCTGTCGGGATGGATGCCGGTTTTGGAATCAGCGGCTGTGCCCTGCATCAAGGCCTTATGGATGAAATTTTTATCCACGGCATGGGCGATCGCTTTGCGCACCCGGACATCGGCGAGAGGGCCTTTGGTGGTGTTCATCGCCAGCCAATCAAGTGGCCCAATGCCGCCGTAGCCTTCGTCGGTGACGGTCAGTGTGTCGACCTTTTTCAGCCGGTTGATAATGCGTGGCAGTGACTCAAAAGCGCCCATATGGACTTCGCCATTCTCATAAGCGATGGCCCGCGCGGCAGGATCGGTGATGATCCGCATGACAACTTTGTCGAGATAGGGTCGACCTTCGATGAAAAAGTCATCAAAACGCTCGAGGATCACATGCTCGCCAGATTTATATTCCACCAGTTTGAATGGCCCAGAGCCAATCACGTTTTCGGTATTGCGGGGATGGGTTTTCGGATCTTGACCATCGCCATAGATATGTTTTGGAATGATAGCCATCAATTGACCTGACATGGCCAACAAAAGCGCTGGGTGCGGTTTGCTGAGGTTCAAAACAGCTGTGTGCTCATCGGGAGTGTCGACGGATACCACCGGTGCGAACATTGATTTGAAGGGGTGATGGGCCTTAATCGTCTCTACGGAGAAGGCCACATCATCGGATGTGATTGGGGCGCCATCATGAAAGACCGCGTTTTGCACTAAGTTTAAGGTGACGGTCAGCCCGTCTTCACTTACGTCCCAGCTTTTGGCGAGATAGGGCTGGGGCGTCCAGTCTTCATCATAGCGCAGTGGAGCTGCGAACAATTGCGCGCCGGGGTAGCCTGTCACAATACCGGACTGCACGGCTGGATTGAGATTGCGTACATTGCTTCCCAGCACAGTGACCAAGGTGCCGCCTTTTCGGGGCGCATCTTCTGCAATGGCCCCACTCGCCAAAATGGCGACAGCGGCGGTCGCTGTGAGCATG
>CALSQF010000016.1 GCA_943788425.1 uncultured Planktomarina sp.
AAGATGGTTTACGAAAGATGAATCTGTCGATGCGGCGCTATGAAGTCATGGCAAGTGGTTGATGCAGACAACCTGCCATTCACCCGCGTCTTCGCGCAGATGGGTGATGCTGAAATTGTCGATTTTATGGGCAAGGCAAGCGTAGGCGCTGGTATTAAGGGCGCGCTGGACCTGGGTTAGGATGATACCGAAATGCGCCACGGCGATGATGCTTTTGTGGGCCGCATTCAACCGGTCGACCACCGGGTGGGCGCGGGCGGCGGCCATGTTCCAGCTTTCTCCATTTGGCGCCATGATAGTGCCGGGTTTTTCCCAATAATCGCGGCTCAATTGTGGATCAGTCTGCGCAACATCTGACCAGTGCCGCCCATCCCAATCGCCGAAATCAAACTCTCTGAGGCCCGGTTCGTGTGGCAGGCGGTGCCGCGCGCCTGCAAAGGCATCGGCGGTGGTGACAGAGCGGATCAGATCAGAGGAGACCACCACAGCCTCAGATGGCAAATACGCATTTAGGCGGCCGATTAAGGCGCGGTCAGACAGATCGGCGGGCACGTCGCGCCATCCGGTGAAATTTTTTTCATGGGTCGGGCCGTGCCTAATCCAAAACCAATCGCTCATGGCGCAGCCTTGAGAATTTGCGCGATGCCGGCGGTGACGAAGATCACCTCCTGCGCCAGCTGGGCGAGATCTTGATTGAGGTGGCCTTGGTGTTTGACAAAGGCCCGCGCCATCGCATTGTCTGGTGTAATGCCCTGACCAACTTCATTGCTGACCACAATAACCGGGCAGGGGGCTTGGGCGAGACCCTCGCAAAGCGCGGCACATGCGCTTTGAATATCTCGCTCGGCCATCATGAGGTTGCTCAGCCACAGCGTGACGCAATCGAGCAGGATAATTTCGTCTGGCTGAGCCGCCGCCAGAGCCTCGGCAAGATCCAGCGACGCCTCTACGGTGGTCCAATCTGGTCCGCGTTGCAGGCGGTGCTGCGCAATTTTGACGCGCATTTCATCATCCCAGGCCTGCGCAGTTGCGATATAGCGCCGAGGCCGGCCGGTGGCGACAACCAACTGTTCGGCAATCCGTGATTTGCCGGAATTTGCGCCACCAAGCACCAGGCGTAGGGCTGGAGATTTGTTTTCTGCAGGCATTGTGTCCCCAAGAGTGATCCATTCTGCATGTACCTGCGTAAGAAGAGAGTAACAAGTTTTTCATCTTTTTCTGATTGGGAGGCGAACCGATGCCTTTAGACGGCCGCACCGAGAATTTTCTTCCGCGCACTGCTATGAAAGCGGAGATGCTTGACGCTGAAACGGAATTGAAATTGGCCTATGCTTGGCGTGATGAACGCTGCGAGCAAAGCCTTCACCGATTGATTAATGCCTATATGCGATTGGCGATTTCGCAAGCGGCAAAATTTAAACGCTATGGCGCGCCTATGGGAGATTTGATCCAAGAGGCCGGGCTTGGTCTGATGAAAGCGGCCGAGAAATTTGACCCTGACCGTGGTGTGCGGTTCTCAACCTATGCGGTGTGGTGGATCAAGGCCTCTGTCCAAGAATATGTCATGCGCAATTGGTCGATGGTGCGTACGGGCTCCACGAGCCCGCAAAAATCCTTGTTCTTCAATATGCGCCGCATCCAGGCGCGGATTGAGCGCGATGCGAATAACGCCGGTCAAACCCTGGACCGGCACCAATTGCAGCAATTGATTGCGCAGGATTTGGGTGTGCCATTGCATGATGTGGAGATGATGGACGGACGCTTGTCTGGCTCTGATTTTTCGCTCAACGCGACGCAATCGACCGAAGACGAAGGCCGCGAATGGATTGATGCGCTGCCAGATGACAGCGCGCAGGCCGCAGAAATCGTTGAGCTTGACCATGACCAAGAGGCACTCCGCAAGTGGCTCTTGCAGGCGATGAGCGTGCTCAATGATCGCGAAAGATATATCGTGCGGGAGCGTAAGTTGATTGAGGTGCCGCGCACTTTGGAAAGCCTAGGCGAAGAATTAGGTCTGTCGAAAGAGCGGATCAGACAGGTGGAAGCGGCTGCGTTTAAGAAAATGCGCCTGGCGCTGGAAACTCAGGCCCCGGAGGCAAGCGCATTTTTTCAATGATCTTTTTGCCTGTACCAGACCTTGCGGAGCGAGGTCTGGCTGCGTAACTGTAGACCATGAACGAAAAACACATTCTTTTAATCATCTCTGGTGGCATCGCTGCGGTGAAGCTTCCGGAGTTGATTCGCAGTTTGACTGCGCAAGGCGCGCGTGTCACGCCCGTCTTGACGCAATCTGGCGCGCAATTCGTAACCCCCCTCTCAATAGCGGCCCTTGCGCGCTCTAAGGTCTTCACGGAGCTGTTTGACCTGACCGAAGAGGCCCAGATGGGCCATATAGAACTGTCGCGCGCCGCAGACCTTGTTTTGGTGGCACCCGCCACGGCACAAATTATGGCCAAAATGGCGCAGGGCATGGCGGATGATCTGGCCACGACCCTGCTTTTGGCCACAGATACACCTGTGATGATTGCCCCCTCGATGAATGTGCGCATGTGGCAGCACCCCGCCACGCAGCGCAATTTGAAGCGGTTGCAAGAGGATGGGGTGCAGATCATTGGCCCCAATGACGGCGAGATGGCCTGCGGCGAATATGGCCCGGGTCGCATGGCGGAAGTTGATGAGATTTTGGCGCGGGTTGTGGGCTTTTTCCGCAACGGTCCGCTTTCGGGGCGTCATGTGCTGGTCACCTCGGGGCCCACCCATGAGCCCATTGACCCCGTGCGCTATATCGCCAATCGCTCTTCTGGTGCGCAGGGCACAGCTCTGGCAGCGGCCTTACGTAATCTCGGTGCACGGGTCAGCTTTGTCACCGGCCCCGCGCGTGTGCCGCCGCCCACGGGCGTTGATGTGCATCCGGTCCAAACTGCGCAAGAGATGTTGACTGCGGTTGAGGGGCTCTTGCCCGCGGATGCGGCGGTTTTTACGGCGGCGGTGGCCGATTGGCGTATGGCGGACGCCCATGGCCAAAAGATCAAGAAGCAGTCTTCTGGCGCTCTTCCAGTTTTGCAATTTGCCGAAAACCCAGACATTCTTGCGCGTGTTTCAGCGCATGAGCTGAGGCCGCAATTGGTTGTGGGCTTTGCGGCAGAGACGGAGCATGTGATCGACAATGCAACATCAAAGCGCCTGCGCAAGGGCTGCGATTGGATCGTCGCCAATGATGTGACCCCCCAGACCGGCATCATGGGCGGGGCACATAACAAAATTACCCTCATCGATAAGGCGGGCGCCGAGACCTGGGATGAGATGCCTAAGATCGATGTCGCGCGCCGGTTGGCGCAGCGCATCGCGGATGCTTTGACGTGAACCCTGTCATTGAGATGAACTGGGAGGAGGGGGCCGATGCCAGCTTTGGCCTGCCGGCCTATGCCACCCCGGGTGCCGCTGGCGCAGATCTGCGCGCCAATTTTCTCGATCGAGGGGATGCAATTGTTCAGCCGGGCGCACGATTGTTGATTGGCACCGGGCTGCGCCTGGCTATACCAGCGGGCTATGAGGTGCAAATTCGCCCCAGATCTGGGCTTGCTTTGAAACACGGGATCACATTGGCCAATGCACCCGGTACGATCGACAGTGACTATCGAGGCGCGTTGGGTGTGATTTTGCTCAATACGGGCACTGAAGCCTTTCAGATACGTCATGGAGACCGAATTGCGCAAATGGTCGTGGCCCCGGTGGTTCAGGCGGCATTTGCTCTTGTGTCAGAGCTGGACACAACGGCGCGTGGTGCAGGTGGGTTTGGCTCCACAGGACGTGGCTCATGATCCTTGTCGGCACAATTTGTGCGGTTCTTTGGGTCATTGGCTGGGCCATGAGCGCGCCAAAACGGCAACGCTGGGGCATGATTGCGGTGGTATTTGTGGGGGTGATTTTAGCTCATCTGATTTTGCCTGATGGTCATCCGTTGCGCAGTAACACAGGCGGTTCGTGGGAGCTCTGGGCAATCATTGCTGCTTTTGCGTCAATTATTTGGATCTATCGGCAAGGTCTGCGCAAATTAAAGACACGTGCGGCACCGGCCGTATCTGGTGCTGATGCAGCAATGTCGGCCGCTGAGCTGGACCGCTATGCCCGACACATCGTTATGCCAGAGATTGGCGGGGCCGGGCAGATGCGGCTGCGCGGCGCTAAGGTCTTGGTGATTGGGGCAGGCGGGCTTGGCGCACCCGCACTGCAATATCTGGCGGCCGCCGGCATTGGCACCATTGGTGTTGTTGATGATGACACCGTGGCACCCAGTAATCTACACCGGCAAGTTATTCACCGCGACATGGATATTGGGCGAGCTAAAGTTACCTCTGCGGCCCGGGCCATTGGTGATTTGAATCCCTATGTGGCGGTGAACAGCTACAATCATCGTCTCACCGACACGCGTGCCGAAGAGCTGGTTGGCCAATATGACATCGTTCTGGATGGCACGGATAATTTCGAGACGCGCTATGTGGTGAACGCAGCCTGCGTGGCGCGTGCAAAACCCTTGGTCAGCGGAGCTTTGAGCCAATGGGAAGGCCAGGTCGCGCTGTTTGATCCGGCGCGCTCTGGTCCGTGCTATCAATGCGTGTTTCCCAACGCGCCCAAGCCGGAGTTGGCCCCCAGCTGTGCCCAGGCCGGGGTCTTTGCAGCCCTGCCGGGGATTATCGGCAGCCTGATGGCGGCGGAGGCGTTGAAATATATTTTGAATGCCGGCACATCGCTGCGCGGCCAGATGGCGATCTACAATGTGCTCGACGCGCAAAACCGTATGATAAAAACCAAACCGCGGGTAGATTGCCCGATTTGTGGCTCAAATTCTTCAGATGGACTGTCTTGATATGAACCTGCTTGAACCTTGGAACACCCCCTTTGGCCTCGCGCCTTTTGATGCCATCTCAGATGCTGATTTTGCTCCCGCTATGGATGCGGCATTGGCTCAAGCGCGCTCTGGCATGCAAGCGATTGCGCAGAGTTCACAGGTGCCCAGCTTTGAAAACACCATTGAAGCGCAGGAGGTGGCCGAAGCGCCGCTCAATCAGCTGGCCGCTGCGTTTTACACTTTGGCCAGCACCGATAGCACGCCCATCCGCGAAGAGCTGCAACGGGATTTGGCGCCGAAACTGTCGGCCTATAGCTCTGCGGTGACGTCCGATGTCGCGCTGTTTGCCCGGATTGAAAATCTGTGGTCGCGGCGTGCGTCGATGGGATTGTCAGCTGAGCAAGAGCGGGTCTTGATGCTAACGCGCCGGGACTTCATTCGGGCCGGGGCCAAGCTCACCGGGGCAGAGGCGGCGCGCATGGCTGAGATCAAATCGCGGCTTGCCAGCTTGGGCACGAAATTCATGCAAAACCTACTGGCTGACGAACGGGATTGGGCCTTGCCCTTGAAGGCTGATGATCTTGCGGGCTTGCCTGATTTTGTGGTGCAGGCGGCCCAAGCTGCAGGACAGGAGAAAGGCTTTGATGGCCCTGTGGTGACCCTATCGCGGTCCCTCATCGTGCCATTTTTGGAATTTGCCGATCGTCGGGACCTGCGCGAGATGGCATATAAAGCCTGGACCGCTCGGGGCGCCAACGGTGGTGAGACGGACAATCGGGAGATTGTCAGCGAAACCCTGCGATTGCGCCAAGAGCAGGCGGCTTTGCTTGGTTATGAGAGTTTCTCAGACTTCAAATTGGAAACACAGATGGCCAAGACGCCGGCTCGGGTCCGCGATTTGCTGATGCAGGTTTGGGGTCCGGCCAAGGCGCGGGCGGCGGCGGATGGGGCGATATTGGCCCAAATGATGACCAAAGACGGGCTGAATGGCCCGCTTAAGGCTTGGGATTGGCGTTATTATGCGCAGAGGCGTCGCAAGGCCGATCATGACCTAGACGAGGCTGAATTGAAGCCCTATTTGCAATTGGACCAAATGATAGCAGCGGCATTTGACTGTGCGCAGCGATTGTTTGGCTTGAAGTTTCAAGAGCTGTCTTTGCCGTTGCATCATAAGGATGCCCGGGTCTGGCAAGTGCGCCGCGACGGAGCGCATATAGCGTTGTTTATAGGCGATTATTTTGCCCGAAGCGGCAAAAGATCTGGCGCATGGTGCAGCGCGTTGCAAAGCCAGCGGAAGAGGCCAAGTCCACGCGCGCCCATTGTGATTAATGTGTGCAACTTTGCCAAACCCTCTAACGGGTCACCCGCGCTTTTGTCATTCGATGATGCGCGTACCCTGTTTCATGAATTCGGCCATGCGCTGCACCAGATGTTGAGTGATGTCAGCTATTCGGCCGTTTCTGGTACCTCTGTGGCGCGCGACTTTGTTGAACTGCCAAGCCAGTTGTTTGAACATTGGCTTGAAGTGCCTGAAGTCCTGCAAAAATTTGCCATTCATGCGCAAACTGGCGCGGTCATGCCGGATGATTTGCTCAAGCGTATGCTTGGGGCCGCAACGTTTGACATGGGATTTCAAACCGTGGAATATATCGCTTCTGCGCTCGTGGATTTAAGCTTCCATGAGGCTGCAGCTCCTCAAGATCCCATGTTGCGGCAGGCCGAAATTTTGGCGGATATTGGCATGCCTGCGGCGATTGGAATGCGCCATGCAACCCCACAATTTGCCCATGTTTTTGCAGGCGATGGGTATTCGAGCGGATATTATAGCTATATGTGGTCAGAGGTCATGGATGCGGATGCTTTTGCATCCTTCGAGGAGGCGGGCGGGCCGTTTGATAGAGAACGCGCGCGGGCTTTGCAGGACAATATTTTGGCCCGCGGTGGCAGCGTGGATGCAGAAGAGCTCTATGTGGCATTTCGTGGAAAATTGCCGGATGCCACGGCCTTGCTGCACAATCGCGGATTGTAGCTTAGTCAAAGATCTCAGTCTCTGTGACGCCCCAAAGCGCGGTCTTTGGGGCCCAGCCTTTGTAGCCTGCCGATGACAGTCGGCACCAATCGGGCTTGCAGGACAAAAGTCGCGCCAATACGTTGCGCTCAAGCCGGGCGGTGGTTAGGGCTTCAGCTGTCGGTTGATTGCGCAGATCCACATGATCCTGCACGATCATGACGGTGCGTCCGCCCGACAGAAGCGAATAATGGATCCATCCGCCCGCACCCTCAAAATCGAGCACTTTGCGCCAATGGCCATGTTCTGCCACCACCTGCAGTGGCATGTTGCGCAATTTCAAGATCCAATCAATGCGGTGGCTCAGAGACGGTCCGCGCCGCACATTGCCTTCACTGGTCTTCAGGGACACGTAACGCGGTAGGGGCAATTGGGTGACAGGGCCCTTTTGCGGCGCACCCGCAAGCCCTGGCCCGGCGCAGAGCGCGATGCAGAAAATTACGCTGAGAATTTTTTGCCATTCTTTTGTCATCATCATGCCTGTCCGGTGCTGGGAGTGAAGACCGCGGCCACACCCTCGGCTCGCAAAAGTGCTAAATCGCAATCCAAATCGCGGGGATACCGGTCGAGATCTTCATTTGGGCCAAATTGGGTTGGGTTCACAGAAATTGTCGCTACAACCGCATCCGCGCTCTGCGCCGCCCGACGCATCAGTTGTAAATGCCCGTCGTGCAAAAGTCCCATTGGCGGAACCAAGCCAATGGTTTTCCCCTCTGCGTGCAGCTGGGCGATTACTTGGCGAATGCGAAGTTTAGATGGGCAAATTTGCATAGTGCACCCCTCGGCTCATGGCTCGCATTTACCCCGGCACATGACGCGCTGCAAGGGCGCTTCGCAGCGACACAACTGCCTTGGGATGATATATTTTGGTGTGAAAAATCTTGTGAGGTCGGTTTTTGCAACTGGGACGTCGGCGCGACTTCCCTTTTTACGCCGTCTTAGGGCAATCTATGCGCAACGCAAAAAGGAGTCGTGCGCGATGAAGACGCAAGTAAAAGCATTGGTTGTCGGTGGCGGGGCAGTTGGGACCTCCATTGCCTACCATCTTGGAAAACGCGGTTGGGATACCATGTTGATTGAGCGCGATGAGCTGACCTCCGGCTCGACCTGGCATGCGGCGGGGCTCTTGCCGCTGTTCAACATGTCTTATGCAACCACGCATATCCACAAGTACTCGGTTGATTTTTATAAATCCCTTGAAGAGGAAACCGGTTTGAATGCGGGTTTTGCGGTGGTGGGCAATCTTCGGATGGCACAAACAGAGGAGCGGATGGATGAATATCGTCTCTATGCCTCAACCGCAGAAACCTGCGGCGTGCCCTATGTCTTTATGTCACCGGATGAAATTAAAGCAAAATGGCCGCTCATTCGCACCGAGGATCTCAAAGGAGCACTTTATCATAACACGGATGGTTATATTAACCCGGCCGATGTGACCATGGCTATGGCCAAGGGCGCGCGGCAACTTGGCGTGAGCATTGAGCGCAAGTGGCAGGCGGATGGTTTTCATTGGACTGGGAGCCACTGGGAAGTGACCTGCACCAAAATGATGGAGAAGGGCGGAAACCTTGTGCCTTCGGAGGAGCAAATTGTGATCACAGCGGAGCATGTGGTCACAGCCTCTGGCAATCACGCGCAGCGCACAGCAAAAATGTTGGGCATCAAAATTCCAGCCATTCCGGTTGAACATCAATTTGTCGTATTGGAGCAAGATCCGGCATTGGTGGCCTACCGCGCTGAGGGCAACCCTGAACATCCGGTGATCCGCGATGCAGATGCGCAAAGCTATGTGCGCGAGGAACGCGGCGGTTGGATTCTTGGAGTGTATGAAAAAGAAGCCCCGGCGCGCTTTGAACATGGGGTGCCAGACAGCTTCCGCGCCGACCTTTTCCCGCTCGCTCTGGAGCGGATTGAAGAGCAATATATGGCGATGATTCACCGCGTGCCTTCCTGCGAGGAAAGCGGGCTGAAAGATGATTTTAACGGGCCAATTTGTTATACGCCCGATGGCAACCCGCTCGTGGGTCCAGCGCCGGGCCTGCGCAATATGTGGCTGGCCGAGGGGTTTAGCTTTGGAATTACAGCTGCGGGCGGCACCGGCTATTATATGGCGCAGATGATGGTGGATGGGGAGGCTGAGATTGACATGGCCAGCCTAGATCCCAAACGCTACGGCAATTGGATGACCACAGAATTTGCCATGCGCAAAAACGAAGAATGCTATGACCACGTCTATGTTCTGCACCACCCCGATGAAGAGCGCCCTGCCGCGCGGCCTTTGCGCACGGCGCCGGCCTATGATCGGCAAAAGGCTCGCGGAGCACAGTTTGGTTGGGTCAACGGCTGGGAGCGTCCCAATTATTTCGGTCCGCTGGACGCGCCCGAAGATTTTGACGAAAAGTCCCGCAGTTTCCGCCGTGGAGCCTGGTGGAAATACGCGGTCGAAGAGGCGCGCGCCATCCGCGAAGGGGTTGGGCTTGTGGATGCAACAGCCTTTACCAAACATATCGTCAAAGGCCCCGGCGCGACAGCGTTTCTCGACTGGTTCACCTGCAATAAACTGCCGCGCGTGGGCCGCATCAATCTCACCTATGCTTTGACAGGCCATGGCACCACGCGCACGGAATACACCATTGTGCGCCTCTCTGAGCAGGAATATTATTTGGTCTCAGCGGGGGCATGGAGTGCCTATGATCAAGATTACCTGAAAAAGGCGATTGAGGATAAAGAGGCTGAATTTGGCCGCATTGAGCTGCAAGACGTCACCACCCAATGGGGGGTTTTCGCCCTTGCAGGCCCCAAGGCGCGCGATGTCTTGCGCGATGTGATTAACGATCCAGATCCGGCCACTGCACTCTCCAACAAGCGCTTTCCTTGGCTTTCAGCACGGCAAATTGAGCTGGGCATGTGCCCGGTCAATGCGATCCGCGTGGCCTATACGGGCGAGCTGGGTTGGGAGCTGCATCATCCTATGGAAATGCAGAACTATCTCTTTGACCTGCTGGAAAAAGCCGGTGCAAAACATGGTATGAAATTGGTGGGCGCGCGGGCGCAAAACTGGCTGCGGCAGGAAAAGTCCTATCGCGCTTTCGGAACAGAGCTGGGGCGTGATGCCACGCCGCTCGAGGCTGATCTGCCACGCTTTGTGGATCTGTCGAAAGAGTTTCATGGCAAAGCGGCGATGGAGGCGCTTGGGGTCCGGGTTAAATGTTGCACACTTTTGATTGACGGGCCGGAGGATGCGGATCCATGGGGCCGCGAAGCATTGTATCATGGCGAGACCCGAGTTGGCCGCCTCACCTCCGGCGGATATTCGGTCCATTTTGAGAAATCTATCGGCATGGGTTACCTGCCGCCAGAACTCGCTGTGCCTGGTACGAAGTTGCAGGTGAAAATGCTTAACAGTCTTTGGGATTGCGAAGTTGTGCAAGACAGCCCGTATGATCCCAGCAATGCCACCATCCGGATGGATGGATAATATCCAAAGGGTGGGGCATCACGCCCCGCCCCCCCGGTTTCTCTTGCAGATTGGTGACGTCAGGCTACAAAACGCGCCGGGCTTAGCTGCGCTACAATCTCAGCCGTCAGCTGCGGTTTTCGGCCTAACGCGGACGCGGCCACCAGTTGCGAGGCGGCGGGGGCGGTGAAAAATCCATATCCGCCCTGTCCCACGGCCCAGATGAAACTCTCCTCTTGCGGCGCGGCACCCAGGACCAGATTGCGATCAGGCGCAAATGTGCGCAGGCCAGCCCATGACGATATAGGCCGCGTCACTTCTTCGGTCACATAGTCTTGATAACGCGCCAAAGCTTCGGCCAGATCATGATCATCTGGCCAAGCATCCATGGGCGGGCTGGGGGTCTCTTCCGCCAGCGAGACAATCAATGCACCCGCGTCGGCTTTGGCATACCACCGCTCACCGGGGCCAAACAGCATGGGCCAGGTCGAAGGATCATGCCCGCCTGGCGCGGCCAGTCGTGCCACACTGCGGCGCATCGGTGTCAGCCCAATGGGTGCAAGTCCGGCCAGTGCGGCGATCTCATCGCCCCAAGCCCCTGCCGCATTAATCAACCGGCGCGCCGTGAATGTCTGCTCTTCGCAGGTGACCTGCCATCCGCCAGCAATTTTCTGAATGGCTTGAACGGATTGATGCGTTTCAATCACCCCGCCATTCCTGCGTAAGAGTTTGGCAAAGCGCTGTAACATCATGTCGGTGTCAATATCCTGCGCGGTGGTGCTGCAAGCTGCGCGCAAAACCTCCTGGAGGTCGAGGATCGGCACGCGCGCTTGGGCTTCTGCCATCGAAATTTCGGTCAGATCCATATGCCGCCGGTCTGCGTCAAACTGGGTTTCTTCACCGCGCAGGCATAAAAGCATAAAGCCGCGTGGGCTAAGTACGCCGGCCAGAAAATCATACCAATCGGCGCGCCCAGCTTTTGCAAGCGCGATTGTCGAAGGGCTGCCGTAATTTTCCTCATAGAGCGCCGCCGACCGCCCGGAGCTGTGATAGGCCAAATGCGCCTCGCGTTCCAAGACCCGGCAAGTCCCATGCTCCGACAAGCGCGCTGCGGCTGAAATGCCAGCAATGCCGCCGCCAATGATGATAAAATCGTCCATAGGGCAATCATGCACAGTTGCGCGGTGTTCAAAAGGAAAAAAGGGGGCCAGTGGCCCCCTTTTCAAACCTGTATAGGTTTTGTTTAGTTCGGCACGTCGCCTTCAATGCCTTCAAGATAGAAATTCATGCCGGCCAAACCGCCATCGCCGTAATCAGAAGCGGTTTCACCCGCTGCCAACCAAACGGAACCATCTTGTTTATTCAGCGGACCGGTGAACGCATGGTAGGAGCCATCGGCCAGGCTGTCCCGCAGAGCTTCAGCCGAGGCCTTTATATCCGCAGGAACGGCGCTTGAAATTTCACCAATGCCAACCATGCCGGCGCCGATACCATCCCAAGTGCTTGTGGAAGTCCAAGTGCCATCCATAACCGCTTTGGTCCGGGCGATGTAATAAGGGGCCCAGTCATCGATGATCGAAGATACGCGGGGCATGGGTCCATAGGCCGCCATATCGGAGGCTTGACCAAAGGTAATCACATTGCCGGCAGCTTGAGCGGCGGCTTGCGGTGCGGTGGAATCCGTGTGTTGCAATACCACATCTGCGCCCTGTTCAATCAGAACTTTCGCCGCATCTGCTTCTTTGGTCGGGTCAAACCAAGTATAGGCCCAAACGATTTTAAATTGTACGTCTGGGTTCACTGCTTTGGCGTGGATATAGGCAGAGTTGATGCCGCGGATCACTTCGGGAATTGGGAAGGAGCCAATGTAACCAATGATATTGGATTTGGTCATTTGGCCCGCAATATGGCCCTGAACCGCACGGCCTTCATAAAAGCGCGCAGAATAAACAGAGACGTTGTCAGCTTGCTTATAACCTGTGGCATGTTCGAACTTCACATTTGGGAATTTGGCCGCAACATTGATGGTTGGGTCCATATAGCCAAAGGAGGTGGTGAAGATCAGATCTGCGCCTTTCAGCGCCATATCGGTCATTACACGCTCTGCGTCCGGTCCTTCTGGAACGTTTTCCACATACATGGTTTCGACCTTATCGCCAAAAGCTTCCACAACGGCCTTGCGGCCTTGGTCATGCTCATAGGTCCAACCGCCGTCACCGACCGGGCCGACATAAACAAAGCCCACCTTGGTTTTTTCGGCCAGCGCGCCCGTGGCCGCTGACATCGCCAGTGCGGCGCTGGCTAGGATTGTTTTCATGTTCATTAGGTTTCCCCCCTGTTAATAAATGACCTCAGCGTGAGGCATGGAACGCACGGCCAAGGGCCGCAGGTGCATTGAGTGCAGCTTTGTTGCGATGCGCAGACATCACAACCAACACAATGATGGTTATCAGATAGGGTGACATCGACAAATACTCAACTGGAATTGACACACCCGCGGCCTGCAGATTTAGCTGCAAAACGGCAACTCCGCCGAAAAGATAGGCACCCAGAAGCACGCGCGCTGGTTTCCAGCTCGCAAAAACAACAATAGCCAAGGCAATCCATCCAGCTCCCGCCGTCATGCCTTCGGTCCATTGGGGCACGCGAACCAAAGAGAGCGCCGCCCCCCCCAGACCCGCGCAGGCCCCTCCAAACATAATGGCCATAATGCGAACCTTAACGACCTTATAGCCCAGAGCGTGGGCGGCATCATGGCTTTCGCCAACGGCTCGCAGGATCAATCCACCGCGGGTATATTTCAAGAACCACCAAACCCCAGCGACCAAGGCCAAGGCGACATAGACTGTGGTGTCGTGAGAAAATAACACCGGACCGAGAATGGGGATGTCGCTGATGACAGGCAGATCCAGCTTCGCACTCGCTGGGGGCTTAATCCCAATATAGCTTTGCCCCATAAGCGCCGAAAGTCCCAGGCCAAAGAGTGTTAGCGCCAAGCCCGTGGCAACTTGGTTTGACAGAAAAAATTGCGTCAAAAGAGCAAAGACCAAGGAGAGGGCCGCCCCGCCAAGCGCGGCACAGAGAAAACCGATGATCGGCGATCCCGTCCCCACGGCCGCGGCAAAGCCGGCAATGGCTCCGATGATCATCATACCCTCAACCCCAAGGTTCAAAACCCCAGATTTCTCGACCACCAATTCCCCAATCGAGGCCAATAAAATAGGTGTTGCGGCCACCATGAGCGAGGCGACCAAGAGAGTTGGGCTAATTGAGCTTAAATCCATGACAGATATGTCCTGTTTGCAATCAAGTCTGGGTGGCCTCCGTGCAGATTTTCATGGGTGGCTCCCCGCACTTGCTAATTTAAGTTTGAAGTTCGTCAGCATGTCGAGGGCAAGTAGAAAAAACAGCAACATGCCTTGAAAGGCCTGGATCGCCGCAGAGGGCAGGCCGAGGCTGGATTGCGCAATCTCGCCACCAATATAGGTCAGTGCCATGAGCAGTCCGGCCAAGAGGATGCCAATCGGATGGAGCCGGCCCAAAAATGCCACAATGATGGCCGTGAACCCGTAGCCAACATTGAAATCAATACTGATTTGTCCGCTGGGTCCGGAGACTTCAAACATGCCGGCCAGCCCCGCCAAAGCGCCACTAAATCCAAGGCAATAAACCACAAGCCGCTTTGGATTGACCCCGGCAAATTTAGCCGCCTTGGGGCTTTCCCCGGTCAAACGAATGTGAAAGCCCAATTTGATGCCGCGCCAGTAAGACATAGGCAAAAATCACGGCGATGAAGGCAAACATAACGCCCATGTGAATGCCGGTGCCTGTCCAAAGCTCTGCATTGTGCGCGCTGGCGTATTGCTGCAAATTGCGAGATCCGGGAAAGCCAAATCCTTCAGGGTTTTTCAACAAACCCAGCGACATAGACGCCAGCAGCTGTTCTGCGACATAGACCAGCATGAGGCTCACTAAGATTTCGTTGGTGCCAAACCTTGTTTTCAAAATCGCAGGAATCATCGCCCAGACAAAGCCGCCCAATGCGCCAAAAAAGATCATGGTGGGAAAAATGAACGCGCTTTGCGCCGGGTAGACAGCCAGCGCCACGCCTGCGCCACAAATCGCACCGATGATATATTGTCCCTCGGCGCCAATGTTCCAAATGCCAGCGCGGAACCCCATCGACAGACCGATGGCGATCATAATCAAAGGCGCGCCTTTGACCAAAAGCTGCGGCCGATAATACCATGCAAATTCGGAGAACAGTGGATCATAGAAAATTGTGCGGATGGCTTCAAAGGGATCCTTTCCCAAAGCGGCAAACATGATGCCGCCGCCGATCATCGTGGCAAAAACGGCCAGAACCGGAGCCATGTAAGCCCAAGTCTTTGAGGGGTTTGGGCGTTTTTCAAGCCGCAGCATCGGCGCCTCCCAGCAAGAGGCCAATTTCATCCAAACTTAGGCCCGACATTGGGCGGGCGGCTGACAGGCGGCCGGCATTGAGTGCGGCGAAATTGGTGGAAATTTCCATAAGCTCATCCAAATCCTGGCTGATGATGATGACCCCTGCGCCTTGGCTTGCCAGGTCTAGCAAGGCTTGGCGAATGGCCGCCGCCGCGGCTGCATCGACGCCCCAAGTGGGTTGGTTGACGATCAAGACTGAAGGATTTTGCAGAACCTCGCGTCCGATGACGAATTTCTGCAAATTGCCGCCGGACAGGGACCGCGCGGCAGACTGTGCAGAGGGCGTGCGCACATCGAAGGTTTCAATCACCTCCTGCGCAAAAGCGCGGGCGCGCGGCCAGTCCAGAAAGCCTGAGCGGCTGAGCTCTTTGCGCACCATCCCCGTGAGCATGGCATTTTCCGTCAGGCTCATATCGGGCGCGGCCGCATGGCCCAAACGCTCCTCCGGGGCGGCTAAAAGTCCCAAGGCGCGCCGTGCATTTGGGGCCAAATGCCCAATGCCCATCGTGTTGAGTTTGATCCGGTCTTGCGGGCGGAGCACTTCACCAGACAGGCAAGCAACCAGCTCGTCTTGCCCATTGCCCGCAACGCCGCCGATCCCTAAGACTTCACCCTTGCGCAGGGAAAAAGATATATTTTTCAGAATTGTGCCAAAGGTTGTTTGCGCTGCAAGTGAAAGATCTGCCACGTCGAGCAGCACATCGCCTAGCGCGCCGTGTTGCGGTTTTGCCGAGTTGAGCGTGCCGCCGACCATCATCTCTGCCAACGCGCGTGCAGATTTTTTCCGCGGATCGCATGTGGCGATCTTGCGCCCTGCGCGCAAAATGGTTGCGGTCTCACACAGATCGCGAATTTCCTCGAGTTTATGGGAAATGTAGAGAATGGAGGTGCCTTCTGACTTGAGCTTGCGCAGCGTGGCAAAGAGGGTTTGTACCTCTTGCGGGGTCAAAACGCTGGTGGGTTCATCCATGATGAGCAGTTTGGGGTCTTGCAAAAGGCAGCGGACGATCTCGACCCTTTGGCGTTCCCCCGCAGAGAGATCCCCCACCAGCCGCTCCGGATCCAGCGGCAGGCCATAGGCCTCAGAGACTTGCGTGATCCTGGCTGAGAGGGCGCTGGGTTTTGGTGGGTTTTCCATGCCGAGGGCGATGTTTTCCGCCACAGTCAAAGCTTCAAAGAGGCTGAAATGCTGAAACACCATCGCCACGCCCGCGGCCCGGGCCGCACGGGGCTCTTCGGGGGCGTAGGGCGCATCAAAAAGCTGCATGCGCCCGGAATCGGGCCGCACCAATCCGTAGATCATCTTGACCAAAGTTGATTTACCGGCGCCATTCTCGCCCAAGAGCGCATGAATTTCTCCCGTGCCGATGTCAAACTCCACATCCTGATTGGCAATGACACCGGGGTAGGCCTTTGTCAGCCCTTCAAGGTGTAAAAGTGTCTTACTCATGAGAGCGCACTCCTGTGTCGCGTTTTGGCGTTCATATTGTGAGACAATAGGGCTTGGGTGACCCCAATCGCAATCGAAATTGGCTGTTTTCCAAGGTTTGGGTCACCAATTGGGCAAGTTATCTTTGAAATGGCCCCAGGCGTATGTCCCAAGGCCATCAACCGCCGCTGGAACCGTGCCCATTTACTGGCCGATCCAATCAATCCACAAAAATCGAATCCGCGCAGCAGAGCGGCGTGACACAGTTCCAAGTCTAGACTATGGGCATAGGTAAAGATCAAGTGCTGCGCGTGCCGCGGTGCATGGGCCATAAGGGGCGCCGGGTTCTCGGCCGGAACCAGCGTCACGGCCTCAGGCGGTGTTTGGGGAAAGCGGTCTGGGCTGGTATCAATCCAAGTCACCTCAAGGTCTGGCATCTGAGAGGCGATATGCACAACCGCCCGCCCCACATGCCCCGCTCCCCAGATCCACAAGGGGTGTGCGGCTGGTGTGAGCGTCTCTGCCAACCAGCCTGCGGTGCAGATCAGCGCCGCTGGGTCTGCCGAGCCGTTGCGCCATCCCTTTTGCAACTGGGCCATCTGCAGAGGCATCGCCATGTCCCCTTCAATGCGGCGGATGAAGACATCGGTCGCATCAACCGGGCTGGTGAAATGCTCTGTCACCAGCGTCACATGCCCGCCACAACATTGCCCCAGCTCTGGCCCAAGCGGATAGCGCCGCAGGCCAGGTTGTGGCGCAAGCGAGGCTTGGTATTCCAATGCGCCGCCGCCAATACTGCCGCTTTGACCTCCGGGCCAAAGCAACATCGATGCGCCGATTTCGCGGGGCGAGGAGCCTTTTATATCGGCAATCACCACACGGATCGCTTCACCATGGGCGGCAATGGCCGCATTGATTTGCATAAGATCAAAACTCATAGCGCCGATCCTCGCGCTCTGGCGATGGCGCTGAACACTTCCTCCGAAGTGGCGGGCGCTTGAAGGTCTGGATACTGCGGTCCGCAGGCGGCGACCGCATTCGACAGCGCCAGAAAGGCGGAAATACCATGCATGAAGGGCGGCTCGCCCACGGCTTTTGAGCGGTAGACTGTCTTTTGTGTGTTCTGACCCGGCCAGAGATCTACATTGAACACGTCTGGCCGGTCGGAGCAGGCGGGTATCTTATAGGTTGAGGGCGCATGGGTTTTGAGATTCCCCGCTGCGTCCCAAACCAGTTCCTCAGTCGTCAACCACCCGGCGCCCTGCACAAATCCGCCTTCGATCTGCCCGATGTCCAAGGCCGGATTCAAAGATGCCCCACAATCGTGAAGAATATCGCAGCGTAGGATGCGGTTTTCGCCCGTGAGCGTGTCAATCACCACCTCAGTCACCGCTGCGCCATAGGCAAAATACAAAAACGGCCGCCCCGCGCCCTTGATGCGGTCCCAGGCAATCTCGGGTGTTTTGTAAAATCCCGTGGCGGAGAGCGAAATACGCGCTTCATAGGCTGAGGCGATTACCTCTTGCCAAGTGAGCGAGAGGCCGGGGGCGGTGATCTGTCCTTCTGCGAA
The DNA here is from genome assembly GCA_943788425.1 of uncultured Planktomarina sp. Lineage (GTDB taxonomy): Bacteria > Pseudomonadota > Alphaproteobacteria > Rhodobacterales > Rhodobacteraceae > Planktomarina. The sequence continues at coordinate 17,838 of CALSQF010000016.1, forward strand.
AGTGATCTCATCTGGCTTTACTGCATATTGCTGGGCCACATGGTCTTTGAGCCGGCCTATAAGCGTTGCGCAGGCGGCTTGCACGGCCATGCCATTGAGATCGGCGCCAGAGCTGGCGGCGGTGGCGGAGGTATTGGGCACTTTGCTGGTATCCGTCGCGGAGGCGCGAATGACCGCTTGCTGCGCTCCCAAGCTGCGCGCCGCCACCTGTGTCAATTTCTGAAACAAGCCTTGGCCCATCTCTGTGCCGCCATGATTGATCAAAACAGACCCATCTGTGTAAATTTGTACCAAAGCGCCGGCTTGGTTGAGATGGGTCAGCGTAAAGGATATGCCAAACTTCACAGGACTAAACGCGATGCCACGTTTAAACAGCGCATTGCCGGCGTTCCAGCGCGCAATCTCAGCTTTGCGCGCGTGGTAGTCGCAGCGTTGCAACAGGCTGCCGGTCATTTCTCCCAAGATGAAATCGGTCACCTCCATATGGTAGGGGGTGATTGCCGGGCGCGCGGCGGGCTTTGAGGTCATTTCCGGATAATAGTTGCGTCGGCGCACCGCTGCGGGGTCGCAAGATAGGCTGTGGGCGACATGATCCATCACCCGCTCAATGCCCACCATCCCTTGCGGGCCGCCAAAGCCGCGAAACGCTGTGGCGCTTTGGGTGTTGGTTTTGAGCCGGTGTGAGGTGATTTTCACATGGGGCAGATCATAGGCGTTATCCGCGTGCAACATCGCTCTATCTGCCACTGGCAAAGACAGATCCAGCGCCCAGCCGCAGCGGAAATAATGGGTAAACTCCAGCGCCTGAATCCGGCCACTGTCATCGAAGCCGACGTTATAGGCAATTTGGCAGTCGTGGCGCTTGCCTGTGATGATGAAATCGTCGTCGCGGTCATAACGCATTTTGCAAGGCCGGCCGGTGCGTGAGGCGGCCAATGCACAGGCGACGGCCAGCGCATTGCCTTGGCTTTCTTTGCCACCAAACCCGCCGCCCATGCGCCGCACTTCTACGCGCACTGCATGGAGCGCAATATTTAGCGCCTCGGCCACCTTATGTTGAATTTCCGTGGGGTGCTGGGTTGAGGAATGGATCACAACATCGTCGTGATCCCCGGCCAAAGCGAGCGCGGCTTGTCCTTCGAGATAAAAGTGTTCCTGCCCCCCAAGGTTGATTTGACCCTGCAACCGATGGATCGCATCGTCCATAGCGCCGGTGGGATTGCCTTTTGTATAGATCCGCGGGCCATCCTCAAAGCGGCTTTCGGCGGCCAGGGCCTGCTCGATCGTCAATATGGCCGGTTCCGCTGCGATCTCAACTGTGGCCAATCGGGCGGCGCGGCGGGCCAGATGGTGGCTCTCGGCCACCACCAAGAAAATGGGTTGTCCGGCATAATGCACCCGGCCATCAGCGAGGAGCGGCTCGTCATGGGCGGAGGGGGAGACGTCATTGGCATGGGGGAGGTCTTTGGCCTCCAGCACCAAATGCACCCCGGGGCAGGCGCGCACGGCATCGAGATCCACCGACTTAATCTGCCCCGCTGCGCAGGACGACAGGCCAAAGGCCAGGTGCAAGGTGCCTTGCGGTGTGGGGATGTCATCTACATAGCGTGCGCTGCCACTCACATGCTGGCGCGCCGCGTCATGCGGTAGGCTGGCAGAGGCGCTCATGGATGCACCTCTTGGATGTTCACTTGGGTTGCTTGCAGATCATGAAAATATCGGATCAGCATATTGGCCGCCGCCTGCGCGCGATAGCCTGCACTGGCGCGCATGTCGCTCAAAGGGCTGAAATCTTCGGCCATAGCGGCCTGTGCCTGATTGAACGTCTCCAAGCTCCAGGGCTGGCCGCACAATGCGGCCTCGGTTTTATAGGCTCTGGCGGGGGTAGCTGCCATGCCGCCAAAGGCGATGCGGGCCTTTGTGATCGCCCCATTCGCCTGCTCCAATTTAAAGCAGCCGCACACCGCAGAAATATCCTGATCAAACCTTTTGGACAGTTTATAACAGCGCAGCCTTCCTTGCGCCTTGGGCAGTTCGATGCTCTCTACAAATTCTCCCGGTCGCAGATCTTGCTTTTGATAGGCGATAAAGAAATCTTCCAAATCAAGCGCGCGGCGTTCATCTGCGAGACGTAAGACCAGCCGCGCGCCCATGGCAATGAGGGCCGGTGATCCGTCTCCGATGGGCGATCCATTCGCGATATTGCCGCCGATGGTTGCCGCATTGCGCACCTGAGGGCTGCCGTAGCGCCTCAAAAGCTGGTGCAACGACGCCGACATCGGCCGTATAGCCTGCATCAAACTTGTGATAGTGACTGCCGCGCCGATGCGCAGGATGTCTTTCTCATCGTGAATGTGGCGCAGATCCTCGGCATGGCTGACAAAGGCGACTGGCCCGAGGCTTTGCATTTTCTTTGTCACCCATAGCCCCACATCGGTGCCGCCGGCGATGAGCGTCGCGCTGGGATTGCGGGCATACCAATGAGCCAATTCATCGGAAGATTTTGGGCAAAAAACATCATCGCGGCTCTGAAGGGCTTGGAACTTTGGCGGTTCATCCATCCAAAAGGGCACAGGGAGCTTTTCTGCGGCCTGAGCCGCGCGGATGATGGGTGCGTAGCCGGTGCACCGACACAGGTTGCCTGCCAGAGCCGCATCGAAATCGGTCTCACCGGTCGCATGTGCTGCCGCCATGGTTGTCACAAAGCCCGGGGTGCAAAACCCACATTGCGCCCCGTGGTGGGTGATCATGGCCTCCTGCACCGGGTGCAGCGTGCCGTCGGGTCCGGACAGCCCCTCCACCGTGCGCACGGCGCAGCCTTGCAGCTGGGGCAAAAATAATATGCAGGCATTCATTGGGCGGGGCACACCATCGCGTCCCGTGACGATGACGGTGCAGGCACCGCAATCCCCTTCGTTACAGCCCTCTTTGGTGCCGCATAGCTTCTCGTCAAGGCGCAGGTAATCTAAAAGAGTTTCACTGCCTGTTTTGGGGGTGACAGACACTGACTTCCCATTGAGGAAAAACGACATGTTCATTTGAAAGAGTCGTGCCACTGTCTGTTAAGTAATCGCGCGAAGGTCCGATGCGGCGTAAAACCAAACTGAGCGCGGATCAAGTAACTCTTATTTTCGTGAGTCGGGCAAGGAAAAAATCTGACCTTTGAGTGGCGCAGGTGTCTCGGTGTGGTTTGGGCGGCAAAGTGCTGTGCCGAACGTTTTACTCTGGATGCTGGGGCATCGGCAGTTTATCCATGATATATGCCCGAGAATCCAAAATTCATCCATCTGCGCGTTCACAGCGAATATTCCCTGCTTGAGGGGGCTGTGCGTCTCAAAAAATTGCCAGATTTGGTCGGGGCCATGGGCATGCCGGCCGTCGCCGTGACAGATACCAACAATATGTTTTGCGCCCTGGAGTTTTCGGAAGCGGCGCCAAAGGCGGGTATTCAGCCAATCATTGGCTGCCAAGTTGATCTGACCTATGATCCCGCAGCGGCGACTGAAAAGCCGCGGGCGCCGGCAGCCTTGGTGCTTTTGGCGCAAAATGAACGGGGTTATGAAAACCTCATGGCGCTCAATTCTTGCCTCTATCTGGACAGTGACGGCACGCTGCCACAGGTGCAAATGGCACAGCTGGCCAACCATGCGGAGGGTGTGATCTGCCTCACAGGTGGGCCGAATGGCCCATTGGGAAAATTGCTGCAAAACGGTCAGACTGCCAAGGCGCAGGCATTACTTGACGACTTGGCGCAGGCCTATGGCGATCGACTTTATGTGGAGCTGCAACGTCATCCTGGCGAAGATGGGCGTATGCCCGAGGCTGAAAGGCTGAGCGAACGAGGCTTGGTCGAAATGGCCTATGCGATGGATTTACCGTTGGTGGCCACCAACGATGTCTATTTTCCCAAGCCGGAAATTTACGAGGCCCATGATGCGTTGATCTGTATTGCTGACGGCGCTTATGTGGATCAGCAAGGCTCGAGAAGACGCCTCACCCCGCAGCATTACCTCAAATCACCTGCGGAAATGGCGGTGCTCTTTGCAGATCTGCCGGAGGCTCTGGACAATACAGTGGAAATTGCCCGCCGCTGCGCGTTTAAAGTCTACAAACGCGATCCGATTTTGCCGAAATTTGCCGATGATGAGGTGGAAGAACTGCGTCGACAATCCAATGAGGGGCTGGCGCGCCGTTTGGCTGTGATCCCCCATGCGGTGTCACGAGAGGACTATCAAAAGCGGCTGGACTTCGAGCTGGATATCATCGAGGGCATGGGGTTTCCCGGCTATTTCTTGATCGTGGCAGATTTTATCGCTTGGACCAAGGCGCAAAACATCCCAGTTGGGCCGGGGCGCGGGTCAGGCGCGGGTTCCCTGGTGGCCTATGCGTTGACGATCACAGATCTCGATCCTCTTCGGTATGGCTTGTTGTTCGAGAGATTTTTGAACCCGGAACGGGTTTCAATGCCCGATTTTGACATCGATTTTTGCATGGATCGGCGCGAAGAGGTAATCCGTTATGTGCAACAAAAATATGGCTGTGATCGGGTGGGGCAAATTATCACCTTTGGGGCCTTGTTGTCGAAAGCGGCGGTGCGCGACATCGGGCGGGTGCTGCAAATGCCCTATGGTCAGGTTGACCGCCTGTCCAAAATGATCCCCGTGGAAGGGGTCAAACCGGTGAGCATCGAAAAAGCGCTGGCCGATGAGCCGCGTCTGCGCGAGGAAGCTCGGGCAGAAGAGGTTGTGGATCGACTGTTGACCTATGGGCAGCAAATCGAAGGGCTGCTGCGAAACGCCTCAACCCATGCGGCAGGCGTGGTCATTGGCGACCGGCCATTGGATCAATTGGTGCCGCTCTATCAAGATCCGCGCTCTGACATGCCGGCGACGCAGTTTAATATGAAATGGGTGGAGCAGGCCGGCCTGGTTAAATTTGACTTTTTGGGCCTCAAGACGCTGACGGTGATTCAAAATGCGGTGGATTTGGTCCATCGCTCACGGCCACTGCATCAATCGGTCGATGGCCGCGAGCTTTATGCGCCGCCACCCGGGACCGAGGGCGATATCAGCGCAATACCTTTGGATGATAAAGCCTCTTATGATCTGTATTCCGCAGCTAAAACGGTCGCGGTTTTTCAGGTGGAATCCAGCGGCATGATGGACGCTCTAAAGCGCATGAAGCCCAACTGCATTGAAGACATCGTTGCCTTGGTTGCGCTCTATCGGCCGGGGCCGATGGAAAACATTCCGAAATATTGTGAGGTCAAAAATCGATTAAGCGAGCGTGAGTTGCTGCACCCGTCGGTTGATCACATCTTAGATGAGACGCAGGGCATCATTGTCTACCAAGAGCAGGTGATGGAAATTGCCCGTCAAATGGCGGGCTACTCATTGGGTGGCGCGGATTTGTTGCGCCGCGCGATGGGCAAAAAAATCCAAGAGGCGATGGATGCGGAACGGCCTAAGTTTTTGGCCGGCGCCGCGGGCAATGGGGTGGACGAAAAAACCGCCAAGGCGACTTGGGACTTGCTCGATAAATTCGCCAACTATGGCTTTAACAAATCCCATGCGGCCGCCTATGCGGTGGTGAGTTATCAGACCGCTTGGCTCAAGGCCAATCACCCGGTTGAATTTATGGCCGGGGTGATGAATTGCGATCTACATCTCACAGATAAGTTGGCAATCTATTTTGACGAAGTGCGCAAAGGGCTCAACCTTGCCTATATTCCGCCCTGCGTGAATCGCTCGCAGCCGCGGTTTGATGTGGCTGATGGGGCTTTGGTCTACGGGCTTGGCGCGTTGAAAAATGTCGGGGTTGAGGCGATGGGGTTGATTGCCGACGGCCGCGGCGATCAGCCTTTTAAAACCGTGTTTGATTTTGCTCGGCGGGTGGATCTCAAACGAGTGGGCAAAAGACCCCTGGAGATGCTGGCCCGGGCGGGAGCTTTTGATCAATTGGACCGAAATCGCCACCGTGTCTTTGACAGTTTGGATGATCTTGTTGCCTATTCAGCGGCGGTGCATGAGCAGCGCAATTCGAGCCAAGTAAGCCTCTTTGGTGAGGCGGGTGAGGATCTGCCTGAACCGCGCCTATCTCCCGTGCCCAATTGGTTGCCCGCTGTGCAATTGGCAGAAGAGTTTAAGGCCATAGGCTTTTATTTGTCCGGCCACCCGCTAGATGACTATATGTCCTCGCTGAAACGCTCTGGGGTCATTACGCTGGACCAATTGAGTGAAAAAGCCAAGGACGGCCCGCTGGTGGCCAAGTTGGCCGGGATTGTGGCCGGGCGGCAGGAACGAAAATCTGCGCGTGGCAATCGATTTGCCTTTGTGCAACTGAGCGATACGACCGGGGCTTTTGAGGCCACCATGTTCAGCGATACGCTCGAGGTCTCCCGCGAACATCTTGAAGCCGGCTCGAAGATTGTTCTGAGCGTTGAGGCGACCATGGAGGCCGATCAGCTTAAATTGCTAGCCCGTTCGGTACAGCCTATTGATGGGGCCGTGGCTCAGGCGGGTGGCGCGGGATTACGGATTTATCTCGACACACCGCTTGCGATTGAGCCTGTCGCAACGGTTTTAAGGGAGGCGGCCCGCGCCACCCAGCGGGGCGCTAAGGGTCCGATTTCTTTTTGCCTGCTTGATGACAGCCTGCCTGGAGAGGTTGATATGGAGCTGGGCCAGGAGTTCCCGGTCACGCCGCAAATCAAAGGCGCTTTGAAAAGCCTTGAAGGCGTGTTGATGGTGGAAGATCTATAGACAGCCGCCGTGGGCTTGCGGCTCAATAATGAGGTGGGCGTTCATCACCAAAAATGACGCCGCCGCCGCCATCGGCCTCACGATCCCGAGCGCGCTGGGCCAAAAGATCGACAATCCCAGCGAGACGCCGCAACTCGGCATCCTGTTTGGCAACAACGTCAGAGAGATCTTCGACAGTGCGCGTCAGATGGGCGATTTGTTCTTCTAGTGCTTGTGTCATACCTGCCATCTGCGGGATCTTCGCGCGAGGATCAAGCGTCTTTTTCTGCCCCGGGTTTCTGCGCGGGCCAACTCGCATGTTGCCCCCCGGCGCTCGGGCGGTTAAATGCAGGCTAAGACATAGGGGTTGATCATGGCCAAACAGAAAAAAGCACCCAAACCAAAAGCGCTGCCGCCAAAAGGGTTTCGCGATTACTTTGGCGCGGATGTGTCCGAGCGGGCGGAGATGCTGCGGCGCATTGCAGATGTGTATCACCTCTACGGATTTGAGCAGCTGGAAAGCAGCGCAGTCGAAACCGTTGAGGCTTTGGGTAAATTTTTGCCCGATGTGGATCGACCGAATGAAGGTGTCTTTGCTTGGCAAGAAGATGACGATTGGCTGGCGTTGCGCTATGATTTGACCGCGCCTCTCGCGCGGGTCTACGCCCAGTACCGCAATGAACTGCCCAGCCCCTATCGTCGCTTTGCTATGGGGCCGGTTTGGCGCAATGAAAAACCCGACCATGGTCGGTTTCGTCAGTTTTATCAATGTGATGCTGATACGGTCGGATCTGCCAGCATGGCCGCAGATGCAGAGATTTGCACGATGCTGTCTGATACGTTGGAACAGGTGGGCATCGCGCGTGGCGACTACATTATTCGCGTGAACAATCGCAAAGTCCTGAATGGTGTCATGGAAGTGGCTGGTATTTTGGATCCTTTGGATTCCGAGAAATTTACCGCGGAGCGCGGAACCGTGCTGCGGGCGATCGATAAGCTGGATCGTTTGGGGCTGGAGGGTGTGCAGGCGTTGCTGGGTGCGGGCCGCAAAGATGACAGTGGAGATTTCACCCAAGGTGCGGGTCTGGCCGCAAAACAGGCTGAGGTGGTCTTGGGCTTCATGCAGGCGCTGGGCGCCACCAATGCGGAAACTTTGAGCAATTTGCGCGGTCTGGTCGCAGGGTCGACCATAGGAGAGGCTGGTGTGGATGAGCTGCAACAGATCTCTGAGCTGGTCACAACCCAGGGCTATGGCGCGGATCGCATCGTGCTAGACCCATCGGTTGTGCGCGGTTTGGGCTATTACACTGGTCCCGTCTATGAAGCCGAATTGACCTTTGAAATCAAGGATGAAAAAGGCCGTCCCCGGCGATTTGGCTCGGTGGCAGGCGGGGGGCGTTATGACGATTTGGTCAAGCGGTTCACCGGGCAAGAAGTGCCGGCAACAGGCGTTTCAATTGGTGTTGACCGGCTCTTGGCGGCATTGCGGATGAAGGGCCAAATGCAAAATACGCAGCCCGGACCCGTGGTCATCACGGTGATGGACAGGGCGCGCATGGGCGACTACCAAGCGATGGCAACAGAACTGCGCGCCGCGGGCATTCGGGCCGAAGTTTATTTGGGCAACCCGAAGAATTTTGGTATTCAGTTGAAATATGCGGACAATCGCAACAGCCCAATCGCCATTATCGAAGGCGGTGATGAGAAAGCGGCTGGGATTGTGCAGATTAAGGATCTGATCCTCGGTGCGCAATTGGCCAAAGAGGCCAGCTTAGAAGAATGGAAGGCCCGGCCCAGTCAAATTGAAGCGCCGCGCATGCAGCTTGTGGATAAGGTGCGTGAGATGCTGGCGGCACAGGTCGCGGGGCAATGAGCCAGCTCCGCGCCGAAACTGCACGTCTTTTGGCAGCTTTTGAGGCCAATGGTGCCGTGCGGGTAGAGGCAGATATTTTGCAACCAGCCGATGTCTTGCTCGACCTATATGGCGAAGATATTCGCGCGCGCGCTTATGTGACCTCAGATCCCTTGCGCGGTGAGCAGATGCTACGGCCAGATTTTACCGTTCCTGTGGTGCAACGCCACATGGCCGTGAGCGCAGAACCGGCCCGTTATACCTACGCTGGACCGGTCTTTCGCTATCAAGACAGTGCGACGGGCCGCGAGGCGCAGAGCGAGCAAGTGGGGTATGAAGTGTTCGACCGCAGTGCGCCTGAGGCGATCGAGGCTGAGGTTTTCGGATTGTTTCACCAAATTCTTGCGCCCTTGGATTTGACAGCCTCAACCGGTGATGTGGGGCTTTTGCGCGCGGCCATTGACGGGCTGAGCACTTCTGACGCGCGAAAAGCCGCCTTGCGGCGTCATATTTGGCGGCCTTTGCGGTTTCAGTCCTTGCTGGCTCGGTTCTCGCAGCCTGTGGCGCCTAAAACTTTAGGGGCAGACGGTCAGCAGATTGGTCTGCGCAGCGCTCAGGATGTGCAAGAAAGATTGGCTCAATTGGAAGAAGAGGCCACCGCTCCGCCCATTCCCGCTGCCGAGATTGAGGCTTTGACCGATCTATTGGCAATCCGGGGCAAATTGCCGGAGGCATTGAAGCTTTTGCAGGCACTCACCAGCCGATTGCCCTCCATTGGCCCTGCGGTCGCGCATGTGGCCGCACGGATCAAGGCTCTTGATGCGGCAGGGATGGATGTGGCGCCCATCGGTTTTGAGGCGGCCTACGGTCTCACGGCCATGGAATATTACGATGGGTTTGTGTTTGGGTTTTATGCCGCAGAGCCCGGCTGGCCCGCCGTTGCCTCCGGCGGGCGCTATGATGCTTTGACCCGTGTATTGGGGCAGGGCTGTGCGGTGCCGGCTGTGGGCGGCATTATTCGACCTGAATATAGCCTGCGGGCCACGAAGGGGCGCTTATCATGTTGAAACTTGGCGTGCCCTCCAAGGGGCGGTTGATGCAAGAGACCTTTGACTGGTTCGCGGAACGCGGGGTTCAGCTGTCGAAATCTGGCTCGGATCGCGAATATGTCGGCCAGGTTGAGGGAGTCGATGGGGTTGAGCTTGTGTTGCTTTCTGCTGGAGAGATCCCGCGCGAATTGGCCGCTGGCCGCATTCACTTCGGGGTGACAGGCACGGATTTGGTGCATGAGAAACTAGTCCATTGGGCAGATGTGGTCGAACCTGTGGCTGAGATGGGCTTTGGCTTTGCAGATCTGATTATCGCCGTGCCGGCCTGCTGGCGCGATGTGACCTCATTGCATGATCTTGATGCAGTCGCAGCCCGGTTCCGGGCTGACCACGGATTTCGCTTGCGCATCGCCACAAAATATCACCGCTTGGTGCGACAGTTTTTGACCGCGCAGGGTGTGGCAGATTACCAATTGGTGGACAGTCAAGGCGCGACTGAGGGAGCGGTGAAGAATGAGACTGCCGAAGCCATCGCAGATATCACAAGCACTGGCGCGACGATCGAGGCCAATCACTTACGAATATTGGAAGATGGTTTGGTCTTGAAATCTCAAGCGACCCTCTGGAAATCGCACAGCGCTGGTGGCGATTGCGGGCCGTTGATCCGGAAAATCAGCGCGCAATAACGATCATAAGATACCGATAGCGGCCAAAGCTGCCTGCATTTCAGCTGGCAGCCTGTCATCGTTGGGCCGGGCTTGGGCCAAATCTGAGGGCGCGTCATTTGGCTGCAGGTAGCGCCAGCCTTGAAAGGCCCGTTTGGGAGTGGCGGCCACAGCGATCAGCTCGGGATCTGTGACAATCGCACAGCGGCGAATGCCGTCTGAACCGATGGCCTCGTCTAGGCGGATCAGCTTTTGGCGGCACAGAATTGCGCCCTTGATAATCCAATAGATTGAACCGCCTGCAAGCAGCTCTTCACTGCGTTTTGGCCACATGCGGGTGACATGGCGCGGCAGTCCGTCGCGGGTCTGAGCCATAGGGCTGGACTGCCAAGCGCGCAGACCCTCAATCGACTCGGTGCCGACGCTGAGTTTTACTAAGTTTATGTATTTCGACAACTCGCCACCCCATATATTGTGTATGTTTTGCAAAAGATCAGATTCGAGCCGGGGATACAAGTTGACCTTTTAACGCGTGCGGGCTAGCTTTGTTTCCTACTCTTGCGCTTATAGATGGGACGAGCCATGACACGCTTTACAGCTCCAATCGCCGAACAAATCTGGGATATGAAATACCGCTTCAAACAAGCGGATGGAACGCCGATTGATACCACCGTCGAGGACAGCTGGCGGCGCATCGCGCAGGCCTTGGCCGCCGTAGAAACTGCGCCGGCTGAGTGGGAGCCAAAGTTCTATGATGCTTTGTCAGATTTCAAATTCTTGCCAGCGGGGCGGATCACCGCCGGTGCGGGCACAGAGCGCAGTGTGACTTTGTTCAATTGCTTTGTCATGGGCACAATTCCCGATAGTATGGGCGGGATTTTTGACATGCTGAAAGAGGCTGCGCTGACGATGCAGCAAGGTGGCGGCATTGGATATGATTTCTCGACCATTCGTCCGAAAGGGGCGAAGGTTAAGGGCGTTGCTGCGGATGCTTCTGGTCCTTTGTCCTTTATGGATGTGTGGGACGCGATGTGCCGCACGATTATGTCGGCTGGAAGCCGGCGCGGCGCTATGATGGCGACCATGCGCTGTGATCACCCCGATATTGTGGATTTCATCACCGCAAAACGCGATCCTGCGCGTTTGCGGATGTTCAACGTCTCGGTTTTGGTCACGGATGCTTTTATGGCCGCGGTTAAGGCGGATGATCCTTGGGACTTGGTTTTTGAAGGGGAGGTTTATCAGACCCTTCGGGCGGTCGAGCTTTGGGATCAAATTATGAACTCCACTTTTGAGTTTGCCGAACCAGGCGTGATCTTTATTGACCGTATCAATCAGGCCAATAACCTCAATTATTGCGAAACCATTGCGGCCACCAACCCTTGCGGTGAGCAACCGTTGCCACCCTATGGTGCCTGTTTGCTGGGATCTATCAATATGGCCCGTTTGGTCTCTGATCCTTTTGGAGAGCAGGCGGCGCTGGATGAGGCGGTCTTGTCTGATTTGGTCGCAACCGCGGTTCGGATGATGGACAATGTGGTGGATGCCAGCCGCTTTCCTCTGGAGGCCCAACAACGCGAGGCAGAGGCCAAGCGGCGGATTGGCCTTGGGGTCACCGGGCTTGCGGACGCGTTGCTTATGGTTGGGCTGCGTTATGGCTCCGTGGAGGCCGCGGCTCAGACGGAGGCTTGGATGCATCAAATCGCCCGAGCAGCCTATCTGGCCTCGGTTGAGCTGGCGAAGGAAAAGGGGGCGTTTGAGCTCTTCGACGCTGTGGGCTATCTCACAAGCGGCGCGATGGAGCAGATGGACGCTGATGTGCGCGATGCGATCGCAGAACATGGCATTCGCAACGCCTTGTTGACCAGCATTGCTCCCACCGGAACAATCAGCCTTTATGCCGGCAATGTGTCTTCTGGGATCGAGCCGGTTTTTGCCTATGCCTACACGCGCAAAGTTCTGCAAAAAGATGGCACGCGAACAGAAGAAGAAGTGATCGACTATGCCGTGCAAATGTGGCGCGATAAAGATGGGTGATGCAGAGCTTCCCAATTACTTCGTGAACGCGCAAACCCTGGCGCCTCTCGAACATGTACGGATGCAGGCTGCGGCGCAGAAATGGATCGACAGTTCTATATCGAAAACCATCAACTGCCCCGAGGATATCAGCTTTGAGGCCTTCAAAGACGTTTATATGGCCGCTTGGGATCAAGGGTGCAAAGGCTGCACCACCTATCGGCCCAATGCTGTGACCGGGTCTGTTTTATCTGTGTCAGAGGAAGGCGAGAAAGCACCCGAGGCCGATACAGGCGCCGATGTTGTCTATATCAGTGAGCCTTTGAGCCGCCCCGAAGCGTTGGAAGGGCAAACCTATAAGGTGAAATGGCCCGACAGCGAGCATGCGCTTTATATTACTGTGAATGATCTGTTGCTCAATGGGCATCGCCGGCCCTTTGAAGTGTTCATCAATTCCAAGAACATGGAGCATTTTGCCTGGACCGTGGCGCTCACGCGGATGATCTCGGCAGTGTTCCGGCGCGGCGGTGATGTCAGCTTTGTGGTTGAAGAGTTGAAGGCGGTCTTCGATCCACGCGGTGGGGCTTGGGTGGATGGGAAATATATCCCCTCGATTCTGGCCGCTATCGGCGGGGTGATTGAACATCACATGGTGGTCACGGGGTTTTTGTCCGGCGAAGGCATGGGTCTGAAATCCGATCCGCAAGCCGAAGTGGTCAACCTCCAAGAGAGCAGGGGCGGCGCCTGTTCAAGTTGCGGTCAGTTTGATTTGCGCATGGTCGAAGGCTGCATGACATGCGGCAGCTGCGGCTTTTCGAAATGCGGCTGAATTCTATAGGCCCGGCCTGCTGATCTTCTTCACAAGGCTGGGCCGGTTCTGCGGCTGGACCTGGCCATGCGATGACCTATCTCATGGGTGACAAGACGAAGCAGCGAGCAGAGATCCAATGGCCCAATTAGAAGTTCTTTATAATGCTGAATGCCCGATTTGCCGTCGAGAGATCGAGCATTACAAGCGGATCTCTGGCGATGATTTGACCTATGTTGAAATCACCGCTGAAACGGCGGCAGATTGGGGCCTGAGCGAGGATCAAGCTGCCAAACAGCTGCACGTTCGGCGCGGTGCGCAGATCTCGGTTGGTGTTGAGGCCTTTGTGGCGATTTGGCGGCAATTGCCTTATTTTTGGATCTTGGCCCCAATTGTTAATTTCAAACCCATTAAGGCGATCTCCTCTGTGATTTATCGCCGATGTCTCGCGCCACTTTTGTTTGCGGCGCATAAGCGCCGAAGACGGCGCCGCGCAGGTGCGGGCCTCTAATTTACGCCCGCTCTATACTTCTGGTGCAAAACCGCCTATCGGCGCTCTGGTATGGTGGCCTTTAGGCGCCGAACGGGGGTTGGTCGGTCCATGGGGGGCTGTAGCGCCCGCATGACATAGAAAGAGACACTCGTGAAACAAGCTCTAGCTGACGCGCTGCAAAAGCGCGGCTATGACACTTTGACGCCCGTTCAAATGGCCGTTACCGCACCAGAACTGGCACAGGCCGATCTATTGGTCTCGGCCCAAACAGGATCCGGGAAGACGGTTGGTTTTGGTCTGGCCATTGGTGACAGCCTTTTGGGCGGTAACGAAGTTTTTGACCGCGCGGCCAATCCTTTGGCTTTGATCATTGCCCCGACCCGCGAGCTCGCCTTGCAGGTCAAGCGCGAGCTGCACTGGCTTTATGGCGAGGCGCAGGTGACAATGGCGTCTTGTGTGGGCGGGATGGATATGCGCGACGAGCGTCGTGCTTTGGCCCGCGGGGCGCATATCGTTGTGGCCACGCCGGGCCGTTTGCGCGATCACATCATGCGGGGTTCGATTGATTTGTCCGAGCTGCGGGCGGTGGTGCTCGATGAGGCTGACGAAATGCTTGATTTGGGCTTCAAGGAAGATCTGGAGTTCATCCTTGGTCACGCGCCAGAGTCGCGCCGCACGTTGATGTTTTCCGCCACTGTGCCAAAATCCATCGCCACTTTGGCAAAATCCTATCAAAGAAACGCACAGCGCGTGTCGACCGTTGCGGAAAAATCCCAGCACACGGATATCGAGTACCGCGCCTTGAACGTGGCTGCGCGAGACGTGGAAAATGCCATCATCAACGTGTTGCGCTTCTATGAAGCTCCGAATGCTTTGGTTTTCGCCAATACGCGGGTTATGGTCAGTCGCCTGACCACGCGACTGTCCAACCGTGGTTTTTCTGTGGTCAGCCTGTCGGGCGAATTGAGCCAAGCGGAACGCTCGCATGCCTTGCAGGCCATGCGCGATGGCCGGGCGCGGATTTGTGTGGCCACCGATGTGGCGGCACGCGGGATTGACCTGCCAAATTTGGATTTGGTGGTCCATGCGGAATTGCCGAGCAATTTTGAAACTTTGATGCATCGTTCTGGCCGTACGGGCCGGGCTGGACGAAAAGGGATTTCCGCGCTGATCGTACCCCCCTCGGCACGGCGCAAGGCAGAGCGCATTTTGCAAGGGGCGAAGGTAAAGGCAGAATGGGCCCTGCCACCCTCCTCGGATCAGGTGACAGCCAAGGATCGGGCCCGGCTTTTGGAAGATCCTGCCTGGCATCAGGAAATTTCAGCCACCGATCAGGTGGCGGTCGAGGAGCTTTTGTCGCATTTTTCGCCCACTCAGGTGGCCGCGGCTTTCTTGCGGGTTTATTCAGCCAAGCAATCGGCTCCAGAAGAGCTTTCTGCGGTAGATGCGCGCGAGGCCAAGGAGGCCAAGCCACGTCGCGTTGCAGATTTTGGCCCAACAGTCTGGTTCTCCATTCCCGGCGGCCGGGCTTCTGGCACATTGCCGGGACGACTTTTGCCGATGATTTGTAACGCCGGTGGGTTGACCAAACATGACATTGGCGCGATCAAAATTCATCCCGACGCCTCGTTTTTTGAGGTAAAACTCTCCAGCGTTGACGGGTTCAAAAAAGCCTTGGGTCCGAATATGACTGTCGAGGATGATGCAGTGGTGACGGAACTTAAAGCGCCGCCGGCTGATGTGCCCTATGAGCGGTCAAGTGCACCAAAATCGCGTTCAGACAAAAAGCCGCCTGTGGACAAGCCAAGCGGACCGATAGATTGGAACGATGCGCCAAAACCTAAAACCCGCAAGCCCAAATCCAGTGACGGCAAGCCCAAATTTAAATCCAAGACTGAGGCGCAACGCCGCCCTGACGGGGTGGTTGAGAGTTTCAAGAAAAAAACTGGCAGCGGGAAACCGGGTGCGGGCAAACCCGCTGTGGGCAAATCGCATGGCAAGCCCGGTGCTAAGTCGGGTGGCAAGTCGGCAAACAAACCAGCCTCGGGAAAGCCCAAAGGCGGCGCGCCAGGCGGGCGCCTTGACACGCGCAAGTTTGATCCAGGTAAGCCGAAGCGAAAGCCGTCTTAAACGCTCTGATTTGCTTGGGCATGCGCGCGTCGAAAAAAGTCACAAGGGGGATTCACAAGGCGAATCACCTCTGCTACCACTGTGATAAAGCAGCGCAAGACTGAGCAGTGACATGGCAGGGACAGACGCCACCGATGGGATTTTGGATCTCACAGAGACGTGGACGCAGGGCCCTGCAGGCTCCATAAGCTTTTAAGAGCGATGGATGACAGAGGAACGTCGTAAGGCGTTCCTCTTGGGCCTTGACATCCCCCATCAGGACTGGCATCCGCGCCTCATTGGTGTTGGTGGCCCCCGCAAGGGGATGCCTGTCGGGGTTCGCCCAAAGGACAACGCCCTTCATAGTGGCCCATGTTGGGCTTCGACTTTATCGAAGGAGATCAGCCGGTGACAAAACGTACCGCTGCCAAATACAAAATTGACCGCCGGATGGGCGAAAACATCTGGGGTCGTCCTAAATCACCCGTCAATCGTCGTGAGTATGGCCCCGGTCAGCACGGTCAGCGCCGCAAAGGCAAACTGTCTGATTTCGGCACACAGCTGCGCGCAAAGCAAAAGCTGAAAGGCTACTATGGCGATTTGACCGAGAAACAATTCCGCCGCATCTATGCCGAAGCTGAGCGTCTCAGAGGCGACACAGGTGAGCAATTGATAGGTCTTCTGGAGCGTCGTTTGGATGCTGTAGTTTATCGTGCGAAATTCGTGGCGACAGTTTTTGCAGCCCGCCAGTTCGTGAACCACGGTCATGTGCGTGTGAACGGCAAGAAGGTGAATATTGCGTCATATCGCGTATCTGAAGGCGACGTGATTGAGGTGCGTGATCGCTCCAAGCAAATGGCCGCTTTGCTCGAAGCCACGCAATTGGCTGAGCGCGATGTGCCAGATTACATCGATGCAGATCACAGCAAGATGACCGCGACTTTCGTGCGCACCCCAGGTCTTGGCGACGTGCCCTATCCTGTGGTTATGGAACCGAACCTCGTGGTGGAATTTTACGCGAAGAACTAATCTTTGCCAGATCAAGTTTCGAAAGCCGCGACGGGACACCGCCGCGGCTTTTTTATTTGGGGCGATATGCCCAGTTTACACCGCTCCGCATTTCGTCACAGTGTTTCGCGGGGCAGGCGTGGTGCGGCATTGGCCATTCAAAAACCGCTGGAACTGCTTGAGATTGACGTTAGAAGGGCGGCAGAAGGGAATATCAGATGACACAGCCACAACCTCAGCCTGGAATTTTGGATATTGAGCTTTATGTCGGTGGAAAATCCTCTGTGCAGGGCGTGCAGGATATTCTCAAATTGTCCTCAAACGAAAACCCCAATGGTCCACCTGCGTCGGCGCAACAGGCGCTTGCGGAGGCGGCCAGTACTTTGCATCGCTATCCATCCTCCGATCACAGCGAGCTGCGTGCGGCTTTGGCGGATCTGCATGGTTTGGATAGCCAGAGGATTATCTGCGGCTGTGGATCCGATGAGATCATCAGCTTTCTATGCCAGGCCTATGCAGGCCCGGAGGTGGAGGTCATTCATACAGAGCATGGGTTTTTGATGTACCGCCTTTATGCCATGGCCGCGGGCGGGCGCATTGTCAGGGTGCCAGAGGCCGAGCGGCATGTGGACGTGCAGGCGATTTTGGACGCCATCACCCCGCGCACCGGCATGATCTTTATTGCCAATCCCGGCAATCCGACGGGGACAAAAATTTCGGATGCAGATCTTGCGGAGTTGATTGCGAAAACGCCGAAGACTGTCGTGATCGTGCTCGATGGGGCCTATGCCGATTATGTGGAAGGTTGGGATGGTGGCGCCGGGTTTGTGGAGGCGAATGACAATGTGGTCATGCTGCGCACCCTGTCCAAAATGTACGGGCTGGGCGGATTGCGCGTGGGCTGGGGCTATGGGCCGCAACATATCATTGATGTGCTCAATCGCGTTCGCGGGCCGTTCAATATTTCCGCCCCAGCATTGGCCGCCGGTGAGGCGGCGGTACGCGATCATGAATTCGTCATTCAACACCGGGTGCAAAACAATGCGGCCCGCGCCCATTTGGCCAAGGAGCTGGCCGCGCTGGGCGTGGCCTCTGACAGGTCAGACGCGAATTTCATTCTGGCCCGCTTTTCAGATCAAGCGCAGGCGGAGGCGTGCGATGACTATCTGCAAAGCCTTGGCATTCTTGTCCGCCGGGTCGGCAGCTATGGATTGCCGCAGTGTTTGCGCATCACAGTGCCGGATATGGCGGGCTGCGCGCGGGTGGTGCAGGCGGTGCAGAGCTTTTTGGAGAAACAGTCATGAGCTATGATCGCGTGGCCTTTATTGGCTTGGGGTTGATTGCCTCGTCGATGTTCTGGGCGATGCGCCGAGCGGGTATGGGTGCGCATGTGACAGGCTATGCGCGCTCCGAACAGACCCGCGCCACGGCCCGCGAGATTGGCCTATGCGATATGGTCTGCGATGATCTGGCCAGTGCGGTGCGTGAGGCGGATCTGGTGGTGCTTTGCTTGCCGGTGGGCGCGATGGGGACGGTGATGGCTGAGGCGGCCCCCTATATCAAGCCGGGTGCTACGATCACGGATGTGGGCTCGGTGAAATGTGCGGTGGTGGAGGCGGTTACGCCACATGTGCCGCCGGGGGTGCATTTTGTGCCGGGCCATCCGCTGGCGGGCACCGAGCATTCTGGGCCAAGGGCGGGTTTTGCCGAGCTGTTTGACAATCGCTGGTGTCTTTTGACCCCCGACGGCGCCGATGCCTCGGCTGTGGCGCAACTGTCGCGCTATTGGCAGGCGCTGGGGGCGAAGGTCGAAGAAATGGATCCTGACCACCACGATCTTGTGCTGGCGGTGACCAGCCACGCACCGCATTTGATCGCCTATACGATGGTGGGTGTGGCGGACGATCTGCACCGGGTGACGAATTCAGAGGTGATTAATTTTTCCGCCACCGGCTTTCGTGACTTCACCCGCATCGCGGCCAGTGATCCGACCATGTGGCGCGATGTGTTTTTGACCAATAAGGACGCGACTTTAGAGATCCTCGGGCGCTTCACCGAAGAGCTTTTCGCGCTGCAACGGGCGATCCGAACTGGCGATGGTGAGATGCTGCATGATTATTTCACCCGAACCCGCGCCATCCGCCGGGGCATCATAGATGCGGGCCAAGACACCGATGCGCCGGATTTTGGCCGCCAGAAAAGCTAGAGCCGATCGCGCCCGTCGCCCGATCTGCCAAAAGATCACTGGGACACCGCCGGTGAAATCCAAAGACGGAACATAAATTCGCAACAGAAAGCCCCATGACGCGGAGCGCAAAATCCATTCGCTCCATGCCCAGATGCAGCGTGTAGGTTGCCATGAAATACGCCGCATAAAGAGCGCTTCAAACCGCCACTTGCCACCATGGGTTTTCTGGTGCTGTGTGCGTCATTCCTTCCTCCCAAATAGCTTTTCAAAATCTGCTTTTGGCTCAATATTCTATGCCAGATTTCCCTATCATATACGCGGGCCACCCTCTATAAAGCGCCAAGGGCGCGGGATGTGCGTGGGGTATTTTATTGCCGCGAAATAGGGCGTATAGGCTGCGTCATCTGAGGCAGGCCGGAGGGCAGTAAAAATGTGGGTGTTTGGCTATGGCTCCTTGCTTTGGAACCCTGGGTTTGAGGCCGCCGAGCAGGTGCGCGCGGATTTGCCGGGCTATCGGCGCTCGTTTTGCATGCTCTCGATCCATCATCGCGGCACGCCTGAGGATCCGGGCTTGGTGCTCGCGCTGGATGCGGCAGAGCCGTCGGAGGTCTGCGCTGGGCTGGCCCTGCGGGTGCATGAGCGCGCGGCAGAGCATGTGCTGCAAGAGCTGCGCGCGCGAGAGCTGATTTCATCGGCCTATGTGGAAAAATGGGTGGACCTGCCTTTGGCCGATGGGCGTATCGTGCAGGCCGTAACTTATGTGGTGGACCGCGATCATGCGCAATATTGCCGCTACGGGCTGGATCAGCAGGCCCAGATCATCGCAGGTGCCGTAGGCGGGCGCGGCCCGAACCCGGAATACCTGTTTAAAACCGCTGAAATGTTGCATGATTTGGGCATTCCGGATCCGCAATTGGATTATTTGGCGGAGAAAGTCGCAAACTTAACTAATTGTGCATAACCGCTTGGCTTAAAGGGCCGTGCGCAGTAAACTTATACACTTAGAATTTTAGGGCAGGACTACAGATATGGATCATATCCGCCGAGATCAAACGCCTCAGTTCTCGCAGCCGTTTAGTCAAATCCTCACCATGCTGGCCATTGTCGGCGGGGTCATGGGCTTGGGCTATCTGGCCTATCCCAGCGTTGGGCCAACCTTTTGGGCCAATCCCTATCTCAACGGCTTTATTCTCTTTGTGTTTCTCATCGGCGTGGCGACCTGTTTTCACCAGGTGTTGTCGCTGATCTATTCCGTGCAATGGATCGAAGGCTTTGCCAGCCAGCGCGAGGGGCATGAGGAGGCCAAGCCGCCGCAATTGCTTTTGCCCCTGGCCAGCTTGCTGCGGGGGCGTGGCGCGCGGACGCAATTGGGCTCTGCCTCTTCGCGGTCTATTTTGGAATCAGTTTCAACTCGGATTGATGAGCAGCGCGAATTGACCCGCTATATCACCAATACGCTGATCCTGGTTGGTTTGTTGGGCACGTTTTATGGTCTGGCGACCACCGTCCCGGCATTGGTGGCGACCATTCAATCTCTGACCCCGGCGGAAAATGAAAGCGCGGTGGACATTTTCTCCCGCCTACAGGTGGGTCTTGAAGGGCAGCTGGACGGGATGGGCGTGGCCTTTGCCTCCTCCTTATTGGGTCTGGCAGGTTCGCTGATTGTCGGCCTGCTTGAGGTGTTTTCGGGCCGTGGGCAAAACCGCTTTTACGGAGAATTGGAAGAATGGTTATCGACCATCACTCGGGTGGGTTTCTCGGGTGGCGAGGGCGAAGAGGGCGCGCAGAACACCATGCTGGGCGCGATGATGGAGCAGATGTCTGAGCAAATGGACGGTATCGCGCGGATGTATGCCCAGACTGGGCAAGATCAGGCTCATGTGCAGGCGCATTTGATGGCGATGACAGCGAGTTTGGAGAAGCTCACTCAGAAACTCGATCAGGGGCAGACCGAAGCGCTTGAACGTGTGGCGGCCAGCCAAGAGCGGATGATCGCGCGGATGGGAGAAGGCGGCGGCGGTGATGGTATGGATGCGGAGAGCCGGATGCGCCTGCGGTCGATTGATGTGCAGATGCTGCGCGTGCTGGAGGAAGTCTCAAGTGGCCGGCATGAAAGCCTATCTGAAATTCGCAGTGATCTGGCCAATCTGACAAAGGCCATCAGGGCCTTGGCCAAGCCCACAAGTCGCGATCAGAGCTAGGCGCGCGCGATGGCACTTTCTCGACGCACTGGCGCAAGGTTCCAAGCCTCTATCTGGCCGGGGTTTGTCGATGCGATGACTGGCTTGCTGCTGGTCTTGATGTTTGTGCTCACGATCTTTGTGGTGATGCAATTTGTATTGCAGCAAACCATCAAAGGGCAGGGGGCGATGCTCGACGAACTCAACATCGATATCGCCCAAAAAAATGCGCAATTGGAGGATTTGGAAGGGCAGATTTTGGCCCTGGGCGATGCTTTGGGTCTGGAGCGCGCAGCGGCCTCTGATCTCACTTTGCAAGTTGCCAAGCTCGACGATCAGCTTGCCGCAGCGCAGGCAGACGGGGAAAGGCAATTGGGCCTTATAGCAACTTTGACTGCCGAGCGCGATGCGCGTGCCGCAGACCTCATGGCGGCCACAGCACGGATTAATGATTTCGAGATACAGGTGGCCAATTTGTTGGCCCTGCAACAGCGGGCGGAAGGCGAAATTGAGCAGTTCAAACTCCAAGTGTCGCAACTTCAAACACAGCAACTCCAGTCGGAGGGCACGATCCTAGATTTCGAAACGCAAGTGGCTTCGCTTTTGCGCGAACAAACCCAATCAGAAGGGCAAATTACGGAGCTGGAAGCGCAATTGACCCTGCTGCTGGCCCAATCGCTGCAAGATACGGCGCGCATTGCAGATGCAGAGGCGCAAATCAGTGCGCTGCAGGATGAAAAATCTACTGCGGAAGCCACCATTGCAGATTTTGAGGCCCGGCTCCAGGAGCTGATCAACACTGAGGCGATGCGCCGTGAAGAACTGGCGACGCTGGATGCGGACAAGGCCAGTTTGCAGCAATCATTGCTGGTGGCGCAGGCGACAATTGCAGCGCAGACTGAGCAGGCTGCGCTGGCGCAACGCCAACGCGAACTCATGGATGAGATGCTGGCAGATTTGCGCCGCGATGTGCAGAATACAAATATGAACCTTGCCAATACCCTAGCGCTTTTGGCTTCGCAGCAGGAACGTGCAGCCGGTCTTGAGCAGGACAATCAAGAGCTGAGTCGCCGGGCAGAAGAATTGGCGGAGGCATTGAGTGACGAAGAGCTCAACCGCGTGTCTGCGGCCTTTTTGCGCGAACGTTTGGAGGTTGCAGAGGCGGCATTGAACCAGAAAGAACTCGAACAATTGTCCATGGCAGCGGCAGCCGAAAAACTGCGGGCTGATCTTGAAGAGAGTGAAGCGGCAATATCCTCTTTGACTTTGCAATTGAACGATCAACGCAAAAAAGCCGAGGAAACCCTGGCGCTTTTGGCCGCAGCGCAGAGCGTTGAGAAAACCTTGGACGACGAGCTGACGACGGCTTTGTTGGCACTTGAGGCGGCGCGATTGGCGCAGGCGCGTTCGCAAGATGAGTTGGAAGCTGTGAGCGCACGCGATGCGGCAAGTCAACAGGAGTTGCAAACGGCCTTGTTGCGGCTTGAGAGCTTGAAAGTCGCTTTACAAGAAGCTGAGGCGATCGCGCAAAATTCAGACATAGATGATCTACGTTCAGCGCTGTCCAAAGCCATTGCTGCGCGCCAAACGGCTGAGCGGCAATTGACTGCTG
>CALSQF010000017.1 GCA_943788425.1 uncultured Planktomarina sp.
CGTAGCTTCGCCGTATTACAAAACACTCCCCATTCAGGTACATGAAACCTGGCCCGGGGTTCCTGGTTCATCTTGCTTAGGCCCGCGGATCAAGAGCCAAGGTCCACGGATAGTATAGCACCCACCCACGTTTCCGCCTTCAGCGTTACCTGTGCCCAATCGGTGTTGGATGGTTTTGCTCGAGCCGCGGACCGTGGACCGACAGCAGGGGTTACTGTTCCTAATTTCTACAGCTGAGCCGCAGGACGTAGGACCCCGGACCTAGGATCTTGGGCACAGCGTCCTGAAGATCAGGACTTTAGAGTTTGGGGCGTAGATTCATCCAGGTGGTTTTGTGGGGGCCTACATCGCTAGGCAGGCAATAATTTCAAGCTAGACCGTGCCGCTGCTCTTGCTGAGTGGCTTCCTTACCTCTGGTGTCTAAGACTCTTTAGAACGCTGGTTGCAAGAAATGTAATAGCAGCGACGCACACAATGGAAGGGCCCGCAGGCGTATCAAGTACATAGGCCGCGCGTAGACCGATAATAGCGGACAGCATTCCGATCAAACCGGCCGCGATGGCCATGCCTTCAGGTGTCCGGGACAAAGGACGTGCTGCGGCTGCTGGAATAATCAACATGGCAGCAATAAGCAGGACACCGACCACTTTGATTGCAACCGCAACCGTAATTGCCAGTGCAATCGTTAGCACCAGTTGCTCGCGTTTTGGGTTGATTCCGCTCGCGTAAGCCAGATCCTCGTTTAACGTCGAGGTTAGCAGGGTTGACCAGCGCCAGCCGATCAGTGCGACAACAAGTGATGCTCCCCCCCAGATGACCGAAAGGTCCCCGCGTGAGACGGCAAGAATATCACCAAAGAGATAGGCCATTAGGTCAATCCGTATGCCGGAGAGAAAGGACACCGCCACAAGTCCAAATGCGAGTGCAGAATGCGCAAGGACCCCCAGCAAAGTGTCCATAGCATAGCCTTTCCCAGACAACACGCTGACAACAAGCGCCATTAGCAAGGCTACAACTACCGTCCCCACGAACACTGACAGCGAGAACGCCAACGACAGTGCAACACCAAGAATTGCTGCATGCGCAGTGGCATCTCCAAAATAGGCCATGCGACGCCAGACTACAAAGCAGCCTAAAGGTGCTGAGGCAAAAGCCACACCAATTCCTGCAAGCGCGGCACGCACCATAAAATCATCGAACATTACTCTGCGCCCTGGTTGTGATTATGACGATGATCGCCATGATCGTGGCCATGGTCGTGTTCATGGCGGTAAAGTGCCAGCGCGCCTCCGGTTCCCGTACCGAACAAAGCCCTATATTCTGGTGCTGATGCTACTGCTGCCGGTGCTCCTTCACAGCAAACATGACCATTAAGGCAGATAACACGGTCAGATGCACTCATCACAACATGTAATTCATGGCTGATCATAAGGACTGCGCAGCCAGTGGCCTTTCGCACAGTTTCGATCTGCTGGTAAAAAGACGCAGAACCGCGTTGATCAAGCCCCTGTGTCGCTTCATCTAAAAGCAACAAATCAGGTTTTCCTATTAACGCCCGGGCAAGCAAGACCCTTTGAAATTGACCGCCAGAAAGCTGTGAAAGTTGCTCTTTCTTCAATTCTGGCACACCTGCTTGTTTCAGTGCATAATCAATATCTGCAACTGCAACACCTCCTGGTAGTTTCAAGAATCGTGAAACTGTGATCGGTAAGGTATCATCAATGTGGAGCCTTTGTGGGACATACCCGATCGTGAGGCTGCTAGCCTGAACGATATGGCCTTCTGACGGTTTGATCGCACCTATGATCGCCCTGAGCAAACTAGTTTTACCTGATCCGTTTGGCCCAACAATTGTTACAATTTCATTAGGCTCGATACGCAACGACACATCTGATAGTGCCATCCTTGAGCCGTATCGAACGTTAAGTCCCTCAACCTGAATAAGGCTCATGAATCGGTCTTATTTATACATGATGGGCAGATACCTTCAGCCTCAATGATAGTTCGCTCAATCTTAAAGCCGGTGGCGCGTGCCACCTCGCGCAATGCACTTCGTGCTGAGGAAGATAACTCTTCGGCAACAGCATCGCACAACCGACAGATCATAAATGCTGGTGTATGAGAATGGTTAGTATTGGCACATGCTATGAAGGCATTTAAGCGTTCGATTTTATGGGCTAAACCATTTGTTACAAGAAAATCCAAGGCTCGATACGCTATTGGAGGTTGCGACCCAAATCCATCTTCGCGTAGCCTGTCCAAAATAGTGTAAGCGCCCAAGGCGCAATGATCTTGAAGTAAGATCTCTAGCACCTTGCGTCTCACAGGAGTAAAACGAAGACCGTCCTCTGCGCAACGCGCGTCAGCTGCAGCAAGCGCATCACTCATACATGTGCTATGATCGTGCTGCGCAAATCCCAATGGATATTTTGCCGCATTCAAATTTCTTGTCTCGCTTGTCATGTTATTACATTTCGTCTAAGGGGATTATTATGTTATAAAATCACATGGAGGCCTTGATGTCGAGAAAACTTTTCACTCTTTCCCTTACTGCCACTTTGATGGGGGGTACTGCATACGCAGATACGCCGCAGGTCGCAGTGGATATTGCTCCTGTGCATTCCTTGGTCGCGCGGGTTATGGATGGTGTAGGCACGCCTGATTTAATTATTCAGCCTGGTGCAAGCCCACATGAGTATAGTTTACGTCCGTCTGAGGCTGCCGCATTACAAAACTCTGATCTTGTATTTTGGATTGGACCCGACTTGACCCCGTGGCTGACGGATACGATTGAAACGTTAGCTAAAGACGCCTCTGTCACTTCTTTATTAGACCTAGATGGAACGGTTCAATTAGATTTCAGAGAAAGTGCGTTATTCGAAGTCCATGATCATGACGACCACGATGACCATGATGACCATGATGACCATGACGATCACGATGGAACGGCTGGACATGATACAGCACGATCATGGTGACCATGATCCACACGCATGGTTGTCACCAAAAAATGCAATGACTTGGCTGAACGTAATCGCAGGTCAGCTTTCTGCTGTAGACCCTGACAACGCAGGTGCTTATTTTGCAAACGCCGCGGCAGGTCGTACAGAGATTGACTTGTTGATTGGTGAAGTCACAGCAACTCTTGACGGTGTCCGTGGGGGTAGCTTCATAGTGTTCCATGACGCGTATCAGTATTTTGAAATGGATTTTAACTTTCCTGCATCTGGTGCTATTTCAGTCAGCGATGCCTCTGATCCAAGTCCCGCGCGTATCACAGAAATCCGAGACCGAATTGCCCAGCAAGGAATAGATTGCGTTCTTGCCGAACCGCAGTTCAACCCTGATCTGATTGCAACTGTTCTCGACGGTACAAATACTCAGACGGGGATTCTTGATCCGCTTGGATCTGATCTGGAACCGGGTTCATCTCTATACCCTGAACTGATCCGAAACTTGTCAACCACTCTTGCAAGTTGCATGTAAGAGCATCTAGTTAATAAGCGTCAGGGCTGAAAATTGAAGTGCAAGTTCTTAGTGTTACATAAGTTTTGGGTCATAACGCTGTCTGCGATGTGCCTTGGTGGCGTCACCAAGGCACATCCACATGTTTTCGTTGATGCGCGCACTGGCTTTATTTTTGGAAGCGATCAGCAGTTGGAAACGATCAAAATTTCGTGGCGTTATGATGAGTTTACAACGCTCGTTTTGTTTGAAACTTTAGAATTGGACCAGGATCAAGACGGTCAATTGAATGATGCTGATCGCGTTAAAATTCTAGAAGGTGAAACTAACTGGCCTAAAGGTTATAAGGGTGACATCTACCTTGAAGTTTTAGGACAGGACTATCCGCTGGGACGCCCTAAAGCCGCTGCTGTGATGCTGAATGCCAATCAAATTGAGGTCTCATTTGATCTGCCATTGTCGCAACCGGTCAGAGTTGATAGCACGCCCATATTTTTGCGCCTCTATGACCCGTTTTTTTATTTCGCCTACACGATTGTATCTGCGAAAGCTTCGCCTGAGCTGCCTGAAGATTGTGAAGCGCAAATTGTACTTTTTGAGCCAACGGCAGCAGAAAGCGTCATACAAGACAAGCTGGCCGCACTGGGGCGTGAAGACAGGCTGGAAATAGAAAATGCTGGTCGACTCTTCTCCGATGAGGTGCAGTTAACATGTGGTTAAGGTTTGGTGTGACCGTTCTCTTTATCTTGGCTATCGCTGCCGCAGTCTGGGATATTGTGCCATGGTTTGAAATTCAACGATGGGCGGTTGGTGGACAACGCACGTTTCAGAACGTGATGGCTGGTGCGCTTAGGGGTATTCAAGCAGGCAATCCACAGGGTGTCTGGACATTGTGCAGTGCAACGGCCGCGTATGGCTTCTTCCACGCTCTGGGACCCGGGCATGGGAAAGTCCTGATTGGCGGAGCGTCCCTTGCCAGTGGCGCAACCCTGAAACGGTTGAGTATCCTGACTTTTTTATCCAGTTTAGCACAGGCCGTGACAGCAATCTTTTTGGTCGGTGGTCTCTACTTTATTCTGCAAATAGGGTCTGCTGATTTGACTGACCTTACGGAGACCTGGCTTGCACCTGCGAGTTACGTAGCCATTGCCGCAATTGGAGCTGTGTTAATATTTCGTGGCGCACGCTGTTGGTATCAAATCAGCCATGTCAAGCAGGACACACACGGCTGTTGTGGTCACTCGCATGGCCCAAGCTTCAATGATGTGGCAACACTCACTTCAACACGCGACGCCGTCGCATTGATCGCTAGCATCGCGGTAAGACCGTGTACCGGAGCGTTATTTGTCCTGGTGATTGCAGCCCGTTTTGATGCTTTCGTGGTCGGGTGTCTAGCAGTGGTCGCGATGGGCCTTGGAACCGCAGTTTTTAACCAGATGGTAGCGACCTCCGGCGTTGCCGCGCGGCGGTTGATCGGTTTCGGTGCTCGCGATCACAAAGGTATGCAAGCCATCTCTGCAGCGCTGCATCTGACCGTAGGATTCATGATCATAGCAATCAGCGTTAGTATGCTGTTGCCCTAGTTGGACCACAGAGTTTTACTATTAAATAGTTGTTGTATGATAATGCATTAATATGAAAAAGCATGAGTAAAATGGGAAATAAATTAGATGCAAACGACACTCGCTTACCTATTACCCTACTGACAGGATTTCTTGGTGAGAGTGTCCAGCCCCCAATTTATGTACCATTTTTCAATAGAGTTTCTGGAACTGGCGGTCTCATGTTTAGGGCTTGGTGAGGGCGGATGTGATTGTACTGCTTTAGCCATGCATTGATGGCCGTTTGGGCTTGTTTTGTCGTCACAAACCACTCTGCATCTAAAATCTCTCGCCTAAGCGTTCCATTAAATCTCTCATTATATCCGTTTTCCCATGGCGAACCGGGGTAAATACGAATTGGTTTTATACCTACCTTGGTAAGCCACTTTTGAAACACTTCAGCTGTGAACTCAGGCCCGTTGTCAGAACGTATATAGTGTGGCCTCCCATGTGTGATAAGGAGCGGATACAGCGCCTCCAGGACATCAGCAGCGCTCATTTTATGCGCCACATGAACAGCGAGTGCCTGGCGGGTATATTCATCCACCACGGTCAGCATTTTATAAGGACGGTTATTACTCAACTTGTCATGTACGAAATCGACGGCCCACACATGGTTAGGCCCATTGGGACGCATACGGATGATGGAGCTATCTTTATGATAAAGCCGACGCTTGCGTTTATGGCGCTCTGGCAGCTGCAACCCCTCTTCACGCCAAATTCGCTCGACTTTCTTGTGATTTACCTTCCAACCTGAGATCCGGAGCAATTGTGCTATCTTACGGTACCCATACCGCCCATACATCTTTGCAAGTCTGATTATGTCATGCCTGAGCGCATCTTCATCCCGGTCTTTGCTCTGATACGTCATTGTCGAGCGTGCAACGCCTAACACGTTACATGTACGCCGTTCAGATGTGCTTAGCTTTTGACGAACATGAATAACGGTTTGGCGCTTCAACTCTGCGCTCAGGCCCGGGGCTTTAGATAATCAAGGCTTTCTTTAAGGATCAGCTTATCCAGCTCAAGCTCTGCCAAAATCTTCTTGAGCCGCTGGTTCTCTTTTTCCAATGCCTTGAACTCAGTTAATTTCGCACGCCCCATGCCGCCATACCGCTTACGCCACCCATAATAGGTCTTGTCAGAAATACCCGCAGTGCGGCAGGCACTCACAACATCTATACCTCCATGAAGATGAACCTCAATCTCACGCAGTAATCTCAGAATGTCTTCTTCATTGTATCTCTTTCGTGCCATTCCAATTCCTCCTTAAGAGAGTTTTAACAAAATTCGTGGCTCTAATTTAGGGCGGAAGGTCAGGGCAGCCGTTTTCCCAAGGTCGATCTGGATCGGTTTGACGCCGGGCTTTTCATGCCAATCTAGAAGGTGCGGGGCTGCGAACTACCCATCATTGCTGGAGTGGATAAAGTTAGTTTTACTACACTTCATCAGCAGGCAATCTATGGCCCCCAAAACATCATCTGAATTCATTTTGCGACGCATTTCGGGGCAAAGTGCCCGGCGGGTGTGTTCATTCAAGACAGTCAAAATCTTATAACTGCACCCGCTGTGCAGCTTGTTGCGAACAAAATATATTGCCCGGATGTGATTTGAATGCGTCGGGTGTCATTGAATGAATGCGATACCTGCCTTGCGACAAGCACTCCTAAAATCCAATCCTTCCTGCAACTGCACATTAATCTCGCGCAATGGCTTTCAAGCATCCGCATCCGAATTGCGTTTGGGTAACATTCTCCGTAACCCCATTGGTTGTTAAATAAGAAAACAGGTTTAGTGGGCTGGGAGACTTAATGGGCTGTTGTGCCGCCGCTTCCTGCGGCGATAGGCTGTGTCTAATTGCATGAAAATACTCACATTCAATTGTATTCAATTGTATTCGTTTTCTTTTTTTGCATTGGGCTCTATATTGATGCTTAGAGGAGACGTAAAATGAAAGTAATTTTGTTTAACACAAGCAATGGTAGTGCATTCGAAATGCAATTCACAAATGCAAGACAAATGAAAAACTATTTGGATAAAAACGCTGAGATTGAGTTTTTGAGCGAACACAACAGCTATTTACCCACCCGTCATCAACGGATGCAGTAGTCGTTTTTTTGACGTTAGAGCAACATTGCATGTCAAGTCGTAGCTAAACTAACCACGACCCCAACCCTATCCATCGCAACATCATAATTGCCTGTATAAACTTTCGTGACAGTATCTTACCTTCGGAAATGCAATTGTGACAACTGGCTTCCTGACGCATCTTATAAGTTGTGGCGTTTGAGACAAAACCACTCCCTAATTTGATATAGATTTTCGCTATGAGCTGCCGCACATTAATCATGTCAACAAAAAGTTCGGAGAAACGTAATGTCGAAATCCTTAGCAAGTAAGTCATTCACCAATCCCGATGTTTTGAAAGAGCCTGACAAAACTCATTCAGCATCGGTTGATTTAGGTGTCGCGACGGCCACCAAATTGGTGCTGCAACCAGGCTGGAAGTGGTCAGAATGCGTCAAACCTTTGGTGGGTGGTCATAGCTGTCAGGCAGCTCATGTTGGCGTCGTAATTCAAGGCTCAATGACCGTTGCACACGATGACGGATCCGAAATAACAGTACATGCGGGTGACGCATACACCTTCGCTCCGGGTCACGATGGCTGGGTGAATGGCGATATCGAATTTATCGGCTATGAAGTTACTGTATCTGCAAAAAACTTTGGGGCTTGGAGTACTGCTAACCCCTGAGCCATGTCACCAAACTACATGGCACATCTTTGGATTGCCGACGATAAAACCTGAGAGCCGATGTTTGATCTGATGCGTGGTGTTATTTTTCACGCCGCAGTGACGGCATCTGGCACTTTGACGTGGCGCCTTGGTCTAAACGCACTTTGCCAGTCGACTGACACCTGGAAAATTTGCGCCCATTGAAGACCCAATCAAACGGTGCCCATGAGATGATTGCGCAGTAGATGACCAACGGGCCCCAAATACCTGAGGTAAAACCAAAAAACATTAAAGTTTCACCAAGGCTGATAACGAACACTAAGTGGGCCAGGTAAATTGGATGTGACACCTTAACTGACCAGCGAAACATCCGGCGAATTGATGAGATTTGAGTCATAGCGAGACCCGTGATCGACAAAAAAAAGCAACAAAGCTGCGCTTTTAGATAGGATATTTACAACCCGCATTTTGTTGCTACTGGCCGCGGCATGCAACAAATCATCTGCGTAAAGTCGATCGATTATAAATAAATCTCACAAGAGTTCATGGGGTTCTATTTAAGGGTCCATTTGAGGGTCATATAGAATCGCTCATACATGCGCGGTAGCGTAGCTTTACTCAAGTATTAGCCCGTGATGCGTGGTTCAACCGTTTCGTGCTTCTTAGTCCCACTTCAGCAGTGCCTCTTCCCAACTGGGAATGATGTTACTTTCGTAACTTAGCAATCCGCCAACAGCTATTGATGAAAAAGATCTTATTGCTTTCACATGTTTTGGCGATCTGACGTATTCCAGCATATGTGCCCTTGATTTCCAAACAGTAAGCGTATGGTGACAGCCGTTCCGGCTCTTGTTCTCACAGAGCAATATACCATCTGCCCTTTGGGCTGCCCTAAGTGCAGGGATTGTTAGGAACCAAAACTTCATAGAGGCGTATAGGCTGTGAGTTTTAAGGCCGGTAACTGATACGTACATCATCACCCTCTTTTATACCCAACGGCTAAATTATGATCGGTTTCACAGGTATCCCCGGAGCAGCACTCAAAGATATTAGACTTACAGATCACGCATTGTTCATGGCCATGCACAACAACAGTATTCAGTGGTGCCTGACATCTGGGGCATCGCTGCTGGTGCGCGTTGGCTGGATTTAAAACGTTGTCCAATCAATAAAACTCCAGGCGCTTCACCGATACATCAGCAGAATAATCTTTACCGTAAGCGACAATACCGATAGTTTTAATCTCGCTTTGGTCGAGTGTCGCTCTCAAAAGCGACGACGACTTTTCAAAAGCCTCAAACGGCAAACTTATCTCACTCCATGTGCCACTTGCTTGAAAACTGTGCTGATAATAGTGCCAAGGCAAGCGAGTGTCGGTACTCCGGATGTGCAAAAAATACTGATCGCCGTTACCTTTAACCGTCAGTCTTATCCCTGTCTTGCCCTTCGCCGCCTCCCACAGCACCGGTGAGCGAACTTGAATGAAACCACCGTTATTAGCTGTAGAAACTTCACCGCTTAGCCGTATGACCTGGTCTATTCCTTGATCTTCAAACTGTGCAATCCCGTCGGAAATTCCACCCATCACCCTATCTGCTAAATAAACCCATTGCCCTGTTTTGATGAGATTATTCGCCATTGCACCACTATTTAAGAGGGTCAGAAAGAGAATAGACAGAGATGCTGCAATCGTCTTCATAGTTTTCTCCTATTTCTCATATTACTGGCATATTGTGAGTTGCTGATGGATCAAGACTTACTTGGCGAGCTGTTCAGTAAAGTGATCTTAAGCGGCGCTCTGTTTTCACTTGTATCTATATACCGGCATGAACTAATTCAAAAGGAAAACTAGAATGTTTGCTACTTTTACAGATTGGGAATTTGCGGATATGGATGCGATGGTGTCGACCGGCACCGCAATGTGGCCAAAGGTGCAGTCTGCGGGCGCACTTAGCTTTAAAGCCACTGCAACCGGCGCGAACACTGCGCGAACCATGATTGTGTGGCCAGATGCGGCGACCGCACAGGCTGCTATTGATGGTTTACGAGCAGCCGCGATGGACATGACCGATACAAAAGCCACTGCAACCACTGCAGGCGAGTTGATGTTGGATTTTAGTTAAAACCCAGAGTGCCGATATGTGACTTAGGTAAACGCTGCTTACACAGCGCCTACTAAATTTGGGTTGACCGGTACGGCCTGAATTTTTTCTGCTTGTGCAGCATCCAGCTCGGCGAATACATCTGCTTTGATTTTCTCGACAAAAGTCTCGCGGGTGAAGCCAATATCTTCTAACTGGCGATCACTCATGTATTGCAGTGCTTGCATTGCTGCAGAGGCCTGACGGGCCGCTATCATTGTTCGTAATAGATGTTTAAACATTTTTAATCCTTTTCGTTTGCTCAATATAGTATAGCGCTTTTTACTATAAATTTCATCATACAGAGCTGCATTCCCGCTATGCGATTGATGCATGTCTGGCACTGCTTTTCGCGCCATGCGTCGCAAAAAAAGGCGGTGTCAAAGGACACCGCCAGTAATCACTACAATTTCGGGAGGAAATTTAAGATACGTCCCTTTTAGCGCAAAATGCTGCAGCGCAACAAGAAACAAGATTGCATTTCCGATATGCTTCAGGCGCATGTCTTCGCGCTTAAATCTTATGCAAGCAAGAAATTATTCGTCTAATAATGCGACTAAGTGATCTCAGCTCAGTCAGGGGTGTTTTGCGGCGTGAATTGCTCATTGCGCTTATGCAGACTGAAGCTTGATCTGGAATTACCAACAAGAGCAGCTTAAACTTCATGGCTTGTCACCTGGCCAGGACACAAAATCAAAGGTGACCCAGATTGGCAGCCCTCACCATAATCCTGCCGTAAGCCACAGAAGTTTTATGCCAAATCAGCAAGGCTATTAGGCGCGGGGCGTTGAATGTCAAAGACCTTTGCATAATCTAGCCACCAAGCCACACCACTTTGCCCGCATGTCTTTGTTGACATGGCGTGCCGCAGAGATCTTTTCCATGGCCCGCTCAGTCGCAGACTGCGCACAACTGGAGAAATTTCAGCCTTCAAGGGCTGGGCATATGCCTCATTCAAATGCCCAGGTCTGGCCCGCAGGCCTATATCTTAGGCATTCCTTTTGGCCGCATCAGGCGCTTTTGTGCGGCGATCCGAAATGGGGCATTGGGGCCACCATATCCTTCATAACCCCCTGTGCGTTGTACGATTTCAAAAAACATACCGTCGGCAAAGGGGCGCGAGTAGAGTTGGAAGAATGTCCCCCGCGCATCCTCATCATAAAGAATATTTTGCCTCCGCAGGCGCTCCAACATCGCGTCATCAATATCGAAACGTGCGGTCAGGTCGGCGTAATAATTGTTCGCAATAGGCAAGAGGGCAAAGCCAGAGGCCTCCAACCTTTGGGCTGACGCAAAGATATCATCTGTCGCAAAGGCAATGTGCTGAACCGAGGCGTTGGAACTTTCCGCTAAGAAACTACCGGCCATCGTTTTATGCGTTTCAGCCCCATTCAGGGTGATGCGTAGCTTACCGTCGGATGATTCGAGCGCCTGTGATCTCACCAGCCCTTCGGGATCCACCACGTCAACCATCGCCGATTTTTTCATATCAAAAAGTGTGGTGAAAAAAAGAGACCAGCTGAGCATATCCTCATAATTCATCGTATGGCCAATATGATCGACACCGGTCAGACCTGCTCCGGGCGCGGGCTTGGCTCGCGCGGTAAACTCGACGTCCCACACATCCGACAGCCCGTTCTTATCGTCAACATAATGCAAAATCCCGCTACTTTGGCTGTGGATTGCAGGAATTTTTAGTTGCTTGGGATCAATCGCCTGCTGAAACAGGTCCGCACCCAAGAATTTTGCGCGCGCTGCGGCTGCCTGCGCATCTTCCACCGCAATGCCTATATCGCAGACATTGGTGCCATGGAGTGTAAATGCGCTGCTGGCGTAGCCTTTGGTTTCGCGGTTTACCAAGATGCGGATATCACCTTGCGCCCATAGGGCGAGGTCCAAAGTCTCATGATCGGCAGAATGTGTGAACCCGAGGCTTGCAAGTAGCGCATCAAGGGACTCCGCCTCATCCGCATTGCTGGCAAACTCAATGAAGGATAGGCCCTTTGCCTGAATTCGAGCTGGCGCATCCGGTACATTTAACGCCAGCGCTGGCTCCGCGCGGTTGACGTCATCCATCAGCGCCAAAAGAGAGCGATAGCCGTCTTTTGCAATGGTTTTGGGTTGGCCGGCCCTGAATTGATCGTTAAATATCTCCAGCGAAATTGGACCCGAATATCCAGTCGCCATCACCGCGCGCGTGAACCCGATCATATCAAGGTCACCTTCGCCGGGCATATTGCGAAAGTGACGCGATCTATAAAGCATGTCCATTTCAACGGCTGGTGCATCAGCAAAATGGACAAAGAAAATTTTATTGCCGGGAATACGGCGGATTGTGTCGGGATCAATCTTGCGCACCAAAGTGTGAAAGCTGTCTAGAATAAGCCCGATATTGTCATGGTCAGCGCGCCGAACGACCTCCCAAGCGTCCCGGTGATCGTTGACATAATGGCCCCAGGCCAGCGCCTCATAGCCAACGCGAAGCCCCCGCTTTTTCGCGCGGTCTCCGAGCTCGTGAAAATCTGCCGCGGCGCGATCTATGCCGCCAATCGCCTCTGGGTGACAGGAGGAGCAAATCAACATGAGATCCGTTCCCAATTCTTGGATCAGGTCAAACTTGTGCTCGGCTCGATCGAAGGCCTTTGCGCGCAGATGACCTGGCAGCCCCTCAAAATCACGAAAGGGTTGAAAAATGGTGATTTCAAGTCCCATCGCTCGGATCATCTCCCCCACTTCGCGCGGGTTGGCGTCATGGGCGATCAAGTCTTGTTCAAAAATTTCCAGCCCGTGGAAACCGGCGGCTGCGATTGCTTCGAGCTTTTCTTCGAAGTTGCCAGAGATAGAAACGGTTGCAATAGAGGTTTTCATGTCCAATCCCCACGGATGCCGATGTTCGGGCTACGTTGCAATCTACCAGTCCTGTGACGATGTTCTTGGCTTTGAAGCCCAGACGTCCAATGGCGAAACTGACTGAAAGGATATGGGGGCATACCGATGGTGTCAAATACCGCTGATGGGAGCCTCAATAACACTCTCGTTTGATATCCAATCTCGGTGCATAGATCGCGCTGTTTGCGGCTCAAGGCTTACTGCGTTGCGGGCCGAAGAGCGAATTTGGCACTGCGGCCTGTGCCCTTGTCGCTGATGAAAATCAGTGATGATCCATCGGTCGCAACCTGCTGACAATTATACTCCAGCTCGCGCTCTCCCCACGTCATGCTGCGGCAGAAAAACCCATCTGCCCACTCCCAGGTTCCAGTGACGTCACGACCGAAGCCTTTGCCTGCAATTTCGCCGGTATCCGCAACTCTCAGCTGGATGCGCAACAGGGGAATCTCAAGGATATGACCGGCCACGGCATTCACAAACTCGGGCCTTTGGGTCAGGGTTTCTAGCGCCATGGCGCTGGTGGCCAAGAGGCTCAAGCAAATGGCGGTGATCATTTCTTTCATAGATGCAACACTCTCAAATGATTTGCAATCATTACGCACAGGCCGCTTCATTAGATCACTTTCGTGCTGAAAGGGCTCGGGCGCATCCCAGATGTGGCGCGACGATATTGCAAGTTTGACATGCCTTGATGCAATTTTTGCATTGGATAATGCGGCCGATAGGCTCTACGTCTCGTGGCAATCAAACAGAGGAGTTTTTCATGCATCTTGCCCGTTTCCCAAGAGTATTTCTTGCGCATCTCGCGACGCCTTTGGAACCAATGGAGCGTTTGTCAAAAGAATTGGGCGTTGAGATTTGGATCAAACGGGATGATTGCACAGGCATGTCGACCGGTGGAAATAAGACGCGCAAGCTGGAATTTTTGATGGCGGAGGCGCTGGAGCAGGGCGCGGATATGGTGATGACCCAAGGGGCGACCCAGACCAATCATGGGCGCCAAACCGCTGCATTTGCGGCGAAACTTGGGCTGAAATGCCATATTCTTTTAGAAGATCGTACCGGTTACCAAGATGGCAATTACAACACCAATGGCAATGTTATGCTCGACCATTTGCATGGCGCGACAACGCAGAAGTTCCCAGCCGGTCACAATATGCCAGACGAAATGGAACGCGCGGCTGAGGCCAAGCGTGCCGAAGGTCATAAAGTCTATGTCATTCCCGGCGGCGGCTCAAATCCGACGGGTGCTTTGGGATATGTGAATGCCGCTTTTGAGCTGCTGGGGCAGGCCAATGATCGCAACCTTAAATTTGATCGCCTGGTGCATGCAACCGGGTCTTCGGGCACGCAGGCGGGGCTCGTCACAGGTCTTTGCGCGATGAACGCGCAGCTACCAGTTTTGGGCATCGGCACACGCGCGCCACGCGAAAAACAAGAAACCATGGTGTTCGATTTGGCCTGCCGCACGGCCGATAAGCTGGGCTGTCCTGGCGTGGTCCAACGCAGCGATGTCATGGCAAATACCGATTATGTTGGAGAGGGCTATGGCCTGCCGACACAAAGCGGTCTTGAGGCGATCAAAATGTTTGCGGAACTGGAAGGCATTCTGCTCGATCCTTGTTATTCTGCCAAGGGAGCTGCGGGCCTGATTGATCTGGCGCGCAAAGGGGCTTTCGAGGGCGAGCGTATCGTATTTTTGCACACCGGTGGTGCGGCGGCCTTGGGGGGCTATGATTTTGCCTTCGATTTCTCCAACAATTGGGTCACCGTATAAAAGCGGCTAGAGCAAAGACCACATCTTACGGGCGCTATCGTCAAAATATGTGGGATTGGCTAGGGCGGAAATGGTCACAGAGATATTCAAGCTCTGGTCGCCAATGGCGACCAGACTGCCATTTTGCAACTCAGTTTCAACGGCGGTTTGTGGCATCCAGGCAAAGCCGCTGCCCTGTAAAAGGCGCCGGCGGATGGTTTCGACCAGCCCATCAATATAGATGGTTTCGATATTCAAAGCCTCAATAGAAATTGAATTTTCAATAACTTGACCCAAAAAAGACGATTGCTCATAGGCCAGATGGGGGATCGGCGCGCCATCGCGATTGGACAGGTGCCAGCCTTGCTGCTGGGCCGCATCACGGGCGGCAACCGGAATCAATTTATCTGACAAGAGATCTTTGCGCTCAAAGCCTGTGTCATCAATTTTTGGCGATACATACTGATGGTAATAGACCAACATGATATCCACCGCCCCTTCGAGCAAAAGCTCGCAACAAGTGCTTAGGGAATCCGAGATCACCCGTGTTCGTAACTCCGGTATTTCCTTTTGGATACGTTCGATTTGGTGGGCGAGGTAATTGATAGATATCGTATGCAGAGCGGAAATTCGCACGAAGCGCGTATCGCCTCTGTCCGCATCACGGATGGATTGACGGCTTTCAGTTAACTGCGCAATGGCTGCCTTGGCTGTGGGCAGAAAATTCTGCCCGGCCTCTGTCAGTTGAATTGGGTAGGTGGCGCGGTTGACCAAGGGTAGCCCAACCCAGTTTTCCAGCGCTTTGATCCGCCGGCTGAAGGCAGATTGGGTAATGTTCCGCTCGTTAGATGCTCTGGTAAAATTTAGGGTGCGCGCCAAACACTCAAAATCTCTTAGCCAATTCAGGTCCATAGCTTCCACACCCCATATGTGATCCCCAGGGTTATTCTTTAGCATTAAATATGCATTTTGCGAATAGTTTGATGAAATGTTCGAATTTGATATTCGAAAACGTCTCCCGTTAGAGTGAAGGCACATAAGCTTCGCGGGCTCCAGCCCTGTGAATTCATCATGATATGGCTGGGGTGCGCTGCATATAACAAAAAGAACATGACTGGCGCCAATTCGGTGCAGTCCAACAAAGGAGACTGACATGCTAATAAAATGTAAGACACTGTGCCTTGCTGGGGCCGTGGGCCTTCTATCCTTGCCGGCGATGGCGGCGGAAGAGGTGAAAATCGGCCTACCGTCCTGGACGGGTGCGCAGGCCATTGGCCATTTGCTCGGCGAAATCGTAACCTCGCGCATCGGTGGCTCGGTAGAATATGTGCCGGGCAATAACGCCACAATTTTCCAAGCCATGGATCAAGGTAAGGGCGATATTGATGTGCATCCGGATGTGTGGTTGCCAAACCAAGAAAGCTTTACCAAAAAATATGTGGATGGCGCGGGCACCGTGACTCTTTCTTCCAACCCCTATGAAGGCAACCAAGGGTTTTGCGTTTCGCAGGATTTTGCCAAGGCCAATAACATCACCGATATCGCAGATCTTGGCCGTCCTGACGTTGCTGCAATGATGGACAGCGATGGCAACGGCAAGGGCGAAATGTGGATTGGCGCGCCAGGCTGGGCCTCTGCCAATGTCAATGAAGTGAAAACACGCGACTACGGTTTGCTGGATTTCATTGAGCCGATCCGGGCCGAAGAAAGCGTGAAGACCGCCCGTATCAAAGACAGTATCGCCAAGGGCGAGGGCTATGCATTTTATTGCTATAAACCTCACGCGGTGTGGTTCATGTTTGATGTCGAAATGCTGAGTGAGCCGACTTATGATCCGGCCAGCTACAAAATGGTGCAGCCGTCTGATGATGCTGATTGGTACGAAAAATCTTATGTCGCCACCAAAGATGCGTTGAAAAACGTGCAGATTGCTTGGTCAAATTCCTTGGCTGATCGGTCTCCGGCTATTGCGGAATTCTTCGCCAATTTCTCGCTCACAGCGGATGATGTGTCGGGTTTGGCATTTGAAATCAGTGCAAACGGCGTGTCTCCAGCTGCAGCGGCACAGGCTTGGATTGCTGCCAACTCAGATCGCGTTGATGCGATGCTGGGTCTGTAACGACCAAAGAGTGGCTGGTTCGGCACGGTCGGACCAGCCTATCCAAATTTCAAGAAAAAGAGAAATACTATGACGTCCCAACCCGTTGTCGAAATTTCCAACGTGTGGAAGATTTTTGGGAGCCGCGCGCCGGAGGCTTTGCGCGCCGTGCGCGATGGTGGATTAAGCAAGGCGGAAATTTTAAGCGAATTCAACGCCGTTGTGGGCGTGGCCGATGTCAGCCTATCTGTCTCACGCGGAGAGATCTTTTGCATCATGGGCTTGTCTGGCAGTGGGAAATCAACCCTGGTTCGCCATTTCAACCGTCTGTTGGAACCCACCGCCGGCCAGATTATGGTTGAAGGTGTTGATGTCATGGCTTTGGGGCAACGTGAGCTGCAAACGTTCCGCAATCAAAAGATTGGCATGGTTTTTCAAAATTTCGCTTTGATGCCGCATCGTTCGGTTTTGGACAATGTTGCCATGCCTTTGGAAATCCGCAACGTGGCGAAAAATGAGCGTATGCGCCAGGCCGCGGCGATTTTGGATATTGTGGAGCTTGGTGCTTGGGGATCAAAATTCGCCCACGAGCTGTCAGGAGGGATGCAGCAACGGGTCGGATTGGCCCGCGCGCTCGCCGCCAACCCGGATGTGCTGTTGATGGATGAGCCGTTTTCGGCCCTCGACCCTTTGATCCGCCGGCAGTTGCAAGACGAATTTATTCGGCTGAGTAAAATACTCAAGAAAACCACAATATTCATCACCCATGACCTCGATGAAGCGGTGCGAATAGGGGATCGCATTGCAATTATGCGGGATGGAAAACTGGTGCAGGTTGGAACCGCAGAACAAATTGTGATGCAGCCTGCCGATGACTATGTGGCCGATTTTGTAGCGGGTATTTCCCGACTTAAGGTCGTGCATGCGGATGCGGTCATGCAGTCAATTGAGGCCTATACTGCCGCGCAGGGACCGCTGCCGAGCGATTTGGTCAGGGTGCCGGCAAAAGAAACGTTAAGTGCCATTATGAACATTGCAATTGAAACGGATCAACCGATTATCGTGAGTTCTGACCAGAAAGATATTGGCCTTATTACCCGTGCGGATCTTCTGCGAACTGTGATTGAGGGAACTGAAATATCATGAGCAACAGTGATGTAGATTTGGGTGTGAACCCTCTCGAAGACATTGATTCAGAGGCTGCGATTGCTTACCAAGAGCAAAGATATGAGAATATCCGCAGTTTTGTGCGCACCAATTCTGACTATTATATTCGCAATTTCGATAAGATTGGTGCCTCAGCCAAATTCACCGCAACTTTCAATTTTATGGCGGGTTTATTCGGTCCGATCTGGTTCGGTGCGCGCGGGCTTTGGAGCTGGGCCTTACCCTTTCTCATTCTAGAAGCGGTCGGTTTTGTACAAATTGCCCGCGGATTGTTTGGTGATCTGGCCAATGATGCCATGCAGCGGATTGCGTCGATCGAGGGCACGTTGGAATTGCGACGCAAACAATTGGCAGCAGCGCTCGAAAGCGGTTCGGACAAAGTTGATGTCTATCGCAGAACTGTTGAGTCTCTTGAGGCCAATATTGGCGGCATACGCGGTGAGGCGGCAGCCATGGCCGCCGAAGGGCCCATGATTGCTTTGGCAGGTCTGACACTTCTGATCGCAGTTAAGTTCGTCCAATCTATTGTCGCCAATTGGGCGTTGGAGGGCCGTTTTTCGGAGTGGCTTTCTGACGGTGAAATTCGTTCGGGGATGCCCGTAAGTCACATGATTTTTAGCGCCGTTTTCATGGTCACGCTCGTGGCCACCGCGATGGTACATTACAGCTTTCCAGGGAGTTTTTCCGTTTTGGGAAGTTTTCCAACCGATCCAGATATCAGACTTATCAGTATTGATAGCGTTGAGGCATTTTTTAATTGGGCCGTGCTCAATGGAGACGCGCTCTTTGATGCTATCACCTATTTTATTCGTGTGGTGCTCGATACGTTAGAGCTGGTTTTTGTCAGCACGCCTTGGATCGTGATTGCCGCTTTAATCATTCTTCTGACTTGGCTCACGGCTGGGGTGCGTATGGCGATTTATTCCGGTGCGTTCTTATCTTATATGGGCCTGCTTGGATTTTGGGAAAAAGCAATGACGACCTTAGCGCTGCTCGGCACTGCGGCATGTTTGTCAATCTTGATTGGCATCCCTCTGGGAATGTTCGCAGCTCGGCGCCCGCGGTTTTATTCTTTCATTCAGCCGATTATGGATTTCATGCAAACTATGCCGGCCTTTGTCTTTATGATCCCGGTCATTGCTTTTTTTGGGACCGGAAAGCCCGCGGCCGTGGTCACCACCATGATTTTTGGTGGCACGCCGGTGGTGCGTCTGACGGTCTTGGGTCTGCGTGGCGTTCCAGAGAGTGTCAGAGAGGCTGCAATTAGTTTCGGGGCCAATAAGTGGTTCTTGCTCACCAAGGTGGATTTGCCATTGGCGAGCCCCTCCATTCGGGCAGGGATCAACCAAACCATCATGCTGTCGCTCGCCATGGTGGTGGTCGCTTCGCTTATTGGTGCCAAAGGTCTTGGGGAGGACGTCCTGGAAGCCTTGCAATATGCCAATGTGGGGCAAGGTATCCTCGCAGGCTTCTCCATTCTATTCTGTGCCATGATTTTGGATCGTATTGTGCAAGGTGGCCGCAAATGATCCCTTTGGTTTTCGTTCATGGGTTTATGGGGGGGAGTGCGCAATGGGATGGGCAAGTCGCGGGCCTGCCCGACGTTCCGGTGATTGCGTTGGATTTGCCCGGATATGGGAAGAATTCGCATATGACAGCCTGTCATGACATTGTGGATTTTGCCCGTTGGGCCTTGGATGAATTGACGCGGCAGAATGTGGCGCGGTTTCACCTGCTGGGGCATTCCATGGGCGGCATGATCGCGCAAGAAATGGCGACCTTGGCACCAGATAGGGTCGAGCGATTGGTCCTATATGGGACGGGAGTCCAAGGGGTTTTGCCCGGGCGTTTTGAAACGATTGAAACCTCTAAGGCGCGTGTTAGGACCGATGGGGTGCTCCACACAGCGCGGCGGATTGCAGCGACCTGGTTTTTAAAATGCGAGCAAGCCCTTGGCTTTGAGGCCTGTGCGGCAATTGCGCAAATGGCGGCAAAACCGACCTTACTCGCAGGTTTGGACGCAATGGAGCGCTGGGACGGAGAGGCGCGGCTCAATGACATCACAGCGCAGACGCTGGTCATCTGGGGCGACTGTGATCGCACCTATCCCTGGCCGCAGGTTCAAAAGCTGTGGCAGGCCATACCGAATACCAGCCTTGCGGTTCTTCCAAACTGTGCCCATGTCCCGCATCTTGAAAGCCCTGATATCTTCAACGCAATCTTAAATGATTTTGTGGGGCAAGCTTAGGCTCGACCTACGGTGCCTTGCAAATATTGTGTCTTGGCGGCTGGATTATGCAGCGGTCATAATGCGCCAATAATGCGCCAAGCGTGCAATCTGCGCGGGCCACGACCGACAGCATGGCACAGGTCATCTGCCGAGTAGTCGGACCTGTGTTCCTCCATGAACTTAAATGTCAGGGTTTTGGACCCGCGCAGATCTGGATGGGTTTATCCTCCCACCACATTGAAGGCGGGGCCGTAGGGATATTTCGTGATATTTTCATTGCCATCTTCGGTAATGATCAAAATATCGTGTTCACGATATCCGCCCGCTCCAGCTTGCCCATCTGGAATTGTGATCATGGGTTCCATGGAAATGACCATGCCCGGCTCGAGGATCGTATCTATGTCCTCGCGCAGCTCGAGCCCAGCCTCCCGGCCGTAGTAATGGCTTAGAACGCCAAAGGAATGCCCATAACCGAATGAACGATATTGCAGCAAATCGCGGTCTTCAAAGAAAGCATTCACACCGGCTGTGACCTCCGCGCAGCTGGCCCCAGGCTTTAGCAAGCTGATGCCAAGTTCGTGAGCGGCGACATTGGCATCCCAATAGGATTGAGATGCCGAATCAACGGTCTCCACAAACATTGTACGCTCTAGGGCTGTGTAATATCCTGAAATCATGGGAAAGGTATTGAGGCTCAGAATATCACCAGGCTGCAAGACACGGCTTGTTACGGGGTTATGCGCCCCGTCAGTGTTGATGCCAGATTGGAACCAGACCCAAGTGTCTCGATATTCAGCATCTGGAAATTCCTGCGCGATATGCGCCTCCATCGCGTCCCGGCCAGCCATGGCCACGTCAATTTCGCGCGCACCGGCACGGACAGCATCTTTGATCGCGTAACCGCCGATATCTGCTGTGGCAGCACCGGCGCGTATCAGTGCGATTTCGGCTGGAGATTTCATTATGCGCTGTTGCATCGTCGCCTGCGCCAGGTCGACTTGAGCTTTCGGGGCCAAAAAGCTGGTGAGCGCTGCGGCCTGGGTTACGGACAAGTGATCACCCTCATAGCCGATCACACCCCCTTGACCCGTGACGAAAGCAATTGCGCGCCAGTAGTTATCGCGCTGCCAATCAGTATAGGTAATGTTGTCGCCAAAGCTGCGGCGCCATGGCTGACCCGCGTCGATGCCGGCGGAAATGGTGACGCAGTCCGTTGCGGTGACAACCAGCCCATAGGGACGGCCAAAGGCACAGTATAGAAAGCCAGAGTAGTAGGCGATATTGTGCATAGATGTAAATACAGCCGCGTTGACACCTTTGTCGCGCAGGATGCTGCGCAGCCCGGCGAGGCGGGCTTCATATTCCGCATCGCAAAAGGGCAGAGCCGCTTTGGATCCATTGTAAAATCGGTGAAAATTTGGGCGCTTAATTTGGGTCATGTCGACACCTCATTGAAAAATAAATCCCGGCGTTCAGGATCCATTTTGCGCAAGTGGAATATGCCACCCGCCAGCGACGCCATCGCTGAATGCCAAGCGATCATGATTGCGTTTCCCGAATTTTTCCATCACATTTGCGACCCATTGTTACGAGAATTGCGACCTTGTGATGGGAAACTTGGGGGAGGCCAAGGGGTAGAAAGATTGGCAGATGTAACGGATCAAGACAAGGCCCTGGGCAACGCCGGAGGTGGTAAATTCGCGCTGAAGTGATAGCAAATGAGGTCCGCATTATCAGGCAGAAAAATTTAAGACCTATTGCATTTTAAGACCTACTGCATTTATAATTAACAGAATTGTTATCTTCAAATTAATGTTTCTAATATTCCAGCCGCTAGATCATACAATGATTGCCAGGTTAGTGCCAAATTGCTATTTAGGTTCTGTGTTAACGTGAGGCTTAAGTAATGAGCGATGCAATGAAGCAGCTGTCGCGCTTGGCCAAGTTGATTTTTGAGATGGAAATCGATTTGGGATTGAGCGATCTGTCGCAACCTGAAAAATTAGTGCTCATGGCGGCCCATGAGCAATCTGATGCAGATGGGCAATTCCACACACATCAACTGTTGTCTCATCCCTTGAGCGCTAAGATGGCCCGACCCACCTTTTTTCGGGCATTGAAGCAGCTTGAGCAAAAGGAATTATTACTGAGAAATCCGGAGAAAAAGCGCGGACTTTATAGTGTTG
The DNA here is from genome assembly GCA_943788425.1 of uncultured Planktomarina sp. GTDB lineage: Bacteria > Pseudomonadota > Alphaproteobacteria > Rhodobacterales > Rhodobacteraceae > Planktomarina. The sequence goes on from CALSQF010000017.1 coordinate 22,270, forward strand.
CGGAAACTTAAGCTCGATTGGCTCACTTTCGTTGTGGTGAGTGTTGGGTATATCTGTTCATATACAATTACCTCTGGGCTTGTTTTGCCCCTTCAAAAAATATTTGCGCCGCATTTGCCGATTGTTTTTAGTGTGGTTTTCTTACCCCATGGCATCCGGGTCTTGGCGGTCTATTTTTTGGGATGGCGCGGCCTCATATATTTGCTACCGTCCAGCTACCTCATGTGGGCAACCAGCGTTTACGGAAATTCTATCGACCTAACGATTTTGAGCCCTGTGGCCTCTTTGAGCGTGGTCTATGTCGCCGTAAGAATGGTCAAAACATATAGCGGTTCGCAGAACAAAGGCGCCTTCGATTTTTCATGGAAAGAATGTTTGGTGATAGCGGCGATTGCATCGGTGCTCAACGGTGTTGCGCATTCCATGCTTTACGACAGTGCATTTAACTGGATTTTGATAATCGGATATTCTTCCGGTGACATGGCCGGGCAGGTAGTTTTACTGTTTCTTATGATTGCTCTTATGAGGCTCAATCGTAAGCTATCAAAATTCATTTAACAGATTTCTTGGCGTGTTAAAGATAACACGCACAATCCCGACCTGATAGGTTTGGGGTGTGCTATCCTCATCTGTCAGTTTGATGCCGGGTTGACCGGATCAACTTGCTAAGAGGTCGGGGTTTCCTCCTGCGGCGGTTGTATTGATGCAAATGGATTGCTCGCATACCAGCCAGGTTTTGAATGTCTCATCCATCAGCAAGGGAGTAATCGCACCGCGACGCGCGCTCAATGCTTGGCGCAGGGCCTGCGCCTGCGGGCCTGCATAGACCACCGCTTGCAAATCAGGGATCCTTGTTACATCAGACAGCGTAACCTCTGCGGCAATGGCACAACAGCCCATGTCGCGGGCGCTTTGTGCTCGGGTTTCAGCCCCGGGGCCCATGCATAGAACCCGTGACTTGGGTCGCAAGTGGTAACGGTTCGACTCGCCTGTGGGACCAGGTAAATCCTCGGTGGTCTGGCGCTGCGCGGGGGCCTGGCGGGCAAAGGCTTGCTCGAGTTCTGACAAACTCATCTCAGGGGGGAACGGATCCTCGGCCGTCAAAAGGCTTTGCGCCGCGAAGCGCTGCACATAACGCGGCCCGCCGGCTTTTGGTCCGGTGCCGCTCAACCCGTGGCCACCGAAGGGCTGGGAACCAACGACAGCGCCAATTTGATTGCGGTTTATGTAAAGATTGCCGACGTTGACACGGCTCACGACCTTTTGCACTCGATCATCAATGCGGCTGTGAAACCCGAAAGTTAATCCATAGCCGCTGGCGTTGATTTCATCGATAACCCGATCTAAATTGCTGGCGTCGTAACGGGCCAAATGCAGTACGGGTCCGAAGATCTCCTCGTGCAGATCAGACATTCCGCTTACGGATAAGATTGTCGGAGCAACGAAATACCCTTTTTCTGGGGCTGAGGTTTGAAACAATATCTTGTGGCTAGCGATATGCGCAGCAATGCGCCTCTGTGCCGCCGCATCGATCAACGGCCCGACATCGCAGTTTGCGGCCTCTGGGGGTCCAACCACGAGTGCTTGCATCGCGCCGCATAGCATGCGCTCAAACGCATCTGCGATATCACTTTGCACATAAAGCATCCGCAGTGCGGAGCAGCGTTGACCGGCTGATTGAAAGGCGCTGTCGACCACATCCTGAACCGCTTGCTCGAGAAGCGCCGTACTGTCGACGATCATTGCGTTCAACCCGCCAGTTTCGGCAATCAAGGGCGCCTGCGGTGGTAGATTTTCCGCCATAACTCGATTAATCTCCTGCGCCGTGGCGGTTGAGCCTGTGAAGCAAACACCAGAAACATTGGGCGCACTACACAGAACAGGGCCCACAACAGCGCCTTCTCCGGGAAGCAGCTGTAGGCAGGTTTTTGGCACGCCTGCTTGATGCAAAAGTGCGGTCGCTTGCACGGCAATCAAACTCGTGGCTTCGGCCGGTTTGGCCAAGACCCCATTGCCCATGGCCAAAGCGGCGGCGATTTGCCCAGTGAAAATGGCCAAAGGAAAATTCCAAGGGCTAATGCAGGTGAAAATTCCATCTGAAT
>CALSQF010000018.1 GCA_943788425.1 uncultured Planktomarina sp.
TTTTGGGCGCGCCACATCTCGACACGTTCTTCGGTGTGGCACCACCTGAGTTGGCAGCAGAATTTGCAACGCTGAGTTTGGGAGCCGCCGCCGCAGGATGGGTTTTACTCGGATATGCGGTGGCCGCAATATTGCAACGTTTGGAGCGTTAGAGGCAGCGGCTAAAGCCTTGGCACCCGACCTTGCAGGCAAAGGCGCAAGCGCCCTGCGGCCTCCGCTTCGGTAATCCAGCCCTCCGGCGCATCTGCGTATAGTTGGAGCAGGCCCAGCATATCTTGTGTATCCTGCGCAGGATCGGCACCAGAAAAAAGATAGGTGGCCTTCTGCGCCCCTTGCAGCGCAAAGGCCACGGGAGACTGACACATGTTAAGACAAGAACAGGTCACAATCTCGACCTCCAAACCGCTGGCCTGCACCGCTTCGCTCAGCGTTGTAACCCATTTGGCCCCGAGCGCCGTCCCGCCTGGCTCCGCACAGGTATCACATATGGTCACACGATCTTTCAACATCGCCCCTTTTGGCTCACATCTGTTCGGCGTAAAGCACTCCTAACCCGATCACAAGGAATACTGACATGGTTATGAAGATCCCTGCAACTATCATCACTGGCTTTCTTGGCGCGGGCAAAACAACCCTCATTCGTCATATGTTGCAAAATGCACAGGGTCGCAGGATAGCCCTGATCATCAATGAGTTTGGCGATCTGGGTGTCGATGGTGATATCTTGAAAGGCTGTGGGGATGAAACCTGCCGCGAAGAAGATGTGATGGAGCTGTCCAATGGCTGCATCTGCTGCACGGTCGCCGATGACTTCATCCCCACGATGGAAAAGCTTCTGGCCCGGGAAGATAAACCCGACCAGATTGTGATTGAGACCAGCGGGCTGGCGCTGCCGCAACCTCTTGTGCGCGCCTTCAACTGGCCAGGCATCTCGACACAGGTGACGGTCGATGGGGTTGTGACTGTGGTCGATGGCAAGGCCGTGACCGAAGGCAGATTTGCCCATTCGGTTGCTGCGGTCGATGCGCAACGCAAGTTAGATGAAAATCTGGACCATGAAACGCCCTTATCTGAGCTTTTCGAAGATCAAATCGCCTGCGCCGATATGATTGTGGTGAACAAAACTGACCTGCTGGAGGTCTCTGAAGCCGAAGCTTTGGTTGACACTCTGCGCGAGTCCTCGCGCGATGGTGTGCAAGTGGTCACAACTGCCATGGGCAAATTGCCGGTTGATGTGCTTTTGGGACAAGGTATTGGCGCTGAGGGTGATCTTGAGGCCCGCCACGAACTGCACCACCACCATCATGATCACGACGAAGACCATGGAGACGATCATGATCATGACCATGATCACGACGCCTTTGAAAGCTTTGTTGTCACTCTCGGCGAGATCGCAGACACAAAGGCCTTTTCAGACCAGGTCAGCGCGATCATAGGCGAACATGATATTTTGCGCCTCAAAGGGTTCGCTGCCGTCTCTGGCAAACCGATGCGTCTGACCCTGCAAGCCGTCGGGCCACGGGTGGAGACCTATTTCGACCAGCCCTTCGGAGATATCGAGCGCGCCACACGCTTGGTTGTGATCGGCCAGGCTGGCTTGGATCATGCTGCGATTGAGACGGCGCTGAAATCCTGCGCGGCGGCGCAATAAACCATGATCGTGATCGAGCGCAGCGATCCAAAAGAGCCGCAGGCCACAGCTTTGCTGCAAGCCAGCCACGCGCTGATGCAATCGCTCTTTCCACCTGAGGACAATAGTTTTCTGTCTATCGAGGAGCTCTGCGCCGAAGAAGTCTGTTTCTTTACAGCGCGCAAAGGCACCCAGGTGCTTGCCACCGGCGCACTGGTCGTCAAGACAGGTTATGGCGAGATCAAATCCATGTTCGTAGATCCCAATGCGCGTGGGCAGGGGGTGGGCGATGCAATCGTGCGCGCGTTGCACGATTTGGCCCGCGAAAAGGGCTTGGGGTCATTAAAACTTGAAACCGGCAATTCTTTGCACGCTGCCCTCCGCCTCTACGCGCGGCACGGATTTACGCCCTGCGGTCCATTTGGCGATTACATTGCCAATGACAGCAGCATATTCATGACCAAAACCCTATGATTTTAAGGGGCGTTTTGACGGGCTTTCACAGCCGCCTTCATTCGCGCCAAAAGTTCGGCTTTCCCTTCGCTTTTGCCAAAGGGGTTTTTGCGACTGCCTTTCGCATTATGTTCGCTGTGCCGCGGTTTATTGCTGCCTTTCTTAATGGCGCCGGCGTCTTTATAATCCATGGTCTATCCTTTACATCGGCTCGAGGCCTCAGCGCCGCTGATGCCCCATTCGTAGCCCTTGAGCAAGACGGAACCGATTCATGCATCTATTAGCTGCCACCCCCGGATCTGTAGATGAGGGGCAAGAGCCCGTGGACCTCGGTCAAAGCCCTGCGGATGTTGTGTTCATCTCTGCGGCCGATACGGAACTGGCAGCCCTCTCGACCGCCCGCTCGGAAATGACAACCCCACCGGGATTGCGTTTGGCCAGCATGATGCACTTGCAGCATCCGATGTCGGTTGATTTGCATATCGACGCCTGCGCCTCCAAGGCGAAATTGGTGGTGGCTCGGGTGCTGGGCGGGGCGAGCTATTGGAAATATGGCTTCGAACAATATGCCGCCAGACTTGCCGATGCCGGCGTGGCCTTTGCTGCTCTTCCTGGGGACGACAAACCCGATCCAGATCTGCGCTTGTTTTCGACTGTCTCCGATCAAGACTACGATGCGCTTTGGGCCTATTTGGTAGAAGGCGGGCCGAAAAACTCAGTCAACTTCCTGAGCTATTGCCAATACATGATTGCCCAAGCCCCCAAGCCACAAGCAGCCGAACCGCTGCTGCGCGCCGGGGTCTATTGGCCAGGTGCCGGCATTTCGGACCTGTCTGCTGCGCAAACCCAGTGGACACAGGGCGCGCCGATCGTTCCGCTGATCTTTTATCGAGCCTTGGTGCAAGGGGCTGGGCTCAATCCGATCAACCGCATGACAAAAGCCTTGCTGCAGGCCGGGCTGAACCCCCTGCCGATTTTTGTTGCCTCGCTCAAAGACCCGATTTCTGTGGCCACTTTGGATCAACTCTTCCAAGCGGCTCCGCCCGAGGTGATCTTGAACTGCACCTCATTTGCCGTTGGAAACCCGCATGGGGACAGCAGCCCAAATAACCCGCTCACCGCCGCCTCAGCACGCCAAGCGCCTGTGCTGCAAGCCGTGCTGGCGGCCAGCACTGAGGCCAGCTGGGAGGAAGGCCTCAATGGGCTGTCTGCCCGCGACATCGCGATGAACGTGGCCCTGCCTGAAGTGGATGGGCGCATTTTGTCGCGCGCAATCAGTTTTAAGGGCGAGGCCTTTTTCGATGCGGCCACCGAATGCCCAATCGCAACCTATAAAGCGCGCGGAGATCGCGTTAGCTTTGTCGCAGCCCTCGCAGCCAACTGGGCCCAGTTGCGCAGAGCCGCGCCTGCGCAGCGGCAGGTCGCACTCATTCTAGCCAATTACCCCAATAAAGATGGCCGCCTCGCCAATGGGGTGGGGCTAGACACGCCCGCCTCCGCTGTTCATGCACTCGCGCTTATGCAACAGGCCGGTTATGGCGTGGAGAATGCGCCTGTGACAAGCACTGAATTGATGGCGCAAATCATGGCTGGTCCAACCAACTGGTTGACCGATCGCGCCACGCGCACCGGGGGCGTGCTTTTACCAATTGCCGATTACATTGCGCATTATCAGACCCTACCTTACGAGCTGCGCGCGCGGCTTGAGGAACGTTGGGGCGCACCGGAAAATGATCCGTTTTTCGACCCTGAGGAAGGCGGATACAAGCTCTCAATTCTGCGTTTCGGTAACGTCACTTTAGGCCTGCAACCTGCGCGCGGTTATAATATTGACCCGGTGGAAACCTATCATTCCCCAGATCTTATCCCGCCACACAATTATTTGGCCTTCTATTTTTGGATCCGGCATCACCAAAAGGCACAAGCGATTGTGCATATGGGTAAGCATGGTAACTTGGAATGGCTGCCGGGTAAGGCTTTGGCCATGAGTGAAAGCTGTTTGCCCGAGGCAATTTTGGGACCAATGCCGCATGTCTATCCCTTCATCGTCAATGACCCCGGCGAGGGCACCCAAGCCAAGCGGCGTGCGCAGGCGGTGATCATCGATCACCTCACCCCTCCCCTCACCCGCGCAGAAACCTATGGCCCGCTGCGAGACCTCGAAGCTTTGGTCGATGAATATTATGAAGCTGCTGGAATAGATCCGCGGCGGGTCGCACACCTCAGACGCGAGATCTTATCACTCACGGCCACCAGCGGCTTGGACAAAGACATCGGCTTTGAAGGTCACGAAGCCGGAGATCTGGCCAAGCTCGACGCCTATCTGTGCGAGTTAAAAGAGGCGCAAATTCGCGACGGGTTGCATATTTTTGGCCAGACCCCCGAAGGGGAGCAGCTGCGTGATCTGACCATCGCCCTGGCGCGCATTCCCCGCGGGTCCGGGCAGGGTGCGGATGCCTCCTTGCTGCGGGCCATGGCACAGGATCTCGGTTTGGAGTTTGACCCGCTCGATTGTGATCTCGCCGCGCCTTGGCACGGCGACAAGCATGGCCCTCTTTCTGACGTGAGTGCGGATATTTGGCGCACCACTGGCGATACGGTTGAGCGGCTAGAGCTTTTGGCACAGGCTTTGATGGACGGAAGCTGCGACACGCCCGGCAGCCAATCGGCGCAGGTTATGCAACATGTCCGCCAGAGCATCTCTCCCAAGGTGGCAGCTTGCGGCCCGATGGAGACGCAGGGGTTGCTTACGGCGCTTGATGGGAAATTCGTCCCCCCCGCCCCTTCGGGCGCGCCAACCCGCGGACGGCTCGATGTTTTGCCCACCGGGAGAAATTTCTATTCCGTGGACAGCCGCGCCGTGCCAACGCCGACCGCCTGGGCCTTGGGATGGAAATCGGCCAATCTGCTGATCGACAAACACCTGCAAGACCATGGCGACTGGCCGCGCGCCCTATTGCTGACGGCTTGGGGCACGGCCAATATGCGCACCGGCGGCGATGATATCGCACAATGTTTGGCCCTTATGGGCGTAAAACCAAAATGGGACAGTGCCAATCGCAGGGTCACAGGTTTCGAGGTGATCCCAGCAAGCACCCTCGGTCGGCCACGGGTCGATGTCACGTTGCGCATTTCTGGATTTTTTCGTGATGCTTTTCCCGGCTTGATAGATCTTGTGGACAGCGCCGCGCGGGCGGTTTTGGCTCTCGATGAATCTGAAGCGGTCAATCCGGCCAAAGCCAATGGCGCTGGCGCAAGGGTCTATGGCTCGAAACCCGGTGCCTATGGGGCAGGATTGCAGGCATTGATTGATGAGCGTATTTGGGACAGCCAGGCCGATTTTGGGGAGGCCTATCTGGAATGGGGCAGCTATGCCTATGGTAAAGGTCGCCAAGGCGCGCGCGACCGAGTCGGTTTTGAAACGCGGCTGGGTCAAGTGGACGCCATTGTGCAAAACCAAGACAACCGCGAGCATGATCTGCTGGACAGTGATGATTACTATCAATTCGAAGGCGGCGCGGCAGCGGCTGTGCAAAGCCTGCAAGGGCAAGCCCGACCGATTTACCACAATGACCATTCACGCCCCGAACGCCCCCTCATCCGCAGCTTAGATGATGAGATGGCGCGCGTGATCCGTTCACGTGTGCTCAACCCCAAATGGATCAATGGCGTGAAACGCCACGGGTACAAAGGTGCCTTTGAGATCGCCGCGACCGTCGATTACATGTTCGCCTTTGCCGCAACCACCGGTGCTGTGAAATCGCACCATTTCGACGCGGTGGAGGCGGCCTTTCTTGAAGATGACGACACCCGAGACTTCATCGCTGAAGCAAATGGGCCCGCCCTGCGTGAGATTGCCCAGCGCCTGCAAGAGGCGATTGATCGTGACCTCTGGCAGCCGCGGTCAAACTCGGCCCGAGCGCGCATTGCCGGGCTGCTCTAGCCAGACGGCTCCGTGCCGCCCGACCATTGATCCAAAACATAGCGCGCGGTCATCAGGTCTAAATGCGCGCCGCCACCGTTCTTAAACACTGTGATGTCATCCGGCCCGGCTTGAAAGCTATTCAAATCATAGTAATCCGCCCGCAGATGACTGCGGTCAATTGCGCCGCTGTCCAGAGGAATTTTCAGCTCACCAATATGCCCCAATGTGGTGTCAAAGCTGTCAACGAAAAGCTTCGATTTTTGCAATGCCGCATCATCGGCTTCACGCATATCGGGCCGATAAGCGCCGATCATGTTCAGATGTTGCCCCGGGTCGCAACCAATCGCCGTGAATGATCGGCGCCGTGGTCATGGTGCAGGTTAAAATAATATCGGCGGCCACGACAGCGCTTTGCAAATCCGTTACCACACGGGCACCGGTGTCTTGCGCAAACACCTCCGCCGCCTGCGGGCTTCGGTTCCAGATGCTAAAACGGGCCTGGGGAAATCCGGCGCTGAAGGCCTCCACCAAGGAGCGGCCAACGGTGCCTGCGCCCACTATCAATATCTCCCGCGCCCCTGCCGGAGCCAGTGCCAAAGCCGCCATCAAACTGTCGCCTGCGGTTTTCCACTTGGTAATCAGGTGAAAATCAATCACCGCGGCAAGTTCCCCCGTGGCATCATCAAACAACATCACTCCGCCGCCGATCATCGGCTGACCGCTTTCGCGGTTGCCCGGGAAGACTGTCGCGGTTTTGGTCAAGAGGCCCATGCCATCAATCCAAGCGGAACGGCTCAAAAGCGTGTCGCGCCCACGATATAAAAACAGATCCTCGATCTCAGCCTTGGGAGCCTGATGGCCCGCCTGCAAAGCGGTGACCAAATCCAACCAGTCGAGCCGCTCTTGGCCGGCTTCAAAGGGGATCATAGCCGGGGTCACTGGGCCTGCTCCGGAGCCAACAGCCCAGCGGCCACCAAACAATCGGCCCAAGCTTGCGAGTTGACAAAGTGATGCGTTTGCCAACCGCGGCTCGCAGCCATCGCAATATTGTCCGCGCGGTCATCTGCAAAGAGCAACCGCTCCGGCGGCACCCCGCAATCTTGCTCTAACATCTGGTAAATCATCGGATCAGGTTTGATAACCCGCATGCGGCCCGAGACATATTCGCGGTCAAATTCACCCAAAAAGTCATAGTGGCTTTGCGCGTAGGCGAAGCTCTCAACTCCGAAATTGGTCAGCGTAAAGACCGGTACGCCTGCAGATTTCAGCGCCCGCAGCAAACGCACGGAATGGTCAATTGGCGGCGCGGCCAGCTTTATCCAATTGTCATGCCAATCGCGGATTTCCGCCCGCCATTCCGGATTGGCCTCTGCTGTGGCATAGATCACATCTTTGAAGCCTTCCCCCAAATCAATACGGTCGTTCATCGCATGCAGGTCTACGGCGGCAAACATGGCTTTGCGGCGCTCAGGGCCGATGGTCCGGTCAAAATAGTGCTCCGGATGCCATTCCAGCAACACATTTCCAATATCAAAAACAACGGCCTCAACGGTCATGACATCTCCTCGCTTTGCATAAGTGCTAGCGTGGTGAATTGGGCGGCGCAACCCTTGGCCTTGCGTTCACGCGTTCACGCCAAACGGTGACCAAACCTGAGATCAAGACCAGACTCATGCCAGACCACTCATACAGATCCGGCCATTCTGCAAACAGCAAATAACCAAGTATAGTCGCGTAAACGAGACTGGTATATTCAAAAGGCGCCACCAGAGCCGCCTCCGCCACCCGGTAAGCTTGGCTAATAGCCGCACCGCCAACGGTGACCCCGATGCCAATAAATACCATGAGAGATAAATCCGCCCAACTGGGCCACTGCCAAGCACGCAGCAAAAATTCGACTGAGCGGTGCCCATCGCCGGCAAAGCCGCCCTGCCCAAGGGTCAAGCCGATCACCGTGGTCACAACCAAAAACACCAGCGGAACATAGAAGGTCAGCGACATAAGTGTCTCCGTCTGACCAATCTTGCGCGTTAAAATATGAAAGGACGCATAGCACAGCGCCGCGAGGGCCGGGAGTATCGAGGTCAAAGTAAACGCATCCGTGCCAGGTCGCACGATGAGCAAGACCCCAATGAGCCCAACCACAACCGCCAACCACCTCCATTTCCCCACGGTCTCCCCAAGAAAAATCACTGAGAAAATCGTGATTAAAAACGGAGCAATAAAGAATATCGCCACGACGATTGCCAAGGGCAAATCTGCCAGCGCCATGTAAAAAAACAAATTGGCTGCTACCACGAACAGCGCTCGGACCAGATGCAGCCCAAGCCTTTGTGTGCGCAACGCTCCATATCCGCCGCTGAAGGGAATAATGACTATCATCAGAGAGCAACACGCCTGTCAGCGAGCGCGTAAACACGATTTGATGCAGCGCGTAGCCATCGGACAGAAATTTAATCAGCGTATCGTTGACCGAAAATATCAAAGACGCGAGAAGCGCCCAAAGCGCACCCGTTGGCGTTTTTCTGTGTTCCATTGCTCACCGCTACGCCCAGTTTGACGACAGGTCTGCTCCAAATACGACCCGACCAATGACGCGAAACGCCTGTCAAACTCTCATGCACTCAGCGCCGCAAGGCTTGGTCCAAGGCATTTAGAAACCGAGAGCGATCAGTTTTTGTAAACCCTTTGCCGCCGCCCTGGCGAAAAGGATCAGCGGCGCGCAGATCGTACATGAGATCGCGCGTGGCCAGCGCATTACCAATATTGGCCTGGGTCAATGGCTCGCCATTCGGCTTGAGCACCTGCGCTCCGGCCTCAACCGCTTTGGCAGCGAGTGGGATGTCGGTGGTGATCACGATATCGCCTGGTCCCGCCTGCTCAGCGATCCACATATCAGCAACATCTGGCCCAGCATCGACAACCACCAAGTCGACAAGCGGATTGGCCGAGGGGCGTATCCCACCATTGCAAACAAGCTTCACGCCGACTTTGTGCCGAGTCGCCACCTGCTCCACTTCAGCCTTCACCGGGCATGCATCCGCGTCCACATAAATCACGATGGCTGGCCTGTGGCGACTTTTAACTCTTCAGGAATGGGCATGCGATTAAACGCGTCCAGCCCAGCAATTTTATAGGCCTCCGCCAATGTCGGATAATTGAACGTATTTTGTACGAAATAATCAACCGTACCTTTCAGGTTCAGCACCGCTTGCGCGATATGGATCAGCTCCGTTGCTCCTTCGCCGACAATTTGCACCCCCAGAACCCGGCGGGTTTTTAGTGAAAACAATATCTTTAACATCCCATGTTCCAACCCCATGATATGCCCGCGCGAAGTTTCACGAAACCGCGCAATGCCAACCTCATAAGGAATACCGCGCGATTGGGTTTCCTCTTCGCTCATACCACAGGTCGAGATTTCCGGCACGGAATAGATCCCATACGGAAACCATGGGCTTTCTGGCAGGCTCGGGGTGTCCAGCGCATGACACGCCGCCACGCGTCCCTGCTGCAAGCTGGTTGACGCCAACGAGGGGTGACCAATGACGTCCCCCACCGCATAGATATGCGGCACCTCTGTTTGATAACTCTTACGATCCACACGCAACCGGCCGCGGTGGTCGGTCTTGAGACCCGCCGCTTCGAGACCCAAACGCTGCGTTGCGCCCATGCGTCCGGCTGCAAAGAGCAGCATTTCTGCGCGCACGTGACGGCCATTTTCAAGCGCAACCTCCACATGGCTGTCGCAATCCTCTATCTTTGCCACCGCTGAGCCAAGCCGCAGATCAACACCGTTCTCGCGGATTTCATGGGTAAATTCCTGTATCAAAGTCTTATCGATGAAGTCCAAGAAAGTTTCCCGCGGCTCAATCAAGGTCACTTTCACATCCAGGGCAGAAAACATTGTGGCATATTCCACACCGATCACCCCGGCACCAACGACAATCAAAGATCGTGGAATTTGCGACATCTCCAAAAATTCATCACTGTCCAAAATGGAGGTGCCATTAAACGGAACAGAGTCAGGCCGATAGGTATAGGTGCCGGTGGCAATCAGAACATGCGCCGCAGAAACAGTGGTGACTTCTCCATTGTCGGCGGTGACTTCCACCTCATGCGGGCTGATGAACCGCGCCAAACCGCTCATGGTATCCACATGATTTCGATTGAACTGATGCTCAAGCACGTCCACCTCATAATCCAGGGTCTTATGCAGGCGCATCTTGAGATCGTCCGCGCCAATCTCATCTTTCACGCGATAGGACCGCCCGTAAAAGCTTCTCTCGCGCCATCCTGAGAGGTTGAGCACCGTCTCGCGCAGGGTTTTGGAGGGGATTGTGCCCGTATGGACCGATACGCCACCGAAACGATCCTTGCGATCGATCACCAAAACCCGCCGCTTGAGTTTGCCCGCCTGTATCGCCGCCGCGCGACCGCCGGGGCCTGAGCCAATAATTACCAAATCATATTGCGTCATAGGTCACTCCGCATAAAGCGCTTCGGCATGAAAAGCGACGTGATCTTCCATAAAGCTCGAAACGAAAAAATAGGAATGATCATAGCCTTTTTGCATCCGAAAATGCCCGTCTTGGCGACGCTTGGCCATGGCAAAGGCGAGGGTTTCAGGTTTGAGGAGCTCCAAAAATTGATCTTGAGTGCCCGTATCAATGAGTACGGGCCCGTCAAAACCCACGTCCAGCATTTGATGACTGGCGTCATGCGGTTGCCAGAGGTTTTGATCCACGCCCAAGTAACTGGTAAACTGCTTTTGGCCCCAGTCCGAACCGATTGGATTGCAAATGGGGGAAAAGGCCGAAACACTGCGGTATTGACCCGGCCTTCCCATCGCAAGGGTCAGCGCCCCATGCCCGCCCATGGAATGGCCCGTGATGGATTGGCGCTCCAAATCAACAGCGAAGGCGCGCCCCAGCACCGCCGGGAGCTCTTCGGCTATGTAGTCCCACATATGAAAATGCGCGTCCCATGGCTGTTGTGTAGCGTTGACATAAAATCCAGCGCCTTGCCCAAGATCATAGGCCGCGTCATCGGCCACATCCGCGCCGCGCGGAGATGTGTCAGGAAACACCAAGGCAATCCCCTCTTGCGCCGCCCAAGCCTGCGCACCCGCTTTGGTCATGGCATTCTCATGGGTACAGGTCAGACCTGACAAATACCACAGCACGGGCACCGGGCCGCGCTTGGCCTCTTCGGGCAGAAACAAGACCGAAGGTCATCTCCCCCCCACAACTGTCCGATGCATGGGCATAGACCCCCTGCGTTCCACCGAAACACGCGTTTTCAGATTTGATTTCCATGGAAAACCCCTTAGCAAATGTCACTTGGTGAAAACGCAATTCGCTTCGTTTTGCAAGGGCCAAGCTCCCAGATCACAGCAGAGCCCTGCCAAAGTAGAGGATTAGCTGTAGAGGATGCTGACCCAAGCGATAACTAAAGACACCGTCACCACCGAAGCGACGGTCGACAGAAAGATTGATGCCGACACCCGCTGCGGCGCGACCTCATAATGCGTTGCCAAAATAAAGATATTGCCCGCAACAGGCAAAGCCGTCGCTGCAATCAAAACCGCAGCGGGATAGGCCGCAACCGGAAAAATAAACAGCGCGGCAATCGCCACGGCCGCCGGATGTAAGATCAACTTACAAAATGCCAGCCAACTGGCCACAGAGAGCCGCTCAGCGGATTTTCTGGCCAAGGACGCGCCAATAGCAAACAGCGCACCGGGCGTTGCAGCCGCCCCCAAAATGTCGAAGAATTCTGAGGCGGGCGCCGGCAAGCTGACCCCCGATGACGAACAAAGCAAACCGGAAGCCATCGCCATAATCATCGGATTTTTGATCAGACCAAGTCCGACCGTGCGCAGCACCCCAAAGCTCATACGCCCATCGCGTGAGCCAACAATTAAAATCACAATCAAACTGCCAAACACCAGCTGGTCGATGGCCAGCACCAACATCACCCAAAGCACAGCCTCCGGCCCCATCAACATGGCCAACATCGGAATGCCCAAAAATCCGACATTGCCAATGGTGGCGCATTGCGCCTCCACTGCCGCCTCGGCCACGTTGCGTCGCCGCAGCATCGCCACACCGGTCGCCAGCAGATAGATCAAAAATGAGGCGGAGAGATACGCGGAAATGAAGGGAACATTGATCAAATCCACAAAGGATAGGTTGGCAGAAAACCGGATAATCATCGCCGGCAAGGCAAAATAAAACACAAATTTCGTGAGATAGGCGGTGGCCACCTCCGGAAAAAATGCCGTCCGCGCCGCGCCATAGCCGAGCCCAACGATGGCAAAGAAGGGCAATGTTTTGAGAAGAACGTCAATCATCGAAGGGTACACTTCATGCGAAAAGGGCGCACCGTGCGCCCTTTCACATTAGCCCTAATTTCAACAGGTGAAAGCCCGAAAACCGGCAAGGCGCCTTAAAATTCGACGACAGCGCGGATGGATTTGCCTGCGTGCATCAGATCAAAGCCCTTGTTGATGTCTTCCAAAGGCATGGTGTGGGTAATCATTGGATCTATCTCAATTTTACCGTCCATGTACCAATCCACAATCTTTGGCACATCCGTGCGCCCCCGTGCACCGCCAAACGCCGTGCCGCGCCACACGCGGCCGGTCACCAGCTGGAAAGGACGGGTGCTGATCTCTGCTCCAGCAGGTGCCACACCGATGATCACGCTTTCCCCCCAGCCTTTATGGGCCGATTCCAGAGCTGTGCGCATCACACCCACATTGCCTGTTGCATCAAAGGTATAATCTGCCCCACCACCGGTCAGCGCGACCAAATGCGCGACCAAATCACCGCTCACCTCAGTTGGATTGACAAAATCTGTCATACCAAAGCGGCAGGCCATCTCAATCTTGCCGGGATTGAGATCCACACCGACAATCTGATCTGCCCCAGCCAGTCGCAAGCCTTGAATCACATTCAAGCCAATACCGCCCAGCCCAAAGACAATCGCCGTGCTGCCAATCTCCACCTTTGCCGTATTGATCACCGCCCCAATGCCTGTGGTCACACCACAGCCGATATAACAAATCTTATCAAACGGGGCATCGGGACGCACTTTGGCCAAAGCGATTTCTGGTAAAACAGTATGATTGGCAAAGGTGGAACAGCCCATGTAATGCAAAATCGGCGTGCCATCGAGCATCGAAAACCGGCTCGTGCCGTCTGGCATCAAACCCTGCCCTTGGGTGCTGCGGATGGCTTGGCACAGATTGGTTTTGGGATTGAGGCAATATTCACATGTGCGGCACTCTGGCGTGTAAAGAGGAATGACATGATCGCCAGGTTTCAAGCTGGTGACACCCGGACCACATTCCACCACGACCCCTGCGCCCTCATGGCCCAAAATCGCAGGAAACAGCCCCTCGGGATCAGCGCCAGATAGGGTGAATTCATCCGTGTGGCAAATACCCGTAGCTTTGATTTCGACCAAAACCTCGCCGGCCTTTGGTCCTTCGAGATTGACCTCCATGATTTCAAGTGGTTTGCCGGCTTCCATGGCCACCGCAGCACGTGTTCGCATCCTGTAACTCCTCATGTTTTTTCAAACATTAGGGCAGTCGCCCACGGTATGACAACCACTATTATACCCGGTGATAAGGGCCACCGGCCAGGATGGAAGCTGCGCGATAGAGCTGTTCGGACAGCATGACGCGCACCAGCATATGGGGCCAAACCATCTTGCCAAAACTAAGTACCGACTGCGCGCGTTGCAGGACTGCGGGATCCAGACCATCTGCCCCACCGATAACAAAGATCAACTCGCTGGGCGCGGCATCACGAATTTGAGAAAGATGCGCAGCAAAATCTGGAGAGCTCTGCAACTTGCCCCGCTCATCCAGGGCAATCACTGCTGCCCCTTGCGGAATGGCCTTGAGCAACAAAGCCGCTTCAGCCGCCTTGCCGCCGCCTTTTTTGTCTTCCAATTCGGTCAGCTCAACCGGCCCGAGACCCAACGGGCGACCGCTGCGGTTGAACCGAGCGACATAATCTTCAATGAGATCTTTTTCTGGCCCGTTGCGCAGGCGGCCCATGGCGAGAATGCGCAGGCGCATTAGGCCTCAGTCGGGCTTGGCGCTCCAGGCTCGAGCCACATTTGGTCCAACTGATAAAATTCGCGCACTTCCGGGCGGAACACATGAACGATGACATCACCTGTGTCCACAAGCACCCAATCGCCGGTGCCCTTGCCTTCCACTTTAGACAGAATTCCAAGATCATCTTTTAAGCGACTTTTCAGCTTTTCAGAAATGGCAGCGACTTGGCGCGTAGAGCGCCCCGAACAGATCACCATATGATCGCCAATCTCAGAGATGCCTCGCAAATCAATTTGCACGACATCTTCGGCTTTATCATCTTCTAGGGATTTTAAGACGGCGGCCAAAATAGCATCGCTCGTAACACTCGAATGGCCATTGGCCAAATTGAGCGCGGATCCTTCCGCGTCAGACGTCAAAGACAGGACCATGTCCTCCAAAAAAATCGCCGCAACATCCCGGCG
Organism: uncultured Planktomarina sp.; assembly: GCA_943788425.1. Classification (GTDB taxonomy): domain Bacteria; phylum Pseudomonadota; class Alphaproteobacteria; order Rhodobacterales; family Rhodobacteraceae; genus Planktomarina. The sequence continues at coordinate 14,550 of CALSQF010000018.1, forward strand.
CCGGGTTTTTAGTGTTTAGCAGCCTAAATCAGATTCCTCAATCACCTGCTTTAATCGGGCAAAAATGGCTGTGATCCCGCTACAAACTTACGGATGTTTCGCCCAAAGCATCTTGTATGCCGGATCTTGCACCTGCGATGGGCAAACGCAGGCAAATCTCAACCTCGGCCAATCAGGCAAGGCCAAAGGCATGCGATTCGACAGTTTCGGGTGAATTTGTCACGCTTTGGACGGACTGTCAGGCGATGTGCTGGAACTCAAAGAAGCGCCCACCCCGGCCGTTAAATAGCCGTGAACCCGAACATCTGGAGGCTTGTGCCGGACCTTGGGCCGAGGTATTCAGCAGCATGAGCATGAGTATGGTTTTCGATATCGCCGACAGAGCGCGCCTGCCTTGGCGCTTTTTTGGTGTTGCGAAATCCAACCTGCGGCCGCGCCGAAACGGCTAAATCCCTTTGAAAGACACGACAGATTTGACGAACAATAAAAGGAACGCCTCACATGGCCCCTAAAACACTCTACGATAAAATTTGGGACGCACATGTCGCCCATGAAGCCGACGACGGCACCTGCCTGCTCTATATCGACCGCCATTTGGTCCACGAAGTGACCAGCCCCCAGGCCTTTGAAGGGTTGCGGATGAATGGCCGGACGGTGCGCGCGCCAGAAAAAACTATCGCTGTGCCCGATCACAACGTGCCCACAACCTTGGACCGTCTGAAGGGCATAGAAAACGAAGAAAGCCGCATCCAGGTCGAAGCGCTGGACACCAACGCACGTGAGTTCGGGCTTGTCTATTACCCGGTGGATGACGTGCGCCAGGGCATCGTGCATATCATTGGCCCGGAGCAGGGCTGGACCTTGCCAGGAATGACCATTGTCTGCGGCGACAGCCACACCGCCACCCATGGCGCCTTTGGCGCGCTAGCCCATGGCATCGGCACCTCTGAGGTGGAGCATGTTCTCGCCACACAAACTTTGATTCAGAAAAAATCAAAAAATATGAAGGTTGAAATCACCGGCAAATTGAGCCCGGGCGTGACTGCGAAAGATATCACCCTGGCGGTGATTGGCGAGACCGGCACGGCCGGCGGCACAGGCTACGTGATTGAGTATTGTGGCGAGGCCATTCGCAGCCTCTCAATGGAAGGCCGCATGACGGTGTGCAACATGGCCATTGAAGGCGGCGCACGCGCAGGTCTCATCGCGCCAGATCAGACCACATTCGACTATTGCAAAGGCCGCCCCAATGCCCCCACAGGCGAAACATGGGAGGCCGCGCTGGCCTATTGGAAAACACTTCATTCCGACGATGATGCACATTTCGACAAGGTCTTGACCTTGAAGGGTGAAGATATCGCCCCTGTGGTCACTTGGGGCACCAGCCCGGAAGATGTCTTGCCGATCACCGCAAGGGTGCCGGCAGCACAGGATTTCTCCGGCGGCAAAATCGAAGCGGCCCAGCGCAGCCTTGACTATATGGGCCTTACGGCTGGAACAGCCTTGTGTGACATTGAGATTGATACCGTCTTCATCGGATCTTGCACCAATGGGCGGATTGAAGATCTGCGCGCGGCAGCGGAGATTTTGAAGGGTCGCAAGATCAAAGAGGGCATGCGCGCGATGGTCGTGCCGGGCTCAGGTTTGGTGCGTGCCCAGGCGGAAAAAGAGGGGCTGGCGGACATCTTCATAGAAGCCGGTTTCGAATGGCGCCTGGCTGGATGCTCGATGTGTCTGGCGATGAACCCCGACCAATTACAACCGGGCGAACGCTGTGCGGCCACATCAAACCGCAATTTTGAGGGCCGCCAAGGCCGCGGTGGACGTACACATTTGATGAGCCCAGCCATGGCTGCAGCCGCGGCTCTGACTGGAAAATTGGTTGATGTGCGGGAGATGATCTGATGGAAAAATTTGAAAAATTGACCGCAATTGCGGCGCCCATGCCTTTGATCAATATCGATACCGATATGATCATTCCCAAACAATTTTTGAAAACCATCAAACGCTCTGGGCTCGGCGTCAGTGCCTTCCATGAGATGCGCTACAATCTAGATGGCAGCGAAAACCCTGACTTTGTGCTAAACCATGAGGCTTATAAAGGCGTCAATATCCTTGTTGCGGGTGACAATTTCGGTTGCGGATCGTCACGCGAACATGCGCCCTGGGCGTTGCTTGATTTTGGTATTCGCTGCGTGATCTCCACCAGCTTTGCCGATATTTTCTACAACAACTGCTTTAAAAACGGTATTTTGCCTGTGGTTGTCACTGAAGACGAGCTGCAACTGCTGATGAAGGATGCCGAAAAAGGCAGCAATGCACGAATGGTTGTTGATCTGGAAAACCAGCAGATTGAGACCTCTGACGGTGAGGTGATCTCCTTCGATGTGGATCAACACCGCAAGCATTGCTTGATCAATGGCCTCGACGACATCGGCCTATCGATGGAAAAAATTGCATCTATCGATGCCTTCGAAGCGCAAATGGCGCAACGGGCGCCTTGGGTCTAATATCTTTGGCCAGCCAGAAATTGGCTGGCCAAATCAACCCCATCCGCAATCCGAATTTTCAAAAACGTTGCGAAATTCATATAGTCATTGATCCAAAATTAAGAATTTTACGCTCCACTTACGCTCGTTATGAGCCGGACGTTCGACCCAAATGCCATTTTGTTCATCCACCCATCGCATCCGTCTATGCGGCGGCAACGCTATCTGCGGAGGTTTCGGGCCTGGATGCGGGCGCTCACACTCTTAATCGTATTGTGTCTGATCTACCGAACGCCAGCAATCAGCGAAATACTGCGATTGGCCAGCTATACCGCCGCGCTTGAGCGCAATTCACCGGGGTTGTTGTATCGCGACATCATACACGGAAAATCATCTCAAATTCGCGCGGCGCTCCGGCTTATAGCGACAATCCAACCAGATATTTTGGCCTTGCAACGCTTTGATTGGGATGCGGAGCTGCGCGCGGCGCGCGCCTTTCAAGCGGCGCTAAACGCGCAGAGGTGGGAAATGCCGCATCTTTTGGCACCGCGCCCCAACACTGGCGTAGCATCCGGAGTGGATATTGATGGGAATGGGCAAATTGGCGGACCGGGAGATGCGCAAAGCTATGGCACTTTCGCCGGACAAAGAGGGCTATTGCTTTCGTCACGCCTGCCATTCAACGCGCAAGACAGCCAAGATCACAGCCAAGTGCTTTGGGCCAATGTGCCGCAGACGCACAGTACCGACCCACCTGAAATTGCCCGCGTGCAACGCCTGGCCTATGTCGCAATGCTGCAGACCTCCATAACCTGGCGTCAGCATTCTATTTCGCTCCTCACATTTCACGCCAGCCCACCCGTCTTTGACGGGCCAAAAGACCGCAACGGCTGCCGCAATGCCGATGAAATTGCCTATGCCGCGGCGCTGGTAGATCAGCTTCCCAAGCCGCTCGTGCTCTTGGCCAACACCAACCTTGATCCGGTTGATGGCGAGGGGCACAATGAGGTTATGAGCCAGCTTCTAGCACATCCTAAGCTGCAAGATCCGAAGCCGGCCAGCCTGGGTGGGCAAGCGGCTGCCAATACAGGACATCGCGGTCCGGCGCGGCTGGATACTGTGGATTGGCGTGATCCACGCCCGGACAATCTACGGGTCAATTACATCCTGCCATCTCGGGACTTTGCCTTGCACGATGGCGCGGTGCATTGGCCAGCCAAGGAACTTCCTGATCCCCAGGGCAATTCGCACAGATTGATCTGGCAGGATGTCTCACTTCCTTGACCCCAAAGGCCCATGGGGCTAGTCAGCAAGCTGAGACAAACGAAAGGGCTTTTCATGAGCAACCACTCCCTCCTAATTTTGCCCGGCGACGGGATTGGTCCTGAAGTCATGACCGAAGTGCGCAAAGTCATTGCCTGGCTTGCGGACCATAGGGACATAAATTTTGACCTGTCAGAAGATCTGGTCGGCGGCGCGGCCTATGATGTGCACGGCGTGCCTTTGCATGATGACACTATGGCAAAAGCACAGGCGGCAGATGCGGTATTGCTTGGCGCTGTTGGTGGACCGAAATATGACACTCTTGATTTTTCCTTGAAACCAGAACGCGGCCTGCTGCGCCTGCGCAAGGAGATGGATCTTTTCGCAAACCTCCGTCCCGCTCAATGTTTTGATGCGCTCGCCGATTTTTCCTCGCTCAAACGCGATGTTGTTGCGGGTTTGGATATCGTTATCGTGCGCGAATTGACCTCCGGCAGCTATTTTGGCGAACCACGCGGCATCTTCAAAGAAGGCAATGAGCGCGTAGGCATCAACACGCATCGTTATACTGAATCCGAAATCGAACGCGCCGCGCGCGCAGCCTTTGAGCTGGCCCGCCGCCGCAGCAACCGGGTTTGCTCGATGGAAAAAGCCAATGTGATGGAAGCGGGCGTTTTGTGGCGCGATGTGGTCACCGAAGTGCATCAGGCAGATTACGCCGATGTCGAACTGTCGCATATGTACGCCGATAACGGCGCCATGCAGCTGGTGCGCGCACCGAAGCAATTTGACGTGATCCTCACCGACAATTTGTTTGGCGACATCCTCTCCGATTGTGCGGCGATGCTGACAGGCTCGCTTGGGATGTTGCCCTCTGCCAGCCTCGGCGCGCCGATGGAAAATGGCCACCCCAAAGCTCTCTATGAACCGGTGCATGGCTCGGCACCAGATATCACAGGACAGGGCAAAGCCAATCCAACGGCCTGCATTTTGTCTTTCGCCATGGCGCTGCGCTATTCCTTCGATCTTGGCGCAGAAGCAACGCGTATTGAAAAAGCGGTCGAAAAAGTTCTTGCCGATGGGGTCCGCACGGCGGATCTGTTGCAGGCCGAAGGCGATACCGCCGTTTCCACAACCCAAATGGGCGATGCCATCGTGGCCGCTTTGACCGCCAGCCTTTAGGGCATATTTCGAAAAAAAATGAAAAACGCTGGGCACGCCTGGCGTTTTTTTTTTGACAAAGCCGGTGAAAACCACTGCACTACTCTTATGGATATTATTGACACCCACCGCTACCCGATTGACCAACCTGACAGTGCAGAATTTCGTGCGCTTTGCGCCCGATGTCAGGCGGATCTTGAGTCTCAAGGACTTTTCAACCTGCCAGGTTTCCTGCGCCCTGAGGCCATCGAGCGCACTCTCGATTGGGTGAAACCAGTGATCGCGCAGGATGCTTTTGTGCATAAGCGGGCCCATAACATCTATTTTAAAAAGGAAATTCCCGGCCTCGCGCCCGATCATCCAGCCTTGCGAGAGCTCGAAACCACAAATCATACAATTTGCGCCGATCAAATTGAGGGCAGCCCCGTGACCCAACTTTATGACTGGCCTGCTTTTGCCAGATTTTTGGCCCGTGTCATGAATAAGCCGGCCCTTTACACTATGGATGACCGAATCGCCGGGGCAAATGTCATGACCTATTACCATGGCGAAGCCTTGAACTGGCATTTTGACCGCTCAGAATTCACCACAACACTGCTTTTACAAGCGCCGAAGGCCGGCGGCGAGTTTGAGTATCTTCGAGATCTGCGCACCGCAGAGGATCCCAACTATGCCGGGGTGGCAGAGCTATTGATGGGCAAGCGCCAGACGCAGATCTGCCCGCAAGAGGCGGGAACTCTGAATGTGTTTCGCGGCGTGAACACCGCGCATCGGGTCACGCCCGTGAAGGGCGACCGGCAGAGAATCAATGCAGTTTTAACCTATTACGAAACTCCTGGCCGCCGATTTTCAGAGCAAGAGCATCTCGGATTTTATGGCAGAACATTGGGCTAAAGGCCTATTGTGTCGCAGATAGACATCGGTGGGGTCGTCTTTGTAAATTTATTGTGTGCAACATGTATACAATTCAGGGCAAGGAGCCCCGATGACCCAAAACCGCAAATCCCAATGTTTGGACACCATACGTCAGCAAATCCTATCACTCGCACTCCCCCCGGGCAGTGATTTAGACGAGACCAAACTGGGTGCCGAATTTGGCATATCGCGCACACCGCTGCGCGAGGTTTTGCAAAAACTCGCCGGGGAAGGCTACGTCGATATCACCCAAAACAAGGGGGCCAAAGTCGTCTCAATGGATATGGCGGTGATGCGCAATTTTTTTCAAACGGCGCCGCTGGTCTATGCTAACATCGCGCGGCTGGCCTGTGAAAATCGTAGCCTGCCACAGGTGAAGGCGCTCAAGACCAGCCAGCAACACTTTAAAAAAGCCACCCTCAATCATGACCCCGCACAAGCGGCGATGCACAATCATCAATTTCACCAAATCATCGGGGATATGTCACAAAATTGCTACTTGATTCCAAGCCTCCAGCGGATGCTCATTGATCATACGCGCCTAAGCCAAACCTTCTATCGGCCTGCGTCACCAGCTGAAAGCGCGCTTGTCAGACAAGCCTGCGATCAACATGATGACATGATCGCCGCCATTGAAGACCAGCAGGTTGAGGCTGCTGTGGCCTTAACTTTGCAGCACTGGGCCCTGTCGCAAGACCGAATGGAGCGTTTTGTGCGCCCCGATCCATTGCCGGTTGAACTGACCATCCCGAAGGAGACAGCCCATGCAATTTGAAGGCATCTATACCCCGGTCATTACCCCTTACCACAATGATTTTTCGTTAAATCACGATGCGTTGGAAGCCACGATCAATCGTTTGATTGAGGCTGGGGTTCATGGATTGATCGTCGCGGGCACGACCGGCGAGTATTACGCGCAAACCACTGAAGAGCGGATTGAAATGATGTCGATTGCCCAAGAAATAATTGCCGGCAGGCGGCCGATGATTGTCGGCACCGGCGCGATCCGCACCGAGGATTCAATTCTCTATGCCAAGGCGGCTAAAACGGCAGGTGCGGATGCACTTCTAATTGCCACCCCGCCTTATGCCTACCCGACAGGCCGCGAAATTGCCCTACACGCTTTGGCGATCGACCGCGCCGCAGATCTTCCGGCCATGCTTTACAATTATCCTGGCCGGATGTGCGTCAATATGGATGAAGAGACCCTGGACCGTCTGGGACGCAGCTCAAATTTTTGTGCCATTAAGGAAAGCTCGGGTGATCCCAATCGGCTGCATATGCTGGCCCGCGATTATCCTCATATTGCCCTGTCTTGCGGCATGGACGATCAGGCTTTGGAATTCTTCGCTTGGGGCGCGCGCAGCTGGGTCTGCGCCGGGTCCAATTTTGCCCCCGAAGCGCATATTGCGCTCTACCAAACCTGCGTTGTGGAGGGAAATTTCACCAAAGGGCGCGCACTTATGTCGGCAATGCTGCCCTTGATGCGGGTGCTCGAACAAGGTGGAAAATTTGTTCAATGTATCAAATACGGCCTGACGCTCCGCGGCATTGACGCTGGACCACCCCGCAAACCGCTGCAACCGCTCAACAAAGACGACAAACGCCAATTGGCTGAGGTCATCACCACAATGGACATCGCCATTGCAAATATCATGGGAGAAGGCGCATGAGCGACTTACTAACAACCGCGGAGTACAAAGCGCTGGCCGCAGATCTCGACCTCCCGCGCACCGCCTTTATTGACGGCAAGTACCGCGCTGGTCATGGCGCTGTTTTTGCGACTTTGAACCCCGCCACCGGGGTGCCGCTTGCCGAAATTTCTGGCTGTAATGCGCAAGATGTAGATCTTGCAGTGTCCAAAGCCCGTGAAGCCTTCGATCAAGGCCATTGGGCCAAACGCGCACCATCGGACCGCAAAGATGTATTGATCCGCCTGTGCAAGTTGATCACACGCAACCGCCGGGAATTGGCCGTGATGGAAAGCCTCGACAGCGGCAAGCCGATCTCAGATTGTGAGACCATCGATATTCCCGAGACCATCGAAACCTTGAAATGGCATGCGGAGTTGATTGACAAAATTTATGACCAAACGGCCCCGGCGCAGGAAGATGCTATTGCCATGATTTTACGCGAACCCATTGGGGTCGTCGCCGCTGTTTTACCGTGGAACTTTCCATTGTTGATGATGGCTTGGAAAATCGGACCCGCTTTGGCTGCCGGCAATTCTGTCATCGTAAAGCCCGCTGAGCAAACCAGCCTCACAGCTCTGCGCTTGGCCGAATTGGCAACACAGGCCGGCCTGCCCCGCGGGGTCTTGCAAGTCCTGCCCGGTGATGGGCCGAGTGTGGGCGCGCCGCTCGGCACGCATATGGATGTGGATATGGTCAGCTTCACAGGCTCAACCGAGACGGGGCGGCATTTCCTGCGCTATGCCGCTGACAGCAATTTAAAGAAGGTTGTCCTGGAATGCGGCGGCAAAAACCCCTGCGTGGTTTTTGATGATGCGGAAAATCTCGATGCTGTGGCCCGTCATGTGGTCAATGCTGCCTTTTGGAATATGGGCGAGAATTGTTCCGCCGCCTCTCGCCTGATTGTCCATCAAGCCGTAAAAGAGCCCCTAATGGAGCGGATCTTAGCGCGGTTGCGAGATTGGAAAACGGGCGATCCGCTCAACCCCGCCCATCACCTGGGTGCACTCATTGATGCGGAGCATTGCGCCAACGTGGCCAGCTATCTCACAGGCACCGCTTTGGCCGGTGGCACCGCCGACGGGCCCTATGTGCAGCCAACGATTTTCGAGGTCAGCGCAAAAGATGCCAGAGCCGTTGATGAAATTTTTGGACCAATTCTGAGCGTGCTCACCGTCGCCAGCAATGATGAGGCCATTGCGCTGGCCAATGACACCCGCTACGGCTTGGCCGCTTCTGTATTCACCGCCAATACCCGCAACGCCATTCGCGCAGCCCGCGACATCAAGGCCGGCACCGTGACCGTCAATACCTATGGCGAAGGGTCCATTGCGACACCCTTCGGTGGCTATAAACAATCGGGCTTCGGCGGGCGCGACAATGGCATTCATGCCCATGACCAATTCACCGAAACCAAAACCATTTGGATTGACCTCACCGACCCGCGCGATGGCGACAATGTGGACTGACGGGCCGCAAGTTTTGCGCCTAAGGAGGAGCACTTATGGCTGATGCAGTTGGAACGACGCGGCGCGGCCGCGGTGCGCGTAAAACCATAAGACAAACCCGCGATGTTGCAATGTTGCCCGCGCTGAAACGCCGCCTGCCCTTAACCGAGCCCATGGATCAAGAGCAGATCGAGAAGATTGATGCAGCCTCCATGAGCATCCTTGAGGATGTCGGCGTGGTATTTCGCGACCCCATTGCCATTGCAGATTGGCGTGCCGCGGGGGCGGATATTCGCGATGGAGACCGGGTGCATTTAGACCGCGGTCTTGTGCGTGAATTGATCTGCTCTATTCCCTCAAGCTTCACCTATCACGCGCGCAACCCGGCCAATAACCTGCCCTTCGGTCACGATCATTCTATCTTTGTACCAATGACCGGCGCGCCCTATCTGCGGGATCTCGAGGATGTCCGGCGCAATCCAACTTTGGAAGACTTGGCCAATTTTCACAAATTATCGCATATGCTGCCCGCAATCCACTCTTCGGCTCACCACATTGTAGAGCCTTATGATCACCCAATCAGCCAAAGGCATTTGCGCATCACCTATTCGTCGATGAAACATTCCGACAAGACCTTCATGGGCATGACCACAAGTCCCAAAAATGCCGAAGATGTCATGGAGATGTGTGCGCTGCTCTTTGGTGCGGATTTTATGCAAAGTCACCCCGTCGTCACAGGCAACTGCAATGGTAACAGCCCGCTGGTTTGGGATGAAACGATGCTAGGAGCGCTGCGAGCCTTTGCCAAATACAACCAACCCATCTTGTGCAGCCCCTTCGTTCTCGGCGGCGCCAATACCCCCGCTTCGGTCGCCCCAACCGTGGCGCAGCTCAATGCCGAAGCCCTGAGCTGTCTGGCCTATTCGCAGGTTGTGCGCAAAGGCACCCCCGCAATCTACGGTCATTATTTGGCCACTGTCAGCATGCGGTCCGGCGCACCGATGGCCGGCACGCCTGAAATCAGCTTGATGAATTTCATGATTGGCCAAATGGCTCGCTATTATGACGTGCCCTGGCGGACTTCGAATACTTTGGGCGGAGCAAAAATTCTTGACGCACAGGCCGGATATGAGAGCGCCATGACGTTGAATGCAGTGCTCATGGCGGGGGCGAATTATATCTGGCACAGCGCTGGATGGAATGAGGCCGGCATGCATTGCTCGATGGCGAAATTCGTGGTGGATGCGGAGCTTTGCGCTATGGGGTATCGCATGGCCGAGGGCATACGCTGGGATGATTTCGAAGGGGCCATGCAGGCGGTGCGCGACATTGGACCCGGTGGGCATTACCTGGGCCATTCACACACGCTTGAAAACTTCCAACGCGCGTTCTTCATGCCCGAGATGTTTGACAATAATTCGATTGAGCAATGGCAGGCAGATGGCGCGCTGGATACAAATACCCGCGGGCTGATACGCGCGCGTCAAATGCTCGACGACTATGAGGAACCAAAATTGGACCCCGGCATTGATGAAGCCCTGCGCGACTACATCGCGCGACGCGAACGCGAGATCCCAGCTGCTGACGCGCTGAACCAAGAGTATTGAAGATGAAAGTCTCGCGCCTGCCTATCGATCCCGGTCCGGCCGCTTGGGCAGATCTGCTGCCGCCGCCGCACCGGCCCAGAAGCTAGAAGGCGCGCAAACCGCAGATTGGTTGGTGATTGGCGGCGGCTTTGCGGGCCTCTCGGCACTGGCACGTCTCAAGCAGCTGCACCCGGCCGATAAAATTATTCTGCTTGAGGCCAGCCGGATTGCTGACGGACCTGCCGGGCGCAATTCAGGGTTTATGATTGATCTGCCCCATGATCTGGCCTCAGAGGATTATGGGGGGGGCGTCAGCGAAGACCAGCACCAGATCGCAGCCAATCGCGCCGCCATTGCCTTCGCTCGCAAGATGGCCGAGGTATTTGCACTGCCCCGCGAGGCCTTTAACCCCTGCGGCAAGTTCAATGCAGCCGCCAGCGCAAAAGGCCATCAGCACAATCAAGACTATGCCCACCATTTGACCCGAATGGGCGAATCTTGGGAGATGTATGATGCGGCGCAAATGGCGGAATTGACTGGAACCAACTATTATCAATCTGGCCTCTACACCCCCGGTACGGTCATGCTGCAACCGGCCATGTATATTCGCGGCATTGCCCGCGGCTTGGCATCCCATAATGCCAAGATCTTCGAAAATTCGCCCGTAACCGCGCTCGATCACAATGGGGATTGGTCAGCCACCACCCCATCGGGCAAAGTGACAGCGCCGCGGGTCATTCTGGCCGTCAACGGCCATGCCAATTCCTTCGGACTTTACCCGCAACAGCTTCTTCATGTATTCACCTACGCCAGCATGACCCGCGCCTTGACCGCCCAGGAGGTAAAATCCTTGGGCGGGGCACGCAATTGGGGCGCCACACCTGCCGATCCCTTAGGGACGACCGTGCGGCGCATATCTGGGATTGGGGGCGATCGGATCATCATCCGAAATCGCGCCACTTTTGATCCATCCATGCAGGTCTCACAGCGGCGCATCCGCGCGGTGTCACGCAGTCATGATGCAAGTTTTTCTGCCCGTTTCCCCGTGCTGCGCCATGTCTCCATGCAATATCGTTGGGGCGGGCGCCTGTGCCTTTCGCGCAATAATGTCGCCGCTTTTGGCGAGGTCATGCCCGGGCTCTATTCGGCCTGCTGCCAAAACGGATTGGGCACGGCCAAGGGGACATTGCATGGCATGCTGGCCGCGGAGCTGGCCAGTGGGCATGACAGCGCGCTTTTGCAACAGGTCCAAAAACAATCCCCTCCGCGCCGACTGCCGCCGCCGCCTCTGGCCTGGCTTGGCGCCAATGCGCTGATGAAATGGGGCGAGTGGAAGGCCGGCGTGGAACTTTAAGCCAGCACAGCACCGATCTGACGACACTCTATCTCGGCGGCAGCCCAACCAAAGCGCGGGAGGCCGGTTCACGCAGGTGAAAATCTTCCCCCGCATAGGCCGCGCCACCCGGCCCACAAAGATAGGCAATCGCCTGCGCCACATCCGAGGCTGGAATATGATCGGACAGTTGCAATTGGCTGACCGGATTAACCCCACTGGCTTTGATCTCAACCTGCATCTGCGTTGCCACTGTGCCGGGGCTCAACCCCAAACAGCGAAGGCCTTGATCACCATATTCAGCATGCCCAGAACGGGTCAATTGCAGCACGGCGGCCTTTGAGGCGCAGTAATGGCTCCAGCCTTCCAGCACCCCATAAGCGGCACCGGACGAAATATTGAGGATGGTCCCGCCCCCCTGGGCTGTCATGACCGGCAGCGCCGCCTTCATCATGTAAAAGACACCTTTGACATTCACATCTATCACCCGGTCCCAATCGGCGGGTTCGAAATCTACCAACCGATGTACAGGCAAGAGCATGCCGGCATTGTTAATAACGATATCAAGACGACCAAATTGCGCCACGGTTTGATCAACCGCTGCCTGCACCTGCTGGAAATCGGCAACATCGCAGGCAATCGCCAGCGCTTTTGGCCCAATTTTCTCAGCCAATTTCACCAATTCGCCCTCAGAACGCGCGGTCAATGCCACCTGTGCCCCAAGGGATGCAAAATGTTCAGCGGTCGCGGCTCCAATACCGCGGCTTGCGCCAGTTATCAAAACTGTTTGCCCTGAAAAATCCATTCTTGTCACGCCTTTCGAATTGCCTAACCAAAGGCTAGCTCTCACGGCCAATTGGCACAAGGCATCACTTCTGGCTTTACCCAGGCCGCAAGCCGTGGCACCACAGCCTCAGATCGGAGATTGCCATGCGCGCGACATTGATAATTTTGACTTTTGCCTATGTCTTGTCTCAGTTTTATCGGGCATTTCTGGCTGTTTTGGCAGCCCCCTTACAGGCAGATATTGGCGCCACAGCCGCGCAGCTCTCGGCGGCCTCTGGCTATTGGTTTTTAACCTTCGCGCTGATGCAAATACCCGTCGGTTGGGCCTTGGACACTTTGGGCCCGCGGCGTACCAATGCCGCGCTTCTCGCTCTCGGAGCCGGTGGGGGCGCTTTGGTTTTCGCAGCCGCGACCGAACCTTGGCATATCTCGGCCGCGATGACGATGATCGGTATCGGCTGCTCCTCGGTTTTAATGGCCGCATATTATGTGGTCGCCCGCAGTTTTCCTGCGGCAGCCTTCGCCACCATGGCCGCCTTCATCTTGGGGATCGGATCGGTTGGCAATATTGGCGCAGCCTTTCCACTCACACTGCTCGTTGAGATCTTGGGCTGGCGCATGTCTATCTTCATCATCGCGCTCATCACTCTTGTGATTGCCGCCCTGTGCTACGTGATCGTCAAGGATCCGCCAAAGGTTGAGACCGATGAAAAAGGCAGCTTGCTGGATCTGCTCCGCATGCGGGCCATCTGGTTCATCTTGCCTCTTGTTCTGGTCAGCTATGCCCCCTCTGCGGGCTTGCGCGGCCTTTGGGTGGGCCCCTATTTCACCGATGTCTTCGGCGCCTCCACAGCCCAGGTTGGCACAGTGACCACGCTGATGGCTCTGGCGATGATTGCCGGCACCTTTTGCTATGGTCCGCTTGACCGGCTATTGGGGACGCGCAAATGGGTGATTTTCACAGGCAATTTGATTGGCGGCTTGCTGTGTCTTGTCCTTTATCTGCATGGTGACTCTGACTTTTGGAGCACCGCCGCCATCATGGCCGGAATTGGATTTTTCGGTGCGTCATTCCCGATTTTGGTTGCCCATGGGCGCAGTTTTTTTCCAGATCACCTGATGGGGCGCGGCGTGACTTTGATCAACCTCTTTGGAATCGGAGGCGTTGGCATCATGCAAAATGTCACCGCGCGGGTGTTTGATGCCAAGATAACACAGACCCAAGCGCCGATTGTCTCATATAACGCCGTCATTTTGGTATTTTGTGTGACATTACTGCTGGGATTGGTGATTTATATCTTCTCACAGGACAGAACCGACTAGCTGCCTCTTTCCATTGGGGACCCGGCGCGATACACGAGCCCGTCTTTGAAATGAGGAAGAGACCTATGTCTTATAAAGTTGTTGTAGTTGGCGCCACTGGCAATGTGGGCCGCGAAATGTTGAACATCTTGGACGAACGTGAATTTCCAATTGCGGAAATCGCTGTCCTTGCGAGCCGTAAATCTCTCGGCACGGAGGTGAGCTTCGGCGACAAAACTTTGAAGACCACAGACTTGGCCACCTTTGATTTCACGGGTTGGGATATGGCGCTTTTCGCGGTGGGCTCGGAGGCGACCAAAGAATACGCCCCGAAAGCGGCGGCGGCTGGCTGCATCGTGATCGATAATTCAAGCCTTTATCGCTACGATCCTGAGGTGCCCTTGATCGTGCCAGAAGTGAATGCGGATGCCGTTTTCGAGTGCCACAAAAAGAACATCATTGCCAATCCCAATTGCTCAACCGCACAGATGGTCGTGGCATTGAAACCCTTGCATGATCGCGCGAGAATCAAACGGGTGGTGGTCAGCACCTATCAATCGGTTTCCGGCGCGGGCAAAGAAGGGATTGATGAGCTTTGGGATCAAACCAAATCAATCTACAACCCGGTAGACAACAAACCACCCACCAAGTTTACAAAACAAATTGCGTTTAACGTGATCCCGCATATCGATGTGTTCCTCGACAGCGGAGATACCAAAGAAGAATGGAAAATGGTCGCGGAGACCAAAAAAATTCTTGACCCTGAAATCAAGGTCACCGCCACCTGTGTACGCGTGCCCGTTTTCGTAGGCCATTCCGAATCCGTTAATATCGAGTTTGAAGAGTTCCTTGATGAGGATGAAGCCCGCGAGATCCTGCGCGAAGCGCCGGGCATTATGGTGATCGATAAGCGCGAAGATGGCGGCTATGTCAGCCCGGTGGAATGCGTTGGCGATTACGCCACATTCATCAGCCGCATTCGGCAGGATGTCACGATCGAAAACGGCATCAACCTCTGGTGCGTGTCCGACAATCTGCGCAAAGGTGCGGCGTTGAATGCTGTTCAAATTGCGGAAGTTTTGGGTAATAAAGTCCTGAAAAAGGGCTAAACCCCTGACACTGAATAAAAAGGCCTCGCTAAAATGCGAGGCCTTTTTTGTTACATTCGGCGGTTTACGTTCAAATTCGCACGAAATCTTTCAAATTTGAGTCAAATTGCTCCAAGGATCCCTCCGCAATATCCGTCCAAAGACCATGCAAAGTCAGCTCGTTCTTTTCGACTGCGGTTTTCACAAAAGGGAAGCTCATAAGGTTTTCAACTGAGACCAAAACCGCCTCGCGTTCCAATCGCGCCACACGCTCCGCCTCATCCTTGATATCTTTGACCCGCTCGTAGCCCGGACGCAAAATATCCATCCAGCGGCCTACAAAGCTGCTGCTTTTTTCCAAATCCGGGGCGTGCCCTGTGCACATGTCGTGACAGCCCCGCACCCCGCCACAGCTGGAATGACCCAAGACGATAATATGCGACACTTTTAATGCCGTGACCGCATATTCCACCGCAGCGGAAGTGCCATGCGGCTCGCCATCCGGAAGATAGGCCGGCACCAGATTGGCGATATTGCGGTGAATGAAGAATTCCCCCTGCTCTGCACCAAAAATCGCCGTCACATGAACACGACTGTCACAACATGAAATGACCATCGCGCGCGGACGCTGCCCTTCACTGGCTAAGCGGCGATACCACGCATGATTGTCTTCAAATGTCGTCGCTTTCCAACCGTGATAGCGTTGAATTAAATAGTTTGGCAGTGGTTTGACGTAGACCATCGGCCCCCCCTCATACATAAATATTGAATTTAACTTACCAAATAGTTACAAAAAACTCGAGAGGTAATCCTCCTTTCAGCTTAGGGTTTGATAAACTTTTTTGGGCAAAAAGCGGCCATCGGCGGGGGCGCAGTAAATAGGTGAGTTCATGGCTCAAATTAGCATGCTTCTGCATGACGAACATCTTCCCTTTTGTACCAGCAAAATTGACGAAATCTATTGTGAATTTGCCCCCCAGAGGGCGCAAACAATCATCAATGGCGCCTTAGATGAATTCGCCATTCGCCTCTCTGTGCTGGAATGCGCCGGTAAGCAGAACAAACGCGCCGCTATACGCAAGGCTGTAGACGCTTTGATGAGCATCGGGCAGCAAATTGGCCTGGGCAGTTTGACCGATGCCGCCCATAATGTGCGCGCCTTAACTGCATCTTCCGATGATCCAGCGCTTGCCGCCGCAGTGGCACGATTGGTGCGGCTTGGCGACATGTGCCTCGTATCGCTTTGGGCAATACAAGATCAAAAAAATACACGGCTTTAGCCAAAACCGGCGCATTCCCGGCGCCGGCATTTTTTGCCCTGCAAAGATCGCGCCGCATTGCAATCACCACAGGGCAATGTTTACCTGTGAAAAAGCCATGCAAGGGATCTGCCATGTCATCGATTTTTGCCGCCCCCACAGCCGGATCCGTGCCCTTGCACCTCATTGCCCGTGCGGAGGCGGAAGACTGGCTGACCGCGAGGGGGGGCGAGGTGCAAAACGCCGCCAAAACCCAAAATTGGTCAGGCAAACTGGGCCAGATCTTATGCCTCAGCGAGCAGGGGCTGCCTGTGCGTTTGGCCATTGGTTATGGCGATGCCGCAGAGCGAAAACGCAAACGATTCGGCGCCGTTGCCGGATTGCCGAACATGCCGGACCAGGTGTTTGAGCTGGTTGAGTGCCATCAAGACTGGGCCGAGGAATTCGCTTTAGCCTTTACTTTGGGCAAATATCGATACGATCGCTACGCCACCAACGCCGTCCCAAAAGCCGCGTTGATCTGTCCCGCAGGCGTAGATGCTGAAAAAATTGAGGCGATTGTTTCCGGAGAATTCCTGACCCGAGATTTGATCAACACTCCAGCCAATGACATGGGCCCAGCAGAACTGGAAGCGGCGGCCCGCGATTTGGCCAAAACCTATGCCGCCGATATATCAGTCATAACGGGCGACGAGCTGATTGCGCAAAATTTTCCCCTTATTCACGCGGTGGGCCGCGCCTCCGCACGGGCGCCGCGCCTGATTGATCTCAGCTGGGGCACATCAGGGCCGCGACTCACTTTGGTGGGCAAGGGCGTGTGTTTCGACACAGGCGGCTTAAACCTCAAACCCGGCGGCTCCATGGGATTGATGAAAAAAGATATGGGCGGCGCGGCACATGTTCTGGGACTTGCCAAAATGATCATGGCCAGAAAACTGCCCGTGCAGTTGCGGGTTTTGGTCCCCGCCGTTGAAAATGCGATTGGCGGCTCCGCCTTCCGTCCACAAGACATCTTGAAGAGCCGCAAGGGTCTCACTGTTGAGATCAATAATACCGATGCCGAGGGCCGATTGGTGCTCGCCGATGCCCTCACCTTAGCCGATGAAAGCCCCTGTGATGTGATGATTTGCATGGCCACACTGACCGGTGCTGCGCGGGTCGCGGTGGGGCCTGACATCGCGCCCTATTTCACACAGGATGTTGACTTGAGCCATGAGATCGCCACCGCCGCCACCGCCGTTGACGATCCCGTGTGGCAATTGCCTTTACATGCGCCCTATGAGGCCATGATCGAACCGGGCATTGCAGATTTGGACAATGCCCCTGCCGGTGGTTTTGCGGGCGCTATTACGGCTGCTCTGTTCCTACAGCGCTTCGTCAGCGAGACTCAAAAATTTGTTCATTTTGATTGCTATGGCTGGCAGCCCAGCGCGGCCCCTGCCCGCCCAAAAGGCGGCGTGGGTCAAGGCACGCGCGCCTTGTTTCAAGCCTTACCACGCATTTTGAATCTATGAACGGGCAGTCTCAAATCATCCGAAGTCTCAGCGACCTGTGCCGCAAGCCGCGCGGACCACGCGACCGGCAATTGCTATTTGGCGATGGCTTTACGATCTTAGAACGCTCTGGCGACTGGTGTTTTGGGCAGGCGACGAAAGACGGCTATCAAGGCTATATAAAAACAGCAGATTTGGCCCCCTATACGCCCGCAACACATTGGGTGAGCGCCTTATCCAGCCATGCCTATGCCGCACCCAATCTTAAATCACCCGACCAAATCCTCCTGCCCTTCGGGGCGCGGGTAACGGTGAGCGCAGAGCACGGCAATTTTTGCCAAACCCCCGCCGGCTTCATCCCCCGTCAACATTTGCGCGCAACGGGAGATTTTTTTGCCGATCCGCGAGAGGTGGCCAAAATATTCTTGGGCAGCCCCTATTTGTGGGGTGGCAATTCAGCGGCAGGCATTGATTGCTCGGGCCTTGTGCAAGCCGCCTGCCATGCCACGGGGCGCGCTTGTCCGGGAGATTCTGGCCCACAACAAGAATTTTTTCCTGAAGCCCAAGGGGATTGGGCACCTGGGCAATTGATCTTCTGGCCCGGCCATGTGGCTTTGACCCTCAGCGCCACCCAGCTGATCCACGCCAATGCGCATGCTATGGAAGTTCGTATTGAAGCGATCGACAGTGCCATTGCGCGCATAGATGCGGCCGGAGACGGGCCCATACTTCAACGGTCACAGCTGACCTAACGTGCAGGGCTCTAATCAACCGTGCGGATCAACCGCCGCTCCAAGACCCCCAGAACCGATCCGAGATCATGGCCGCGCTTGAGAATCTGCCCCTGCGCCCCGATCAAAGCATACATACCCTGTTTGTTGCGCAGCTTGGGACGTTTCTCGATACGGTAGAGCGGGTTTTCCGCTGTGCGTTTGAAAATTGAAAAGACGGCCACATCACGCAGGCAAGAAATTCCATAGTCGCGCCATTCGCCCGCGGCAACCATACGCCCATATAGCGTAAGAATGGGCGCCAATTCCAACCGGTGGAAGGCAATTTTTTCGGGAATTTTCCGCAGAGACTCAGATCTAATATTTACAACATTCATGGGAATAGAGTTGCGCCGAATTCACCAATAATCAACCCTGTCTTAATCCTGCCCTGAAATGGTCCCGCAACTTTCCATTTCGGGTCATCACATGGCCTTTGTAATTTGCGATCTAAGCGCCAAGCAAACGAGAGCTTGGCTTTAAGTGTCATTCCTGCCCCCACTCGGATACGCGACGCTGGTCTTTCGTTTGCTTGCTTCCAAACGTCATGAGCTGCTTTGTCCTAAGCAAAGCGGCCCTGACAGAACCACCCGCCCGAGATGGCACCACCATGGGCGAAATAAAGCCAAAACCGGTCTCCGGTTTTGGTGACCACCTGCCAATAATCGCGCGTTCCACTGCGCCAGGCTCTTTCGGCCAGCCACCACTCCGGGGCAATCCGCTCTGGCCCCTGAGCGCTGTGCACCTCATGAAGCTGACCGCGCCATTTAAATGTCAGCGGCACTGTCGCCGCACTATGGGCCTGCAGGGCCTCCGGTGGGAAATGTACCAAAGGCCGCAGACGCGACGGGGCTGGCCAATGTAAATGTGGCGCGGACCAGGCAGCGGCCTGTACCTGCGCGGCCTTCTCGGGGATATGGCTATCACCGGGATATAAGCGGGTCATGGCCTCCAGTCCGATGCGGGCGCCCAATGTGCCAATCAAATCATCCAACTTCGTGTTTTCCAACAAGCGCGCCGCAACCATTTGACCAGCCTCAAGATGCCCTTTGTGTTGATGGGCATGGATTGGCTCCGTTTGCGCCGCAACCAAGCGCAGCACATCAATGCCAAATTCTGCTTTGATATCCCCTAATTTGGCCGCCAAAAGTGGCCGCATTCGTGTAATATCGGCGGAAGGGCGGGCCAACCCCACCTCAAGTGATTGCATGGTTTGATCTGTGCGATAGGCTTCCAGTCGCAAGCGCCGCACACCCCGACCTTTTTCGTTCAAACGCACCGCCAAGCGCGGCAGCAATTTATCCAAAGCGGCCAATAAATCTTCTGCCAAACCAATTGGTTCCGGCAGGCTCAAACGGCAGGCAAAATGTGGTGCTTGTTTCGCCGGGCTAATAGGTTCGGGGGCCACGCCCAGGGCCTGATCCATCCGATAGACCGTCCCTTTGCCAAAACGCCGCGCAAGGGCTGCGCGGGGCTGCCCCATCAAATCTTCCACCCGCCGAAGTCCCAGCCTGTTCAGAGCTGTAACAACATGCCCCTCCAATCGCAGGGCCGCAACCGGCAAAGGCGCAAGGGCTTGGCGCGTAAAGCCAGGCTGGGCAATACGGCCTGATGCGCCTCGATTGCTGCGCAGCTGCGGCGCGGCGCCTCCGCGCTCCCAATTGCGGCGCTTGACGGCCCGAGACCGAGTGGCTGGTGCCTCTTGATCAATTGCATCGCCCGTGCGGTTCACCCCTAAGGGCTGACCGGCATAGCGCGCCAAGGCCCATGCCGCACCTTTTGTATCCGCCATACCGATATGCACAGAAAGGCCGAGATCACAGCAATCTTGCTCCACTTGCTCGATAACCCCTTCCTCACCACCAAACAAATGTGCGCATCCCGTCAAATCAATGACCAAAGACTGCGGCGGTTCTTCCGCCACCCAGGGCGAAAATTTAGAGGCCCAACGGCGCAGACTGTTTAAAAACCGTGCTTCACTTTGCGGATTTTGAAGCCGTGTGATAAGATCTGGGCACATGGCCATAGCGTCGCGCAAAGGCTGATCCAAGCGCAGCCCCCGCTCCTCCGCCATTTGTGACAGGGAGGAAATCACCTGCATCTGCCCACGATCTTGCACCACGGCAAAAGGCAACTCTTGCGTCATACGGGCCTGTCGCAACAGCCGCTCTGCACCCATCCGAGGAAACCATAATGATAAAACACGTCGATGTGACATAACTACAAACTTTGTTCACTATATGTTCTATACGACAGAGCCTATCTTAGAGTCGAGTCTTGCCGAAAAGGGCGCGTGCAAAAACGGTGGAATACCGCCAGCGATCAGGTAAACAGAGGCGCGCAGAAAAGGAGCTTGTCATGACCAAACCCGTGGTACTTTGTATTTTGGATGGATGGGGCTTGAGCGACACCAAGCAAGGCAACGCCCCTGCCCTGGCGCATACGCCTAATTTTGATCGCCTGATGGCGCATTGCCCAAATGCGCATTTAATCACCCATGGCCCTGATGCCGGTCTGCCCAGCGGACAGATGGGCAATTCCGAAGTTGGCCATACCAATATTGGAGCAGGCCGCGTGGTCGCGATGGACTTGGGGCAGATTGATCTTGCGATTGAGGACAAAAGTTTCTTTCAAAACTCCGCTATTTTGGACTTCGCCGCCAAACTCAAAGCCAGCGGTGGCGCAGCGCATCTCATGGGGGTCATTTCTGACGGCGGGGTGCATGGGCATCTGAGCCATCTCTTGGCAGCCAGCAATTTACTCTGCGACATGGGTATTCCCGTGCTCATCCATGCCATTGCTGACGGGCGCGATGTCAGCCCCAGCTCAGCCACAGGCTATTTCGCCAACCTCCAAGATCAGCTGCCCCAAGGCGCGCAGATTTGCACAGTCATTGGCCGCTATTACGCTTTGGACCGCGACAACCGTTGGGAGCGGGTGCAAACCGCCTATAGCGCCATAGCCCAGGGCGTCGGCGTCAAAGCCGCCAACGCCCAAGAGGTAATCGCGCGCGCCTATGCGGAGGGGCAAACCGATGAGTTTATCCCCGCCAGCGTGATTGGCGATTACGCGGGAATGCGACCACAAGATGGGTTAATGTGCCTAAATTTCCGTGCCGACCGGGCGCGTGAAATTCTGGCCGCCCTCTGCCAACCCGATTTTGACGCATTTGACACAGCACCCCGGGTCACATTAACCGCGCAAATGGGGATGGTGTCTTATTCCGATGACCATGATACCTATCTCACAGCTGCCTTCCCAAAGCGCAATATCCCCAACACGCTGGGCGCATGGGTGGCGCAACATGGCAAGCGCCAATTTCGGCTCGCAGAAACGGAAAAATATCCCCATGTGACATTTTTCATGAATGGTGGCCTGGAAGTGCCGGCAGCCGGCGAGGACCGCTTCATGCCCAGCTCCCCCAAGGTCGCAACCTATGATATGCAACCTGAAATGTCAGCCGCAGAAGTCACAGAGCGCTTTGTGGCCGCCATTGAGAAGGGCTATGATCTGATTATCACCAATTATGCAAATCCTGACATGGTTGGGCACACCGGTGACTTGCAGGCGGCAATCGCGGCTTGCGAAGCGGTGGATCACGGACTTGGCCAAGTGATTGAAGCACTCGAGCGCTGCGGCGGCAAGATGATTGTCACAGCAGATCATGGCAATTGCGAGATGATGATAGATCCCATCACCGGCGGGCCACACACAGCCCATACGACAAATCTGGTGCCGGTCATCGGGGTGGGCTTGCCACGGGAATGCCGATTGCGTGCCGGCCGATTGGCCGATCTTGCGCCCACGGTTCTTGAGCTGATGGATCTGCCCAAACCTGACGAAATGACCGGTCACTCCTTAATCACGCGCCCATGACGGCAAAATCCCGCCCATTCTCACCGATATCGGCCGATAGATGAGCCGAGCCACCGTCTTAGGCCAAGAATAACGGGTTTTAGCGCGCGATCAGCGCAGTAGGGGCTGGAAAGCCAGGGCAAGACAGGCTTTATATAAGCAAAGGCGCAAGTCGGGTAGCGCAGGGTACAGAGCCCCGATGCAAAAAGGATTGTGAAATGAAAAAGTTTTTGATTGCAGCGATGCTCGGCGGGCTTCTGGGGGTGGTGGTCGCCCCACAATTGGCTGGACCTCTTTTGGCCAAGGAAACCGACCAAGCTCAGACCTATAAACAGCTTGAACTTTTTGGTGATATTTTTGATCGTATCCGTGCCCAATATGTCGAGGAAGTGGATGACAAAAGGCTGATTGAAGCCGCAATCAATGGCATGCTGACCTCGTTGGATCCGCATTCAAGCTACCTGTCGCCAGATGATGCCGATGATATGCGCATTCAAACCCGTGGCGCCTTTGGCGGCCTGGGGATTGAGGTGACGCAAGAGGATGGCTTTGTAAAAGTCATAACCCCAATTGATGACACCCCCGCGGCCGAGGCCGGGGTCGAACCTGGCGATTTTATCACCCATGTGGACGGTGAAGGTCTTTTGGGCCTGACATTGGATGAGGCAGTGCAATTGATGCGCGGCCCGGTCGGGTCGGAAATCGTGATCACGGTCGTGCGCGAAAGTGAACCGGAGCCGTTTGACATCAAAATCATCCGCGACACCATCAAATTAACCGCTGTGCGTGACAAGACAATTGGCGAGTCCGTCGTGATGCGGGTCAGCACATTTAATGATCAAACATACCCAAACCTTGAAGATGGCATCGCAAAGCAAATTGAGGCGGCAGGCGGCATTGAAAATATCAACGGCTTCGTCATTGATCTGCGCAACAACCCCGGCGGATTGCTCAGCCAAGCGATCAAAGTTTCGGACGCATTTTTAGAAAAAGGTGAGATCGTTTCAACCCGAGGGCGTGCGCCCGAAGATGGAGACCGTTGGAACGCTCGGGCCGGCGATTTGGCCCAAGGCAAACCGATTGTCGTTTTGATCAACGGCGGATCAGCTTCCGCCTCTGAGATTGTCGCTGGCGCACTCCAAGATCACCGCCGCGCGATTATTGTGGGCACCAAAAGCTTTGGAAAGGGCTCTGTTCAAACCATCATGCCACTGGCGGGCGATGGGGCGATGCGTTTGACCACAGCGCGCTACTACACACCGTCAGGCCGGTCCATCCAAGCTCTTGGGGTCTCGCCCGACATCATAGTCGAACAACCCCGAAAAGACCCCAGCAGCCTTGAGGATGAAGCCGCAGAGGATGCGGGCGCTATGCGCAGTGAGGCTGATTTGCGCGGATCGCTGAACAACGACAGCCTGTCGGAGGCGGACCGCGATCAAATTGAGCAAGAGCGCGCCCGCGCCGAGGAAGCCGCGAAGCTACGCGATGACGATTTCCAACTGTCCTATGCGATTGATCTGCTCAAGGGTCTGTCGGCCATCCAACCGGCACAATAGCAGATGCAACAGTCTGATATTGAACAGCTGCCCTATAGACCCAATGTCGGCGTCATGCTCATCAATCCTGCGGGCTTGGTCTTCGTGGCTCAAAGGCTCGAACACTATTCAGAGGCGTGGCAAATGCCTCAGGGGGGCATTGATCCCGGCGAAGACGCTCGCGTGGCTGCCCTGCGTGAACTGGAGGAAGAAACCGGGGTTCCAGCGCAAAAAGTGCAGATCCTTGCCGAAACCCCCGGCTGGATTCCCTATGAGTTGCCTGCGGATTTGATCCCTCAGCTCTGGGGAGGCAAATACCGTGGTCAGCAACAAAAATGGTTTTTGATGCGTTTTCTAGGTGAAGATTCGGACGTCAATATTGACACAGATGAGCCTGAATTTTCCGATTGGAAATGGATTGCCCCGGCCGAGCTGCCCGAAGCAATTGTCCCTTTCAAGCGCGATGTTTACCGCTCTGTGCTCGCCGCATTTAAGGAGCATCTCTCGTAAGGGCATCGCCATTACGCGCAGGCGCCCGCCCGGGCAGGCCCGCATCTTGGTCGAATGCCGAAACGGGTTTCATGCATAGGTCTGTCATCGTGGCCACAGACCTATGTAGGCTTGGATATTTTGCTCCTGCCCTGCGCAGTCAAAATGCTGCAATTCCGCCCTTCAAAGACCGCAGCCGTAAGCGGATGACCATAGCCAGCACCGCTGTCCAAGTTTATTCTGTTGCCATAATGGCAAGCCTGCTCGACCGGGGAATGGCCATGCACAATAAGTTTTGGATGCCGGCCCATGAACTCCAAAAACTCTTCGCGTATCCACAAAAGATCTTCTTCAGACTGGTCGGATAGCGCAATACCGGGACGGATACCTGCATGGCAAAAGAACAGATCCTCTGTCTCATGGACCAAAGGGCAGCCTTCCAGAAAGTCACGATGCGCTTTTGGAACCCTGCGCAACGCCTCTTCATGCACCGCAGAGAGCCGACGGCGTGTGCTGAAATCCAGCCCGTAAGAGCGCAGCGTATCTTGCCCACCCAACCGCTCGTGCAGCCAGCTCAAATCTGTAAAGAGATGCGGATCCGCCCGGCTTGGGGTTTGCAAGAACCACTCAAACATCCGGTCATGATTGCCTTTTAAAAATGTCCAATGTCGCCCGGCAACGCGGCCTTGGATCAAAAAATCCAAAACCCCGCGGCTGTCAGGCCCTCGATCAATATAGTCACCAAGAAATACGATGGGGGCCTCAGGCCCACCATCCTTTTCAATCCATTCAACGGCTTGGATCAAACCGGCCAATTGACCATGAATATCACCAATCGCGTAGAGGGCGGTCATGAGACATCAAACTCCAAGTGACTGACTTGATTAAATTTCCCAGTCGCCTGCAACTCAGCCAAAACCACATCGGAGACCGGCGCATCCACGTAAAGCAAAGCAATCGCCTGCCCACCCTCTGACGCACGACCCAATGTAAAATTCGCGATATTCACGTTATTTTTTCCCATGGTAGAGCCCAATACACCGATGATGCCCGGCACGTCATCATTGGTCGTATACAGCATGTGGCGCCCGATTTCAGCATCTACATTGATGCCTTTGATTTGGATAAAGCGCGGCTTACCATCACTGAACACTGTTCCGGCGACAGAGCGTTCCCGCGTTTCCGTGACCACTGTAACTTTGATGTAAGCGTCAAATACACCAGATTTATTTTGATTGGTGGTGCTGATCTTAATACCACGCTCTTCGGCAATCACCGGAGCGCTGACCATATTCACGTCAGGATTACCCGCTTTCATGATCCCTGCCACGACGCCGCAGTTGAGCGCAGCAAGATTCATCGACGAGACTGTACCATCATATAAAATATTAATCGCCTTAATTGGCTCGGAGGTCATTTGCCCAATAAAGGCGCCCAAATGCCCAGCCAAGGCCAACCATGGCCCCATGATCTTGGCTTCTTCTGCTGTCACCGATGGCATATTCAGCGCATTGGTCACAGCGCCCGTCAGCAGATAGTCAGACATTTGCTCAGCCACTTGCACAGCAACGTTTTCCTGCGCTTCCGTTGTCGCTGCGCCCAAGTGCGGGGTGCAAACCACGTTGGGCAGGTTAAACAATGGGCTGTCCGTTGCTGGCTCCACTTCGAACACATCGAAGGCTGCCCCAGCGACATGGCCCGATTTCAGAGCTTCGGCCAAAGCTGCCTCATCAACCAAACCACCGCGGGCGCAGTTTATGACCCGCACACCGGGCTTCATTTTGGCAATCGCTTCTGCGTTCAAAATATTACTGGTCTGCTCAGTTTTCGGTACATGCAGCGTGATGAAATCGGCCCGCGCCAAAAGATCGTCTAAGTCGACTTTTTGCACGCCCAATTTTTCGGCCCGCTCTTCTGACAGGAAGGGGTCATAGGCCACAACTTTCATCTTGAGGCCCAGGGCGCGCTCACAGACGATGCCGCCGATATTGCCAGCCCCTATGACGCCAAGTGTCTTGCCCGTAAGCTCAACACCCATGAAATTGGACTTTTCCCATTTCCCCGCATGGGTCGAGGCGCTGGCCTCAGGAATTTGACGCGCCACAGCGAACATCATCGCGATGGCGTGTTCTGCGGTGGTGATCATATTGCCAAAGGGCGTGTTCATCACAATCACACCTTTTTTCGAGGCTGCGGCACGGTCGATATTATCCACCCCAATGCCGGCCCGGCCAATCACCTTGAGATTGGTTGCGGCATTGATAATTTTTTCTGTGGCTTTGGTCGCAGAGCGAATAGCCAAACCATCATATTGATCAATGACAGCGAGCAATTTGTCCTTGTCTTTGCCAATACTTGGATCAAAATCCACGTCGATACCACGATCACGGAAGATTTGAATCGCAGTTTCAGAGAGTTTGTCAGATACGAGTACTTTCGGGGCCATGTCGGCACTCCTTATTTTAAGAGGGAAGAAAGCGGGGCACCCGGCCCCAGCTCAAAATTATTGTGCGTCAAGCTCGCAGCGGTAAGCCCATTCCAGCCAGGGCAACATCGCCAAGATGTCTGCGGTTTCAACCGTGGCACCGCACCACACACGCAGGCCTGCTGGCGCGTCGCGATAGGCGCCAATGTCGAGGGCAGCACCCTCCGCCTCCAGACGTTTCGCGACCGCTTTGGCAAAGCCTGCCAGGTCTTGAATGCGCGGATCGGTGAATTTCAAACAA
This sequence comes from uncultured Planktomarina sp., assembly GCA_943788425.1. Classification (GTDB taxonomy): domain Bacteria; phylum Pseudomonadota; class Alphaproteobacteria; order Rhodobacterales; family Rhodobacteraceae; genus Planktomarina. Next base: position 41,739 of record CALSQF010000018.1, read on the forward strand.
ACCGAGGTGACCGAGCGCGTCGCCGGATCCACCGCCAGATTGTCAATCCAATCGCGGGTGTCGCAAAAATCCCAAACCGCTTCAGCATTGGCCTGTGCACGGGCCATCAACCCTGCAAGACCACCAAGGCTTTCAGCCCAGTCCAGTGCAAACAAATAATCCTCAACGCAAAGCATCGAGGGCGTGTTGATCGTTTCACCTCGAAAAATGCCCTCAATCAATTTGCCGCCCTTGGTCAGTCGGAAAATCTTCGGCATGGGCCAAGGCGGCGTGTAACTTTCCAGCCGTTCCACCGCACGCGGTGACAAGATAAGCACCCCATGCGCAGCTTCTCCGCCAAGCACTTTTTGCCAGCTGAAGGTCGTCACATCGAGCTTATCCCAAGGCAGATTTACAGCAAATGCCGCGGAAGTCGCGTCGCACAGTGTCAAACCCGCACGATCGGATGGTATTGCAGACCCATCACGCATGCACACGCCGGAGGTCGTACCGTTCCAAGTGAAACAAACATCATGGTCATAATTCAGCGTCGCCATGTCGAAAATCTCACCATAGGGGGCGATATGTTCGGAGGCGTCGATCTTGAGCTGTTTCACCACGTCGCTGACCCAGCCGGCGCCAAAGCTCTCCCAAGCAACCATTTGCGCCGCGCGTGCGCCCAGCAAAGACCACATGGCCATCTCAAAAGCGCCGGTATCAGAGGCCGGCACGATGCCGATTTTGTAGTCTGCCGGAATATTGAGAACGCGGCGGGTTTGCTCAATGGCCTCAGCCAATTTTGCTTTGCCGCCTGCTGCACGATGCGAACGGCCAAGCCACGCGTCGTTCAAAGCAGTCTGGGTCCATGTGGGGGGTTTGGCGCAGGGGCCAGAAGAAAAACGCGGATTTGCCGGCCGCGATGCCGGGTATTCAATAGCCATCAATGCTATCCTCTCAGATATGCGCCCTTCGTTGGGGAAGGGTGTCCCACGCGTCGGCCTATTGTTTTGCGCACCGAGCCACAAGAGCAGAAATGTCGGATTTCACACAAATTGCATCGTAGCCAGGCCACAATCTGAGCCGATCGGAAACTTCGTCATTCAGAACAGAAAACCAGCCCTCGGAAGGCTATCAAGGATAGGCCGCCCGCAGCTGGGCTATTTTTGCCTCGGTCACATCCCCCTCGATAAGCACATAGACTTGGCCATCACGGCCCACCAGAGCGGTGTAAATCTCGTCACGACCCTCTATGCCCAGCTGCGTGTTGAAAGCGCGCTGACTCGAATAAATCGTAATTGTCCGAGCGCGCATCGCAGTCGAGGTGATGCCAGAGCGCATGCCATTATCAACGAAACTGCGAAACAGAGCCGCACCGCGACCCACTACGGGCAGTTCAACCCAAGCCGCTCCCCCGCGCTCCTGCAACCCTAAACCTGCCACCCAAGCGTTGATGCTCGGCTGTTGGTTCCGTTTATAGGCAATAAAAACAATCGTGGGGTCTCCAGGAAGATCGTCAGGCAAACTGACGGCCCGCCCGTTCAAATCATCGGCATCAAGCGTAGGAAACTGTCGCTCCGCAATCGCCGCATTGGCCAAAAACACCACGATCAGCGCCACAAAAATTCGCATTAACGTATCCTTTACCCCACATCCGATTCAGACTTCTTTCGCTGGGCAGCTGTCTTTGGATCACTTGCAACTCATCAAACTTCTTGGCACATGACCGCAAAGAAGGAATTTTGCGGATGTTTGTAACCACTTTATTGTGCCAGCCGGGCCAAGCGGCCATAACCCCTTCACTGGCACAATCGCTTTGCAACGCCTGGGGTGGGCGGGACCTGACTTGGTTGGCACCGCGCGAGGCGGTGGAATTTGAATGCCTACAAAACCCCGACACCCTCTGGCAGGTGTGGCAAGACATGCAGGCGCAGCAGATTGATCTTGTCGTGCAGCCCAGCGTCGGGCGATGCAAGAAAATGTTACTGGCCGATATGGACAGCACCATGATCGAGCAAGAGTGTATCGATGAGCTGGCCGTAGAAGCTGGCGTTGGTGAAGAGGTCGCACAGATCACCGCAAGAGCGATGAATGGCGAATTGGATTTCGAACAAGCCTTGCAAGAGCGCACCGGGCTGCTCAAGGGGCTGGCGGTTGAGATTATTGACAAGGTCTATCAAACGCGCATCACCTTTATGCCCGGAGGCGCGCAGCTTTTGGCAACGATGAAAGCGCATGGCGCCTATGCCGATCTTGTGAGCGGCGGTTTTACAGACTTCACAACAAAGGTCGCCCACAAGCTGGGGTTTGATAGCCACCGGGCCAACCGGTTGCTGCAAGCGGATCAATATTTGACGGGTGAGGTGGCTCATCCCATTTTAGGCCAGCAAGCCAAGGTGACCGCACTCAACGAGCTCACCGCCGCACGCGGCCTCTCAAGGCTCAAGATGTACTGGCCGTTGGAGATGGCGCCAATGATTTGGGCATGTTGCAACTGGCCGGGACCGGCGTGGCGCTTCATGCCAAACCTATCGTTCAAGAGCAGGTGTCGGTGCGCATCAATCACGGGGATTTGACCGCGCTGCTCTACCTGCAAGGCTATTCCTCTTCGCAATTTGTCACGAGCTAACACCTGCTGCGCCAAAGTGAAGGCCGGAGAGGCGGGTTAAATATGCAATGAAGGACCCCTGCATCATTCAAAGACGTCTTGCAGCCTAAGGGTGCCACCGGGTGAAGAATGCCGAGCCAAATGGGCCTTTTGCAAAGGTCTTAGTAGCCGAATGACTTAAAGCGCCACAGAAATTTTCCCGGTCTGTAGCCCATCCCAATTGTGGATCGGACCCAAACGCTTGAGAGTCGCAGGATGATCTGCCTGCAGCACCCCAAGCCGGATCAGCAAAGCCGCGATCAGCGCCTCACTGGCGCGGGTTGCCCCATCCTCGATCTTCACCGCAATCCCGACCCGCAGACGTGGGATAATTGCGACAAACACAGCCTCGGCCCCCGTCTTCAGTGCCACGCCAGGCGCCGCACGCATCAATTCGGTGCAGGCACGGGTCTCGCCCGCCACCAATTCCGGATGCGCCATCATCGCATCACGCAGCTGCGAGGCGGCCGTCCCGATCTTATCACTGCCGTCCGCTGCACAGCGCGCCATGGCTCGGGCCAAACCCGCTATACTACACGCCCAATTGGGCGCCGAGCAGCCGTCAATGCCATAGCCCGAGCTCGCCTCGCCGGTCATCTCCTCAAACGCAGCCCGCACAGCGATTTGAACCGGATGATCCACCTCATGATAATCAGGACCGGCCTTTAAATGTTGCGCCAGTGTCAAGAAACCGCAGTGCTTTCCAGAGCAATTGTTGTGGTAGCGGCAAGCGGATTGATCAGTTTTCACCAAATCATTGCTGGCCAATCGATCCCTGGGCCATTGGGTCCCACAGCGAAAATCTGCATCCGTCTTGCCCAACTGCCCCAGCCATTCCAGCACAAGCTGCGAATGCATTTCCGCCCCCTGATGCGAGGCGCAGGCCAATGCCAAATGTCGTGTGGTCAACCCTTGGGCCGCCGCCGCGCCCGAGCTCACAAGCGGAAGGGCCTGTAATATTTTGCACGACGAACGGGGCAGGATCACATGCTCAGGATCGCCCCAAGCCTCCAAAATTTCGCCTTCGAAATTGCAAATGACCGCATGGCCGCGGTGCTGACTTTCTAAAAATTTGCCCCGCCAGACTTCAATCAAGGGAGTTGCGGTTAACATTTCAGTCTCCAAACAAGCATTTTTTTGCCCAGAGCCTCCTTTGAGGGCTTCCCCCATGGGTCTCTGGTGCGTTAGGTTCCCCATACCAAAGGACGACCTCTACGGCCAGACGAAACCTCTGCGCCTATGGGGCAACCGGCGAACTCAATAAGGGCGTATCTAATGTTAAAGACTGTGATTTCTTCCGTGGCCTGTGTTTTGGCACTTATTTGTTCGGCCGCTTCCGCGCAAGAAACCTCGAACCGGGTGGCGGCAAAATCCGATTGGTCGGTCTTTGTCGAAAGTGACCCAAAAGAATGCTGGGCCGTGACGGCTCCCAAGGAAACTGTCAATACCAAGGGCGGCAAGGTCGTCTCGGTGCGCCGCGGCCAGATCCTTTTGTTTGTATTTTACCGCCCCGGGAATGAGGTGAAAGGGCAAGTGGCCTTCACCGGTGGGTACCCTTTCGCAAAAGATCGCCCGATCACTTTGAACATCGACAGCACTGATTTTGAGCTCTCAGTGGATGGCGAATGGGCCTGGCCACCCAGTCCAAGCGATGACGCTAAAATTGTCGTAGCCATGAAACGCGGCGCAAAAGCTGTGATTACAGCGCAATCAGAGCGCGGCACAGTGACCAAGGACACATTCAGCCTTAAGGGATTTACCGCTGCGGTCACTGATGCTGAAAAACGCTGCGCCGGCTAAAATGGGCCATACGATTGGCAAAAACCCCGGGCCCTGCTAAAGCGGGGCCTTCTTCATATGGATAACGGCCATGACCTCTGCCACCACCCCCATCACCCAAAATTTCGTGACCCTGCCACGCAAGCTGCCAGACGGGCCGATCAATTTGGTTGGCCTGACGCGAGAGGCGCTGAAGGAAGCTTTGATCACAGCGGGCAGCCCTGAAAAGCAAGTGAAGATGCGGCTGGGACAGCTCTGGCAATGGATCTACGAAAAGGGCGTGCGAGATTTTGAGAAGATGACAAATCTGTCTAAAGACTACCGCGCATTTTTGGCAGAACATTTTGTGATCGCCATTCCCGAGGTTGTGTCCAAGCAAGTCTCAACAGATGGCACCCGCAAATATCTGGTGCGCATTGCCGGCGGGCATGAGGTGGAGACGGTCTATATTCCTGAATCAGATCGCGGCACCCTCTGCATCAGCAGTCAAGTCGGCTGTACCCTCACCTGTTCATTTTGCCACACCGGCACGCAAAAATTGGTGCGAAATCTCACCGCAGGGGAAATTATTGGCCAGGTGATGCTGGCGCGCGATGATCTGGGCGAATGGCCCGCACCGGGGCGCAATCCGGCCACCTCCGCAAGGCTTCTGTCGAACATCGTCCTGATGGGCATGGGTGAGCCGCTGTATAATTTTGAAAATGTCCGGGATGCGATGAAAATCGCAATGGACCCTGAGGGCATTCAGCTGTCGCGGCGGCGCATCACCTTGTCGACATCCGGCGTCGTGCCAGAGATTGCCCGAACAGCAACGGAAATTGGCTGCCTTTTGGCAGTCTCCTTTCATGCCACAACAGACGCGGTCCGCGACAAGCTGGTTCCCATCAACAAGCGCTGGAACATCGAAGTACTGCTAGATGCTTTGCGCGACTACCCAAAAGCCAGCAATTCGGAGCGGATCACCTTTGAATATGTCATGCTCAAGGGCATCAATGACAGCGACGCCGATGCGCATCGCTTGGTTGAATTGATTAAGGGGATACCGGCCAAGGTGAACCTCATTCCCTTTAACCCTTGGCCCGGCGCGCCCTATGAACGCTCCTCAAACAATCGCATTAATGCTTTCTCAGAAATCGTCTACCAAGCCGGCTATGCCAGCCCCGTACGCAGGCCGCGCGGCGAAGATATTTTTGCTGCCTGTGGACAGCTGAAGTCGGCCACAGAACGCGCCCGTAAAAGTCGCAAGGACATCGCGGCAGAGACCGGCATTCATTCCATCTAGCAGCGGAGATACACAATGGTGACAGCAAAGGAAGTATCCCACGCTTGGACGCGGATTAAACCGCATGTGCTGCGCACCCCGGTCCTCGAAACCGATGTCTTTGGCATGCCCCTCAGCCTCAAACTCGAACAGATGCAACATACGGGCAGCTTCAAAGCGCGCGGCGCGATGAATTCTTTGCTCTCCATGGACGTCCCCAAAGCAGGTCTCGTCGCCGCCAGCGGCGGCAATCACGGGGCAGCCGTCGCTTGGGCCGCGGCGCGCTTGGGTCATAGGGCGCGCATCTATGTGCCCGAATTGGCCGGTGAGGCTAAAATCAATCTGATCCGAAGCCTGGGCGCTGATTTGATCGTGGTGCCCGGCGTCTATGCCAACGCATTGGAGCAGGCCTTGGCCTATGAGAAAGACAGCGGGGCCGCTCAGATACACGCCTTCGATGCCCCCGGTACAGTGGCTGGGCAGGGCACGGTTATGGCAGAATGGGAAGAGCAAGGCCTCACGGCCGATACCGTTTTGATCGCTGTGGGCGGTGGCGGTTTGATCGGCGGTGCTATGGCCTGGCTTGAGGGGCGACGCAAACTGGTTGGGGTTGAGCCATTTAACGCGCCCACGCTCACCCAGGCATTAGAACACGGGCCGCAAACGACGGTCGAAGTCTCTGGATTGGCCGCCAATGCTTTGGGCGCGAAACAGGCCGGGCGCATCTGCTATGATTTGGCGCGCGTAACCAACACGGGGTGTGTCAATGTCGAAGACGCGGCCATCGCAGAGGCGCAACATCGGCTCTGGAGCGCGCTGCGGCTTGTGGTTGAACCCGCTGGGGCCGCGGCCCTCGCCGCGCTGCTCAGCGGCGCCTATCGGCCACAAAAGGGCGAACGCCTAGCTGTGCTGCTTTGCGGCGCCAACCCGGCCGTCTCGCCCTTTGAACCCGCAAAGCTGCAATAGGCCGTGGACCTGCGCCGCAAGTTTCAGTATGAGGCACTAAAATCACATTAACCGGAGGCCTTTATGTCCAACACACAGCTAGAAATTGCCATCGAGGCCGCGTGGGATGCACGCGACACCATCACGCCCGCCACCACTGGCGAAACACGCGAAGCGATTGAAACAACGCTAAATGCGCTCGACAGCGGCACACTCAGGGTTGCTGAAAGGCAAGAGACGGGCGATTGGCATGTCAATCAATGGGCCAAAAAAGCGGTTCTCTTAGGCTTCCGTCTGAAAGATATGGAGTTACAAGCCGGCAGCGCCCAGGGCGGCAGCTGGTGGGATAAAGTCGACAGCAAGTGGGCTGCTTGGGGCACGGATAATTGGACCACCGCAGGCTTCCGCGCCGTACCCAACTGCGTTGTGCGTAAATCGGCCTATATTGCCCCCGGCGTTGTTTTGATGCCCTCTTTTGTAAACCTGGGCGCTTATGTGGACAGTGGCACCATGGTCGACACTTGGGCCACAGTCGGCAGCTGCGCACAAATTGGCAAGAATGTGCATCTGTCGGGCGGCGTTGGCATCGGCGGAGTTTTGGAGCCGATGCAAGCGGGGCCGACCATTATTGAAGATAATTGCTTCATCGGCGCGCGCTCGGAAGTCGTCGAAGGCTGCATCGTGCGTGAAGGCGCGGTCTTGGGCATGGGGGTCTTTATCGGTAAATCTACCAAGATCGTCGATCGGGACACCGGCGAAGTGATGTATGGCGAAGTGCCGCCTTACTCGGTTGTGGTGGCGGGCTCTATGCCGTCTAAGAACAACGTCAATCTATATTGTGCGGTGATCGTGAAACGGGTGGACGCCCAAACGCGCTCCAAGACCGCCATCAATGAGCTCTTGCGCGATTAAACCGTTCAACAAAATGGCCCTGCCATGCGCGCGGCCATCTGCGGTGAGGATCACGGCAACCCATAAGGCGGCAGGGTCATGACTGAAAAAACGAAGCGCACGCACCATGTTTATACTTTGCTTGTCGAAGTGGGACGCAAAGGAGGCGATGGCCTGCCGGATGCAGCCACGGGCGGCGCATTGATGATCTACGCCAGCGGCGTGGATGAACCTGAAGCCGTGCGCGAAACGGTCGCCATTCTTAAACAAGCCGATCTGGCACCCTTGGATGTGACGGGTTATGGCAGTTTAGAAGAACGGCTCGAAGAGGGCCATGACATAACAGAAGACGAACGCGCTTTGATGCAACGGGCTTTGGATGAAAACAGCGTTGTTGTGGCGCAGGTGACACCCTTTTTCGAAAATGCACCAAAAGGAGCGCATTGATGATTGATCCGGCCGCCCTGACCGCAGATCTTATTCGCTGTGCCAGCGTCACCCCACAAGAGGGCGGCGCTCTGCAACTTTTGGACCGACTTTTGACCACTCATGGGTTTCATTGCACACGGGTGGATCGTGGCGATGTGTCCAATCTCTTTGCCCGCTGGGGAAACGGCAAAACCTTTGGCTTCAATGGCCACACCGATGTTGTACCCGTCGGAAACCTCGAGGCTTGGAGCGTCGATCCTTTTGGCGCAGAGATTCGTGATGGATTCCTCTATGGCAGGGGCGCCACTGATATGAAATCTGGAGTTGCAGCTTTTGCCGCCGCTGCAATAGATTTTGTCGAAGAAATGCCACCGGATGGCTCGGTTGTTCTGGCCATTACCGGCGACGAAGAAGGCCCGGCCAAAGATGGCACCGTTGCTCTTCTTGACTGGATGCAGGCACAGGGCGAACGGATGGATCATTGTTTGGTCGGCGAGCCAACCTGCCCTAACGTCATGGGCGAAATGATGAAAATTGGTCGTCGCGGTTCGATGAACGGCTATTTTACCGTGACAGGTGTTCAGGGGCACGCGGCCTATCCGCATCGAGCCAATAACCCGCTCCCGGCGATGGCGCGGTTGTTAGATCAACTCAGCTCGGCCAGTTTGGACGCGGGCACAGAGCATTTTGACGCCTCAACCCTGGCTGTCGTTACCATTGATACCGGCAATCCAGCCACAAATGTCATTCCCGCACAATGCCGCGCCACGGTGAACATTCGGTTCAATGACGCCCATTCCGGCGCCAGCCTGACCGAGTGGCTGCAAGAGCATGCCAACAAGGTGGCACAGGTTTTTGATGTGCATATTGACCTCGACGTCAGCATCTCAGGCGAAAGTTTCATGACACCGCCTGGGGAATTGTCCGACCTTGTTGCGCGTGCGATACAGATCGAAACGAACCGGACCCCGGCGCTCTCAACCAGCGGCGGCACATCTGATGCCCGCTTTGTGCAGCATCATTGCCCCGTGGTGGAGTTTGGCTTGGTCGGTAAGACCATGCATCAAGTCGATGAGCGTGTGGAAATCGCGCAAATCCATCAACTCAAAGCGATCTATACGCGGATCTTGCGTGACTATTTCGCCTAAATACCGACGGCGTTTGGTGGTCATGGTCAAAGAACCACGGCCAGGGTGCGTGAAAACCCGGCTGGGGCGTGACATTGGGATGACCGCAGCGGCATGGTGGTTTCGTCACCAAACCCGCCGTCTGCTGCGCCGCTTGCAAGACCCGCGCTGGGAATTAATTTTAAGCGTCGCGCCCGACCGTGAAGGTCTAAAAAGCCGCGTTTGGCCCACAAATTTGCCACGCATTCCGCAAGGCTCAGGCGATCTTGGCCAGCGGATGAAACAGGTATTTGACAGTCTGCCACCCGGGCCAGTTTGTATCATTGGCGCCGATATCCCCGACATTTCGCGCCGCCATGTCTGGAAGGCCTTCGCCAGCCTCGGCCCGCATGAGGCGACTTTCGGCCCAGCCCCGGACGGTGGTTATTGGCTGATGGGTCTCAAACGCAGCCGCCCGAGCCCCACAGGATTGTTTGAGCAGGTGCGCTGGTCAACGCCCCATGCATTGCAAGACACCCTGATCAGCCTGGCGGATTTCACCGTCGCCCGTGTCGACATGCTGCGCGATATTGATCGGGCAAGCGACCTCGACACAGTGAGCTGAGCACCCTAAGCGGCCATCGCTGCAGATAAGGCTGTGTCCAAAAGCGCTTTGATTTGTTTGCTATAAGTTCCGGCCACAATCCGACCAAGCTCTTGATCCCCATGCAGCACCACCAAAGTCGATCGGCGTGGAATACCAAGCTCTTTGGCCAGCTCCCCGCGGCCAAATTGATCATAGTCAATCGTGACAAATTTGATCATCTGACCATAGGCCGGGTTTTCCTTCAAAAGCCGAGCCAGCGTTCGTTTTTGGGCGGCGCAGGTGGTGCACCATTCGGTGGTGTAATCGACGAATACGGTCTTACCTTCCGATAGCAATTGCTTCACCACCCCGGGCGCATAGGCTTGGGCGGCCAGCGCCACAGCCGGGGTTGCCAGAAAACAGCTGGACGTCATTAAAAAGTCACGTCGGTTCATGAAACGATTTCCT
>CALSQF010000019.1 GCA_943788425.1 uncultured Planktomarina sp.
GGATCAACTGGCGCACCGAGATTTGATGCCACAGATCAGATGCCTCACTGACAACTTGGTCAAAGGGCCCGGTCGTGGCCACAGCGTAAAAACTGGGCGCCAAATCGACATCAAAAGCCTCAACATTGACCCAGATCCCCAAGCGTTTGTCCTTACGGCGCACCGTGACCGGGTCGCGTGGACTGGCGATGGTGACTACAACATCGAGATCACCGGCCGAACTGGCCGCATTTTCATGTTTCAGGGCACCGAAGATTAAGATCTCCGATCCATTAAAAAACGCAGTGATGCCGATTTCGTTTTTCGACATGCCCAGAACAATGTCCTGTGCCGAAACCGGGCCAGCCAGGGCTAGCAGGACGAGAAGAACTCTTGCGAAAAAACCTTGCATCAATGGCCTCCCGCAACGCCGAGGCTGAACAGCTCGGAGGGTTCCACAATCAGGTCAAACGCCAGCTTGGCGCAAACAAGTAGCACCATGAGCGCAAGAAGGATGCGCAGCTGCTCTGCTTTGAGCTTGGCGCCAATCATCGTTCCGAATTGTGCGCCGATCACCCCTCCGATCAAGAGCAATACCGCCAGCACCATATCCACCGTGTAATTGGTGGTGGCGTGCAGCATAGTGGTAAACGCCGTCACGAAAATGATCTGAAACAGCGATGTGCCCACCACAACTTTTGTTGGCATACCCAGCAGGTAAATCATCGCCGGAACCATCACGAAACCACCGCCCACGCCCATGATCGCCGCCAAGACTCCAACGGCAACGCCGACAACGATGGGTGGGATTATGGAGATGTACAGACCCGACACCCGGAACCGCATTTTAAACGGCAAAGCATGCACCAAACCGCGTTTTTTGCGCGGCTTGGCCACGGTCACCTGTTTCGATTTGCGCAGCGCGCGCAGGCTTTCGGCGAACATTAAGCTGCCAACGACCCCCAAAAACAGCACATAACACAATTTAACCAGGAGATCGACTTGGCCCAAACTTTTGAGGTAATTGAACACAACCACCCCAAGCGCAGCACCGACCAACCCGCCGATGAGCAGCACACCGCCCATTTTGAAATCCACCGTCTTGCGTTTCACATGCGCCAACACGCCCGAAAACGAAGAGGCCACAATCTGATTGGCTTCGGTCGCAACAGCCACCGCAGGGGGGATGCCTATAAAAAACAACAGCGGTGTCATCAAGAAGCCACCGCCAACGCCGAACATGCCAGACAGGATCCCGACCATCCCGCCGAGACCCAGCAGGAGAAAAGCGTTCACAGAGACTTCAGCAATGGGCAGATAGATATACATGGCGCCGCATAGCCCTAACGCTGGGCTCCGGCAAGGGCTTGCAAGGGTGCGGTGCGAAATCTGCGCTCAAAACGCGCATTTGGCCTTATCATCACCTAAAATTTGGCCTTATTTCTCTTTGACGTAAGCCACCCCACCAGAACGCGGCGGAATCGCTTTGCCAACGAAGCCTGCGAGGACCACGACAGTCAGCACATAGGGCAGCGATTGGATGAAAACCACCGGAATCTTGATCATACTGCCCAGACCTGCGTTCAAATTGCTCAAGGTTATCAAGGTCGCCACAATCGCAAGCCCCAAGCCCAGACCTCCCAAAACGATGCGATCAAGCAAGGTTTTGTTTCGCACATAGGCGAAAAGGCCACATCCAAGCGCCAAAAGCACCCCGCTCATCGCCCAAGCCGGCAGGAGGATGTTTTGGAAGCGGTTGTCGACCGCAAAGAAAAACCCAAACAACAAACAGGCACCCAGCGCATACCATGGCCGCCACTTGGCGAAGATCAAAGCAGCCAGAGCGATGAACCCGCGGCCAGCAGACATATCTTTGACAAAACCGGCTTGCAAAGCCGTGGCCATGTAGGCTCCAGCAATCCCACATAAAACTCCGCAGATGCCAACCGCGGCGTAACGCAGACCCACGACAGAAATCCCCGCCGTATCCACCGCAGCCGGGTTTTCTCCTACAGCGCGCAAGCGCAAGCCAAAGCGGGTTTTATATAAAACAAACCACGTCAATGGCACCATCAAAAGCGCCACATAGACCAGCAAGGAATGCCCTGAAAACAGCTCGGAATAGAGCTGCATGAAAGGCCCAGCCTGCGAAATTTCTTTCGCCGGCACGGCACCAGGCAGGCTCAGGGGTTCAAAACGTCCGCCAGAGAGGAGCGGCGGCGTGCGCCCGCCTTGGCCAAACCAATCTTGCGAAATCACCACCGTTAATCCGGCGGCCAAAAAGTTGATCGCAACGCCAGAAATGATTTGATCGCCGCGCAGGGTGATCGAGGCCAGCCCATGAATGGCAGACAGCAACAGCGCGGCGCCAATCCCAGCCAAAAGCCCCAACCAGACCGATCCAGTGGTTGCGGCAATCGCCGCCGATAAAAAAGCCGCTGCCAGCATTTTTCCTTCAAGGCCAATGTCAAAAATACCAGCGCGCTCCGAAAACAATCCAGCAAGGCAGGCCAGTAGCAGCGGCGTGGCCAAACGCAGGGAGCTGTCTAAAACTTGTAAGAGCGTGAGAAAATCCATAGCCTCTACCCTCTCCGCCGCAGGCTTAAAAACAAGCGCTCAAGCGGGCCTCGAACCATTAAGCTCAGAGCGCCAGTGAACAAAATCACCAAGGCCTGGATCACCACAATCAACTCCCGCGGAATTTTCGTCCAGAGCGCCAACTCCGCGCCGCCTTGGTACAAAAAGCCAAAAAGCAATGCGGCAAGCAACACCCCAAGCGGGTGACTGCGACCCATCAAGGCCACAGCGATACCGATAAAGCCAGCCCCTTCGGTGAAGTTCAAAATCAACCGCTCACTTTCACCCTGCGTTGTATTGATGGCCATCATGCCTGACAAAGCGCCCGATATCATCATGGCCACCATAATGATTTTCACCGAGCCAATCCCTGCATAGCGCGCTGCAGGTTCAGATTTTCCCATAGCGCGAATTTCATAGCCCAGAGGCGTGCGCCAAATTAAAAACCAAACCAAAACACAGGCCACCAATGCGAGGAAAAAGCTCACATTCGCCGGGGCAGCGCGAAACATTTTTTCAAATCCCATGAGACTGGCCATATCCTCAAAGGTTGGCAAATGGGTGCTGGCTGGGAAGTTTGCTGTGGCCGGATCCATGCTGCCCTTAGGCTTTAGCGCACCGACCAAGAAAAAATTTAAAACGCCTGCCGCAATGAAATTGAACATGATGGTTGTGATGACGATGTGACTGCCGCGTTTGGCCTGCAAATAGGCCGGCAGCCCAGCCCAGATCATACCAAAGACGGCTGCACCAAGTGAGGCGCCAATGATTGCAAAGCTCCAATGCGGCCATGGGATGAACAGGCAGACCAGCGCCACACCAAGACCGCCCATCATTGCTTGCCCTTCACCGCCAATGTTGAATAAGGCGGCGTGAAACGCCACAGAGACCGCAAGCCCAGTGAAGATAAAGTTGGTGGTGTAATAGAGCATATAGCCCCATCCCGAAGATCGCAGCAGCGTGCCCTCGATCATAAGCTTGAGCGCGGCAACAGGGCTTTCACCGATGGCCAAGATCAATAAAGCCGACAAAAGCGCGGCGATGATCAGCGAAATCAGAGGGACAAGAACCACATCAGCCCATTTTGGCATTACATCCATCATTGCGCTCCACAGTTTTGCACGGCAGTTTGGCTCAGACTCACGAGGAGGCCTCCCCTGTCACACCGGCCATTAAAAGGCCAAGCTCTTTTTCATTGGTTTTCGCCGGATCACGTTCGCCCATGATCTGGCCGTCAAACATCACCGCGACGCGGTCAGAGAGCGAGAGAATTTCGTCAAGCTCCACAGAAACCAGCAAGATCGCCTTGCCCTGATCGCGCAGCGCAACAATTTGTTGATGGATAAATTCAATGGCGCCAATATCGACCCCGCGTGTGGGTTGTCCGATCAAAAGCAAGTCGGGATTGCGCTCAATCTCACGCGCAAGAACAATCTTCTGTTGATTGCCACCAGAGAAGTTTTGAGCCGTCAAATTAGGATTGGGCGGGCGCACATCGAAGCGTTGCATTTTCGCAGCGGTCTCCGCCTTGATCGCCGCGTTGTCCATAAAAAAGCGATTGGACTGGTGCGCCGGATCGCGGTGATAGCCGAACACAGCGTTTTCCCAGGCCGTAAAGTCCATGATCAGACCTTCGCGTTGGCGATCCTCGGGCACATGGGCAATGCCATTGGCCCGCCTGGATTGTCCATCGCTATCCGCGCCCGTCAAATCCAAGGCAGCGCCGTTCACTTTCACCGAGCCCGTGGCGCTTTGGTAGCCCCCCAGAACTTCCAGCAATTCGGACTGCCCATTGCCGGCCACCCCAGCAATGCCAAGAATTTCACCAGCACGCAGCGAAAGGCTCACATCCGTCAACCGCGCGACCCCGGCATCATCCACCACATTCAGGTCGGTGATCTCCAGCACGTGTTGTTTTGGTTGAGCAGGCGCTTTATCGACCCGCAGCAAGACCTTCCGCCCGACCATCAATTCCGCCAAGTTTTCAGGGCTGGTTTGCGAGGTCTTCACTGTCGCCGTCATCTCACCGCGCCGCATCACGCTGACCGTGTCGGTGATATCCATAATCTCCCGCAATTTATGGGTGATGAGAATGATGGTTTTACCTTCTTCGCGCAGGCGCCCCAAAATACGAAACAACTGATCGGCTTCCGTCGGGGTCAAAACCCCGGTGGGTTCATCTAAGATCAATATATTGGCCCGGCGATACAACGCTTTGAGGATCTCGACCCGCTGCTGCATGCCCACGCCGATCTCCTCGATCACCGCATCAGGATCCACATTCAGCTCGTATTCCGCCGCCAGTTCGGCCAATTCCGCCCGCGCCTTGCGCAGAGAGGGCGCCAAAAACGCCCCGCTTTCCGCACCCAGGACAATATTCTCAAGCACGGTAAAATTTTCAACCAGTTTAAAGTGCTGGAACACCATGCCGATGCCCGCCGAAATCGCAGCCTGGCTGTCTGGGATCGCAGTTTTTTGACCCGAGATAAAGATTTCCCCAGCGTCCGCTTTGTAAAATCCATAAAGGATTGACATCAGTGTTGATTTGCCTGCTCCATTCTCGCCGATAATGCCGTGAATGGTTCCAGGCATGACACGGATTGAGATGTCTTTATTGGCCTGCACGGGCCCAAAGGCCTTGGAAATACCCTTTAATTCAATCGCTGGCTGGCTCATCAAAATCCCTTTGTCAACAAAGGCCGCGCCAACTTAATGGCGCGGCCTCGTCATTTTGGCCTGTTCGCAGGTCCTTTAGAAGGACAATGCGGGGCAGGTTTCGTCAGACGTATAATCATGCACGGACAATGTACCGGCCGTAATGGCTGACGCCGCCGCATCCACAGCGCTTTGCATATCTGCAGACACCAAAGACGCGTTGAACTCATCCAAGGCATAACCGACGCCACCGTTGGCTACGCCCATTTGGAAATTGCCTGTTTCAAGCGCATCGCCTTGGCTGAAGGCTTCGTAAACCGCATTGTCCACGCGCTTGAGCATGGAGGTCAAAACCTTACCCGGGTGCATATAGTTTTGGTTGCTGTCGACACCGATGGACAAAATACCCTCATCAGCCGCTGTTTGCAGAACGCCAACGCCTGTACCACCAGCCGCGGCAAAGACCACATCCGCACCTTGGCTGATCTGCGCTTTGGTCAGCTCAGAGCCTTTAACCGGATCATTCCATGCGGCCGGAGTTGTACCGGTCATATTGGCAATGATTGTAGCATCCGCGTTGACCGCCTTTACGCCCTGCGCAAAGCCACATCCGAAGCGGCGGATCAATGGAATATCCATGCCACCAACAAAGCCGACCGTGCCCGTTGCCGAGGCTTGAGCGGCCAGCATACCAACAAGATAGGAGCCTTCATGCTCGTTAAAACCAATGCCGCGTACGTTGGGCATGCTCAACCAGTTGACATCGATAACGGCAAATTTTGTATCAGGGTAATCTGGCGCCACTTTGCTCAGAGCATCGGCAAAGGCAAAACCAGCCATGACGATCGGGTTGGAGCCAGCTTCAGCAAAGCGCCGCAAAGCTTGTTCGCGCTGGGCTTCATTTTGCAGCTCAATCTCGCGGAAAGATCCACCAGTTTCATCGGCCCAGCGCTGCGCGCCCTGGAAAGCAGCCTCGTTGAAGGATTTGTCAAATTTTCCACCAAGATCAAAGATAATAGCGGGGTCGGCCAATGCAGCGGTGGCGCTCAAAGCCGCAGCAGCGGCGCTGCCAAGAATAGTTTTCATAAAGCTCATAAGAGTCTCCCTTAAATAGCGACAACCCAAGGGACAGAATCCTTCGGGTCAAAAGCAAGCAGATCCATCGATCATGACTAAGTTAGCCCGGTCTGCCAAGGGAGCGTCAATATAAATTTATGCATTTATTAAGAAAATCATCGTCGAGCGTCGCATCACTCTCACCGCGATTAAAAGATAAGCCATCTAACTCAATAATTTACGAAAAATCAATGCGTCGCATTTCGTGCCATCGCGCCGCTGATAATATTGGGCACGTCGGCTGACCTGCTCAAAGTCTAAGCTCTTATAAAGCCCAAGGGCCGGCGCATTGTCCGCCGCCACTTCTAAAAAGATTGAACGCGCGCCCAAATCCGCTGACGTCTCGATAAGCGCCAACATCGCGC
Source organism: uncultured Planktomarina sp. (assembly GCA_943788425.1). Lineage (GTDB taxonomy): Bacteria > Pseudomonadota > Alphaproteobacteria > Rhodobacterales > Rhodobacteraceae > Planktomarina. Next base: position 6,693 of record CALSQF010000019.1, read on the forward strand.
GCCGCGCCAATCCTTGCCTTTGCGCCCCAGCGGCGCAGGCAACGGTAAGTATTTCCACCTCATCAAGAACCAAACGCCCCAGAGCAAAACAGTCAGGCACCGCGCTCATATGAACGCCTGGTTGCTCCATGAGACCTTGAAACTCATCCATGGACCACGGGCGTGAGGTTACAAAGGCAGAGCGATGAATTCGCGCGAAATCCTCTGCCGATACGGGCGTTTTAGGCGGCAACAGGGCGCACTTCGACCACTTCGGGAATATAATGACGCAGCAAGTTCTCGATGCCCATTTTCAATGTCAAAGTCGACGAGGGGCAACCAGCACAGGCGCCTTTCATATGAAGGTAAACAATACCACGATCAAAGCCGTGAAAGGTGATATCACCACCATCTTGCGCCACAGCCGGGCGCACGCGCGTGTCCAGAAGCTCTTTGATCTGAACCACAATGGATTCATCGGCCGCATCATAATCGCCCTGCGCAACCGCGCCAGATTGACCGTCCGACAGGACCGGTGCGCCCGATTGGAAATGCTCCATTATCGCGCCCAACAACGCCGGTTTGATATGGTCCCACTCCGTTTCATCGGTTTTGGTCACTGTGACAAAATCCGAACCCAAAAACACACCTGTCGTGCCCGCGACAGCGAACAATCGCTGCGCCAAGGGGCTGGCAGAGGCGCTCTCGGCCGATGGGAAATCCGCGGTGCCCATGTCCATAACAGATTGCCCAGGCAAAAATTTCAGCGTTGCAGGGTTTGGGGTACTCTCAGTTTGAATGAACATAAAGCTGCCTTCCGGTTGTCGCACCGCAAATATGTTCTACGGCCGGTTCCATGTCAAGTTTTTAGAATTATTCTAACTTCGAGCTGCCCTAGCTCAAAGCTTCCAATTGTTCTTTGCTTAAGGAGCCGGGCACAATCACAATCGGCACATCCAAACTGCCAGAAGATTTTGACAGTTGAGTGACCAAGGGCCCCGGCCCTTTGCGATCTGTCGCCGCGCCCAAAACCAAAATATCCACTTCGGCATCCTCGCGAATTTGCGACAAAATCTCCGGAACCATCTCGCCTTCGCGAATCACCAGCTCCGGATCAACCCCATGTTTCTCGCGCATCCACTTAGCAAAGACCTCATAATGCGCCTCAATCCGCGCGCGGGCCTCCTCGCGCATTATTTCGCCAACACCGATCCAATGATTGAATTCCTCAGGCGGAATAACCGCGAGAATTTCGACCCGCGCCCCGGTGTTTTGCGCCCGCATCGCCGCAAAGCGCATCGCGTTCAAACATTCCGTAGAATTGTCCAGCACAACCATAAATTTACGCATCACGGGCCTCCATTCGATCCGCATCATGCCCGGAGCAGCGCCCGCCCGCAACGTCAAATTACGGCACCGATTAAATAATATGGCCTCTGGCCCGCAAGGGGTTCGCGGCCCACAGACCCAATCCCATAGGCCAGCCCCGCAGCGTCAAATTAACGTGCTAGCGCAACATGCCAACGATGTCGTAGGTTTTTTGCAAGATAGGAGCGGCCAATGCCCGGCCACGCTCAGCACCCCGGGCCAAGATCCGGTCAATCTCATCAGGCTCTTGCATGAGGCGCGACATTTCGCTGGAAATCGGAGCCAGCTTTGAGACAGCCAAGTCTGCCAGCTTTGGCTTGAAGGATCCAAATTGCTGTCCGGCAAATTCATCGACCACGGCCTGCGGTGTCATCTCATTGAGCGCCGCATAGATATTGACCAAATTGCGCGCCTCCGGCCGGCCGTCCAAACCCTCCAGCGTTTCAGGCAAAGGGTCTGCATCAGTTTTCGCCTTTTTGATTTTCTTGGCCAAAGCATCCGCATCATCGGTCATATTCAATCGGCTCATGTCACTGGGATCTGACTTTGACATTTTCCTTGTCCCATCGCGCAGGCTCATAACCCGCGTCGCCGCCCCCTCAATCACCGGTTCCGGGATCGGGAAGAAATCGACGCCAAAATCATTGTTAAACTTCGTCGCAATATCGCGCGTCAGTTCGAGGTGCTGCTTTTGATCTTCGCCCACGGGCACATGGGTGGCGTGATAGATCAAAATATCCGCTGCCATCAAAGCCGGATAGCCGAAAAGACCCAGCGAGGCATTCTCACTGTTTTTACCCGCTTTATCTTTCCACTGCGTCATGCGCTTCATCCAGCCCATGCGCGCGACACAATTGAAAATCCAGCCCAGCTGCACATGTTCTGGAACTTGACTTTGATTGAACAGGATTGATTTTTCGGGATCAATTCCCGCCGCAATAAACCCGGCGCAAAGTTCGCGGGTGTTGCGGCGCAAATCCGCTGGATCCTGCCAGACAGTGATCGCATGTAGATCAACCATGCAATAGACAGTTTCAAATCCACCATCCGCTTGCATATCCACAAATCGCTTCATTGCGCCCAGGTAATTGCCCAAAGTCAGCCCACCAGAGGGTTGGATGCCTGAAAATACGCGTGGAACAAACTTTTCGGTCATAAGGGCCTCGGCTCTAGAATTTAGTATTCACATCGCATAATGAGCAAGGCCGAAGCCGTCAAGGAAGCACACCATGTCCGACTCCCCACCTCCCGCCGTCAATCCCCTGCCGCCCGTGGTGATTGTCCTGTTTTTGGCGGTGGTCCTGGGCGAGGCCTATATCGCAGGAGCGGAGGCGCAGCTGTGGGGGCAATTTGATGCCCGCATCGGTTTGATACGGCAATTTGCTTTCCTGCCCGAGGGTTTTGAACGCGCTTTATCAGCTGGTATTTGGCAACCCGAATTATTTTGGCGCATGTTCACTTACCCCTTCGTTCATGCCGCAGTCATGCAGTCGATTTTAGCCTCGGTATTGATCTTGGCCTTAGGAAAATTCGTTGGTGAAATCTTGGGCAACACGGCGGTTTTCGCGATTTTCGGCATCTCGTCGGTGTTTGCCGCCCTTGGATACGCGCAGTTCACGTCAAGCACCTATCCGCTCTTTGGCGGCTACCCGCCTGCCTATGGGCTAATAGGCGGGTTTAGTTTCGTCTTATTTAGCCGTGCTCAAGGCCTGTTGAGTCACCAATTGCGCGCCTTTCGCCTGCTCGGACTCTTAATGGCCATCAACATCAGCTTGTCTTTGTTCAGCAGCGGACCGCCGATTTGGGTCGCTGAGCTCTGTGCGGCTGTGGCCGGATTTATCTCTGCCGCATTAATTCAGCCCGGCGGGCTTGCCAGTCTTATGGCAAAGTTTCGGCGTCAGTGATCAATCGGCCTGGCGCATCATTTGGCGCAATTCAGCAAGGCTAAAGGCCCCAAGCAGGCGACCGGCCATAATGTAGCTGCCCCCCGCCACCAATAAGATCAAAATCAAACCGAGCACGCGCAGACCCTCCATTTGCAGAACAGGTTCCACAGCCCGGGAAGTGATCCAAACGATCACGCCCATGCCCAAGCTGGCCAGAAAAATGCGCAAAGACCTATTGCGCAACTGCGCGTCCCAGCGTGCCGCCGGGCCAAACCGCCGCGCGCGCCACCAAAGGCAGCCCAGCATCGCCCAACCGGCGCAGGTTGCCCCATAGGCGGAGGCCGTAAAACCAATATATCGGCTCAAACCAATTGCAACCAGCGCATTTACCGCCAACGCCACCAGGGCAAAGTTAAACGGGGATCGCGTATCTTCGCGGGCGAAGTACACCGGCTGATAGAGCTTTTGCAAAACAAAAGCCGGCAAGCCCAAGCCGTAGATCGCAGTGGCCAAGGCCGTGGCTTGTGTGTCGCTGGCCAGGAACGCCCCCCGTTCAAACAAGACCGAGACCAATGCTGAAGGGATGACAATAAGAGCCACCGTGCAAGGAATGGTCAACAGCAAAGCCAGCTCTGCTGCGCGGTTGAACGCCGCCTGCCCACCGGCTTCATCGCCAATGCGCAGCCGCCGCGACAGATCCGGCAAAAGCACGATGCCAATGGCAACCCCCACCACACCAAGCGGCAATTGATACAAGCGATCAGCATAATAAAGCCAGGCGTTCGCCCCTTCAAAATAACTGGCAATCTGCCGACCGACCAGCAAATTGACCTGCACAACCCCGCCAGCCAGCGCGGCAGGGGCGGCGATCATCGCCAAGCGTTTAAGCTCTGGTGTCATTTTCGGCCAGCGCGGCAACACCTTAAACCCAGCCCGGAGCGCAGCAATCCAAAGCACAGCCAATTGCGCAATCCCAGCCACAGGCACGCTCCACGCCAACGTCAAACCAATATCCCAGCCCAACCGTTGCGCCGCAAACAGCGCCAGAATAAAGCAAATATTCAGCAAAACAGGCGCAGCCGCAGCCGCCACGAACCGCCCGGCGGAATTGAGCACACCTGAAATCAAAGCGGCGAGCGAAATGAAAAGAATATAGGGAAAGGCAATTCGGCCAAACAACACAGTGAGATCAAAGCGTTCGTCGCCCACAAAGCCACTTGCCATGGCCCAAACCAAATAGGGCATCGCCAGCATGGCCAGCGCGTTCAGCCCAATCAGCACCAGCGCCAACATGGACAACGCATCCCGCGCAAAGGTAAGCGGGTCATCACCCGCAGCCAGCTTTTTGGAAAACATTGGCACGAAGGCGATATTAAATGCCCCTTCAGCAAAAAACCTACGAAACAGATTTGGCAAAGAAAATGCCAGGAAAAACGCCTCTGCCACCGGGGAGGCCCCAAGAGCGCCAGCAATCAAAACATCGCGCAAAAATCCCATTACGCGCGACACCAAGGTCCAAAACCCGACCGTAAAGAACCCCCGCATCATCGTCATGAGAGCGCCCTCGTCGCACCTTGCTTCAAGGCATCCCGTAGTTTTTGCTCCAAACTGTCCCGCTTGGCCTTGGCGTGCAGCTTCAGCCCAAACATGTCTTTGACGTAGAACGTATCAACCACCTGTTCACCATAGGTGGCAATCACCGCGCTAGAGATATTCACATTGGCTGCGGCTAATGTGCGGGTCAGATCATATAATAAGCCCAATCGGTCACGCGTATCGACCTCAATGATCGTATAGATTTCAGAGCCTTCGTTGTCAAAACTGATCGAAGTGGGCACCTGAAACGCCCGTTCACGTTTTTTGATTTTATCACGCGATTGAATGGCCTCGCGGGCAACAAGCGTGCCTTGCAAGGTCTCATTAATCATCTTTTGCAAACGGCCAAGTCGCAGGTCCTTATAGGGATGACCTTCCGCATCCTGCACCCAAAAGACAGCAGTGGCGTATCCGTCCTTGCTGGTGAAAGTGCGCGCATCGACCACATTTGCCCCGCTCAAGGCCAAAGCGCCACAAATTCGGCTGAACACCCCCGGGTGATCGGCCATTGCAAAGCAAATCCGGGTCGCGTCGCGATCTTCATCAGGCTGTAAATCCATCCGGATTTCATCATCTGGAATATCCAAAAGCAGCCGGGCAAAAATTTGATGTGCGGTGACATGCAGACCTTGCCAATAAGGCGGGTAGTGGCGGTTCGTTTCATGGCGCAGCGCCACTTTGGACCAATCGGGAAGCGCTTTGCGTAGGTTTTTCTTGGCCTCCGTGCCGCGGTTTTCCCGGTTGAGATCTTCCAGCCCGGTCTCCAGCGCCTTTTTAGTTTGCCGGTACAACGCGCGGATCAGCACAGCTTTCCAATTGTTCCATACGCCAGGGCCCACGCCTGAAATGTCACAGACGGTTAAAACCGTCAAAAGATCCAGCCGCTTGACCGATTGCACAGCTTTAGCGAAATCCCGCACGGTGCGCGGATCGGCAATATCACGTTTTTGCGCCATATCGGACATCAAAAGATGGTGCCGCACCAGCCACTCGACCGTCTCCACTTCCCGTGGCTTGAGCCCCAAACGTGGCGCAACTTCACGGGCAATTTTCGCACCAAGTACCGAATGATCTTCGGGCCGCCCCTTACCAATATCATGCAGCAGCAGTGCCACATAGAGCACTTTTCGGTTCAGCCCCTCAGCCAATATCCCGCTGGCGACCGGCAGCTCCTCAATCAATTCCCTGCGCTCTATCGCAGCCAGATGGCTGATCGTTTGAATGGTGTGCTCATCAACCGTGTAGGAGTGATACATGTTAAACTGCATCATAGCGACAATCGGTTCAAACTCAGGAATAAATGCCGCTAAAACGCCCAGCTCATTCATCCGCCGCAATCCCCGCTCAGGATTGCCGTGCTTCAGAAGAATATCGGTAAAAATTCGAACGGCCTCATCCGACTTGCGCATCGACCCATCTATCAAATGCAGGTTCGCCGACAAAAGGCGCATGGCATTGGGATGGATCAAAAGCCCCGTGCGCATCGCCTCCTCAAACAACCGAAGCAGGTTCATTTTATCTTTTAAAAACGCTTCTGGATCGGAAAGGGCCAAGCGGTTTTGCAGCACGCAAAAGCCAGGTTTCAACTTTGGTTTTCGGCGCAAAACACGCAGCACGACTGGCTCTTTCTTCATCTGCGCAGCCTCAAGGGCGGTTAGGAAAATACGGGTCAATTCCCCAACTTTTGTCGCGTGGCGGAAATAGGCCTGCATGAAATGCTCCACGGCCCGCCGCCCGCCGCGGTCTCGGTACCCCATGGCCTCAGCGACCGCGACCTGCAACTCAAAGGTCAGCTGGTCCATAGCGCGATTGGCAATCAAATGCAGATGACAGCGCACAGCCCAGAGAAAATTCTGCGCGGCCTCAAATGTTGCGAACTCTTCGGCGCTGAACACGCCTGCTTCAACCAATTGCTCGGCATGAAACACGCCGTTGATATATTTCTCAATCCAATAAAGCGATTGCAGGTCCCGCAGCCCGCCCTTGCCCTCTTTGACATTCGGCTCCACCATATACCTCTGACCACCCTGCTTGAGGTGGCGCGCCTCACGTTCCGCAAGCTTGGCTTCGGTAAATTCCCCCACTGTGAGTTTAAAAAGCTTTTCCCGAAGCTGGGTTTGCAGCTGCTGGAACACCTCATGATCACCGAGCAAGAACCGCATTTCAACCAAAGATGTGCGAATCGTATAGTCTTCCCGCGCAAGCCGAAGACAATCACGGACCGTGCGGCTGGCATGGCCCACCTTAAGGCGCAAATCCCATAGCACATAAAGCAGGCTTTCAATCACGCTCTCGGCCCAAGCGGTCATCTTATAGGGGATAACAAAAAGTAAATCGACATCTGAGAAAGGCGCCATGCCGCCCCGTCCATAGCCACCGACCGCCACAATCGCCAGTTGCTCAGAGGTGGTCGCAACTTGCCGGGGATGCAGGTAGCGCAGCGCCGCATCATAGGCTGCAGCCACGGCGCAATCTGTCAAATAGCAATAGCTCGCCGTTGCGGCCTGCGATGCAAAAGGAGCCACTTTGAAGGCGGCCGAAATCCGTTCCAGCCCTGCAGCGCGGCTCTGGCGCAGGATGCCCACCACCGCCACGCGTATTGCCGTCGTATCGCTGAGACCTGCCACAGCGCTTTCAATCTGCGCTGCAACATCCTCACGATCAAAGATGTCAGACGCCTCCAGAATAAGCTCCGAGGGCGCCCGAAGGGTGGACAGCTCCAAGCCTAAAATCCGATACTGGAAAAACTGCGCGGAGCCGGCGACAGCACCACGACTTGATTGCCTTCAATGGTGGCCACCGCCAAGCCGCGTTCAACCGTGCCATCTTCTCGCAAACGAAAAATACCGGCCGCGCCTTGAAAACCGCTGGTCAGGGTCAAACCCTGGCGGTTCAACGCATCGCGATTGCCCGTGGCCACCGAAGCACCCACCGCCGCCACACCGTCATAGGCAATGGCCGCCAAAGGGTGCGGCGCGCGGCCATAAACGAATTGAAAGCGCGCTTTGAATTGTTCACTGCGCTGCGGACTTGGCATGGCGAACCATCCGCCTTGAATCGCGGGCAAATGAAAAGCGGAGGGCAAAGCGTCCCACTGCGCCAAACCGGCATATTGCACCATCTGCGGATCCACCCCGGCCTCTGGCAGCAATTGCGCAATCAAGGGCAACCCACCGTCATAATCGGCGGTCAAAAATACGATATCAGCGTCGATGACATCATTGCGTTCGGCCACGCGGCTCATGGCCTCGACCAAATCCTGCTGGGTAAATTCATACCCCTCGACACCGGCGACGAAACTGCCCTGCGCCTCCAAGGCTTGCTCTAGGGCGTCGCGGCCAGCTTGCCCCGGCACGGTGTTGGCATGCACCAAAAGCGCGCGTGATTTTCCCTGCTCCGTTGCGTAGGCCACCAAATGCTCGGCTGTGTTCTGAAACGTATGGCCTAAAACATAGACATTGCCGCCTGCAATCTCGATATTATTCGATAGGGATAAAACGCTGACACCGCTGCCGGCCACTGCCAGTCCCGCCGCATTGGCCGCACCGGCATAAAGCGGACCTACGATCACCTGCGCGCCCTCTTGGACCGCAAGTTGCGCCATTTCCGCCGCCTGGGTCTCAAGCCCTGCCGTGTCGTAGACTTGCATCTGCATGTCGACCCGGCCTTTCAGATCAGACATGGCCATACGCGCCGCTTGCTCTGCGGAGAGCGCCAATTCTTGCACCCGTTCATCCGCCGCTGTGAGCGGCAAGAGCACTGCGACTTGCACTGTTTTGCTGCCGTCAAGCCGGAGGCCACCCCCCGACATCGGACCGCCTGAAGGGGCAACACAGGCGGTCAGCAGCACTGATGTACAAAAGGCCAATACGGCCACGCCGCGCAGTTGCGACAGTGATGGGATTAGAAAATTCATTGTCAAAGCGCCCTTCAGAGATTGTTAGATCTGTGTTAGCTGCATTTTATGGCAATCCACAAAGGGGTCCAGAGGTGAATCATAATTTGATGAAGTTGGAGCCCGGCTTATACCTTGTGGCAACACCTTTAGGCTCAGCGCGCGATATTACCCTTCGCGCACTTGATATTTTGGCCT